>NZ_LIPV01000003.1 GCF_001418255.1 Thiomonas bhubaneswarensis
CATTCTGCTGCGCGGCACCAAGCGTGAAGACGTCGAGCGCGGCCAGGTGCTGTGCAAGCCCGGCTCCGTCAAGCCCCACACCCACTTCACCGCCGAGATCTACGTCCTCTCAAAAGACGAAGGCGGCCGCCACACCCCCTTCTTCAACAACTACCGTCCCCAGTTCTACTTCCGCACCACCGACGTCACCGGTGCCGTGGAGCTGCCCAAGGACAAGGAAATGGTCATGCCCGGCGACAACGTGAGCATCACCGTCAAGCTGATCGCCCCCATCGCCATGGAAGAAGGCCTGCGCTTTGCCATCCGCGAAGGTGGCCGCACCGTCGGCGCCGGGGTGGTGGCGAAGATCATCGAGTAAATCGTCCAACACAAACAGCCGACACCGTTTGGCATCTTGACCTACGGTGTCGGTTTTCGCTCTTTGAAGAGATCATCATGCAAAACCAAAAAATCCGTATTCGTCTGAAAGCCTTCGATTACAAGCTGATCGACCAGTCTGCGATGGAAATTGTCGATACGGCCAAGCGTACCGGAGCTATCGTCAAAGGGCCGGTGCCGATGCCCACGCGCCTTCAGCGCTTCGACATTCTGCGTTCGCCGCACGTCAACAAGACTTCGCGCGATCAGCTCGAAATTCGCACTCATCTGCGCCTCATGGATATCGTTGACCCGACGGACAAGACGGTCGATGCGCTGATGAAGCTTGATCTGCCTGCTGGCGTTGACGTCGAAATCAAACTGCAGTGAGCCTTTCGCCTTGCGGAACGCAAGGCGCGTGATGTATGATTTAAGGCTTTCCTTTTGGATCAGCTCCATGGCTATCTGAAAAGGGTGGCCTGACCCAGGTGTTAGCCTGGGCGGCGATGAGCAGTAGACGCCAGTAAAACTGGGGTCATTTGATAACTTACGGGCCTGGCCAATCGTAGCCAGGTAGGAGAAAACAATGAGCTCACATTCAATGGGCCTTGTCACGCGCAAGGTCGGAATGACGCGTGTGTTCACCGACGATGGGGAGTCCATCGCCGTCACCGTGCTGGATGCGTCCGGCAATCGGGTGTCGCAGGTGCGCACGCAAGAGGTGGATGGCTATAGTGCCGTTCAGGTGGCTTTCGGTTCTCGCAAGCCGTCACGTCTGACCAAGGGTCAGGCCGGCCACTTGGCCAAGGCTGGCGTGGAGCCGGCTGAAATCCTCAAGGAATTTGATCTGCCTGCCGACAAGGCGGCTGCATACGCGCCGGGTTCAACCGTGCCGGCCTCGCTGTTCCAGGTGGGGCAGATGGTGGATGCGCAAGGCATCTCGATCGGCAAGGGTTTTGCCGGTTCGATCAAGCGCCACAATTTCTCGTCCAATCGCGCCTCGCACGGTAACTCGGTCACCACGCGTGCGCCGGGCTCCATCGGTATGGCGCAGGATCCCGGGCGCGTCTTCCCCGGCAAGCGCATGGCCGGTCAACTGGGCAACGAAACCGTGACCGTGCAAAACCTGGAAGTGGTCCGTATCGACGAGGCCCGCCAACTCATTCTGGTCAAGGGTGCGGTGCCGGGTGCGCGTTCTGGCTTTGTGTTTCTGCGTCCCGCGGTCAAGTCTGCGGCAGGAGGTCAGTGATGCAGCTCGATTTTCTGAATGCGCAGGGTCAGCCTGCGGAAAAATTTGATGTCAGCCCGGAAGTCTTCGGCCGTGACTTCAACGAAGATCTGGTGCACCAGATCGTCATTGCCTACCAGGCCAATGCGCGTCTGGGCAATCGCGCCCAAAAGGACCGTGCGGTGGTCAAGCACTCGACACGCAAGCCCTGGAAGCAAAAGGGTACTGGCCGCGCACGCGCCGGTATGACCTCGTCGCCGCTGTGGCGCGGGGGCGGCAAGATTTTCCCGAATTCGCCTGACGAAAACTTCACGCACAAGGTCAACAAGAAGGCTTACCGTGCCGGTATGCGTTCGCTGTTCTCGCAGCTCGCCCGTGAAGGTCGTCTCGTGGTGGTCGACAGCTTCACCGTCGATGCTCCGAAGACCAAGCTCGTGGCCGAGAAGTGCAAGGCTATGGGGCTGGATTCGGTGATGATCATCGCCGAGGGCGCGGATGAGAATCTGTTCCTCGCCGCGCGCAATCTGCCGAATGTTCTGGTGGTCGAGCCGCGCTACGCCGATCCGCTGTCCCTGCTGTTCTACAAAAAGGTCGTGATGACCAAGGGCGCTGTCAGCCAACTTCAGGAGATGCTGTCATGACGCAAGCCGTTCTCAATCCGCAGCGCCTGATGCAGGTGCTCAGTGCGCCGGTCATTTCCGAAAAGGCTACCCTGGTTGCTGAAAAGCGTAATCAGGTGGTGTTTCGCGTCTTGCGTGACGCGACTAAACCCGAGATCAAGGCTGCTGTCGAGCTGCTGTTCAAGGTAGACGTCGAGTCGGTACAGGTCGCCAACATCAAGGGCAAGGTCAAGCGCACCGCACGTGGCACGGGCCGTCGCAATCATGTCAAGAAGGCCTATGTCTGCCTGAAGGCGGGACAAGAGCTGAATTTCGCGCAGGAGGGTGTCTAAATGCCCGTCGTCAAAGTCAAACCGACCTCGGCTGGTCGTCGCGCCGTCGTCAAGGTCTCGCACCCGCACCTGTACAAGGGCGAACCCGAGCGTTCGCTGCTCGAGCCGCAATTCCAGAAGGCTGGCCGCAACAACAATGGTCACATCACCACGCGCCATCGCGGCGGTGGACACAAGCACCATTACCGTGTGGTCGACTTCCGCCGCGACAAGGACGGCATTCCGGCCAAGGTCGAGCGCATCGAGTACGACCCGAACCGTACCGCTCACATCGCGTTGGTCTGCTACGCCGATGGCGAGCGCCGCTATATCATCGCACCGCGCAATCTCGAGGTGGGTGCCACGCTGATGAGCGGGTCCGAGGCGCCGATCCGTGCCGGCAATGCGTTGCCGATCCGGAACATTCCGGTGGGCTCGACGATTCACTGCATCGAGATGCAGCCGGGCAAGGGCGCGCAGATCGCCCGCTCCGCAGGCGCCTCTGCCGTGCTGCTGGCTCGCGAGGGCATCCACGCCCAGGTGCGCATGCGCTCGGGTGAAGTGCGCCGCATTCACATCGACTGCCGCGCCACGCTGGGCGAGGTCAGCAATGAAGAGCACAACCTGCGCCAGTACGGCAAGGCCGGCGCCATCCGCTGGAAGGGCATTCGACCGACGGTGCGCGGTGTCGCCATGAACCCGATCGATCACCCGCATGGTGGTGGTGAAGGCAAGACGGGTGAAGGCCGCGTGGCGGTCAGCCCGTGGGGCACGCCGACCAAGGGTTATCGCACCCGCAACAACAAGCGCACGCAGAACATGATCGTGTCGCGCCGTAAGAAGTAAGGGATAGCACATGGCTCGCTCACTCAAAAAAGGTCCGTTCTGCGACCAGCATCTGCTGAAGAAGGTCGAAGCTGCCGTCAGCACCAAGGACAAGCGCCCGGTCAAGACCTGGTCGCGTCGTTCCACCATCCTGCCCGAATTCATCGGCCTGACGATCGCCGTGCACAACGGCAAACAGCATGTCCCGGTCTATGTGTCCGACCAGATGGTGGGCCACAAGCTTGGCGAATTCGCGCTGACGCGGACATTCAAAGGACATCCCGCCGACAAAAAGGCGAAGAAGTAAGGCAGACACATGGAAACTCGTGCAACCCTACGCGGCGTTCGCCTCTCGGCTCAGAAGGGCCGACTGGTGGCGGACCTGATCCGCGGTAAGAAAGTGGACTCCGCTTTGAACATCCTGGAGTTCTCGCCCAAGAAGGCCTCGGGCATCATCAAGAAAGTGCTGGAGTCGGCCATCGCCAACGCCGAGCACAACGATGGCGCCGATGTGGACGAACTGAAAGTGACCAAGATCATGGTGGAAGAGGGCTCGACCCTCAAGCGCTTCAGTGCGCGCGCCAAGGGCCGTGGCAATCGCATCAGCAAGCCCACCTGCCATATCTACATTCAAGTCGGGAACTGAGGACGCTATGGGACAGAAAATTCATCCGACCGGCTTCCGCCTCGCCGTCACCCGTGGCTGGGCTTCGCGCTGGTATGCACCGAGCACCCAGTACGCCAAGATGCTCAGCGAAGACATCATGGTCCGCGAGTACCTGGCCAAGCGTCTGAAGAATGCCTCGGTGTCGCGCGTGCTCATCGAGCGCCCGGCCAAGAATGCCCGCATCACCATTTACAGCGCCCGCCCCGGTGTGGTGATCGGCAAGAAGGGCGAGGACATCGAAAACCTGAAGGCCGAACTCACCAAGCGTCTGGGCGTGCCGGTCGCAGTGGACATCGAAGAAGTGCGCAAGCCCGAGATCGATGCCCAGCTGATTGCCGACTCCATCACCCAGCAGCTCGAAAAGCGCATCCAGTTCCGCCGCGCCATGAAACGCGCGATGCAGAACGCCATGCGCATGGGCGCGCAGGGCATCAAGATCATGTCGGCGGGGCGACTCAACGGCATCGAAATTGCGCGTACCGAGTGGTATCGCGAAGGCCGTGTGCCGCTGCAGACGCTGCGTGCGAACATCGATTACGCGACGTCCGAAGCCAAGACCACCTATGGTGTCATCGGCGTGAAGGTGTGGGTTTACAAGGGCGACACCCCAGGCAAGGGAGCCGTCGTTCCGGCCAAGGCCGAGCCCGCCGCGCCTGAAGAAGATCGGCGCAGCCGCCGCCCCGGCACAGCCCGCCCGTCGGGTGCCCGCCGCGCCGCGCCGTCTGCCGATGGCGAAAAATCCGTTGCAGTCAAGCGCGTACGCAAACCGGCTCAGTCCGGTGGTGCGACCGGCGCTTAAGGAGAGAATTCATGCTACAACCCGCTCGTCGCAAATACCGCAAGGAGCAGAAGGGCCGCAACACGGGCCTGGCCACACGCGGCGCCACCGTGGCCTTCGGTGAGTTCGGCCTGAAGGCGACCACCCGTGGTCGTATCACCGCACGCCAGATCGAATCGGCCCGTCGCGCGATCTCCCGTCACGTCAAGCGTGGCGGCCGCATCTGGATTCGGGTGTTCCCGGACAAGCCGATTTCCATCAAGCCTGCCGAGGTGCGCATGGGTAACGGCAAGGGCAACCCCGAGTACTACGTTTCGGAAATTCAACCGGGCCGTGTGCTTTACGAAATCGAGGGTGTGCCCGAGGCCATCGCGCGCGAGGCTTTCGAGCTCGCCGCGGCCAAGCTGCCTTTCCGCACCACCTTTGTCTCGCGCCAGATCGGCGCTTAAGGAGAGCGATATGAAATCCACCGCTCAACTCACCGAACTGCGCGCCAAGGACATTCCTGCGCTGCAGACCGAACTCGACAGTCTGCTCAAGGCTCACTTCAATCTGCGCATGCAGAAGGGCACTCAGCAGCTTCAGAACACGAGCCAGCTTGGCAACACCAAGCGTGCCATCGCGCGGGTTCGTACCCTGATTCAAGAAAAGAAGGCCAAGGGTTAAGCCATGACTGAACAAAAGAAAGTCCAGCGCACGCTGGTCGGCCGCGTGGTCAGTGACAAGCGTCAGAAGACGGTGACCGTTCTGGTCGAGCGTCGCATCCAGCACCCGATCTATGGCAAGTTCATTGCGCGCTCGAAGAAATACAGCGCGCATGACGAATCAGGTCAATATCACCTCAACGACGTGGTCGAGATCGCCGAGTCGCGTCCGATCTCCAAGACCAAGTCGTGGGTTGTCAGCCGCCTGATCACCAAGGGTCAAGTCATCTGATTGCTTCTGTTCCGATCTATTCGCATCTGATCGCTGAAGCATCGAAGCCCATCGCCCGTTTGTGCCACAGTCATGTGGGGCAAGCGGGCGATGGGCTTTTTGCCTGAGACGAGTCTGAACCTGTCAGGATTGCTTTCAGGTCTTTCCAACGCATACGGCCCACCGGAGGCCGTCATGAGTGTGAGCGACTACAGTATCAGCAGGGCACACAACGCCCTGCCCGCGTCAAGGTATTACAAGGCCTTGTGCGATACGGCGCATCACAACACTCGAATGGAGACGCAATGAAAGCCTCAGCATCCACCGCGGCCGCGGCAACCTCGCCCACGTGCTCACTGTCCTACATCCACCCCGAAGCCGACAGTCCCTGGCTGACCTATCTTGCCCAGGTCGACCGCGTCCTGCCGCATCTGGGCCATCTCGCGCGCTGGGGCGAAACGCTCAAGCGCCCGAAGCGCGCACTCATTGTCGATGTGCCCATCGAGATGGACGACGGCTCGGTACGGCACTTCGAGGGTTATCGGGTGCAGCACAACCTGTCACGCGGGCCGGGCAAGGGCGGGGTGCGCTATCACCCCAACGTCACGCTGGAAGAGGTGATGGCGCTATCAGCCTGGATGACGATCAAGAATGCCGCTGTCGGTCTTCCGTATGGTGGCGCAAAGGGCGGCATAAGGGTGACGCCGTCGGAGCTCTCTCACAAGGAACTGGAACGCCTGACTCGCCGCTATACCAGCGAGATCGGCATCATCATCGGGCCGCAGCAGGACATTCCTGCGCCGGACGTCAACACCAACGGACAGATCATGGCGTGGATGATGGACACCTATTCGATGAACGTCGGGGCCACGGCCACGGGTGTCGTCACGGGTAAGCCCATACCGCTCGGAGGTTCGCTCGGTCGGGTCAAGGCCACGGGGCGCGGCGTGTTCGTGACCGGCCGAGAGGCGCTGCGACGGCTCGGCCATGAGATCAAGGGCCTGCGTATCGCGGTGCAGGGGTTCGGCAATGTGGGAGGCACTGCGGCCGAACTGTTCGCCGCCACGGGCGCGCACATCGTGGCGGTTCAGGACCACACGGGCACCATCATCGAGGAAAAAGGCCTCGACATCGGCGCCCTGCAAGCGCATGTCGAACGTCATGGCGGGGTTGCCGGATTTCCGGGTGCTCAAAGCGCCCGCAACGAGGATTTCTGGGAGGTGCGCTGCGATGTGCTGATTCCGGCGGCGTTGGAGGGGCAACTCACGGCCGAGCGCGCCCGCAAGACCACGGCCAAGGTGATTCTGGAGGGCGCCAACGGGCCCACGCTGCCCGCGGCCGACGATGTCTTCGCCAGCCGGGGCATCCTGGTCGTGCCGGACGTCATCTGCAACGCCGGTGGGGTCACGGTGTCGTACTTCGAGTGGGTGCAGGATTTCTCGAGCTTCTTCTGGGACGAGGACGACATCAACGCCAGGCTGGACAAGATTCTGGGCAATGCCTTTGCCCGCATCTGGGACACGTCCGAACAGCTCAAGATCAGTCTGCGCACGGCCGCGTTCGCGGTGGCTTGCGAACGCGTGTTGCAGGCACGGGAAGAGCGCGGGCTCTATCCCTGAGGCGATCCGGCGGGCGCGATCATAGCCTGGACGACGAAGCTGCCGCGGTCTCTCCCATGCCGGGCGCGGCCTTCAGCACGGGCCGAGCCCAGGCCACCCGCAGGCCGTCGATGAGAAATACCGCCAGCCCCAACCAGACCAATCCGAAGCCGATCACCTTCGCGGTGGCGAAGGGCTCGTGATAGAGCAACACGCCCAGTGCAAGTTGCAGGCTGGGTGTGATGTACTGCAACACGCCCAGCAGGGTCATCGACATCCGCCGGGCTCCAGCGGCAAACAGCAGCAGCGGGATGGTGGTGACCGGGCCTGCTGCCACCAACAGCGCCTGGGTGGACAGATCGGCCGAGGCGAAGGCATTGCTGCCGTGCATGCTCAGCCAGAACAGATAGCTCGCGGCCACTGGGAACAGCACCGCCGTCTCCACTGCCAGCCCCTCAAGGGCGCCGAGCGGTGCGGTCTTGCGCAACAGCGCATAGCCGCCGAAGGTCAAAGCCAGGCTGAGGCTGATCCAGGGTACATGCCCGAGTTCAAGAGCCATGCTGCTCACCCCCACCGCGGCGATCAGCAGCGCGATCCACTGCATGCGGCGAAGGCGCTCGTGAAGCAGCACCGAGCCCAGAGCCACGTTGACCAGGGGATTGATGTAATAGCCCAGGCTCGCGTCTACCACATGGTTGCTGTTGACCGACCAGATGTAGATGCCCCAATTGGCCGACAACAACACGGCGCTGAGCGCGAACCGCGCCAGCACGGCCGGTTGCTCGCGCAAGACCCTGATCCATGCCCAGCGCTTGAGCACGATCAGCAGCAGCGCCACGAACAGCAGCGACCACGCCATGCGGTGGGCCAGAATCTGCAAGGACGGGATCTGTTCCAGCGCCTTGAAATACAGCGGAAACAGCCCCCAGATGACATACGCCGCCAGGGCGTAGACGATGCCGGAATTCATGTGAACGGTCGTTTTTTGGTTTGATGCCCTTGCCGCCTCGTGCGAGGTGCGAAGGCCGAACCGCTCACTTTAACTGGCGGCGCAGATTTCTGCTGCGCTGGGGCCGAGGTCAGACGTTGAATAGGAAGTGCAGCACATCGCCATCCTTGACGATGTAGTCCTTGCCTTCGGCGCGCATCTTGCCCGCGTCCTTGGCGCCTTGTTCGCCGCCGTAGTGAATGAAGTCGTCGAAGGCGATGGTCTGGGCGCGGATGAAACCGCGCTCGAAATCGGTGTGGATCACAGCGGCGGCCTGCGGGGCCGTGGCGCCGATGCGCACCGTCCAGGCTCTCACTTCCTTGACGCCTGCGGTGAAGTAGGTCTGTAGCCCGAGCAGCTTGAACGCGGCGCGGATCAGGCGATTCAGGCCGGGCTCTTCCAGGCCGAGATCGGCGAGGAAAGGCTGCTTTTCTTCGGCATCGAGCCCGGCGAGTTCGCTCTCGAGCTTGGCGCAGATAGCCACGACCGGTGCATTCTCCTTGGCCGCATACTCGCGCAGCCGGTCCAGGTGGGGGTTGTTCTCGAACCCGTCCTCCATGACGTTGCCGACGAACATCGCAGGCTTGGCGGTGATTAGGCACAGCGGTGCGATCAGGGCAAGCTCTTCTGCGCTCAAGCCCAGTGCGCGCACCGGACGCGCCTCGTTGAGCGCAGGAATGATGCGTTCGAGCAGATCGGCCACGCGCTTGGCGTCCTTGTCTCCGGCGCGTGCCTGCTTATTCATGCGGTGCAGACTTTTCTCGGCCGTGCCCAGGTCGGCCAGGCACAACTCGGTCTGGATCACCGCGATGTCGGAAATTGGATCGACCCGTCCAGCGACGTGAATCACATTCGGGTCTTCAAAGCAGCGCACCACGTTGATGATGGCATCGGTCTCGCGGATGTGGGCCAGAAACTGATTGCCCAGCCCCTCGCCCTGGCTGGCCCCGGCCACGAGCCCGGCGATATCGACAAACTCGACCACAGCGGGAATGACGCGCTGGGGCTTGACGATGGCGGCCAACTGATCGAGCCGCGGGTCAGGCAGTTCGACGATGCCGGTGTTGGGCTCAATGGTGCAGAAGGGGTAGTTTTCTGCCGGAATGGCGCTTTGGGTCAGCGCATTGAAGAGGGTGGACTTGCCCACGTTGGGCAGGCCCACGATGCCGCATTTCAGGCTCATGGTGGGTGGGTGTGAGAGGGGGCGCCAAGCGAGCGCAATCACTCATTTTAAGCCCCGGCCTTCACTGTTCGAGGTGCAACCGCAGGCCCGCGACCCATTGACGACCCGGTATGCCGCCGGGGTTTCGCACATGCTGCAGATCGGGCTGCAGGTAGAGGTGGCGTGCCAGACGCAGCGAATACACTGCCTCGACAACGGTTTCGGCCAGCATTCCGACCGGCGCGGCGCGCGCAACGCCCACGGTCAGCACATCGCTCGGTCGTGCGGGAAGCAAGCCCTCGACCCGCACCCCACCGCCGACATAACTGCGGATCACATTTGGCGCGGCAGGCGAGTAGCCGAATTGCACGAAACTGCCCCACTGGCGCTGGTCTGCGCCCTTCCAGGCCCATTGGCCGATGCCATAGATCCCGCTGCCGTCGGCGCTACTGCCGTCGGGGCTGTTGTGCTGATGCCAGGCGCCGAATTTGAGCGTGGTGCTGGGGCCTTGCGCGTCACTCCCCCAAGTCTGATCGTATTCGGCAATCGCCAGTGCGCCCCGGCGCAGCGCACCCTGCATTCCGGGCGGATCGGCCTGCCACAGACCCGCCTGCACACTGGCACCCCCGCCCAGATCGACCCCGCCGAATGCCCCCAGACCGGGGTTGGGATAGGTGGCGATATTGGCGTTGCCAGTGAGGGTGGGCGAGATGCCGAACGAAGCATTGTGCAGATGCCCTGCGACGTCGGTGACGTCGAAGGTGTTGTTCATGTCCTGGACGCCGACTTGCAGGAACGTCGGGCCGAAGTCCTGCCGGTAGGTGGCCTGATAGACGCGCAGGAAGTTGGGCGCCCAGAGATTGCTCGGCAATTGCAGGTCGCCGCTGCGCGTCTGCAGGTTGCCGCTGCCGCGCAGACCCACCAACATCAGGTCGAATTGCCCGCCGCGCCACCAGCCGGCCTGTGCGGCGTTCCAGGCCAAAGTTGGCCTGGAACGCCGCCAGCGAGACCGCGCCGCGCTGCCCGTCGCCGCCGATCACCCCGAGGGTTTCGGCGTCGAGGTGCAGGGTGGTGCTCACCCCGTTGACTGTCGTGCTGGGCGGCGGCAGCACCGGCGCGGCGTAGGGAGCCAGTTGTTGACCGACAGCGACTTCTTCCTGGGCCTGCGCCGGGGTCAGGGCGACGACGATGCCGCAGTAGAGCAAAGCTCCGAATGCGCACCGGATGGCATGCCGTGCGCGAAGAGATATCAGCATAGAGTTCTCAATTGCGAATGATTCTTGATTGATACTCTACGCTGTCAGCATTGGGAGCGTCAAGGCGTTTGTGGCGCCTGCATGCCTGCGGTGTCTCGTACCAGTTCACCATCGAGCATTTCCAGCACCCGGTCGCAGCGCGCGGCGATGCGCGGGTCGTGCGTCACCAGCAGCACGGCGCAGCCGAAGGTCTGGTTGAAGTGGCGAAACAGGGCGAACACCTCGTCGGCCGAATGCGAGTCGAGGTTGCCGGTGGGCTCGTCGGCGAGCAGGATGGGCGGGCGAATCATCAGCGCGCGGGCGATGGCCACGCGCTGCTGCTGGCCGCCCGAGAGCGCGTTAGGGCGCTTGTTCGCATGCATCGCCAGCCCCACCGCGCCCAGCAGATCCAGGGCCCGCGCGCGAAGCGCTTCACTGGCCACCGCGCCGCCGAGCAGCGCGGGCATCATCACGTTGTCCAGCACGGTAAAAGCGTTGATCAGGTGGTGGAACTGGAACACGAACCCCAGAGTGCGTCCGCGCAGCTCGGTGCGGTCGGCATCGGTGAGCGCCGCCGTGGGGCGGCCCTGCACCTGGATTTCGCCGCCGGTGGGCGTGTCGAGCAGGCCGATGAGGTTGAGCAGCGTGCTTTTGCCCGAGCCGGACGGCCCGATCAACGCGGCGAATTCGCCGCTGTGCAAAGTCAGGTCGATGCCGTGCAGCACCTCGACTTCCAGCGGCGTGCCCAGGCCATAGGTCTTGCGCAGGCCGCTGAGTTGCAGCACGGGCGTGGCTTGCTTGTCGGTCATGGGCGTGGGGCAGACATGCGCGGGAATGTCAGACCGTGCGGATGGCTTCCACCGGATCGAGGTGGGAGGCGCGCCGCGCCGGGGCGTAGGCGGCGAGAATGCCCGCGAGCGTGGCGATGAGCATGGCCTGCGGCGCCAGCCACGGGCTGACCGTCACGGGGAACAGTCGCGGCCCGGCGTGGTTGAACACATAGACCAGCGAAATGCCCAGCGCCGCGCCCACGCTCGACCCCAGCAGCCCCAGCACCCCGCCCTGAATCAGAAACACCGTCATCATGCGCAGCCGCGTGGCGCCCATGGCGCGCAGGATGCCGATTTCGCGTGTGCGCTGCACCACGCTGACGGCCAGCACGCTGGCGATGCCCAGCGCCACCGACAGCGCGATGGACAGGCGAATGATGTTGGTCGAGAGCGATTGCGAGCGCAGGGCGTTGAGGAGCTGGCTGTTGGTCGTCATCCAGCTTTCGGCCTTGACATCGAAGGTGCGAGCGATGCGCGCGGCAATGGCCTGGGCGCTGAACAGCTCGTGCACCGTCAGGTCGATTTCGGTCACCGACCCGGGCAGGCCCAGCAGGGTCTGCGCCTGTTGTAGGCCGAGATAGACCTGGCGCTCGTCCACGTCGCGCACGCCCATGGTGAAAATCCCGGCCACGCGAAAGGCCTGCGCCTGCCCCGACGGGCCGGTGAGGCGCAAGGTGTCGCCCACGGCCAGGCCAAGATCGGACGCCAGGCGCGAGCCGATCAGAATTTTTTCCGCGCCCACCGCAAACTGTCCGGCCACGATGTCGGTATCGACGGGGATGATGCGCACATAGCTGGCTGGCTCGATGCCGATGATGGCCACCGCGCGCACCGCGTTGCCGCGCTGGGCGAAGGCCGGGCCCGAGACCACCGGTGTGGCGGCTTTCACGTCGGGCATGGCGCGAATGGCGTGCAGCACTGCGGCGGCGTTGTCGATGCCGCGCAGCCGCTGCGGGCGCGGGTCGATGCGGGAGAGATACACCGTGTTCGCCGCGGGCGGCGGGGTGAGCGGTTCGAGATCAGGCGCCTTGACCACGATCTGCGGCTGGCTGCCCAGGGTGCGGTTGACGATATTGCCCTGCAGCCCGGTGACCAGCGCCGTGATGAACACGATCACCGCCGAGCCCACGGCGATGCCCACGAGGATGAGCAGCGACTGTACGCGACCATCGCGCAGGAACTGCAGGGCGATTTTCCAGGACAGGCGCATGCGCGTTGGGGGCGGTTCAGCGCCCGGGCATGGGCAGGTCGTTGCTGGGTGAAGCGGCGCTGGCCGCAGCCGTCGGCAGCGGCAGCAACTGCACGCGCACTCGTTCACCGGGCGTGGTGCCGCTGCCCGACAGCACGGTCTGCCCGGAGTGCAGACCCGACAGCACCTGCGAGAGCGTCAGGCCGCGCAGACCGAGCGTGACCTGCTGCGATTGAGCCCGCCCGTCGCGCGCCACCAGCACGGTGGCCTGGTTGCCGTCCGCGTTGCGCAGCGCGTCGTTGGGGACCACCAGCGCATGCTGCCGCCGCGCGGTGACGATGTCGGCCGACACGGTCATGTCCTGCTTGAGCCAGGCGGGTGGGTCGGGCACGCGCAGGCGCACCTCCAGCGTGCCGGTGGTGCGATCGACCTGCGGCGCGAGAAAACTCACCTGTGCCGCAAAGCTGCGGTCGGGGTAGGCGTCGGCCACGCAGCGGGCCTGCTGGCCGATCTGCAGATTGCCGATGCTCTGCTCGTTGACCGGCAGCAGGATTTCGGTCTGCCCATCCATCGCCAGGGTGAACAAGGACTGGCCCGGCGTGACGGTGTCACCCACCTCCACGTTGCGCGCCAGCACGACGCCCGAGACACCGGCGCGCACGAGGTTGCGGGCGTTGACCGCGCTGGCGGCCTTGACCGCGGCTTCGAGCGCCCGCTGTTGCGCGCCACCCGGAGCGACCGCGGCGTAGGCGGCCTGAGCGCTGTCGCGCTGCTGGCGGGCGTTGCGCAGCGCCGTCTGCGCCTGCTCGAGCTGCTGCGCCGAGCCGCCGCCGGCCTCGAACACACCTTGCGCGCGCTTGAGGTCGCGCTCGGCCTGTTCAAGCTGGGTCTTGGCCTGCGCCAGGGCAGCGGCGGCCTGCGGGCGTGACTGTTCGATGAGCTGGTTCAGCGCGGCCTTGGCCTGATCGAGCTGTGCGGAAGTCTGGTCGGCGCGCAGTTCGAGCAGCACCTGTCCGGCCTTGACGTGCGCGCCGCGATCGACCAGGCGCTTGACCACGGTGCCGGTGATCTCGCTGGCCACCTGCACCCGCGACGGGGTGATGACGTAGCCCGTGGCCACCACGTTCTGCACCAGATCGTGCGCCGCGACGGTGTAGCCGGGCACCAAGGGCGGGCGGCTGCGCCACCAGAGCACGGCGCCGAGCACGGCCAGCGCAAGCACGATCCACAGCAGGCGACGCCAGACGGGGCGGGAAGACGGGGGAACCGAGGTGTGGGCTGAGGACACAGTGGGCATGGCAGGTTTGACGCGAGTCGGCATCATAAGCAGCCGGGCTCTAATCTGCGTCTCGCCGTACGGCCAAGCGCAGGCGCGCTTGCGCTGAAACAAACTCCGCGCCGATCGACCGCAAATCAGCCACACATGCCGAGGCAGCTTGCCAGGGCGCGCTCGTTCTGCTTCAATGCAGGGCATTCACGCAGACAGCCATGACCGCAAACCGTTCCTATTTTTTTGGTTTCTGGTTTTTCTCGCACCGCACCGGCGGAGGGAGAGGCTGACTAGCGGCCCCGATAAACCCCAAGAAACCGCCGGCCCAGCCCGGCGGTTTTTTTTCGGGCGGGCAGCGGCCAAGCCACCATGTTCGACACCTCAGTAGCCGACCCCACCAGCCCGCTTGCAGGAGAGCAGACGATGCAGTCCAAGACCGCCGCAGAGCCTTTGCACAAGCCGCAGGAGGACAAGACCTCCCGCACCGACAACGCCCGCATCAAGCAGATCGTGCCGCTGCCGCCGCCCGAGCATCTCATCCGCTTCTTCCCCATCGCCGACACGCCGGTGGAAGCCCTGGTGGCCGACACGCGGCAGGCGTTGCATCGCATCATCCACGGCGAGGACGACCGCCTGCTGCTGGTCATCGGCCCCTGCTCCATCCACGACCCCAAGGCCGCGCTCGAGTACGCCGAGCGTCTGGCGGTGTTGCGCAAGCGGCATGCGGGCGAGCTGGAAATCGTGATGCGGGTGTATTTCGAAAAGCCGCGCACCACGGTGGGCTGGAAGGGACTGATCAACGATCCCTATCTTGACGAGAGCTTCCGCATCGACGAAGGCTTGCGCATCGCCCGCGAAGTGTTGATCGACATCAACCGCCTGGGCGTGCCCGCGGGCAGTGAATTCCTCGACGTGATTTCGCCGCAATACATCGCCGACCTCATTTCCTGGGGCGCCATCGGCGCGCGCACCACCGAGAGCCAGGTGCACCGCGAGCTGGCTTCGGGGCTGTCGGCGCCCATCGGCTTCAAGAACGGCACCGACGGCAGTCTGCGCATCGCCATCGACGCGATTCATGCCGCCCGTCGCCCGCACTCCTTTCTGTCGGTGCACAAGAACGGCCAGGTATCCATCGTGCAGACCCGGGGCAACAAGGACACCCACGTCATTCTGCGCGGCGGCAAGACGCCGAACTACGACGCCGCCAGCGTGCGCGCCGCCTGCAACGCGCTGGAGGACGCCAAGCTCGACTGCCGCCTGATGATCGACTGCTCGCACGCCAACAGCGAAAAGCAGCACATGCGCCAACTCGATGTCGCGCGGGACGTGGCGGCGCAGCTCGCTGCGGGCGAGCGCTGCATTTTCGGTGTCATGGCCGAGAGCCATCTGCATGGCGGGGCGCAGAAGTTCACGCCGGGCAAGGACGATCCCGCCAAACTGCATTACGGCCAGAGCATCACCGACGCCTGCCTGCCGTGGGACGACTCGGTGGAGTTGGTGCAGGTGCTGGCCGATGGCGTGAAGGCGCGACGCAAGCACAAGGCGGCAAAATAGCCGATGGTTCGTCAACTCTTCGCAGGAGATCCCATGCCCGCCATCCGCATCGACATGTTCGAGGGCCGCAGCCCCGAGGTGAAAAAGCAGCTCGTCGAAAACATCACCCAGGCCGTGGTCGACACCCTCAAGTGCTCGCCCGAGGCGGTGGACATCATCCTCTTTGAGGTGCCCAAGTCGCACTGGGCCACGGGCGGCAAGCTCTGGAGCGAGCCGAAAGATTAATGAACAAAAAAGATGTAATCATTCGACCTTGATCGGTATTCACTGCGGATGATTGGCGCAATAGACTGCGGTTCAAGGCTCGCGCTCGCTGCGTGGGCAAGAACAAGGAGAAGCAGTCATGGCAAAAATGCGCGCGGTGGACGCCGCAGTTCTGGTGCTTGAGAAAGAGGGCGTGCATCAGGCCTTCGGCGTGCCCGGTGCCGCGATCAATCCGCTGTATTCGGCGCTGCGCCAGAACGGCCACATCGCGCATGTGCTGGCGCGCCATGTCGAGGCCGCCTCGCACATGGCCGAGGGCTACACCCGCACCGCGCCGGGGAACATCGGCGTGTGCATCGGCACGTCGGGCCCGGCGGGCACTGACATGATCACCGGGCTGTATTCGGCCATTGCCGACTCCATTCCCATTCTGTGCATCACCGGCCAGGCGCCGCGCGCGCGGCTGTACAAGGAAGACTTCCAGGCCGTGGACATCGAGTCCATCGCCAAGCCGGTGTGCAAGTGGGCCGTCACCGTGCGCGAGCCTGCGCTGGTGCCGCGCGTGTTCCAGCAGGCGTTTCATGTGATGCGCTCGGGCCGCCCCGGGCCGGTGCTGATCGACCTGCCGCTGGACGTGCAGCTCGCCGAAATCGAGTTCGACATCGACACTTACGCGCCGCTGCCTGTCTACAAGCCCACGGCCACACGCGCCCAGATCGAAAAGGCGCTTGACATGCTCGACGCCGCCGAGCGCCCGCTGATCGTCGCGGGTGGCGGGGTCATCAACGCCGATGCTTCGGATCTGCTGGTGCAGTTCGCCGAGCTGACCGGCGTGCCGGTCATTCCCACGCTGATGGGCTGGGGGGCGATTGGCGACAGCCACCCGCTGATGGGCGGCATGGTCGGGCTGCAGACCAGCCACCGCGGCGGCAACGCCAATCTGCTCGCCTCCGATTTCGTGCTGGGCATCGGCAACCGCTGGGCCAATCGTCACACCGGCTCGCCCGAGGTCTACACCCGTGGCCGCAAGATCGTGCATGTGGACATCGAGCCCACGCAGATCGGTCGCGTGTTCATGCCCGACTACGGCATCGCCTCGGACGCCCGGGCGGCGCTGGATCTGTTCATCGAAGTCGCACGCGAGCGCAAGGCTGCGGGCCGGCTCAAGAACCGCAGCGACTGGGCGCGGGCCTGCCGCGAGCGGGTTCAGACCATGCTGCGCAAATGGGACCATGAGCAGATTCCCATCAAGCCCCACCGCGTCTATAAAGAAATGGTGGAGTTCTTCGACGCCAACACCCGCTATGTGACAACCATCGGCCTGTCGCAGATCGCCGCCGCGCAGTTGCTCAAGGTGGAAAAACCGCGCCACTGGATCAACGCCGGGCAGGCCGGGCCGCTGGGCTGGACCATGCCTGCCGCCCTGGGCGTGCGCGTGGCCGACCCGACCGCCGACGTGGTGGCGATCTCGGGCGATTACGACTTTCAGTTCCTCATTGAGGAGCTGGCGGTTGGCGCGCAGTTCAAGCTGCCCTACATCCACATCGTGGTCAACAACTCGTATCTCGGACTGATCCGCCAGGGCCAGCGCCAGTTCGACATGGACTACTGCGTGCAGCTCTCTTTCGACAACGTCAATTCGCCCGAGGTCAATGGCTACGGCATCGATTTCGTCAAAGTGACCGAAGGTCTGGGCTGCAAGGCCATTCGCGTGTTCGACCCCAACCAGATTCAGCCCGCGCTGGCGCAGGCCAGGCAGTTGATGAAGGAGTACGCCGTGCCGGTGGTGGTCGAAATCATCCTCGAGCGCGTGACGAACATCGCCATGGGTGGTGAAATCGACGCCATCACCGAATTCGACCCCGTCATCGACCTGCAACCCGCCGAGGCCTGAACCATGCCCCAATTCGCCGCCAATCTCACCATGCTCTTCACCGAAGAGCCCTTCATCGACCGCTTCGAAGCCGCCGCGAAGGTGGGTTTCAAGGCGGTGGAGTTTCTCTTTCCCTACGCCCACACCGCGCAGCAGATCCGCAACGCGGCGCTCGAGGCCGACGTGCGCATCGTGCTGCACAACCTGCCCGCGGGCGACTGGGATGCTGGCGAGCGCGGCATCGCCTGCCTGCCCGACCGCGTGGCCGAGTTTCGCGAGGGCGTGGCGCGCGCCATCGAGTACGCGCGGCAGCTGGGTGTGACCCAGCTCAACTGCCTGGCCGGCAAGGTGCCCGCAGGCGCCGACCCCGCCGCGCTGCGCGCCACCTTCGTCGACAACCTGCGTTATGCCGCGGCGCAGCTCGCGCCCCATGGCATCCGTCTGCTGATCGAGCCGATCAACACCTTCGACATTCCGGGCTTCTATCTGCACGGCACGCAGCAGGCCCTGGACATCATCGACGAGGTCGGCAGCGACAACCTGTTCCTGCAATACGACATCTATCACATGCAGCGCATGGAGGGTGAGCTTGCCGCGACCATGCAAAAGCACCTGCCGCGCATCGGCCACATTCAACTGGCCGACAACCCCGGCCGTAACGAGCCGGGAACCGGCGAGATCAACTACGCCTTCCTGTTCCAGCATCTCGACCGCATCGGCTACACCGGCCACATCGGCTGCGAGTACAAGCCCAAGACCACGACCACATCCGGTCTGGGCTGGCTGGCCAGTCTGTAAGACAACCACGTTCACAACAATACGGAGATTCGCATGGCTACTCTTGGATTCATCGGTCTGGGCATCATGGGCACGCCGATGGCCGGGCATCTGCTGGCCGCAGGCCACACGCTTTATGTGCACAGCCGCAGCACGGTGCCGCAGGCGCTGCTCGATGCGGGTGCGCGCCCCTGCGCCAACGGCGCCGAGGTCGCGCGCCAAGCCGACATCATCTTCACCATGGTGCCCGACACGCCCGACGTGCAGAAGGTGCTGTTCGGCGAAGACGGCGTGGCCCAGGGGCTGACGCCGGGCAAGACCGTGGTCGACATGAGCTCGATCGGGCCGATGGAAACCAAGGAATTCGCCCGCCGCATCAACGAACTCGGCTGCGAGTACCTCGACGCCCCAGTGTCCGGCGGCGAGGTCGGCGCCAAGGCGGCCAGCCTCACCATCATGGTGGGCGGCAAGCAGGAGACCTTCGACAAGGTGCTGCCGCTGTTCCAGTGCATGGGCAAGAACATCACCCTGGTCGGCGGCAACGGCGACGGCCAAACCTGCAAGGTGGCCAACCAGATCATTGTCGCGCTCAACATCCAGGCGGTGGCCGAGGCGCTGCTGTTCGCCAGCAAGGCCGGGGCCGACCCGGCCAAGGTGCGTCAGGCGCTCATGGGCGGTTTCGCCGCTTCGCGCATTCTCGAGGTGCATGGCGAGCGCATGGTCAAGCGCACTTTCCAGCCGGGCTTTCGCATCAACCTGCACCAGAAAGACCTGAATCTGGCGCTCTCGGGCGCGAAGCAGCTCGGCGTGGCGCTGCCCAACACCGCCATGGTGCAGCAGCTCATGTCGGCCTGCGCTGCCAACGGCATGGACGCGCTCGACCACTCTGCGCTGTGCCGCGCAGTCGAGCTGATGAGCCATCACACCATTGCTCCCGACGCCTGAGGGGCCTGCGCCGAAACCGCGATGAATCTGCTCGACCCCACCGCACAGCCCGTCGCCTTCCTGCGCGCCCTGTTCGACGTCGCGGTGGCTCGCGCCCAGCCCACGAAGGTACTGCCTGCGCATCTGCCCCCGCCGCCCAAGGGGCGCACGCTGGTCATCGGTGCGGGCAAGGCCAGCGGGGCGATGGTGCAGGCGCTCGACACCGCCTGGCCGCAGCAGGCCCCGCTGTCCGGTCTGGTCGTCACCCGCTACGGCTATGTGCCGCCAGCGTTGCGGCAACATCCGGGGCGCATCGAGCTGGTCGAAGCCGCCCACCCCGTGCCCGATGCCGCCGGTGAAGCCGCGGCGCGCCGCATGCTCGCGCTCGTGCAGGGTCTGTCTGCCGACGATCTGGTCATCTGCCTGATTTCAGGCGGCGGTTCGTCGCTGCTGCCGCTGCCCGCAGAAGGGCTGACGCTGGCCGACAAACAGCGCATCAACCGCGAACTGCTGATGAGCGGCGCCACTATTGGCGAGATGAACTGCGTGCGCAAACACCTCTCGGCGATCAAGGGTGGGCGGCTCGCTGCGGCCTGCGCACCGGCCCAGGTGCTCACCCTACTGATTTCTGACGTGCCCGGCGATGATCCCGACATCATCGCCAGCGGCCCTACCGTGCCCGACCGTACCACCTGCGCCGATGCGCTGGCCATTGTCGACCGCTACGGCATCGGCATCCCCGAGGTCATCCGCGCCGGGCTGCAAAGCGGCGCGCTCGAAACCCCCAAGCCGGGCGATCCGGTGTTCGACGGCAACCGGGTGGAAATGATCGCCACCCCGCGGCAGATGCTGGAGGCCGCCGCCGAGTCCTGCCGCCAGGCGGGTCTGGCCGCGCACATCCTGGCCGACGACATGGAAGGCGAGTCGCGCGACATCGCGCAGACGCACGCGGCGCTGGCGCGCAGCGTGGTCCGGCACGGCACGCCGTTTGCCAAGCCCTGCGTGATTCTCTCCGGCGGTGAAACCACGGTGAGCGTCGCCAAGGGAAGCACCCCCGGCAAGGGCGGGCGCGGCACCGAATTCCTGCTTGCGCTGGCGCTGGCGATGGACGGCGAGCCGGGTGTGTATGCGCTGGCAGGCGACACCGACGGCATCGACGGCAGCGAAGACAACGCCGGCGCCTGGGTCACGCCCGATACCCTGGCTCGCGCCCGCGCCGCAGGCCTGACACCTCGCGCCGTTCTCGACGGCCACGACGCCTACACCCTGTTCGCTGCCACCGGCGATCTGCTGGTGACCGGCCCCACCTACACCAACGTCAACGACTTCCGCGCCGTGCTGGTGCTCTGAAGCTGGCACTCGCTACAGCCAATCTGAAGAGGCTGCCTCTGAGCGCCTCCATGGCTGGGCTGCGCCCCGTGGGGGATGAGGCCCGCGGCGACAAGCTGCGCTACGGCAGCTTGGACGGAGCCGATTCCAATTGACCGGTAGGCCGCGAGCAGGACCAAGAAAATTCAGGAGGCGCCCCAGCGCTTTCTTGAGAGACAGCAGGGCCGCGCGCAACGGTCAAAAGCCATCATCAGAAGATGGTCATCCACGTCCTCGTTTGAAGGTGGCGTGAATTCATGTAGTGCAATAATCATTTGTAATACTG
The DNA here is from genome assembly GCF_001418255.1 of Thiomonas bhubaneswarensis. Lineage (GTDB taxonomy): Bacteria > Pseudomonadota > Gammaproteobacteria > Burkholderiales > Burkholderiaceae_C > Thiomonas > Thiomonas bhubaneswarensis. The sequence goes on from NZ_LIPV01000003.1 coordinate 20,960, forward strand.
GTTATGGAGCATTTTTCGTGTTACACACATTTACAAAAAAACATTTGAATTACGGAAATCTGAATCTATAGTTTTCTGCATGGTCAGTGCTCTGCTGGCCTGTCGCTCCAACATCCCCCGAGCGGCTCTGCCAACCCCCTCGACTCTTTACCCGCTGACGGATTCTTCGTTCGTCTTGGCGATACAGGTGCCCCCTCCATTCGGGCACTCGCCGGGGAAACTGTTCTCTTTTCATAAAGGAGTATCAGCATGCTGAGCTGGGCTGTGACTTTTCTCATAATTGCCATCATCGCAGGATTCCTGGGATTTTTTGGCATCGCCGGGACGGCGGCATCCATTGCCAAAATCCTGTTCCTGATTTTTCTTGTGCTTTTCGTTGTCTCTCTTGTGACCGGCCGCAGGCGGTTATGAGTCGGGCTTGATGATTTTAATTAATCATTTGGAAAGATATTTTTTGAAAGGAATCAAAATGAATTGGGATCAGATTGAAGGAAACTGGAAGCAACTCAATGGCAATGTCCGCACTCAATGGGGCAAACTCACCGATGACGACCTGGAAGTGATCGCGGGCAAGCGCGAAAAGCTCGAAGGCGTGCTGCAGGAGCGCTATGGCATCGCCAAAGATGCGGCCGAGCAGCAGATCAAAGATTGGGAGCGTCGTGTGAAGGACACCGATCGACGCTGACCTTGCAGGGCGGCTCAGCGCATCGCCCTATGGGCGGCGCGCTCGGGGGGCGAGTCGATGGCTCGACCGCGCCCTTGTCTCCTTGCTTTCCTCACCCTTCGCTCCGAGTCTTGCGCGCCCGCGGCTCAACCGCTGGTGCGTGAACGATCTCAAACAACGAAAGGAACGCTCATGCACAAGAACACGAAATCCCTGACTCTCACCCATGGGGTGACATCGGCACTCGTCGGCGCGGCCACTGCGCTGGCTCTTGCTGTGCCTTTCGCATCAGCATCTCAGGCGGCGACAGGCGAGATGTCCGCCGCAGCGGCTGGGCAGACCCTCGACGACGCGGCCATCACCACCAAGGTCAAGGCTGCGCTGCTGATGGACGAGAAGACCAAGTCCACTGCGATTCATGTCGATACCCGAGAGGGCGTGGTGACCTTGACCGGCAAGGTGCGCGACATCGACGCACGCCGGCACGCGGTGCATGTGGTGCAGGGTGTGAGCGGTGTACGCCGTGTCGATGACCAACTCACTCTAGCTTCCACCGCCGGGGTGAGTGCGAGCGAACAAATCGCCCACGCCGCTGAAAAGGCGGGTGATGCCGTGGCCGACAGCGTCATTACAGCCAAGGTGAAGGCAGCGTTGCTGGCCGCGCCGGATCTCAAGTCGATGCGCATCAACGTGAGCACGCGCCATGGCGTGGTCGTGCTGGCGGGGCTGTTGCCCTCCCAGCGGCAATTCGACGAAGCGGTCACGACCACCCAGGAGGTGGGCGGCGTGAAGTCGATCAACACGCATGCCCTTCGGGTTGGCAAGTCTTGAACGTTTGCCACCGGCATGGGTCGATAGAGATAGCGCGGGCGCGGGCCCGCGCCTGCCTTGGCGAGCGGGTCCGCCTTCATTCCCGCACCCTCTTCCCGCACCGCGTCTCGCGGCGGGGAACCCCCGAGAAGGAGATCATCATGCAGCTCAAGAAAATGACTCGTGTGACCAGTGCGGCCGTCGCCCTGGGCCTGCTGTTCGGACTGGGTGGATGCGCCAATATGAGTGCGCGTGACCAGAACACCGCCATCGGCGCAGGCATCGGTGCCGTGGGCGGGGCCGTGCTCTCCGGCGGCAGCGGCATCGGCACCGTGGGAGGCGCCGCAGTTGGCGGCATCATCGGCAATCAGGTCGGCAAATAACACGCTGCCAGCGCACCGCCTGCGGCTCAACAGCGTTCGTGCGGATGCGAAGCGTCGGCTGTTGAGTCGCCCGGAACAAGGGAGAACAACATGAGTGCATCACGACGAAGAACCTACACGCTTGCCGCGCTGCTGGCGCTGAGCCTGGCCGGTGGGCTTTCAGGCTGCCAGAAACCCGAAGGACCGGCCGAAAAGGCCGGCAAGGCGATCGACAATGCGGCGGCTCAGGCGGGGCAGCAGGTGCAGAAAGCGGGCGAAAAGATCCAGGACACCGCCAAGGGCGACAACTGAGCACCAGGCACTTGCGTGTGGAGCCATAGCCCTGCGATCATGCGCCGCATGCCCTCTCCTTCCAACGATCCCCTGCGGCCGCCGCCGCCACGCCGCATCGGCTGGATGGTTGCGGTGCTGCTGATTCTGGCTCTACTCGCACTGGGCTACGCCGAGCGCGACCGATTGAGCACCTGGATCGAGGCCTGGACGGGCCGGGCCGGAGTGAGCCCGCTCACGGCATCCACCCCTCAGGCGTCGAATAGCGCGCCTGCCGTGGCCAGCAGCCGCCCCTCGCATATCGCCTCGGCGCCGCTGCAACTGCCCGCCAGCACAGCAATGCTGCCCGCGCTGGGCGACAGCGATGCCTTCGTGCGGCGCGAACTCGGTGGCTTGCTCGGCAAGCCCGGCCTGGCCTGGCTGGTGCCGCATCGGCTGATCGTGCACTTCGTTGCCACGGTGGACAACCTCGCCCGCCCGATGGTGCCGACGCAGGTCTGGCCGGTGCATCCCGTACCCGGCACGCTGCGGGTGACGGGGCAGGGCGATATCCTGGCCATCGCACCGGACAACGCGCAGCGCTACACGCCTTATATCCGCATCCTCACCGCGATCGACCCACAGCACGCCGCGCGGCTCTACTTCCAGCTCTACCCGCTGTGCGAGCAGGCCTGGCGCGAGCTCGGCCATCCCCACAGTGCGTTCAACGACCGCTTTCTCGCCGTGCTCGCCAGCCTGCTTCAAGCTCCCGAGCCGCAGGGCGCGGTCATGCTGCGCCAACCCAAGGTGCTCTACACCTACGCCGATCCGGCGCTCCAAGCCTCGCCTGCCGGACAGAAAATCCTCATGCGCATGGGGCTGGAGAACGAGCGCGCGGTCAAGGCGTGGCTGCGCCAGTTCCGTCAAGCGCTGCTGACGCAGATGCAGCCTGCGGCCTCTGCGTCGTCGCCAGGGAGATGAAGTTGCGCAGCGGCGGGGAGGGGTCGTCCCGGCGCCAGGCCAGCAACACGTCGGTCGAGGCGTTTTCATCCTGCAGGCCGAGGTAGGTGACGAAAGGCAGTTGCGCGCGCTGCATCGACGCCGCCACGATGCCCACGCCCAGACCGGCCGAGATCAGGCCGATGAGGGTGGGCATTTCATGCACTTCTTGCGCGATGCGCGGTGCGAATCCGGCCCGGGCGCAAAGCGCCAGGGTTTGCTCGCGAAGACCCGAGCCGAGGCTGGCGCTGTAGAGCACGAAGGGCTCGTCGCGCAGGTCGGCCAGCTTCACCTGGGGCTGCGCGGCCAGGGGATGGTCGCTGTGCACTGCGGCCAGCAGCGGCTCGCGCTGCACCACCAGTGTCGCCAGACGTGGATCGAAAGCCTTCGGCGTGGTGCGCAAAAAGCCGAGATCGAGCCGGTTCGCCAGCAGGTCGTCGATCTGCGCCTGCGAGGGCTGCTCGCGCAGGTCGAGCGCAACCTGCGGCCAGGCGGCGCGGTAGTCGCGCAGCAGGCGCAGCATCACATCGGTGAAGGGCATCGAGCCGGCGAAGCCTATGCTCAGCCGCCCGGCCTCGCCCCGACCGGCATGACGGGTCTGGAGCACGGCGTGCTCGACCGCGTCGAGAATGCCGCGTGCCAGCGGCAGCAGGGTGTCACCCGCCGCAGTGCGCCGCACCCCGCCGCGCCCGCGGGTGAAAAGCGGCACGCCCAGTTCGGCTTCGAGAGCCTGGATCTGCTGGCTCAGTGGCGGTTGCGAGACATGCAGCCGCTGCGCCGCACGCGAAAAGTGGCGCTCCTCGGCCACGGCCACGAAGTAGCGCAGGTGTCGCAGTTCCATATTGAAAACGTATCATATTTTCAGAAAATGATATTTCACATATCAAAATCGGAGCCCTAAGCTCTGTGAGAACCTGACGCCCTGAAAGAGGGCATTTCGCCCCGTTGCCGCGCTCTTTCGCCTCAATGTCTGCCACCGTCCTTCCCGCCTCCTCCCCCGTGTCCGAACGTCCGCCCGAATGGCTGCGCCGCGCCGCCGTGACGGCTGCTGGCATGTGCGCGTTTTTCACCATGTATGTCACGCAGGGTCTGCTGCCCAGCCTGCAGTCGGTGTTTCACGCCAGCGTGGCCGAGCTCAGCCTGACCATCACCTTCACCACCCTGGCGGTGGCGGTGGCGGCGCCGTTTTCCGGCATCGCCGCAGACCGTTTCGGCCGCAAGCGGGTGTTGCTGGTGTCGCTGGCCGGCCTGGGGCTGTCCACCCTGCTGGCAGCCACTGCCGATACCCTGCATGGGCTGCTGATTTGGCGGGCCATCGAAGGGCTGTGCATCCCCGGCGTGTTCACCGCTACCGTGGCTTACATCAGTGAGGAATGGCAGCCGTCCGACGTGCCCGCGGTGACCGCGCTCTACATCTCGGGCTCGGTGGCCGGGGGCTTCAGCGGCCGATTCATCGCGGGCATGGTGACCGCACACGCCGACTGGCAGGCGGCCTTCGTCGTGCTGGGCGCGATCAACCTGCTGTTTCTGCTGCTGATCGCACGGGGTCTGCCAGCCTCGCGCGGCTTTGCGGCCAGCCAAGGTGGCGTGCGGGCGGCGTTGTCCGGGTTTGGCTTGCATCTGCGCAATCCCAGGCTGCTGGGTACCTATGCCATCGGCTTCGGCATTCTGTTCTCGCAGGTGTGCACCTTCACCTATGTGAGCTTTCACCTCGCGGCGGCACCCTACCACTTCGATCTCAAGGATCTGAGCCTGTTGTTCACCGTCTACCTGGTGGGCATGGTCGCCACCCCGCTGGCGGGCAAGCTGGCGTGGACCTTCGGCAAGCGCCGCGTGTTCATCGCGGCGGTCGCGCTGGGTTGCGCGGGCATGCTGCTCACCCTGCTCAACCCGGTCTGGGCCATCGTGCTCGGGCTGACGCTGAGCTCGGGCGGCGTGTTCATCGCCCAGTCGATGGCCACGGCCCAGGTGCCCGCTCTGGCGGGCAAGGCGCGGTCATCGGCCGTCGGTCTGTATGTGCTGTGCTACTACGTCGGCGGCAGCGTCGGGGCTTTCGGCCCGGCCTGGATCTGGGCCCACGTCGGCTGGGCGGGGTGCGTCGCCCTGGTGCTGGTCGCGCAACTGGCCATCGGGGCGGCGGCGTGGAAGATTTGGGATAGGGCCAACAGGCCCTAAACCAGCCGCGAGATGACGTAGGCCAGGAAGGACAGCAGCAGGCTGGAGCCGAAGGGAAACATCCATTCCCGGCCGAACAGGCGGAAGGTGAAATCCAGCGGCATGCGGCCGATGCCGAAGCGGCGCAGGTGCGGCAGCACGGCCGAAAACACGATCGACGCGAGAATGAAAACGATCAGCCAGCGCATGGCCGCCTCTACAGGGTATGGGTGCGGTCGCCGCGGGCGAAGCCGCGCAGGGCGTGCGCGTCCACCCCGCGGCCCAGGGCGATGACCTTGAACAGTTCGCCCATTTCGCTCTCGCCCAGCAGTTTGTTGACGGCTGCGGTCTGCCGCAGGTAGTGCGAACCGCCGGGCGCTGCCGGGTTGGCGCACAGCGCGGCGGCGCTGCTCGGGGCCACGGGCTCGGGGCCTGCGGCCAGCGCCTCGGCAACGCGGTCGAGCAGGCCGCAGTTCATCAGAAAGTTGGCCTGGCTGGTGTAGCCCAGCACGTCGAGCCCGGCGTCCTGCGCGGCGAGCGCGACGGCGGTGAAGTCCACATGTGAGGTGAGGTCGGTCAGGCCGGGCCACAGCAGCACGTCGTCGAGCACGCGGTGGCGGTAGTGCGCCTGCAGCGTGCCCATGTGGCGCTGCGGGTGGTAATACTCGTGCTGCGGAAAGCCGTAGTCGATGAACAGCGCCACGCCGCGTGCGAGGCGGTCGGCCAGGGTGCGCACGAAGCCCAGCGCCTGCGGGTGAATCTCGGTGACCGAGCCTATGGGCAGCGCCTGCGCCTGCGGTTCCGGGGGCAGAAGATCGGTGGCGCGGTCAGCGAACACCAGATCGTCGCCCTCCTGGGTCACGCCGCGCTCCATCCAGCCGTTGGCATGCCTGTGAAGGAGCTTCACCGGCATGGCGTCGAGCACTTCATTGCCGATGACCACGGCCTCGAAGGACTCGGGCAGGGCGGTCCACCACTGCACCCTGTCGAGCAAATGCGGCACGGCCCGGCGCAAGGTCTCCATCTGGCGGTGTTTGAGCGCGCCCGAGACTTCGACGATGGCGTACTGCCGCGGCGCGCAGCCCAGGCGGTCGAGTTCGGCCAGAACCTGTGCGGCGAGCCGACCTGAGCCGGCGCCGAATTCCACCACGGTGTGCAGGGCGTGGCGCTGCATTACCTGCGCCACCTCGGAGGCCAGGGTCTGGCCGAACAGCGGCGAGAGTTCGGGCGCGGTGACGAAGTCGCTGTCGCTGCCGAAATCGCCGAACTGGCCCGCCTGCCCGGTGTAGTAGCCCAGCCCCGGTGCGTACAGCGCCTGCTGCATGTAGGCATCGAAAGGCAGCCAGCCGCCGCCCGCGTGCAGCGCGGCCCTGATGCGTCCCAGGAGTTGCGCGCTGCGCTCCAGCGCCATGGGGGCCGGGGCCGGTAGACTTGTCGGCTGTTCGTTCATCACTGCATTTTAGAAAGCATGTCCGGCCCGGCGATATCCTCCAGCAGTTCCCGACGCGTGGCCCTGGTCACCGGCGCGGCGCACCGCCTCGGGCGGGAGGTCGCGCTGCACCTGGCCAGCCAGGGCTGGGACGTGGCGGTGCACTACCTTCGCTCCGCTGAGGCCGCGGCGGAAGTCTGCGCCGCAGCGCGGGCGCTGGGCGCGCAGGCCGAAGCGGTCTACGCCGATCTGTCCGACGCCGCATCCACCCACGCCGTGCTGCCGCAGGCTGTGGCGGCATTGGGGCGCATCGATGCCGTGGTGAACAACGCTGCGCTGTTCGCCTTCGACGACGCCGAGCATTTCAGCGCTAGCGCGGCGCAGCAGCATTACCAGGTCAACACCATCGCCCCGGTGCAACTCGCGCAGGCGCTGCACGCCCACCTGCGCGAGCGCGGCGCGCAGGGGTGCGTGGTCAACCTGCTCGACCAGAAGCTGAGCAATCCCGATCCCGATTACCTGTCGTACACCCTGTCGAAGGCGGCGCTGCAGGCGGCCACCGTGGCGCTGGCGCAGGCGCTGGCGCCGACCCTGCGCGTGGTCGGGGTGGCGCCCGGCCTGATGCTGCCCTCCGGGCCGATGACCGAAGACGAATTCACCCGCGTGCACAGCCGCACCCCGCTGCAGCGCGGCAGCACACCGCAGGATGTCGCCCAGGCCGTGCACTTCGCGCTGCAGGCGCGCGCCATGACCGGCACCACGCTGCTGGTCGATGGCGGCCAGCATCTGGCGGGCACTGGGCGCGACGTGTTGTTTGCCTTGCGTGAGCAGGCCAGCCCCTCAATTTAGGATTCCATCATGTTCAGTGCCCTGTCGCACCCCGCCCTGCGCGCCTGCCGTCGGCTGTTTCTGCAGAACTACGAGGTCAACATCAACATCGGCGTGCACGACTTCGAGAAGCGCGCCGAGCAGCGCGTGCTCATCAATGTCGATCTGTTCGTGCCGCTGGCGATGTCCACCCCGCAGCAGGACAAGCTCGACGAGGTGGTCGATTACGACTTCATGCGCAGCGTCATCGCCGAGCGCATCGCCCGTGGCCATATCCATCTGCAGGAAACGCTGTGCGACGACGTGGCGCGCATCATGCTCGAACATCCGCGGGTGAAGGCGGTGCGGGTCTCGACCGAAAAGCCCGACGTCTATCCCGATTGCCAGAGCGTGGGCGTGGAAGTGTTCCATGTGAAGGACCTGCAGCCATGAACGCGCCCGATCTCTCCCGCGCGGCGCAAAAGGCCGCGTTCGAGAACAACAAGCTGTCCAAGCGGCTGCACCGTCTCGTCGGCCAGGCGGTGGTGGACTTCAACATGATCGAGCAGGGCGACCGGGTGATGGTCTGCATGTCGGGCGGCAAGGACAGCTACGCCATGCTCGACATCCTGCTGAGCTTGCGCGAGCGTGCGCCGATCGACTTCGACCTCATCGCCGTCAACCTCGACCAGAAACAGCCCGGTTTTCCTGAGCATGTACTGCCCGACTATCTCAAGAGCCGCGGCGTGCCCTTTCACATCGAGGAGCAGGACACCTTCTCCATCGTCAAGTCCATCATCCCCGAGGGCAAGACCACCTGCGGGCTGTGTTCTCGGCTGCGGCGCGGCATTCTCTACCGCGTGGCCGGGGAACTCGGCGCCACCAAGATTGCGCTCGGCCATCACCGCGACGACATCCTCGAGACCTTTTTTCTCAACCTGTTCTTCGGCGGCAAGCTCAAGGGCATGCCGCCCAAACTGGTGAGCGACGACGGACGGCATGTGGTCATCCGGCCGCTGGCCTATGTGGAAGAAGCCGACCTCGAACGCTGGGCCGAGCTGCGCGCCTTTCCGCTCATTCCCTGCACCCTCTGCGGCAGCCAGGAGAACGCGCAGCGCAAGCAGGTCAAGGCCATGCTGCGGCAGTGGGAGCGCGAGTCACCGGGGCGGGCGCAGACCATGTTCAATGCGCTCACGCAGGTGGTGCCGTCTCATCTGGCCGACCGCAGCCTGTTCGATTTCGCCGGTCTGCGCGCCGCGGGCGTGCCCGATCCGCAGGGCGACATCGCCTTCGATGCCGACCCCTGTGTCGGCGCGGGTGAACTCCCGCGAGCACAATCCGTCCAATGGTTTTGATGCGGAGGAGCGCCATGCGTAACTTGGCTTTGACCCGCTTTTGGCACCGCGTCGGCTTCGTCCTGCTGCTGGTGCCCGCGCTGCTGCTCGGCGGCTGTGCCAGCCTCACCGATCTGCGCACCACCGTCGTCACGCCCAACCCCGCGCCGCAGGCTCTGGTGGGCGCCAAGGTGCAGGTGCAGGCCGCTCCTGGCAATGCCGACAGCGCCGATGCCTACACTCTGCAAACCGCCGTGCTCGACGCCATGACCAAGGCTGGCATGGTGCCCTTGCTCGGCGTGCCTGCGCCCTACACCGCCCGCTACACCTACACCGTGCGTCTCGATCTGGAAGCTACCTACGGCCCCTCGGTCTGGCCGCCTCCGGTGCTGTTGCCCAACGGAGCGGTGTACTTCCCCGGAGGATGGGGCGGCTGGGGCGGCGGCCTGTTCGGCTGGATGCCCCCGCCCAACTACTACGAGCGCAGTCTCTCGCTGGAAATCCGCGATACCGCCACCGGCGCGCTGATCTGGCAGTCGCACGCGTCGACTGGTGGGTATCAGAGCGATCTGGCGTCCGTGGCCGTGCCGCTGGCTCAGGCCGCACTGCGTGGTTTTCCGTCCGAGCACGGGGAACACAAGGTCTTGTTCCCTCGCTGAGCGTCTTCGGTCAGTTCAAGAACAGCCTCGTCGCCGGGTTGTCGGTTTCCTCGGTGTACTGATAGCCAAGCTGTTGCAGGAAAAGGCTGAACGCTCGCTTGTCGGCTGGCGGCACCTGAATGCCAACTAGCACCCGGCCGCTGTCGCCGCCCTGATTGCGGTAATGGAACAGGCTGATGTTCCAGTCCGGGCTCAGCGCGTCAAGAAAGCGCAGCAGCGCGCCCGGGCGCTCGGGGAAATCGAAGCGCAGCAGACGTTCGTTCTCCGCCATGCTCCGTCCCTGCGCGCTGCGCGGGGCAGGGCCGCCCACGAGGTGGCGCACATGCACCTTGGCCAGTTCGTTGTCGGTCAGGTCGAGCACGCCATAGCCCGCGCGCTCGAAGGTCTGCGCCATCTTCTGCGCATCGTCGCGGCCGTTCACCGTCAGGCCGACGAACACATGCGCCTCCTCCGGGCCTTTGATGCGGTAGGTGAATTCGGTCACGTTGCGCGCGCCCACCAGGCGGCACAGGCGGCGGAAGCTGCCCGGCTTTTCGGGAATGGTCACGGCGAACAGCGCCTCGCGCGCTTCGCCCACCTCCGCGCGCTCGGCGACGAAGCGCAGGCGGTCGAAGTTCATGTTCGCGCCGCAGGTCACGGCAACCAGCGTTTCGCCCTTGAGCTTGTGCTGCGCGCAATAGGCCTTGGCGGCTGCAACCGACATGGCGCCCGAGGGCTCCAGCACGCTGCGCGTGTCTTCGAACACGTCCTTGATCGCGGCGCTCACCGCATCGGTATCGACCACGACGAAATCGTCCACCAGATCGCGCACGAGGCGGAAGGTTTCGCGGCCGACCTGCTTCACCGCCGTGCCGTCGCAGAACAGCCCCACTTCGGACAGCGTGACCCGGCGCCCCGTCTGCACGCTGCGCAACATGGCATCGGAATCGACCGTCTGCACCCCGATCACCTTGATCTCCGGTCGCACCGCCTTGATGTACGCGGCCACGCCCGAGATCAGCCCGCCGCCGCCGATGGCGCAGAACACCGCGTGAATCGGCGCCTGGTGCTGGCGCAGGATTTCCATGCCGATGGTGCCCTGGCCCGCGATCACGTCGGGGTCGTCGAAGGGGTGAACGAAGGTCAGCCCCTGTTTGTCCTGCAGCGTGAGCGCGTGGGCGTAGGCATCGCTGTAACTCTCGCCGTGCAGCACGATGTCCACGCTGGCGCCGCCGAAGGCGCGCACCGCGTCGATCTTCACCTTCGGCGTCGTCGCCGGCATCACGATCACCGCTCGACAGCCCAGCCGGTGCGCTGAAAGCGCCACGCCCTGCGCATGATTGCCCGCGGAGGCGCAGATCACCCCGCGCTTGCGTTCGGTCTCGCTCAACCGCGACATCTTGTTGTACGCCCCGCGCAGCTTGAAGCTGAACACCGGCTGCGTATCTTCGCGCTTGAACAGCACCTTGTTGTGCAGGCGGCGCGACAGATTGTGCGCAGGCTCCAGCGCCGATTCGATGGCCACGTCGTACACCCGTGCGGTCAAAATACGCTGCAGATAGTCGGTATGCTTCGCGGCCATTGAGATCTTTCCAGAGCAAAAGAGCCGATTCTATGAACCCCGCCCCTTGCGCCTTCCAGTCTCGGCCGTGCTGATGCCCGCCGAATGGGCTGGCGACGCCTTGGCCTTGTGGCACGCATTGCTGCAGTCCGCAGCCGGGCCGGGTGGGCTATATGTGCTTGCGGCGCTCAGTTTCGCTGCCGCCACCCTCATCCCCTTCAGCTCCGAAGCCGTGCTGCTCGTGGTGATCGCCGCGCAGCCGCAACACACCCTGCTGGCCGTGCTCGTCGCCACCGCTTCCAACACCCTGGGCGGCATGACCACCTACGCGCTAGGTCGCTGGGTGCGTCACTGGCAGACGCCCGACGCCTGGCGCTGGGCGCCGCAGGTGCGGCACTGGGGGGCGCCCATCACCGTACTGGCCTGGGTGCCCGGCCTGGGCGACGCCCTCGTGGTGGTGGCCGGTTGGCTGCGCATCGATGCCTGGGCGTGCGCTTTCTGGATGCTGCTCGGCCGCAGCGCGCGCTACGCCGCCGTCGCCGGTCTGGCCTGGGCGCTTTGAGAACGGCGCGTGCCGACGACAAACAGAAAAAAAACCGGGCAAAAAAATACCCGGGCGGATGCTTTCATCGGCCCGGGTAAGAATCCACCAAAGGAGGAGGTGGAGGAGACAATCGGTGCGTCAACTGCGACGCGTGATGCAATATTAGAGGATGCTTATGTATCTTGCCTAGCCCATCCGTGCATCATGGTATTGTTAAATAAGCATAGGCTTATTTTTTGATTAAATCATTGAAAAATCAACGATTTCTTTGGGCTTGGGGCTGGCTTTGGTCTTCGCGCGCCTTCGCCGCCCGCATCGAAATTGATGCAAATCAATGAAAATGACCTGCTGCGTGCCTTCCGCGCCTACTGCAGCTTCAGCACGGCGGCCAGCACGCCCACCGCGATCACCAGCATGCCGCCAATTTTGATCGTTAGCCGTACTTCAAGCTCGCGCAGATCAGGCTTGGTCGCCAGGGCTGCTTCGCCTCGCGCTTCGCGAAGCGCATCCACCACGGCTTCCGCATGCGCGTCCGGCATGCCGGATTCACGCAACTTGCGAATGAACTTGTGCGTATCGAACGTGACGGTGCTCATGAAACAAGTGTAGGCCCGCTGAAAAAGCATCGACAATTGGCCCACAACACCAAGGAGAGAGCAATGCAATGCACAGTGACATGGGAAGGCGAGGACGGCATGGCCTTCACCGCCCACACCGAGACCGGCCACACCCTGCGCATGGACGGCGCGCCTGCGAGCAGCCCCGGCGAGCCCGGCGGGCACAACCTCGCGCCGCGGCCGATGGAGACCGTGCTCGCGGGCACCGGCGGCTGCACCGCCTACGACGTGGTGTACATCCTCAAAAAGGCGCGGCAGGACGTGCGCGGCTGCAGCGTGCGGTTAGAGGCCGAGCGCGCCACCACCGACCCCAAGGTGTTCACCCGCATCCACATGCACTTCACCGTCAGCGGCAAGGATTTGCGCACCGAGATGGTGCATCGTGCTGTGGAGCTTTCGCACACCAAATACTGCTCGGCCAGCGCCATGCTGGAAAAGACCGCGGCGATGACTTACAGCGTCGATATCGCTCAGGTGGAATGATTGGGCTATGTCTGAGATGTTGCATTTTGATGACACTTGTCGCGATGGGGCAAAATCTTCTTGAGCGCCGTCATGACAGGCGCTTAAATGCTGCCCTTGTGCATGCAAGGGCACAAGCCTGCGCAGCCAAACCCCTCAATCCCGCTACGGCATCGCCCTGGAGAGTTGTGTCGGCAAAAGCGGAAATTCAAACGGAGCACGAGATGAAACACCAAGGTTTCGCCAAAAAATCCCTCATTGCCCTGGCCGTGGTCGGCGCTTTCTCTGGTTCGGCTTTCGCCGCAGACAGCGTGCAGTTGTACGGCATCATTGACATGGGTGTGGGCCACTTCACCGGCATCGCCCCGAGCAACACCACCGCAGCGCCCGGCTCAACGGCCTCCTATACCGGCCTGATGTCCGGTGTCGTGGCCGGCTCGCGCATCGGCCTCAAAGGCACCGAAGATCTGGGTGGCGGCCTGAAAGCCATCTTCAAGGCAGAAACCGGCTTCTGCCCGGCCGGCACCAACCAAACCGGCGCAGGCACTTCGGGCTATTGCACCGGCGGCAGCTTCATGGGCCGTACCACCATGCTGGGCCTGCAAGGCAGCTTCGGTACCGTGCAAATGGGCCGCTACTTCACCAGCATGTTCACCAACGAGATCAACTACGACCCGTTCCAGGCAGGTTTCACTGGTGCCTACTCCAACTTCAGCCTAGGTATCTTTGGCCTGAATGGCGATGCCATCGGTTCGCTGCTGCGCAGCAACCAGACCATCACCTACATTTCGCCGAGCCTGGCTGGGCTGACCGTACGCGCTGACTACTCGTTCAACACCGGCGCTGCGACCGACCCGATCAACACCGCTGGCAACAAGACCACCATGTGGTCGCTCGACGGTAACTACGCCATCGGCGCCGCGACTGTGGGTGCGAACTACACCAAGGTGAGCAATATCACCGTCAACGCCTCCGGCGCCAACACGGGTGCCTACAAAGTGTGGCAGGCCTTCGGTTCGTACGACCTGGGTGTTGCCAAGCTGATGGGCATTTACGAGCGTGGCACCGCCGACTACTACTCCGGCAACGATTCGTCCTGGCTTGTCGGCACGACCGTGCCGCTGGGCGCTGGCATGATCATGGCCTCTTACGGCCAATACTCGAGCAGCCTGTCCAACACGGTCGCTCTGAGCAAGTCCACCGCGAAGCAATACGCCATCGGCTACAGCTACAACCTGTCCAAGCGCACCATGCTGTACACCTCGTACGCGCACATCAACAACGACTCCGCCGCTGTGGATCGCCTGGGCACTGCGCTGGCCGTCAACACCGCGACCAACAGCAACGCCGGTGTCACTGGCCAGGGTTCCAGCGGCTTCGCTGTTGGCATCCTGCACTCGTTCTAAGCACCTCCAACCCACCCCGTCGGCGCAGCCGAGAGGGGGCGGAGTGGCAACAAAACAGCCCGCTTGCGGGCTGTTTTGTTGTTGATTGGCAACGAATCTCCCGGCATGGCGACGCGGCAATATGCATCTTTGCTGATGCGCTGGTAAATTGAGCGGGTCTCGGTAGCGGAATGCTTTAGGTCTGCGACGAGCTGGGACTCGCAGTGGCTTGCCTCTGCCGCCTGTCTCTTTACCGGCCTTCATGGTCGGCCCTCAACAACCTGGAGATGCTCAATGAAAAAATCACTACTCGCACTCGCCGTCATCGGCGCTTTCTCTGGCTCGGCTTTTGCCGCTGACAGCGTGCAGCTGTACGGTATCGTCGACATGGGCATTGCCCATTACACCGGCGTCAAGCCTTCTGGCGGCACCGGCGAGGCCAGCTTCACCGGCCTGCAATCCGGCATCCAGTCGCCCTCCCGCATCGGCATCAAGGGCACGGAAGACCTCGGCGGCGGTCTGAGCGCCATTTTCAACGCTGAAACCGGCTTCTGCGCTGCCGGCACCAACGTGACCGGTGGCAACAGCGGCGGCTACTGCTCCGGTGGCGGCTTCATGCAGCGCCAGTCCTACGTCGGCCTTACCGGCAGTTTCGGTACTGTCGTCGGTGGCCGTCTGTACAACCCGGCGTATAACAACCAAGTCGCCATTGACCCGTTCGGCTTTGGCCTTACCGGCAGCATCGGCAACACCTCGTTGCTGACTCAAAACGGCGTCGCCAACCTGACCCGTGCTGACCAGACCCTGGCCTACATTACGCCTAATTTCTCGGGCTTCAACGCCACCCTGGCGTACACCTTCAACGTGGGCTCGGCCACCCAGCCGATCAACACGGCAGGTAGCACCAGCCGTGCCTATTGGCTGAGCGGTAACTACAACAACGGCCCGATCACCGCCGGTGTTGATTATTCGCAAATCACCAATATGCAGAACATCAACGCCGCATTCGACATCGGCGCCAAAGCAAAGATGTACGACATCTTTGGTGGTTACGACTTCGGCATCGCCAAGGTTACGGGTCTTTACTCCAACCTGAAGGTTGACGGCATTTCCGGTAGCCAGAAGCAATGGATGCTGGGCGCTACCGTGCCGGTTGGCCCGGGTGCCGTGCTGGCCTCCTACAGCGTATACAAGAACGACATGGGTTCGCTCGCTTCCGCTCCGGAAGCCAAGCAGGCTGCGATTGGCTACACCTACTCGCTGTCCAAGCGCACCAACCTGTATGCCTCCTACTCGCACATCAGCAACAGCAATGGCGCAGCCATCGTTGCCAACAGCAATGCGAGCACCAACCTCGGCGTCGCCAACCAAGGCTCCAACGGCTTCGCCTTGGGCATCCGCCACAAGTTCTGATTCAGCGCAAGCTGTTTCAAGCCTGTTTCAAAGCCGCCTTCGGGCGGCTTTTTTCATCCTCGCCTTCGGGCGGCTGTTTTTATCCTCGCTTTCAGGCGGCTTTTTCGTCTTCGCCTTGCGGCGGTGTTCCGTTCTGCTGGTGAGAGCCGCGGGCACAGGGCAGGCATAATCAAAGGCGACGAAGGGGTATCGACCTCGGGTCGGCGCTCTTCATAGATGGAGACGTTTATCCAACGCTACGAGGAATTTTTCCCATGCACATCATGCTGGCCGTTGATGGCTCGCCCTACACCGAGCGCGCTGCTCGGATGCTGGTTGGCCAGGCGGCGTTGTACCGCGAGCCGCCCAAGATCACCTTGTTCACCGTGGCGCTGCCCATAGGCACGCCGCTGGCGCGTGCGCAACTCAGCAAGGCCACGCTCGAAGACTATTACCGCGACGTCGCCGCGCAGGCGTTGGCCCCGGCTGAAAAGCTGCTGCGCGAAGCGGGGTTGGCCTTCACCTCGGTGCATGCCGTGGGTGACCCGGCCGAGCAGATCGCGGGCGAGGCCAAGCGCTTGCAACCCGATCTGCTCATCATGGGCACGCACGGCCATTCAGCGCTCAAGGGTTTTGTCATGGGCTCGGTGGCGAGCAAGGTGGTGGCGGCTACTACGGTGCCGGTGCTGTTGGTGCGGTGATGTCACCGCCGGGTTGACTTTGCAGGCCTCTTCTTTGCATTCCCCGCAGGCGGGGGAGGGCCTTGAGATTTGCTCTTGATTCGGGAATCACCACTGGCTCAGCGCATTGCCGACCAGCTTGGCGGTGATGTCCACGATCTGGATCATGCGGTCGTAGGCCATGCGGGTGGGGCCGATGACGCCCAGGGTGCCCACGACCTTGCCGTTTGCTGCGTAGGGGGCGGTGATGACCGAGAGTTCTTCGAAGGGCACGGCCTCGCTTTCGCCGCCGATGTAGATGCGCACACCTTCGGCTTTGGCCGAGGCGTCCATCAGCTTGAGCAACTGGGCTTTCTGCTCGAACAGGTCGAACAGCTGGCGCAGCTTGTCGAGGTTGCCGGCGAGGTCGCCGATGCCGAGCAATTGCTGCTGCCCGGAGATGACGACCTGATCCTGCGGCTGCTGCAGCGCCAGGCTGCCCGCCTGCACGCCGGCCTGCATGAGGGCGACGAGTTCGCTGCGCAGGTGCTCCACTTCACTGCCGAGCTTTTGCGCCACCTGCTCGAAACTCATGCCGGAAAAATGCGCGTTGAGATAGTTGGTGGCCGTGTTGAGTTCGCTCTGGCTCAGGGCGTGCGGCCAGTGCAGCATGCGGTTCTGCACGTCGCCCTCGGGGCTGACGATGATGAGCAGGATGCGATGTTCGCTCAAGCGCAGAAACTCGATGTGGCGAAACGCCGCGCTGCGTTGCGGCGCCAGCACCACGCCGACGAACTGCGACAGGCTCGACATGAGCTGCGCCGCCCGCGCCATGACCTGCTGTGGTGGCGCAGTGTCGATGTGCTGTTGCAGGGTCTGCGGCAGCAGGTCGGGCTGCTTGCTCGTCTGCGCGGTGAGCATGGCATCGACGAACATGCGGTAGCCGCGTGGCGTCGGAACCCGCCCGGCGGAGGTGTGCGGGCTGGTGATGAGGCCGAGGTCTTCAAGATCGGCCATGACGTTGCGGATGGTGGCGGCCGACAGCTCCAGCCCCGATGCCTTGGAGAGCGTGCGCGAACCCACAGGCTGACCGTCGGCGATGTAATGTTCGATCAGGGTCTTGAGCAGCAGTCGGGCGCGTTCTTCCATGGCTGAATTTTAGGGCGCCCAGCCTTAGCCGGCTGCAAGCCCACCGCGCGCCATCGGCCTGTGCTGTAATTTGCCGTCATGGTGGATTTGTTCGCCATGCCTCATCTCACTACCCCATGCCCCGTACCGTATTCCAGCAGGCCCTGCTGATCGGCAAGTATCAGGCGCCGCAGGCGCAGCGCAAGCTCGGCGAGATCGCCGCGCGTCTGAGCCGCGCAGGCGTGGAGGTCTGGGTGGGCGAGCTCACCGCGCAGCACACCGAGCTGCCTTACCCGGTGCTGCGCAGCAGCGAGTTGGCCGAGCGCACCGCACAGGGCGGCTGGGTGGCGGTGGTGCTGGGCGGCGACGGCACCATGCTGGGCGCGGCACGGCGACTGGCGCCCTTGAACGTGCCCCTGGTGGGCATCAACGCCGGGCGGCTGGGCTTCATGACCGACATTGCCGACAGCGAGTGGGAGAACGCGATCGACGGTCTGATGGCGGGCGAGTTCGAGCGCGAGGAGCGCGCCATGCTCTGCGGCGCGGTGGAGCGCGCGGGGCAGACCATTTTCAGCGCCATTGCCGTGAACGATGTGGTGGTGAATCGCAATGGGGCGTCGGGCCTGGTCG
This sequence comes from Thiomonas bhubaneswarensis, assembly GCF_001418255.1. Taxonomy (GTDB): domain Bacteria; phylum Pseudomonadota; class Gammaproteobacteria; order Burkholderiales; family Burkholderiaceae_C; genus Thiomonas; species Thiomonas bhubaneswarensis. The sequence goes on from NZ_LIPV01000003.1 coordinate 38,805, forward strand.
AGCTGAAGGTGGAGGTGGACGGCCGCTTCATGTATGTGCAGCGGGCCGATGGTCTGATCGTGGCCACGCCCACCGGCTCGACCGCCTACGCCCTGTCGGCCTACGGGCCGATTCTGCATCCCAGCGTCAACGGGGTGGTGCTGGTGCCGATTGCGCCGCACACCCTGTCCAACCGTCCCATCGTGTTGCCGGGCGGTGCCGACATCGTGATCGAGGTGGTCACGCCGCGCGATGTCAGCGTGAATTTCGACATGCAGAGCTACGCCGAGTTGATCGGCGGCGACCGCATCCGTATCGGCCAGGCGGCGCATCGCTGTGTCTTCCTCCATCCGCCAGGGTGGAGTTATTTCTCGACGCTGCGCAAAAAACTGCACTGGCACGAAATTCCCGACGAGGCCTGAAGATGCTGTTGCACCTGCATTTGCGCGATTTCGTCATCGTTCCCGAGCTCGACATCGATCTGGCGGCCGGGTTCACCGTGCTCACGGGCGAAACTGGCGCGGGCAAATCCATCCTGATCGATGCGCTCAAGCTCGCCTTGGGCGAGCGCGCCGACAGCAGCGTGGTGCGCACGGGGGCGTTGCGGGCCGAGATCAGTGCCGAATTCAGCCTGACCCCGCCGCTGGCCGCCTGGCTGGAGGAGCAGGGCTTTGCCGCCGAGGGCGACAGCGTGCTGCTGCGCCGCGTGATCGACGCGCAGGGCAAGTCTCGCGGTTTTCTCAACGGCAGCCCGGCCACCGCCGCCCAGCTCAAGTCGGCTGGGGAGTGGCTGGTGGACATCCACGGCCAGCATGCCTATCAGGGGCTGGTGCGGCGCGAAGTCGTCACCCACCTGCTCGACGGCTACGCCGGGGCGCAGGATGAAGCCCGGGCGGTGGCTCAGGCCTGGGCGCTGTGGCGCGACGCGCACGCCGCGCTCGAACAGGCACGCCGTGACGCCGGTGCCTTGGCCGAGGAGCGCGAGCGTCTGCAGTGGCAATGCGAAGAACTGGACCGCCTGCAGCCGCAGGTCGGTGAATGGGAGGCGCTGGAGGCCGAGCACAAGCGCCTCGCCCATGTCAGCAGCCTGCTCGAAGACTTCGCGGCCGCCGTCGGCACCCTCGATGGCGAAGAGCAGGGGGTGCTGTCCATGCTGACTCTGGCGCAGCAGGCGCTCGAACGTGCCGCGCAGGTCGATGTCGGTCTGCAGCCGCTGGTGCAGCAGGTCGATGCGGCGCAGGCGAGTCTGAGCGATCTCAGCCACGAGCTGCGCCGACTTGCCGAGCGCACCGAAGCCGACCCGCAGCGGCTGGCCGAACTCGACGCCCGGCTCTCGGCCTGGATGAGCCTTGCGCGCAAGCACCGGGTGACGGCGACAGAACTGCCGCAAACCCACCAAAACCTGCGCGACAAGCTCCAGCGGCTCGATCGCAGCGCCGATCTGCCTGCCCTGGAAAGCGCCGAGCAGTCGGCGCAAGCCGTCCTGCAAAAGGCGGCCGCCAAGCTCAGCGCCAAGCGCCGCAAGGCGGCACAGCAACTGGCCAAAGCGGTACAGGCGGCCATGCAGGATCTGGGCATGCCGGGCGGGCGCTTCGACGTGGCGCTGCTGCCGCTCGAAGCCGTGGGCGCGCGCGGGGCGGAGGCGGTGGAGCTGCAGGTGGCCGCGCACCCCGGCGCCGAGCTGCGGCCCCTGGGCAAGGTGGCCAGCGGCGGCGAGCTGTCGCGCATCGCCCTGGCCGTGGCCGTGACTACCAGCGCCTTGCAGGACACCGAGACCCTGATCTTCGACGAGGTCGATGCCGGCATCGGCGGCGCCGTGGCGCAGACCGTGGGGCGTCTGCTGCGCCGTCTGGGGAGCGACCGCCAGGTGCTCGCCGTCACCCATCTGGCGCAGGTGGCCGCCTGTGCCCAGCAGCATTTCGCGGTGCGCAAGCTCAGCAGCGGCCAGCACACGGCCAGCCTGCTCGATGCGCTTGCGCCCGAGCAGCGGCCCGGCGAGATCGCCCGTATGCTGGGCGGCAACGCCCAGTCCGACGCCGCGCTGGAACATGCGCGCGAGTTGCTCGCGGCCTGCGATGCCTCCTGAACCCACGCCATGAATGCCTCCGAGATGTCCACCGCCGCCCCACCCGCTGATTCGCGTCAAACCCACCAGCTCGTGCTGATCTCCGGGCTGTCGGGTTCGGGCAAGTCTGTGGCGCTGACGGCACTGGAAGACTCCGGCTATTACTGCGTGGACAATCTGCCGCCGCAGCTCATCACCGCGCTGGTGGAGCAGACCCGCGCCTCGGGGCAGAAGCGCGTGGCCGTGGCGGTGGACGCGCGCAGCGCCGAATCGCTGGCCGATGTCCCGGCCCTGCTTCAGAACCTGCGGGCCTGCTGCGAGGTGCATGCCATTTACCTCGACTGCGCCACCGACACCCTGGTGCAGCGGTTCTCCGAGACGCGCCGCCGACATCCGCTCACCAGCCGCGCCACCGCTCATCAGCTGGGCAACGCCGCCGCGGCGCGAGGCGAGGGCTACGCCAACGCGCTGATCGAGTCCATCGAACTCGAACGCGAGTTGCTGCGTCCGGTAGCCGAGATCGGTCTGCACATCGACACCAGCCAGATGAAATCGGCGCAGCTGCGCGAGTGGATCAAGCAGGCCGTGCGGGTGCAGGCCTCGCAGATGGTGGTAATGTTCGAGTCGTTCGCCTTCAAGCGCGGCGTGCCGCTCGACGCCGACTATGTGTTCGACGTGCGCATGTTGCCCAACCCGCATTACGACCCGGTGCTGCGGCCCCTGACGGGGCGCGACGCGCCCGTGGCCGAATTTCTGCAGCGGCAGCCCGAGGTGCACCAGATGCAGGCCGACATCGCCGGTTTTCTGCAGCGCTGGTTACCCAAGCTGGCGGCCGATCATCGCAGCTACGTCGGCGTGGCCATCGGCTGCACCGGCGGGCAGCATCGCTCGGTGTTTCTCTCCGAACAACTCAGCCGCGCGTTCGCCAGCCAGTACACCGTGCTGCTGCGTCACCGCGAACTGGGCGCCAGGGAACAGTGACCCGCATCGGCTGCCGGGCCGTTACCCAGCGCGAGCGGTGGCGGTTCGGCGAATCGGTCGTGCGGCGTGCTCACGCGCCAGTCCAGCACGAGGAGCACAACGACGGCGGTCCAGAACAGGGCGATCAGACCAGGGCATTTGCGCTTCATCGTCTCTGCTCTCAATCCGCCATGCCCAGGCGATGCCGCAGGCGCACGCCCACGAGGCTGCCGGCAAACGCGCAGGCGAACCACACCCAGCCATGCAGGCTGCCGGTGGCGATGCCCGAAAAATACGCCCCCACATTGCAGCCGAAGGCCAGGCGCGAGCTGTAGCCCAGCAGCAGCCCGGCGGCGATGCTGGCCAGCCATTGCCGCGCGGGCAGCCTCACCGCCGGGTTGGCCTTGCCGTGCCAACTCGCAGCGATGAGCGCGCCCAGCAGCAAGCCCAGGTCGGTGACGCTGGTGTTGTCGGCCAGCACCGTGGCGTGCAGTTGGGCCTGCTGCGCAGGCAGACCCCAGAACGCGTTGCCGCTCAGATCGACGCCCAGGGCCTGCACGATCTTGGCGCCCCACAGCCCCAGGCCGTAGACGATGCCCCAGGGCTGTCCCGCGACCACCAGATTGGCGGCGGCCAGCAGCCCCAGCCCGATGGCGGCCCACCACACTGCTGGCCCCTTCCAGCGCGAAGGCTGCGCACTGCGAAACCGCCCCAGCAGCGCGGCCAGCAGGGCCAGGGCCGCAAGCTGGACGATCAGCGTTTGCGTGGCTCCGAGCCGGTGCACCAGATCGACCGGCGGCAGCGCGCCGAGCGACAGCCAGGCGGGAAGCTGGGCGGCGCCGAGAAAGCTGCCGAAGACGAAGGCGGGCAATACCGCCAGGCTCACCGGATGGCCCAGACCGGCCTTGTACAAGGTGCCCGAGCCACAACCATCGGCCACCTGCATGGCCGCGCCGAACACGAAAGCGCCCACCAGCAGACTGATGGAAAGCGGCCCGTCGGCGCCTTGCAGTTCAGGATGCGCGGCCAGCAGCGGCACGTTGATGAGCATGGCCACCGTGATGCCGACGAACTGCGCCCACAGACCTTTGGGGTCGCGGCGGGTGATCCACACCCTCCATCCCGTGGTGAAGCCGAAGGCCGCCGCTGCGAGCAACATGCCGTAGCCCAGACCGATCAGCCAGAGCAGGCCTTGCCTCCATCCGACCAGCCAGGTGATGGCGGCAAACCCGAGCAGGCCGCAGCCGATCAGCAGGCTGCAGGTCAGACGTCGTTGAGCCGGAAGGGCCACCTGCGCCGCTGCGGTGCGGCTTCCCGCCGGGCTCAGAGCGCTTGCCATGTCTGTTCCAGTTGCTGCCAGAGCTGTTGCAGGCGGGTGGGCACATGCGCCATGGGCGCGTCGGCGCGCGACCAGTCCACCATGGAGCCGGGATAGAGCGCGACATGCGGGCGGTGCAGCACCTGCGACAGCACGAACCAGTTGGTCGCCGCCCAGTGGCCGGTGTTGCAGAACGAGACCACTTCAGCGCTCGGTGCTGCGGCCAGGGGCTGCGGCAGGGTTTGAGCGACGCGTTCGAGCGTTGCCGTATCGGGCAAGGCGGCGCTTCCTTGCTCGAACCAGCGCAGATTGTCGAAATCAAGCGCGCCGGGCAGGGTGCCGGGGCAGCGTGCAATTGGCGCCTTTTCGCGGCCCAGGTAAAAGGCCCGGGGACGCGCGTCCAGCAGCAGGGTGCCGGGGCGGGCCAGGTCCTGCGCCACCTCGGCTCGGGTCGCGAGCAGGGCGCCGTCGAGCTGGGGCGTGAACGCGCTGGGTGCGGCGGGGGGCGTGGGCTCGCGGGTGAGGGACAGGCCGGCGGCCAGCCAGGCGGTCATGCCGCCGTTGAGAATGGCGAGATGCTTCAGACCCAGCCACTTGAGCGTCCAGTACACGCGGGCCGGCGCTCCGAAGTCGCTGGGGTCGCTACCGCTGGCGACGAGCACAACGGGGGTCTCGGCGGTCAGTCCCAGGCGGCGCACCAGGGCGGTGAACTCGGCCAGCGGCCGGAGCTGCCCCGGATTGCTCGCCGGACCACGCCAGTCGGCATAGGGCGCGGGCAGCGCGCCCGGGATGTGCGCGACATGCGGTTCGCTGGCCATGTCGCGCAGGTCGATGATGCGCACCTGGGCGCGTTGCGCCGCCAGCGCGGTGGCCGAGATCAGCGGGCCGAAGGTCTGCGCCTCTGCCTGATGGGCGGGCGCCGCGCCGACGCCCTGCTGCAGCGCCCAGGCGGCGAGAAACCAGCCGAGCGCGCAAGCGCGGCAAAGCCTCGACCAGACAGAGCGCCGTGCGATGCGGTGCGCTGACGGCGAAGGGGTGGAGGTGGGTGTGTTCATGCAGGGCATTCTGGAAGTCCGGCGGTCAAAACGGAAATACAGAGTTGTCATGCGCATCCAACCGCAAGGCATATGCCCGCCGTGGCGGGGCGGGCGGTGCTACGCTGTCTGGCCGTCTATGAAGTCCTGCCCATGACCCACGCCCTGCCTTTCGAGGCCACCGTGACGGAAACCGAGCCCCCCGTTTTGCCAAATGCAGACTGGATCGAGCATTTACCAGCCTGCGTCGCCTTGTTGGTGGGCAATACCGTGCGTTATGCCAATGCTGCGGCGTTGCGGCTGCTGGGCGCGCAACAGCCCGGCGATGTGGTGGGCAAGTCGGTGCAGGATTTCATCCATCCTCTCGATCTGCACCGTTCGTTGGCGCGACTGCGCCATGCGGAAGGCGGCGGCGTCAACCCCGTCACCGAAATCCGCGTCTACACCTGCGGCGGCGAGCCGCTGATCGTGGCCATGAGCAGCGCCACGCTGCAACTAGGCGACCAGACGGCGGTGCTGGCGAGCTTTCTCGACATGACCGAGCGCGCCGCGATGGAGCAGCAACTGCGCCAGACTGACGAAGACTTTCAGCGCATGATGAACACCATGCAGGATGTGTTCTACCGCACCGATGCGCAGGGCATCACCCGCTACGTCTGCCCGGCGGTGAAGAACGTGCTGGGCTATTCCGCCGAGGAAATCATCGGCCTGCCCGCTGCGGCGTTCTATCCCGATCTGTCGGAACGCGACGCCCTCGTGGCCGAGATCAAGAAGCACGGCTCGGTGCACGATTTTCCAGGGCGGATGCGGCGCAAGGACGGCGTGATCATCGATATCTCCATCAGCACGCGGGCCTTGCGCGACGAGCAGGGCCAGTATGCCGGGGTCGAAGGCATCTGGCGCGACATCAGCGAGCGCAAGGCGCTGGAGCGCAGGCTCGAACACCTGGCGACCTTCGACAGCCTCACCGGCATTCACAACCGGCGCAGTGTGCTGGCGATTCTTGAACAGTTGTTGCAACGCGGCGCACCGTTCTCGGTACTGCTGCTCGACCTCGATCACTTCAAGCAGGTCAACGATGGTTACGGCCACGCCGCGGGCGACGAGGTGCTGTCCGGCTTTGCCCGAATCATCAGCCGGGAAAAGCGCAGCCGCGATTTCTTTGGGCGGCTGGGCGGCGAGGAATTCCTGTTGATTCTCGACGGCGCCGATGAGGCCGAGGCGTTGCAGATCGCCGAGAGGCTGCGCCTGGCCGTCAGCGCCCAAGCGCTCGATCTGCCCGGGGACGCCTCGCTGGCGCTGACGGTGAGCATAGGCCTGACCCAGCGACGCCCCGACGACCGCCGCACCGCCGACGTGCTGGTGCGCGCCGACCAGGCCCTCTACCGTGCCAAGGCCGCGGGCCGCAATCGGGTCTGTGGGTAGGGCCTGTCAACGCAGGGTCAGTATTCGTTGCGCACCCCGCCGGCCAAGGCGACGAAGGCGCGGGCTGCAACCGCCACGAAGGGCTTGAGCCACCACGGCGCCCGCGTGCGCAGGCGGTCTGGCGTGTTGATGGGCAGCGAGCGGGCGAGTTGTTGCTCGACATGGGCGCCCAGTTCGCGCACGAAGGCGGGGTCGCGCACGGCCAGGTTGGCCTCCAGGTTGACCAGCAGCGACAGCGGGTCGATGTTGGAACTGCCCACGGTGGCCCAACTGTCGTCGACCACGGCGACCTTGGCATGCAGAAAGGCCGGGGTGTACTCGAAGATGTGCACCCCAGCGCGCAGCATTTCGCCGTAAAGGGCTCGGGCTGCCCAGGCTGCCATGCGGTAGTCCACGCGTCCCTGCAGCAAGAGCTCGACGCGCACGCCGCGAGCGGCGGCGGCTTTGAGTGCCTGGCGAAACTCCCGTCCCGGGTAGAAGTAGGGCGTGACGATGAGCACGCGGCTGCGGGCGCTATGAATTGCGTGGATGTAGCTGCGCTCGATGGCGCGGCGCCGCGAAAAATTGTCGCGCACCACCAGGGTGGCCAGGCTGGTGTCGGCGCTCTGCAAGGCTGCCGGTGGCGAAGCGGCTGCGCCAAGGGGCGGCGGGGCGTCCAGGCGCAATGGGCCGCCGTCTTCCTCGTGCAGGTCGGGCACGGCGCTGCCCCAGTCCAGCAGCTCCTGCCAGTAGGCGCGCTGATTGGGTGAGGTGTCGAACACGCCGGGGCCCGGCATGTTGCGCAGCCGTCTTTGCAGGCTGCCGGTGAGCACGGTGCGCAGCCACAGGCGCTGCATGGCCCATTGCGTCTGGCGAGCGAGATGACCGTGGTATTGCACCGCGTAGTCCAGCCGGGGCTCGGCGCTCCAGCCGTGGTGCAGGTCGTAGCGGTCGTCGATGATGTTGATGCCGCCGATGAATGCGGCGTGGGCATCGACCACGCAGAGCTTGCGGTGCAGACGTCGCCAGCGCCCGCGCTGCACGATGTCGAGCCACCGGCGCCAGGGGCGGAACACCATGAACTCCACCCCGGCTTCCGTGAAGTGGGTGGAGAGCGTCTCGATGCTGCGATGCGAGCCCAGGCCATCCACCAGCACCCGCACCTGCACGCCTCGCCGTGCCGCGTCGCAAAGCGCGGCGACGATGCCCATGGCCGCTTCGTCGGTGTGGAAGATGTAGGTCTGCAGCCAGATACTCTCGCGCGCCTGTTCGATGGCCTGACGCATCGCCGGAAACAGCGCGCTGCCGTAGGGCAAGAGGCGCGGGGCTGCGCCCGCAACCCAGTCGAGCGGGAGGTCGTCCGGCGCGGACGCTGGGTCGGGCGGCATGCTCAGGCAGGGCTGCCCAGCCTGTTGCCCAGGTCGGCCAGATCGGCCGTCTCGGGCAAGGCGGCTTCGGGGCAGTCGGGCAGGTCGCAGCGCAGCGCGGCCAGCAGCGGGGCGTGGTCGGACAGCCGGGCCCAGGCGCGGCCCCAGCCCAGGCCGATCTCGCTGGCCGTCAGCCCGCGGGCGTAGATGCGGTCAAGCGGCATAAGCGGCAGGCGCGCGGGGTAGGTGCGCACCCGGTTGCGCCAGGAGGTCTTGCCGTTGGTCTTGACCTTCGGCTCGCTCACGTCCACCAGATGCTGCCGCAGCAACTGCGGGCCGATGCGGCCGTGCCAGTCGTTGAAGTCACCGGCGACGATGAGGGCGGCCTTCTCGGGCACGCGGGCGGCGATGTAGTCGAGCAGGCGATCGGTCTGGCGTTGACGGCTGACCGCGAACAGCCCGAAATGCACCACGATGCAATGCAGCGGCCCGCCCTTGGGCAGCGCCACCTGCACATGCAGCAGGCCGCGCTGCTCGAAGCGGTGATCCGAGACATCGCAGTGGTCGATGCCGATGATGGGGTAGCGCGACAACAGCGCATTGCCATGCTCGCCATGCCGCGTGCAGGCATTGGTGCGGTAGGCCGCGTGCATGCCCAGCGCCTGCGCCAGAAAGTCGTGCTGCGGCAGCGCAGGCCAGCCAGTCAGGCGACTGGCGTGGCGCTGATGCAGAAACTGCACTTCCTGCAGAAAGACCAGATCGGCTTCCATCCCCTGCAGCGCCGTCTGCAATTCGAGGATGCTGGCGCGTTTGGCCGGGCCGTGCCCGAGCACGCCCTTGTGGATGTTGTAGGAGGCGACACGCAGTTCCATGGTGCGGTGGTTCAGGTGCGCGCCAGGCGGCGTGGAAGCTGGCGGATCGCGTCGGCGTTGGACGCCGAGAAACAGCGCGGCGCCGCCTCATGCCAGGGCAGCCAGACCTGGGCGCGATGCTCGCGCGCGGCCAGGGTGACCGGGGTGCCCGAAGGCACTTCCAGGCTGAACACATGTTCGGTGTTTTTCCACACCCCCGCCGGGTAACGATGACGCCACAGCGGATAGATTTCGTACACATTGGCCAGATGCCAGTCGCGCAGCGCGGCGGCCGGCACGCCCGCGCCACCGATGCGGATGCCGGTTTCCTCCTCGACTTCGCGCGCGGCGGTGGCGGCCAGCGGCTCGTCCAGCGCATCGACACTGCCGGTCACGCTCTGCCAGAAGCCCGGTTGCTGCGTGCGCTCGATCAACAGAACCTCGAGCGCCGGGGTGTGAATCACCACCAGCACGGAGACCGGAATTTTCTGCCCCGACGTGGCAGGGGGCGAAGCGCTGACCGTTGCATCCATGCGCCGCAGTTTATGGCAATGCGGACGAAAAAACGCCTCCACGGGGCTTTCCGTGGAGGCGTTCGATGGGCCGCCCTTTCAGGCAACCCCTTCACCGGCCTGAATGGCTCAGATCGACTTCTTGGTGAAGTACCAGTCGGTCACTTCCATGCCCTGCTTGGGCCCTTCGGTGACACGCTCTTCCGCGGCGGCCGTGGTCTTGGGCGGCGGCACGATGACCTTGTCGCCCGGGCACCAGGCTTCCGGCGTGGCCACGCCGTGCTTGTCGCTGGTCTGCAGCGCTTGCAGCAGACGCACGAACTCGTCGATCGAGCGGCCGTTGCTCATGGGGTAGTACACCATGGCGCGCAGGATGCCGTTGGGGTCGATGAAGAAGGTGGCGCGCACGGCCTGGGTGTCGGCGGCGCCGGGGTGGATCATGCCGTAGGCACGGGCCACGTCCATCTTCAGGTCTTCGATGATGGGGAAGGGAATGTCCACGCCGAAGTGCTGCTTGATGGAACGCACCCAAGCCAGGTGAGCGAAGATCGAGTCGATCGACAGGCCGAGCAGCTCGCAGTTCATGGACTTGAACTTGTCGTAGTTGCGGGCGAAGCCCATGAACTCGGTGGTGCACACCGGGGTGAAGTCGGCCGGGTGGGAGAACAGGATCAGCCACTTGCCTTTGTAGTCAGCCAGGGTGCGATCGCCATGGGTGGTCTTGGCCGTGAAATTCGGTGCGGGTTCATTCAGACGGGGAAGGCCGATGGTTTCGTTGGTTTGTTCCATGGTTGAGGTCCTTGTGGTTGGAAAAAAACATCCGGCAACAGCGCCGTTGAGGAAGAAGTCTAGGGAAAACGCGGAGATTGATCCAATGGATTGTTTTCATCGGACAGTTAGGGAAAATGTATAACGAATTGAACCCAGATTGTTCATTAGGGCATGGGATGATGGCGAGGCGGATTGGGGATGGATTTGACCCCGGGCGACAAGCCCATAGCCCAAGCTATGGGCGCGAAGCGCGGGGGCAAAGACGCCCCAAGCCGACCGCCAGCGCCCATGCAGGCGCGAAGCGCCGCCTCATGGACCATCTGGGTTAAACCCATCTCCGGCGCACCGATTGTGCGACGGCGAGTCTGCGGCGGTGTGACGAATCGGTGACTTCCCGTGTTCGAGTCGGGTTATCGGGGGTCAAAGCAGCTCGGTCCGCAGCGGAAAGACCAGTTCCACCAGGGTGCCGATGCCCGGCGGGGCTGCTGGTTTAGCCTCATCGCCGGTCGGCGCCGATGAGGCCGGGAAGGGGCCGGGGTTGCTGTGCCAGTCGATGCGACCGCCCAGGGCGCGGGCGCGGATCTGCATGCTGGTCAGGCCATGGCCCGTGGCGGGGCGCTGCGGGTCGATGCCGATGCCGTCGTCGCGGATCTCCACGCGCATCTGTCTATCGTCTTGCACCGTCAGTCGCAGGCTGACGCGGCTGGCGTGGGCATGTCGGATGGCGTTGCTCACCGCTTCCTGCAGCAGGGCGCGAAGGTGGTATTGCAGCGCCGCGTCCTGCGCGGGGTCACCGGCATCGGTGCCGCGCTGAAGTGGCGCGGAGGCCAGGCCGCCAATCAGGGGGGGCGGCCAGTCGAGCTCCATGCCGGCAGCGGCCAGGCGCTGCGCGATTTCGGAGCGGAGATCGGCGGCGAAATCGTCCCAGGGCTGTACATGATGCTGCAGGCCGCGCACGATGGCCCGAAGCTGATCGATGGTGGCCATCAGCATGGCCTGCTCACGCTCGCCATGCACCAGGTGCCGCAGGGTGAGCAGCTTGGCGCCGATGTCGTCATGAAGGTCGCTGGCGATACGGTCGCGTTCCTGCTGCACCCGGGTTTCGAGCGCATCTCGGCCCGCGGCGGCCTGGTTGAGCAGGGTCACGAGCGAGGTTGCCAGTTCGGCGTCGGTGGTCGTGAACAGACGCTGCCCCGCGCTGCGCCCCTGCAGACGCCGGGCGCTCATGCCGCCCGCTGAGGCAACGCGCAGCTCCATGCCGTCTTGCGCGAGGCCGATGGTGGTGTCAGAGTCTGTGGGGGGTAGCGGCAGGTTGTGCAGCGGTTGATAGAGTCTGTCGAGCAGGCCGAGCCAGCGTCGCTCGCGCTCCAGGGTCTGCGCGGTAAAGGCCACCGAAATGATCTCGGGCAGCAGCCGGTCGATGGGAGGCAGCTCGCCCTGCATCATGCGGGTCCAGAGCCATTGCCGCATCGGCAGATACAGCAGGCCGGCAAGTAGCAGGGTGAGCAGTAGCGAGGTTTCGTGGCGCCAGTTCAGCAGCAGCACCAGCAGCATGTCGAGCACGACGATCAGCCCCAGTCCGAGCACCCACAACAGCAGCCGGTAGGCCCAGCGATCGAGATCGAACAGATGGTAGCGCCCCACCCCCAGTGCCAGACCGAGATACATGGCGAGGAAGAAGCCGAAGGCGTAGCCCTGTTGCATGGGCGGAAACACCCCGAACATCCGCGACCCGAAGGTGAACACGACGAAGGTGAAGGTGCCCGCCATGGCCGACAGAATGAACCAGCGCAGTGCGGCGCGGTCGGCGGCCCGCATGGCACTGCGGCGCCACTGCACCACGGCCAGCCCGACCGCGAGCAGGATTTCGATCAGCAGCGGAATGCGCACGCCCCAGCTCACGTCGGGGGTGAGGCGCATCACATCGGCGGCCCACCAGCCGACGATGATCAGGGGCACGGGCCAGAGCCATTGGGGTGGTGCCAGCCGCGTCGGATACACCATGAACAGCGCGGCCAGCGCGCCGCCGAAGCCGAGTCCGCCGAGGTGGTTGATGGCCGACAGCACCTCGAACAGGCCGCCGGGCAGCGCCAGCTCGCGGGTGCTGTAGATCGCCGCCGAATAGGTGTTGGGCAGGAACATCAAGCCGGACAGCGCCAGAAGCCGCCCCGGCCAGCTCTTGGGCTTGAGGGCGTACACCCAGGCGCCGACGAGCAGGGCGCCGCCGCCGCAGATCAGCTGGAACCAGAAAACGAAGGGCAGGCTCGCCAGCGGCCGGTCTCGCCGCGGGGTGATCGGCGCCTCGATGATCTGCCCGGCCGGATCGCGCCAGCTCAGCACCAGGGGCTTGGCCTGCAGCGCGGCGATGCGGGTCTGGCGCCGGAAGAAGTTCTCGACCTCGTCATAGCTTTCGAAGAAGTCGGGTTCCTCGATCAGGTCGCGGGCCTGCAACTCGACGCGCTGCCCTGCGCCGGCGATCGACAGCAGGCGTGAGCCGGGGTTGATGGCGGCCGATGGGCCGTCGAGGTCGACGCTCGTGACCAGAATGCCCGGGCTGTAAGGGTCGGCGCGAGGCGAGAGCGTCATCCCCAGCCAGGGCTGATGCAGGGCGAGATAGAGGGCCGCCGTGACCCCGGCGAGGGCCAGCAGCAGGGCCGCCATCAGGGTGCGCGCGGAGCGGGTTTGCGGTAGCGACATGATGGGCGGATTGTCGCCCAGCGTGCCGTCCCGAAGTCAATGGCCGCGGCGCCGGGCGACGGCTGCCTCCAACGCCGTGATGAAACGCGCGGCCACGTCGCAGCCGCTCTGCTGGGTGATTTCCTGAAAGCAGGTGGGACTGGTGACGTTGATCTCGGTGAGACGGTCGCCGATGATGTCGATGCCCACCAGCAGCAGGCCGCGCGCAGCCAGCACCGGGCCGAGCGCGCGGGCGATGGTCCAGTCGGTGTCGGACAGCGGCTGCGCCACGCCCAGGCCACCGGCGGCCAGATTGCCGCGCGTCTCGCCGCCCTGCGGAATGCGCGCCAGGCAGTAGGGCACGGGCTCGCCGTCGATGATCAGCACGCGCTTGTCGCCCTGCGCAATGGCGGGCACGAAGCGTTGCGCCATGATGGTGGTGGCGCCGCCCGCGGTGAGGGTTTCGATCACCACGTTGAGGTTGGGATCGGGGCTGCCATCGGCCTGCTGACGCAGGCGAAAAATGCCCGTGCCGCCCATGCCGTCGAGCGGCTTGAGAATCACGTCGCCATGCTCGGCGTAGAAGGCCTTGATCTCGGCCGCGCGGCGACTGACCAGGGTGGGCGTGATGAACTGCGGAAACTCCAGAATGGCGAGTTTCTCTGGGTGGTCGCGCAGCGCCCGGGGGCTGTTGAACACCGCAGCGCCCTCGCGCTCGGCTTGCTGCAGCAGATGGGTGGCGTAGAAATATTCGCTGTCGAAGGGCGGATCCTTGCGCATCAGCACCGCATCGACATCGCGCAAGGCCAGCGGGCGCTGGTCGAGCACGCGATACCAATCGTGACCCGACGCTGCCCCGGTGAGTTCGATGCGGCGGCAGACGGCGGTGACGGGTGCTGCGTCCGCGGCAGGCGTGGGGGCAGCGATCACCCCGCCGCCGGGCCGCCCCAAGGCGGGGTGGGCCCCCTCGGGGGGCAGCGCAGCCGCGTCAGCGGCAAGCGTGGGGGCTCCCCCCCTCCAATGCAGATCGGCCGTTTCACAAACCCAGAGCACATGGCCCCGTGCCTGCGCCTCGCGCATCATGGCGAAGGTGGTGTCCTTGTAGATCTTGAAGGACGCGATCGGGTCGGCGATGAACAGCAGTTGCATGACTGACTCAGCCCATTTCGACTTCGGGGTCGGTGCGCTCCAGCTCGTAGCTGGCGGCCACCATGGCCAGCCGGGCGATGACGCCGTACATGTAGAAGCGATTCGGCCCGTTGGTGCCGGGGGCGGCCTCGGGATGGGTGACGTTGAACTGTTCCTCGAAAGCCAGCGGCACGAAGTGCATGCCGGGGGCGTTGAGGTTCTCGTCGGGTCCGCGGTCGGCGTGCACGCGGTAGAAGCCGCCGACGACATAGCGGTCCATCATGTACACCACCGGCTCGCACACCGCTTCCTGCAGGCGTTCGACGCTGGGCACACCTTCCTGCACCAGCACCTCGCTGACCTCCAGGCCTTCCTTGACCACGCTCATCTTGTTGCGCGTCTTTCGGTTGAGGTCTTTGACCTCGCTGGGGTCGCGCACGGTCATCACACCCATGCCGTAGGTGCCGGCGTCGGCCTTGACGATGACAAAGGGCTTTTCCTGGATGCCGTATTCCTTGTACTTCTTGCGCACCTTGGTGAGCACGCTGTCCACCGCGCCGACCAGACAGTCCTCGCCATGACGCTCGTGGAAGTTGATCTTGCCGCACTGGGCGAAGTAGGGATTGAGCATCCACGGGTCCACGCCGATGAGCTTGGCGAACTTCTTCGCCACATCGTCATAGGCATGGAAATGGTTGGACTTGCGCCGCACCGCCCAGCCCGCATGCAGCGGCGGCAGCAGGTACTGCTCATGCAGGCCCTGAAGGATGGGCGGAATGCCCCCCGACAGATCGTTGTTGAGCAGGATGGTGCAGGGGTCGAAGTCTTTCAGGCCCAGGCGCAGCTTGTTGCGGATCAGCGGCTCGACCACCAGCTCGCCGCCCGAAGGCAGCTTGAGATGCATGGGTTCGGTCACGGCCTCGTCGAGCGAACCCAGGCGCACGTTCAGCCCCGCCTGGCGGAAGATGCGCATCAGGGTGGCGACGTTTTCCAGGTAGAAAGTGTTGCGGGTGTGGTTCTCGGGAATGACCAGCAGGTTCTTGGCCTCGGGGCAGATTTTCTCGATCGCGGCCATGGCGGCCTGCACCGCCAACGGCATCATGTCCGGCGACAGATTGTTGAAGCCGCCGGGGAACAGATTGGTGTCGACCGGCGCGAGCTTGAAGCCGGCATTGCGCAGATCGACCGAGCTGTAGAACGGCGGGGTGTGTTCCATCCATTCGAGGCGGAACCAGCGTTCGATGGCCGGTTGCGCCTCGAGGATGCGCTGTTCGAGTTCGAGGACGGGATCGCCCGAGGACGTGATGAGATGCGGGATCATTGTTCTGATGGGGAATGCATGGACATCCCCGATTCTTACAGAGCCCGCGAGGTTGTGCTCGGGCGGGGGCGAGCCGCGATCAGGCGCCGCGCGTCATCCAGCCCCAGCGCTGAAAGATTGCCGCGCCTTGCGGGCTTTGCAGAAAGGCGATGAACTGCTGCGACGCGGGCTGCTGCTTGCCGCGTGCGGTCGGGGCGATGCCGGTATCGCGGTAGATGCGATAAGGCTCTTCCACGGCGACCTGGTCGGCCAGCTTGGGGTTGGAGACCTGCCAGATGTTCCAGATCAACCAGGCATCGATGTCGGGCTGGTCGATCCAGGCCTGGCGGGCCAGCGCGCTGTTGCCCGGATAGGCGACGATGTTCTTGCGCAGCGCACGCACCGTGCGGATGTCGCCCAGGCGGCCAGCGGCGTCTTCCCACACGCCGTTCTGTCCGGCGCCGTTGACCACGAGCACCTTGACGCCGGGCTGCAACAGGTCCTTGAAGCCGGTGATGTGCTTGGGGTTGCCCGGCCGCACCAGGATGGAGAGCGGCCGCAGGTAGAGCGGAATGACATCGGCGCTGTCGATCTGGCCATTCATGGCGGTGACAAAGTCGCTCATCATGGTTTCCGAGCCTGAATAGATCAGGTCGGCGTTGGCCCGGGCGGCGTCGATCCACTTCGGCGTCGGGCCGGCCGTGACGTCGACCTTGATGCCCGTGGCCTTTTCGAACGCTTCGGCGGCCTCGTGCATGGCGGGCGCAGGGCCGCCAGGGCCGTAGACCTTGAGCGACGGGGTCTTGTCCGCAAGGGCCAGCGGCGTGGCCGAGGCCAGCAGCCATCCGGCGCTGAGCAGACTGCTGCGCAACAGGGCGCGGCGGGTGGCGTTAGGCTTGGGTGAGGTGGGTTGGGTCATGTGCACTCCTGAAGGTTGAGAAAACCCCGGCCAATCGACGCCGGAGCATCGGTCTGCGAGGCGAGGGACATCGAAAGGGGCGCCGTCAGGTCAGGCTTGGGGCGCAGCGGTGGGGGCCGGCTGTGCCGGGTCGTCAGCGGTGTAGCGCTGATAGAGCGCGCGAGCAGCGTCCAGCAGTTGGGCGCGGGGCAGATCACCGGTCAGCGCGTAGCCCCATTGGCGATCCACCCAGTAAAAAGTGGACATATGTTTGCCGGTGACGATGCGGAAGGACGTCTCGGCGGTGGGCCTGGCCATGCCGCGCAGATAGACCGTGACGCGGTGGCCTTGAGCGTCCTGGTACATGAGTTGTGCGGCGGGTTTGCCCGGCATGCCGGGCAGCAGGCGTCCGCCCATGAGCACCAGGCCGCCAGGCAGGGCGTCGGGCGCCACAATGGGGCGCTGCAGGCGGCGTGAAAGCCAGGTGGTCAGATCGCTTTCCTCGCGCACTTCCACCGGTCGGCGCGCGTCCGGGGTGTAGACGGCATAGGCGAGTTCGGCCTGACGCACGAAGTGCTGCATGCCTTCGTTCTGCGCGGTGGCCACGGCGTCGTCTTGCTGCGATTCGCGGGTGATCAGGCTGCCCGCCACCGCGCCCACGCCGATCCACAACGCCACCGCCGCCGCGCGCACCCAAGGGCGCGCGGGCGGCGCGAGAGGCTGCAACAGTCGCGCGGGCACAGGTTCGTCGAGCAAGGGGGCGAGCGCCTCGCGCAGCGCCAGGTTTTGCGCCTGCAGGGCGGCGATCTCGGCACGCACCGAGGTGTGCGCGCCCGGATAAGCCTGTTCGCCCGTCTGAGTCAGCCGCGCTTCGTGTTCCAGATAGCGATCGACCTCGGCATGGCGGGTGTCGTCGAGTTGGCCGTCGGCATAGGCCATGAGGGTGTCGCGGTCGGGACGTTGCGGACTCATCCCACACTCCTTTGACTCTCGATGACGCGCAGCGCTGGGCGCTGCGCTCCTTCACCGCTGGTGAGTTGCCAAAGCTGAGTGCGCGCGCGCGACAGGCGGGACATCACGGTGCCGGTGGGCACGCTGAGAGCTTTGGCCGTCTCGGCATAGCTGAGCCCTTCCACCGCAACTAGCAACAACACCTCGCGCAAGGGCACGCTAAGACGCTGCAGGGCGGCCAGGAGTTCGAGGGCCTCAAGGCGAAGCTCCTGGTCGGCCGCCTGCACCGGAAGGGCGCCATCGGGCAGGTCGTCCAGCGCCTGCGTGGTCTGCGCCTGGCGAACGGCGCACTGATCGACGAACAGGTTGTGCATGATGGAGAACAGCCAGGGCCGCACACTACCCACGCCTCGCCAGAGCCCCCATTTGTTGACGGCGCGCTCCAGCGTGTCCTGCACAAGATCGTCGGCGTCGGCCATGCGGCCCGCATGGAGCACCCGGGCATAGCGCCGCAGATGCGGGATCTGCTCGGTCAGCAGTTGATGGCGGTCGGCCATGACGGGGCGGGTTCGAGGGTGGGCGTGCGGTGGTTGTGGTCAGTATCCGCCTTTGCTGGCGAGTTTGGGGTCGATCTGCCAGATTTCATCGACCAGCTTGCCATCGCGATAGGTGAGCACATAGCGCACCGGAATCGCCGTCTTGCCCTGGAACACGACATCGGCCGTGACGGTGGCGCCCTTGGGATTGGCAGCCTCCTGCAGATGGGTGATGTCTGCTTTCAGCGGGCCGTTGGCCTTGGTGAACTTGGTCCAGGTGGTCTTGATGGCGTCGGTCGCAGCGTAGCGACCGTCCAGCGGACCGCCGACCCACTCGAGCACGGCGTTCGGGCCATAGCTGGCGGTGATGGCATCCACGTTGCCCGCGGCAATCGCCTCGATGTGTGCCCGGGCGGCCTCGGTGGGGGTGTCGGCGTAGGCCGAAGGCGCGATCCAGAGGGCCGAAAGGGCCAGTGCCGCGGCGGCGAGGGTGGGGGTCAGGCGGGTTGCGGTGTTCATCGTCAGCTCCGTTTGGGGTGGGGATGCTGCATGGACGGCCTGGTGCGGCGATTATTCCCTGGACGAAAAAAAACCGCCCCCGAGGGGGCGGTGGGAACATCCCGGGGAAGGGATGAGGAGACGCCTTCCGATCCGGCGGCACGCAGTCGCCGCCAGACCGTCCGGAAGAAAAAACCCCGTTACAGCACCTGCTCGCCGTGCAGGCTGATGTCCAGACCTTCGCGTTCCTGCTCTTCGGTGACGCGCAGACCGATGACCATGTCGATGATCTTGAGGATGACGAAGGTGACGATGGCGTCGTAGACGATGGTGAAGCCCACGCCCTTGGCCTGGATCAGGATCTGGGCCATATTGCCTTCCAGCGCGCCGGCGGTGCCGCCGATGGCCTTGACCGCGAACACGCCGGTGAGCATGGCGCCGATGATGCCGCCGATGGCATGCACGCCAAAGGCGTCGAGCGAGTCGTCATAGCCGATCATTTCCTTCATGTAGACCGCGGTCCAGAAGCAGATCACGCCGGCGGCGATACCGATGGCCAGCGCTCCGCCAGGGCCGACGAAGCCGGACGCCGGGGTGATGGCCACCAGACCGGCCACCGCGCCGGAGGTGATGCCCAGGATGGTGGGTTTGCCACGAGCGATCCACTCGGCGAACATCCAACCCAGCGCGGCTGCGGCGGTGGCGATCTGCGTGGCGGCCATGGCCATGCCGGCACGGTCGCTCGCAGCCACGGCGGAACCGGCGTTGAAGCCGAACCAGCCTACCCACAGCAGCGAGGCACCGATCATGGTCAGCACCAGGTTGTGCGGCGGCATGGCCTCCTTGCCGTAGCCCACGCGTTTGCCCATCACCAGCGCGGCCACCAGACCGGCGATACCTGCGTTGATGTGCACCACGGTGCCACCAGCGTAGTCGAGCACGCCGTCACCACCGAGGAAGCCGCCACCCCACACCATGTGAGCGATCGGGGCGTACACGGCAAGCAGCCAGATGCCCATGAACCACAGCAGGGCCGAGAACTTCATGCGGTCGGCGAACGACCCCACGATCAGCGCCGGGGTGATGATGGCGAAGGTCATCTGGAAGGTCATGTAGGTGGATTCGGGAATGGTCGGCGCCAGCGGGTTGGCCGCGTCCAGGCCCATGCCATTGAGGAAGAACCGGCTCAATCCGCCGATGAACCCGTTGCCCGGGGTGAAGGCCAGGCTGTAGCCGATGATCATCCACAGCACCGTGACCAGACAGGTGATGGCGAAGCTCTGCATCAGCGTGGCCAGCACGTTCTTCTTGCGCACCATGCCGCCGTAGAACAGCGCCAGACCGGGAATGGTCATCATCAGCACCAGCGCGGTGGAGGTCAGCATCCAGGCGTTGTCGCCGGAGTTGATGAAGGCCGCAGGATTGGGAGCGGCAGGCGCAGCGGCCGGCGCGGCTGCAGGCGCGGGCGCTGGTGCGGCGGCGGGCGCTGCGGCTGGGGCTGAGGTCGAAGCCGGGCTGCTTGCCACCTGAGCCCATACGGGCGCTGCCGTGGTCAGTGCGACCAGGCTGAGCGCGACGGAGGCGAGAAATTTTTTCATGTTGAAGACCTTTCTGGGAGGGCGGTGTTCAGAGGGCGTCGCCGCCGGTCTCGCCGGTGCGGATGCGCACGACCTGTTCGAGGGCGGAGACAAAAATCTTGCCGTCGCCAATCTTGCCGGTGCGCGCGGCGGTTTCGATCGCTTCGATGGTGCGCTCGGCCAGGGCTTCCGGCACCGCCGCCTCGATCTTCACCTTCGGCAGGAAATCGACGACGTATTCGGCACCGCGGTACAACTCGGTATGCCCTTTTTGCCGACCGAAACCCTTGACTTCGGTGACGGTGATGCCCGTCACCCCGATGCCCGACAAGGCTTCGCGCACCTCGTCGAGCTTGAACGGCTTGATGATGGCCGTGATCATTTTCATGGTGGCTCCTTCAGTGGATTCGATGGCCAAGGGTCAGAACGAGTAAACGGCCATCAGCTCGACCGAGCTCTGCTTGGTCGTGGGGGTGCCGTCCTTCTTGGTGAAAATGGCGGTGTCCGACTTGTCCTGGCGGACTTCTGCAGACAGCTTGACGTTCTTCACGGGGGTGTAATTGACCGCCAGGGTCAGTTCCTTGAGCTTGTTGGCGGTGCCGTTGGTGCCCGACACCATGCCGTCCTTGTCGTCCACATACTCGCCGCGTGCAGCCAGGGCAAACTGGTCGGTCAGGGCGTAAGTGGCGTACAGCGCCAGACCGTTGGCCTTGCCGGTGCCGGTGCCGCCGCTGGCCAGGGGCACGTCATCCTTGGACAGCAGGTCCACGTTGGCCGCCAGGGTCAGCGCGCTGTTGACGTTGAAGGTGCCCACCAGGTCGAGCAGTTGCAGCACGCCATTGGTCGAGCCGCCGAACAACGGCGACTGGCCACGGTAGTAGTCGGCGGTGTAGGAGAACAGGCTGCTCGGGCTGCCGGTGAGGCCCAGCTCGATGGTCTTGGAGGTGTTGGACGGCTGCGGGCTGACCCAGCCGTTGTTCACCCCGCCGATCACCGTCAGCGCGGGTGACACGGCATAGCTGGCGCGCAGACCCGTGAGGGCGCCGGGCTCCATGTCCCAGAACAGGATGCTGCGCGAGACGGTGGAATCGCTCGTCGGGTTGGTGGTTTCGTAGCCGGCCAGTGAACTGAACTTGCCGCCCATCAGAGTGAGTCCGCCGTTGGCATACTGCACAAAGGCGTTGTTCAAGTAGAAGGTACTGTTGTTGCCGTTGAGCACCTTGGCATCATTGCCGGCGATGACACTAGCGACGGCGCCGAACCCGGAGCTGGGCAGATAAGACACCGTGGCCGCCGCCTGATTGGCAGAGAAGCCATTGGTCTTGTTGTCGTAGGCGCGCAGCAGTGTGGACGACGTATCGAAGTAGGTATAGCTTCCAGCCACATACCCGGTGACGCTCAGCCCCGGGGTGGCGGCGAGAACGGCGCCCAGGCTGGGTGCCGCCGGGGCGGCCGGAGCCGGAGCGGTTTGCGCCGAGGCGACGCCGGTGGTGCCGACCAGAACGGCGGCAACGGCCGCGGCGAGTGCGATTTTGTTCATCCAAGTTTCTCCTGTGAGTGCAGCAGGGCAAGACGCCCACCATGAAATGCCGGAGAGTATTTGCAGCTTTCGTGCCAGGGCGGCGCGGGGCTGGCGCGGTGTTTTCACCGTTTTGATGTCGTGGAGATGGCTTCCATCTCGCACCACCAAGGTGCGAATCGGGTCATCTGCACCAATAAGGTGCAAATGTGGACGTATTTGTCCGGTTCGATGCGCGATGACGACACGCTGGCGCCGCACAGATCCAGATGCAAGCCAAGGTCGCGCGCGCGAAAATCGGTCACAATGCACGGCAAAAGCATTTGAGGAGTCCGGCCATGAATGACAGCTTTCGCCAACGCAACACCGCCTTTTTCGACCAGCTCGGTCGTCTCATCGAGAAATCGCCGCTGCATGATGCGCAGCGCAATATGCGGGCTCTGGCGCAGTCCGCCGCGGGGCGGCTCGATCTGGTGACGCGCGAGGAGTTCGATGCCACGCAGCGCATGCTGCTGGCCGCGCGCCAGCAGATCGACACCCTCGAAGCCCAGGTGCGCGAATTGCAGGCGCGGCTGGACAGCGGCGCGCAGTCCGCCCCGACGTCGCCGGAAGACGCCTGGCGCTGATTTCTGCGCGCATGTCTCTGGCGCAAGTCGCCAGCCGGGCCTTGCTGGGCATGGAGGCGCCGCCGGTCACGGTGGAGGTGCATCTGTCTCCCGGCCTGCCCGGCTTCACCATCGTGGGGCTGCCCGAGGCCGAAGTCCGTGAGGCGCGCGACCGGGTGCGCAGTGCTCTCATCAACAGCGGCTTGGGCTTTCCCTCGAACAAGCGCATCGTCGTCAATCTGGCGCCGGCCGATCTGCCCAAGGAGTCGGGCCGGTTCGATCTGCCCATCGCCATCGGGCTGCTGGCGGCGCAGGGGTTGATCGCTGCCGAGCGGCTTCGCGGGCACACCTTCGCCGGGGAGTTGTCGCTCACCGGCGAGTTGCGACCCACGCGAGGGGCTCTGGCGATGGCCTGCGCCCTGACGCTGCACGCGCCTGAGGCGCACGAAGACCTCAAGCTGGTGCTGCCGCAGGCCAGCGCGGAAGAAGCGGTGCTGGCGCAGGCATCCACGGTGATAGGTGCGCGCGATCTGCTGCAGGTCGTGGCCTACCTGCTCGAACAGGACGGCGCCGCGCAACGCGTGACGGCCGGTGCCGTGGCACCGGCGCACTCCACGGGCCCCGACATGGCCGAGGTGCGTGGCCACAGCGCGGCCAAGCGCGCCCTGGAGATCGCCGCGGCCGGTGGGCATCATGTGCTCATGGTCGGGCCGCCGGGCAGCGGCAAGTCGATGCTGGCGCAGCGCTTCGTCGGCCTGTTGCCTCCGCTGACGCGCGAGCAGGCGCTGGAGAGCGCCTCGGTGCTCAGCCTGGTGGGGCGATTCGACCCGGCGCAGTGGGGACGCCGTTTCGTCCGCAGTCCGCATCACACCGCATCGGCGGTGGCGCTGGTGGGTGGCGGAGCGGGGACGATACGGCCGGGCGAGATTTCCCTGGCGACGCATAACGTGCTGTTTCTCGACGAACTCCCGGAGTTCGACCGGTCCGTGCTGGAAAGCCTGCGCGAGCCGCTGGAGACCGGGCGCATCCACATTTCGCGCGCGGCGCGGCAGGCGGAATTTCCGGCGCAGTTTCAACTGATCGCCGCGATGAATCCCTGCCCCTGCGGCTACCTGGGTCATGCCACGCGGGCCTGCCGCTGCACGCCTGACCAGATCGCGCGCTATCAGGGGCGCATCTCCGGGCCATTGCTCGATCGCATCGACATCCAGGTCGAAGTGGGCGCCATCGCCCCGGAAACCCTGCTGCAGTTGCCGCAGGGCGAAACCAGTGCGCAGATCGCCTCGCGCGTGGCGGCGGCTGCCGACATCCAGATCGCCAGGCAGGGCATGCTCAATGCCCAACTGCAAGGCGCGGCGCTGGATGCACAGTGCGCGCTCGATGCGGCCGCAAGCGCGTTTCTGAGCCAGGCCATGACGCGGCTGGGTGCATCGTCGCGTCAGGCGCATCGGGTGCTGCGTCTGGCCCGCACCATTGCCGACCTCGCCGGGTCGCAGTCGATTGCCTTGCCCCATCTGGCCGAAGCCCTTCAACTGCGCCGTGCGCTCGCGCAAGTGTGAAAGCGTGGCCTCTTTTAGGGGCATGGCGCAAAAAAAAGCCAGGTGCGTTGCGCACCTGGCTGGAAATGCCCGGATCGGGGGGAGAGTCTGAGGAGCAGACTACCGGGCAACTTGGAGGGCCACAGGATTGAGCATGCGCTCGAACCACAGCAGCACCAGTTCTGTTCGCTGGGAATCCGAAAAGTTCAGTCCATTTTGTAACGGCTGATCTTTCTCGTCAATCGGCGTCGGTCGTGTGGCAACACCCCGCGAACAGAGGGTGTTGCCAGTATGAAATCATGCTTCGATCACTGGATCGGGTTCAGCCCGCCATCGGCGCCGATCTGCACGCGCTGGCCCACGGGCGGGGCGACCTTGAGCTGCATGGTGCGAACCTGGCCGTCGTCCATGCGAACCTGGACGTCGTACACCGTCTGCGAGTCGACGCGCTTGGCGATTTCGTTGCCGGCGATGCCGCCGCCAATGGCGCCCGCCACCGTGGCCAGCTTGCGGCCGTCACCCCCGCCGACCTGATTGCCCAACAGCCCACCGATGACGCCCCCAGCAATGATGCCCACGGGGTTGTTCTGCTGCGAGTGCACCTGCACTGCATTCACCGCCGTCACCGTGCCGCAGTTGTTGCAGACGGGCTGCTGCGGGGCGGCGGGAGCAGTGGGCGCAGTCTGTGGCGCGAACTGCTGGGGCGCAAACTGTTGTGGAGCGATTTGTTGCGGAGCGGCAGGTTCAGGCGCCTTGGCCTGCCGCACGACAGGCTTGGGCTGCGGGGCCACCACCGGCGCTGGCGCGGCAGGTGGGGTCACGACTTGCGCCGTCTGGGCCTGGGTGGCCGGTGTGCCATTCGTCGGATTGTTGGCCTCCGTGTTGGCCGTCTGCGTGCTCGCAGCCTGCGGCGCTGAGGCCAGGGCGGTGTTCGCAGGGGCAGTCACCGCGGAGGCCACAGCCGCAGGTTTGTTGCCGGAACTGTCGCTGAGCTTGTAAAGCACCGCGGCCAGAAGCGCCACGATGACCGCGCCCATGACGAAAACCGCGATCCAGACGCCTTTTCCCGTTGCTGCGGTGTTCTGCGGAGGAAGGGATGACATGAGAGGTTCTCCTGAAAGTTTGAAGAAGTGTGTGCGTGCTCAACGCGTCAGGCCATGTTTTTGACGACAGCGAGCCGCAAAAGTGGCAGCGTCTCAGCCGCCGCTGGCGGCCAGCGCCTGGTCGAGGTCGGCGATCAGGTCCTGCACGTTTTCGATGCCGATCGACAGCCGCACCATGTCCTCGCTCACCCCAGCCGCTTCCAGCTCCTGGGCGTTGAGCTGGCGATGCGTGGTCGTGGCCGGGTGGCAGGCCAGCGACTTGCAGTCTCCGATGTTGACCAGCCGGGTGAACAGTTGCAGAGCGTCCTGGAAGCGCGCTCCGGCCTGCCTGCCACCTTTGAGCCCGAAGCTCAGGATGCCCGAAGCCCGGCCATGCATCAGCCGCTGGGCAATATCGTGATCGGGGTGATCGACCAGCCCGGCGTAACGCACCCAGGCCACGCGCGGATGTTTCTGCAGATGCTGGGCGATGTGCAGCGTGCTGGCGCAGATGCGGTCCATGCGCAACGGCAGGGTTTCGATGCCCTGCAGGATGAGGAAAGCGTTGAGCGGCGACAGCGCCGCACCCATATTGCGCAAGGGCACCACGCGGGCGCGGGCGATGAACGCGGCGGCGCCGAACTGCGCGGTGTAGCTCACGCCGTGATAGCTCACGTCGGGTTCGACCAGGAGTTTGAAGCGGTCGCGGTGCGCGGCCCAGTCGAACTTGCCTGAATCGACGATGGCGCCGCCCACGCTGTTGCCGTGGCCGCCGAGGTATTTGGTCAAGGAGTGCACCACGATGTCCGCACCGTGCTCGAACGGACGGCAGAGGTAGGGCGAGGGCACCGTGTTGTCGACGATCAGCGGCACACCATGCGCATGTGCCACGGCGGCGAGGGCGCCGATGTCGGTCACATTGCCCAGCGGATTGCCGATGGTTTCGCAAAACACCGCACGGGTGCGGTGGTCGATCAGCCGGGCAAAGCTGCCGGGGTCGCGCGGATCGGCAAAGCGCACCTCCAGTCCCTGACGCGGGAAAGTGTGGGCGAACAGGTTGTAGGTGCCCCCATACAGGCGGCTGCTGGAAACGATGTTGTCCCCGGCCTCGGCCAGCGTTTGAATGGCCGCGGTGATGGCGGCCATGCCCGAGGCCACCGTCAGCGCCGCAACACCGCCTTCGAGGGCCGCGACGCGCTGCTCCAGCACGTCGTTGGTCGGGTTCATGATGCGGGTGTAAATATTGCCGGCAACCTTCAGGTCGAACAGATCGGCGCCATGCTGGGTGTCGTCGAAGGCGTACGACACCGTCTGATAAATGGGCACGGCCACCGCGCGGGTGACCGGGTCGGGTTTGTAGCCGGCGTGGACGGCAAGGGTTTCGAATTTCATGGGGCGTCTCCTGTATGAGGTTGAGGCGGCTTCGACAGGCGTCAGCCTACTCATCTCGGCGGGCGTATCCAAAGATCGAATCGTCAGAAGGATAGGCCGACCATGAGGGCGGGGAAAGGGCCAACGAAAGCGCGTGAACCGGCGCGTTGGCTCATTCCAGCGTCGGCGCCGCCTCGACGGTGGGCGACAGCGTCACCAAAGGCCGGTTGCGCTGTTGGGCCTGGAAGTAAGCCGAGGGCGTGGTGCCCAGCGCCTGGCGGAAGGTCTTGATGAAGGCGCTGACGCTGTCGTAACCCAGCGACAGGGCGACATCCTTGACGGCGCGGCCGGTGGCCAGCCATTCCAGCGCCTGGGTCAGTCGCGCCCATTGGCGCCACTGCGCGAAGCTCATGCCGGTCTCGATCAAGAACTTGCGGCTGAGCGTGCGCGGACTGATGTCCGCCCAGCGGGCCCACTGTTCCAGGGTGCGCGCACTGGCGATGTGGTCGAGCAAGCCACGCGCGATGCTCAGCAGCCGGGCGTCCTGCGGCCAGGGCAACTGCAGGGGGCGCGCCGGTGACTGACGAAGCTCATCGAGCAGCACCAACAGCAGACGCATGCGGCTGAGGTCCAGCGGGGCGTCGTGCGGCCAGCTCAGCGCCTTCTGCAGAATCAGCGACACCAGCGGATTGACCGGGTAGCTGATGGGCTCGGCCGGCAGGTCGCCGCAGAGCTGCGGCGTCAGGAATGCGCCGTAACCGGCCGTCGGGCCGTAAGACTGCACCGCGTGCGGCACACCCGGCGGCATCCAGCCTATGGTTTGCGAGGGGGTGAGCTGCCGCCCCTGCGCGGTCTCCACGATGACCAGCCCTTCGGTGAGCAGGAACAGGGTGCCGCGCGCATGGCAATGCGTTTCGGCGTCCATGGCCAGCGGATTGCGCATGCTCACGGCGATCAGCTCGGCGCCTTCGAGATGGTTGATTCTGGCGAGCAGTTCCGCTTTGCTGCACTCGCATTCGGTAGGTGAAGGCAGACGGTTGGGCATCTTGGCGTGTTTGCGATATTCATTGGCATAGTAAAGCAACCCGGCCATTTCGCCTTTTCCTAGCATGTCGGTCACTCGAGCCACGGAATCGGGGGGCGTCGTCAGCAGAATGTCGAGGCGACTCCTAGAATCAGCCGTCCTTCACCCAGCCAGACGTTGGCTCGCCTCAGGCGACGAGCGTCCGGCCGCACTCTGTGTTCGCCACCCTGTTGCTCCTCGGTCTTTCCGGAACGCGCCCCATGCAGAATTTGTCCGCGACTCCTCGCGTCTTGTGCTTGTCCCTCTGCGCCGCCCTGCTCGGGGGGTGCACCACGGTCGGCCCCGATTTCCATGCGCCGAAGGCGCCCACCGCTGCGCAATACACGCGCCAGAGCTTGCCGGCGCAGACCGCATCGGCGCCCGGCCTGCTGGGCGGTGCGCAGCAGTTCCAGACGGTGGACGCCGTCGCGCCCGACTGGTGGCGCGGCTACGGTTCGTCACAGCTCGATGGTCTGGTGGACACGGCGCTGAAAAACAGCCCGTCTCTGGCCGCAGCCGAGGCCACGCTGCGCCAGGCGCAGCAGACTTACGCGGCGCAGGCCGGTTCCACGCTGTATCCCACCGTCAATGCCAAGCTCGGTGCCAGCCGCAATCAGGCGAATGCGGCGAGCACGGGGCAGAGTGGTGACAAGACCTTCACCTACAACCTCTACAACGCCAGCATCGCGGTGGGCTACAACTTCGACCTGTTCGGTGGCAACCGGCGCGCGCTCGAAGCGCTGGCCGCGCAGGCCGACTATCAGCGCTACCAGCTCGACGGCGCACGGCTGACCCTGGCGGCCAACGTGGTCACCGCGGCCTTCACCCAGGCGCAACTCGGCGCCCAGATCGACGCCACCGAGGCCATTCTGAAGGCGCAGCAGAACCAGCTCGACATCGCCCGCAAGCGCTTCGAGCTGGGCGCGGCTGCTCGCAGCGACGTGCTGACCCTGCAGACTCAGGTGGAGCAGACGCGCGCCAGCGTGCCCCCGCTGCGCAACAAGCTGGAGCAGACTGATCATCTGCTGGCGGTGTTGCTCGGCATGGAGCCCGGCGCCGCCGACCTGCCGCGCTTTTCCCTGGCCGATTTCAAGCTGCCGCAGACCCTGCCCGTGGTCGTGCCCTCCAGGCTGGTGCAGCAGCGGCCTGACATCCAGGCCAGCCAGGCCTTGCTGCATGCGGCCACGGCGCAGTACGGGGTGGCGATCTCCAATCTTTACCCGCAGATCAACCTCAGCGCCAGCCTGGGCACGCAGGCGCTCACCATGGGCGCCTTGTTCGGTCCCGGCTCGGCGGTGTGGTCGCTGGCCGGCAGTCTGGCGCAACCGCTGTTCAACGCCGGTCTGAAAGCCGGGGCGAACGCCGCCGAAGCCAGTCTGCAGGCCGCGGGCGCCAACTACCAGCAGACCGTCTTGCAGGCCTTGCGCAATGTGGCCGACGCCCTGCGTGCGCTGGACAACGATGCCCAGACCTTGCAGGCGCAGGCCGCGGCGGACGCCTCGGCGCAGGAGTCGCTCAAGCTCGTCGATCAACAGTACATGCTGGGCGCGGCGAGCTATCTGCAACTGCTCACGGCGCAACAGCAGGCGCAGCAGACCCGCCTGGGGCTCATCTCGGCCCAGGCTCAGCGCCTGGCCGACAGCGCGGCGCTGTACCAGGCCATGGGCGGAGGTGCGGTGACCGTTGGAGCCGCGCCAGATCAGACCGTCGCCATGCCCGCCCGTTAAGCACACCGCTGCAGTTTCCCCACACCACACCCAGCCAGCACACGGAGTTCCCAGATGACCCAAGGCACAACCAAGCGCATGATCATCATGCTCATCATCGCCGCCGTCCTCATCGGCGGTGTGGTGTGGTTCCAGCACTTCAAGAACACCATGATCGCCAAGGCGATCAAGGGCATGGCCAACCCGCCGCAAACCGTCTCCACCATCGTGGCGAAGGAGTCGAGCTGGCAGCCCACGGTCGACGCGCTGGGCAACCTGCGCGCCAGTCAACAAGCCTCGCTGAGTTCGCAGGTTGCGGGCATCGTCACCGCCATCCATTTCAAGTCGGGCGAGAAGGTGCGCGCAGGACAGGTGCTGGCCCAGATCAGCGATGCCCCGCAGCGTGCTCAGCTGGCGCAGTTGCAGGCCCAGGTGGGGCAGTTGCAGGCTCAGCGTGATCTGGCGCAGACCACCCTGAAACGCGACGAGGCGCAGCTCAAGGTGCAGGCCATCAGTCAGGCCGTGGTCGATACCGACCGTGCCAACCTCGCCAGCATCGACGCCCAGCTCAAGGCCCTGGCCGAGCAGATCAACGCGCAGAAGGCCGTGCTGGATCAGGCGCGCATCACCGCGCCGTTCAGCGGCGTGCTGGGCATCCGCCAGATCAACCTCGGCCAGTACCTGGCGCCGGGCACGGCGGCGGTCACCCTGCAGGCGCTCGACCCGATGGACATCGACTTCACCGTGCCGCAGAACCAGATCGATCTGGTGCACGTCGGCATGAACGCCGAGGTCACCACCAACGCTGCGCCGGGCCAGATCTTCACCGCTCGGGTCATTGCCGTCGAGCCGCAGGTGAACACCGCCACGCGCAACCTCACGGTCCGTGCGCGCATTCCGAATCCGAAGGGCCAATTGCTTCCCGGCGTGTTCGCCTCGGTACGGCTGAGCGACGGCAAACCGCGCGACTACGTCACCCTACCCAATGCCGCGGTGGCTTACAACCCATACGGCGCCACGGTCTATATCGTGAAGGATGAAGGCAAGGCGGCAGACGGCAAACCCAAGCTGACGGCCGAGCAGCGCTTCGTCACCACCGGTCCCACACGGGGTGACCAGGTGGCCATTCTCAGCGGCGTCAAACCCGGCGAGACCGTGGTCACCGCAGGCCAGCTCAAGCTGCGCAACGGCTCGCCCATTCTCATCAACAACAGCGTGCAGCCGGCCGACAGTCCCAACCCGCAAGTGCCCAACTCCTGAACCGGCTGCCCGCGATGAACAAGAAATTTACCGACATCTTCATCGACCGCCCGGTGCTGTCCCTGGTGGTTAGCCTGGTGATTCTGGTGCTGGGTCTGCGCTCGGTGGGCCTGCTGCCGGTGCTGCAATATCCCTACACGCAAAATGCCGTGGTCACCGTCACCACGGCCTACCCCGGCGCCGACGCCAACCTGGTGGCCAGCTTCATCACCACGCCGCTGGAAAACGCCATCGCCCAGGCCAACGGCATCGACTACATGACCTCGTCGAGCGTGCAGGGCGTGAGCACCATCACCGCCAATCTGCGGCTGAACTACGACCCGGACAAGGCGCTCACCGAAATCAACACCAAGGTGAACTCGGTGCTCAACCAGTTGCCGCCGGCGGCGCAAAAGCCGGTGCTGACCGTGAGCATCGGCCAGACCATCGATGCCATGTACATCGGCTTCTACAGCGATGTGCTCAAGCCCAATCAGATCACCGACTACTTGGTGCGCTCGGTGCAGCCCAAGCTGCAGGCCATTGACGGCGTGCAGACCGCGGAGCTGCTCGGCGCCAAGAACTTCGCGCTGCGCGCCTGGCTCGATCCGAACAAGCTCGCAGCCTACGGGCTGACCGCGGCCGACGTGTATAGCGCACTGGCCGCCAACAACTACCTGGCGGCCACCGGCAATGCCAAGGGCCAGATGGTGCAGATCAACCTCTCCGCCAACACCGATCTGAAGTCGCTTGCCGGTTTCAAGAACATGGTGGTCAAGACCGTGGACGGCCAGGTGGTGCGGCTCGACGACGTGGCCCATGTGACGCTGGGCTCGGACGACTACGACAGCTCGGTGGCCTTCGACGGCAAGACCTCGGTGTACATCGGCATCCAAGTGGCGCCGGGTGCCAATCTGCTCGATGTCATCGCAAGGGTGCGCAAGGCCTTCCCCGGCATCCAGCAGCAATTGCCAGCGGGCCTGAGCGGCACCATCGTTTACGACTCGACCAAGTTCGTCACCTCGTCCATCGACGAAGTCGTCAAGACGCTGATCGAGGCCATTCTGATCGTCACCGCGGTGGTGTTCATCTTCCTCGGCTCGCTGCGCTCGGTCATCATTCCGCTGGTGGCCATTCCGCTGTCCATCGTCGGCACCTTTACCGTGATGCTGGCGCTGGGCTACTCGATCAATTTGCTCACCCTGCTGGCCATCGTGCTGGCCATCGGCCTGGTGGTCGATGACGCCATCATCGTGGTGGAGAACGTCAGCCGCCACCTCGAGGAAGGGATGTCGCGCTTCGACGCCTCGGTGCGCGCGGCGCGCGAGCTTGCCAACCCCATCATCGCCATGACCATCGTGCTGGTGGCGGTGTATGTGCCCATCGGCTTCATGGGCGGGCTGACCGGCGCGCTGTTCACCGAGTTCGCCTTCACCCTGGTGGGTACGGTGGTGATGTCGGCCATCATCGCGCTGACGCTGTCGCCCATGATGTGCTCGCACCTGCTCAAGGCGCCCGACCCGAAGAGCCGCAACTGGCAGGACCGTCTGGTGCTGTTCCTCGACCACAGCTTCGATCGCCTGCACAAGCGCTACGAGCGCACCCTGCACGGTTCGCTCAACTACCTGCCGGTTACCGCGGTGATGGCGCTCATCATCCTGGGCAGCATTTACTACCTGTACTCCACCTCGATGTCCGAGCTGGCGCCGCAGGAAGACCAGGGCGTGCTCATCAGCATTTCCTTCAACAACCCCACGGCCACCCTCGACCAGCGCCAGCTTTACGCCAAGCAGGTCTATGACGTGTTCAAGACCTTCCCCGAAACCGATCATGTGTTCCAGCTCAACACCCCCAGCCAGGTGATCGGCGGCATGGTGCTCAAGCCCTGGGACGAACGCAAAAAAACCGCCAGCGAGCTGCAGCCCGTGCTGCAACAAAAGCTCAACCATATCGCCGGCAGTCAGATCGCCGTGTTCCAGCCGCCGCCGCTGCCCGGCGCGCGCGGCCTGCCGGTGCAGTTCGTGCTCACCACCACCGAGCCGTTCAGCAAGCTCTACGAAGTGTCGCAGAAGTTCCTGGCTGATGCGCTGAAGTCGGGGCAGTTCATCTTCCTGCAGTCCGATCTGCGCATCGACCTGCCGCAGACCCGCATCGAAATCGACCGCAACATGGCGGCGCAACTCGGCCTGACCATGCAGGACATCGGCTCGGCGCTGTCGGCCATGCTGGGCGGGGGCTACGTCAACTTCTTCGAACTCGACGGCCGCTCCTACAAGGTCATTCCGCAGGTCGAGCAAAAATACCGCCTCAACGCCGATCAGCTCAAGCACTACTACGTGCGCACCGCCAGCGGCGCCATGGTGCCGCTGTCCACCGTGGTGCATCTCAAGACCACGGTACAACCAGAAACCATCAACCACTTCCAGCAACTCAACTCTGCCACCATTCAAGGTGTGCCCATGCCCTTCGTCGCGCAGGGCGAGGCTCTCGACAGTCTGAAAAAGCTGGCGCAGGAGACGTTGCCAGCAGGCTATGGCTTTGATTACGCCGGGCCCTCGCGGCAGTTCGAGCAGGAGTCCGGTGGGCTGGTGCTGACCTTCGCCTTCGCCCTGGTCATCATCTTCCTGGCGCTGGCCGCGCAGTTCGAGAGCTTCCGCGATCCGGTCATCATCCTGGTGTCTGTGCCGATGGCGATTTCCGGGGCGCTGCTGTTCATCAACCTCGGCATCGGCCACGCCACGCTCAACATCTACACCGAAGTCGGGCTGGTGACGCTCATCGGGCTGATCTCCAAACACGGCATCCTGATCGTCGAGTTCGCCAACAACCTGCAGCGCGAAGGTCGCAGCAAGCGCGAGGCCATCGAGCACGCAGCGGGCATGCGGCTCCGCCCCATCTTGATGACCACCGCGGCGATGGTGCTGGGCGTCATGCCGCTTATCACCGCAAGCGGCGCAGGCGCGGTGAGCCGATTCAACATGGGCCTCGTCATCGCCACCGGCCTGTCCATCGGCACCCTGTTCACCCTGTTCGTCGTGCCGGCCATGTACATGATGCTCGGCGCCGACCACAGCCACGAAGCCCGCGCCAAGGCCCTGCGCGAAGCCGAGGCACACGATCCGCTGGCGCATCCCCCGGGCGGAGGCGCCTCGACTGCCCATTGAACGTTGACGTAATCGCCTTGAAGCCGACCTCAGGGTCGGCTTTTTTCTTGTGCGTTCACCGCTGGTTACACCTGCATGTCAAGCCTCGTCACTGGCTCGCGCACTGTGCTCGTTAGGGCAAGCATGGCGTTGTGCCATGTCCCACAGGAGTCTGCGATGTCCCCTCGTTTTGTTGCCCCCTTGATGCTGGCTGTTGGTTTGACTTTGGGGGCGCCTGCCGCATTTGCTGCGCCCCAGCCCGCGATGATGCAGGCCCTTCGCGACCTGCAGCAGGCCCGCGCGGAGCTGCTGCGCGCCGCACCGGACAAGGGCGGCTGGCGCATACATGCGCTGCAGCAGGTCGATCAGGCCATGGCCTCGGTGCGCGCGGGCATGCGTTTCGCCAATCAGCATTGAGAGCGCTCATGGACGCTGCGACCCGACGGCCTCAGGTCTGCACGGCCACGGCTTCGAGCGTCCGCGCGGCGCGCCGCTCCCAGTCGGCCTTCTGATCGGGGCCGATGGGTCCGACGTTGAAATATTGGGCTTCGGGGTGGGCGAGGTAAAAGCCGCTCACGCTGGCAGCGGGCAGCATGGCCCAGCTTTCGGTCAGCGACATGCCGATGTCGGCGGCCTGCAGCGCCTCGAACATCGCGCCCTTGACCGAATGCTCAGGGCAGGCGGGATAACCTGGGGCAGGGCGGATGCCGCGATATTTCTCGGCGATCAGCTCGGCGTTGTCCAAGGCCTCGTCGGGCGCGTAGGCCCAGAACTCGGTACGCACGCGTTGGTGCATTCGCTCGGCCAGCGCTTCGGCCAGGCGGTCGGCCAGGGCCTTGAGCATGATGGCCGAGTAATCGTCGAGGTCGTCGAGAAACGCCTTTTCCTTGGCGTCCACGCCGATGCCTGCGGTCACGGCAAACAGGCCGATGTAGTCGGCGGCTACGCCCTTGGGGGCGATGAAGTCGGCCAGCGCCCGGTTGGGCCGGGGCACGCCGTCGATCACCGGGCGCTCGGTCTGCTGGCGCAGGCCGTGCCACACCATCAGCTCCGTGCTGCGGCTCTCGTCGGTGTAGATGGCGATGTCGTCGTCGTTCACGCTGTTGGCGGGCCACAGGCCGATGACGGCGTTGGCGGTCAGCCAGCGGCCTTCGATCAGCCGCTTGAGCATGCGCTGCGCATCGCTGTAGACGCGGCGGGCGGATTCGCCCACGATGTCGTCGGTGAGGATGTCGGGAAACTTGCCCGCCAGATCCCAGGTCTGGAAGAACGGCGCCCAGTCGATGCTGGCAGCAATCTCATTCAGGTCGTAATTGCGGAACACGCGCCGCCCGATGAACTTGGGCACCGGCGGCTGATACGCCGACCAGTCGATGCGGGTCTTGTTGGCCCGCGCCTGCGCCAATGAAACCAGCGGGGTGACGCGCTTGTTGGCGTGCAGTTCGCGCACCTTGGCGTAATCGGCTTCGATCTCGGCAATGTAGGCGGCGGCCTGCTCCGACAGCAGGTTCTGCGCCACGCCCACGCTGCGCGAGGCATCGGGCACATAGACCACTGGGCCGTCGTAGTGCGGGGCGATCTTTACCGCGGTGTGCACCCGGCTGGTGGTGGCGCCGCCGATGAGCAGCGGCAGTTTGCGGCTGCGGAAATAGTCGTCGCGCTGCATCTCGGCAGCCACGTGCTGCATCTCTTCGAGGCTGGGGGTGATGAGGCCGGACAGGCCGATGAGGTCGGCGCCTTCTTCGCGCGCCTTGGCGAGAATGTCCTTGGCCGGCACCATCACGCCCATGTTCACCACTTCGAAGTTGTTGCACTGGAGCACCACGGTGACGATGTTCTTGCCGATGTCGTGCACGTCGCCCTTGACCGTGGCGATCACGATCTTGCCCTTGGCCCGCACATCGCAGCCTGCGGCCTCCATCTCCTTTTTCTCGGCTTCGATGTAGGGCAGCAGATGCGCCACGGCCTGCTTCATCACCCGCGCGCTTTTCACTACTTGCGGCAGGAACATCTTGCCCGCGCCGAACAGGTCGCCGACCACGTTCATGCCGTCCATCAGCGGGCCTTCGATGACGTGCAGCGGCCGCCCGCCTTCGGCGCGCATGGCCTGCCAGACTTCTTCGGTATCGTCATCGATGAAATCGGTGATGCCATGCACCAGCGCATGGCTCAGGCGCTCACGCACCGGCAGCTCGCGCCAGGCCAGGCGGGCGGTGTCGTCCTTGGCCGCGCCTTTCACCGCCTCGGCCACTTCGAGCAGGCGCTCGGTGGCGTCGGGGCGGCGGTTGAGCACCACGTCTTCCACGCGCTCGCGCAACTCGGGGTCAAGATCGTCGTACACCCCGATCATGCCGGCGTTGACGATGCCCATGTCCATCCCGGCGGCGATGGCGTGGTAGAGAAACACGGTGTGGATGGCCTCGCGCACCGGCTCGTTGCCGCGAAAGCTGAACGACACGTTCGACACCCCGCCAGACACCTTGGCGCCGGGGAGGTTGGCCTTGATCCAGCGCGTGGCCTCGATGAAATCGACCGCGTAGTTGTTGTGCTCCTCGATACCGGTGGCGATGGCAAAGATGTTGGGATCGAAGATGATGTCTTCCGGCGGAAAGCCCACCCGTTCGACCAGCAGACGATAGGCTCGTTCGCAGATCTGCGTCTTGCGCTCGAACGTGTCGGCCTGGCCCTGCTCGTCGAACGCCATGACCACGGTGGCCGCGCCGTAGCGCCGCAGCAGCCGTGCCTGGCGCAGAAACTCGGCCTCACCTTCTTTCATGGAGATGGAATTCACCACGGCCTTGCCCTGCACGCAGCGCAGCCCCGCCTCGATGACTTCCCACTTGGAGCTGTCGATCATCACCGGCACCCGGGCGATGTCGGGTTCGCTCGCCATCAGGTTGAGAAAACGCACCATCGCCGCCTTGCTGTCGAGCATGGCTTCGTCCATGTTGACGTCGATGATCTGCGCGCCGTTCTCCACCTGCTGCCGCGCCACGGCCAAGGCCTTGTCGTATTCACCCGCCAGAATCATGCGGGCGAACGCCTTGGAGCCGGTCACATTGGTGCGCTCACCAATGTTCACAAACAGCGAACCAGGGCCGATGACCAGAGGCTCCAGGCCGGAGAGTTGCAAAGGGGGCAGGGCGGGAGGCGTGGCGTCGTTGGACATGGGGATCAATGGATTGTCGGCCTTCGCCACCGTGCAGGTCACGAAGGAATGAGCGCCGTTGAGACCCCCAAGCCTGACGCCCGGCGCACCATGGGTGGCGGGCGCTGCAACGCTCCTTGGGAGCACTTATTGTAAAGATGCGCGCATGCCCTCGGCGTCGGCTCTACCATGTGACAGAAACTCAATTTTCACCATGCCAGCCCGACCTCCATCCCAGCAGACCGTTCATGCGACCTGGGCACCGCGCATTGCGCAGTTGCTGCTGCGCCAGCCCGGCCATCGTCTCACCGCAGAAGACGCCGTGCTCATCGCCAATCAGATGCAGGTGCGCTGGATGCAGGCGGGCACGCGCTTCATCCGCCAGGACGACGACACGCACGACGGCACCATCCTGATGCTGCTGTACGGCGAGGTCAGCGTGGAAAAGGCGCCGCTGCACCAAGGCGACAGCCTGGTGGTCTCCATCGCCAAGGCCGGGCAGATGTTCGGTGAAATGGGCGTGTTGCTCGATGCGCCGCGCAGCGCGAGCTGCGTGGCCTACTCCGACGTGGCGCTAGCCGAACTCAGCCGCGAGTCGCTCGAACGTCTGGTGAACGAGCATCCGGGCACGGCGGCACGGCTGGCGCTGGGCATCGCCAGCCGTCTGGCCGAGCATCTGCGCGACACCTCGAACAAACTCAGCTCGATGTCGCGCCTGGTCAGCGCCATGCACCCCGCCATCCGCTCGCAGATGCTCGGGCCCAAATCCGGCTTTTCCCCCAGCCAACTCGACGACCCTTCGCTGCCGGATTGACGCCTTTTGTCAAAGCCGCCCGACAGCCTCGGCGGCCAGCCAGCTCACCACGCTGGCGAGCAGAAACACCAGAAAGCCGATATTGCTTTCCATGCCCAGCCGCTCGGTGAAGAACCGGCGCAGGCCATAGACGGCGAAGGGATAGACAACGATGGAGACGAAAAACCCGAACAAGGCGCGCTTCCTGAAATAACCGCCGCACTCGATCGGCGGCAGATCGAGTCACCTATTCTGTCTCGTCGGCGCGCCCGCAGGTGTGTACGGCTGTAAAAGCGCGCTGATAAACGAAAACCGAAGCCGGAGGCGCGTTGCGCCAGGCCAGACCCGAGCGGCGCACATGCAGCCCGAGTTCCTCGCGCAAGGCCCGCGAAACCGGGCTGGCATGCCCGTAGGTGAACTGCACGAAGCAGCCGCCGGGACGCAGTACCGAGAACGCTTCGCCCAGAATGGAGCGCTGCGTGGCGCGCGGCATCGACAGCAGCCCCAGCCCGCTGATGACGGCATCGGCCGGGCCGTCCGCCAGATAGCCCGAGGCCTGGGCCGCAGTTCGCAGCGCGCAGGCGTCGGCCCGAATGACCTGAAGCTCCGGAAAGCGCTGGCGCAGCAGGCCATGCAGCGCTGCGTCGCGCTCGACCACCAGCAGATTGGCATGGCGCAGACCATGATCGACCAGCGCCCGGGTGAAGGCGCCGGTGCCCGCGCCGAGCTCGATCACGCGCAGCTGCGCCGGGTCGCTGCCGGGCAGCAGGGCCAACGGCTTGAGCATCTTCTGGCTGAGTTGCCGCCCCGAGGGCAGCACCGCTGCCACTCCCATCGGGTCGCGCGCCCACGCGCTCAGAAAGGTGCGGATCTGCTGCGCGGCGCGAATGCGGGTAACGGTGGAGGGCGGTGTGGAGCTCATGCGGATGCGGGACAATGCCTCGGTTTGGAACCCATGTCGTCCAAAGGCTGGCCAGCGCGCGCCGATGCGCCGGAATAACCAGACGGAGGGCACGAACAGATCGAAGCCGGTTACGACCGGTCTTGGGCTGTCTCCCTGCTGTTTTTTGATTGTGGATGCCGCAACTGAGCGCAACCTTAGCATGAACCCCGACCCTTCCAAACGACCCGCACCGCCCGCGCTGACCTGGCATTGGCGGGGTCTGCAGGACTATCTGCCCACCTGGGAGGCCATGCGAGCGCTGACCGAGACCCGTACCGCCGCCACGCCCGACCAGCTTTGGGGCGTGGAGCATCCGCCCGTGTTCACCCAGGGCCAGGCGGGACGCCCGGAGCATCTGCTCGCGGCGCACGACGTGCCTGTGGTGCAGACCGACCGGGGCGGGCAGATCACCTACCACGGCCCCGGACAGGCGGTGATCTACCTGCTGCTCGACATTCGCCGTCGGCACTGGATGGTGCGCGAGACCGTGCAGCGCATCGAGGAGGCGGTGATCCGCACCCTGGCGCGATGGGAGATCGACGGCCAGCGCCTTCCGGGCGCGCCGGGCATCTACCTCGCCTCGGGCGAGAAGATCTCGGCGCTCGGGCTCAAGGTGCGCAACGGCTGCACCTATCACGGCGTGGCCATCAACGTGGCCATGGATCTGCAGCCCTTCGAGTGGATCAACCCCTGCGGCTTTCCCGGGCTGCGCACCCTCGACATGGCCAGCCTGGGCGTGCACGCCGATGTGGAGCAGGTCGCGAGCGCCTTCGCCGAGGAATTCAGCCAGATCTGGCAGACGCAGGGCGGCGGGCCTACCATCCCGCTCTGAACCCGTTTTATCTTGCCCATTTTCGCGATGACCACGCCTACCCCTCCGCTTGCCGACCCGACGATCAAACAGAAAGGGCAGGCCAAGACCGCCCGCATTCCGATCAAGATCGTGCCTGCGGGCGAGGCGCCGTTGCGCAAGCCGGAGTGGATCAGGGTCAAGGCCGCCACACCGTCGTCGCAGTTCTACGCCATCAAAGGCCTGCTGCGCGAGCACAAGCTGGTGACCGTCTGTGAGGAAGCGAGCTGTCCGAACATTGGCGAATGCTTCGGCAAGGGCACGGCCACCTTCATGATCATGGGCGACAAATGCACGCGGCGCTGCCCGTTCTGCGATGTGGGCCATGGCCGTCCCGACCCGCTCGACCCCGAAGAGCCCGGCCATCTGGCCCGAGCGATTGCCGCGATGAAGCTGCGCTATGTGGTCATCACCAGCGTGGACCGCGACGATCTGCGCGACGGCGGGGCGCAGCACTTCGTCGATTGCATTCAGGCCGTGCGCGCGCAGTCGCCCGCAACAAAGATCGAGGTCTTGGTGCCCGACTTTCGCGGCCGACTGGACAAGGCGCTCGCCATTTTCGCCGCCGGTTTGCCCGACGTGATGAATCACAACCTGGAGACCGTGCCGCGCCTGTACAAACAGGCCCGCCCAGGCGCCGATTACGCCCATTCGCTCAAGCTGCTGGCCGATTTCAAGGCGCGTCATCCCGGCATTCCCACCAAGAGCGGGTTGATGGTCGGCCTGGGCGAGACCGATGACGAAATCCTCGACGTGATGCGCGACATGCGCGCGCACGGCATCGACATGCTCACCATCGGCCAATACCTCGCGCCCACAGGACACCACCTGCCTGTGACGCGCTACGTGCATCCAGACACCTTCGCCATGTTCGAGCGCGAAGCGCTGGCCATGGGCTTCACCCACGCCGCCGTCGGCGCGATGGTGCGCAGCAGCTATCACGCCGACCAACAGGCGCATGCGGCTGGCGTGTGAGGCGTCACCTTGCGTTGACGCAGCCCGCGGCGCACCGCGCCGACCGACAATAGGCGCGGTTCACGTACCCATTTGGAGACCTGCAGATGAAAGCACCCGCTTACGCGCTGGGCCTGTCCGGGCTCGTTCCCTTCATCGCCCTGGGCCTGGCCGCCTGGGTTGCGCCCGTCACGTCATTGACCGCCGTCGTGGTGATCCAGGCGCAGTATGCCGCAGCGATTCTGGCGTTTCTCGGGGCGCTGTATTGGGGCGCGGCGCTGGTTCAGCCGGAGGGGCAGGTGCAGCGTCCGTGGCTGCTGCTGGGTTGGGGCGTGGTGCTGCCCTTGTGGGCCTGGCGCATGACCTGGGCGTCGAGCTGGGTCTACGGCATGAGCGGGCTGTTCATCGGTCTGGCCGTGGCGTATGCCGCAGACGTGATGCTGCGCAAACAACTGCCGTGGCCGTCCTGGTTTTTGCAACTGCGCCTGTGGCTCACCCTCGGGGCGCTGTTCGGGCTGGGTCTGACCCTGGTGCGGCTCTACACCTTCAAGCCTGCGGGCTGAGGCGTTCATTCGCCGCGGCGGCGCAGGCCGCGCACAGGCCCTGCACCTCGAGCCGGGCGTGGCGGGCGACAAAACCCGTGGCCGCCACGGCCTGATGAATGACGGCGTCCATCGACGCGTCGTGCAACTCCTGAACCCGGCCGCAACGCTCGCACAGCAGCAGGTGCGCAGCATGCGGCTGATCGGGATGGTTGCAGCCGACGAAGGCGTTCAGACTGTCGACGCGGTGGATCAGCCCCTGTTCCAGCAGAAAATCGAGCGCCCGATACACCGTGGGCGGCTTGGCGGCGTGGTCTTCGGTGGACAACTGCGCCAGCAGGTCATAGGCCTTGACCGCTTCGGTGCGCGACTGCACCAGCTCCAGCACCCGACGGCGCAACGGCGTGAGGCGCACCCCGCGGGCGGCGCACAGGCGTTCGGCGTGG
Source organism: Thiomonas bhubaneswarensis (assembly GCF_001418255.1). Classification (GTDB taxonomy): domain Bacteria; phylum Pseudomonadota; class Gammaproteobacteria; order Burkholderiales; family Burkholderiaceae_C; genus Thiomonas; species Thiomonas bhubaneswarensis. The sequence continues at coordinate 79,572 of NZ_LIPV01000003.1, forward strand.
ATCAGGGCGTCCTGCGCGGCAGGGGCGGTGGCATGGCGGTGGCTGGGGCTCATGTGCGCAAGTATGCAACACGCGGCGTGCCTAGGAGCTTGTCGGACTTGAGGATCGCGGGCTGCAAAATGTCCCTGCGGCCCCCTGCGGCAGCGGCTTTTTGCCCCATAGCAACGGCTATGGGGCTGCAAATCCGCCGCCACATGACATCCACATGGCCATTTTCGCCATTCGCGTCCCAAGCCCGACAGGCTCCTGGGTGGTCGCGCGTCATGCCGTGGCCAGGCTGCCCACATCGGTCGGCGCACTGCTGGCCACATGCACCCGGTTGCGGCCTTCGGCCTTGGCGGCGTAGAGCGCGCGATCGGCGCGGATGAGCAGATCGTCGAAGGTCTCGTCTTCCGGTGCGGCCTGGGCTACACCGATGCTCACCGTGACCGCAAGATGCTCGGGCTCCAGAACCCAGAGCTCGACATGCTGGCGCAGGCGTTCGGCCGCGGCCTGCGCCTCGCCCAACTCGGTCTGTGGCAGGAACACCAGAAATTCCTCGCCGCCCATGCGCGCGGTGCGGTCGCTGGGCCGCGTGCCTTCGCGCAGCCGAGCGGCCAGTCCGGCGAGCACCCTGTCGCCCACCGCATGGCCGTAGGCGTCGTTGATGTGTTTGAAGTGGTCGATGTCGATGACCAGCACGCAAAACGGCAGGTCTTTCTGGTGGTAGGTGGTCCACTCGTGTTCGAGCAGTTCCTGCGCGGCGCGGCGGTTGAGCAGGCCGGTGAGGGCGTCATGCAGGGCGATGTCGCTGAGCCTGCGCACCAGACGAACGATCATGAAACCCCCATAGACCAGGCTGAGAAAGGACGACATCAGCAGCAGGCCGAGCACGGCCAGCACGTTGGGCAGGGTGGTTTGCAACACCACCGGCGCATGCACTGGCGGGCCAAACAGGACGCCGATGCCCAGGCCGATCATGCCCAGGCCGAAGACCAGGGTGGGGGCATGCAGCAGCCAGGTGGCCGATGCGTGGAACTCGGTCAGCATGGCACGATGCACGCCCTGCACCGCGCGGATCGAAACCCAGCCTGTCGGCAGCGCGATCAGCGCGATCCGGGCGTTTTCCGCCGACGAGGCGTGCCCGAGAAGGAGCACCACGACGACTGCCGCCACCAGAATGACTGCCTGCTCCCGGTCATGGGTGGAGCGGTGGAAAAACGTCGCACTGGCCCGCCAGGCAAACAGGATGGCGAGAATCATGGCGAGATCGGCTGCGCTGTAGCCGAGCACGTCGGGGATGCGTCCGCGAAAGGTCAGCAACAGGCAAGACAGCGCGCCCATGCCGCAGAACAGCGCCCAGAGCCCGGCGCTGCGGCGGAACAGCGGCGTGAGCCGACTGACGGCCAGCCAGGCCAGGGCATAGACACCCTGTTGCAGCGCCACCGCGATGAGCAGCCATTGCAAGGCTGTAAAAGAGGCTGTCATGGACTCCCCGATCCTTTTCTTTACCCCCATTCTGGGGGAAGGCGCACGGGCTGAGAAGAGGAACTCCCTGATTTTGCGCAAGAGAATGTGGAGAATGTCTCACGATCTGCGGCGAATGGTCATTTCGATCAAAAAGCCGCCTCGCGGCGGCTTTTTGATGGGTTGTCAGCTCAGTTCCTCGTAGAGCGGCAGGGTGAGGAAGTCGGTGAAGGTCTCACTCGTTGCCATCTGCTCGAAAATCTGCGCGGCCTTGTCGAACTGGCCTTGCGCGCCGGTGGCCTTCACCCTGGCGAGTTCCTCGGGAATCAGGCTGCGCACCATCTCGGCGGTGACCTTGCGGCCGTCGTCGAGCACGCCCTTGGGCGACTGTATCCACTGCCACACCTGGCTGCGCGAGATTTCTGCGGTAGCCGCATCTTCCATCAGATTGTGGATGGGCACCGCGCCGCTGCCCGCCAGCCAGGCGCCGAGGTAGTGAATGCCGACGTTGATGTTGTTGCGCAGGCCCGCTTCGGTGATGGGCGACTCGGGGCGGAAGTCGAGCAGGTCGGAGGCGGCGACGCTGACATCGTCTCGCGTCTTGCCGATCTGGTTCGGCCTGTCGCCCAGCACCGCGACGAACTCTTCCATGGCCACCTGCACCAGCCCCGGGTGCGCGACCCAGCCGCCGTCGTAGCCGTCGGTGGCATCGCGGCGCTTGTCCATGCGGATACCCTCCATTGCCTTGGCGTTTTTCTCTGGGTCGTTCTTGATGGGAATCAGCGCGCTCATGCCGCCGATGGCCGGGGCGCCGCGCTTGTGGCAGGTCTTGAGCAGCAGCAGGGCGTAGGCGCGCATGAAGGGCACCGTCATGGTGATCTGCGAACGATCCGCCAGACAGAAGTTGCGATCCACCTTGAACTTTTTGATGGCGCTGAAGATGTAGTCCCAGCGGCCGGCGTTCAGGCCCGCGCTGTGCTCGCGCAGTTCGTAGAGGATTTCGTCCATCTCGAAGGCGGCGAGGATGGTCTCGATCAGCACCGTGGCGCGGATGCTGCCTTGCGGCAGGCCGAGTTCCTGCTGCGCCAGCACGAACACATCGTTCCACAGCCTTGCCTCCAGATGGCTTTCCATCTTGGGCAGGTAAAAGTAGGGGCCGGCGCCGCGGGCCAGCAGTTCGCGGGCGTTGTGGAAGAAGAACAGGCCGAAATCGAACAGGCTGCCGCTGACGCGCTGGCCATCGACCAGCATGTGCTTTTCGTCGAGGTGCCAGCCACGCGGACGCACCTGCAGCGTGGCCACGGTGTCGCCCAGTTCATAGCTCTTGCCGTTTTGCTCCAGCCGGATGGTGCGGCGGATGGCGTCGAACAGATTGATCTGGCCTGCGATCTGGTTGTCCCAGTTCGGGGTGTTGGCGTCCTCGAAGTCGGCCATATAGCTGTCGGCGCCGGAGTTGAGCGCGTTGATGATCATCTTCCGGTCCACCGGGCCGGTGATCTCCACGCGGCGTCGCTCCAGCGCCTTGGGCAGCGGGGCGATGGTCCACTGGCCGTCGCGCACGGACTGGGTCTCGGCGAGAAAGTCGGGGCGTTCGCCCGCATCGAGGCGGGCGGTGCGGGCCTTGCGCGCGGCCAGCAGTTCCTGGCGACGCGGCTCGAAGGCGCGGTGCAGTCTGGCAACGAAAGCCAGCGCCTCGGGCGTGAGGATGCGGTCGAAGCCGGGCCGTGACGGGGCGGTAAGCGTGACGCCTTGGGGGGCGTTGAGGGTGGTCATTGGCGATCTCCGTGTATGGGTGAGTGAGGTTTGCGTCTGCCGCATCATCCGCGGGTCACGCGGCGCGTCGGCAAACGCCCATCTTTGTGGGATGACCACAGTTTATGCTGCACTGCGGCATCCGTGCGCCCCGCTGATGCTGTCGCATGCATTAGATTGATGACTTTTCCAGATGCAATGCCCGCGAATATGGACAAACTCAAACAGATGGAGACCTTTGTCGCCGTGGCGACCAAAGGCAGCCTGACCGCCGCAGCGCAGATCGAAGGTGTGGCCCCCGCCATCATCGGCCGCCGCATCGATGCGCTGGAAGCCCGTCTGGGCGTCAAGCTGCTGCTGCGCACCACGCGCCGCATCAGCCTGACCGATGAGGGCAGCGCCTTTCTCGAAGACTGCCAGCGCCTGCTCGCCGAGCTGCAGAACGCCGAGGCCAGCGTGAGCGCCGGCGGGGTGAAGGCGAGCGGCCATCTGCGCATCACCGCCCCGGCCGGGTTCGGGCGGCGCCATGTCGCCCCGTTGATTCCGGGGTTTCTCGATCAGCACCCCGACGTCACCCTGTCGCTCGACCTGAGCGACAGGCTGGTCGATCTGGTCAACGAGGGCTACGACTGCGCGGTGCGCGTGGGCGATCTGGCCGACTCTTCGCTGGTCAGCCTGCGGCTTGCCGACAACCGCCGCGTCTGCGTGGCGGCGCCGAGCTATCTGCAGCGGCATGGCACGCCCGCCACACCCGCCGATCTGGCGCGCCATCAATGCCTGGCGTATTCATCGGTCAGCAGCCAGCCGCGCGGCTGGATGTTTCAGGCAGGCGGCGAGATCATGCATGTGCGGGTGGCGGGCCGCATGGACTGCACCGATGGCGCCGTGCTGCACCAATGGTGTCTGGAAGGCAGGGGCATCGCCTGGCGTTCGCTGTGGGAGGTCGGGATGAGCCTGCAGGAAGGCAAGCTCGTCGCCATCCTCGAAGACTTCGCCGCGCCGCCCAATGGCATTTTCGCGGTGTTCACCCAGCGCAAGCACCAGCCGCTGCGTCTGCGGCTGTGGCTGGACTATCTCAAGCTGCACTTCGCCACGCAGCCGACCATGCAGACGAATGGCTGAGCTTCAGGCTTGCTGCGCCAGCAGGCGGTCGATGAGCTGGTGGAGTTCGGCAAAGTTCGGGCTGCCGACATACTGCTTGACGATGTGGCCCGACTTGTCGATGAGAAAGCTGGTCGGCGTCAGGCGCACGTCCTTGAACGCCTTGGCCGTCTGTCCGCTGGCGTCATAGGCCACCGAAAAGGGAAGCTGGCGCTGCTGCGTGAAATGGCTGACGAAGGTGGGGTTGTCGTAGCTCATGGCCACGGCCACGAGGTCGAAGCCCTTGGGGTGCAGCGCGTCGTAGGTCTTGACCAGATCGGGCATTTCGCCCACGCAGGTGGTGCAGCTCGTCGCCCAGAAATTCACCAGCAGCACCTTGCCGCGATACGACGACAGATCGACAGTCTTGCCGTCGAGCAGGCTGAAGCTGGCATTCGGCGCCACGGGCTTCTGCTCCATGGCCGACCAACCCAGATAGCCGCCCACCGCCAGAACGGCCAGAACGACGACGGCGAGGATCGATTTGGAAAGAGATTTCATGCGGAACCTGCAAAGGGAATTCAATAACGCTGAGCGCGCGAATTTTAGGCTCCATCGCCCACGCTGATGCACCACCCTGCGCGGCCTGCGGTCATTGCCGTCAAGCTATCAATAAGACAACTGCACCGGCCGCCCCAGAGCCCAGTTGCGCTGCCAGTCGGCCTGATAGCGGGCGGCGAGTTCAGGCGCGTTCCAGATGACCAGCACGTTTTCGGCGTTGCGATGCGCGGCCGAGTAGGTGTAGTTGAAGCTGCCGGTTTGCACGGTGCGGCCATCGATCACCATGTATTTGTCGTGGAAAATCGGATAGACGTCGATCGAGCGCACCGCGATGCCCGCGTTCAACAAAATGCCCAGGGCATGCCGCGCGTAGCGGGCGTCTTCCTCGAAGTTGCCCTTCCAGTCCACCAGCACCTGCACGTCCACGCCGCGCTTTTTCGCCTGCACCAGCGCCCTTGCCACGTCGGAGGAGGTGAACAGATACGCCGCCATCTGAATGCGTGAGTGCGCTTGAGCGATGGCCTGCAACACCAGCGCCAGCGCGCCCCCGGAGGGCGAGAAGGCGCTGGAGGCGGCTGTCTGCGCGGGCAGTGGCCGTTCAGGGGTTTGCCGCGCATGGGCGGCCGGGCTGATGACGGTGGCGACGAGCAAGGCGGCGCCGAGCAGCGCGCTCAGGCGGGTGCGGAAAGACGAGATCATGGGGTGTGACCCAGACGTGAAAAAGCCCGGGGGATGACCGGGCTTCGGGGGCGGCGGGCCGACCCGCCGAGTTTGAACCGGGCAGCGTCGCGGCTTACTTGAGGTGAGCGCCGACCAGCTTGGTCATTTCGAACATGCTGACCTGATCCTTGCCGAAGATGGGCTTGAGCTTGGCGTCGGCGTTGATCATGCGCTTGTTCGCGGCATCTTGCAGATTGTGCTTTTTGATGTATTCCCACAGTTTCTTCACCACTTCGGTGCGCGGCAGCGGGGTGGTACCCACCACGGCAGCCAGATGGACCGAGGGGGTCAGGGGTTTCATGAACGCCGCGCTGGGTTGACGGGTGGTTTTGGCGGCAGTCGCTTTTTTTGCCGCGGGTTTTGCAGTGGCCATATTGAATGCACTCCGAGAAGTTGAGCTTGTCATCCACTGGCGCGTCAGCTGGCCCGAGGGGCGGCTGCGCACCGTGCAGATTCTCCGTTGTCATGGATGGCGGGCTGGTGGCTCCAGCCCGCCGAAGGATTGAGCCGATCCCGCCCCGCCGGTTCTGCAAGACTGCACCCCGATCGGCGCTACCGTGCAGGAAGATCGCACTCAAACAGGCGCATATTAAGCTGAGTGCGGGCGCTTCCGACGCAGCCTGCGCATTTTTTTGCGTTCGTGCACTCGAAGGAGCGGCATCGTCGGTTCACCGCCATGGTGGTGCGGCAGCAGATTCTGTCGCTTTTTCTTACACTGCTCCCGCCGATCGGCACTGCGTTTTTCTTCGTCCCCCTTTCAGCCAGGAGTCTGCCTCATGAACCCAGCCTCATTGCATCCCAGAAAAATCGTCGCCGCCGTGTTGGCCTGCGGTCTTTTGGCCAGCGTGCCGGCGCACGCGCAGTTCGCCAAGCCGCAAGACGCGGTGAAGTACCGTCAGTCGGCGTTCATCGTGATGGCGGCGAGTTTCGGCCGCATTGGCGCCATGGTGCAGGGCAAGGCGCCGTTTGACGCCAAGGCCGCACTGCAGAACGCCGAAGTCGTGGCGTTCATGTCGCATCTGCCCTGGCAGGCCTTTGGTCCGGGCACCGATCTGCCCGACTCGCACGCCAAGCCTGAAATCTGGAAAGAGATGGACAAGTTCAAGGCCGATGCCGACAAGCTGCAGCAACTCACGCCCAAGCTGGTGGCGGCTGCAAAGACCGGCAAGCTCGACGAGATCAAGGTGGTGTTCGGTGAAACCGCCAAGACCTGCAAGTCCTGCCACGATAGCTTCCGTGAAGAGCTCTGACAGTCTTGCACCCATGCACAAACCCGCCGACGGCGGGTTTGTTTTTTCAGAGATTCAGCGTGCCTTTGATGCGTGATTGCACCTCGCCGCCGACCCAGACTTGCCCTGCCGAATCGCGCTGAATGTGCACGCGTCCGGCGCGTCCCAGCTTCGCCCCCTGAGCGGCAACATACTGCGCTGGCAGGACGCCCTGGCCGATCAGCCATTGCGCCAGGCTGGCGTTGAGGCTGCCAGTCACGGGGTCTTCGGGCACGTTCAGCGGAGAGACGAAACCGCGCACTTCGATCGCGGCGTCGCCTCCCGGAACGTGCGGTCCCGCCAATCCCACATTCACGCCCAGGCGCTTGAGCGCGGCATGGTCGGGTTCCACCGCGAGCACGCGTGCGGCGCTGCGCAGCCAGAGGCAGAACCAGCGCGGCCCGTTGTCCAGCCAGGCGCTGCGTTGAATGTCGTCGAGCCCCAGGCCCAGGGCCTGGGCCACGTTGTGCAGCAAAGGGGGATCGATGGGGAGCTCGCGCATCGGCGGCGCGGCAAAGGCGAGTTGCTTCGCGCCCGATGCGGCAGGCGCCGCGACGCGCACCTCCACCAGACCGACGCCGCATTGCTGGATCACCACGCCATCGCGCTGGGGCCTGCCGCCCTGCTGCAACCAGGCGGCGCAGCTGCCCAGGGTAGGGTGGCCGGCGAAGGGCAGCTCGCCGCTGGGCCGTCCCAAGGCGAGCTGAGCCCCCTCGGGGGGCAGCGTTGCCGCGTCAGCGGCAAGCGTGGGGGCTTTGGCATCGCCGCCGGGGGTGAAGATGCGCACGCGGTAATCGGCTTCGGGCGCGGTGGGCTTCAGTAGAAACGTGGTTTCCGACAGCCCGAGCCAGCAGGCGATGGATTGCATGGTGGCCGCATCCAGATCGTCGGCATGGTCCACCACGGCCAGGGGATTCCCACGCAGTGGCGCAGGGGCGAAGACATCAAGCTGCAAGAACGGATGCGTCATGGTGAGAACGGGACAGGGCTCGCGAGAAAACGCCGCCAAGGTGGGCGATGGCGGTGTCGATCTGTTCGGGCATGGCGGTGGCGTAGGACAGGCGCAAGGTGTTGCGCGGAGCCGTGCCCGCCGCATAGAACGCAGCGCCTGGCACATAGGCCACCTTTCGCGCCAGGGCCAGGGGCAGCAGCGCCGTGGCGTCGGCGCCTTCGGGCAGCGACAGCCAGATGAACATGCCACCTTGCGGCGTTTCCCAACGTACGGAATCGGGCATGTGGCGTTCGAGGGCGGCGAGCATGGCGTCGCGCTGGCCGCGGTAAAGCGCGCGGATGCGGGGCAGCTGCGCTTCGAGCACACCGCGTTCCAGCACCTTGAGCACCAGGCGCTGCGTCAGGCTTGAGGTCTGCAGGTCGGCGGCCTGGCGCGCCAGCGTCATCTTGGCGATGACCTCGGCTGGGGCGTGTATGTAGCCGAGGCGCAGTCCAGGCGACAACACCTTGGAGAAACTGCCCAGCAGAATGCTCTGGCCGGGAAGCTGCGCCGCCAGCGGGGGCGGCGGCGGTTGATCGAACCACAGATCGCCGTAGGGGTTGTCTTCCACCAGGGCGATGGGTCGGCCCCGCAAGGTCTGCGCCCATTGAGCGCGGCGCGCGGTGCTCATGGTCTGCCCCGTGGGATTGCGGAAGTTGGGCTGCAGATAGACCATGCGGGCGTCGCGATGCGCTGCGTCGTCCAGCGTCGGCAGCGCGCCCTCGGCGTCGTCGTCGAGATCGGCAAAGCATGGGCCGTAAGGCGCGAAGGCTTGCAGCGCACCGAGGTAGGTCGGGCGTTCCACCAGCACGGTGCTGGCAGGATCGATCAGCACGCGCCCCACCAGATCGAGCCCCTGCTGCGAACCGTTGGTGATGAGCACTTCGTCAAGCTGGGCCGGGATGCCCTGTGCTCGCAAGTGCGCGGCCACCCACTCGCGCAAAGGGGCGATGCCTTCGCTCGGGCCATACTGCAGCGCCCCCTGGGCCTGCGTGTCGAGAACTTCGGCGCAGGCCGCGCGCAAGGACTGCACCGGAAAGCTCTCCGCCGCGGGCAGCCCTCCGGCCAGCGAGATCATGCCGGGCTGCTCGGTGAGTTTGAGCAATTCGCGAATCGGGGAAGAGGTGTAGTGCGCGCTGCGCTGCGACAAGGTGAGGGTCATGAATCAACTCCGAGAGTCTGGGGCAGGATGCGGCGCCTGATGCACAGGCATGCGCCGGGCGACAGAAACGACGGCCAGCACGGCGCCGGCGAACAACAGCGTGGTGAGACCGAGCGTTTCATGCAGCAGGATCGCTGCGGCCATCATCGACAGGAAGGGTTGCAGCAGTTGCAGCTGCGAGATGCGCACGGTACCGCCAAGCGCAAGAGCCCGATACCAAGCCAGGAATCCCAGCCACATCGACACCACTGCCACATAGCCAAAGCCACCCCATGCCGAGAACTGCACCGCATTCGCCGGGCGCAACCACCATGCGGCAGGCACGCTGATGGGCAGGCTGAGCACCAGCGCCCAGCCGATCACGTCCCCGGCCGGACGCGATTGCGCGAGGTGGCCGCCGAGGGCATAGCCCACCGCAGCCGACAGCATGGCGGCCACCAGCAGGCCGTCGGCCCAGTGCAGATTCCAGGCGAAACGTCCTGCGCCGTGCAGCAGTGCATAGACCATCACCAGCGCCGCACCCAGCACGGCGAAGACCCAGAAGCCGACGGATGGACGCTGGCCCGCCAGCAGCGCGCCGAGCGCAGCGGTGAACAAGGGCAGCAGCGCCAGGATGAGCGAGGCATGCACCGCATCGACCTCGCGCAGGGCGATGGAGGTCAGCAGCGGGAAGCCGAACACCACACCACCGGCCATCGCGGCCAGCAAAGCCCAGTCGCGGCGGCGGGGCCAGGACGCGCGCTTCCAGACCAGCCATGCTGCTGCAAGCACACCGGCCACGGCGGCGCGGCCCAGCGCCACGAATTCGGGCGAAAGTTGCGGCGACTGTGTAGAACCGACGGCCAGGCGCGTCATGGGCAGCGACAGCGCAAACAGAGCGACCCCGAGCAGACCCAGGCTCATGGCCTGACCGTGCTCGGCGCTCGTCTGGGGAGTTCGAGGCTGCGGTGTTGCTGGTAGGGTGGACATGATGCGCAGCTTAGAGTCCAATTCAATACAGAACCAATACACTTGATAAATACAAATAAAGGTCTGTACGGTGGATTTGAACAATACAGTTTCATCGCCGGGCGAGGCAGACACGTTGCAGCGGCGTGCGGCGGTTACCCTGGCTGAGCAGCTCGGGGCGCAGTTTGCCGCGCGTATCCGCAACCGATTGCTGCCGCCCGGCAGCCGCCTGCCCTCGGTGCGCGACTGCGCGAAGCGCTACGGGCTGAGCACGCAGACCGTGGTGGCGGCTTACGACCGGCTGCAGGCTCTGGGGTTGGTGGAAGCGCGCGCCCAGCGCGGCTATTTCGTGCGAGCGATCGACGAGGCGCCATCGCCTGCGACGGCAAGGCGTGGAGGCGGGCAGGAGGGGGCAGCTGCACCCATGATGGCGCCGACCCACGCGACTGCACTGGTGCGCGGCATGTTCCATCAGATGGGGGCGGGCGCCGCGGTGGCGCTTCGTGGCGCACCCGGCTCAGGGGTGTTGCCCGCGACATGGCTGGAGAGCCCCGCGCTGGGTTCGGCGCTGAGGCGCATCGCCCGCGCGACCGAGTTGGAGCAGGCCTCGCTGCATTACGGACATCCGCTGGGTGATTCTGCCTTGCGCGAGGCCTTGTCGCAGCAACTGGCGGGTCTATCCCTGCGAGCCCCGGCGCAACAGATTCTGATCACGACCGGCGCGTCGCAGGCCCTGGATCTGGTGCTTCGCGCCCTCACGCGCCCAGGCGACGCGGTGCTGGTCGAGAGCCCCGGCTGGGCCATGCAGTTTGCGCAGATGGCGCACCACGGGCTCAAACTGCTGCCCGTCCCCCGAGGTGCCGAAGGCCCCGATCTGGACATCCTTGATCAACTGGCCCGCGCCCATGCGCCGCGCCTGTTCATCTGCGTGAGCGTGTTGCACAATCCCACGGGGCAGAGTCTCAGCGCGGCCAGCGCGCACCGCGTGCTGCAGCTCGCGCAGCGCCACGGCTTTCAGGTGGTCGAAGACGATGTCTACGCCGCTCTGGCCGAGCCCGGCAGCCCGCGCATGAGCGTGCTCGACCAGCTCGAGCACACCATTTACCTCAGCGGGTTCTCGAAAATCCTTGCGCCCGGCTGGCGCGTGGGTTTCGTGGCGGCGGCGCCAGGCATCATCGATCGGCTTCTCGATCAGAAACTGCTGAGTGTGCTCACCACGCCCACCCTGACCGAACGGGCGCTCGCCCATGTGCTGGAGCAAGGGCAGTTGCGGCGCACCACGCAACAGGTGCGCGATCGTCTGGATGCGGCGCGCGCGCGTTCGGTGCGCTTGGCCGAGAAAGCGGGCTGCCGCTTCGTCACCCCGCCGCGCGGACTGCTGGGCTGGGTGGACACCGGCGTGGACACGGCCACGCTGGCGCAGCGCCTGCTCGATGCCGGTTACCTACTCGCGCCCGGCCACCTGTTCGATCCGCAGCAGCAACCTTCCACCCGCATGCGCATCAACTTCACCCAGACGCAGGACGAGGCGTTCTGGCGCGCGTACGTCGCGGCGAAAGGGTAAGCGCCGCGTTGGCGCGCCAGCGTGGCGCGCGGTCGAACTCAGGTGGCCGAGGAGCGGCGCGAGCGCACCGCGTCGGCCAGGCCGCGCAGCAAGGGAACCGTATCGTCCCAGCCCAGGCAGGCGTCGGTGATGGACACGCCGGGCGACAGGGGCTGGCCCGGCTTGAGGTCTTGTCGGCCTTCGCACAGATGGCTCTCGACCATCACGCCCATGATGCGCCGCTCGCCCGCGGCGATGCGCTGCGCGATGCTGGCGGCCACCTCCATCTGCCTTCGCGGCTGCTTGGCCGAGTTGGCGTGCGAGCAGTCGATCATCACCTGCTCGCGCTGCCCCGCTTTGGCCAGCGCGGCGCAGGCCGCGTCCACCGAAGGCGCGTCGAAATTGGGCGCCTTGCCACCACGCAGGATGACATGGCAGTCGGTGTTGCCGCGGGTCTCGAAAATCGCCGCCACGCCCATCTTGGTCATGCCCATGAAGGCATGACCGCTGGCGGCCGAGATCATGGCATCGGCCGCCACCTGCACGCCGCCGTCGGTGCCGTTCTTGAACCCGACCGGGCAGCTCAGACCCGAGGCGAGTTGACGGTGGCTCTGGCTTTCCGTGGTGCGCGCACCGATCGCGCCCCAGGCGATCAGGTCGCTGAAATACTGCGGCGACAGCAGATCGAGAAACTCGGTGCCCGCGGGCAGCCCCAGGGCGTTGATGTCGAGCAGCAACTGGCGCGCGCGCTGCAAACCCTCGTTGATGCGAAAGCTGCCATCGAGCCGCGGGTCGTTGATATAGCCCTTCCAGCCCACGGTGGTGCGCGGCTTCTCGAAGTACACCCGCATCACCACCACCAGCGCGTCGTCCAGCTCGGCGGCCGAGGCGCGCAGCCGTCGCGCGTACTCCATCGCCTGATCGTGATCGTGAATCGAGCAGGGCCCCACCACCACCACGAGCCGGTCGTCGCGCCCGTGCAGCACATCGGCAATGGCCGAGCGGCTGCGCTCCACCACCGCTTCCACCGTCTCGGTGACCGGTAGTTGTTCCAGCAGCAGCGCAGGCGACACCAGCGCCCGCACCGCCTTGATGCGGGTATCGTCGATGCGGGTGGTGTCGAGTGTGCCGTCAATCGCGCCGGCTTCGTGGTCGTGGGTGGAGTCGTCGATGCGGGGCATGGGTCAGTCCGTCTTACGCCTGCGGCTGCGGATTGCGCAACCGGATGTGCAATTCTTTCAACTGCTTTTCATCGACCGGGCTGGGGGCGTTGGTCAGCAGGCACTGGGCGCGCTGGGTCTTGGGGAAGGCGATGACGTCGCGGATGCTCTGGGCGCCGGTCATCATGGTGACGATGCGGTCCAGACCGAAGGCGATGCCGCCGTGCGGCGGGGCGCCGTATTGCAGGGCGTCGAGCAGGAAGCCGAACTTGGCTCTAGCCTCGTCGGGGCCGATCTTGAGCGCGGAGAACACCTTGCTCTGCACCTCGGCGCGGTGGATGCGCACCGAGCCACCGCCGATTTCCCAGCCATTGAGCACCATGTCGTAGGACTTGGCGATGCACTTCTCGGGGGCGCTGTCCATCAGTTCCTCGTGGCCGTCCTTCGGCGCGGTGAAGGGGTGATGCACCGCTACCCAGCGCTGGTTGTCCTCGTCGAACTCGAACATGGGGAAATCGACGACCCACAGCGGCTTCCAGGCGTCTTCGAACAGGCCGTGGCTCTTGCCGAAGTCGCTATGGCCGATCTTCACGCGCAGTGCGCCGATGGCGTCATTGACGATCTTGGCCTTGTCGGCGCCGAAGAACAGCAGGTCGCCGTTTTGCGCGCCGCTGCGGGCGAGGATGGCGGCAATCGCGGCGTCGTGCAGGTTCTTGACGATGGGCGACTGCAGACCGTCGCGGCCCTTCTCGATCTCGTTGACCTTGATCCACGCCAGGCCCTTGGCGCCGTAGATCTTGACGAACTCGGTGTAGGCGTCGATCTCGCTGCGGCTCATCTCGCCGCCGCCGGGCACGCGCAGCGCGACCACGCGGCCGCCCGGCGTGGTGGCTGGGCCGGAGAACACCTTGAAGTCCACGTCGCCCATCACGTCGGTGAGTTCGGTGAACTCCATCTTCACGCGCAGGTCGGGTTTGTCGGAGCCGAAGCGGGCCATGGCCTCGCCGTAGGTCATGACCGGGTAGGGGTTGGCCAGTTCCACGCCAAGCACGTCCTTGAACACGCCGCGGATCATGGTCTCGAACAGATCGCGGATTTCCTGTTCGCTCAAAAACGAAGTCTCGCAGTCGATCTGGGTGAACTCGGGCTGGCGGTCGGCGCGCAGGTCCTCGTCGCGGAAGCACTTGGTGATCTGGTAATAGCGGTCGAAGCCCGAGACCATGAGCATCTGCTTGAACAACTGCGGCGACTGCGGCAGGGCGAAGAACTCGCCGTCGTGCACGCGGCTGGGCACCAGGTAATCGCGCGCGCCCTCAGGCGTGCTCTTGGTGAGCATGGGCGTTTCGATGTCGATGAAGCCCTGGGCGTCGAGGAAGCGGCGCACCGCCATCGCCACGCGGTAGCGCAGCTTGAGGTTGTGCTGCATCTGCGGGCGGCGCAGGTCGAGCACGCGATGGGTCAGACGGGTGGTCTCGGACAGGTTGTCGTCGTCGAGCTGGAACGGCGGCGTGACCGAAGCGTTGAGCACGGTGATGTCATGGCACAGCACTTCGATCCTGCCCGAGGTCATGCCCTCGTTTTCGGTGCCAGCCGGACGCGGCCGCACCAGGCCCTGCACCTGCACGCAGAACTCGTTGCGCAGACCTTCGGCCGTGGCGAACATGGCGGCACGGTCGGGGTCGCACACCACCTGAACAAGGCCTTCGCGGTCGCGCAGGTCGATGAAGATCACCCCGCCGTGATCGCGGCGGCGATGCACCCAGCCGCACAACGAAACGGTTTGCCCGAGCTGGGCTTCGGTCACCTGACCGCAATATTGGCTACGCAGACTCATGTTGGAGAGGTACTTTCGGAAAACGGTCCTGCGGCGTCAGAGCGCAGGGAGCAGGGGAGGGGAAGAAAGGGAGCGTTGGCGCTCAGTGCACGTGCGGGTTGCTGGGACCGCCGGGCACGACCACGCCCATGGAAATGATGTACTTGAGCGCGGTGTCCACGCTCATCTGCAGCTCGATCACCTCGCTGCGCGGAAACATCAAAAAAAAGCCCGAAGTCGGGTTGGGAGTCGTCGGCACATAGACGCTGACATGATCTCCCTGCAGATGCCCGGCCACCTCGCCTCCGGGCGTGCCAGTCATGAACGCGATGGTCCACGAACCCTGGTGCGGATACTGCACCAGCAGGGCTTTGCGGAAGGCATTGCCGCTGCTCGAAAACAGCGTGTCCGACACCTGCTTGACGCTGCTGTAGATGGTCTTGACCAGCGGAATGCGCGCCATCAGGCCATCCCAGCGGGCCAGCCACCATTGCCCGACCATATTGGCCACGGCCAGGCCGGTGAGAAAAATGGCCGCCAGCACCAGCACGACGCCCACGCCGGGAATGTTCACCAGCTTGTCCAGCGCCGGAGCCAGCCCCGGGATCACCGTGCTCAGCGCGCTGACCACGGCCCGGAAGATGCCGTCGAACACGGCCAGCAGCTGCCACAGCACCCAGATGGTGATGGTCAGCGGCAGCCAGACCAGCATGCCCGCGATGAAAATGCTTTTCAGGCTCATGAAACGAATGAGCCTTCCGGGGCACGGAAGGCTTGAAGGTCAGGGAGGAGTGGGCGGAGGCGCTGCGGCGAGCCGAGCGCTCCGACGGGAGGCCGTCTGGCCCGGCAGGTCATCAATGACAGGCGCACGAGGCACCGCACGCAGCAGGTGTCGCACTGTCGGAAGAAGCGGCCGCCGCTGCAGGGGCCGCGCTAGCGCCTCCGCCCTTGAAGTCGGTGGCGTACCAGCCCGAGCCCTTGAGCTGAAAGCCGGCGGCCGTGAGCTGCTTGTGCAGCGCCGGTTTGCCGCACTTGGGACAGTCGGTCAAAGGAGCGTCAGACATTTTCTGCAGCGCGTCGAGGGTGTGGCCGCAGGCATCACATTTGTAAGCGTAGATCGGCATGATGGAAATCCTGTGGAATATGAAATGGAAAGGCGCCCGTGAGATCTATCGGCCAGGCTCCACTGCCTGATATGCGGCTCAAGCAGTGCCAAACAATGGTTCCATTATAAAAATGCGCGCTGGAGCCTGTGCGGCGGATTCGTTCGCTCACTGCTCGTTGTCCATCCTCGCCGGTGCCGGTATGTTGGCTGGCGCGATGCCCGGCGGCGCCAGGGTGGGCTGCGGAAACGGCTGGGGCCGCGCGAAGCCCGGCGGGTTGAAGCCGGCGGGGGAGGCTTGCTGCGGATCCATCTTCAATTCCAGACGCGAGCCGTCGCGGTCCAGCCAGACGACGCGGTAGCCGGTGGCATGCAGCACGACGCCGGGGGCGACCGCCTCGCCCACGCCCACGGCGCGGGGCGGCTTGCCATCGACGCCGATCAAGGCCGCGCCGCTGTCGCCGCCGGCAATCACGCCGTACAGACGGAACCTGCTCGGCGCCGCCTGCGCCGCGCTGGCGGCGCCCACAGGCTCGGCGCCGAACAGCCGCGCCGCCTGCTGTGCGGCCTGTTCCGGCGAGAGCGCGCCGATGAGCTGCGCGTCTGCGGGAACTGGTTGCGGCGAGGCCATCAGGCGCAGCGCCCAGGTGAGGGCCAGCGCGGCGCAGGCGAACGCCAGCAGCACGGCAAGCAGGTGGGCCAATTGCCAACTCCGGTATGCATAGGCACTGTTCATGGCGTGGAATGAGGTTCAGGTTCGCAACGGCAGACCTTTATTATCCGCTGAGCCCGCGTTTGCGGGCGACCCTGCGTTTTCTAGAGAAATAGGTGAAGTTGATGAACGATGGTTCGATGGCTCCGGCCGCGCCCCCGGGGCACGCTGCACGGCGCAAGGTCGGGGGATTCACCCTGATCGAGCTCATGGTGGTGCTGGTCATCATGGGCGTGCTTGCGGCGCTGATCGTGCCCAACATCATGGGCCGCACCGACGAGGCCCGCCAGACGGCGGCGAAGACCGACATCGCCACCATCATGCAGGCGCTCAAGCTCTACAAGCTCGACAACGGCATCTACCCGACCCAGCAGCAGGGTTTGCAGGCGCTGGTGGTCAAGCCGACCACGCCGCCCATCCCGAACAACTGGAAGCCCTACCTCGAAAAGCTCCCGACCGACCCCTGGGGCAATCCGTATCAGTATCTCAATCCGGGCGTGAAGGGCCCGGTGGACGTGTTCAGCTATGGCGCAGACGGCAAGCCCGGCGGAGAGGGCGCCAATGCCGATATCGGAAGCTGGCAGTAGCGCAGCCAGTGGCGTGCTGAAACCGGCGTCGCGGCTTCAGCGGCAAGCGTGGGAGCCCTCGTCCCGGGGTTTTACCCTGCTGGAAATGCTGGTGGCGCTGATCATCGTCGGCATGGTCACGGCGCTGGCGGCGTTTGCCCTGCCGCCCTCGCAGAATGCGCAGATGCAGCGCGAAGCGCAGCGGCTCTCGGCCCTGTTCGACGCTGCGCGCCAGCATGCTGCCGAAACCGGCGTGCCGCTGGCCTGGGCCAGCGGGCCCAAGGGTTATGCCTTCGTCCAGATCGGGCCTCAGGGCTGGGAGCCGGTGGATTCCGACCTGCTGCGTCCGCGCCTGTGGCCCTGGCTGGACGGCGACCGCGACATTCCCCCGCAGGATTGGCGCAGCGTGCTGGGCGGCCAGCCGCGCGAGGCTTCGTATTCCGCAGGAACGGTGACGGTCGATCTGCGCGAGGGCGGGGTGCGCAGCCTGGGCACGCCGCCGAGCTGGCTGCTGTTCGGCTCCGAGCCGGTGGGCGGGCCGATCGAGATCGTGCTGTCCGATGGCGCCGAGCGCGATCGCATCCAGTCCGACGGCTTCGCGCCCTTCGTCGTCAGCCGCAGCCGATCATGACCGGCGATCCCCAGTTCGACCGCCTTCGCGGGTTTACCCTGCTCGAAGTCCTGGTGGCTCTGGCGGTGGTGGCCATTGCCCTGCTCGCGGCCATGCGGGCGGCGGGCAGCGTGAGCGACAACGCGCAGCGCTATCGTCTGACGGTGCTGGCCGAGCAATGTGCGCAGGATTTTCTGGTCGATCAGCGGCTGAGCAAGACTTTTCTCGCGGTGGGCCAGAGCACCCAGGCTTGTACCCAGGCGAATGTGCCGTTCACCGTCGCGGTCGATGTCATGCCCACGCCCAATCCGAATTTCAGACGGATGCAGGTCAACGTGCTCGATGCCGGCGGCTGGAGCGCCTGGCAGGTGGTCACCATCATCGGAAATCTGTAGATGCGTACGCCGTCCGGTTCTGCCCCTGCCTGGCGGCGACGTCGCGCCGGGTTCACGCTGATCGAGTTGCTGGTGGCCGTGACCATTCTCGCCGTCGTGGCGGCGCTGGGTTGGCGCGGGCTCGATGCGGTGGCGCGCAGCCGCGACGAGGCCAGCCAGGCTTTCACCGCGAGCTCGCGTCTGGCCGACGGTCTGCAGCAACTCGGCGACGACCTGCGCCATGCCGCAGCGCAAGGCGCGGGCCTGCCTGCGGTGAGCGTGATCGGTGGCAATCTGTTCATCGTGCGCAGGCCCGCTCAGCCGCTGGGAGGCGACGTGCGCGCCGATGCCGGGGCGCAACTCGGGCTGCCTCCGCAGGCCGGTGATCTCCAGGTCGTGCGCTGGACGGTGCAGGACGGCGCCCTCAAGCGCAGCGCCAGTGCGCCCACCGACAGCCGGGCCGAGCTGCAGTCTGCGGTGCAGAACCCGACCGCGCCGCTGCTGACCATCCTGCCCGGTGTGGCCGACATGCAGATTCAGTTCTACCGCTATGCCGGCATCGGGCTGTTGCAGCAATCGGGAGCCTGGGTCAACCCGGGCACCTCCGCCAATGCCAATACCACCACGCCTATCGCCTCGGCCAGCGCGGCGGCGACCAGCATCATCACCCCGGCCGCCAATGCCGCCACCCCCGCCGCCGTGCGGCTGCGTCTGCAACTGACCGCGCCGCCGCTCACCGGCGAACTGCAGCGCGACTTTCTGCTGGACGATCACGAATGAACACATCGTTCTCTCGGCCGCCATCGCCGGCCCGGCACGGCAGGCGTGATCGGGGCGCAGCCCTCATCACCGCGATGCTGATCGCCGCGCTCGCGGCCATCATGGTGTCGGGCATGTTCTGGGGGCAGTGGAGCGCGATCGCGCGCGAGCAGACCGCACGCGAGCAAACCCAGGCGCGCTGGATTCTGCGCGGCTCGATCGACTGGGCGCGGCTGATTCTGCGCGAGGACGCCAACACCTCCACCGCTGACTATCTGGGCGAGCCCTGGTCGGTCCCGTTGTCCGAGGCGCGGCTTTCCACCTTTCTGGCAGCGCGCGGCCAGGACAGCGCCGGGCTGCCCGACGCCTGGCTCGAAGGGCGCATCGAGGACGCGCAGAGCCGCTTCAATCTGCGAGATCTGGCGCCTGCAGGCTCCATCAATACGCAGGCGCTGCTGGCCTTCGAGCGTCTCTGTGCCGCGCTGCAGTTGCAGCCCAATGTGGCGACGGAAATCGCCAACGGCGTTGCCGCCAGCAGTCCTTTCCGGACGGCGAACTCCTCCAATGTTGCAAATTCGCCACTGCCGATGCAGCAACTTCAGGACCTCGCCCGCCTTGGCTCCGGCGTGGCCGACGCCCTGCCCAGACTCGCGCCTTACGTCACCCTGCTGCCGCAGGCGACTCCGGTCAACGCCAACACCGCCAGCGCCGTGGTGCTGACCGCCGTGCTCGGGGTGCAGGCCGACACCGCGCAGGCGCTCGTCGAGGCGCGCAAGCGTGCTTACTTTCGCAATCTGGCCGACATCACCACGGCGCTGCCGCAGGGCGTCAACGTCAATCCGCTGCTGGTGAGTGTGGCCACCGGCTATTTCGACGCCATCGCCCGGGTGCGCATCGACAAGATGGAATACGCCGAACGCGCGCTGATTCAGCGCGCCGGTCTGTTCACCCAGGTCGTGCGCATCCAGCGTGTGCCCCCCTGGTTGGCGGCTGTCCCCGACAACGCTCAGAGCGCAAACTGACGAGTTGAGGTGATTTCATCCCAGATTGTCCATCAGGCGGCGCTTTGCGCCTGCATGGGTGCTGGCAGTCGGTTTGGGGCGTCTTTGCCCCCGTGCTTCGCGCCCATAGCTTGGGCTATGGGCTTGTCACCCGGCGCCAAATCCATCCCCAACCCGCCGCGCCATCATCCCATGCCCTGATGAACAATCTGGGATCATTTCAAGAAGATGTTGCAACTTGGTGTTTTTCCAGTACCTTCATTGCAACAAAGCCTCTCTACAATCGGCGCCATCATGCAAACCCTGGTTCTCCGACTGCCGCCTCTGGCTTCCGCGCATCCCCTGCCGGAACTGGAGTATGTGCTGCTGGGCGCCAACGGCAAGCTGCAATCCGTCGGGCGCGAACAGGTGGCGCTGCTGCCGCGCGGGGCGCGGGTGATCGCCGTGGTCGATGCGCTCGATGCCTCGGTCATGGCCGTGACGCTTCCGGCCATGCCTGCTTCGCGCTTGCAGGCCGCCTTGAGCGGCGCCCTCGAAGACCGTCTGCTGCAGGATGCCGGAGAACTCCATCTGGCCACAGGCCCGCTGGCCGAGGACGGCGCCGTGTCCTTGGCCTGCGCGGTGCCGAAGGCCGCCTTGGAGCAGGTCATCGCCGACCTGACCCGGGCGGGCAAAGAACCCGAACAGATCGTGCCCGAAGCGGCGCTGCTCGCCCCGGGCGATGCCTTGCTGCAGACCTCCGCGCAGGGACCGCGCCTGCTGTGGCGCGACCTGCAGGGCGAAGCCGCCTGGCTGCCGCTCATCCTCGCGGCGGACGCCGCCGCGCCCCAGGCTCTGCCTTTGCCGGTCACGCCCGAGCATCTCTGGGTGCAGGATCAGGCCCAGCCGCAGTTGAGCTGGCTCGATCTACCGCCCGAACTCACCCCGGCCACCCTCAACGATGCGGGATGGCTGGCGCGCGCCGCGCAATCGCCGTGGAACCTGCGGCAATTTGACCTCGCGCCCAAGCATGCGCTGTCGCGTGGTTGGGCGGGGGTGCGAGAACAACTCGGCACATCGGCCTGGCGCCGCGTGGGCGTGCTGTTGGGTCTGCTTGCTGCGGTTCAACTGGTGGGCATGAATGTCGCAGCGTTCAAGCTCTCGCGGCAGGAACACGCCTTGCAGCAAAGGCTCGATGTCACTGCGGCCGAAGCGCTGCCGGGCGTGCCGGCCATTCTCGATGCGAGGCTGCAGGTGCAGCGTGCGCTCAACGATGCGCGCCTGCGCACCGGTCGCCCCGGAGACGGTGACCTCGACGTGCTCATGGGCCGCGCCGTCGCTGTCGTGCCAACGGGCGTCGTGCCCACCGCCTTGAAATTCAGCCCAGGGCAATTGCAGCTCAGCCTGCCGGGCGACGCCGCGGCGCAGGCGGCGGCACGCTGCACGCCCGCCGGGCTGTCCTGCGTGGCCCAGGGCGATGTGTTGAGCGTGACGGGTGTCGTGCAATGAGCGCGCAGGGCGGTCGGGTGGCCTCGCTGTCGGCGCTCTGGTATCGCGGCCTGCCGCAGACCGTGGCATACAGCCGTCAGCGCTGGTCGCAGATGTCGGGCCGCGAGCGGGTGCTGATCGGCTCTGCCGCAGTGCTGGTCGTGGCGGCGCTGCTGTGGTGGCTGGCCATTCGTCCCGCCTGGCGCACGCTGCAGACCGCGCCGCAGCGCATCGTCAGTCTGCAACAGCAATTGCAGACCCTGCAGCGCGACGCGCAAGACATTGCCGCGTTGCGCAGTGCGCCATCGGTGCCTGCCTTCAACGGCGATCTGCAGGCGGCCATCGTGGCATGGTTCAAGCGCGTCGATGCGGGCGCCACGGTTCAGGCGCAGGTGTTGCCCGGTGAGGTGACGCTGCAGCTCGCATCGCTGCGACCGGCCACGCTGGCCGCGCTGGCGCAGACCGCGCGGCGCGACTGGTCGGCGCAGATCGATAGCGCCGACCTCAAGCGCGGCGCAGGCGGCCTGTTCAGCGGCACGGTACATCTGTCGCGGCAAGGATCGGGTGGCGGATGAATGGCTGGCGCAAACGTATCTTCCTCGGCTCGCGCAGGGTCGTCTTCCGCAAAACGCCGCTCTGGCGCATCGTCGCGGGGCCGGTCGTCGTCGCGCAAGCCAAACCGGCGCATGTTCCATCGGCGCTGGCTGTGGCTGGCCGCGTTTCTGGGCGCGCTTTGGGCCTTGTTGTGGCAGGCCCCGGCCAGCTGGCTGAGCGCGGTGGTGTGGCGGGCCAGCGGCCAGCACCTGCTGCTGGCGCAGGCGCAGGGCACTTGGCGCGACGGGTCGGCACTGCTGGTGCTCGAGGGCGGGGCGGGCAGCCGCGGCGCGACCGCGCTGCCGGGCATGCTGCACTGGACGATCGGTCTGAGCCAGCTCTGGCGCGGCGAGCTCCGGGCGCGGATCGACTGGCCCACGGTGTCCCCGCAGGCGCTGCAGGTGGATGCGCGGCTCGGTCTGTCGCAGAGCGCCGTGGCCTTGCGCCCCGCAGGCGACGGGCCGGACGCACCCTGGCAGGGCGCTCTGCCTCTGGCGGTGCTGGAGGGCCTTGGCACGCCCTGGAACACCGTTGCGTTGCAGGGACAGGCGCAATTTACCCTGCGTGGCCTGCACCTAGAATCGGTGGCAGGGCGCACCCGGCTCGGCGGGCAGATCCAGATCGATCTGCCCGATGTGGCATCGCGGCTGAGTGTGGTGGCGCCGATCGGCAGTTATACCCTCAGCATCACCGGTCAGGGGGCCGACGCGCAGGTGAGCTTGCGCAGCAGCAAAGGGCCTTTGCTGCTGGAGGGCAAGGGCGCCTGGAACGGCCAGGCGCTGCAGTTTCTGGGCACCGGCCGGGCGACGCCGGGCAACGAGGCGGCCATGGCCAATCTGCTTTCGCTGCTCGGGCGGCGCGAGGGCGACCATGTCCAGATTGCGCTGTGAAGACGCTGGCGTCTCGATAGTCCTGGAAGATCACAAGAATCAAGGAACGCTGCGATGCATCCATACCCCACAGCCCGATCCAACGACAGCCGCTTCAGCCGCCGTCTGCTGGCGCTGCTGCTCGTCCCTCTCCTGACACTGCAGCCGGTGATGGCCCAGGCGCCTTCGCCCTCGGGCACCGCTGGCGAAGCCAAGCGCAGCGCCAACGGCGATCTGACCATCAATCTGGTGAACGCCGACATCGCCAGCGCGGTGCAGGCCGTGGCGGCGGCGACCGGACGCAATTTCATCGTCGACCCGCGGGTGAAGGGCCAGGTCACCATCCAGTTCGAAAAGCCGGTGCCGCCGCAGAAGGTCTTTCAGGCGCTGCTCACGCAGTTGCGTCTGGCGGGTTTCGCCGTGGTGGAGCATGACGGCGTCTTTCAGGTCGTGCCCGAGGCGGACGCCAAGCTGCAGAGCGGGCCCGTGGGCGTCGGACTGGCGCCTTCGCATATTCCCGGACGTGGCGATCAGGTGGTGACGCAGATCTTCCAGCTGCGCAACGCCTCGGCCAGCAGTCTGCTGCCGGTGCTGCGGCCGCTGATCTCGCCCAACAACACCATCAACGTCAGCCCCTCGGGCAATGCCCTGGTCGTGACCGACTATGCCGACAATCTCAAGCGCATCGCCCGCATCATCGCCGCGCTGGACGTGCCCACCGGCACCGAAGTCACGGTCGTGCCGCTGACCTATGCCGTGGCCAGCGACCTGGCGCCCACGCTGCAAAAGCTCATCGACATGCAGACGGTCAATGCGGCCACACCCGGCGCGCCCGGAGCGCAGGCGGCCATTGCCAGCAGCGGTGCGATGCGCGCCGTCATCCTGCCGGAAAACGCCAGCAATTCGCTGATCGTGCGCGCGACCAACGGGGCGCAGCTGGCGGAGATCGAGCAGATGATCCGCCGTCTGGATCGTCCGCAGAACGATCAGGACAACATTCATGTGGTGTATCTGCGCAATGCCAACGCCACCGACCTCGCCCGCACTCTGCGCGGCGTGCTGGCGGCGCAGGGCTCGGGCGGCGCCACGAGTGGGGCGTCGCAGACCAAGACCTTCGGCAACGAGCAAAACCAGGGCGTGGGCAACAACCCGTCGGCGTCGTCCGGCAGCGGTTCGTCCAGCACCACCAGCCCGGGTCTGGGGCAGGCCCCGGAATTCGCCGCCACCGCCAGCGACGGCACGGTCAACCTGCCTCAAGGCGGCACGGTGTATGCCGACAATGCGCTCAATGCCCTGATCATCAACGCTCCGCAGCCCGTTTACATGCAGTTGCGCCGGGTGATCGAGCGGCTCGACGTGCGCCGGGCGCAGGTCTATGTCGAGGCGCTGATTGCGGAGGTCGATGCCAACAAGGCGGCGCAGCTCGGCATTCAGTGGCAGTCCATCGCCGCCAGTGCGGGCAACAACAACGCGGTGGTCGGCGGCACCAACTTCGGCACCGGCGGCAGCAACATCATCAATCTGCAGGCCGGACTGTCCAGCGGCGGCAGCGCCGCGGGCACGGCCATCGCCAACGGCACGCTGAACATCCCCAACGGCCTGAACATCGGCGTGCTGCACAACTTCGCCGGCGTGGTCACGCTTGGCCTGCTGGCCAATTTCCTGCAGACGCACGACGGCGCCAACATCCTCTCGGCGCCCAATCTCATGACGCTGGACAACGAAGAGGCCAAGATCGTCGTCGGCCAGAACGTGCCCTTCATCACCGGCCAGTATGCGCAGACCGGCTCCACCGCCACGGTCACGCCGTTTCAGACCATCGAGCGCAAGGACGTGGGCCTGACGCTGAAGGTGCGGCCGCAGATCACCGCAGGCGGTGCGATCAAGATGGACGTCTATCAGGAGGTGTCGAGCATTTCCAGCCAGTCCAACACCGCGGGCATCATCACCAACAAGCGCTCCATCCAGACCGCCGTGCTGGTCAACGATGGCCAGACCATCGTGCTCGGCGGGCTGATGCAGGACAACGTGAGCGAGAACAACAGCAAGATTCCCGGCCTGGGCGACATCCCGGGTCTGGGCGCGCTGTTCCGCTCCAACTCGCGCACCGCGACCAAGACCGATCTGATGGTGTTCCTGCGGCCCATCGTGGTGCGCACCGAAAGCCAGGGCAACATCCTGAGCCAGCAGCGCTACGACACCATGCGCAGTCTGCAGGGCTCTGCGCAACTGCCCGCACAGTTTGGCATGCCCGACATGCCCGGCCCGGTGATGCCGTCGCTGACTGACGATGCGGGTGGACTGCCCGCAGGCGCTTCCGCACCCGGCAGCACGTCGGCCCCGCCTTCGGCTTCGGCGGCGACCCTGGGCAGCGGTGGAGCGGCCGCATCCAATGCGCTGCAGAGTCTGCAGGCCCGTGCCCAGAACGGTGTCACCGAAGTTGACATCGGCTTCGCCCAGCCTCTGGCGGCGCCGCCCACGGCGTTCACTCTGAACGACCCTATCCGTCTTGTGCTCGACTTCCAGGGAGCACATTCCCTGCTCAGCAGCAAGGCGCAGTCGTTCGATCTCGGGCCGCTGCAGTCCGCCATGGTGATGGACGGTCAGGGCAAGACCCGGGTGATCCTGAACCTGGGCCAGACCACGCGCTACGCCACCGAAGTGCGAGGCAGGCAACTGCGCGTCACCCTCACGCCGCAGAACTGAGAAGCCTGCCCATGTCCACGCGTCATCCCTTGCCCTACACCTTCTGCCGCGATCAGGCGGTGCTGGCCGAAGACGACGGTCAGGGCGTCGAGCTCTGGATGTGCGAAGACACCCGGCCCGCCGCGCTGACCGAGGTGCAGCGTCAGCATGTGCTGCGCGCGGTGCATCGCACCAGTGCCGAAGACCTGCAGGCGCGCATCGGCGCCGCCTACGCCGCACGCGATGGCAGCGCGGCGGCGGTCATCAGCGAGGTCGAGGGCGACGTCGATCTCGGTCGGCTCATGCAGGACATCCCGGCCGTGGAGGATCTGCTCGAAGCCGCCGACGACGCCCCCATCATCCGCATGCTCAACGTGCTGTTCACCCAGGCGGCACGCGAGGGGGCTTCCGATATTCACATCGAGCCTTACGAGACCTCGTCGGTGGTGCGGTTTCGCGTGGATGGCACGCTGCGCGAAGTGGTGCGGCCGAACAAGGCCCTGCATGGGGCGCTGATTTCTCGCATCAAGATTCTGTCCCAGCTCGACATCGCCGAAAAGCGCCTGCCGCAGGATGGCCGCATCGCCCTGCGCATCGGTGGCCGCACCCTCGATGTGCGCGTGTCCACCCTGCCTTGCGCGCATGGCGAACGCGCCGTGCTGCGCCTGCTCGACAAATCGGCGGCGCGGCTGAACCTGCGTGCCGTGGGCATGGCGCCCGACATGCTCGACCATTTCGACGCGCTCATACGGGCGCCGCACGGCATCCTTCTGGTCACCGGCCCGACTGGCAGCGGCAAGACCACCACGCTGTATTCCGCGCTGACCCGGCTCGACGCCAGCACCACCAGCATCATGACGGTGGAAGACCCGATCGAGTACGACCTGCCCGGCATCGGCCAGACGCAGGTCAACGCCCGCATCGACCTCAGCTTCGCCCGCGCCCTGCGCGCCATCCTGCGGCAAGACCCCGACGTGGTGATGATCGGCGAAATCCGCGACTTCGAGACCGCGCAGATCGCCATCCAGGCCTCGCTCACTGGCCACCTGGTGCTCGCCACCCTGCATACCAACGACTCGATATCTGCCGTCACCCGCCTGACCGACATGGGCGTCGAGCCCTTTCTGCTGGCCTCCTCGTTGCTGGGCGTGCTGGCGCAGCGTCTGGTGCGCCAGCTCTGCCCCGCCTGCAAGGTGCCCGCACCCGACGGTCAGGGCTTCGCGCCCGTGGGCTGTCCGGTCTGCAACCACACCGGCTACACCGGCCGCACCGGGGTGTTCGAGCTTTTCGAGATCGACGACGCCTTGCGCGCCGCCGTTCACGAACGTGCCTCCGAGGCCGAATTGCGGCGTCTGGCCCAGGCCGCCGGGATGCGCAACATGCGCCAGGACGGCCAGCGCTACATCGACAGCGGCATCACCAGCCTGACAGAATTGCTGCGCGTCACCCGCGACTGAACATTCCGACGATCGGTTCCGCTCCGCCATGCCCGCCTACCGCTTCACCGCCCTGGACGCCGCCGGAGCCGAGCAGTCCGGCGTGCTCGAATCCGACAGCGCCCGCGGTGCCCGCACCCTGCTGCGCAGCCGCGGGCTCATCCCGCTGCAGGTCGAAGGCATCCACGAAGAAGCCGCCCAGGCTGGCGGGCGGCGGTTTGCCCGCAGAGTCTTCAACCATCAGGAGCGCACCCTGTTCACCCGCCAGCTTGCGGGTCTGCTGGTCTCGGGTCTGCCGGTGGAGAAGGCCCTGGCCGCCCTGGCGGAAGATGCCGACCGCGCCGAGGTCGGCAATCTGCTGTCCAGTCTGAAGAGCGAAGTGTCGGCGGGCCACAGTCTGGGCGCGGCGCTGGCGCAGTATCCGCGTGAATTCACGCCGATCTATCGCGCCCTGGTGAGTGCCGGTGAAGACAGCGGCGACCTCGGCTTGGTGATGGAGCGCCTGGCCGACTATCTCGAAGACCGGCAGGCCTTGCGCGGCAAGATGGTGCAGGCCTTCGCCTATCCGGCCATCGTGGTGCTGGTGGCCGTCACGGTGGTGGTGCTGCTGCTGACCTATGTCGTGCCGCAGGTCGTCGGCGTGTTTCAGGGCGCGCACCAAAAGCTGCCCCTGCTGACCGTCGGCCTGATCGCGGTGTCCGATTTTCTGCGCGCCTGGGGTTGGCTGATCCTGATCGTGCTGGTCATCGGCGGGATCGTGTTCGCCCAGGCCATGAAGTTGCCCGGGCCTAGACTGGCCTTCGACGGTCTGCTGTTGCGCAGCCCCCTGTTCGGGCGTCTGGTGCGCGGTCTCAACACCGCCCGCTTCGCCAGCACCCTGGGCATACTCAGCGCGGCCGGTGTGCCCATTCTGCGCGCCCTGCAGGCCGCCGCCGACACGCTGAGCAACAGCCTGCTGAAAGCCGACGCGGAAGAGGCCATCGCCCTGGTGCGCGAAGGTGCCTCGCTGGCGCAGTCGCTGGCGCTGCACAAACGCTTCCCGCCCGTGCTCATCACCTTCATCCGTTTGGGCGAGCAGACCGGCACGCTGCCGCAGATGCTCGACCGTGCCGCTGTGCAGCATGCGCAGGAAGTGCAGCGGCGCGCCATGACCCTGACCACCATTCTCGAGCCGTTGCTCATCCTGGTGATGGGCGGCATGGTGCTGCTCATCGTGCTCGCGGTGATGATGCCCATCATCCAGATGAACAATCTCGTCAAATAAGCCGATGCCTGCTGATCTGAACGACCGCCTGGTCGTGGCGATTTCCTCCCGCGCCCTGTTCGATTTCGAGGAGGAGAACCGCGTGTTCGAGCAGGCCGATGACGCGTCCTACATGCAGTTGCAGCTCGATCGGCTGGAGCGTCCCGCACAACCTGGCGTGGCGTTTCAGCTGGTGCGCAAACTGCTGGGGTTCAACACCAGCGATGCGCAGCGCGACCGAGTCGAAGTGGTGCTGCTGTCGCGCAACGACCCGGTGTCCGGGCTGCGGGTGTTCCATTCGGCCAAGCACCACGGCACCGCCATCGAGCGTGGCGTGTTCACACGCGGGCGGGCGCCTTATCAATACCTGCAGGCGTTGCAGGCCAATCTGTTTCTCTCGGCCGAACCGGACGATGTGCGTGCCGCCCTGCATGCCGGTTATCCCGCGGCGCAGGTCTATCCCGACTCGGCCCGCGCGTCCGAGGCCCATCCCGAAGAAGTGCGCATTGCCTTCGACGGCGATGCAGTGTTGTTTTCCGACGAGGCCGAGCGCGTTTTCCAGGCCGAGGGCCTGCCCGCTTTCCAGCAACACGAGGCCCGCAAGGCCGCTTTGCCACTGCCTCCCGGACCCTTCAAGCCCCTGCTCGAAGCGCTGCACCGCCTGCAGCGCGCCAGCGCCGATGGCTCCACGCCCATGCGCCTGCGCACCGCGCTGGTCACGGCGCGCAGTGCCCCGGCGCACGAGCGTGCCGTCCGCACCCTGATGCACTGGAACATCGCCGTCGATGAAGCCATGTTTCTCGGCGGTCTGGACAAAGGGCCGTTCCTGCGCGAATTCCAGCCCGACTTCTTCTTCGACGACCAGG
Organism: Thiomonas bhubaneswarensis; assembly: GCF_001418255.1. Taxonomy (GTDB): domain Bacteria; phylum Pseudomonadota; class Gammaproteobacteria; order Burkholderiales; family Burkholderiaceae_C; genus Thiomonas; species Thiomonas bhubaneswarensis. Next base: position 108,300 of record NZ_LIPV01000003.1, read on the forward strand.
CCGGTCATGTGCAATCGGCCTCGCGCCATGTGCCCGCGGGGCAGGTTCATGCCGAAGTCACGCGCAGGAAATGAGCCCACCCCAAAAACCTTCGCGTCGCTCGGTTCTCCCCTCAAGGGGCGAGAGACTCTTGGGACGGCCCGGCGAGTTTCTTGAGAGGTGGCTCAGCCCAGTCGACGGCTGAAAAAATGTGGCCGCGCCTCTACCATGCAAACCTTCGTCATTCGCTGACTACATCCCGAAGGAGACTCGCATGGCCACCACCCATCTGCATGGCAACCCCGTTCCCACCAGCGGTGAATTGCCTGCCAAAGGCAGCAAAGCCCCCGATTTCCGCCTGACCGACAAAGACCTGGCCGACCGCACTCTGGCCGACTTCGCGGGCAAGCGCAAGGTGCTCAACATCTTCCCGTCCATCGACACCCCCACCTGCGCCCAGTCGGTGCGCACCTTCAACGCACGTGCCAGCGACAAGCCCGATACCGTGGTGCTGTGCATTTCCGCCGACTTGCCGTTCGCTCAGGCCCGTTTCTGCGGTGCGGAGGGTCTGGACAAGGTGGTCAATCTGTCGGAAATGCGTGACCGCAGCTTCGCCCAGGCCTATGGCGTGGGCATTGCAGCTGGCCCGCTCGCCGGGCTTTGCGCCCGCGCCGTGGTGGTGCTCGACAAGGACAACACCGTGCTGCATACCGAGCTGGTGAATGAAATCGCCCACGAACCCAACTACGACGCGGCATTGGCAGCGTTGTAAGGCAGCAGACTCCGCGCAGCGGGTGTCCGCCGCGGAGTTTCTAGAATCATCCCTTTACCTCCCGGAGACAACACATCATGGTCATGCCTGCTTCCATGTCGGATCGCGACGGCAAAATCTGGATGGACGGCCAGCTCGTCGAATGGCGCGACGCCAAGATCCACGTGCTGACCCACACCCTGCACTACGGCTGCGGCGCCTTCGAGGGCGTGCGGGCTTACAAGACCGACAAGGGCACGGCCATTTTCCGCCTGCGCGATCACACCGAGCGCCTGTTCAACAGCGCCAAGATTCTGCGCATGGAGATTCCTTTCACCATCGAGCAGGCCATGCAGGCCCAGATCGACGTAGTCAAGGCCAATGGTTTCGATTCCTGCTACATCCGGCCCCTGACCTGGATCGGCGACAAGAAGCTGGGGGTCTCGCCGCGCGGCAACACCATTCATCTGATGATCGCCGCGTGGCCCTGGGGCGCCTACCTCGGTGAAGACGGGCTCAAGCGTGGCATTCGCGTCAAGACCAGCAGCTACACCCGCCACCACGTGAACATCACCATGTGCAATGCCAAGGCGGTGAGCAACTACACCAACTCCATCCTGGCGAACATGGAGGTCACCAATGATGGTTACGACGAAGCGCTGCTGCTCGATCCACAGGGTTTCGTCAGCGAGGGCGCGGGCGAGAACATCTTCGTCGTGCGCGACGGCGTGCTCTACACCCCCGACCTGTCTTCGGGCGCGCTCAACGGCATCACCCGCAAGACCGTGTTTGCCATTTGCGACGATCTGGGCCTGACCATCAAGGAAAAGCGCATCACCCGCGACGAGGTCTATATCGCCGACGAAGCCTTTTTCACCGGCACGGCGGCGGAGGTCACGCCCATTCGCGAGCTCGATGGCATTACCCTCGGCCCCGGGCATCGCGGGCCGATCACCGAGCGCATCCAGAATGCCTTCTTCGATATCGTCGGCGGACGCAACCCCAAGTACGCCGACTGGCTTTCGATGGTCTGATCGCAGCGTCTTCACCCCTTGACTGAGGTTTGCACATGAGCGCTATACCCAAGCCCGACATGCCCGTGGTCGAACTCAAGGCCAGCGATCTTCCGGCCTATTGCCCCAATCCCAACATGCCGATCTGGAGCAGCCATCCGCGGGTGTTCATCGACGTCACGCACGGCGAAGCCGCCTGTCCCTACTGCGGCACTCGCTACCGTCTGGCCGAGGGCGAAGTGGTGCGCGGTCATTGATCGTGCTTTGGGCATGACCCGTGTGCTGCTGATCGCGCCGCAGTGGATCGGCGACGCGGTCATGGCACAGCCCCTGGTGGCTTTGTTGGCCGACCGCGGCGCATCCATCACGGCGCTGGGACTGCCCGGCGTGGCGCCGGTGCTTCGGGCCATGCCTGGCGTGGACGAGGTCATCGAGGCACCGTTCGCGCATGGCCGACTCGATCTCGCCCTGCGCCGCCGACTTGCGGCGCAACTTCGCGGGCGGGGGTTCGAGCGTGCCTATGTGCTCGGCAATAACGTCAAGTCGCGCCTGGTGCCGTGGCTTGCGCGCATTCCCCGGCGCATCGGTCACCTGGGCGAGGCGCGTGGATTGCTGCTGACCGACCGTGTCGGCCCCGCCGGTGGACAGGCCATCAAGGCGGCTGAACCCATGGCGCTTTCGCCCGTCTCCTGCCGCCTGCCACGAACCGCGCAGGGGCATCGGCCGGACATGCGGGCGCATTACGCCGCGCTGGCGCAGATCGCCGCAGATGAAGCGGTGCCGGAGCCGGTCTTGTCGGTTGCACCGCATGTGGCCGATGCCGCACGCCAGTGCTTTGGCCTGCCCACGCGCTGGATCGCCCTTTGTCCCGGCGCGGAGTATGGCCCGGCCAAGCAGTGGCCGACTGCGCATTACGCCGCTCTGGCGGCATTGGCGCAGCAGGCGGGCTATGCCGTCGCGTTGCTCGGAGCGCCGCGAGATCGTGCCGTCGGCGCGGAGATCGCATCTGCCGCACCGGGCAGCGCGAACCTCTGTGGCTCGACCCGCATGGAGGAGGCCATCGCGCTGCTCGCCACCTGCAGCGGCGCGGTGAGCAACGATTCCGGTCTGATGCACATCGCGGCAGCCTTGGGGCGGCCGACCCTCGGGCTGTATGGCTCGACGGACCCAAGGCATACGCCACCTGCGGCGCACCGCAGCGCCACCCTGTGGCTGCAGCTCGATTGCAGTCCATGCTTTGAGCGCACCTGTCCGTTCGGTCACCTCAACTGCCTGCGCCAGATCACCCCGAGAATGGCGTGGGATGAACTCGGTCGGTTGATGGCGGCAGAGAGTGCCTCCGCAGGCTGAAGGTCAACGCCAGAACAATGCCGCCGCAATGGCGATCCAGCCGAGGCTGAAATTGAGGATCACCAAGGGGTGAATCTGCTCCAGCCCCCGCGCCGCGGAGGGCCAGTCCTGCAGGGCCGCCGCCCGTCTGGCGCGTCGGTAGGGCGCGAAAAAGATGTGCGCAAAGATCGCCATCATCACCAGGCCGATGCCGAACATCGCATGCCAGCCGATGGGCGAGCGCGCAAAGCCGACCTGCAGCATGATGATCAGACCCGTGACCAGGATCACGGCGATGCTGAGCCAGACCAGAGGAAAGAACCGGCCCAGCGTGGCCAGCAGAAACTGCGGGCGCGTCGGCGCCTGCAGTGTGGCCAGGGCCGCGGGCCGCATGGCGAAAAGAATGAACGCCATACCACCCATCCAGGTGATGGCGGCGACAAGATGTAAAAAGACCAGCAAGGCAATCATGACGGCACCCAGGTTGGTGGCTCGACGCCGGGCAAGCACACCTTGCCAAAACAGTACAGTCGGGCGTCGAGAGAGAAGACGGAAGGTTGACCCGACACAATGTTAGGTGCTCGGACGCGAAAAAAGCTGGTGCGGTATCGACTTTCCCCTATACTTTCGCCGTTTGACCTGAGAGGCAATTGTTACCCGCCGCAACAACCCGCCAAGGGCACGGTCGGTTTCACGATGATCTTGACCCCAGGTCGTGAGTCTTCACCCCCGCTTTGCAGATCCGAGTGTTTCCGCTTTGAACCCAACCGTGCCATCGACCGACCCCTGGAAAGACGAGCAAGACGCGCCGTCCGCTCCGCCGCTCACGCGTGCCGAGGCGCAGGGTTTGCTGCTGCGCAAGCCACAGGTCTCCGTGTGGCGTGTGGTGGCGCTGCAGGCCGCAGTCGGCGTGGTGGTGGCCCTGGGTGCATGGATCGTTTCTTCGGGTGCTGTCTCGGTGGTTCTGTCTGCCTTGTATGGCGCGGCCATCATTGCGCTGCCGTCGGCCCTGTTCGCACTGTCCATTCAGCTCTGGCTGTCCAAATTGAAGCCCGGCGTGGCCGTTTACGGTTTTGCGCTGGGCGAGTTGCTGAAAATCGGTTTGACCATCGTGCTTTTGTTTTTTGCGCCCCGCATCGTCCAGCCGCTGAGCTGGGCGGCGATGCTGATCGCAGTCGTCGTGACCCTGCAGGTGTACTGGGTCGCGTTGATTCTGCGCGGCAAGAAAACGAGTTGCGCAGCCTGATCCATTTACGTCGCGCCGCCCTGGCGGCGTTCAAAAAAATAGTCGACCATGTCCGCAGAACAACACACCATCACCGCAGGCGAGTACATCGTTCACCACCTGACCCATTGGACCAGCGGGCCACGGACCGGGGTGGTCGATTTCGGCATCATCGACATCGATTCGATCTTCTTCTCGGTGCTGCTCGGCGTCATTGCCTGTTATGTGCTGTGGCGCGTGGCCAAGAACATGACCAGCGGCAAACCCGGGCGCATGCAGGCGGCGGTGGAGTTTCTGGTCGAGTTCGTCGACGAGCAGGCGCGCGGCATCGTGCGCAATGCCAAGTCGCGCGAATTCGTCGCGCCGCTGGCCTTCATCTCCTTCGTCTGGATCGTGATGATGAACCTGATGGATCTGCTGCCCGTCGATCTGCTGCCGCGTATCTGGCAGACGGCTGGTGCCGCGGCCGGGCACGATCCCGAGCACATGTACATGCGCGTGGTGCCCACGGCCGACCTGTCGATCGCACTGGGCATGTCCATCACCATTCTGCTGCTCAGCCTGTATTACGGCATCAAGATCAAGGGCATCGGCGGCTGGGTGCACGAGCTTTTCACCGCGCCGTTCGGCAACCACTTTCTGCTCTGGCCGCTCAACTTTGCCATGCAGATTCTGGAATACCTCGCCAAGACCCTCTCGCATGGCATGCGGTTGTTCGGCAATCTTTACGCCGAAGAGATTCTGTTCATGATCATCGCCCTGATGGGTGCGGCGGGCTTGAGCAGTCTGACGGGCTGGGCGTTGTTTGTCGGTAATATCGCCGCCGGCCTGGCGTGGTCGATCTTCAGTCTGCTGGTCATCGTGCTGCAGGGCTTCATCTTCATGATGCTGACCCTGGTGTACATCGGCCAGGCGCACGATCATCACTAATCCTTCTGGATCGCTTTCGTTTCTTTCCTCTTCACCCTTTCAACTCTTCAACTCACTAGGAGCAAGCATGGAACACGTTCTCGGATATGTCGCACTGGCCGCCGGTCTGATCATTGGTCTGGGTGCCAATGGCGCCTGTATCGGCATCGGCATCATGGGTAGCAAGTACCTCGAGTCCGCCGCACGTCAGCCCGAGCTGATGAACGAACTGCAAACCAAGATGTTCCTGCTGGCCGGTCTGATCGACGCGGCCTTCCTGATCGGTGTCGGTCTGGCCATGATGTTCACCTTCGCCAACCCGTTCGTGCTGAAGTAATCCACGCTTGATTCCAGCAACGATCTGTTCACCCATCTGAAGCAAAGGTTAGCGCCATGCATCTGGACGCAACACTCATTGCGCAGATCATCGTGTTCTTGCTGTTGGCGTGGTTCACGAAGAAATTCGTGTGGCCACCCATCACCAAGGCCCTCGATGAGCGCGCAACAAAAATCGCCGACGGCCTGGCTGCCGCCGACCGTGCCAAGACCGAACTCGCTTCGGCCAACCGCAAGGTCGAGGAAGAGCTGGCCCGCTCCCACCAAGAGAGCGCAGGTCGCTTGGCCGACGCCGAGCGCCGTGCACAGGCCGTGATCGAAGAGGCCCGCAAAAAGGCCGAAGAGGTCGCCGCCAATATAGTGGCGCAGGCCAAATCGGAGGCGGACCAACAAGCCGTCAAGGCGCGTGAACAGTTGCGCGATCAGGTGGCGGCGCTGGCGGTCAAGGGCGCCGAGGCCATTCTGCATCGCGAGATCAATCCGCAGGTGCATGCCGATCTGCTGAACCGGCTCAAGGCCGAGCTGTAATCGGAGCGCGCCATGGCAGAACTCGCCACCATTGCCCGTCCCTACGCCGAAGCCGCCTTCGCCGCTGTGCGTGACGCAGGCGTGCCTCCGGCGCAAGCCGCCGACATGCTCGACCAGATCGCGCAGATTGCCGCAGATCCCGCCTTGCGCGAGGTGATGGGCAGTCCCAAGGTGTCCGCGCGGCAGCTCGCCGACCTCGTTCTCGGGGCGCTGCCCGTTGCGGCTCCCCCGGCCATCAAAGGTCTGGTCGACATGCTTGCCGAGAATCGCCGTTTTGCGGCGGCGGGACAGATCGCCGAGCAGTTCCGCGCGCTCAAGGACGAAGCCGAAGGCAAGGTCGAAGCCGTGGTCGCCAGCGCCTTTCCGCTCGAGGGCGAGGCGCTCGACAGTCTGGTGCAGGCGCTCGAACGCAAGTACGGCCGCAAGCTGCACGCCACCGTGGAAATCGATCCGTCGCTCATCGGGGGGGTGCGCGTCGCCGTTGGCGACGAAGTGCTCGACACCTCGGTTCGCGCCCGGCTGGAGCAGATGAAAGTCGCTCTCACCGCTTAAAGTCTTAGAGGCTCCCATGCAACTCAATCCCGCAGAAATTTCCGAACTCATCAAGAGCCGCATCGAAGGTCTGGGCGCCAGCGCCAATATCCGCAACGAGGGCACGGTCGTGTCCCTGACCGACGGTATTGCGCGGGTGCATGGGCTGTCCGATGTGATGCAGGGCGAAATGCTCGAATTCCCGAACAACACCTTTGGCCTGGCGCTCAACCTCGAGCGCGATTCGGTCGGTGTGGTGATTCTGGGCCCCTACGAGCACATCTCCGAAGGTGACACGGTCAAGTGCACCGGCGAAATCCTCTCCGTGCCCGTCGGCCCCGAGTTGATCGGCCGCGTGGTCAACACCCTGGGCGTGCCCATCGACGGCAAGGGCCCGGTGGGCACCAAGCAGCTCGATCCGATCGAAAAGATCGCCCCTGGCGTGATCTGGCGCCAGTCCGTGTCGCAGCCGGTGCAGACCGGTATCAAGGCGATCGACGCCATGGTGCCTGTCGGCCGCGGCCAGCGCGAGCTGATCATTGGCGACCGCCAGACCGGCAAGACGGCCGTGGCCGTCGACTCGATCATCAGCCAGAAGGGCAAGGATCTGATCTGTATCTACGTGGCGATCGGCCAGAAAGCTTCGACCATCGCCAACGTGGTGCGCAAGCTGCAGGAGTTCGGCGCGATGGAATACACCATCGTCGTCGCCGCCTCCGCGTCCGATTCTGCCGCGATGCAGTATCTGGCGCCTTACGCCGGCTGCACCATGGGCGAGTATTTCCGCGACCGCGGCCAAGATGCGCTGGTAATCTATGACGACCTGACCAAGCAAGCCTGGGCCTATCGCCAGATCTCGCTGCTGCTGCGCCGTCCCCCGGGCCGTGAAGCCTATCCCGGCGACGTGTTCTACCTGCACAGCCGCCTGCTCGAGCGCGCCGCTCGTGTGAGTGCCGAGTATGTCGAGCACTTCACCAAGGGCGAAGTCAAGGGCAAGACCGGCTCGCTGACCGCACTGCCCATCATCGAAACGCAGGCCGGTGACGTGTCCGCCTTCGTGCCGACCAATGTGATCTCGATTACCGACGGCCAGATCTTCCTCGAAACCGATCTGTTCAACGCCGGTGTGCGTCCTGCGATCAACGCGGGTGTCTCGGTGTCGCGGGTGGGTGGTGCCGCGCAGACCAAGATCATCAAGAAGCTCTCGGGTGGCATTCGTACCGACCTGGCCCAGTACCGTGAACTGGCTGCGTTTGCGCAGTTCGCCTCTGACCTCGACGAAGCCACCCGCAAGCAGCTCGAACGCGGTCGCCGCGTGGTCGAACTGCTGAAACAGCCGCAATATCAGCCTGCCCAGGTCTGGCAGATGGCGGCCTCGCTCTACGCGGTGAACAACGGCTACCTCGACGATCTCGACGTCAAGCAAGTGCTGCCGTTCGAGAAAGGGCTGCATGACCATCTGCAGACGAAGCACGCTGCCCTGGTGCAAAGCATCGAATCGGCCAAGGATCTCTCCAAGGACGACGAGGCCAAGCTCAAGGAAGCCATCGCCGAGTTCAAGAAGAACGGTGCCTACTAATTCATTCCATGACAGGCAAGACCGGAAGGCCAGTCGACTGCAGCCTGCCGGTCTGACCGAGGAGTAAATCAATGGCTGGAATGAAAGAAATTCGCGTCAAGATCAAGAGTGTGCAAAACACACGCAAGATCACCAAGGCGATGGAAATGGTGGCCGCATCCAAGATGCGCAAGGCCCAGGAACGCATGCGCGCGGCTCGTCCCTATGGCGATACAGTGCGCGTCATCGCGGGCCACCTGCGTCAGGCCAACCCCGAGTACACCCATCCGTTTCTGATCAAGCGCGAGCCGATCAAACGCGTCGGCCTCATTCTTGTGACGACCGACAAAGGGCTTTGTGGCGGCCTCAACACCAACATCACCCGCATGGCGCTGGGCAAGATCAAGGAATGGCAGGCCGCAGGCGTGCATATCGAGTGCTGCGCCATCGGCAACAAGGGCATGCAGTTCCTGCAGCGCCTGGGCATGAACATCACGTCGCAGGCGGTGCAGCTCGGCGACAAGCCTCACCTCGAGAAGCTCATCGGCCCGGTCAAGGTCATGCTCGATGCCTACCAGGAAGGCAAGCTCGATGCGGTCTATCTGGCCTTCAGCCGCTTCGTCAACACCATGAAGCAGGCGCCGGAGATCGAGCCCCTGGTGCCGCTGCCCGCCCACGCCCTCGACGCCAAGGCCGGTGATGCCAAGACCCACAGCTGGGACTACATCTACGAGCCCGACGCCAAGCCCGTGATCGACGCGCTGCTGGTGCGCTACATCGAGGCCCTGATCTACCAGGCCGTGGCTGAAAACATGGCCTGCGAACAATCGGCACGGATGGTGGCGATGAAGTCGGCCTCCGACAACGCCAAGAGCGTGATCGGTGAGTTGCAGCTCGTCTACAACAAGAGCCGACAGGCAGCCATTACCAAAGAACTTTCGGAAATCGTGAGCGGAGCCGCCGCGGTGTGATGGGGTCAAGCCCTGACCTCAAGCACCCACTACCCGGCCAACCGAATTCAAACCATTGGAGAGCAATATGACGACGGCTCAAGCGCAAGGCAAAATCGTTCAGTGCATCGGCGCTGTGATCGATATCGAGTTCCCCCGCGACGCCATTCCCAAGGTGTATGACGCCCTGGTTCTGGCCGACAACAACGACAGCAGCCTGGCCGAGAAGGGCTTGACCTTCGAGGTGCAGCAGCAGATCGGTGACGGCGTGGTTCGCACCATCGCCATGGGTTCGGGCGACGGCCTGCGCCGCGGCATGCTGGTCAACAACACCGGCCATTCCATCCAGGTCCCGGTCGGCCCTGCCGTGCTGGGTCGCATCATGGACGTGTTGGGCCGCCCCATCGACGAAGCCGGTCCGATCGCCACCGACGAACGCCGCTCGATCCACCAGGCTGCGCCCAAGTTCGACGATCTTTCCCCCTCGGTCGACCTGCTCGAAACCGGCATCAAGGTGATCGACTTGGTCTGCCCGTTCGCCAAGGGCGGTAAGGTCGGCCTGTTCGGCGGCGCCGGCGTGGGCAAGACCGTGAACATGATGGAGCTCATCAACAACATCGCCAAGCAGCACAGCGGTCTGTCGGTGTTCGCCGGGGTGGGGGAGCGCACCCGCGAAGGCAACGACTTCTATCACGAGATGAAGGACTCCAACGTGCTCGACAAGGTGGGCATGGTGTTCGGTCAGATGAACGAACCTCCGGGCAACCGCCTGCGCGTCGCGCTGACCGGCCTGACCATGGCCGAGCGTTTCCGCGACGAAGGCCGCGACATCCTGTTCTTCGTCGACAACATCTATCGCTACACCCTGGCCGGTACCGAAGTGTCCGCGCTGCTGGGCCGCATGCCGTCTGCCGTGGGCTATCAGCCGACGCTGGCCGACGAAATGGGCAAGCTGCAGGAACGCATCACCTCCACCAAGACCGGCTCGATCACCTCGATCCAGGCCGTGTACGTGCCTGCGGACGACTTGACCGACCCGTCGCCTGCTACCACCTTCAACCACCTCGACGCGACCGTGGTGCTGAGCCGCGACATCGCCTCGCTGGGTATCTACCCCGCCGTGGACCCGCTGGACTCCACCAGCCGCCAGATCGACCCCAACGTCATCGGCGAGGAGCACTACTCCACCACGCGTGCGGTTCAGGGCATTCTGCAGCGCTACAAGGAACTGCGCGACATCATCGCCATTCTGGGCATGGACGAACTGTCGCCGGAAGACAAGCTCGCCGTGGCCCGCGCCCGCAAGATCCAGCGCTTCCTGTCGCAGCCCTTCCACGTGGCCGAAGTGTTCACCGGCTCGCCCGGCAAGTACGTGCCGCTGAAGGAAACCATCCGCGGCTTCAAGATGATCGTCAACGGCGAGTGTGACGCACTGCCCGAGCAGGCCTTCTACATGGTCGGCACCATCGACGAAGCCTTCGAGAAGGCCAAGAAGCTCAACTAAGCCGACGAGCTTGAAGCGATCCCATCCGGCGGGTGCATTCGAAAGAAGACGCCCGCCGGAGTCTGAAAACGCATCACGTTCCGGATTGAAGCCATGAACACCATCCATGTCGACGTCGTCAGTGCTGAGGAGTCCATCTTCTCCGGCGAGGCGCGTTTTGTCGCCCTCCCGGGCGAATCGGGTGAACTGGGCATTCTGCCCGGTCACACCCCGTTGATCACCCGTATCAAACCCGGCTCGGTGCGCATCGAATTGGCCGAGGCCAACGCCACCGGAGGCAAGGAAGAGTTTGTCTTCGTCGCTGGCGGTATTCTCGAAGTGCAGCCCAAGCGCGTCACCGTGCTGGCCGATACGGCGATTCGCGGCAAGGATCTCGACGAGGCCAAGGCCAACGAAGCGCTGAAGGCCGCGCAGGAAGCGCGCGCTCATGCCAAGGAGGCGCAGGACGTCGCCGTGGTCGAGGGCGAACTCGCCATGCTGGCCGCTCAGCTCGCCGCCATCCGCCGCCTGCGCGGGCGCTCGCACTGAGCATTGCCGCGTCGTTTTGCAACAGCCCGCTCTTGCGGGCTGTTTTATTTGCAGCGCGCTCGCCGCTAGCATGAGGTCACGGAACCTCAGCGGAGCGTGCGGATGAGCGAAAGGCAGGACTTGGGTAGCAAGCGCGAGGGCTTATCTCTGGCAGGCCCCAGCTCTCGGAACCTCGGATTCTTGCTCGCGGCCTTGTCGGTGATGACGCTGGCTGGCTGTGCCAGCAGCCCGCCGCGAGTGAGCGCAAGCGGTGCGCCGGTCAACGCCCAGGCGGGCTGTCATGTGCCCCCGCCGAATCTGCGCGCTGCCTACAACCGCACCTACACCGTAAGGGGCCGCAGCTATACGCCCTTGCGCAGCGCTGACGGCTACGACGAGGTCGGCACCGCGTCGTGGTATGGCTGGGAGTCGGGCACGACTACCTCGATGGGAACCCGCTTCAATCCGCGCGATTTTTCTGCGGCGAGCCGTACCCTGCCGCTGCCGACCTGCGTCCAGGTGACGAATCTGGACAACGGTTTGAGCGCACTGGTCCTGGTGAACGATCGTGGTCCCTTCGTCAGCGGGCGCCTGCTCGACCTGTCGATGGGGGCGGCTCAGGCGCTGGGTGTCACCCGCACGGGTACGGCGAGGGTGCGGGTCGTGGCGCTGCCCGAAGGGGCGAATGCGCCGCTTCAATATGCACAGGCGACGGCCGCTGCTTCATCACCGCAAGGCGCGCCCGGTATGGTGCCCGTGCAGCCGGACCGGTCTTCGCAAACTTCCGCCGCCTTCGCGCCGCAGCAATTCGCGGCCCAGACAGCTACAACCCCCAGCTCCACGGCGTCATCTTCGTTGCCTCTTCCAGATGCGTCTCAGGCGGATTCTCCTGCGCCTATTGTCGAGCAGGTCCTGCCGCCCATGGCGCCCCCGCCTTCGCCCACTGCACCTGTAGACATGGCCGTGGCGTCTGCAGCTTCTTCGTCGCAAGACCAGGCGCCGATGCCTCAGCCGGCGCTTTCGCTGCCGACCGGCGGTTCGACTGCTGCCACGCAGCCACCTTCAGTTTCAGCCACCGCCGCGTTGCCATCTGCGACGCCGCAGAACTATGTGCAGACCGGCGCTTTCACGCTCGAAGCCAACGCCGAGGCGGAAAAGGCCAGGCTGCAAGCGGCCGGGATCAGCGACGTGATGGTGGTGCCCGGTTACATCCGAGGTCAGACTTTCTACCGGGTCCAGATCGGTCCGCTGTCTGGCCCGACGCCCGACGCCAGGCTCGTGGAGCAATTGCGCGGCCTGGGACTGAACGCCTATTCGGTGGTGCAGCAATAGTCCGAGACCTTTTCGGGGCTGTTCGCTGTCGGCAAACAAAAAACGCACCCGAAGGTGCGTTCAGTGCGGCCACCGATGCGCAGCATGGCGGCCAGCCCACGCGGGCGAGGATCCTGCCAATTACTTCTTGCGCAGGCACTCGCTCATGAACTTCTTGCGCTCTTCACCCTTCAGACCCTTGGCCTTGGCGTCCTTGCTGCAGAACGACATCTTTTCCTGTTGCGGGGTCAGTTTCTTGCCGTCGGCAGCAGCCTTTTGCTCGGCCTTTTTCTCGGGCTTGGCGGCTTCCTTGGCCGCCGGTTTGGCAGCTTCGGTGGCGGCGGGCTTGGCTGCCAGGCATTCCTTCATGAAGGCCTTGCGAGCATCGCCCGTCTTGCCGGTCGCTTCCTTGTTGCACTGAGCCATGCGGCTTTGCTGTGGCGTGTTCTGTGCCTGAGACACCATGGGAAGGGCCAGCAGACCCAGGGCCAGGCCCAGTGTAGCGATCAGTTTTTTCATCATTCCTCCAAGTTGTGTTATGACCGGTTGCCGGTCGGGGGAACCGCACGATCTGCCTTCGCAAGCCAGCCTGTGACCAGCTCGAAACGGCAAACCATTACACCATAGGGTCGTGCAGGCGCGAAGTATGGCAACTGCCTCCTAAAATGCCGACTTTGCGTCTTCACAACATTCCGATAATGATCGAATTCACAGCGCGGTTGACCTCGGCCCTACACCGGGCGGCCCTCGCCCTGCAGCCCGAGTTTTCAGGCGCCATCGAATTGAGCCGTCCGCGCAGCGATGAGCACGGCGAACTGGCCAGCAATCTGGCCATGCAATTGGCCAAGCCCTTGAAGCGCAACCCGCGCGAGGTGGCGCAACAGATTGCCGATGCATTGATGGCACAGCCCGAATTGGCGGCCGGCGTGGCGCGCATCGAGATCGCGGGCCCCGGTTTCATCAATTTTCACCTCCAGTCGGCCGTGCTGCAGCAGGTGATCAAGGAGGTCGAACGTGGTGGCTCGACCTTTGGGCACTCGCAGGCCGGCGGTTCGCGGCCGATGCTGGTGGAGTTCGTTTCCGCCAATCCGACCGGGCCGCTGCATGTGGGGCACGGACGCCAGGGTGCCTTGGGCGATGCGATCGCTGCCGTGTTGTCCACTCAGGGCTGGGCGGTGCAGCGCGAGTTCTATTACAACGATGCCGGGGTGCAGATCCAGACCCTTGCGCTTTCGGTGCAGGCCAGAGCAAGGGGCATCAAGCCAGGTGACGCGAACTGGCCCGAGTCGGCCTACAACGGCGATTACATCGCCGACATCGCGCAGGATTTCATGGCTCGCCAGTCGGTGCCCGACGACGCCGGGCGTCCGATCACTGCCAGCGGCGACGTGGATGACCTCGACAACATCCGCCGCTTTGCCGTGGCCTACCTGCGCCGCGAGCAAGACCTCGATCTCAAGACCTTCGGCATCCGTTTCGACTGTTATTACCTCGAATCCAGCCTCTACACCGACGGCCGGGTGGAAGCGGCCGTGCGCCGCCTGGAGGCCTCGGGTCATACGTTCGAACAGGACGGCGCATTGTGGCTGAGAACCACCGATTTCGGCGACGACAAAGACCGGGTGATGCGCAAGTCCGACGGCCACTACACCTACTTCGTGCCCGACGTGGCCTATCACCTCGCCAAATGGGAGCGCGGCTTTCATCGCGCGGTGAACATTCAGGGCTCGGATCACCATGGCACCATCGCGCGGGTCCGTGCCGGACTGCAGGCGCTCGACCTGGGGATTCCGGCGGGCTATCCCGACTATGTGCTGCACAAAATGGTCACCGTCATGCGCGGCGGTCAGGAAGTGAAGATTTCCAAACGCGCAGGCAGTTATGTCACGGTGCGCGATCTGATCGAATGGTCGGGCGGCGTGCGCGAAGACATGAGTGACGAAGAGCGCAGCAAGGCGTTGCAGCGCGGTCGGGACGCGGTGCGCTTTTTTCTCGTCTCGCGCAAGGCCGACACCGAGTTCGTGTTCGACGTCGACCTCGCCCTGGCGCAAAACGACGAGAACCCGGTTTACTACGTGCAATACGCTCACGCGCGGGTGAACTCGGTGTTCGAGCAGTGGGCGGCACGCGCCCCTGAGGACGCCGCGCAGCCCGCGCTGCTGGACGAGGCCGACCTCTCCCTGCTGACGGCTCCGCGCGAGCGCGCCTTGCAGCTCACGCTCGCGCGCTATCCCCAGGTGCTTGCCGCTGCGGCGCAGGAGCTGGCACCACACCACGTCGCTTTCTATCTGCGCGACCTCGCCGCCGACTTCCATGCGTTCTACAACGCCGAAAGGGTGCTGGTCGATGAGCTGCCCATGCGACACGCTCGCCTGCGGCTGCTGCGCGCCGTGCGCCAGGTGATGCACAATGCGCTGGGTGTGCTGGGCGTGAGTGCGCCGCTGCGTATGTGAGTGCGCAGCCAGAGCGCAGCGAGCGTCCACCCGATTTCACCTTCATCGTTTGAACCTGCACTCCATGCCCACTTCCTCATCCCTACGCCGCCAGCACGGGGGCACCGTGATCGGCCTGATCGCCGGTCTGGTCATCGGCCTGGCCATTGCCCTGGGCGTCGCGCTCTACATCACCAAGGCGCCTCTGCCCTTCATGAACCGGTTCCAGGAACGGCCTTCCAGCGCCGCTTCGGGTGCTGGCAACTGGAACCCCAATCAGGGTCTGAGCGGGGCGACGCAGTCGCCCCCGGCAGGCAGCGGCTCCATGCCGGTGACCGTGGCCAGCAAGCCGCTCTCGCCGCAGGCGCTCGCCAAGCTCGGGCAGCCGGGAGCAGGGGCTTCGCAGCCGACGGCGCCGACGACCGGCGCCGCGACAGCGCCCGCAACAGCGGCCAAGCCTGCCGCACCGGGGCCCGTGCAGTATGTGCTTCAGGTTGGGGCGTACAGCACGCGTGAAGACGCCGAGCGCCAGCGCGCCAAGGTCGCCCTCATCGGGCAGGAGGCGCATGTGGATGAGCGCGTTGTCAACGGACGCACGCTCTATCGCGTTCGGGTAGGACCTTTCACCTCGGCGCAACAGGCCGAGCAGACGCAGAAACTTCTCAGCGACAACGGGGTTCAAACCGCGCTGGTTCGCACCAGTTCATAAATCGACTCTCTGATTTCCTTCCAAAGGACGACTCATGTTTCAACGCTGGCTTTCCGTGGTGTTTCTGGTCTTTTCCATGGGCTTTCTCGCCGCAGGCGCGCAGGCGCAGACGGCGGCCAAGCCCCAGCCGTTCAACGAGGGCTTCGCCTACAACCGTCTGCCCGTGCCGCAGCCGGTGAGCCCGTCGGACAAGATCGTGGTGATGGAGTTCTTCTGGTATGACTGCCCGCACTGCGCCGATTTCGATCCGATGCTCGAGGCCTGGGCGAAAAAGCTCCCGCCGGGGGTGGTGCTGCAGCGCGTGCCCGTGGCGTTTTCACCCCAGTTCGTGCCGCAGCAGCACCTCTACTACGCGCTGCTGGCCCTGGGTAAGCTCAACGACGCCATGCAGGCCAAGATTTTCAACGCCATTCACAAGCAGCGCATCCCTCTGGGCACGCCCGAGCAGATGGCCAACTGGCTGGCCCAGCAAGGCATTCCGAAAAAGGCGTTCATGGACGCCTATAACTCGTTTGGCGTCAATGCCCAGGTCAAGCAGGCCACGCAGATGGTGACCGATTACCAGATCCAGGGTGTGCCGACCATGGCGGTGCAGGGCACCTACACCACCTCGGCGGCGTTGCCCGAGGCCAACAACAACCAGAAGGTGCTGGAGGTCGTGGACTATCTGATCAAGAAGGTTCAGGCGGCGAAGAAATAAGCGCCTTCCCACTGTTTCAGATCGAGCTGCCCGCATCAAGCGGGCAGTTTGTTTTCCGCCATGCAAGATCTGTGCACAAGCGTGAACAGGCCCTAGAATGAGCCGAAATAAGCAAAACCCATGCCGATGAAACGAGTGGCCCGTTCCCTGTTGTTCGTCCTGCTGTGCGCGCTGCATCTGGCGCCGTTTGCGCAGTCCGCGCAGACCGATCGCAATCAGCCCATCCACATCGAGGCCGATGCGATGCGCTACGACGATGTGCATCAGACCAGCGTGTTCACCGGCAACGTGGTCGTGACCAAGGGGTCCCTGGTGCTTCGTGCCGCCACCGTGGACGTGCGGCAGGCGCCGGACGGCTATCAATATGCGACGGCGCTGGCCGCCCCGGGGCAACTGGCCACCTTCCAGCGCCAGCTCGACGTCGCTCCGGGCCAGCCCGCCCAGACCCTTGACGGCGCAGCGCAGCGCATCGAATACGACGGCAAGACCGATGTCGTCACCCTGCGAGGTCAGGCCATGTTGAGCCGTCTGATCGATGGCAGGCTGATGGACCGCAGCCAGGGCAATGTGATTGCCTACAACCAGATCACCGATGTCTTCACCGTGGAAGGCGGTGCGGCGGGCGCCACGGCGACCAATCCGGGCGGTCGGGTTCGGGTGATGCTGACGCCCCAGCCTCCGGCCTCATCGGCCCCCGCGGCTCCGAAATCGCCCCCGGCGCTCAAGGTGGCGCCCAAGCTGGGGACGCAGCCTTGAGCGCCACCGCACGGCCGCCCGAAGGTGGGGCGCTCAACTCCCTCAGGGAGTCGAGCGTAGCGAGGAGGGTAGTCCATTGAGCGCGCAGCCGCGACGGCCGCAGCAAACAGTGCTGCGGGGTGGTCTGGAGCCGGTGTCTTCGGGGGAGGGCGATCGTCCCACACCCGCGCGGTCGGCGTCCGGCCCCCGGCTCGACGTGCAGCATCTGCAGAAGCGCTACGCCGGGCGGCAGGTCGTGCGCGACGTGAGCTTCAGCGTGCGCTGCGGCGAGGTGGTCGGCCTGCTGGGGCCGAACGGGGCGGGCAAGACCACATCGTTCTACATGATCGTCGGACTGGTGCGACCCGACGCCGGGCGCATCCACATCGACGGCAAGGATGTGAGCGATACGCCCATGCACCGCCGCGCGCGCATGGGGCTGTCCTACCTGCCGCAGGAGGCTTCGATCTTCCGGCGCATGACCGTGGCCGAGAACGTCAGGGCCGTCCTGGAGCTGCAGCGCGACGACAAGGGGCGGCGCCTGAGTAAGGCCGAAATCCGCGAGCGCGAAGAGCATCTCCTGCGCGAGCTGCACGTCGAACACTTGCGCGACAGCCCCGCCCCCGCTTTGTCCGGTGGCGAGCGACGGCGGGTGGAAATCGCTCGCGCGCTGGCGACGCAGCCGCGGTTCATCCTGCTCGACGAACCGTTCGCCGGCATCGATCCGATCGCCGTGATCGAAATCCAGCGCATTGTGCAGTTCCTCAAAGAGCAGGGCATCGGCGTGCTGATCACCGACCACAACGTGCGCGAGACACTGGGCATCTGCGATTCGGCCTGCATCATCAGCGAAGGCCAGGTGCTGGCCCAGGGCGATCCGCAATCCATCATCGACAACCCCGCGGTGCGCAAGGTGTACCTCGGTGAAAACTTCCGCATGTGATCCGCGATGAAACCCTCGCTGAACCTGCGCCTGTCCCAGCATCTTGCGCTCACACCGCAGTTGCAGCAGTCCATCCGTCTGCTGCAACTCTCCACCCTCGAACTCACGCAGGAAATCGAAGGCCTGCTCGAATCCAATCCGTTTCTCGAACACGAAGAAGCGGAAGATCCGCCGACCGCGGCGCCCGCGTCCGAGCCCCCTGCGGCGCTGACGCCCGACGCCCCCCAGATAGCCGCCGAGGCACATGAGGCCACGGCCGAGCCTGCCGCGGAGCTGCAACTCGAAGCGCAAGACTGGACGGCCAGCAGCGGCGAGACCGATCACGGCGCCGATACCGATGCCGATGCCGACTCCTGGGTCAGCTCGGGCCAGAGTTCTGGCGGAGGGGACGATGACGAATTCAGCGCCCTGGACCTTGCCTCCGAGCAGATCGAGCTGCGCGATCATTTGCGCGCGCAACTGGCCGGGCTGGCCTTGAGCGCCACCGACCGCGCAGCTGCGGAGGCCATCATCGATTCCCTCGACGACGACGGCTACCTCCCCGACACGCCCCTGGAGCTGGCGCAGGCCCTCGCTCCCGCGGCGGACGCCGAACAGCTCGAAGACCTGGTCGATGCGCTCACCACGGCCATGCGGCTGATCCAGAGCTTCGATCCCGCCGGGGTGGCCGCGCACGATCTGGCCGATTGCCTTTGCCTGCAGTTGCAGCGTCAGCCGCACTGCCCCGTGCGGGAGCTGGCGCTGCAGATCTGCCGCGGCGGCCATCTCGACATGCTGGCCAAGCGCGACTGGCGCAAGCTCGAACGCCTGCTCGAGGCCGACGAAAGCGCGCTGCGCCAGGCGCAGCAACGCATCGCCCAGCTCGATCCGCATCCGGGCGGCGTCTTCCGCCGCGATGCCGCTCAGGCGGTGACGCCCGACGTGATCGCCCGCAAGACCGCGCAAGGTTGGACGGCGCAGCTCAACCCCGAAGTCATGCCCAAACTTCGGGTGAACCAGATCTATGCCGACGCCATGCGCCGTGCGCGCGACAGCGGCGGCGCCATGCAGGGGCAGCTTCAGGAGGCGCGCTGGTTCGTGAAAAACGTGCAGCAGCGTTTCGAGACCATCCAGCGCGTGTCGCAGACCATCGTCGAACGCCAGCAGCGGTTCTTCGACTACGGGCCCGTGGCCATGCGGCCCATGGTGCTGCGCGAGATTGCCGACGAACTCGGGCTGCACGAATCGACCATCTCGCGCGTGACCACGCAGAAATTCATGCTCACGCCCTTTGGCACGGTTGAGCTGAAATACTTCTTCGGCTCGGGCCTGAGCACCGAGGCCGGGGGCAACACCTCGTCCACGGCGGTGCGCGAACTCATCCGCCGCCTGGTGGCCGAGGAAGACAGCGCCAAGCCCCTGTCCGACAGCGAACTGGCCGAACGCCTCACGCAGCAAGGCGTGCAGGTGGCCCGGCGCACCGTGGCGAAGTACCGCGAAGCCCTGCGCATTGCCCCGGCGAATCTGCGCAAGAGCGGCTGAACCCGGGGCGCGACGGCGCGCACCTCATGCTGCGCTAAGTCTGCCTTCCCAGAATGCCGTTGCCGTCATCACACGGCATCACAACCACAACGGCATTCAGGGAGTTCATTATGCAGCACGCATTACGCGCCGAGCCCGACTGGGCGCAGGCCATCAAGGTTCCAGTGGTCATCACCCTCTATTTCTGGCTGATCAAGATCATGGCCACCACCGTGGGCGAGACCGCCGCAGACTATCTGTCCGTCGATCTGCACTTCGGCCTGGTGGCCACCAGCGCGGTAATGACCGTGCTGTTCTTCGTCGTGCTGGCGGCACAGATGCGCGCGACTCGCTACATCCCCTGGCTGTACTGGCTCACCGTCACGCTGATCAGCGTGGTGGGTACGCTGGTCACCGACAACCTCACCGATCAGTTCGGCGTGCCGCTGCCGGTCAGCACGGGCCTGTTCGCCGTGGCGCTGCTGGCCACCTTTGTCCTTTGGTGGCGCAGCGAGCGCAGCCTGTCGATTCACAGTGTGACCCGCGGCAGGCGCGAGACCTTCTATTGGGCCGCCATCCTGTTCACCTTTGCCCTGGGTACGGCGGGCGGCGACCTGGCGGCCGAGCGCCTGCAACTGGGCTATGCGCTGTCGGCGTTGCTGTTCGGCGGGGCGATTGCGGCGACGGCCGCAGCGTTCTATGTTTTCAAGGCCAGCCCGGTGGTCACGTTCTGGATCGCCTACATCCTCACCCGGCCGCTCGGCGCGACCTTCGGCGACTGGCTGTCCAAGCCGCTCGCAGAAAGCGGGCTGGGCCTGGGAACGATGGCAACCAGCGCACTGTTCCTGGCGGCCATCGTGCTGCTGGTGCTCTATCTCACCACGTCGCGCCGGGATGCGGCCAGAGTTTGAACGCGGGCGAGGTTTCAGTCGACGTTGCGCGCGGCCTGCAGCGCACGCTCCAGGCCGCTGCGGGCCTGATCGAAGGCCTGGCGGGCTCCGGCGTCTTGCAGCGCCGTGGAGGGCTGCGGGCTGGACGCGGCCGTCTCTATCAGCCAGCGCGCCAGCCGCAGGGTGTCGAGCGCTTCGCCCAGATCGGATTGCAGCGCGCTGGTGAGTTTGAGCCAGGCCCGTCCCTGGTGGTCCAGCGTGGCGTCGATCCACGGTGCGAACCATTCCAGCGCATAGCGCAACTGCTTGGCCTTGAGCCGCAGGGTGTGCAGCGCGGGCCAGGGCGCGTCGAGCGGCGCGGCGGACTGGCCGTCCCAGATGGCCAGCAGTTCGGCCCAGCGCTGCGGGTGCAGATGCAAGTCGTCGCGGTGAAAGCGCAGCAGCCGTCGAACCAGCCGGTCTGCGGACTCGTCGGCTTGGGTGATGCGGCCACCGGCCCAATCGTCCGCCCAGCGTGCCTGCGCCAGCAGGACGCGACCGAATCGAGGGCTGCGCAGATAGGCCAGCAGCGGCTGCAAGCGCGCGTCGCGCCTGTGCTCCAGTTGGCGAAGCACAGAGACGTGATCTTCGCCTGCACCTGGCAGAGCTGCGGCATGGTCGAGGCAGACATCGACATCGCGCACATGCCCCAGCAACTGCCCTGCCCAGCGCCACTCGCTGCGCAGCCAGCGACAGGCCGCGCGCCCGGTCTGCGGCCCGGTGGTCTGCAACAGTTGCAGCAACACCCGAAGCCTGCGCAGTTGCAGGCGCATCTGATGAATGGTTTCGGCTCGCGGCTCAGCCTGCAGCATCTCGGCGCCCACCGCGATGACGGCCGTGGCCTGCTGCAGCACATCGGCCACGGCCTGGCCGCCGTGGGGCTGCGGCGCCAGCTCGCGTGCCAGCGGCGGCAGGGCAAGGGTGAAGAGTCCGGCGGCGCGGGCCGCGGTCTGCACCTTGCTGATGGGCGACAGCAGCAGCGGCAGGTCTTGCGCCAGCGTCCAGGCGAGGTCGAAGGCATGCGGCCAGTGACCTTCGACCAACTCGATCTCGAGCTCGCTCAGCGGCAGGCTAGGGGCGTCTGCGCCGGTGCCGCCCAAGGCCTCGCCGTGGTCGAGGCAGACTTCGAGCCGGGTGCCTTGCCATGTCATCTGCCAGACCGTGCGTTGTACGCGCGTGCCGAGCACGGCGCGCAACTGGGCCGCAAGGGTCTGCGCCTCGCCCAGTTGGGCTAGGGGCGTGTGATCAAGACGCTGCAGTGCATCGGCCTCAGGTGCGTCGGCGTCGATCGGAAATTCCCACTCGCCGCGCGCGAGTTGCAGGCCTTGCGCCGGGCTGCTCTTGAGGGTGAGGATGCGTCGGCCGTCGGGCAGATGTCTGACCCGCAGTGCCAAACCCGCCTGACGCAGCGTGTGCTCGGGCGTGTCGAAATACCAGGTCTGCATAAACACGACCTGAGGCCATTCGCCCAGGGTCAGCAGGACCGGGTGTTGGCGCACGGCGTCGTGCAGGGTGGGATCGAGTCGGAATTTGAGTTCGCGTTCCTGGCTCATGGCAGGTGTGGAAGGGGGTAACACATGTGCATTTGACTCTGTCACCATCGGCCACACAAGCACCAAAAAGCAGTGGGCGGGCAGCGGGCGGCGAAGTTCTTTCGTGACATTCACGCGCCTGACACATTGTGCCTATGCAATGCGCGGCATGGCGATTCCAACCCTGTCCCGCATGATGCGCAGCAGTGCCGTGTTTCCTCAGGACGGTGCCGTGCCCACGGCGTTGCGCGCCGCCGCAATGGCCGAGCCGCCGGAAGGCGTGGGCGATGCCGAGCCTGCGCTGAAATGGCGCACCCTGTGGCTGTCGGACATCCACCTCGGCACGCGCGACTGCAAGGCGCCGCAGTTGCTCGAATTTCTGCGCCACTGCAGCGCCGACACCATCTACCTGGTGGGCGACATCATCGACGGCTGGCAGCTCAAGAAAAAGGGCATCTATTGGCCGCAGACGCACAACGATGTGGTGCAGAAACTGCTGCGCAAGGTGCGCAAGGGCACGCGGGTGGTGTTCGTGCCCGGCAATCACGACGAATTTGCCCGACCCTACGACGGGCTGCATTTTGGTGGCATCGAAGTGCTCAACCAGGTGCGCCATGTCACCGCCGATGGTCGCACCCTGCTGGTGGTGCATGGCGACCAGTTCGACAGCGTGGTGCTCTACGCCAAGTGGCTGGCGCATCTGGGCGACGCTGCCTACATGTTCTCGCTCAAGCTCAATCGTTGGCTCAACCACGCGCGGCTCAAGCTCGGCCTGCCTTACTGGTCGCTGTCGCAATACCTCAAGCACAAGGTCAAGGCTGCGGTGAACACCATCTCGAGTTTCGAGACCCTGCTCAGCGACGAGGCGCGCCGCCAGCAGTGCGACGGCGTGGTGTGCGGCCACATTCATCGCGCCGAACTGCGCGCTGAAGACCGTCTGATCTACGCCAACTGTGGCGACTGGGTGGAAAGTCTCACCGCGCTGGCCGAAGATGCCGACGGCGGCCTGAAGCTCCTGCACTGGAATGCGGGCCTGCACGTCATGGTGGACCTGGCACCGCAAACCGCATCGCAGACAGCCGTAGCCCACGGAGAGCACGCATGATTGCATCGACCGTTCCGACCCGGATGATCGCCGCGGCCGAAAAGCCCTGGCCTGCCGCTGCGGGCTCGCCGCCGCTGCGCATCCTCATCGTCACCGATGCCTGGTCGCCGCAGGTCAACGGTGTGGTGCGCACCCTCAAGACCACCATCGGCCAGCTCCGCGACATGGGGCAGGAGGTCGACGTGATCGAGCCGGGCAGCTTTCGCACCATTCCCTGTCCGACCTACCCGGAAATTCGGCTCAGTCTGCGGCCCCGCGCCCAGATCATGCAGCGCATCACCAGCTTCATGCCCGACGTGGTGCATGTGGCCACCGAAGGGCCGCTGGGGCAGGCCGCGCGGCGCATCGCCCGGCGTCTGGACATTCCGCTGACCACGGCTTATCACACCCGGTTTCCCGAATACGTGCAGGCGCGCTTTCGCATTCCGCTGGCGTGGACTTACGCCTATCTGCGCCGCTTTCACAACGCTGGGCGCGCGGTGCTCGTGCCCACGCAGGTGGTGCAGCGCGATCTGCAGCAGCGGGGTTTTCGCAACATCCGGCTGTGGTCGCGCGGCGTGGATGCGAGCATGTTCTACCCGCGCGAAGGCGAGCGGCTCGAAGGTAAGCCGCCCATCTTCCTGTACGTCGGCCGGGTCGCCGTGGAGAAGAACATTGACGCCTTTCTGCAGCTCGATCTGCCGGGCACCAAATGGGTGGTCGGCGAAGGGCCGGAACTGGAGCGCATTCGCCGCCAATACCCCGAGGTCCGCTTTCTCGGTGTGCTCACCCAGGACGAGCTGGCCAAGGTGTATTCGGGTGCGGACGTGTTCGTGTTCCCGAGCAAGACCGACACCTTCGGTCTGGTGTTGATCGAGGCTCTGGCCTGCGGCTGTCCGGTGGCGGCCTATCCGGTCACCGGCCCGCTCGACGTCATTGGCGACAGCCCCGCCGGTGCGCTCGACAACGATCTCAAGGCGGCCTGCCTGCGCGCGCTGCAGATCCCGCGCAGCGTGGCGCAGGCGCATGCGCGCAAGTTCACCTGGGAGGCGGCATCACGCCAGTTTCTCGATCACCTGCGCAGGGCGGTGCGTGAAGGCGCCGCGGCGCAGGCTGCGGCCTGAGGCGCGCATGGCCCAGCAGCGTGAGCGCGCCCGCGCGTCCCAAACGGAGGCGGCGCCCAATCCCTACAAGACCCGCACCGGGCTGTCGCGCGTCTATCACGCCGGCATCAACTCCCTCAGCGGCCTGCGCGAAGCCTGGCGGACCGAGTCGGCATTCCGGCAGGAGCTCACGCTGGCAGTCGTCATGCTGCCGCTGGCGCTCTGGCTCGGATACACCTGGACCGAGCGCGCGGTGCTTGTCGGCAGTGTGCTGATGGTGCTCATCGTCGAGCTGCTCAACACGGCCATCGAATACACCGTCGATCGTGTCTCGCTGGAACAAAACCCCCTGAGCAAGACGGCGAAAGACCTGGGCAGCGCCGCCGTGCTGCTGACCCTGCTGCTGTGCGCGCTCATCTGGGCGGCGGTGCTGTTGCCGCGCCTGTGATTTCAGGCCCTAAGATGGCGTCATGGAAGCCGACGCCGAGCCTTCGTCCCTGCACCGCATCGCCCGCGTGTTCGAGCAATTGAGCGCCGACCGGCTCGATGTGCTGGCGCAGGTCTATGCGCCGCAGGCCACGTTTCAAGACCCGTTCAATCGTGTGCAGGGGCTCGCGGCCATCACCGCGCAATTTGCGCACATGTACGCCAAGCTGCACGCGCCGCGCTTCGTCGTGAAAGAGATAACGACTCAGGATGCCGTGGGCTGGATGGTCTGGGACTTCCACTTCGCCTTGCGACCCGGCTCGGCGCCGCAGGTCATCGAGGGGGCCACGCGCTTCATTCTCGATGCGCAAGGACGGGTCACCGATCACCGCGATTACTGGGATGCCTGCGATTTCTACGCCACGGTGCCCTTGCTCGGTGCCGTGGTGCGGCGCCTCAAACGCGCCGCGTCGGCCTGACACACTTACTCCAGCCAGCCCTTCTTGCGGAAGAACCAGAACGGCGCGATGACCGAGAGCACCATCAGCGCCAGGGCGAAGGGATAGCCCAGGCTCCAGTCGAGCTCGGGCATCACCTTGAAGTTCATGCCGTAGATGCTGGCGATGAGCGTGGGCGGCAGCATGGCCACCGAGGCGACCGAGAAAATCTTGATCACCTTGTTCTGGTTGATGTTGATGAAGCCCACCGTGGCGTCCATCAGGAAGTTGATCTTGTCGAACAGGAAGGCGGTGTGGCCGTCGAGCGAATCGAGGTCGCGCAGAATCTGCCGGGCCTCCTGCGACTGCTCGGCGCTGAGATGGCGGCTGCGCAGCAGAAAGCTCAGCGCGCGGCGTGTGTCCATCACATTGCGGCGGATGCGGCCGTTCAGGTCTTCCTGCAGCGCGATGCCCGTGAGCGCTTCGGAGGCGTCCTGGTCGCTGGGCCGGGGTTTGAGGATGTGCGCACCGATGACTTCCAGATCGTCGTAGATGCCTTCGAGCGTGTCGGCCGAATATTCGGCATCGGTGAGATAGAGGGCGAGCAGCACGTCGGTGGCGTTTTCGATCAGCCCCGGCATGCGCCGTGCCCGCAGCCGCAGCAGGCGGAACACGGTGAGGTCGTGCGTGTGGATGGAAAACAGCACGCTGCCGTAAATGATGAAGGCCACGCGTTCGTTGCGCGGCCGCTCTTCATCGCTGATCAGAAAATCCGAGCGCAAGTGAAGCTGGTTCTGGTCTTCCTCCTCGTAGAACCGGGCGGATTCTTCCAGATCCTGGTCGAGCACGTCGGTGGGGATGACCAGGCCGAAGCGCGCCTCGATCCAGCCCAGCTCGCGCGGATCGGCCGACTCCAGATCGACCCATACGGGCTGCAGCCCGGCCAGAGTCTGCGGATTGTCGACCTCCTGCTGCACCAGTCGGCCATTCTTGAGGGTGAAGACATTGAGCATAGGCCCGCATTATGCGCAATGCGGGTCGGGTTTGAAGAACGCGGCGATGGACTCGCGCTGTGCGGCCGCGTCGGCCCGCCCGAGTTCGACCAGGGCGGTGAGGTAGTCGGGGGTGAACAGCAGATAGCTGGCCAGCGCGGCGCCGCGTCCGGTGCCGATGCCCACCGACTGCAGCAGCAGGCGTGCGCCTCTGGGCATGCTGTGCCAGTGTCGGGCGGCGATGGCGTCGATCGAGGCCGAGGGCATGAAGGTCAGGGTCGGCAAGGGGCGGTAAGGCACGCTGGCGCGCACTCGTTCGGGCAGATCCGCCAACATTCTGTTGATGCGGTTGGCCTGCTGCACATCGGCGCGCAGAGTGTCGAGAAACACGCTGGACATGCCGTGCGCCGCGATTTCCGCCACACTGGGGTAGGGCGGCAGATGTTGGCGCATCGCTCCGGCTTCCGGGTGCGGCTCGGCCACGCCGATGGCCAGCGCCCGCTCGGCGCCGAGATGGATGGCGGGCGCCAGCGGCGCGAGCTGGCGCATGGCGCCATCGCCGAAATACTCCGGGCCGACCTCGCCGTGCAGAGGCGTTGCTGGAAAGACGAAGGGCAGGGCACTGGACGCCAGCAGGTGCTCCACGCCCAGGGGTTGCGAAATGCCCCAGAGGCCGGGGCGGCGCCAGGGCTGGACGTCGGGGTGGGCCTGGAAGAAAGTGATATGCCGCCCGCTGGTATAGCTCGACGCGGCCACCGAGACTGCACGCAGCTTGCCGGCCTGTATCGCCTCGCCCACGGTCTCGAACTGAACCAGACGCTTCAGGGTGTGGGCCAGCGGCGTGTTGTCGAGCAGCGAGCGCGGGTGCTGCTTGATCAGCCACCCCAGGGTCATCAGCGCCAGCCATCGTGCGCCTCCCCGCAGCAGTTGCAGGGCACCCACCTCGAACACCTCGTGAGCCTGCAGGCTGCACCACAGGGCTTGCATCTCTTCCAGCGCCTGCTGCCAGTCGGCGCAGCGGCTGGCGAAATAGGCGGCATTGATGGCGCCGGCCGAGGTGCCGCAGACCACCGGAAACGGATTGCGCTGCGCGGGCCAACCCTCGTCTCGCAGTACCTCGGCCACACCGGCGAGTACCCCCGCCTGGTAGGCCGTGCGCGCACCGCCGCCCAGCAGCACCAGTGCAGCGCCCTGGGGCGCGATCGGGATGGGGGTCGGCGGGACAGACATGGCGGCGCGGTCGGGCAAGTTGCGGGGCCACTCGCGCGCGGCAGCGTGCCTCAGCGCACGAAGCGATAGACCCCGTCGTCGACGAGGCGGCGCAACTGGCCGTCGAACCAGAGTTTATGCAGATGCGCGATGGACTCGCCCATGGCGAAGGTCATCTGGTGAACATCCAGCGGGCGCTTGAACAGCACCGGCAGGAGATCGGCGGCGGTCTGTGGCGTGGCGCAGGCGAACACCACTTCGGCCAGACGCTCGCGGTGATGCTGCTGAAGCTGCGCGATGCGCGCGCGAGCGCCGCGAAACGGCAGGCCGTGCGAGGGAAAGACGAGGGTGGCGTCGGGCAGCAGCTCGGCAAAGCGCGCGAGGCTGTCGAGAAACTGCTGCAGCGGGTTGGCCAGGGGCTCGTTGTCGTTCACGCTGACGTTGGTGGAAATGCGCGGCAGCAGCATGTCACCAGCAATGAACAGCGCGTCGGCCTCGCAGTGCAGGCTGATGTGCTCGGGCGCATGGCCGAAGCCTGCGACGCAGCGCCAGTTGCGCCCGCCGATGCGCAGCACGTCGCCGTCCTGCAAGCGCTTGAAGCGCGACGGCATCGCGGGCACCAGGCCGGTGTAGTAGTCGGTGCGCCTTCGAATGGCCGCCAGGGTGTCGGCATCGGCCAGACCATGCGCGGCGAAGTGCGCGGCCATCGGCTCGCCGCCTATGGTCATGCAGCCCCGCGAGGCCATGCACGACACGGCATAGTCGGTCGCGCTCATCCATAGCAGGCAGTTCCAGCGTGCGGTAAGCCAGTGCGCCAGCCCCACATGGTCGGGGTGCATGTGCGTGACCACGACGCGCAGGATGGGGCGCCCGTCCAACTGCGTGGCAAACACCTGCTCCCAGGCGGCGCGGGTCGGGGCGGAATCGATGCCGCAGTCCACCACGGTCCAGCCTTGCACCCCGTCGATGCAGTCTTCCAGAAGCCAGAGGTTGATGTGGTTGAGCGCAAATGGCAGGCCCATGCGCAGCCAGCGCAGGCCCGGTGCCAGTTCGACACTCTCGCCCGGTTCGGGCTTGGCGTCGCCAAAGGGGTAGATCAGGGCATCGGCGGCGGCTGGAGGGGGCATGGTGGGCGGGGGAAAAAGGGTCAGAGAGAGGCGACAACTCATTACACTTGACGTTAACGTCAACTGGAGTCGAGTATAGGCACGCATGAAAAACGCTGCAGCTGCGCCAGCCGCTACCACCTTCACCATCGGCGAACTCGCGCGCGAGTTCGACCTGACCACCCGCGCCATCCGTTTCTACGAAGAAGCCGGCCTGCTCAGCCCGCAGCGCGTGGGAAGAAAGCGCGTGTATTCGCAGGGCGACCGCACCCGGCTGAAACTCACCCAGCGCGGCAAGCGCCTGGGCCTGAGCCTGGCCGAGATCAAGGAACTGGTGATGATGTACGAGTCGCCGCGCGACACCGTGCCCCAGCTGCGCCGCTATCTGGAGGTGCTCGCCGAGCACCGTGCCGACATCGAGGGCCGTCTGGCCGATCTCAAGGCGACGCTGGAAGAAATACGGGCATACGAACGCGAGGCACGGGCGCTGTTGAGGAAACAGGGCGGTTAGAAGCCTGCGGTACCTGGTCGAATTCAGACCGCGATCAGTTCGCGCACCCCGTCGGCATCCATGTTGGCGCCTTGGCCTGCCTTGATCACCTCGCCGCGCGACATCACGCAATAGCTGTCGGCCAGCGATTTGGCGAAGTCGTAGTACTGCTCGACGAGCAGTATGGCCATGTCGCCGCGTTGGGCGAGCATGCGGATGACGCGCTCGATGTCCTTGATGATCGAGGGCTGGATGCCTTCGGTGGGTTCGTCGAGGATGAGCAGTTTGGGGCCCGCGGCCAGGGCGCGGGCGATGGCGAGCTGTTGCTGCTGGCCGCCGGAGAGATCGCCGCCGCGCCGGTGCAGCATCTGCCTGAGCACCGGGAAGAGGGTGAACAGTTCCTCGGGCACGGCAGACGAGCCGGGGCGGTAGGCCAGGCCCATGCGCAGGTTCTCCTCCACGGTGAGGCGCGGAAAGATTTCGCGGCCCTGCGGCACATAGCCGATGCCCAGCCGGGCGCGGGCGTCGGGGCGCAGGGTGTCGATGCGCTTGCCGTCGAGGGTGATGCTGCCGCTCTTGATGGGCACCAGCCCCATGAGCGATTTGAGCAGGGTGGTTTTGCCCACGCCGTTGCGGCCCAGCAGGGTGAGTACCCGGCCCTTTTCCAGGCTGAAGCTGACGTTGCGCAGGATGTGGCTGCCGCCGTAGTACTGCTGGATGCTGTCGATCTGGAGCATGGTGTAGGTCTGCTGTTGCGGGGTGCCGAGGGCTCAGCGCCCAAGATAAACCTCGACGACGCGCTCATCGGCCTGCACCTGCTCCAGGCTGCCTTCGGCGAGCACGCTGCCTTCGTGCAGCACCGTGACCTTGTCGGCGATCTTGCGCACGAATTCCATGTCGTGCTCCACCACCATCAGGGTGTGCTTGCCTGCAAGCGACAGGAACAGCTCGGCGGTGCGATCGGTCTCGAAGTCGGTCATGCCGGCGACGGGCTCGTCCAGCAGCAGGAGCTGGGGTTCGAGCATCAACAGCATGCCGATCTCCAGCCACTGTTTCTGGCCGTGCGACAGGTCGCCCGCCCGGCGCCCGGCCTGGTCGTGCAGGCGGATTTGTTCGAGCACTTCCTCCACCCGCAGGCGCTGCGTGGCGCTCAGCCGAAAGAACAGGGTGGCGCGGGCGCGCTTGTCGGACTTGAGCGCCAGTTCCAGGTTGTCCTGCACGCTCAAGTCCTCGAACACCGTGGGCTTCTGGAACTTGCGGCCCACGCCGGCGGCCACCACCTCTGCCTCGCGCAGCTTGAGCAGATCGATGGTCTGACCGAAAAAGGCGGTACCGGCGTCGGGTCGGGTCTTGCCGGTGATCACGTCCATCATCGTGGTCTTGCCCGCGCCATTGGGGCCGATGATGCAACGCAGCTCGCCCACGTCGAGTGAGAGGCTGAGTTTGTTCAGCGCCTTGAAGCCGTCGAAACTCACGCTGATGTCGTCGAGGTAAAGCGCCACGCCGTGGCTGAGGTCCACGCCGGGCTGCAGCACATGGCCGTAGCCAGCCGACGCATCGCCGCCGAGTTCGGGCTGGGGCTGCTGGTACACGATCTCCCGCCAGTCAAGATCAGCCACGGCGCGCCCTCCCAAGGAAACGCAGGGCCGCCCCAAGTTTCCTTGTTCCCCGCGGGGGGCGGGCTGGGCGCAGCTCAGCCCTGGGGGCTCTCCACTGCTTGAACAGCCCGACGATGCCATACGGCGCGTACAGCGTGACCACGATGAACAGGCCGCCCAGAACGTACAGCCAGACCTGAGGCATCGACACCGTCAACCAGCTCTTGGCCACGTTCACCAGAACCGCGCCGACGATGGGGCCGATGAGCGTGCCGCGTCCGCCGATGGCCGTCCAGATGGCGATTTCGATCGAGTTGGAGGTGGACATTTCGCTGGGATTGATGATGCCCACCTGCGGCGCATACAGCGCACCCGCGATGCCGCACATCATGGCCGACACCGTCCACACTCCGAGCTTGAACCACAGCGGGTTGTAGCCGCAGAACATGACCCGGCTTTCCGCATCGCGTACCGCGGTGAGCACACGGCCGAACTTGCTGCGCACCAGCCAGCGCGAGAACAGGAACATGCCGGCCAGGGTGAGGCTGCTGGCGACGAACAGCGACACCGTCATGCCCGTCGTGCCCATGGGAAAGCCCAGCAGCACCTTGAAGTCGGTGAGACCGTTGTTGCCACCGAAACCGGTCTCGTTGCGAAAGAACAGCAACATGGCCGCGTAGGTGAGCGCCTGGGTGATGATGGAGAAATACACCCCCTTGATGCGCGAGCGGAAGGCGAAAAAGCCGAACACGAAGGCCAGCAGGCCGGGCGCGGCCACCGCCAGGAACAGCGCCCAGGCGAAGTGCTCGGTGCCCACCCAGTACCAGGGGAAGTGCGTCCACTGCATGAACTGCATGAAGTCGGGCAGGTTGCCGCTGGCGGCATTCATCGCCCGGTTCAGGTACATGCCCATGGCATAGCCGCCCAGGGCGAAGAACAGGCCGTGGCCCAGCGACAGGATGCCGGCATAGCCCCAGACCAGATCCATCGCCAGCGCCACCATGGCGTAGCACAGAATCTTGCCCGACAGCCCGACCCAGTATTGCGACAGATGCAGGCTGCTGCCCTGCGGCAGGGCCAGCGCCGCAAGCGGCACCAGCACCGTGGCCAGCAGCAGAAAGCCGATCAGCGCGGCCCAGCCCCACAGTGGCAGAAAGGCCGTGGGCGACTGCAATTGCACCCGCGGCGGTGGCACCAGCGTGCCCGATTCGTTGAGGATGGCGGCCATGGGTGCTCAGCCCTCCACACTGCGCCCCTTGAGGGCGAACATGCCCTGCGGACGCTTCTGAATGAACAGGATGATGGCCACCAGTACGGCGATTTTCGCCAGCACCGCGCCCGCCACGCCTTCGAGCAGGGTGTTGGCCACCCCCAGGCCCATGGCCGCAGCCACCGTGCCGGTGAGCTGGCCCACGCCGCCCAGCACCACGACCATGAAGCAGTCGACGATATAGCCCGTGCCCATCTCTGGGCTGACATTGCCGATCTGACTGAGCGCGCAGCCCGCCAGGCCCGCGATGCCCGTGCCCAGACCGAAGGCCAGCATGTCCACCCGCGCGATGCGCACGCCCATGCACGAAGCCATGGGCCGATTCTGCGTGACGGCGCGCACGAACAGCCCAAGCCGCGTGCGGCTGATCAGCAGCCACATCCCCAGCAGCACCGCCACGGTGAAAGCGATGATGACCATGCGGTTGTAGGGCAGGATGAGGTTGGCCATGACATTGAGGCCGCCCGACATCCACGGCGGGTTGTCCACCTGTACGTTCTGCGGCCCGAACAGACTGCGCACCGCCTGGATCAGCACCAGGCTGATGCCCCAGGTGGCCAGCAGAGTTTCGAGCGGCCGACCGTACAGGCGGCGGATGATGGTGCGCTCGATGAGCATGCCGATGCTCCCCGCCACGACGAAGGAGAACGGCACCGCGGCTATCAGCGAGTAATGCACATAGCCCGGCAGATAGTGCTGGAACAGGCCCTGCATCACATAGGTGGCGTAGGCGCCGATCATGATGAACTCGCCCTGCGCCATATTGATCACGCCCATCAGCCCGTAGGTGACGGCCAGGCCCAGCGCGGCCAGCAGCAGGATGCTGCCCAGGCTGATGCCCGAAAACAGCGTGCCCAGACGTTCACCCCAGGCCAGGCGGCTGTCGATCTCGGCAAGGCTTTTTTCGATCTGCGTGCGCACCAGCGGGGAGCTTTCCACGAAGGCGCCGTCCTTCTTGTCCAGCCTGGAGAGCAGGAGTGCGCGCACGGCGGGATAGTTGCTGGCGGCCAGTTCCTTGGCCGCGGCCAGGCGGTCGGCGGCGCTGGCGCTGGTCAGCAGGATGGCGGCGTGCAGCAGTTGCAGGCGCTGCAGGATCTCCGGGTCTTTCTCGGTTTTCAGCGCCTGCTCCACCAGACCGCGGTCCACCGAGGTCGGGTCGTCCTGCAATTGCTGCACGGCCTTCAGGCGCTGGGCGCGCTGCGGCGAAAACAGGTCGAGCGCGGCGCGGGCCGACTGCAGTTCCTTGCGCACATAGTTGTTGTTGACCACGCCCTGCGCGTTATCGCTGGGGGTGACGGCCTTGCCCGTCGCCAGGTCGATCCATTCATCACCTTGTTGCACTTGCACCATGTCGCCATCGATCTGCACGTCCCCGTCGAGCAGCTTGTGCAGAAAGTCGGCGAGCTGCGGATCAGGCTTGGCCACGGCCTTGTGCAGGGCAGCGATGCGGGCGTCGGTGTCGCCGCTGGAAAGGGCCAGCGCCTCTTGCGGAGTGAGGGCATGGGCCCGTGGCATCAGCGCGAACAGCAGACCAAGCAGCAGCAGGACGAGCGCCATGCGCAGCCATGCGCCGGGACGGTGCCACAGGGAGCGCGAAAGGGTCATGGTGGTCGAGGTCATTAAAGACGGTGTCGATGCCTGCAAGACTCCCTAACCCAGCCCTCCCCGCGAGCGGAGAGGAAGCAAACCATGGCGATGCGCTGTGATTTGCCCATCCCTCACGGCGTGGGAGAGGCGGGAAGATGAGTGTTTTTCTATGGCCGACGCTCAGGCGTTCTTCGGCTTGGGGATGTAGGGGCTCCAGGACTCGCCCGGCACCAGGCCCTTGGACTTCCACACCACGTCGAACTGCGCCTTGTCGTTGATCTGGCCGATGAACACCGGCTTGCTCAGGTACTGGTTCTCCAGCACTTCGACGGTGTAGCCATCGGGGGCGGCGAATTTCTGCCCGATCAGCGCCTTGCGCACCTCGTCGGTCTTGGTGGACTTGGCCTTCTCCACCGCCTGCTTCCACAGATGGATGCCGATGTAGGAGGCTTCCATCGGGTCGTCGGTGACCGGATAGTCTTTCAGGCCCTTGGCTTTCACATAGTCCTGCCACGACTTGACGAACTTGGCGTTGCGCGGGTTCTTCAACGACTCGAAGTAGTTCCACGCGGTGAGCTGGCCTACCAGCGGCTTGATCTCCATGCCCGCGATTTCCTGCTCGGCGATGGAGAAGCCAACCACCGGAATGTCGGTGGCCTTGATGCCCTGGTTGCCCAGCTCTTTGTAGAACGGCACGTTGGAGTCGCCATTCACGGTGGAGATCACGCAGGTCGGGCCGGCCGAGGCGAACTTCTTGATGTCGGCCACGATGTTCTGATAGTTGCTGAAGCCGAACGGCGTATAGACCTCGGCGATGTCGGCGTCCTTCACACCCTTGGAGTGCAGGAAGCCGCGCAGAATGGCATTGGTCGTGCGGGGGTAGACGTAGTCGGTGCCCAGCAGGAAGAAGCGCTTGGCGCCGCCGCCGTCCTTGCTCATGAGGTATTCGGTGGCGGGAATGGCCTGCTGGTTGGGCGCGGCGCCCGTGTAGACCACATGCTTGTTCTGCTCCTGGCCTTCGAACTGCACGGGGTAGAACAGCAGGCCGTTGAGTTCGTCGAGCACCGGCAGCACCGATTTGCGCGACACCGAGGTCCAGCAGCCGAAGATGGCCGCCACCTTGTCTTGACTGATGAGCTGGCGCGCCTTCTCGGCGAACAGCGGCCAGTTGGAGGCGGGGTCGACCACCACCGGCTCGATCATGTGGCCGTCCACGCCGCCCGCGGCGTTGATCTCGGCAATGGTCATCAGGTCCACATCCTTCAAGGCCGTTTCGGAGATGGCCATGGTGCCCGAGAGCGAATGCAAGATGCCGACCTTGATCGGGGCCTTGCTCGCGGCAATGGCGGGGAAGGGCAGTGTGCTGGCAGCCGCCGCGGCGACGGCGCCGCCAACGGTCTTCAATGCGGTACGACGATCCATGTTGGACATTCCTCCAAAAGGTGTTGGTGGGGTGCTACGTCTCCTGTTGTGCAAGTCGCGTGCCATGGTTTTGTCGCCTCCCCCGTTGAGGGGAGACAGTTGCTTCACGATGGCTTCATATCGGTGTTCGTGCATACCTTTGGGCAAGGGGCGCCACGGGGCTGCACGCCATGCGCATCGTGGCCGCCCCCGTGCGTGCAAGGCGTCCTGGTTTGGTGCGCGCGCACCAGGTTGGTGCGTCTGGCGTGCTCGATCGTGTCACGTCCTGTCGATGCCCACAAAAGTTCCATGCCAGTTGCGGGTCTGCTTCTTGCTGACTCTCGACGGCGCTAAGCTCGCGCATCCGTTCTCTTTACCCTCCCCGCGTCATGGATCTCACGCCCCGCGAAAAAGACAAGCTGCTCATCTTCACCGCCGCACTGCTGGCCGAGCGCCGCAAGGCGCGCGGCCTCAAGCTCAATGTGCCCGAGGCCATTGCCTACATCACCGCTGCAGTGATGGAGGGCGCACGCGACGGACGCACCGTGGCGGACCTGATGAGCTACGGACGCACACTGCTCACCCGCACCGATGTGATGGACGGCGTGGCCGAACTCATCCCCGACATTCAGGTGGAGGCCACCTTCCCCGACGGCACCAAGCTGGTGACCGTGCACCAACCCATCGTCTGACCCTTCGTCCTCAACGCCTTCACGAGACTTCGCATGCAAGCATCTACTCGACACTCAAGCCGCAGTCACCTCCGAGCCCTGCTTGGGCTGGCGCTGTTCGCCGCAGTCACCTCCGCCTACGCCCACACCGGCAACGATGGCGGTCTGCATCACAGCTTCGGCAGCGGCTTCGTGCATCCCTTCACCGGGCTCGACCACTTGTCGGCCATGGTGGCCGTGGGTCTGTGGAGCGCGGTATCGGCCGCGGCCATCGACCGCCGCCTGTTGTGGGCCCCGGCGGGATTCGCCAGCATGCTGTTGCTGGGTGCGCTGCTGGGCTTTGTCGGCGTGCGCTT
Organism: Thiomonas bhubaneswarensis; assembly: GCF_001418255.1. Classification (GTDB taxonomy): domain Bacteria; phylum Pseudomonadota; class Gammaproteobacteria; order Burkholderiales; family Burkholderiaceae_C; genus Thiomonas; species Thiomonas bhubaneswarensis. The sequence continues at coordinate 143,941 of NZ_LIPV01000003.1, forward strand.
GCCCGCGGTCGAGCCGATGATCGCGGCTTCGGTGCTGGTCATCGGTCTGCTGGCCGCGGTGCGGCTTCGCCTGCCGGGCTGGATCTCAGCGGGCGTGGTCGGAGCGTTCGCGGTGTTCCACGGGCTGGCCCACGGCGAGGAACTCGCAGGTTTGCCGGGACGTTGGGCCGTGATCGCCGGCATGGTGAGTGCCACGGTACTGTTGCATGCCGCAGGCCTGGGCGCGGGGCTGGCCCTGCGACGCACCGGCCGATGGGGCGCGCTGCTGGCGGGCGGCGGCATTGCCGGCATGGGGGTGGCTTTGTTGGGCGGCTGGGTGGCGGCCTGATCGATGTGAAAGAGGAGGCTTTGATGATTCCCGGTGAAATCCTCTGCGCCGAAGGCGACCTCGCGCTCAACCCTGGCCGCACGCCCATCGCTCTGGTGGTGGAGAACGTGGGCGACCGTCCCATTCAGGTCGGCTCGCACTACCACTTCGCCGAGACCAACCCGGCGCTGCGCTTCGACCGCTCCGCCGCGCGCGGCATGCGTCTGCATATTGCCAGCGGCACCGCGGTGCGCTTCGAGCCGGGCCAGCAGCGCACCGTGGCCCTCGTGCCCTTCGCGGGCGACCGAGTGGTCATCGGTTTCCGCCAAGACGTGATGGGGGCGCTGTGATGGCCACGATTTCCCGCCGCGCCTATGCCGAGATGTACGGCCCCACCGTGGGCGACCGGGTGCGCCTGGCCGATACCGATCTGCTCATCGAAGTCGAAGACGACTACACCCTGCGCGCCGGCGGCTATGGCGAAGAGGTGAAGTTCGGCGGCGGCAAGACCATCCGCGACGGCATGGGCCAGGGCCAGCGCACCCGGGCTGAAGGGGCGATGGATCTGGTCATCACCAACGCGCTCATCCTCGACCACTGGGGCATCGTCAAGGCCGACGTGGGCGTGCGCGGCCAGCGCATCGCCGCCATCGGCAAGGCGGGCAATCCGGACGTGCAGCCGGGCGTGGACATGGTCATCGGCCCGGGCACCGAGATTCTGGCAGGCGAAGGGCTCATCCTCACCGCGGGCGGTATCGACAGCCATATCCATTTCATCTGCCCGCAGCAGATCGAAGAAGCGCTGATGAGCGGGGTTACCACCATGCTGGGCGGGGGCACCGGCCCGGCCACCGGCACCAACGCCACCACCTGCACGCCAGGGCCGGAGAACATCGCCCGCATGCTGCAGGCCGCCGACGCCTTTCCCATGAACCTCGGGTTCCTCGGAAAAGGCAACGCCAGCCAGCCCGCTGCACTGCGCGAGCAGATCGAGGCCGGGGCCATCGGTCTGAAGCTGCACGAAGACTGGGGCACCACGCCCGCGGCCATCGACTGCTGCCTTTCGGTGGCCGAAGAGACCGATGTGCAGGTAGCCATCCATACCGATACCTTGAACGAGAGTGGCTTTGTCGAAGACACCATCGCCGCGTTCAAGGGCCGCACCATCCACACCTTCCACACCGAAGGCGCGGGCGGCGGCCACGCACCCGACATCCTGCGCGTGCTCGGCGAGGCCAACGTGCTGCCGTCCTCCACCAACCCCACGCGCCCCTTCACCGTCAACACCATCGACGAGCATCTCGACATGCTCATGGTGTGCCACCACCTCGACGCGGGCATCGCCGAAGACCTGGCCTTCGCCGAGAGCCGCATCCGCCGCGAGACCATCGCCGCCGAAGACGTGCTGCACGACCTGGGCGCCATCAGCATCATGTCCAGCGACAGCCAGGCCATGGGCCGCGTGGGCGAAGTCATCCTGCGCACCTGGCAGACCGCGCACAAGATGAAGGCACAGCGCGGCTGGCTGCCCGCGCCTTCCAACGCCACAGGTCCGCAGGGCGAGTCCCGCAACGACAACTTCCGCGCCAAGCGCTATGTCGCCAAGTACACCCTCAACCCCGCGCTGGCCCACGGCATTGCGCACGAGGTGGGTTCGGTGGAGGTGGGCAAGTGGGCCGATCTGGTGCTGTGGCGTCCGGCCTGGTTCGGCGTCAAGCCCAGCGTCATCCTCAAAGGCGGCTTCATCGCCGCCGCGCTGATGGGCGATGCCAATGCTTCCATTCCCACGCCGCAGCCGGTGCACACCCGCCCCATGTTCGGTGCCTTCGGCGGCGCGCGCGTCGCCACCTCGCTAACCTTCGTGTCGCAGGCCGGGCTGGCAGGTGACATCAGCAAGCGCCTGGGACTGCATAAACCGCTGTCAGCGGTGCGCGGCTGCCGAAGTGTCAAAAAGGCCGACATGATCCACAACGCCTACACCCCACATATGCAGGTGGACGCGCAGACCTATGAGGTGCGCGCCGACGGCCAGTTGCTCACCTGCGAACCCGCGACCGTGCTGCCGATGGCGCAGCGGTATTTTTTGTTTTGACCTATCCACGCAGGCATTGCCGCGGTGAGCACATGAGAGTGGTTGACTGGCAACATGCGCCGCACCGCGGTTCCATTTTCAACCCGCGATCCTCTGGTCGGATAGGGGGCTAGCGCGGCTGCAGATGCGCCCGAATCCATGCCGCGAATTCGTCTTCGCCCATATCGCCCGAGGCGACAGCGAGTATGGTGAGCACACAGGCGGCATCGTCGGCGATCAGCTCAAAGCCGTTGAGTGCGAGGAACAATTCGGTGGCGACGAAGGCCGTGCGCTTGTTGCCATCGACGAAGGGATGGTTGCGCGCCAGTCCCCAGCCGTAGGCGGCAGCCAGCGCAGCGGCATCGGGCTGTCCATAGGCGGCGAGATTCTCCGGCCGCGCCAGCGCTGAACCGAACAGCCCCGCGTCGCGCGTGCCCGAAGCACCGCCGTGCTCGGCCAACTGCTCTTCATGCACCGCGTGCAGCACGGCGGGATCGATCCAGACCCAAGGGCTCATTTGGCCAGTTCACGCAGCACGTTGCGCCGCTTTTTCATCACGTCGCGCGCAGCGCGCATCTGCGCCTCAAATACATCGCTATAAGGCGAGAGCATCACCGCACCGTTTGCCGCCTCGGTGACGAACAGAGTGTCGCCCTTTTCCAGCTTGAGGCGGGCGAGGAGTTCCTTGGGCAGAATAACGCCCACCGAATTGCCGATCTGGGTGAGTTTGAGGGCGGTCATGCTCTGCTCCCATTGATGAAGTTATAACGGTTGTTATATTAGGCTCATTCCCGATTTGTGCAACCATCCCGCCCCTCTTCAGACGACCATGCTCACCGCCAACAAATACCTTCCAGCCGGACGCGGCCTGGCTCCGGCTCTGGCGCGTCGCGCGGCCACGCTCACGCTCGACTGGGACACCCGCAGCAAGAGCCGCTTCGACGCGCACGACAGCACAGGGCGACACATCGCCGTGTTCCTGCCGCGCGGCACCGTGCTGCGCGGTGGAGACATGCTGGTCGCCGAGGATGGATCCTTTGTGCGGGTGGAGGCCGCGCCGCAGTCGGTGCTTCAGGTGCGCGCCTGCGCCGAGCATGGCACGCCCACCGATCTGCCACGCGCCGCCTATCACCTGGGCAACCGCCATGTGCAGCTCGAAGTGCAGGCCGACTGCCTGCAGCTTGAACCCGATCCGGTGCTGGCCGAGATGTTGCGGCGCATGCACCTCATCGTCACCGAGGCGCAGGCGCCGTTCGAGCCCGAGGCCGGAGCCTATGGCGAGGGCGGCGGGCATGGGCACCACGGTCATGCCCACGGCGATGCGCACGATCACCATCACGCGCATGGGCATTGACCCGCAACTGGCGATGATGTGGCTGGCCTCACCCGCGCTGCCCGTGGGTGGGTTCAGCTATTCCGAGGGGCTTGAAGCGGCGGTGGACGCAGGGCTGATCGCCGACGAGGCACAGGCGATGGCCTGGCTGCGAGGGCAGTTGCAACTCACCCTGGCCCGCAGTGAACTCCCCGCCGCTTGCGCCGCGCACGCGGCGTGGGACGGTGCCGACTTCGACAGGCTGCAGACCATCCAGACCTGGGTGCTCGCCACGCGCGAAACCGCCGAACTGCGGCTGCAGACCGAACAGATGGGGCGCTCCATGCTGCAATGGCTGCGCGCCTTGCAGCCCGCCCACCCGCTGTTGCCGCTGGCGGCGCGGCTGCAGCCTGCTCCGGCCTGGCCGCTGGCCTTCGCGCTGGGTGGTCATGCCCTGGGGCTGAACGCCGAGCAGACCGCGCAGGCGCTGGCCTTTTCCTGGCTGGAGAATCAGGTTCAGGCGGCGATGCGGGTGGTGCCGCTGGGCCAGAGTGCGGGCCAGCGCATGCTCGCCGCGCTGCTGCCCGAACTCCCAGACCTGGTGCAGCAGGCACGAAAGCTGCAAGACCGCATGGACGACTGGCAGAGCTTTTCCCCGCTGCTGGCCATCCTCAGCAGCCGACACGAAACCCAATACTCACGACTGTTCCGCTCATGAATCCCACCACTGCCACCAGCCCGCTGCATCACCTTCCCCGTCGCACCAAACGCCTGCCGCCACTGCGTGTGGGCATCGGCGGCCCGGTGGGCTCGGGCAAGACGACCCTGCTGGAAATGCTGTGCAAGGCCATGCGCGGCAAGTACGACCTGGTGGTCGTCACCAACGACATCTACACCAAGGAAGACCAGCGCCTGCTCACGGTGGCAGGCGCGCTGGAGCCCGAGCGCATCATGGGCGTGGAGACCGGCGGCTGCCCGCACACGGCTATACGCGAAGATGCGTCGATCAATCTCGAAGCGGTCGACCGCATGCTGGAGCAGTTTCCCGACGCCGACATCGTGTTCATCGAAAGCGGCGGCGACAACCTGGCGGCCACCTTCAGCCCGGAACTCAGTGACCTGACCCTCTACGTCATCGACGTGGCCGGTGGGGAGAAGATTCCGCGCAAGGGTGGGCCCGGCATCACCAAAAGCGACCTGTTCGTCATCAACAAGACCGATCTGGCGCCGCACGTGGGCGCCAGCCTCGATGTGATGCGCGCCGATACCGAACGCATGCGCGGCGGCAAGCCCTACGCCATGACCAACCTCAAGACTCTCGACGGGCTGGAGACGGTGGTGAGCTTCATCGAAACCAAAGGCCTGCTGCGAGCGGCCTGAGGGCGGTTTCGGCGCGAAAAAAAGCCGGGACGAGCCCGGCGAAGTCCAGCCAACCGGCCTCGACTTGCGTCGAGACCGGCTTCCTCAAGGTTCAGGCGGTGCCGCTGGCAAGGTCGGCCAGCAGCTCTTGGATGTCTTGCGTCCAGCGATCAAACACGCCATGGAGCCGATTCATGTTGACCTCCTGAGTGGGTTAGCTCAGGCCAGATCGAAGCGGTCCAGATGCATCACCTTGCCCCAGGCCGCCGCGAAGTCGCGGGCGAACTTGGCCTGGCCGTCGCTCTGACCGTAAACCTCGGCAATCGCACGCAACTGGGCGTTGGAGCCGAACATCAGGTCAGCCAGTGTGGCCGTCCACTTCGGCGTCCCGGTCTTGCGATCGCGGCCTTCCAGCACGCCCTCGGTGCCGGTGCGCTCCCACTTCGTGCCCATGTCGAGCAGGTTGACGAAAAAGTCGTTGCTCAGCACACCCACGCGCTGGGTGAATACGCCATGCTTGCTGCCGCCGAAATTGCCACCGAGCACGCGCATGCCGCCGACCAGCACAGTCATCTCCGGCGTTGTGAGGTTCAGCAACTGGGCCTTGTCGACGAGCAGCTCGGCGGCACCACCGCCCAGGCCCTGCTTGGCATAGTTGCGGAAGCCGTCGGCCTTGGGTTCGAGCACGGCGAAGGAGGCCGCGTCGGTCTGGTCTTGCCGCGCATCGGTGCGGCCGGGGTGGAAAGGCACGGTCACCGCCGTGCCCGCGGCCTTGGCGGCGGCTTCCACCGCAGTGTTGCCCGCGATCACGATCAGATCGGCCAGAGACACCTTCTTGCCGCCGGCCTGGTTGAACTCGGCCGCGATGGCTTCGAGCTTGCCCAGCACCTTGGCCAGTTGCGTCGGCTGGTTGACCTCCCAGTTCTTCTGCGGATCGAGGCGGATGCGCGCACCGTTGGCTCCGCCGCGCTTGTCGCTGCCGCGGAAGGTCGAGGCCGACGACCAGGCGGTGTAAACCAGCTCGGGAATCGACAGCCCCGAGGCCATGACCTTGGCCTTGAGCGCGGCCACGTCCTGGTCATCGACCAGCGGGTGATCGACCGCGGGCACCGGGTCTTGCCAGATCAGCTCTTCCTTAGGAGCGAGCTTGCCGAGGTAGCGGCTGCGCGGCCCCATGTCGCGGTGGGTGAGCTTGAACCAGGCACGGGCGAAGGCGTCGGCAAACTCGTCGGGGTGAGCGAGGAAGTGGCGGGCGATCTTCTCATAGGCCGGGTCCATGCGCATGGCCATGTCGGCGTCGGTCATCATGATCGGCACCTTTTTGCTGGGGTCGTCCGCCGCCGGGGCCATGTTGGCGTCGGTGTTCACCTTGGGCACCCACTGGTTCGCCCCAGCAGGGCTCTTGGTGGAGACCCACTCGTTGCCGAACAGCACTTCGAGGTAACTCATGTCCCACTTGGTCGGCGTGGGCGTCCAAGAGCCTTCCAGGCCGCTGCCGATCTGGTCGCCGCCCTTGCCGCTCTTGTACTTGCTGATCCAGCCCAGGCCCATCTCCTCGGTGGGGGCGGCCTCGGGCTCGGGGCCGACGTTGGTGGCGGGGCCGGCGCCGTGGCATTTGCCGAAGGTGTGGCCGCCTGCGGTCAGCGCGACGGTCTCATAGTCGTCCATCGCCATGCGGGCGAAGGTCTCGCGCACCATCTGTCCGGACATCAGCGGGTCTTGCTTGCCGCCCGGGCCTTCGGGGTTGACGTAGATCAGGCCCATCTGCACCGCGGCCAGCGGGTTTTCGAACTCGGCGGCCTTGGTGCCCGCCCGTTGGTCGTCGAGCCATTTGCCCTCCGAGCCCCAGTACACCGAGTTGTCGGGCTCCCACTGGTCGGGGCGGCCACCGGCGAAGCCGAAGGTCTTGAACCCCATGCTCTCCAGCGCCACGGTGCCCGCGAGCACCAGCAGGTCGGCCCACGACAGTTTGTTGCCGTACTTCTGCTTCACCGGCCACAGCAGGCGACGGGCCTTGTCGAGGTTGACGTTGTCGGGCCAGCTGTTGAGCGGGGCGAAGCGCTGCTGGCCGTGTCCGGCGCCACCGCGGCCATCGCCGATGCGGTAGGTGCCCGCCGCGTGCCAGGCCATGCGGATGAACAGGGGGCCATAGTGGCCATAGTCGGCGGGCCACCAGTCCTGCGAATCGGTCATCAGCGCCTTGAGGTCGGCGACCACGGCGTCGAGGTCGAGGGTCTTGAAGGCTTCGGCGTAGTTGAACGCCTCGTCCATCGGGTTGGATTTCTCGGATTGCGCCTGCAGGATGCCGAGGTTGAGCTGGTCGGGCCACCACTCGGCATTGCCTTTGGCACCGGCGGCAGCGTGGGTGAGGGCGCCGCTGGAAAACGGACATTTCAGTTCGCTGGACATGCTTGTCTCCTTTGTGGTCAGAGGTTTGGGTCTTGATCGGGAAGGCGGCTGGGACGAACCGGCACCGGCCTGCTAGTTGCCGTGCAACGCATTGCTCGGATACGACCAAGCCTAGTTCGCAGATCCAGAAAACGATAATTGAAAGTTGTTATGCGATTGATTGAATAAATCAAATCGCGCTGCATGCCCAGCTGATTCGGAGGGTTGCGGGGCATGCGGCCGGTCAATCCGCGACTTTTTTCCTGTTCAGGCGGGGTCTCGTATGTGAAGATGGATGGGTATTCGAGTTGTCTTTCGCGCCCCATGTGTTTAAGGGGTGGCGGTGGAAATCCTGTTCGCGGCGAACGTAAACATTTGTACATTTGATTTGCAGTTTGGTCTCAGCCTACGCACGCGGCGATGAGCTCGCGCCATCAAGGCAGCACTCCAACCTTTTCATGAACGACTCGCATCCCGCCTCCAACGGCTCGATCAGGCGCTACGCCCGTACTTCGGCTCTGTCGATGGCGCTGAGCAGCGGCATGTCGCATTGGCTGGCCTACAGGCGCCCGGTGCGCCGCATCCTGATGCTGCACGGCGTGGGAGGCGCGCACATGACGCAGAACGAGTTGTTTCGCATGCTGTCGTGGCTGAAATTACGCTACCGCATCGTGCCGCTCGAAGCGCTGGTGCAAGACGTGCTGGGCCATGTTCCTGCACCCGTCGGTCGGGGGCGCAGTGAGCTGGCTATCACCTTCGACGACGGTCTGCGCAATCAGTACACCATTGCCCGCCCGGTGCTGGAGCAACTCGCCATCCCCGCGACTATCTTCGCCTGCCCCGGCATGATCGAGTCGGAGCGCTGGATGTGGAACCAGGAGGTTCGTGCTCGCCTGTGCCGCCTGTCGCCCGCAGCACTGGTGGACTGGGCACGGTCCGCAGGCGCCGATGTCGGCACGCATGAGGGTGTGATCGCCTGGATGAAAACCCTGCCTCTGGCCTCGCGATTGCAGGCCGAGGCCGCGCTGCGTGACGTCACGCCGGGTTTTGTCGCCACGCCGCAGGAACGCGAGGCCTACGACCCCATGAATTGGGACGAAGTCCGCGCCTGCGACACCGGCATGCTGACCATCGGCTCGCACACCATGACCCACCCCATTCTGCCCACCCTCACCGAGGACGAAATTCGCCACGAACTGCAGGACAGCCGCGACATGCTCGAAGCGCAACTGGGTCGGCCGGTCGATCTGTTCTGCTACCCCAACGGCTCGACCGACGAGCGGGTTCACCGCATCGCCCAATCGATTTACCGCGCTGCGGTCACGACGGAAGAGGGCATGGTGGGGGCCATGGTCGATCCGCTGGCCATTCCACGCATTCCTGCCTCCGCACATCTGCCCTTGCTGGCCTGGCGCATGCACCGCCCGTGGGCTTGAGTAACGATGACGACTTGAGGGTTGATCGGGTCACTTCGGTCCAGGCCCTCGATGGTCTCGAACCCCACTGGCGCGCGCTGGAAGAGTTGGCCGACTGCAACAGTCTGTTCCTCGGCTGGGACTGGCAGCGCCTTTGGTGGCGGCACTACGGGGGCGAGCGGCAGCTTTGCGTTCTGGTGGCCTGGCGGGACGATCGGCTGGTCGGTGTGTTGCCGCTCTATCTGGAAACCCATCGCGCCTTCGGCTTGCTGCCGGTGCGCAAATTGCTGCCCATCGGCGCCGGGGGCGATACGTCCCCGGACGATCTGGGCATGCTCTGCGAGCCCACCGTGGGGGAGGCTGCCGGGCGGGCGCTGGTCGACCATCTGTTGCATCATGTGTCGGGCTGGCAACTGATCGACCTCGTCGATCTCCCCGTGGGGGGCATCCTGGTGCGCTGCATGGCCGAGGCGTTTGCAACCAAGCCCGACTTGATGCAGAGCACCGGCGTCAACCGCATCACCTATGGCACTGCCTTCGGACTGGGACAGCTACCGCCAAAGCCTCAGCCGCAACCGTCGAGAAGCCATAGGCCGAAAGCGCCGCCGATTCGCACAGGAGTCTGGCGCGCGCTTCAGCCGTGTGGACGCAAAGGAGCAGATTGACCCGGCGTTCGATCGCCTTGCCGAACTGCACCGCCTGCGTTGGCAAGACCGAACCGACAGCCCCAGTTTCACCTCGCCACAATACCTCGGACTTCATCGCGACATGATGCACGCTCTGTTCGCCCGAGGGCGACTGCGGCTTTATGCGCTGGACCGAGCGGGCGCATCCATCGCCATGTTCTACGGCTTCCGCAAGGGCGGTGATTTTTATTACTTTCAGGCCGGTTTCGACCCCGCCTACGCTGCACTCAGCCCAGGCGAGGTGCTGATGGGTTATGTCATCGAGGCCGCCATTGCCGAGGGCTGCACACGCTTCGACATGCTCAAGGGCGACTACGGTCACAAGCGGCATTTCTTTCAGCAGACGCGTGAAACCACCGGCCTGCGTGTGCACCGGCCAGGTTTGGTCTGCCGGCTGTACCGATTGAAAGACTGGCTCGGTGAACGTCGCGCCACCGCAGCACAGGCATCGACGACGTCCGCTGCGGCGCAAGAGGCTGAAGGCGTTGGCACATGACGGCGTCCCACTCCGCCCCAGACCCGCAGGCACTGGTTTCGGTGCTCATTCCAGCCTACAACGCCCAGGCCACCATCGCTCAGACGCTCGACAGCCTGCTTGCGCAGACCCATCGCCATCTCGAGATCGTGGTGGTGGATGACGGCTCCACCGACGCCACCTGGGAGGTGCTGCAGCCCTATGCCGACCGCGTGCGCCTCATCCGTCAGGCCAACGCTGGCATCGGCGCAGCCCGCAACGTCAGCGTGCAGGCCGCACGCGGCGACTACATCGCTCTGCTCGATGCCGACGACCTTTGCATGCCCACCCGCATGGCCATGCAGTTGCGCTTTCTCCAGACCCATCCTGACATCCTGTTGTGCAGCGCCGATTTCGGTGCGTTCAACGCCGACGGGCCGCTTGCCGCCTCGTACTGCGGGGTGTACTACGCCCGCTGCAGTCCGGCGCGCGGTGGGGTGCGGGCGCGCTATCCGCACGCCGAGCGTTTCGCCCTGAGCGCCGACGAGCAGGTGCTGCACGGCGGCCAGCAGGCCATCGACGTCTATTGGGGCGAGGTGTATAAACAGCTGATCCAAGGCAATTTCATCCACCCGCCCACGGTGATGTTCCGACGCGAGGCGCTCAAGCGTGCCGGCTCCTTCGATCCGAGCATTCGCATCGTTTGCGAGTGGGAATGGTTCGTGCGCGTGGCACGCGCCGGGCCGGTGGCCTACCTCGACCTGCCGCTGATCGACTACCGTCTGAGCCCCAGCCAGATCTCTGCCAGCCCAAGCACCGCGCTCGACTCGCTGGCCGTGGCCAAGAGCCTCTACCAGCGCGATCAGGACGCCGCACGCCGTCCCGACCGGCGTGCACTGCGCCACCTCGGCGCGCTCAGTCTCAGTGCCGCGGACATGCTGGCGGAAATGCAGCCTGAGGTCGCCATCGGCCTGCTGGCCAGCAGTGTGTTCGCCTACCACACCTTCAAGGGGCAGACCCTGCGCACCTTGTTTAAGATCGCGATGCCTTCCGCGCTGCTGCACTTGCTGCGCCGTGTCCGATCCTGAATGCGCTGTCGTGTGTCCGCCCGGACTCACCGGGCGAACCCATTTTCAATGACCTCACCCCATTCCAACCTCCCGTCGGCGTCGGTAGACGCTCCTGCCCTGACCGCTGACGACTTCGATTTCCATCTGCCCCCGGAACTCATCGCGCAGCATCCCGCTGCGCGCCGCAGCGCCAGCCGATTGCTCGACGCCAGCGAGCCGCAGGTCTTGCACGACCGCGTGTTCACCGACCTGCCGGGTCTGCTGCGCGCGGGCGATCTGGTGGTGTTCAACGACACCCGGGTGATTCCCGCGCGGCTGTGGGGCTACAAGGCCGCGAACGAGGGTAGTGGCGCGCGCGGCAACCACGCCTCCGCGCTGGGCGGGGCGGTGGAGGTGCTGGTCGAGCGCGTGCTCGGCGAGCACCAGGTCTGGGCCCATGTGCGCGCCAGCAAGCCGCCCAAGGCCGGACAGGTGCTGTGGCTGGGCGCTTCGCGGCCGGACGGAGCGGGGCCGACCGCGGCGAGCCCGCCGCCGGGTGCCGACGCGCTGTTTGCCGTGCAGACCCTGGGCCGGGCTGGGCCGGGCGACAGCCTGTTTCTGCTGCAGTTCCCCTCCGAGCCGCTGGCGCTGCTGCAGCGGCATGGCGCCGTGCCCTTGCCGCCCTACATCACCCATGCCCCCGGCAGTGAGGACGCCGAGCGCTACCAGACGGTGTACGCGCGGCATCCCGGATCGGTGGCCGCGCCCACCGCGGGGCTGCATTTCGATGACGACATCCTCGCGCGCATCGACGCCCTCGGCGCGCAGCGTGCCAGCGTGACTCTGCATGTAGGCGCGGGCACCTTCCAGCCCGTGCGCGTGGCCGACCTGCGCCAGCATCAGATGCACAGCGAGTGGTACACCGTGCCTGAGGCCACCGCGCGGGCCATTGCCGCGGTGCGGCAGCAGCAGGTGCAGGCGCGAGCCGAGGGGCGTCTGGATGCCGCACCCAGGGTGGTGGCGGTGGGCACCACCGCGATGCGCGCGCTCGAATCCGCCGCGCTGGCGGCCGAAGCCGCAGGCCAGCCTTTCGGCAGCGTGCTGCCTGGTGCGCGCGACACGGCGCTGTTCATCACGCCGGGATATCGCTTTCGCGTGGTCGATGCCTTGCTGACCAACTTTCACCTGCCCAAATCGACCCTGCTGATGCTGGTGTCGGCGTTTGCCGGCATGGAAACCGTCCGCGCTACCTACGCCCACGCCATCGCGCAGAAATACCGCTTCTTCAGCTATGGCGACGCAATGTGGCTGGCTCGGCAGGAGCGCGCCGACGTGAACTTGCGCTGACACAAATCCATGGTGTTGGCATGGGGTCAGAATGCCGCTGAATTTCAGCCGAGAGGTTTCACCATGGAACAATTGCTTTCGCCCCGGTTCATGCAAGACCGGCATCAACACCGCATCGAACACATCGCAGCCATTCGCCAGCGTATCCAGTCGCGCACCGCACAGGCGCTCAGCGCCCAGGAAGAGCACGATCTGCTGCACATGCGCGAAGAGGAAAAAATTGCCCGCGATGTCTATCTGCAGCTTGGCGAGCGCTGGGGACTGCGGCCTTTTCTCAACATCAGCGGTGCCGAACAGGCGCACATGGACGCGATTGCCGCGCTGCTGCACCATTACGACCTGCCCGACCCCGCGCACGATCTGCCCGTCGGCGTGTTTCGCACGCCTGATTTCCAGGCCCTGCATGACCAGCTCGTCGCCCGCGGCCTGAGCAGCGAGATCGAGGCCATCAAAGTCGGGTTGCTGATCGAAGAGCTCGACATCTTTGATCTCGTCGAGGCCCGCAGCCGCGCCAGCCAGCCGGAAATCCTGGAGGTTTACGACGACCTGGAACGCGGTTCACGCAACCATCTGCGCGCGTTCTATCGCCATCTGCAGCGCCATCGCGGCGAGTATGTGCCGCAATACATGAGCGCGAGCGACTTCGAGGCCGTGGCCTTGAGCGAACACGAAACCTGCTGATTTCGGCGCTTCGCTTCAAGTGGATGGTGGCGACGCCCCCGCTGCCGCCACCGCGGCTCGGGTCTGCTGCACGATCTCGCCTAGCGCCTGGTTCAGCAGCGTCTGCGCGCCCTGAGCGAAGTGCGCGGCGTCGTTCACCGTCAGCGGCTGGCTGCCGTCGAAGTGCCAATGCGCGGCAATGCTCCGCGTGCGCTGATTCGCCAGCTCGCAGGTGAGGCCCAGACGCACCGTCCCCTGTCCTCCGCGCAGGTCGTGTTCCAGCCTGTAAAGAGAGCAGTGCAGCGCCCACGGTGCGCTCGCCAGTGCGGTCTGTTGCTGCACCGCGCTGACCCAGGGCTGGCGGCTGAGCGTCTGGGCGATGGCGTCACCAACAAGCTGCGCCGGGGGCGCGAGCCAGCGGCTGTCGCGGTAGGGCTCCAGGGTGTCGGCGCTGCGGCTGTACATCATCGCCGCCGACTGGAACCCGGCGGCGGCGCGCACCGGCAGCAATTGCAGCACCACGGGCTTTGCCAGCGCCGTGCTGTGAATGTCGGCCGCGCTCAGCCGGTAGGTTTGCTGCAGCGGCTGGCGATTGACGGGCAGCGAACAGGCGGCTAGCGCCAGGCTTGCGCCCGCCAGCAACGTCAGCAGGGCGCGGCGCTCGGTTCGGTGTGGGTTGGCGATCATCATGGCTGTTCTCCTGGCCCTGGTGGTGGCAATGCCGGGCCGTAGAGCAGTTGGCTGGGGTTGGACTTCAGGCTTTCGGTCAAGGCGCCGAGCTGGCTGCTGAGCTGCTGCAGGTTGCGCATCAGCGCGTCCACCTCGGGCAGGGTGCGATTCTGAAGTTGGGCCATGGCCTGAATGCCCGTGTTGGTGAAGGCGGTGGTGGTGTTGCCGGCGCGCGTCACGCTGCTGGCGGCGGCGCTGATCTGCGGCATCACTTTGCCGAGTTGCTCGGAGACACCGCCCAGCTGCTTCACCAGCGCCTGGCTTTGCCGCATCAGCGCGTCGCCTTCGGCGCTCATCTGCGCCAGATTGGCGCTGGTCTGTCGGGCGTTGGCGAACATGGCATTGATGTTGTTCTGATTCGCGGCGAGGGTGGCGGTGAGCGCCTGGAGGTTGTGCACGGTGGTGCTGAAAGCCTGCACATTGGCGGGGCTGAGCAGTGCGTCCACCCGCTGGCTGATGCGCGCCAGGGTGATGGCCGCGTCGTTGATGCCACCCTCGATCTGGGTGAACACCGAGGGCTTGTACGGAATGACCGGATCGGGTTCGCCGGGTGGGGTTGGCAGCGGCGTGGGCGAGGCGCCGCCGATGAGGTTGACCGCCGACAAGCCGGTGACGCCCAGCGGGCTGAGCTGCGCCACGGTATCGCTGCGCACCGGCACGCTGCGGTCGATCTCGACCTTGATGCGGATGAGGGAGGGATTCTTCGGGTCGATCTCGATGCTGGCCACCTTGCCCACGGTGACGCCGCGATACAGCACATTGCTATCGGTCTTGAGCCCGCTGACGTTGTCGGTGGCGTAGATCAGATACGGCCGCGTGGCCACCTGCTTGCCGCCGGTGGCCAACCACCAGCCCAGACCGCCGAGCAGCGCGGCCAGCAGCACCACGAACAGCCCGACTGCGGTGTAGTTGACTTTGGATTCCATGCTCTAACTCAAATCTGGGTTGAACGGATTTCCTGCAGGTAGGCTGCCGAGCGTGTGCCGCGGAAGTAGGCCACAAGTTCCGGCTCGTCGCGCTCCGCCAGCTCGGCAGCGGGGCCTACCGCCAGCATGCGCTTGCGGGCGAGAAACGCCACTGTATCGCTGCCGTGCCAGATCGAGTCGAGGTCGTGCGTCACCTGCAGAATGGTCAGCCCCAGAAGGTCGCGCAGTTCGCGGATGAGCTGGTCGAAGGCGGCTGCGCCGATGGGGTCAAGGCCCGAGGTGGGCTCGTCGAGCACCAGCAGCTCGGGGTCGAGCGCCAGGGCTCTGGCCAGCGCGGCGCGCTTGACCATGCCGCCCGAAAGCTCGGCGGGATATTTGTGCGCTGCGTCTGCGGGCAGACCGGCCAGGCCGATCTTGAGCATGCCCAGTTCTGGCAGCAGGCGCTTGTCCACCAGGCCTTGTTCGCGCAGCGGCAGCAGTACGTTTTCCAGCACGGTCAGCCCGGTGAACAGCGCGCCGCCCTGAAACAGCACACCGATGCGCTGGCGCAACGCCTGGCGCTGCGCGTCGTCGGCCGCGAGCGCATCTTGGCCGAACAGTCTGAGCGTGCCGCCGCTTGGGGCACGCAACAGCAGCAGGCTGCGCACCAGCACGGTCTTGCCCGAACCCGAGCCACCCACTAGCGCCATGATGGTGCCGCGTGGCACGGCCAGGTCGAGCCCGTCGTGCACCACCACGTCGCCGAAGCGATTGACGATGCCGCGGGCGTCGATGACCAGATCGGCTGCTTTATTCATAACCTGAGCAGGTTGTAGAGCACCGAAAAACCGGCGTCGATCACGATGACCAGAAAGATCGACTGCACTACGCTCACCGTGGTGGCTCGGCCCACCGCCGCCGCGCTGCCCTTGACCCGCAGCCCCTGCATGCAGCCCACCAGGGCGATGACGATGGCGAACACCGGCGCCTTCACCAGGCCGAGCACCAGGGTCTTGAGGCCCACCACCTGCGGAATGCGCGCGGCATATTCGCTCAGCGGCACGCCATAACCCATCGCCGCCACCACCCCGCCGCCTATGAGTCCCATGACATCGGCGAACAGCGCCAGCAGCGGCAGGGTGATGAGCAGGGCGATGACCTTGGGCAGCACCAGCACCTCGAAGGGCGACAGCCCCAGCGCCCGCAGCGCGTCCACCTCTTCGGTGATGCGCATGGTGCCGAGTTGCGCGGTGTACGACGAGCCGGTGCGCCCGGCCACCAGAATGGCGGTGAGCAGCGGCCCGAGTTCGCGCAGGGTGATGATGGAGACCAGATTGACGATCAGGATGTTGGCGCCGTAGGTCGCCAGCGTGGCCCCGGCCTGATACGCCATGACCATGCCGATCAGAAAAGACAGCAGGCCGATGATGCCCAGGGCGCGCAGCCCCGCGGCGTCGATCTCATGAATCACCTCGCGCCAGCGCACCCGCCAGGGCCGCAGCAGCAGCGGCGAGCCGCGCAGGCTCAGTTCGCCGACGAAGGCCAGCAGGGCGCGCAATTCGTCCAGCGCCGTGAGCGCGGCGCGGCCGATCTCGCCCAGCAGACCCAGGCCGCGCGCGGCCGCGGGCGGGGTCAACGCCCGCGAGCGCACCAGATCGAGCAGTTGCCGTTGCGAGGGCGACAGGCCGTTGGCATTCACCGTGGCACCCGCCGCCTCCCACTGCGCCATGCTGCGCGCCAGCAGCAGCGCGCCACCGGTGTCGAAGGTGATGCTCTCCGCGTCGAGGATGACGTGGCGTGTGTCCTCGGGCAGGCGGGTGTCGGGTCGGCGTCTGAGCCCGCGTGCGTTCCATGCGCCTTGCAGGTGGCACACGCACTTCTGCGCCTCATCGCAAGGTGTCCACGACAGGGTGGCTGGCGGTAGCTCGGGCGAGTGAGTGCGCATGGTCGGACGGTTCTGGGTCGGCCATAGGTTAGCCGATCGCGTGCATGGCGCCGCGCCAACTCTGAAACAATGCCGCCCATGCTGCAATTCACCGTCCACCACACGTCGGGCCAGGCCAGGCGTGGCACCCTCACCCTCAACCACGGCGTCATCGACACTCCGCAGTTCATGCCGGTGGGCACCTACGGTACGGTCAAGGGCATCACGCCCGAGGGCCTCAAGGCCGCGGGCGCGCAGATCATTCTGGGCAACACCTTTCACCTCTGGCTGAGACCCGGGCTTGACGTGGTGCGGCAGTTCGGCGGGCTGCACCGCTTCATCGGCTGGGACGCGCCCATCCTCACCGACAGCGGCGGCTTTCAGGTGTGGAGCCTGGGGGCGATGCGCAAGATCAGCGAGGAGGGCGTGAAATTCGCCTCGCCCGTCAACGGCGACAAGCTCTTCCTCACCCCCGAGGTGAGCATGCAGATCCAGACCGTGCTCAATTCCGACATCGTCATGCAGTTCGACGAATGCACGCCGTACGACGTGACGCGCGGCGGGCAGAAGCACATCACCACCGAGTCCGAGGCGCGAGCTTCGATGGAACTCTCGCTGCGCTGGGCCGCGCGCTGCAAGGCCGAATTCGCCCGGCTGGAAAACCCCAACGCCCTGTTCGGCATCGTCCAGGGCGGCATGTTCGAGCACCTGCGAGACGCCTCGCTCGACGGACTTGCCGCGCTCGATCTGCCCGGCTACGCCATCGGCGGCCTGAGCGTGGGCGAGCCCAAGGACGACATGCTGCGCCTGCTGCGCCACACCGCGCCCCGCCTGCCCGCCAACAAGCCGCGCTACCTCATGGGCGTGGGCACCCCCGAAGACCTGGTCGCGGGTGTGGCCGCGGGCATCGACCTGTTCGACTGCGTCATGCCCACGCGCAATGCACGCAACGGTCACCTGTTCACCCGCTATGGCGACCTGCGCATCCGCAACGCCCGCTTCAAGCTGGACGAACGCCCTCTCGACGAAACCTGCACCTGCCCCACCTGCCGCCAGTTCTCCCGCGCCTATCTGCACCACCTCGACCGCTGCGGCGAAATGCTATTCGGCATGCTCGCCACCACCCACAACCTGCACTACTACCTGCAGCTCATGCGCGACATGCGCGCCGCGCTCGACGCCGGGACGTTCGACGCCTTCGTCACCCAGTTCCGCGCCGACCGGGCGCGGGGGGTGTGATCCTCATCTATCGCGCCGCGCGCGGGTCGCGTACCTGCAGCACTTTGCCGTGGGTGCGGATATCGAACAGGCCGATGGCCTGAAACAAGCCTGAAAGCTTGGCGTAGCCGTAGTTGCGGCTATCGAAAGAAGCCTGTTTGGAAATGTGCTGACCGACGGCGCCCAGGCCTGCCCAGCCTTCCTCGTCGGCAGCCGCTTCGATCGCCTTGCGCAGCAGGTTGACGAGGCGGGTATCGCCGCGCAGGGTCTTGGCATCGGCGCGGGTCGGGGCGTTTTTGGGGGCGCTGCTGCCGACAGGCGCACCAGTGGGTGCAGGCTCATCAGACGGTGAGGCGGCTGGCGCGTCCTCGGGTCGGCGGAGATTCTCCAGATACAGAAACTTGGAGCAGGCGTTGACGAAGGGCTTGGGCGTTTTCTGTTCGCCGAAGCCATAAACCTTGAGACCGTTGGCACGCAGACGCATCACCAGCGGGGTGAAATCCGAGTCGCTCGAAACGATGCCGAAGCCGTCGAGCTGTTGGGTGTAGAGCAGATCCATCGCATCGATGATCATGGCCGCATCGGTCGCGTTCTTGCCCTTGGTGTAGTCGAACTGCTGGATCGGCTGGATGGCGAAATCGTGCAATAGCGCCGCCCATGCGCTCAGGTGCGGGCTTCTCCAGTTGCCATACGCGCGGCGGATGTTGATGACCCCTTCTTTCGCCAGTTCGTCGAGGACTTCGTCGGTCATATCCGCCGGACTGTTGTCAGCGTCGATCAGAAGGGCGATACGCGGTTCGTGGCTCATCGGTGTGTGGCTTTGCGCAACCGTTTCAGTTTAGGTCAGCGCGTCACAGTGACTGATTTGTTCGCCGCCATGGCTCCGGGCTCGGCGTCAAACCGGATGGTTCATGAGGTCATGGGATGATGCGCGGGTGCAAAGACTCCCCAACCCGACCGTCAGCCCCTGCAGGTGCAAAGCGCCGCCTCATGGAGAATCTGGGTTCAATGCTCGTAATACTCCGTATGAGTGTGCATTTTTCAACAACTGCCCCGCCAGATTGCAAACGACAATTCACCTTTCACGCTCATGCTGGGTGGGTGGATCGGGTGACGACATGAAGTTCTGGCAACGCAGTCCTGCAGCGCAAGCAGCCGAAGGCGGCAGCGACACCCTGCTGCCCGGTCCCGACGCGGCCCATCCCATCGGCCGTCTGGGTCTGTTTCTGCGTGCCGAGGACGAGGCCGACTATGTCCAGGCCAACTGGGCGCAGATCGCTGGCCGGCTGCGGCTGCTGGGGCTGGTGGGTGGTGGCGCGTTTTTTATGGCCAGCGTGGTGGACTGGCTGCATCTGCACGGCCAGGCGCCCTTTCTGGGTCTGCTGGCGCTGAGACTGGGCGTGCTTGCTCTGGGGCTGCATCTGTGGCGCACCGCGAGAGCCGTCGGTGTGCATTCCCCGGTGGCGCTGCGCTACGCGCTGATCCTGTTCGAACTGGGGGTGATCGTCGCGTTCCGTCTGGTCAATGTGGGCTACGGCAACTATTCGCCCAACCAGGGGCTGTCGGCCTTGCTGATGACGCTGGCGTTCTACGCCTTCGTGCCCATGCTGGCTCCGGCCAACTTCTGGCTGTTGCCGCTGGCCACGCTGACCTTGCTGGCTCAGTCGCTGTGGTGGTTCGAGGTGCCGATGAAAGAACTGGCCACGCTGCTGGTGATGGCGACATTCGTTCACATCTTGGGCTGGGCCGCGGCGGCGCAGAACGCGCGCGGCAGGCGGCTGGCCTGGCTGGACAGTCGGCGTCTGGCGCGCGAGATGAAAGAACGTCGTGCCGCCGAGAGCAATCTGCAGCATCTGTTCGAGGTCTGTCCCGTGCCGCTGGTGCTCAGCGCGCAGGATGATGGCCTGGTGCTGCGTTTCAATCAGGCGGCGCAAAATCTGCTCGATCCGGCGGGGCGGTTCTCCGAGCCGGGTACCGCATGGGCGGGCGAGTTCTACGTCGATGCGCAGGTGCGCCAGCAGGTGGGCGAGGCGTTGCGCGCCCGGGGGCAGGTCGGCCCGATGGACGCACGTCTGCGCAGCGCCGAGGGCGACCCCATTCATGTCATGCTGGCCGCACGCAGCCTGCACTTCGATGGCCAGGATGCGGTGCTGACCAGTTTGGTGGAGATCACCGAGCGCAAACGCCGCGAGCTGCGGCTGGCACGGCTGGTGCAGACCGACGCGCTCACCGGCCTGTACAACCGCACCGGGTTTTTCGAGCGCAGCCAGGCGCTGCTGGCCAAGGCTGACCGCGCGGATTGCAGTGTGTTGCTGATGGATGCCGATCACTTCAAGCGCGTCAACGATACCTATGGCCATGCCGTTGGCGACGTCGTGCTGCAGCAGATCGCCAGCCGCATGAGCACGGTGCTGCGCGAAGGCGACGTGCTTGGCCGCATCGGCGGCGAGGAATTTGCCGTGTTTCTGCCCAACACATCGAAGCGGGCTGCGCGGTTGCTGGCCGAGCGCATCCGCCAGATCGTCGATCGTCATGCCCTGCGGGTGCAGGGGCAGCGCGTGCCCATGAGCCTGAGCATCGGCGTCGCGCTGGTGCTGCCGACCGAGCGCACCGTCGATGCCGCGCTCAGCCGTGCCGATGCTGCGATGTACCGCGCCAAGCAGAGCGGCCGCAACCGCGTGGAGGTCAGCGCCTGAGCGCGCGTCGGGTTGCGCACTGTGGCGGTTCAGGCGCCGGTCTTGATCTTCACGCCATAGCCCTCGTCGGCTACGGCTTTGATCAGCGCCTCGGGCGCGGCGCTGCCTTGCACCCGGGCGATGCCCTCGGCGAGAAAGACCTGGGCATCGGCCACGCCCGGCACTTGCTTGAGGGCCTTGGTGACGGCGGCGCTGCAATGGCCGCAGCTCATGCCGGTGATCTGGAGTTGCACGGTGTTCATGGGGTTTCCTTCGTCAGTCGATGAGGTTCAGGCGGCTTTCGCCAGGGCGTCGCGGGCGGCCATCAATTTGCCGCACACTTCCTTGGCGATGGCGTGCACTTCGGGTTTGTCGATCAGTCCGAGCACCGAGGTCGGATCCATGAAATCGACCACCACCTGTTTGCTCGCGGCGTCTTCGCGCACCACCACGTTGCAGGGCAGCAGGGCGCCGATGTGCGGATCGAAGTCCAGCGCCTTCATGGCATAACCGGGGGCGCAGGCGCCGAGGATGCGATAGGGCGGACGATCCACGCCGAGCTTGGCCTTGAGCGTGGCCGACACGTCGATGTCGCTGATGATGCCGAAGCCCTGGGCTTTCAGCGCCTCGGTGGTGCGGGTGACGGCGTTATCGAAGGTGCAGCAGGGCTGGGCGGAAAACACGATGGAGGGCATGGGAGCGTCCTTTCAGGTGGTGGGGGGCAGGGAAGTGATGGCGGTCGAGGGTGGGGTGGGCGATGGGTGTGTCGCCGACCACGGGGAAAGCCGCTTGAGCCGCAGGCTGTTGCCTAGTACGAACACCGACGACAGCCCCATTGCCACCCCGGCCAACATGGGGTGCAGATGCACGCCCCAGGGCGCGGCCACACCGGCGGCCAGGGGGATGAGGACGATGTTGTAGGCGAAGGCCCAGAACAGATTGCCGTGGATGGTGCGCAGGGTGTGGCGGGCAGTGTCGATGGCGGTGGGCAGGGTGGCGAGATCACCGCGCGCCAGACTGACGTCTGCAGCTTCGATGGCCACGTCGGTGCCGCTGGCCAGCGCCAGACCGACATCGGCCTGCGCCAGCGCCGGGCCGTCGTTGAGCCCTTCGCCAACGAAGGCCACGCGCCGCCCCTGCGCCTGCAGATCGGCGACGATGCGGGCCTTGTCCTGGGGTAGCACTTCGGCGTGGACTTGCTGGATGCCCAAGGCGTCGGCCACGGCCTGCGCGGTGCGTTGCGCGTCGCCGGTCACCAGGGTCACGGAAAGACCGCGGCGGTGCAGCGCCTGCACCACGGCTGCGGCTTCGGGTTTGATCGGGTCGGCAATGCCCAGCACGGCCACGCACGCGCCGTCCTGCGCCAGATAGACGGCGGTCTGGCCACGCGCTTCGAGGGCATCGGCCTGTGCTACGAACTCGCCCAGGGCCACGCCCTCGCGCTGCATCAGCCGTCGGGCACCCAGCAGCAGGCTGTGACCATCGAGGATGCCGCGCACACCGTAACCGGGGATCGCGGCGAAACCCTGTACCGTGGGGATGACCAGACCGCGTGCGGTGGCGGCTTCGCGCACGGCGCGCGCCAGCGGGTGCTCGGAGTCGGCCTCCAGCGCGGCGGCCAGGCGCAGCGCCTCATCGTCGCCCAGCGCGCTGTGCAGGGCGGTGAGCGCGGGGCGGCCCAGCGTGACGGTGCCGGTCTTGTCGAGCAGCACGGTGTCGATGCGCGACAGCGCCTCCAGCGCCTCTCCCTTGCGGAACAGCATGCCCATTTCGGCGGCGCGGCTGCTGCCCACCAGAATGGCGGCCGGCGTGGCCAGACCCATGGCGCAGGGGCAGGCCACCACCAGCACGGCCACCGCCGCGACCAGAGCCACGCTCACGTCGCCCGTGAGGCCCAGCCAGACGGCAAAGCTCGCCGCGGCGATGAGCAGCACCGCCGGGGTGAACACCGCCACCACGCGGTCGGCCACGCGCTGCACCGGCAGCTTGCCGGTCTGCGCGCTTTCCACCAGCCGCACGATCTGCGCCAGCACCGAGTCGGCGCCTAGCGCGGTGGCTTCGATCACCAACCGCCCTTCGGCGTTGACCGTGCCGCCCACCACTCGGTCGCCGGGCTTGCGGTGCACCGGCACGGGCTCGCCGGTGAGCATGGATTCATCGACATGGCTGTCACCCTCGACGATCAGGCCGTCCACCGGCAGGCGCTCGCCGGGGCGCACCAGTACGCGGTCGCCCAGGTGCAGCGCGGCGATGCCCACCTCACGCTCGCTGCCGCCCGCGTCGAGCAGTGTGGCCTGCTTGGCCTGCAGACCGAGCAGCTTGTGCATGGCCGCCGAGGCCCGCCCCTTGGCCAGTTCCTCGAGGTACTTGCCCAGCAGGATCACCGCGACAACCACGGCGGCCGAGTCGAAATACACATGGCGCGACTCGGCAGCGAAAAGATGCGGCGCAAACAGCACCAGGGTGCTGTAGGCCCATGCCGCGCCGGTGCCGGTGGCGACGAGCGAATTCATGTCGGGTGAAAGATGCCGGTAGGCGATGAGGCCGGTGCGAAAGAAGCGCCTGCCGGGGCCGAACAGCACCGCGGTGGTGAGGGCGAACTGCACCCATTCCCAAAAGCGCGGCAGCGGCGCGGCGCGCAGCAAGGCGGCGTCGAGCGCGGGCCACGCCATCGGCAGCATGGACAGCAGCAATACCGGCAGGGCGAGCACGGCGGCGGCGACGACATCGCGCCGCAACGCCGCCACGCTGCGCTCGTGGGCGCGCGCGCTGGCGTCCTCGGCGGCGGTGTCGCCTTCCTCCACGGGCCTGGCGCCGTAGCCTGCGGCCACCACGGCCTGCGCCAGCGCGGCGGGGGCCAGCATGGCGGGCAGATAACGTACCTGCGCGCGGTTGACGGCAAGGTTCACCGTGGCCGCGAGTACCCCGGGCAGCTTGCGCAACGCGCGCTCCACCCGGCCGCTGCACGATGCGCAGGTCATGCCTTCGACGTCGAGTGTGGCCTCGGCCACCAGCGGGGTGTAGCCCGCGGCGCTGACGGCATCGACCAGCTGCTGCGCCGTGGCGGTCTGGGGATCGATCGTGACCTCGGCCTGGTTGGTGGCGAGATTCACGCTCGCGGCCTGCACCCCGGGTAGCTTGCGCAGCGCGCGCTCCACCCGGGCGCTGCATGAGGCGCAGGTCATGCCGTCCACATCCAGCCGCAGCGTCTGGCCGGTGGTTGACGGGGTGTTCGCGGGCACAGGGTTGGTCTGCGGCTCCTGCGAGTCGATCGGGCAGGCTGTGGGCGTGTCGGGGGCCATGTTCGCTTCCTTCACGATTTCAGCGCGGCGAGGATGGGGCACTGCGCCGCCGGACCGTGGCCGGGGCAGGCGTCGAGCAGAGCCTGCAGCCCGGAGCGCATGCGCCGCAGGTCGTCCATCTTGGCGTCGATCTGCGCCAGGCGCTCGGCGGCAATGGCGCGTACCGCACCCATGTCGGCCTCGGGCCGGGCGTGCAGCGCCAGCAGTTCGGCGATCTCGGCGAGGGAAAAACCGAGAGCCTGCGCGCGACGGATGAAGTCCAGGCGCTCCAATGCGTCGGGCGCGTAAAGACGGTAGCCGCCGGGGGTGCGCTCCGCGGGCGAGAGCAGACCCAGGCGCTCGTAATAACGCAGGGTTTCGGCGCCGAGCTGCGCGCGCTGCGCCAGTTCGCCGATGGTCAGACGTTCGGCATCGGGCAGGCGTTGGGGCTTGGGTTGGGCGGACATGGCTTTGCGTGGGGCAGATTCGGAATGCCACAACTCTACACCTTACTAAAGACTTTAATCTTGAAAGGGGATAGCGCTACGCGCGAAGCACTGCTGCGGATCAGACGCGCAGCGTCTTGCGCCGCCGCAGCCAGTTGATGAATTGCCGTCCGTATTCGGGCTGCATCCACACCAGCCAGCCCGCGACCACGGCATTGAACAGCGCCACGGTGAGCAGCAGCACCGGCACGCCCACGCCCAGGGTCAGCAAGGTGGCGCAATAGGCGGCGCAAGCGATCATGAACAGGGCGTTGATGATGTTGTTGGCGGCGATCACCCGGGCGCGGTGGGTCTCGGCCACGCTGTGCTGCACGAAGGCGTAAAGCGGCACGCTGTAAAGCCCGGCGCTGGCCGAGATCAGCAGCAGATCGACCATGATGCGCCAGTGCGCGCCTTCGCGCAAAAACAGCGTGAGGGTCTGCAGCGTGCCGTCGTGTGGCAGGTCGTGCGTGGCGAAGAACAGATCGACGCCGAACACCGTCATGCCCAGGGCGCCCAGCAGCACCAGGCCGATTTCCACCCGTCCATGCGCCAGCCATTCGCACGCCACCGAGCCCAGGCCGATGCCCACGGCGAAAATCACCAGCAGCAGCGAGGCCACGGCCTCCGAGCCGTGCACCACCTCGCGGGTGAACACCGGGAACTGGGTGAGAAAGGCCACGCCGTAGAACCACATCCACGACACCGCCATCAGCGCCACCAGCACGGTGCGGTCGGTGGCGGCGAGCCTGAGACTGCGCACGGTTTCGGTGAACGGGTTCCAGTCGATGCGCTGGCCCGGCGCCAGCGGCGGGGTATGGGGCACGAAGCGCGCCATCGTCCACCCGGCCAGCGCCACGATCAGGCAGGCCACCCCGGCGAACACCGGGCCTTGCGGATAGGTCATCAGCACGCCTCCGGCCAGGCTGCCCAGCAGAATGGCGACAAAGCCGCCCATCTCAGTCATGCCGTTGCCGCCGGTCAGCTCAGCGGTGTGCAGGTGGCGCGGCAGATAGGCGAATTTCACCGGGCCGAACAGGGTGGAATGCAGCCCCATGCCCAGCACGCAGACCAGCAGCAGCGGCACGTTCACGGTGATGAAGCCCCACAGCGCGGCCAGCATCACCACCACCTCGAAGGTTTTGATGCGCCGCATGATGATGCCCATGTCCATCTTGTCGGCCAGTTGCCCTGCGGTGGCCGACAGCAGCACGAACGGCAGCACATACAGCGCGGCGATGAGGTTGACCATCAACCCGGCGGGCAGCCCGGTCTGCGCCTGCGCGCGATAGGTCACCAGCATGGTGAAGGCGAACTTCAGCAGGTTGTCATTGCCGGCGTTGGTGAACTGCGTCCAGAAGAACGGCGCGAATCGCCGCTGGCCCAGCAGCTTGAACTGGTTGACGGATGCAGGGGGATCAGGCGGACAGCGAGGCGGGGGCATGCAGCGGTGGAAGACAAAAACGGTGGAATGTTCGCACAGTCGGGTCGCCTCGCGCGCCCGCATCCCGTTTCAACCCCGCTGCCGCGCCCAGGCCAGAAAGCGCTGACCGTACAGCGGCTGGCGCCAGATCAGCCACAGCGCGGCCACGGCGTTGAGCAGTGCCACGCTCAGCAGCAGCGTGGGCACGTCCACCCCGGCGGCCAGCAGCGCGGCGCAATAGCCCGAGCACACCACCATGTAGAGGGCATTGAGAATGTTGTTGGCGGCAATGACGCGCGAGCGGTGCGTCACCGGGGTGTGATGCTGGATGAGCGCGTACAACGGCACGCTGTAGACCCCGGCGCTGGCCGACAGCAGGAACAGATCGAGCATTACCCGCCAGTTCGCGCTTTGCTGCATGAAAGCCGCGACCCCCAGCAGCGCGGCGCCGTGCGGCAGCCCCTGCACCGCAAAGTAGAGATCGACGCCGAACAGGGTCATGCCGATGGCTCCCAGCGGCACCAGGCCAATTTCCACCCGCCCGCGCGCCAGCCACTCGCACGCCACCGAACCCAGCGCGATACCGATGGAAAACACCGCCAGCAGCAGCGAGGCCACGGCCTCGTCGCCACCGAGCACGTCCTTGGCGAACACCGGAAACTGGGTGAGGAAGGACACGCCGTAAAACCACATCCAAGAAATCGCCAGCAGCGCCTGCAACACCGTGCGGTCGCCCGCAGCGAGCCGGATGTTGCGCACCGTCTCGGTGAAAGGGTTCCAGTTGATGCGAAGCTGCGGGTCCACCGGCGCGGTGGCGGGAATGAAGCGCGCCGCCGTCCAGCCGAGCAGCGCCACGCCTACGCACGCCAGCCCGGCCAGCAGCGGCCCGCGCTCGAAGGTCATCAGCAGCCCCCCGGCCAGATTGCCCAGCAGTATGGCGACGAAGGTGCCCATCTCGGTCATGCCGTTGCCGCCGGTGAGCTCGGCCTGGTTGAGGTGCTGCGGCAGATAGGCATACTTGGCCGGGCCGAACAGGGTGGAGTGCAGCCCCATGCCGAAGGCGCAGGCCAGCAGCGCAGGCACGCTGCCCACGACGAAGCCCCAAAGCGCCAGCAGCATGATGCCGATCTCCAGCGTCTTCACCCGGCGCATCAGCGCGGCCTTGTCGAACTTGTCGGCTAGTTGCCCGCTGGTGGCCGAAAACAGCACGAAGGGCAGGATGTAGAGCGCCGCGATCAGGTTGACCATCAGCCCGGTGGACAGCGCCGTCTGCCCCTCGGTGCGGTAGGCCACCATCACCGTGAAGGCGAACTTGAACAGGTTGTCGTTGCCCGCGCCTCCGAACTGGGTCCAGAAAAAAGGCGCGAATCGGCGCTGACCCAGCAGGGCGAATTGATTGGGGCGGGCGCGATCGGTCATGGCAGTGGGCAAGAGCGCAGGGGCGGCTCGATGGTACCGCCCGATAATGGCCGCCCATGACGACACCGCCACCCGCCTCCACGCCCGCCGTGGTCAATATCTCCTGCTACAAATTCGTCAGCCTCGACGATCTGCCCGGCTGGCAGGCGCGGCTGAAGTCGCAGTGCGACGCGCTGCAGCTCAAGGGCACCATCCTGCTCGCGCCCGAGGGCATCAACCTGTTTCTCGCGGGCGCGCGGCAAGCCATCGACGCGGTGATGGCGACCTTGCGCGCCGACGCCCGGCTGGCCGACCTCTGCCCGAAGGAATCGCTTTCAGCGACCCAGCCCTTCAAGCGCATGAAGGTCAAAATCAAGCGCGAAATCATCACCCTCAACCGCCCACAGATCCGCCCCGAGGCCGGGCGCGCGCCTGCGGTGACACCCGAGCGCCTGCTGGCCTGGCTCGACGCCGGATGCGACGACGACGGTCGCCCCGTGGTGCTGCTCGACACCCGCAACGCCTTCGAGCGCGATCTCGGCAGCTTCGTCGGCTGCATGGATTTGCGCATCGGCAAGTTCAGCGAGTTCGCCCCCGCAGTGGAGGGGCGCGCCGCCGACCTTGCAGGCCAGACCGTCGTTACCTTCTGCACCGGCGGCATCCGCTGCGAAAAAGCCGCGCTGCTCATGCAAGACCTGGGCATCGAGCGCGTTTACCAGCTCGAAGGCGGCATCCTCAAATACTTCGAGCAGGTCGGTGGCGCGCATTACGAGGGCGGCTGTTTCGTGTTCGACGAGCGCGAAGTCCTCGGCTCCGATCTGCGCCCGAGCGATGGCACCCTCGCCCCGCCCGCTACACCGCGGCACCGCTGAACCTCACATCCCCTTGCGCGCCAGATAGATGCCTGCGAGCACCAGACCGGCGCCGAGCAGTTGCGGGGCGGTCAGCGCCTCGCCGAGCAGGATCCACGCATACACCACGGCCATGGCCGGCTGCACCAGCAGACCTACCGACGAGAGCGCCGGGTTGAGCCTGCGCACCGCGTAGGCGATGACCACCTGCCCGCCGATCTGCACCAGCAGCGCCAGTCCGAGCACCCACGCCCAGCCGATGGTCGCAGTCGGCCACATCCGCCCCTCGGCGAGAGCGAAAGGCCAGAGCACCAACGCTGCGAGCAGGGTGACCACGGCCATGAGCGGCGCGGTGGACAGCCGCTGCCGCGCCTGCTGGATGCCCACCTGATACGCCGCATAGAACACGGCCGACACCAGACCGCTGGCATCGCCCAGAAGCGCGCGGCTGTGGCCGAAGTTGGGGCCGATCATCAGCGCAGCGCCGCCCAAAGCCGCGGTCAGACCGGCGAGAAACACCGGCCGCGGCGCGTTGCGGGTGATGATCCAGAAAGCCAGGGTGATGAGCACGGGGGCGAAGTTCGACTCCAGCGTGGCATTGCCCACCGCCGTCCACGTCACCGCGAGGTGAAAAAACACCAGATCGAGCGCGAACATGGCTGCGGCAAACAGCGCCAGCCCCCAGGTCGGCCAGTGCGCCAGCAGCGTGGGCGGGGAAGGGCGCGAGGTGAACCATCGCGGGGAGCCGGGTGTGGGCAGCGCGGCGGTCTGGGGCACGGGCTTGCGTGCCCATTCCACCGCAGCCCAGGCCAGCAGAAACGGCGCGGCCACGGCCATGCGCCAGAAGGCGCTGGCGAAGGGCCCGAGGCTCGCGGTGGTGTCGGCCAGCCGCACAAAGACGCCGGCGAGACCGAGCACTGCGCCGCCGAGGAGCAAAATAATGAAATCCATCACCGGATTGTCGGTGCTGTTCCTCGTTTCGTAGCAAGGGCCGCTGCCGGCGGCCTGTTTCAGTCATGCCTGTGCACACTCTGCGTCGATTGACCGGGCGTCGGCGTACGCCTTGGGCGGACCGCGTGCTCGGTCTGGTGCTGGCCGCGGTGGCGGGCGCGGCCAATGCCGGAGGTTTCGTCGCCGTGCATCAATACACCTCGCACATGACCGGCATCGTGTCGGAGATGGCCGATCACCTCGCCGTGGGGAACTGGACGCTGGTGGCGGCCGGAACGGGGGCGGTGCTGAGTTTTGTGGTGGGGGCCATGGTGTCCACGCTGCTGATCAATCTGGGTCGCAGGCAGCATCTTCACAGCGAGTACGCGCTGCCCTTGGTGCTCGAAGCAGGGGTGATGCTGGTGTTCGGCCTGATGGGCACGAGCCTGTCGGAGCGCGACTGGGTGTTCATTCCGGCTACGGTCTCGCTGCTGTGTTTCATGATGGGTTTGCAGAACGCGATGATCACCAAGGTGTCGCACGCGGTGATCCGCACCACGCATGTGACGGGCATCGTCACCGACATCGGTATCGAGCTCGGGCGCATGGTGTACTGGAACCGCGCCCCCGATCCGCAACTGCGGCCGGTTCGCGCCGATCTCGGCCATCTCGCTCTGTTGACGGGCTTGCTGCTGCTGTTTTTCGGCGGCGGCGTGGTCGGTGCGATCAGTTTTGCCCGCATCGGCTATGTCACCACCTTGCCTTTGGCGGCCTTGCTGCTGTTGCTGGCCGCTGTGCCGGTCGGGGACGATCTTTACAAGTTGCGCAAGCGGCTGCTGTCATCCCTGTGACGCATCGGGCGCGCCGTTTCCCGCTTGCCGCTGCACCGGAGGGCAGGGCACGCTGCCGTAAGAGCAGAACACGCAGCAGTCGCCTGGCAGCGGACGCAGCTCGGCGCCGCATGCGGGGCAGGTGAAAAACCACAGGCAGGCATCCTCGGGCATGGTCTGGGTGCTGGAGGCCCCGCAGGTGGGGCAGGTCAACACCGAAACCAGCTCGACCGGCCGATCGGGACTCGCGGCGGAGCAGCAGGCTGGAGATGTCGTCATGGCTTGCCTTGGTGCTGCATCATCTGGCGCAATTGCGCGCAATGGTCGACGGGCGGCGTGCCCGGGGTGAACCACACGGCGTCATAGCCCGCAGGCAGATCGGGTTTGGTCTCGGGCGAGAGGCCATCGAGCAAAAGACTGAACAAACGCACCGGGCGGGCGATGCCCCGCGGCAGACGCGCTTCATGCGCGGCGATATGCAGGGCTATGCCCAGGGTGCGGTCGGCATGAAAGCTGCCCGTGAGCAGCACCACGGTCTTGGCGGGCGCGGCCAGCGCCAAGCTGTGCGCGGCCATGCTGTCGTCGCGGGCGAGCTGGATGCGCGCCATCGCCGGCAATTGCGCGGCGGGCAGAAGGCCGCAATGACTCTCGGCCACGTCGTCGAGAATGCGCTGGCGCACCGCGGGCGGCACGCTGGCGTCCCACTTCGCCTGCTGCATGGCGGCTCGCATGTCGGCCTGCGGCAGGTTGACCCCGACCACAGGCACCCCGGCGCGCACCGCGGCCATCACCGGCGCGGCGTACATGGCCCAAGGCCAGCCGTCGTCGTTCCAGCGCAGCCGGGCGCGTACGACGGCTTCGGGCGCATCGCGCGGGCCGTCGAAACGCTGACCAGCGTCGGCCATCTCCAGTGCGAGTGCGGCAAGTTGTCCGCGCTGGCCCAGCGCGCTGACAATCCACGCCTGCACCGCGTGATGATCGGGATGATCATGCTGCTCGCCCAGCATGCACAGCGTGGCACGTGCGCAGTCGTCCACCAGCTGTTGCGGCGAGATGAACTGCCGACCGCGCTGCAGGATGCGCCCGACCAGCGGCGAGTGCGCCTCGACCGGCTGGGTGTAGCGCGGCAGCGGCGGCAGGGCAGCGGCCCGCGCTGCGGAGGCCGAAAGCCACAGAGGCGCACCGGCCGTCAGACCGAGCGCGACATTCAGACGCCGTCGCGTGGCGTCGGGGTTTGAAGATCGGTTGAATGGCATCATGGCGGCTTGTTTCCTTCGGTATCTGTTGGAACTTACTTCAGGCGGGCAAGCCCGCGTCAGCATCAGGTCAAGACCCATGTCGGCATCATCTGTCTCCCCGCCGCCGCCAGACGACACATCCCCGCAGCGCCTGTTCTTCGCGCTCTGGCCCGGCAGCGCCATGCGCGAACGCATCGTGCGTCATCAGGCGTTGTGGCAGATGTCGGTGCCGGCGAAAGCGACGCCCGCGCCCAAACTGCATCTCACGCTGCTGTTCATGGAGGGGGTTGCCGCCAACCGAGTTCCCGAGTTGATGGAAGTGGGTGCCGCGGTCGCGTCAGGATGGGTCGATTTCGATCTCATCCTGGACCGTGCCTGCGTGTGGCCCCGGGGTGGCATTGCGCATCTGGCGCCGTCGCAGCCGCCAGCCGAGCTGCTGCGCTTGCGCGCGCAACTGGCGGGCGAGGTCGAACGGCGCAGCCTGCCGTTCGACGGTCGGGCCTTTGCTCCGCATGTGACCCTGGCGCGGCGGGCGCAGGAGTCCAAGCCGCCCGGCATTTTCCCGCCGCTGCACTGGCGCGTGCAGGGTTTCGCGCTGGTGCGATCAGTCTTGGGTACGGGGCGTTACGAGGTGCTCGGCAGGTGGTGAATCAATACCCGCCCACGCTGCCAAGCGACGCGATCCACCATGCCAATGCTCCGCCTGCGGCCACGATGAGCAAGGCGAGCAGCCTCACGCCCCAGGTGTCGCGGGCGGCGGGGGCGCCGGCCACGGTATCCACGTCGCCGGTGAGCATCGGGCGCACCAGATTCTGGCGCTTGACGATGGCGTAGTACGCGATCGCCGCAATGTGCAGGCCGACCAGGGCGTAGATCAGCGGCTGGCCGATGGTGGTGTGATAGAAGGTCAGAATCTCGCTGGTGCGGTTGCTCACATAGCCTGCCAGCGGCCCTTCGTTGAAGATCTCGTCGTTGGCGAACAGGCCGCTTGCCACCTGCAGCGTCACTACAAGCAGCAGGGCGATGACCGACAGACTGCCCAGCGGATTGTGGCCCACGCGCAGATGCGGCGGCCGCGGGTCGTCGCCGCGCAGGTAGCGCAGGATGGCGCCGGGGCCGCGCACAAAATGAGCGAAGCGGGCATGTCGCGGCCCGATCAACCCCCACGCCAGCCTGAACACCAGCAGCGCGATCAGGGTGTAGCCGCTCCAGTAGTGGTACTGCATCGCGTTACCGCCCTCCAGCCCCGTGATGACGGACACGGTAACGCAAATCGCCAGCCCCCAATGGAACAGTCGCAGCGGCAGATCCCAGACGCGCACTTTCATCGCATGGCTCCGCGGTTCAGCCCTGTTGCCGCAGCTTGCGCGCCGCATCCATGGCGAAGTAGGTGAGGATGCCATCAGCCCCGGCGCGCTTGAACGCCAGCAGCGATTCCATCATCACCGCGTCGTGGTCGAGCCAGCCGTTTTGCGCCGCAGCCTTGAGCATGGCGTATTCACCGCTGACCTGATAGGCGAAGGTTGGCATGTGGAACTCGTCCTTGACCCGTCGCACGATGTCGAGATAGGGCATGCCGGGTTTGACCATCACCATGTCGGCGCCCTCGGCGATGTCGAGCGCGACTTCGCGCAGCGCCTCGTCGGAGTTGCCCGGATCCATCTGGTAGACCTTTTTGTCGGCCTTGCCCAGATTGGCGGCCGAGCCCACGGCGTCGCGAAACGGGCCGTAGAACGCGCTGGCGTATTTGGCGCTGTAGGCCATGATGCGAGTGAGGATGTGGCCGTTCTCCTCCAGAGCGTGACGCACTGCGCCGATGCGGCCGTCCATCATGTCGCTGGGCGCGACGATGTCCACCCCGGCGCTGGCGTGCGTCAACGCCTGCTTGACCAGCATGGCCACCGTGGGCTCGTTGAGGATGTAGCCGCTGTCGTCGAGCAGACCGTCCTGACCATGCGAGGTGTAGGGGTCGAGCGCCACGTCGGTGAGCACGCCGAGTTGCGGAAACGCGGCCTTGAGCGCGTGCACCGCGCGAGGCACTAAGCCGTCGGGGTTGGTGGCTTCGATGCCGTCGGGCGTCTTGAGCCTGGGGTCGATGACGGGAAACAGCGCCAGCACGGGAATGCCGAGCTTGACGCACTCTTCGGCCACCGGCAGCAGCAGGTCCACGCTCAACCGCTCCACACCGGGCATCGAGGCTACGCTCTGGCGCTGGTTCTGGCCGTCGAGGACGAACACCGGGTAAATCAGATCGTCGGCGCTCAGACGGTGCTCGCGCACCAGGCGGCGGCTGAAATCGTCGCGGCGCAGCCGCCGCATGCGGGTGCCAGGAAAGCCCGGCATGTTCACAAAGTTTTTCATCTTCGCAGAGGTGGGAACGGGAACTTGAGGCAGTCAATGCTATCTTTTCCAGCCAGATGCTGCGCCGACAGGCGCGGCCTCTCCCGCTTCTCCTCCCTGAGCGGGGCCTTGTTTCAAGGCTTGAATCCCCGGCCAGCACTGCCGGGGATTTTTTTGCCTGCCACTTTGGTTTTCCCTCCGACCCAGAGGTTCCCGGGAGCTCTTTTACACTGTGCGTCAGTCTGAAGAAGGGAGTGCGAAATGGCTTTTCAATGGGTGCTGACCTGGCACATCATTTTCGTGATCGCGTGGTATGCGGGCCTGTTCTACCTGCCGCGCATCTTCGTCAATCTGGCCATGGTGCCCGAGGGTAGTACGGCTGAGCGCGACCGCCTGTTGCTCATGGGCCGCAAGCTCTACCGCTTCACCCACATTCTGATGTGGCCGGCCATCGTGCTCGGTCTGGTGTTGTGGCTGTATTACGGCATCGGTCTGCACGGCCCCGGCAACGGGTGGATTCACACCAAGGTCAGCCTGGTCGTGCTGCTGGTGATCTATATGTTTTGGTGCAAGCGCATCCTGCGGCAGTTCGAGCAGGGCACCAATACCCGCAGTCACAAGTGGTATCGCTGGTTCAACGAAATTCCGACCATCATTCTGTTCATCATCATTCCGCTGGTGGTCATCAAGCCTTTCTGACGCCTTCCCGGCGCGCCGCTGCCGGGCGCTGTTGCTTCATCCCAGATTGTCCATGAGGCGGCGCTTTGCGCCTGCACGGGTGCTGGCGGTCAGTTTGGGGCGTCTTTGCCCCCGCGCTTCGCGCCCATAGCTACGGCTATGGGCTTGTCGCACGGGGCCAAATCCATCCCCAACCCGCCTCGCCATCATCCCGTGCCCTCATGAACAATCTGGGATCATGCCTTCGCCTCGGCCTTCTTCTTCCGCGCGCCCGGTTTCCCGCTTTTCGCGCTATGCGCTGGCGGGCTATGTGCTGCTCATCGTCTATGCCAGCCTCTATCCCTTCTCGGGATGGCGCTGGCAGGGGCTGATGCCCTTTGATTTCGTGCGTGCTCCCCTGCCGCGCTACATCACCGCGAGCGACCTGTTCATCAACGTCGGCGGCTACCTGCCTCTGGGTTACCTCGTCGCCCGCACCTTGCCCGCGCGCTGGCCGCGCTGGCCGACGTGGCTGGTGGCGAGTCTGCTGGCCAGCGCCCTGTCCTTCGCCATGGAATCGCTGCAGGCCTTTCTGCCCATGCGCGTGTCGTCCAATCTTGACTGGCTGACCAACTCCTTGGGCGGCGTCCTGGGCGCCGCGGTCTGCGTATGGCTGCTCCCCCGCCTGCGGCTGGCGGGCCTGCTGAGGTTGTGGCGCGAGCGCTGGTTTGCGCCCCATGTCGGCTACGGACTGTTGCTGCTGGCGCTGTGGCCGGTGGCGCTGCTGTGGCCTGCAGCCGTGTTGTTCGGCACCGGCCAGATCGGCCCGACCCTGCTGCAACCCGCGCTGGATACCGACACCTGGCGGGTGCTGTCGGCCTGGTTCGTCAACAGTGGGCTGCGTCTGCCGGACTTCGCCCCCATGAGCATCCTGCGCCAGACGGGCATCACCGCAGCCATGCTCGCAGCCAGCATCCTCACCCTGGCTTCGCTGCTGCGGCCGGGGGCGCCGCGCCTGCGGCTGGCGCTGGGGTTGACCCTGGCCGGGCTGTTCGCGGTCAGCCTGTCGGCCGTGCTGAGCTTCGGCCCCGAGCACGCGCTGGCCTGGGCCACGACACCTAATCTGCGCAGCGTGGCGCTGGGGCTGATGGTCGGCCTGCCGCTGAGCTATCTGCCTCCGCGCTGGGCCGCGGCCAGCGGCGGGGTGAGTCTGGTGCTGGCCCTGTTCTGGATCAACGTCTCCGGGCCCGGCCCCTATTACGCCATGAACCTGCAGGCCTGGAGCCAGGGGCTGTTCATCCGGCTGTATGGCCTGCCCCAGTGGCTGAGCTGGCTTTGGCCGTTCGCGGTGTTGGTTTATCTTCTGGCGCATACGCTGCGGCGCACGCGCCCTCATTCCTGATATCCCATGAGCTACTACCAACACCACATCTTTTTCTGTCTGAATCAACGCGAGGCCGGCGCCTCCCGGCCATGCTGCGCCGCCAGCGGCGCGGAGGCCGCCTTCGAGCACTGCAAGCAAGCTGTCAAGAAGTTGGATCTCGCCGGCGCGGGCAAGGTGAGGGTCAATCGCGCCGGTTGCCTCGACCGTTGCGAAGAAGGGCCGGTCTGCGTGGTCTATCCCGAAGGCGTCTGGTACACCTATGTCGATCAGGAGGACATCGACGACATCGTGAGCACGCATCTGGTGGGCGGCAGGATCGTCGAGCGCCTGCGACTGCCCGATGCTGAACCGTCGGGGTCGGTGTGATGCCGATGAACGCCCAGACGCGCAAGCGTCTCGTGTCCGGCCCGGTGGGGCCGATCGAGGTGGCGGTCGATGCGCCCGCTGGCCCGCCGCACGGTCTGGCGCTGGTGGCGCATCCGCACCCGCTCTTCGGCGGCACCCTGGACAACAAGGTCGCGCAGACGCTGGCCCGGGCCTGGCTGCAACTCGGCTTCGTCGCGGTACGGCCCAACTTCCGCGGGGTGGGGGAAACCGCTGGAGAGCACGATCACGGCATGGGCGAAACCGACGACCTGTTGGCGGTGCTCGATGCTTTCGCGGTCGAGGTGGCTGCGGCGATGCAGACCGAGCCCGAGAACCTGCCCCTTGCCTTGGCCGGGTTTTCCTTCGGCGCTGCTGTGGCGGCGCGCTGTGCCCTGGCGCTGCAGCAGCGGGGCAGGGCGCTGCAGCATCTCACCCTGGTCGGCACGGCCGTCACCCGCTTCGAGGTGCCGCAGGTCAGGCCGCCGAACGCGGCGCCGCTGGCGCAGACCCTGCTGGTGCTGCATGGCGAGCAGGACGACGTGGTGCCGCTGCAGGCCGTGGTCGACTGGGCCAGGCCGCAGGCGCTGCCGGTCGTGGTCTTCCCCGGCGCGGGACATTTTTTCCACGGCCTGCTGCTGCCGCTGCGCGACTGGGTGTGCCGGTGGCACGGCGCGGGGTGCGGGTAAGCCTGGTGCATTGGCTCGGCGGCGCGAACCTTCTCGTGATTTTTTGCTCCGACCGTCTGCTACCACTAAGCAGGAGCAAACATTCGTTACTCCTGAGCAGCGATGCTGCTGCTACTTTGCATTGTTTTGCTTGTTTTGTGCCTATCGATCAATCTCCCATGTCCCTTCGATCCTTTATCACCGTCTGCAGCGCAGCTAGTCTGCTGGCCCTGTCTCCTCTGGCGCAGGCTGCGCCCGCTTCGGCTGCGAAACCCGCGCCCGCTGCCAGCGCCGCCGCCCCTGCGCTCACGCCGATGCAGGCCCTGCTGGCCAACGTCCCGCCGCCCAAACTCGACGCCCGTGCCTGGCTGGTGGTCGATCTGACCAGCGGCCAGATCCTCGCCGAGCACAACGCCCACCAGCAGGAAGCTCCGGCTTCGCTGACCAAGCTGATGACCGCCTACCTCACCTTCAAGGCGCTCAAGGAAGGCACGATCAAGCTCGATCAGAAAGTCACCGAATCGAAAGAGGCCTGGCAGACTGGCGGCTCGCGCATGTTCATCGACCCACGGGTGCCGGTGTCGGTCAACGACCTGCTGCTGGGCATGATCGTGCAATCAGGCAACGACGCCGCGATGACCCTGGCGCAGACCGTGGCTGGCTCGACCAGCGCCTTCGTCGCCATGATGAACCGCCAGGCGCAACAGTGGGGCCTCAAGGGCACGCATTTCATGGACCCCACCGGCCTGCCCGACCCCGGCCACCACACCACGGCCTATGACCTCTCCGTCATCGCCACCCACATCATCCGCGACTTCCCGGCCGATTACGCGCGCTACTTCAAGGTCAAGGAGTTCACCTACAACCACATCACTCAGCCCAACCGCGTCAGCCTGCTGTTCACCGACCCGTCCGTCGATGGCATGAAGACGGGCTACACCGCCGAAGCCGGCTATTGCATGATCACCTCGGCGCAGCGCCAGTTTCCCAACGGCCCGCGCCGACTGCTCACCGTGGTGATGGGCACGCCCACCGAGCGGGCGCGGGGTGAGGAGAGCCAGGTGCTGCTCAACTGGGGCTATCAGAATTTCGACGACATCGTGCTGGCCACGCCCGGCAAACCGGTGCTGACCGCGCCGGTCTGGAAGGGCGTTGCCGACAAGGTCGAACTGGGCTCCACCGTGCCGGTGGTCATCTCCGTGCCGCGCGGCATGGGCAAGGATCTGCAGACCAAGGTGGTGCGGCCCGATCCTCTGGTGGCGCCGCTTGCGGCCGGTCAGCGCGTCGGCCAGCTCGACGTCAGCATCAGCGGCAAGCCGCTGGCGACCTATCCGCTGGAAGTCATCAAGGCCGTGCCCGAGGCCGGACTGTTCGGCCGTGCCTGGGACAGCCTGAGGCTGATGATCAAGTGATAACCGAGGAGCAGGCCACTGCGGCCTGCTCCGCCTGCACCCTGCCAACCTCGCCGCGCAGCGAGTGCGGGTAGGCCATGGTGATGCGCACGGGGACGATCTTGCCGATCAGCCGCTTGTTGCCCTTCAGATGCACGATGCGGTTGTTCTCGGTGCGGCCCTGCAACTCCGAAGGGTCTTTTTTGCTCGGCCCTTCGACGAGCACCGGCTGCTCGGTTCCCACCATGGCGGCGCTGATGGCCGAAGCCTGCGCCTCGATGCGCGCCTGCAGGGTCTGCAGCCGCTGGAGCTTGACCTCCGCCGGCGTGTCATCGGGCAGATTGGCGGCCGGGGTGCCGGGGCGCGGGCTGAAAATGAAGCTGAAGCTGGCGTCGAACCGCATGTCCTCGATCAGCTTCATCAATTGCGCGAAATCGGTATCAGTCTCGCCCGGAAAGCCGACGATGAAATCCGAGCCGATGCAGATGTCGGGCCGCACCGCGCGCAGCCGCCGCACGATGCTCTTGAACTCCAGCGCGGTGTAGCCGCGCTTCATCGCCGCCAGAATGCGGTCGCTGCCATGCTGCACCGGCAGGTGCACATGGTTGACCAGCTTGGGAATGCGACCGTAGGCGTCGATTAGCCGCTGGGTGAATTCCTTGGGATGGCTGGTGGTGTAACGGATGCGCTCGATGCCGTCGATCTCGGCCACGCACTCGAGCAGGAAGGCGAAGTCCTCGTCCTCGGTCGCGCCGCGCCAGGCGTTGACGTTCTGGCCCAGCAGCGTGACCTCGCGCACGCCGAGCGCGGCCAGTTCGGCCACCTCGGTGAGCACGTCGACCAGCGGGCGCGACACTTCCTCGCCGCGGGTATAGGGCACGACGCAATAGCTGCAATACTTGCTGCAGCCTTCCATGATGGAGACGAAGGCCGTGGGGCCTTCCACTCGCGCAGGCGGCAGGTTGTCGAATTTTTCGATTTCCGGAAAACTGATGTCCACCTGCGCCCGTCCCTGCGCACGGCGCTGGGCGATGAGCTGCGGCAGGCGGTGCAAGGTCTGCGGGCCGAAGACCAGATCGACGTAGGGCGCACGCTTGACGATGGCCTCGCCCTCCTGGCTGGCCACGCAGCCCCCCACACCGATGAGCAGGTCGGGCTTGTCGGCCTTGAGTTCGCGCAGGCGTCCCAGATCGCTGAACACCTTTTCCTGCGCCTTTTCGCGGATGGAGCAGGTGTTGAGCAGGATCAGATCGGCCTCCTGCGGCGAGGCTGCCGGCTCATAGCCCTCGGAGGCGCTCAGCACATCGGCCATCTTCGACGAGTCGTACTCGTTCATCTGGCAGCCGAACGTCTTGATAAAGACCTTTTTCATCACCATCGACATCCGTCATTCACTGAAAAACAGCCCGCATTGGCCAGGCGCCTTGGGCAGTTGGAGCTGACTGGCGACGGCGTCGCTCACCAGCCAGATGCGAAACACATTGCCCATCGCGTCGGTCTGGAACACCACGCGGCTTTGCATGCCCTTGAGCTGGCTGCGGGGAATGATGCGGTTGTCCGGACTGATCACCCGCACGCCCGGCCCCAGGGTGTAATCGGTGCAGTTGATGCTGACCTTGGGGAAGGCGCCAAACTCGGCCTTGCCCTGCAGGCTGCCCATCGGGTAAGTCATCTGCGCCAGCGCAGCGCTTGCTGCCCCCAGGCCAAGCGCCATGCCCAGAGCGGCTTGCGCGGCGATGCTGCGGGGCAGGTAAGGAGGTTTCATCTCGGACTCCTGAGCAAAGCAAAAAAGCCCACGCTGCAGTGCATGGGCTTCGCGCGAAATGCCTTGATTCTAAGTTAGGGTGAGCGGGAGGTCACAGTGTGTCGTGACATGATGTAAACCCGGACAGCGGAGATTGATATGAGTCAAGCGCTCGGATTTTGGGCGGCTCCTACACTCAGATCAGGCAAGGCGTGTCGGGCTTGAGGATCTCGGGCCGCAAAGCGTGTGTGCGGCCTCGCCGCCAGCGACCGACCTGACCGGTTTCAGACGAGGAGATGGATATGACAGCCAAGTCCAAAAAAGTGCGGGCCACCGGCGATGCGGACGATGTCGATCACGGCTATCGCCACATCCTCAGAGAACTGCAGATCGAGCTGGTCAAATTTCAGAAGCATCTCATCAGCCACGGCGACCGCATCCTCATCATTCTCGAAGGGCGCGACAGTGCGGGCAAGGACGGCACCGTCAAGCGCATCATCGAGCATCTCTCGCCACGCGACACGCGCGTGGTGGCGCTGGGCAAACCCTCCACGCGCGACGAATCGGAGTGGTATTTCCAGCGCTATGTGCCGCATCTGCCGGCCGCTGCCGAATTCGTGCTGTTCAACCGCAGTTGGTACAACCGCGCCGGGGTCGAGCGGGTGATGGGGTTCTGCACCGAGGCGCAGTATGAAGAGTTCATGGAGACGGTGCCTGTGTTCGAGCAGATGCTGGTGCGCTCGGGTCTGCGGCTGTTCAAGTACTACCTCGACATCGACAAGGCCGAGCAAAGGCAGCGGCTCAAGGCCCGGCTGACCGACCCGCTCAAGCAGTGGAAAATGAGCCCGATCGACGCCGCAGCGCAGAAGCACTGGAAAGACTACAGCGCCGCGCGCGACGCCATGTTCGCCCGCACCCATACGTTGGCGGCGCCCTGGACCATCGTGCGCGCCAATGACAAAAAGCGCGCGCGGCTTAACCTCATCATGGATCTGCTCAGCCGCCTCGATTACCGCGACAAGAACGAGGCCTTGCTCTGTCCCGATCCTGACGGGGTCTTCAGCTACACCCAGGACGCGGTGATGCAAGGCCGCATCGCCGAGTAAGAGCCATGGCGGCCACCGTGCAAACTACGCCGGGCGGGTCCGCAGTCCATCCCGATCATGCGCAGATCGTCGCCCTGCTCGACGACGCGCCGATGCGTCTGCCGCACTATCTGGCCTGGGCGCTGTCCAGCGGCGGCACGCTGATCGACGGCATCTCGGTGTTCATGCTGGGCATCGCCATGCCGCTGCTCACAGACAGCCTGGGGCTGTCGCCGTTGCAAACGGGCCTGCTCGGTGCCGCGCTGGTGGCCGGGGCCATTGGCGGCGCGGTGCTCGGTGGGCGCTTGGCCGACCGCATCGGGCGCAAGTCGGTCTTTCTGCTCGACATGGCCCTGCTTGCGGCGGCTGCGGGTTTCAGCGCGCTGACCTGGAACGCCTGGGGATTGATCGCGGCGCAGTTCGTCGTGGGCGTGGGCATCGGCATGGATTTTCCCGTCAGCGGCAGCTATGTGGCCGAGTGCATGCCGCACAAAAAGCGCAGCGTGATGATGGTGGCCACCATCGCCTGTCAGTCGGTCGGCCTGCTGGTGGCGGCGCTGCTGGCCATGGCGCTGCTGCATCTGCAGCCCGAGCCCACAGCATGGCGCTGGTTTTTTGCTGCGGAAATGCTCACCGCGCTGCTGTTTCTGCTCGGCAGGCTCAATCTGCCCGAGAGCCCGCGCTGGCTGATCGGGCAGGGCCGCAACCGCGAGGCGGTGCACATGCTCGAACGCTTCGTGCCCTCCGACAGGCGCCAGCTCGAACGCATGGCCTCGCGTCTGGGCAGCACGGTGCATTACGTTGCCCGCGTGCCGCAAGGCGACAAACCTCATGGCTATGCGGTGCTGTTCCAGCCTGCTTATCTGCGCCGTACCCTGCTGAGCGCGGTGCCGTGGTTTCTGATGGATATCGCCACCTACGGGGTGGGGCTGTTCACCGCCGTGCTGCTGGCGCAATTGCATTTCACCGGCCGCGATCTATCGCTGGTGCAACAGGTGGCTGCGCTGGTGCGAGGCACCGGATTGATCGACCTGTTCCTGCTGCTGGGATTCGCGCTGGGGCTGTGGACGGTGGCGCGATTCGGGCGCATTCGCATGCAGCTTGCGGGCTTTGCCGGCATGACGCTGGGCATGGGGCTGCTGTGGCTGAGCACGGTGACTTCCGGGATGCATGTGCCGCTGATCTTTGCCGGGTTCATCGTGTTCAACCTGAGCATGAACATGGGGCCCAACAGCACGACCTACATCCTGCCCACCGAGCTGTATCCCACCCAGCTTCGAGCCACCGGCGCGGGCTTTGCTGCCGCAGTGGCCAAGATCGGCGCCACGCTCGGCGTATTCGCCTTGCCGCTGGTGAAGTCTGCGCTTGGGGTGCCCATGGTGCTCGCCATGATGGCGGCGTGCAGCCTGCTCGGCCTGCTCGCCACCTGGGCCTTCAGCATGTATGGCCACGGCCTCACCCTCGAAGAACATCAGACCCAAGACTTGCCCAGGCACCATGCTCAAGCTGCGTTGCTGCGGGCGCATCCGGAGAGCACAGCGTGAATCAGACCGTTCAAGAACTCGACGCCAAGGCCGTGGCTGCGATGTCACCGACCGATCTGCTGCAAACCCTGCACAGCAGTTCCGACGGGCTGACCTCAAGCGAGGCCGCGCAGCGCCTGGCGCAGGCCGGCCCCAACAGCCTGCCGGAGCAGCATGTCAGCCTGCTGATGCGTCTGGCGCGCTACTTCTGGGGGCCGATTCCCTGGATGATCGAGGTAGCCGCGCTGCTGTCAGCGCTGGTGCGGCACTGGCCCGACTTCGTCATCATCGTTCTGCTGCTTTTGTTCAACGCGGGCATCGGCTTCTGGCAGGAGTTCAAGGCGAGCAGCGCCCTTGACGCGCTGAAAAAACAGCTCGCGCTCAAGTGCCGCGTCAAGCGCGACGGCCAGTGGCTGCAGATCGATACCGCTGCACTCGTGCCGGGCGACGTGGTGCGCGTGCGGCTGGGAGACATCCTTCCGGCCGACCTCAAACTGCTCGAAGGCGACTATCTCAGCGTCGATCAATCGGCGCTGACCGGCGAGTCGCTGCCGGTCAGCCGCAAGGTGGGCGAGGTGGTGTATTCCGGTTCGGTGGCCAAGCAGGGCGAGATGATCGGCGTGGTCTATGCCACCGGGGTCAACACCTATCTGGGCAAGACCGCGCAGCTGGTGCAAAAGGCTGGCGCCGTGTCGCACTTCCAGAAGGCGGTATTGAGCATCGGCGACTATCTCATCTACGTCAGCCTGGGGCTGGTGGTCATTCTGGTGCTGGTCGAGCTGCAACGCGGCCTGCCGTGGATCGAGCTGCTGCAGTTCGCCCTCATCCTCACCGTGGCCTCGATTCCTGTGGCCATGCCCGCGGTGCTGTCGGTGACCATGGCGCTGGGCGCGCTGGCGCTGTCAAAAGAGAAGGCCATCGTCTCGCGGCTGGAGTCGATCGAGGAATTGGCCGCAGTGGATGTGCTGTGCTCGGACAAGACTGGCACGCTCACGCAAAACAAACTCACCCTGGGCGAGGCGCTGCTCATGAACGCGTCAGACGCGGCCACGCTGAATCTGCACGCCGCGCTCGCCAGCCAGCCCGACAATGGCGACGCCATCGACCAGGCGGTGTATGCCGCGCAGAACGACAAGACCACGCCCGCAGGCTACAAGGCCGAGGGCTTCATGCCGTTCGACCCCGTGGGCAAGCGCAGCGAAGGCCGCTGGACCACGGCGCAGGGCCAGCCTTTCACCGTCACCAAGGGCGCGCCGCAGGTCATCCTCGATCTGTGCGGTCTCGACGCCGCAGCGCGCGGCAAGGCGCAGGCATGGATCGATGCCCAGGCCGCCAAAGGTCTGCGCACCCTGGGCGTGGCCAGCAAGACGGGCGAGGGCGGTTGGCAGCTCGACGGCCTGCTGTCGCTGTTCGACCCGCCGCGGCCCGACTCCAGGCAGACGATCGCCGACGCCCGCGAGCATGGGCTACAGGTGAAAATGGTCACTGGCGACAACGTCGCCATCGCCCGAGAAATCGGCGATCAACTGGGCATCGGGCGCAACATCCTTGCCGCGGGCGCGGTGTTCGACACTGCGGGCCAGTCGCCAGGGGTGAGCCTGGCCGATCGCATCGACGCCGCCGATGGCTTTGCCGAGGTGTTTCCCGAGCACAAGTACGGCATCGTCAAGGCGCTGCAGGAGGCTGGGCACCGCGTGGCGATGACGGGCGACGGCGTCAACGACGCCCCGGCGCTCAAGCAGGCGGACGTGGGCATCGCGGTCTCTGGCGCGACCGACGCAGCGCGCGCAGCCGCCGCGCTCATCCTCACCGCGCCGGGACTGTCGACCATCGTCAAGGCAGTCGAGGAAGCGAGGCGCATTTTCGAGCGCATGAACAGCTACGCCATCTACCGCATCACCGAGACCATCCGCATCATGGTGTTCGTGGTGCTGGCGATGCTCATCTACGACTTCTATCCCATCACCGCGGTGATGATCATTCTGCTGGCGTTTTTCAACGACGTGCCGATCATGACCATCGCCTACGACCGCACCGCGGTTGACCCGCAGCCGGTGCGCTGGGAGATGCAGCGGGTCATCACCGTCTCCACCGTGCTCGGCCTCATCGGCGTGGCCGAAACCATGCTGTTGCTCTGGTACGCGCACGACGTGATGAAACTCGATATGGGCAGCATCCAGACCTTCATCTTCCTCAAGATGGCCGTCTCCGGGCACCTCACCCTGTTCGTCGCGCGCAGCAAACAAGCCTTGTGGAAGAAGCCCTGGCCTGCGCCGGCGCTGCTGTGGTCGGCCATCGTCACCAAGGTGCTCGCCACGCTGTTTGTCGTGTACCCGCTGGGCTTGATTGCCCCCATCAGCTGGAAAGCCGTGGCCATCATCTGGGTTTATTGCCTGTTCTGGGCCTGGGTCGAAGACCGCGCCAAGCTCGCGGTTTACAGGCACTTTGATCGTGAGGCGCCGCGTCACCGCGCATTCCTGGGTTTGCTCAAGCAGCGCGTGTTCAGACCGCATCATTCCGCCGGTGCCTGATCGGCACGGGCACTTTGTCGTCGTTGACTTTTTACTGGGAGGCTCATCATGTCACACCGTCATGCCGTCGTCTGGATCGATCATTCGCAAGCGAAGGTGTTGTTCATCGACCCCGAGGACGTCGAAAAATCCATCGTCATGCCCAAGGAGCACCCGCACCTGCACGTCATGAGCGGCACGGTCGGCAGCGGCAAGGCGCCCGAGGACCAGCGCTACTACCACGCCGTCGCCGAGGCGGTGGCCTCGGTGCCCGA
This sequence comes from Thiomonas bhubaneswarensis, assembly GCF_001418255.1. GTDB lineage: Bacteria > Pseudomonadota > Gammaproteobacteria > Burkholderiales > Burkholderiaceae_C > Thiomonas > Thiomonas bhubaneswarensis. The sequence continues at coordinate 188,816 of NZ_LIPV01000003.1, forward strand.
GATTCTGATCACCGGGCCGGGACAGGCCAAGCTGGCGCTGTTCAAGCACCTGCAGCGCCATGACCCTGCGGTGGCCGAGCATGTGCTGGGCATCGAATCGGCCGACCATCCGACCGACGGGCAACTGATCGCCCATGCCCGCCACTACTTCAAGGCCAAGGACAGGCTCCTAGGCATCTGAGAGTCTCTCTTCTTCCCGCAACCGCCTTGATTCTTCCCATTCATCATGTCCACCTACAAAAAAATCCTGATTCCCATCGACGCCAGCCAGACCGCGCAGGCCGCTGCTGAGCAGGCCGCCGCGCTTTCGCACGATCAGGCGGCGGCGCTGCGCTTTGTCACCGTTGTCGAAGCGCATGGGCTGATCGCCTCGTCTCCGGAGTTGCTCACCGTCATGGGCAATGATGCGCGGTTGCTGCTCGACACCTGGGTCAACAAGGCGCGGTCGCCTGGCCAGGATGTCAGCTCGACCGTGCTCGAGACCTCGCAGGCGATGCCCCGGGTGGCCGACGTCATTTTGTCCGAGGCAAGGCGCTGGGGTGCCGATCTCATCGTCATCGGCAGCCACGGCCGCAGCGGCGTGCGTCGTCTGATGCTGGGCAGCGTTGCCGAGGGGGTGGCGCAGCGCAGCTCGGTGCCGGTTTTGATCGTGCACGCGGGCCAGCATCCGGCGTGAAGCGGCTGGGTTGGGCTCGACGAGGGTTGATGCCCACAGCACCCGAGGTGGCATTCGGCAGAAGACTGGGCAATGGGTGTCCGCGTTGACGCGGCATGGAGAAGGAATATGAGTAACGACAAGTTCATCCGATTCTTCGATCAACTCGGTATCCAGGATGTGCCCTTGGTCGGTGGCAAGAACGCCTCGCTGGGCGAGATGTTTCGCGAACTCTCGGCGCAGGGTGTGCGCGTGCCCAACGGTTTTGCCATCACCGCCGAGGCCTACCGTTACATGCTCGACGCCGCAGGCGCCTGGGACGCGCTGCATGAAGCGCTCGACGGGCTCGACCCCGACGACATGCAAGACCTCGCCCGTCGCGGCAAGCGGGCCCGAGAAATCGTCTACGGCGCGGGTCTGCCCAAGGATCTTGCTGCTGAGATCATCGGCGCCTACCGCAAGCTGCAGGCGCAATATGGCGAGGAAGTCAGTCTGGCGGTGCGAAGTTCGGCAACCGCCGAAGATCTGCCGAACGCGAGTTTTGCCGGCCAGCAGGACACCTATCTCAACATCCGCGGCGACGAAAGCCTGCTCGACGCCTGCCGCCGCGACTTCGCCAGCCTGTTTACCGACCGCGCCATTCACTATCGCATCGACCGGGGATTCGATCACTTCAAGGTTGCGTTGTCGATCGGCGTGATGAAAATGGTGCGCTCCGATCTCGCCGCTTCGGGCGTGATGTTTTCGCTCGACACCGAATCCGGGTTTCGCGATGTGGTGTTCATCACCGGCGCGTATGGATTGGGCGAAAACGTCGTGCAGGGGGCCGTCGATCCCGACGAGTTTGATGTCCACAAGCCCACGTTCGCCCTCGGCCACCGCGCGGTCTTGCGCCGCAGCCTGGGCGACAAGGCCGTGAAAATGGTCTTCGTCGAGGGTCAGACGCGACTGACCACGCGCAACATCCCCACACCCAAGGCCGACCGCGAACGCTTTTGCATCAGCGACGCCGACGTGCTCGAACTGGCCGCCGCAGCAATCAAGATCGAGCAGCATTACGGTCGACCGATGGATATGGAATGGGCCAAGGACGGAATCGATGGAAACATCTACATCGTGCAGGCGCGGCCGGAGACCGTGGCCTCGCGGCGCCGCGCCAGTGTGATCGAGCGCTATGTGCTCGACGGCCGTGGGCAAGAGCTGGCCAGGGGGCGCTCAGTCGGTGAAAAAATCGCCAGCGGCCGGGCGCGGGTGATCGCCGATGTCGCGCATTTGTCCGAGTTCCAACCCGGCGAAGTGCTGGTTGCAGACACCACCACGCCCGACTGGGAGCCGGTGATGAAGACCGCCGCAGCCATCGTCACCAACCGCGGCGGGCGCACCTGCCACGCGGCCATCATCGCCCGCGAGCTGGGCATTCCGGCAGTCGTCGGCGCCGGCAACGCAACCCATGCAGTGTCCAGCGGTGAGACGGTCACCGTCTCCTGCGCCGAAGGCGATGCCGGCAAGGTTTACCACGACGCGGTTCCGTTTCATGTGGACAGAGTCGAGGTCGGCGACATCGCGCGGCCAGTCACCGGCATCATGATCAACATCGGCAACCCGGACATCGCCTTCAAGACCTCGTTCCTGCCCAACGATGGCGTGGGTCTGGCGCGGATGGAATTCGTCATCAACGAAACCATCAAAGCGCATCCGCTGGCCTTGCTGCACTCGGAAAAGGTAAGCGATGCGCACGCGCGCACGGCGATCGACCGTCTGCTTTGCGGCTATCCGGACGGCGCGAGCTTTTTCGTGCAGCGACTCTCCGAGGGCATCGGCACCATTGCTGCAGCGTTCTGGCCCAAGCCGGTGGTGGTGCGCATGTCTGATTTCAAATCCAACGAGTACGCCAGCCTGATCGGCGGCGCCGATTTCGAGCCTGATGAATCCAATCCCATGATCGGCTTTCGCGGCGCCTCCCGCTACGCCCACCCGGCGTATGCGGAAGGGTTCCGCCTGGAGTGCCTGGCGATGAAACGGGTTCGCGAGGACATGGGACTGAGCAATGTGATTCTCATGCTGCCCTTCGTGCGTCGGGTGCAGGAGGCCGACGCGGTGCTGGCCAAAATGGCCGAATTCGGCCTCAAGCGTGGCGAGAACGGGCTGCAGATCTATGCCATGTGCGAAATCCCGAACAACGTCATTCTCATCGACCAGTTTGCCAAGCGCTTCGACGGGTTCTCCATCGGCTCGAATGATCTCACCCAGCTCACCCTGGGTGTCGATCGCGACAGCGACATCGTCGCCTTCGACTACGACGAGCGCGACGACGGCGTGAAGGAGATGATTCGCCTGGCGGTCGAGGGCTGTCGGCGCAACGGCATCCACTCCGGGCTGTGTGGCCAGGCGCCATCGGACTATCCTGAGATGGCCGAATTCCTGGTCGAGATCGGCATCGACACCATGAGCCTCAATCCCGACACGGTCATTGCCACCACCCAGCATGTGCTTGCGGTGGAAGCGCGTCTTGGCCGCAAGCCGCGCAAGCTGGAGATCCAGTCATGAGCGCCACCGCCCGGCCGCCCGAAGGTGGCGCTCAACTCCCTCGGGGAGCCGAGCGTAGCGAGGAGGGTAGTGCAGCGAGCGCCCCCGTTCGCATTCCATCGCCAGCGCCTCGCACCCAGCGCCGCCAGCCGCTTCCCTGGGAGCGGCCCAAGCCGGTGGAGGAGGAGGCGCAGGTGCAGGCGCGGTTGCGCGCCATCATGGAGCACCCGTCGTATATCCCCGCCGACCGCGATGTCGAGTTTGTGCATGCCGATGCGCATCGCGGGTTGCGGCTGCTGCTCGACTATCAAAAGACCGAGGACATGCTGCAGGCGCACGGCATCAACCGCACCGTGGTCATTTTCGGCAGCACCCGGCTGCGCGAACCGCAGACCGCACGCGCCGAACTCGAAGCCGCGCGGCAACAGGCTGCGGCGAGCGCGGGAGATGCCGTGAGGGCCAAGGCGCTGCGGCTGGCCGAGCGGCGCATGGCGCTGTCGCACTACTACAAGATCGGCGTCGAACTCGGGCAATTGATCGGCGCGGCCTCCATTCCCGGGCTGGCGGTGATGACCGGAGGCGGCCCGGGCGGCATGGAAGCGGCCAATCGCGGCGCGTTCGAGGCTGGCGCCGAGACCATAGGGCTGAACATCAGCCTGCCGCGCGAACAATATCCCAACCCCTATCTCACCCCGGGGCTGTGTTTCCAGTTTCATTATTTTGCGATGCGCAAGCTGCATTTCATGCAGCGGGCAGCCGCCATCGTCGCCTTGCCCGGCGGTTTCGGCACCCTCGATGAACTGTTCGGCGCCATCACCCTGATCCAGACCCGCAAAACGGCGCCGATTCCGGTGGTGCTGATCGGCGAGTCGTACTGGCGCGGGGTGTTCAACGTCGATTTCCTGCTCGAAGCCGGCGCGATCGACGAAGAGGATGCCGAGCTGTTCTGGTTTGCCGAAACGGCGCAGGAGGCCTGGGACGGCATCCGCGCCTGGCATGTGCGCAATGGCACGCCGCTCGACGCTCCCCATCCGCCAACCCCACCACAAGGACGACAGGCATGAAACTCTCTTTCCACGGCGCTGACCGCAACGTCACCGGTTCCTGCCATCTGCTCGAGGCGCAAGGCAAGCGTGTGCTCATCGACTGCGGCATGTTCCAGGGCAGCCGCGAGCTCGACGAGGAGAACGCCGAGGACTTCGGCTTCGACCCCCGATCGATCGACCTGTTGCTGCTCACTCACGCTCACCTCGACCATTGCGGGCGTATACCGCTGCTGGTCAAGCGCGGATTTCGAGGCGAGATCATCACCACGGCGGCCACGCGCGAGCTCACCCGTGTGGTGCTGCTCGACTCGGCGCATCTGCAGGAGGAGGAGGCCGAGCGCCACAACCGGCACGCGAACCGGCGCGGCGACTCGCAGAGCGAGCCGCTCTACACCACCCTCGACGCGCTCAATGCGATGGACGCCTTCGGCCGCACGGCGACATACGGCCAGGCCATCGAGCTCGCGCCAGGTCTGGTGGCCACCTTTTTCGACGCCGGGCACATCCTCGGCTCGGCCAGCATCCGCATCGAGCAGACTGCAGCGGGCACGCGCCGCTCGGTCATTTTTTCCGGCGACCTGGGCAACAGCGGCCGCGCCGTGCTGCGCGATCCGCAACTGCCCCCGCGCGCCGATGCGGTGGTGATGGAAACCACCTACGGTGACCGGCTGCACAAGCCCGTCGACGCGTCGATTGCCGAGTTGTTCGAGGCCATAGGCGACACCCTGCATCGCGGCGGCAACGTCATCATTCCCACCTTTGCCCTCGAACGCGCGCAGGAACTGCTCTACAGCCTGCGTGAGGGCATCGAGACCGCAAAGCTGCCGGGCTCGCTGCAGGTTTTTCTCGATTCGCCGATGGCGATTTCGGCAACCGAGATCTTCCGCCGCCACCCCGAGTGTTACTCCGACGAGATCAACGCCCTGTTTCGCCGCGGCAAGGATCCGTTTTCACTGCCGGGGCTGCATTTCACCCGCGAGGCTGCCGAGTCGATGGCGCTTAACCGCTTGACCGGAGGCGCCGTGATCATGGCGGGTTCGGGGATGGCGACCGGCGGGCGGGTGCGTCACCACCTGCGCCACAACCTCTGGCGACGCGAGTCGAGCGTGGTGTTCGTCGGTTACGCGGCGCGCGGCACCCTCGCTCGCCTGCTCATCGACGGCGCGAAAACCGTGAAGCTGTTCGGTGAGGAGATTCCGGTTCACGCCAAGCTCCACACCATCAACGGCTTTTCAGCGCACGCCGACCAACGCGAGCTGCTGGCCTGGCATCAGGCGCTGGGTCCTGAGCAGACCATCCTCGTCCATGGCGACCCCGACAGCATGGACGCCTTTGCCGCCAAGCTCACCTCCACCCGGGTGCATCGTCCAAGCCAGGGGGACGTGCTGGAAATCTGATGCCACCAGACCCCTGATGCAGCCCGCGATCCTCAAGTCCGGCAGGCTCCCAGCAGGCGACGTGCCAGGAGTGACTGCATATCCCGACGGTCGTCGGCGAGCACATAAACGTAAACCTTCTGCCCCATGACGCGGTAGATCACTCGATAGGGCTTGAAGGCGGTCTGCCGATACTCCCGGATGCCGAGGGTGATCAATTCCTTGGGGTAGGCGCCGCGCTCAGGAAAGGTTGACAGGCTCTCGACGACCTCCAATAGCCGATCAAGCACATGGTCGGCATGGGCCTTGCAGTCGAATTCGGCGATGTAGTCGTAGATCGACTCCAGATCCTGCTCGGCCCCCTCGGTCAGCAAGACCTCGTATTTTCGACCTGCCATCAATTGGCTGCCTGTTTGGCCCGCAACCTTGCGACAACCTCACCCGCGGGCTTGACCTTGCCAGCTTCTACCTCGGCGTTGCCGAGCGCGAGAATTTTCAGCAGCGCCAGCGTTTCCTGTGTTTCCTCATAGGATGCGACGTCCTGAATGACCGCCTTGGCCTCTCCGTTCTGGGTGATGACCAGCGGCTCCCGCCCCTCGGTCAATCGGGCCAGAACTTCGGCGGCGTTCGCCTTGAGGTAGCTGATGGGTTTGACTTGCGATGAGTAGCGCATGATCTGATTCCTTGACCTGACAAGGGCTCAATATAGTCTTTATTCAGTCCGCGACGGTAGGCTCCGAGATCACAAGGGTTTATTTGCGCTGCGGGCAACAAAAAACCCAACCGGTGCCGGTTGGGTTTTGGCATTGGTGGCGCTTCAGGGACTCGAACCCCGGACCTGCGGATTATGATTCCGTCGCTCTAACCGACTGAGCTAAAGCGCCAAAGCCATGCAGTATAGCGCATCAGCGGTGGGTGAAAAGGGGCTTTCGCTTTTCCAGAAAAGCCGCCATGCCTTCCTTTTGATCGGCGGTGGCGAACAGCGACTGAAACAGGCGGCGCTCGTAGCGCAGCCCTTCGGCCAGCGGCGATTCGAACGCGCGGTTCACGCTTTCCTTGGCCATGAGCACCGAGGGCAGCGAAAAACCGGCGATGGTCTCGGCCATGGCCACGGCTTCATCGAGCGCGCCTTCCAGTGGCACGACCCGTGCGACCAGGCCACTGCGTTCGGCCTCCTGCGCGTCCATCATGCGGCCGGTGAGCACCAGATCCATGGCCTTGGCCTTGCCCACGGCGCGGGTGAGACGCTGGGTTCCGCCGGCGCCGGGAATGATGCCGAGCTTGATCTCGGGCTGGCCGAACTGGGCATTGTCGGCGGCGACGATGAGGTCGCACATCATCGCCAGTTCGCAGCCTCCGCCCAGGGCGAAGCCGCGCACGGCGGCGATGACCGGCTTGCGGATCTGCATCATCGCTTCCCAGTTGCGGCTGATGAAGTCTTCGGTGTAACTGGCGGGGAAGGTCTTCTGCGCCATGGCCGTGATGTCGGCCCCGGCGGCGAAAGCCTTGTCGCTGCCGGTGACGACGATGCAACCGATGGCCGCATCGGCGTCGAACGCCTTGAGCGCATCGCCCAGAGCATCCATCAGCGCGTCGTTCAGGGCGTTGAGCTGCTTGGGGCGGTTGAGGGTGATGAGGCCGACGTGGCCTCGTGTTTCGGTCAGGATGACGGCGTCGTCCGTGCTTTGCATGGGCATCTCCTCAAGGTGTCGAGTAGGTCATTGTGCGTCACGGCGCGGTGCCCAGCCAGGCACCCTGGCGTTGCCGCTGCACCCGCCGGGGTTTGTCGGCCAGACGCAGTTGCACCCGGCTCGGTGGCAGCGCGAACCAGGGTGTTTCGCTGCGTTGTTCGATGTCTTGGCGCAGCCAGCTCAGGCGCCAGAGGTCGCCTTCGCGCGCCAGGGCGTGACGGCGTTCGATCACGGCTTTTCGCGCCCGCTCGCCGTTCAGCGTGAGCAGCACGTCGCCAGCAGCCAGACCCGAGCGTTCGGCCCAGCCACCGTTGCGCACGCGCTGCACACTCAGCCAGCCGCCCGCCTGCTCCTGCACGGCCAGCCCGAGCGCGTCGAACGGCGTGTCTTGCGCTGTGGTCCCTTGCACGCCGAATTCGGTCAGCAGCTTCTGCAGCGGCGGCAGTTCGGTGCCGTGAACATGGCGGCGGAAAAAGGCCCGCCAGTCCAGACCGCTGAGTTCGCTGAGCAGGCCGGGCAGGGCGTCTTCGGCCACACCCTCGGTGCGCAGCGGGGCATCGTCACGACCGTAGCGCACCCAGAGCAGCCGCATCAGGTCGTCGAGCGTGACCTTGGTGTGCAGACGAAGCCGCAGGTCGATGGCCAGCGCCACCAGGGCGCCGAGTTGGTAGTAGCTGACGGTGGCGTTGGCGGTGTTTTCGTCGGGGCGGTAGTACTTGGTCCAGGCATCGAAACTGGCCTCGGCCACGCTCTGCACCAGGCGGCCGGGCGTGCGCTGCACTGCGCCGATCGTGCGCGCCAGGACGTCGAGATACTGCTGCGGGGTGATGAGCCCGGCGCGCAGCACCATCAGGTCGTCGTAATAGGCCGTAAACCCTTCGAACAGCCAGAGCAGGCTGGTGGGGTTTTCGCCCTCCAGGTCGTAGGGGGTGAACGCAGCAGGCTTGATGCGCTTGACGTTCCAAGAGTGGAAGTATTCATGGCTGCACAGGCCGAGGAAATCGCGGTAGTCGCTGTCGGCGTCAGTCATGCGTGGATGCGGCAGGCTGCGTCTGGCGCACATCAGCGCGGTGCTGCTGCGGTGCTCCAGCCCGCCGTAGCCGTCGGCCGTGGGCGCCACCATGAAGACATAGCGGTCGAACGGCGCGCGCTTGCGCCGCGGCTCGAACAGAGCAATTTGCGCTGCGCAGATGCGCTTGAGATCGCGGGCCAGGCGCCTGGCGTCGACCTCGCCCTGCATTGCCGCGCCGTGGGCGATCACCATCTCGTGCGCGGCGCCCCCGGCGCTGAAAGTCAGTCGCATCAGGTCGCCCATTTCCACCGGATGATCGATCAACTCGTCGTAATCGGCAGCACGTCGGCTGCCGAAGCCGTGGGCGTCGCATTGCACCGCAGGCAGGGTGGTTGCCACAGACCATTGCGGCGCGAAGTCCGGGCGGATGAGGGTGACGGTGTGCGGCAGGGTTTCGCGGCCCGCTGCGGCCAGCAGCAGACTGCTGGCGTTGAAAAAGCCACGCTGCGGATCGAGGTAGGCGGTGCGCACCGACAGGTCGAAGGCGTACACCTTGTAGCTCAGCCGCAACGTGCCCTGGCACGGCGCTGCACGCCAACGGTTCTTGGCGATCTTGGCGATGGCCACCGGATGGTCGCCGCACCAGGCCTGCACCTGCAGCACATGGCGGGCGAATTCGCGCACCAGATAGCTGCCGGGTATCCACACCGGCAGCCAGAACTCCTGTCCGTCGGGCGCAGGGTCGGCAAGTTCGAGTTCAACCTGGAATTGGTGCGATCTCGCATCGGCGATAAAGACGCGGTAGCTCGGCCCGGAGGGCTGAGAATGAAACGGGGACTTGGCGCGTGTTTTGCGGGACATGGTGCGAAGGGCGGCATTCGAGCTATGCCGCAGGTGATCAGAATTTGTAAATTCGCATTTGAACGATTCAAAACCCATGCTAACCTGCGGGAAATATTCAAGCATTCAAGCTTGCTCCTATTCAGCGGCATACCCATCGTGGAACGTGACGTTTTTTCTGAGATTGCCGCACATGCCGGGGCGGGGGCTCCGGCTTTGGTCTATCAGCCGCAGGTGAGTTTTCCCGCTGGCCAGGTCATCGGGCTGGAAGTGCTGTTTCGGTGGCGGGCGCAAGACGCCCCCAAGCGGCATTCCCCGCTGATGTTTCTGCCCCAGTTGACCCCGGCGCAGACCAGCGAGCTGTTTTTTTGGGTGATGGAAGAGGCCATCTCCGAGGCCAGGGTGCTGTCCAACTGGACGGGCTGGAACGGCTACATCTCGGTCAACATCGAAGCCGATCAGATCGGCGATCCGGCCTTGATCGAGCACATCAACACCACCCTGCAACGCTACGCCTGGGCGCCCGAGCGCCTGATGGTCGAGGTCACCGAGCGCCGAGCCATTCCGGCGTTTCCCAGCGTGGCGCGCAATGTGCAATCGCTGCGCAAGTCCGGCGTGCGCGTGGCCATGGACGATTTCGGCGAAGGCTATGCCTCGTTCGAATACCTGAAGATCCTCGATCCGAGCGACATCAAGATTCCCGCCAGCTTCACGGCAGACGTCACCAAGGACGTGCGCAACGCCGAAATCGTGCGTGCCTTGGTCGATATTTCGCGGCGGCTGTCGATCCACGTGGTGGCCGAGGGCGTGGAAAACCGCGAATGCGCCCAGGCCCTGCACGCCATGGGTCTTCAAAGCATGCAGGGCTATCTGTTCGGCGAGCCGCGCGAACTGGAGGAATGGGCGCAGCTGCTCAAGCAGCCCGGCGCCAGCGTGCTTCAGCCGTCTTAGCCGAGGGGTATCTCGTACCGGCCGGTGAACCCGGGCGATACATTTGGTCACCGCACGACCTGTTTTTTGCATCCATCATGGATGAACGACAAAAACAGGAGACAGGCATGAGCACCATCCCGGCGCAGCCCAGCGCTGACCTATCCCCCTACGCGTCCGCCGTGGCCGCCCGCCCGGGCCACCACGGTGCGCCCACCATCGCGGCGCGCATCGACCGGCTACCCCCCTCGAGGACCGTGCGCAATATGGTCATCCTGCTGTCTCTCGGAGGGCTGTTCGAGTTTTATGACCTTTTCCTGACCGCCTACATCGCGCCCGGGCTGTTCAAGAGCGGGGTGTTCACCGCAACGACCAAGGGGCTGTTCGGCTTCGAGGGCATCGCCAGTTTCGTCGCCGCCTTGTTTCTCGGCCTTTGGGTCGGCACACTTTTCGTGAGCTGGCTCTCCGACCGCTACGGCAGGCGCGCGATCTACACCTGGGCCCTGCTTTGGTACTGCGCCGCCACGCTGATCATGGCGTTTCAGCACACGGCCATGAGTATCGACATCTGGCGCTTCATCGCGTCCATCGGCATCGGGCTGGAGATGGTCAACATCGACACCTACGTCTCGGAGCTTGCGCCGCAGGCCAAGCGGGGAACGTATTTCGCGATGAACCAGTTCATCACCTTCAGCGCCGTGCCGGTGGTGGCGTTTCTGGGCTGGCTGTTGGTGCCGCATCAGATCGCCGGTCTCGATGGCTGGCGCTGGGTGGCCATCATCGGCGCTGTGGGGGCGATTTTCATCTGGTTCATCCGGCTGCGGCTGCCCGAGTCGCCGCGCTGGCTGGAGGACAAGGGGCGCCACCATGCCGCCGACGCGATTCTCAGCCGCATCGAACGACAGGTGGAGCGCGAGACCGGCCAGCCGCTGCCCGAGCCCAAAGCTTTTGTCGGCGATGTCGAGCATGTGAAGCCGCGCTGGGGCGAGATGTGGGAAGGGGTCTACCGCAAACGCACGGTCATGCTCATCCTGTTCAACATTCTGCAGACCGTGGGCTACTACGGTTTTGCCAGCTGGGCGCCGACCTATCTCATCGCCAAGGGCCTGGATATCCCCAAGTCCTTGCTGTACACCTTCATCATCGCCTTCGCCTATCCGATCTCGTCGCTCATCGGCGCCTCGTTCGGTGACCGCTTCGAGCGCAAATGGCTGATCGCGGTGCCCGCGCTGGCGGTAGCGCTGTTCGGGCTGCTGTTCGCCAACGCGAATGGCGCGGCGGCCATCATCGTGTTCGGCATAGCCGTGGCGTTCTTCAACAACATCATGAGCTACGCCTTCCACGCCTACCAGAGCGAGCTCTACCCCACGCGAATCCGGGCGCAGGCGGTGGGCTTCGTCTATTCGTTCAGCCGCATCAGCGCCGTGTTCACCGGTTTCGTCATTGCCGATCTGCTCAAGACCTCGGGCGACGTCGGCGTGTTCACCTTCATCGCGGCGGCGATGGTGGGCGTGGCGCTGGTGATCGTCCTCATGGGGCCGCGCGTCACCCAAAGGCGGCTGGAGGACATCGCGCGGTAACGAACGTGCTGCGCTGCGGGAGATAATGGGCAGTCGTCGACTCGGGCTGCTCACCATGACCTCACAAGATCTCGTCGTTGCAGAACCTTCCTTCCGCCTTGTCGCTGCAGGTTACGGTCTGCGCTGGTGGGGTGAAGGCTGGCGCAGCTTCACTCAGGCGCCGCTGCCCTGGGTCGGTCTGGCCTTGGCGCTGCTGGTGTTGCTGTGGCTGATCGGCGAGCTGCCGCTGGGCGGCGTGCTCTCGCAATGGCTGAGCCTGCCGCTGCTGGCATTCGGTGTGATCTTCGCGGCCCTGCTGCGACAGCGGGCGACGCGGGCGCGCGAGATCACCCCACCGGGCATGCCACTGGAGCCTCAGAATGAAGGCGCGCTGAACGCATCGGCCAAGGCCTGGAGCGGCCGCATCGGGCCGCTGCTGCTGGCCTCGCTGCTGGTGCTGGCGATCGGCGGCGTCGTCGGGGCGATCATCGTCATGGGTCTGGGCGCCCTGTTCGGCCTGGGCCTGGCCAGCATGGGAGCGTTAGCCAAGATGATGACCCCGGGCATGGGCATGGCCGCCGGCATGGGCGCGATGGCGGGCTCCGTGCTCACCCTGCTGCTGCTCGTGCTGCTGGCGCTCTATCTGTTCAGCGTGGCGTTCTGGTTCGTCAATACTCTGGTGGCGATCGGGGGCGTCCGCCCCTGGGATGCGGTGAAGCTGTCGGTACGCGCGGAGTTTGCCAATCTGGCGCCCATCACCCTGTTCACCGTGCTGCTGCTGCCGATTTCCCTGTTGGCCATGCTGCCCTTCGGGCTGGGGCTGCTGGTGCTGTTTCCCGTGCTGTCGGGCGCGTCGTATGCGTCGTATCACGACGTCTTCGGTGACGCTGCGGCGGGCTGATTCTTCCTCTCAACAACATGAACGTCATCGACTATCTGCGCCAACACATCCGCACCGTGCCCGACTGGCCGTCGCCCGGCGTGCAGTTCCGCGACATCACGCCGTTGCTGCAGAACCCTCGGGTGTTCCGTGTGCTCATCGACCAGTTCGTGCACCGCTACATGGCGCCCGACCTGCGCCCCGACGTGGTGGCGGGCATCGACGCCCGCGGCTTCATCCTCGGTGCCGTGATCGCCTACGAGCTGAACATCGGCTTCGTGCCCATTCGCAAAAAAGGCAAGCTGCCCTTCGCCACGGTGTCGGAGGAATACGAGCTCGAATACGGCAGCGCCACCGTGGAGATTCACACCGACGCCGTCGGTCCTGGTGACACCGTGCTGCTCATCGACGACCTCATCGCCACCGGCGGCACCATGATGGCCGGCAAGCGCCTGCTCGAAAAGCTCGGCGCCAGCGTGGTTGAGGGTGCCGCCATCGTCGATCTGCCCGAACTGGGCGGATCGCAGATGCTGCGCGAATCGGGGCTGCCCTTGTTCACCCTGGTGGACTTCGCGGGACACTGACCGTGCGGTGGCCGATGCGGGTCTGGCGGGCGCTGCTGCTCGCGCTGATGGGAGCGCTGCTTCTGGCCGGGCCGCCTGCCCAGGCGCAGCCCTCGGGATCAGCGCCCGAGGTGTCGATCCGCAGCGTGGACAGCATGGCGCTGCGGGGGACCACGGCCATCCTCGACCTCACCCTCGATATCCGCAACCCGGGCGGCCTGGCGCTGCCGCTGCAGAAGCTCCGGTTTCAATTGCAGTTCAACGGCCTGGACGTGGCGCAGGGTGTGAGCACCGCCCCCGTCACCATCCCCGCGCAGCAGCAGGCGCAAGTGCCGGTGCAGGTGAGCGTGGACGGCCCGACGATGCTCAGCCTCATCGCCAGCTTGCCGCCCGATGGCATGGTGCCCTACGTCATCACCGGCACGGCCGAGATCGGCCAGACCATGCTGCAGATTCCCTTCACCCACAGCGGGGCGGTGCAACTGGCGCTGCAGTGATACGCGTCAGGAGGCTGCCAATTGACGCCGCATCATGCGGTGCGACCACAGCCCGCCGAACGGGACCAGCGACGCCAGAAACACGCCAGCTCCGCGCAACGGCGTGAGCTGCCCGCGCGAGAGCGTCACCCCCAGCGCGATGGTGGCCCAGATGAACAGCGCGCCATGAACCGGCCCGACGATCTTCACCCCAAGAGGCCAATCCGCCGCGTATTTCAGCGGCACCGCCAGCAGCACCAGGGCGATGAGCGACGAGCCTTCGACCAGCGCCATGACGCTGAGATGATGAAGCGGGGACTTGAACATGCGCGAGACTCCAGCGAATCGAGATAGATGCGCGAAATGCTATGTCCCTAAAAATCCCCTACGCGGCGAATGCGGCCGGACGATTCGCGAGGAATTGCCCGATCGCAATTCCTGCGTCAGCGCCCGCGCTGACCGCTGCCCTGGCGGCGCGGGCCGCCGAAGCCTGCGTTCTGGCCACCGCCTGAGGGACGGCGCCCACGGCCTTGACCGTTGCGCATGTGCGGCGGCAGGTCGAGTTCGACCCAGGGGGTGCTCTGCCACGAATCGGCGCGGCGCTCGGGCGGGAGATTGCCTGTGCCAGACTTGGTGCCGACACCCGACTGGCGCTGTCCCTGCGGTTTGGCGCTGGCGGGGGCTTGCGGGCGACCTTGGCCCTGACGGCCGTCACCGCGCCTGGCGCCCTGGCCTGCGCCGGGGCTGCCTGCGCCCTGGCGGCGCTGGCCCTGTTCACGACCACCTGCACGTCCGCCCGCGCCGCTGCGGCGTTCGCCGCCATGCAGCACGGTGCGGCCCATGACGATGGGTTGGGCCTTGGCGTTGGGGTCGGGCTCGAAGCCGGGGATGACCTGCTGAGCGATGGGGTTGCGCACCAGTTTTTCGATGTCGCGCAGGAAGCCGAGTTCGTCCACGCAGACCAGCGACACTGCCTGACCCGTGCTGCCGGCGCGGCCGGTGCGGCCGATGCGGTGCACATAGTCTTCAGGGATGTTGGGCAGCTCGTAGTTCACCACCACGGGGAGCTGGTCGATGTCGATGCCGCGAGCGGCGATGTCGGTGGCGACGAGCACCTGCAACTTGCCGCTCTTGAAGTCGGCCAGCGCGCGCAGCCGGGCCGACTGCGTCTTGTTGCCGTGAAAGCCGGTGGCCTTGAGTCCGTCCTTGTCGAGCTGTTCGGCCAGGCGGTTGGCGCCGTGCTTGGTGCGGGTGAACACGAGGGTCTGTTCCCAGTTGCGCTCGCGGATGAGGTGCACCAGCATGTCGCGCTTGCGGTCGCGATCGACGGGGAACACGATCTGTTCGACCAGATCGGCCGTGGCGTTCTGCCGGGCGACCGAAACCTGTTGCGGGTGGACCAGAAAGTCGCCGGCCAGGCGCTTGATCTCGTCGGAGAAGGTGGCCGAGAACAGCAGGTTCTGGCGCTGCTTGGGCAGCAGCGCGACGATGCGGCGCATGTCGTGCACGAAGCCCATGTCGAGCATGCGGTCGGCTTCGTCGAGCACCAGCATCTGCACAGCGGAGAGGTCGATATGGCGCTGATTGTGGTGGTCGAGCAGGCGGCCGGGCGTGGCCACGACGATGTCCATGCCACGCGCCAGGGCGTTGATCTGCGGCTGCATGCCGACGCCGCCGTACATGGTCATGCTCTGCAGCTTGAGATGGCGGCCATACGCGGCGAGGTTTTCATGCACCTGCGCGGCGAGTTCGCGCGTGGGGGTGAGGATGAGGGCGCGGGGAATCACGCGGCCCTTGGCGTTGCGGGCGGGTTCGCCGCCGCTCAGGCGCTGCAGCAAGGGCAGGGTGAAACCCGCGGTCTTGCCGGTGCCGGTCTGCGCGGCAGCGAGCAGGTCATGGCCGGCGAGGACGACGGGAATGGCTTGTTGTTGAATCGGCGTGGGCTCGGTGTAGCCTTGTTCGGCAACGGCGCGCACGATGGGCTCGATCAGGCCCAGATCTTGAAAAGACATGTGAGAAGAAGCTTTCCGGGGCCGGAAGTGCAAGGCCCCAAGACTCTGCCACCACGCTGGTTCTAGCGCGCCAGTCTGCAACAGATGGGGTGGGCCGAGTGGCTCGGCAGGAGTCGAAGTGACTGCGGCTGGGAGACTGGACATGGCCGCTGGGCATTATGGTAGTGGAATTCATGTCGCAGCGCGTCATGACCGTGGCCTTGCGGCGACAATACGGCATGGCCTGCAGCCCCGCAGGTTCAATCCAGACAGATTCAGGATACAGATGGCTCAATACGTTTTCACCATGAACCGGGTCGGCAAGATCGTCCCGCCCAAACGGCAGATTCTCAAGGACATCTCGCTGTCTTTCTTTCCCGGCGCCAAGATCGGCGTGCTCGGCCTGAACGGCTCGGGCAAGTCGACTCTGCTCAAGATCATGGCCGGTGTGGATACCGACATCGAAGGCGAAGCCGTGCCGATGGCGGGTCTGCGCATCGGCTATCTGCCGCAGGAGCCCCAGCTCGACCCGCAGCAGACGGTGCGCGCGGCCGTGGAGGAAGGTCTGGGCGGCGTGCTGGCGGCGAAAAAGCGCCTGGAGGAGGTCTACGCCGAATACGCCGAGCCCGACGCCGACTTCGACAAGCTGGCCGAGGAGCAGGCGCAGCTCGAAGCCATCATCTCCGCAGGCGAGGGTGACAACACCGATCTGCAGATGGAAGTGGCCGCCGACGCGCTGCGCCTGCCGCCTTGGGATGCGCTGGTCGGCCCGCTGTCTGGCGGTGAAAAGCGCCGCGTCGCGCTGTGCCGCCTGTTGCTCTCCAAGCCCGACATGCTGCTGCTCGACGAGCCGACCAACCACCTCGACGCCGAAAGCGTGGACTGGCTGGAGCAGTTCCTGCACCGCTTTCCCGGCACCGTGGTGGCCGTCACCCACGACCGCTATTTCCTCGACAACGCCGCCGAGTGGATTCTCGAACTCGACCGTGGCTCGGGCATTCCGTTCAAGGGCAACTACTCGAGCTGGCTGGAACAGAAGGAGGCCCGTCTGGAGCA
This sequence comes from Thiomonas bhubaneswarensis, assembly GCF_001418255.1. Classification (GTDB taxonomy): domain Bacteria; phylum Pseudomonadota; class Gammaproteobacteria; order Burkholderiales; family Burkholderiaceae_C; genus Thiomonas; species Thiomonas bhubaneswarensis. The sequence goes on from NZ_LIPV01000003.1 coordinate 205,417, forward strand.
GGAGGCGCGTAGCGAAGCCTCGCACCTCAAGACCATGAAACAGGAGCTCGAATGGGTACGTCAGAACCCCAAGGGGCGCCAGGCCAAGAGCAAGGCGCGCATGGCCCGGTTTGAAGAGCTCTCCAGCATCGAATACCAGAAGCGCAACGAGACCAACGAGATTTTCATTCCCGTCGCCGAGCGCCTGGGCAATGAAGTCATCGAGTTCAAGAACGTGCGCAAGGCCCACGGCGACCGGCTGCTGATCGAGAACCTCAGCTTCAAGCTGCCACCGGGCGCCATTGTCGGCGTCATCGGCCCCAACGGCGCGGGCAAGTCCACGCTGTTTCGCATGATCGCGGGCAAGGACAAGCCCGACGCGGGCGAAATCGTCATCGGCCCCACGGTCAAGCTGGTGTACGAAGACCAGAGCCGCGAGGCCCTGCCCGACGACAAGACCGTGTGGGAGGCCGTGTCCGATGGACTCGACATGCTCAATGTCGGCAAGTTCCAGGTGCCCTCGCGCGCCTACTGCGGGCGGTTCAACTTCAAGGGCGGCGATCAGCAGAAGATCGTCGGCAACCTCTCCGGCGGCGAGCGCGGGCGGCTGCATCTGGCCAAGACCCTGATCTCCGGCGGCAATGTGCTGCTGCTCGACGAGCCTTCCAACGACCTCGACGTCGAAACCCTGCGCGCGCTCGAAGACGCGCTGCTCGAGTTTGCGGGCTGCATCATGGTGTCGAGCCACGACCGCTGGTTCCTCGACCGCATCGCCACCCACATCCTCGCCGCCGAGGGCGATTCGCAGTGGACCTTCTTCCCGGGCAACTACCAGGAGTACGAGGCCGACAAGAAGCGCCGCCTGGGCGAAGAAGGCGCCAGGCCGCACCGCCTGCGCTTCAAGGCGCTGCGGTAGAGATGAACTTCGCGGTGCGCGCTGATGGAGCCGCTGCTCGTCGCCTGCCTGTGCGCTCAGTGGTGCGGCGTATGCCGCGACTGGCGCGCAGGCTTCGAGCTGCTTGCGGCGCAGCGCCCACAGGCTCGCTTCATCTGGGTGGATGTCGAGGAAGCTGCCGACCTGCTGGGTGATTACGAGCCGGAAAATTTCCCGGTTCTTGCCGTGCAGCGCGGCGGCGAGCTGCTGTATTGTGCTGCGGTTGCGCAGCAGCCAGGACTGTGGCTGCGGCTGATCGACGAGCTGGCCCGACCGGGCGCCGTCGCGTCGCCTGCATCTGGCCCGCGGGAAGGCGCTGCGCGCTTGCCCGACCTGCGACAGTGGGCGCGCTAGGACGATCGCTTAGCCGACGCTGAAACCGTCGCCGCAGTCGGCCTGCGCGGCATCCTTCACTCGCACGGCGTCGACCCGCGATGCCGGAGAGCCTTGCCAGAGCCAGCGGCACAGCGCTTCGACGGCCTGCGCCTCGCCGCAGACCAGCACCTCCACCGACCCGTCCGGCAGGTTGCGGGCGTGGCCGCGCAGTCCGAGCCGCAGCGCCTGCTCGCGCGTGTAGGCGCGGAACGACACACCCTGCACACGGCCCTTGACCAAGACCTTTTTGCAGATCATGGCTGAACCGCCCCGGCCGCAGCGCGTCTGCCGAACAGCGCCGTGCCCACGCGCACAATGGTGGCGCCCTCCTGCACGGCGGCTTCGAGATCGGCGCTCATGCCCATGGACAGGGTGTCGAGCGTAAGCCTGTGCTCGGCGGCGATGGCGTCGCGCAGCGTGCGCAGCCGCGCGAACGGCTCGCGCTGCGCCGCAACGTCGGCGCGCGGCGCGGGAATGCACATCAGACCGCGCAGGCGCAGCCGCGGCAGGGCGGCGACGGCGGCGGCCAGCGCCCCGGCCTCGTCGGGTGAAACGCCGCTTTTGCTGGCTTCGCCATCCACGTTGACCTGGATGCAGACCTGCAGCGGCGGCAACTCGGGCGGGCGTTGGTCGCTCAGACGCTGGGCGATTTTGAGCCGCTCGATGCTGTGCACCCAGTCGAAATGCAGTGCCACGTCCCGGGTCTTGTTGCTCTGCAAAGGGCCGATGAAGTGCCATTGCAACGCGGGCCAGGCAGGGCGCAGCGCGGCGATCTTGTCCAGCGCTTCCTGCACATAGTTCTCGCCGAAATCGTTCTGACCGAACGCGGCAGCCTGGGCGACGTCGCTGGCAGGAAAGGTCTTGGAGACTGCCAGCAGCGTGACCGAGCGCGGCTCGCGGCCGGCCATCTTGGCGGCCTGTTCGATACGCTGGCGCACCGCGGCCAGGGATTGTTGGAGCGACATGGGTGTGAAAAACGGGGGTTCGATACAACACATCGGCGCGGGCCGGAGCGGCGAATTGCGGGAAACCGATGTTCTGACCTTAAGATAGCCCAATCGCTTGCGCAGCATCACGCGCCATCACGCACAAGCTTGCTCGGGGGAGACATCGCTTGGACATTACCCAACTTCTCGCATTCAGCGTCAAGAACGACGCATCCGATCTGCATCTTTCGGCCGGTCTGCCGCCGATGATCCGCGTGCACGGCGACGTGCGGCGCATCAATGTCGAGCCGCTCGATCACAAGGCGGTGCATGCCATGGTGTACGACATCATGAGCGATTCGCAGCGCAAGCACTACGAGGAATTTCTCGAAGTCGACTTCTCGTTCGAAATACCGTCGCTCGCGCGCTTTCGTGTCAATGCCTTCAACCAGGCGCGTGGCGCGGGGGCGGTGTTCCGCACCATTCCGAGCAAGGTGCTCACCCTCGACGACCTCAATGCGCCCAAAATCTTCGCCGACCTGGCGCTCAAGCCCCGCGGCCTGGTGCTGGTCACCGGGCCGACGGGTTCGGGCAAGTCCACCACGCTGGCGGCGATGATCAATCATTACAACGAAACCGAGTACGGGCACGTTCTCACCATCGAAGACCCGATCGAGTTCGTGCATCAATCGAAAAAGTCGCTGATCAACCAGCGTGAGGTCGGGCCGCATACCCTGAGCTTTGCCAATGCCCTGCGTTCGGCGCTGCGCGAAGACCCCGATGCCATTCTGGTGGGCGAAATGCGCGACCTCGAGACCATCCGTCTGGCGCTGACCGCCTCGGAAACTGGCCACCTGGTGTTCGGCACTCTGCATACCTCGTCGGCGCCCAAGACCATCGACCGTATCGTCGACGTGTTCCCGGCCGAGGAAAAGGAAATGGTGCGCGCCATGCTGTCGGAAGCGCTGGTCGGGGTGATTTCCCAGACTCTGTGCAAGAAAAAAGATGGCTCGGGCCGCGTGGCCGCGCACGAAATCATGATCGGCACCCCGGCCATCCGCAACCTGATCCGCGAGAACAAGGTCGCGCAGATGTATTCCATGATCCAGACCAGCCAGTCCTTCGGCATGCAGACGCTTGACCAGAACCTGGCCGATCTGGTCAAGCGCAACATGATTTCCTCCACCGAGGCCCGCACCAAGGCCAAGCAGCCCGAAAATTTCCCCGGAGCTTGAGCGCGCCTATTGGCGCACAGATTTGCGGGCTCACGCACACTTTCCCCATTCATCGTTCACAGCAGGCCATGAAACTTTTCGACAAGCTCCGAGCCAGTTCGCGCAAAGACGGGGTGGACGACGCACCCGAGTCGCAGTTCTTCACCACCGGCTTCCACGACGCTGAAGTCTCCAGCCTGGACAGCGTGGTGGACTGGTCGCAGCGCTCGGCGGAAATCGGCGCCACCAAGCTGTCGCGCAGCGCCGGTGCCCAGCGCCTGCTCGAACTGTGGCAGCAGGACAAATACATGGCCGGACTGACGCCCGCCGACATGGAGCGCTGCGCCAAGTACTTTCACTTCTACACCGTCCGCGCCAATGCCGATCTGATCGCGCAGGGCGAGACCGGCAGCTTCATGGTCGTGCTGCTGCGCGGGGCGGTTGCGGTCGATCGCATGCAACCTTGGGGCGACCGGCTGCGCCTGACCGAAGTTCGCGCCGGCAGTCTGCTGGGCGAGATGTCGCTGGTTGATGCCGCGCCGCGCTGGTCTTACTGCACCACCCTGACCGACAGCGAGATCGCCGTGCTCGAAGCCAGCGATCTCGACCGCATGATCGCGCAGGACCCGGCTGCCGCCTGCCGCCTCATCGGCTCGCTGGCGCGCCGCCTGTCGCTGCGGCTGCGCAAGCTCAGCGCGCGCGTTGCGGCAACGTCGCCCGGCGGTTGAGCGAGCCGCGATTTGCCGAGCGGAATGGACACCACCTACAACACACACCATTGCTGGGGGGCTTATGGATCGTGATCAGGCATCCAAATTCATCAACGACCTGCTCAAGCTGATGATCAGCCGCGGTGGCTCGGATCTGTTTCTCACCGCAGACTTTCCGCCTGCCATCAAGGTCGATGGCGCGGTCTCCAAGCTGTCGTCGCAGGCACTCAGCAGCCAGCACACCCTGGCGCTGGCGCGTTCGATCATGAACGACAAGCAGGCGGCCGAATTCGAGCGCACCAAGGAGTGCAATTTCGCCATCTCGCCCGCAGGCCTCACCCGGTTTCGCTGCAACGCCTTCATTCAGCAAGGCAAGGTGGGCATTGTGCTGCGGCAGATTCCACAAGAGCTGCCTTCCATCGATTCCCTCGAACTGCCGCAGGTTCTGAAGACCCTGGCGATGCACAAGCGCGGACTCATCATCTTCGTCGGCGCCACCGGCTCGGGCAAATCGACCTCGATGGCCGCGATGCTCGATTTCCGCAACGAAAATTCGCACGGGCACATCATCACCGTGGAAGACCCGATCGAGTTCGTGCATCCGCACAAGAACTGCATCGTCACCCAGCGCGAAGTCGGACTCGACACCGAGACCTGGGAAGCGGCGCTGAAAAACACCCTGCGACAGGCGCCCGACGTCATTCTGATGGGCGAAATCCGCGACCGCGAGACCATGGAACATGCCGTGGTGTTCTCCGAGACCGGCCACCTCGTGCTCGCCACGCTGCACGCCAACAACGCCAACCAGGCGCTCGATCGCATCATCAATTTCTTCCCCGAAGACCGACGCACCCAACTGCTGATGGACCTGTCGCTCAATCTTCGCGCCCTGGTGTCACAGCGGCTGGTGCCGCTGCAGACGGGCAAGGGGCGGGTGGCCGCGGTGGAGATCATGATCAATTCGCCCCTGATTGCCGATCAGATCTTCGAAGGCAAGCTCACCGAGATCAAGGACGTGATGCGGCGCTCGCGCGAACTGGGCATGCAGACCTTCGACCAGTCGCTGTTCGACCTGTTCGACGCCGACAAGATCAGCTACGAAGATGCGCTGCGCAACGCCGATTCGGTCAACGATCTTCGGCTGCGCATCAAGCTCGACAGCAAGCGCGCCCGCAATGCCGACATCGGTAGCGACACCGGCCATCTGGCCATCGTCTGAAGTATCTGTCGGTCAACGCTGCGGCAGCACGCTGACGATCCATCCTTCGACGGGGTCGATGGTCTCGGGCAGTCCATAACCCGCGCTCTGTCTGCTGCAGGCCCAGGCGGCCTGCAGCAGACAGAGCGCGGCGTCGAGTGCATCGCCTCGGGGGTCGAGCCGCATCTGTTCCCGCTGTTCGTTGGTGCATTGCAGGCGCACGCCCAGCGGGTGGCGGCCTAATTCCAGTGCGGTCAGCAGCAAACCGCGCGTGCTCTCGCGCTCGTCGGTCTGCCTGGCCCGGTCATCGCTCTTGTAGCTGCGCCGGCCGAGCACGGCCCGGGCGGCATGACCCGGATAGGCCTCGAGCGCCACGCGGTCAGGGTCGCCTGCGCGCAGACCGGGCAGGGTCACGTCGGCATCGAGCAGCAGAGGGGCGCCCGCGTGCAGCATCCAGGCCACCGGGGGGTTTACCCACTTCATCGATGGCGAAGATCCGGCAGGCCGATCGCAGGCGCGGCGGGCGAACTTCGCGCCGACGGGGCGGGCGGCGCAAAAGTCGCGAAAGATCGCGCGCAGTTGCTCCCGGCTCTGATGGCGCACATGCAAGATCAGACGTTCCCAGGGCAGCGGGGCGTGGTCACCTCGATGGCCGGGCCAGCGCAGGGCATCGACCAGTTCACGCGGCAGTCCGAAGGGCAGATCGAAGGCGCCGATCCACGGGCCGGGGATGTTCAGCCACTGCCTGAAAGACGCCAGCGTTTCGAGCCGGGTGAAGCCCTCCAGGTTGACGACATCAGGCTGCAGCGCGGCGATTCGGCCATGCGCGATCACGATAGGCTTGCGGCGGCTGGGCGCGCTGCTGAAATCGACGCCGTGAAGCACGATGTCGTGGTGCGCTCGTTTCATCCCTGCAGCAAAGACGGTAGCGGAGCCGTAGCGATCGGTTGCATCAGCAAGCTGCGCACCGGCGCGGGCAGGCCCAGCCGCGTGGCTTCGTCGAGATCAAGCCACTGCCCCTGCGGCTCCGCCGCGCCGGGCCGCGCCTGGAGTTCGACCCGCAAGGGCAGAATGGTCAGCTCGAAATGGGTGAACGCATGGCGAACCGTCGCCAGTTCCTGGTGGCCGATGACCTGCCCGAGCCGCGCGGCGAATTGCAGTGCCTGCTGGGCGGTATCGAACTGCGGCAGACTCCACAGCCCGGGCCAGATGCCCTGCGGCGGCCGCCTCTCCAGCCAATTGAGCCCGGTCGAAGGCTGGCGCAGCCAGAGCATCACCGTGTGCCGCATGGGGCGGCTCTTGCGGGTCGGGCGGCGCAGGGGCAGCCGCTGCGGGTCGCCCGAGAGGCGGGCGCGGCAGTCGCCTGCGAAGGGGCAGGCGCCGCAGGAGGGCTGGCGCGGCTTGCACACGGTGGCGCCCAGATCCATCAGACCCTGGGTGTAGGCGGCGATGTCGGGCGCTTGCGGCAACAGACTGCGGGCGAGCGACCACAGCTTGCGCGTGGTGGCGGTGGAGGGCACGGGGTCGGCCACGCCGTGACTGCGGCAGAGCACCCGCTGCACGTTGCCGTCGAGGATGGCGGCGCGCTCGTCGAAGCAGAAGGCAGCGATTGCCGCCGCCGTGGAGGGGCCGATGCCCGGCAGCGTCGCCAGGCTTTCGGCGGTTTGCGGAAAGACGCCGCCATGCGTTTCGACGACGATCAGCGCGCAGCGATGCAGATGCCGCGCGCGCCGGTAATAGCCCAGCCCGCTCCAGGCGGCGAGCACCTCGTCCTCGGGCGCCGCCGCCAGAGCCTGCACCGTGGGAAAGCGCGCGGTGAAGCGCTCGAAGTAATCGAGCACCGTGGCCACCTGCGTCTGCTGCAGCATGATTTCGGACAGCCACACGCGGTAGGGGTCGCGCACCTGCCAGGGCAGATCGTGGCGGCCACTGTGGCGCTGCCAGCGCACCAGTCTGGTGGCAAAGTCCGGCAGGGGCGTGACGCTATCGGAGGGAAGGGTGGCGTGGTCGGTGTCGGACACGGTGCTGGCGTGCATCGAAGCGCAGGCGCCGCATTGTGCCAGCGCGGCCCGCGGCGCGCTTACCCGAGCCGCACGCGCTGGAGCTGATCGTTCAGGCCGCGCTGCAGGGTGCCGATGTGCTCGACTTGCGCCCGCAGTTCGTTGATGCGGTCGTGAAGGCTGTCCTTGGTGTCCTCGATGCGTTGCAGGGTGGCCAGGCGCCGGTTGAGCTGCTTCTTGCGCTCGCGCACCTGGCTGTCGAGCTGGGCGATGGCCGAACGATCCCAGTTTTCGATGTCGCGCAGGGCGCGTTCGAACAGGTCGCGAACCCGCGAGGAAAGCCCGCGCAGGGTGCGCAAGGTGTAGGCATTGTTCTGCAGCTTCAGCCAGTTCACCCCGGACAGATGCTCGGTGTAGGCATGCATCGCACGGTCGAACTCCTGCATCAGGCCGTTGAGCCGCAGCACGCGCGGCGCCGACACGGTGAAGCCAAACTCGCTGTTGGCCCGGGTGAAGGCAGCGGCCAGCATCTGGCGGATTTCCTCGATCTGCGTCTCGGCTTCGACCAGCCGGTTGCGAAGTTCGGCACCGATGCGGGTCAGCTCGCCCTTCACGCCCAGCTTCAGCACGGCAGCGCCCATGCGTGATTCGAGCTGCTCCAGTTCCTGGAGCACCGATTTGGAGGCGAAGCGCTCGCGCAGCTTTTCGAGCATGCGGTTGTTGACGGCGCGCAGGGCGAGGACCTGCGCCATGCCGGCATCGAATTCGCTGCGCTCGGCGGACAGTCGTTGCAGCATGAGCACCACCATGTTGGCGTTCTTGCCACGCAGCCCCAGCAGCTCGTCGAGCTGGCCCTGGGTGTCGTGCAGTTGTTGACGCAACTGCTGGTCGAGTGCGGTCTGCACCTGCTCGACGGCTTCGCGCAGTGCGCCGTCGAGCATGCCGCGGCGGTCGATGTTGGCCGCGCGGTTGAGGGCGTTTTCCAGCGCGCCCAATCCCGAGCGCGCCAGCAGCGGGCCATCGCCCTGGATGCGGGCCAGCAGGGCCTTGTGCGCCGAGACTGGAAACACGCGATCGACGGGCAGCCGCAGCGTCGCCGCGGTAGTCTGCACCTGATGATCGATGCTGGCCGAGATCTGCGGCGCGGTGAGCAATGGGTCCCAGAGCGAATCGACCTTGTTGAGCGCCACCAGGGTCTGCGCGCCGCTGGCCGGGGCGATGTGGCGGTTCCAGATGTCCAGGTCGCTGCGGGTCACGCCGGTGTCGGCGCCGAGGACGAAGACCACGGCATTGGCCGAGGGAATGAGCGACAGCGTCAGCTCCGGTTCGGCGCCCACGGCATTGAGCCCTGGCGTGTCGAGAATGCTTAGCCCCTGGTCGAGCAGGGGGTGGGCGAAGTTCACCAGGGCGTGGCGCCACAGCGGGATTTCGACTTCGCCGTCGGCGTCGGTCGTGAGCTGCGCCAGTTCCTCAGCGTCGTGGAAAAAGCCCAGCTCCTGGGCGCGTTCCAGCGGTACGCGCTGGGTGTCGGACAGATGGGTGAGTGCCTGGGCCAGGCCCTGAGCATCCTGCGACGGCAGTTCGAAATAGGTCCAGACCTGGGGGCTCGATTTCCATTGCGCCAGCGTCTGCGACTGCAGGCGGGTGTCGATGGGTAGCAGCCGCAGGCCGCGCGGCTGCGACGGGTCGGAAAACAGCTCCATCGGGCACATGGTGGTGCGCCCGGCTCCGGCGGGCAGGATGCGCTGGCCGTGACCGCTGAAGAAGATGGCGTTGATCAGCTCGGATTTGCCGCGCGAGAACTCGGCGACGAAGGCCAGGGTCATGCGGTCGTGATCGAGGCGTGTGATCTGCCGCTGCAGCACGGGCCTGGCCAGTTCGAGATCGAGCCCGGTTTCCTCAAGCCAGACCAGAAGCGATTTGACGCGCTGCAGGCGCTCGGCGCGCCACTCGGCGTAGTCGAACAGACCGGCGGTGAGGATGGGGGTTTCGACGTGCGGATTCATGGCGGCAACGCATCGGATTCAGATTGGGCGAAAGTAAACCACGGCGCTGGCCTGATTTCGATCAGCGTATCCCCGCCTTGGGCTTCGATTTGAGAATTTTTTGGCACTTGGGACAGAAATAGGTGCTGCGCTGCCCCTGCACGATCTGTCGGATGGGCGTGGCGCATTGGCGACAGGGCAGGCCCGCGCGGCCATAAACCCAGGCCTGCATCTGAAAGTAGCCCAATTCGCCGTCGCTGTGGGCGAAGTCGCGCAGGCTGCTGCCGCCCAGCGCCACCGCTTCGAGCAATATGTCGCGCACGGCCGTCGCCAGACGCTCGCAGTCTGCGGGCCGCAAGTGCGATGCAGGCGTGCGGGGGTCGATGCCCGCGTGGAACAAGGCTTCGCAGGCGTAGATGTTGCCCACGCCCGCGACGATCTGCTGCGACAGCAACAGCGGTTTGATCGCCGCATGCCGGCCGCGCAGGGCGCGATGCAGCGCTGCGCCATCGAAATCGGCGCTCAGCGGCTCTGGCCCGAGGCTGCGCAGCAGGGCGTGCTGATGCACCGTGTCGCCCGCATGCCAGAGCACGGCGCCGAAACGTCGCGGGTCGCGCAGGCGCAGCACGCCCCGGTCGGTCTGCCACTCCACATGATCGTGAGGCGACCGCGGGTCGGGCGTCTGCGTGGCCGGAATCCAGCGCAACGAGCCCGACATGCCCAGATGCACGATGAGCACACCGGCAATGTCCGGTTCCAACTCTTGCGCAACCGGCGTGGCCGCTGCCATGCGCAGTAACAGATATTTGCCGCGACGCTGCAGCGCCACGATGCGCAGGCCGCCAAGCGCTGCCGGATCGATATTCAGCGGCCAGCGCAGCGGCTTGCCCAGGCGCAGCGTCTCCAGCCGGGCACCGGTCAACGCCGGTTCAAGGCCGAGGCGGGTGACTTCGACTTCGGGGAGTTCAGGCATGGCCGCATTGTGCCGCAGGGGGAAATGGCAGACTTCTACAATCGGCCATCGAATCGGCGCGGGCCCGCCCGCGCGCGGTCTTCGCCCTCTCACCGTCGACTTTCAGGATTCCCATGCGTGCTGCCGTTCTTGTGTCGGCCTTGTTGTTTCCGGCGTTCGTCTCCCTGCCCGTGACCGCGTTCGCGCAGCAGGCGTCTGATCGGGTCAGTGCGGAGGAAACGGCGCGGCAGGTGTTTGCGGTGCTTGCGGGCGAAATCGCCGCCAATACCGGGCATCCGGGCGTCGCCTACACCGAGTTGCTCAAGGCCGCGAAGGAACTGGACGCCGAATCGCTGTACCGCCGCGCTGCGGAAATCGCCCTGCGCGCCGGTGCTCCCGACAAGGCGCTGGCTGCAGCCCAGGCCTGGCGCAAGGCCATGCCCACTTCGCGCGAGGCGGGGGCCTGGGTCGTGCAGTTGCAGATGTTGATGGGCAAGATGGCCGAGGCCGGGGCCACGATCGCGCAGGATCTGGCGCAAACGCCCGAACCGCAGCGCGGACAGGCCATTGCCGATCTGCTGCCCCTGGCGGCGCAGTCGAACGACCCCGCCGCCACGCTGGCCATGATGCGCACCGCGCTGGCAGGGCAGAAGCAATTTGCCCAAACCGACGTGGTGCTCGGCCTGTTGCGGTCACGCACGGGCGATCGCACCGGCGGCTTTGCCGATGCGCTGCATGCCTTGAACCTCAGCCCCGGTCTTGCGCCGGCGGCAGCCCTGCTGCTGCAGCTCTATACCGTCAATCCTCAGGCGGCCGATGCGGCCATGCAAAAGTTTGCCGGGGCCCAACCCAAGGACAGCGGGCTGCGTCTGGCATGGGCGCAGGCGGCGCTCGGGCAGCAGCGCGATGGTGTTGCGCTTGCGGCGCTCGAAAAACTGGTGGTGGATGCGCCCGATCTGGCGCCCGCTTGGCTGATCCTCGGCAGCCTGCAAACCGAATTCGGCCAACCCGCGCAGGCGGTGGTGTCGTTGCAGACCTATCTGCGGCTGGCGCGTGCCCAGCCCGAGCCGCCGGTGCTCACCCCGGCCTATCTCGCGCTGTCGGAGGCCTCGCGCAAGCTCGGCGATCTGGATCAGGCCACTCGCTGGCTCGACCAGACTCAGCCCGACGCCAATAACCGCCTCGCCGTCGTCAGCGGTCGCGCGGCGATTCTGGTGCAGCAGGGCAAGATGGACGAAGCGCTCCAACTGGCCGATGCCCTGCCTCAGGGCAATGCGGCGCAGCGCAAGGATCGTTGGCTGGCCCGCGCGCAGATCTTGCGCGAGGCCGGGCATTTCGAGGCATCGTTCAGAGTGCTGCAGAGCGCGCTCAAGCAGATGCCAGACGATGTCGATCTGCTCTACGAAGCCTCGATGATGGCCGACAAGAGTGGCCACATCAAGGAGATGATGGCGATGCTGCGCAAGGCGATCGCGCTCGATCCGGATTCGCAGCCGGCCTACAACGCGCTGGGCTACACCCTGGCCGATCGCGGCGAACAACTGCCCGAAGCGCGCAAGCTGGTAAGCCGCGCGCTGGCGCTGTCCCCGGGCAACCCCTTTGTCCTCGACAGCCTGGGCTGGGTCGAGTTCAAGATGGGGCGGCTGGCCCAGGCCCTCGACCTCTTGCAGCAGGCCTATGACGCGCGGCCCGACCCTGAAATCGGCGCCCATCTGGGCGAGGTGCTGTGGCAGCTTGGCCAGCGCGACCGCGCCCGCGCCATCTGGCGCCAGGCCATCGACCGCGCCCCGCACGACGCCATGGTGCAAGCCGTATTGCGCAAGTACGGCGTCACTTTCTGATGCGGCGTCGCGTTTTCGGCTCCATCCTTCTTTGCGCCGCGGCGCTGATGGCGGGCGGTTGCGCCGTGCCCCAGGCCTCCCAGGCGCCCGAACCCTCGGACACCCTCGTCATGGCGGGGCGTCTTTCCCTCGTCAGCGGCCAGCCCGATGCGCAGAAGGCGCTGTACGGCGGGTTCCGTCTGGCGCTGAAAGGAACGGCCTCGGGCGAGTTCGAGGTGTTCTCACCCCTGGGTCAGATGATGGCCAGGGCCGCGTGGAGCCCGGGCCAGGCCAGTCTGGACGATGGTCGGCAGACGCAGCGCTACGCCTCTTTCGACGACATGACCCGCGCCGCCCTCGGTGTGGCGCTGCCGCAAGCCGCGCTGCAAGACTGGGTGCGCGGCCGACCTGCTGCTGGTCTGCCCTCCAAGGCGCTGGAAGACGGTGGCTTCGAGCAACTGGGCTGGCGGGTGCAGCCGACCTGGCGCGACGGTGTGCTGGCGCTGATCAAGGCGCAGCGCCAGACCGGAGAACCTGCCGAGCTTCGCATGGTGATCGAGTCCTCCACGGCGTCCCCGGTGCCCGCGGCATCGCAGGCAACCGGTTGACCCGCGGCATTCCCCCAGATTCATGCAAGCTCTGTTCAACCTGCCGGCTCCGGCCAAGATCAACTGGTTTCTGCACGTCACCGGCAGGCGGCCCGACGGCTATCACACCCTGCAGACGGTGTTTCAGTTCATCGACTGGAACGACTCGCTCGACCTGATTCGCCGCGACGACGGTGTCATTCGCCGCATCGGGGCCGACGATCTGCCTGCTGACGATCTTTGCGTGCGCACGGCGCGGCTGCTGCAGGAAGACACTGGCTGCACCAGCGGAGTCGACATCCACCTGCGCAAGAGCATTCCGCAGCAGGCCGGTCTCGGTGGCGGCAGCTCCGATGCGGCCACGGTGCTGATTGGGCTCAACCGTCTGTGGCGTCTGGGTCTTACCCGTGACCACCTCATGAGGCTTGCGCTGAAGCTCGGCGCCGACGTTCCCATCTTCATCTACGGCCGCAACGCCTGGGCGGAAGGGGTGGGCGAAAAGCTCCAGGCCATCGACCTGCCCACGCCGTGGTTCCTTGTGGTGCATCCGGGACGCGGCTTGTCCACATCCGCCGTGTTTTCCACCCTTGACTTGACAACACCAAGACCCGAAGCAAAAATAATGGGCTTTGCTGAATGGCTTTTCGAATCTCGCAGGTTTTTCAGGTCGTGTGGTCTGAATGAGCATGAAGGCATGAATGCCGGTAAAGCGTCAGCCGAAGAAGGGCCTGGATCATTTGCCGAGACAATTCCTTCCAAGGCGGTCTGCGCTTTGTGGGGCCGAAACGATTTGCAGCCGGGCGCCATTGCGCTTGAGCCTGAAGTGGCTCGTGCGATGGAGCTTGTCCGCACTCAGTTTGGCCGCAGGCAGCTTGCCTTGCCGTTCGATGTGCGGATGACGGGCTCGGGCAGTGCGGTTTTTGCCCTGGTCGATGTTGCGGACATGAGCGAGGGGCAAAGCGAGCGCGGTTTGACGCCGGGTGTCATGGCTTCATGGCCTTCGGGTTGGGCAGGCAGGTTGTGCCAGGGGTTGCGCGAGCATCCCCTGCGTCACTGGATTCAAGCATAATGTCGGCCTTGTCTTGCGAACGCGTGGGGCAGATCGGCAAACGAAGGGCAAACGGTTTTTGTCATTCGCATGGCGCGGATGATGTTGGGGAGTCGCCAAGTTGGTTAAGGCACCGGATTTTGATTCCGGCATGCGAGGGTTCGAGTCCTTCCTCCCCAGCCACGATTTTTGAAAGCCGAGTTTTGAAAGCGTTTTGCCTGCGGCGCTGCAGACCGCGGGCTTTGCCGGAGCGGTCAGACGCCCGGGCATTTCAGGCGCAGCGATCGCGCAACACTCCACCATGACACCGAATCCGGCGGACTTTATTCTGTTCACCGGCAATGCCAATCCGGCGCTTGCCCAGGAAGTTGCGGAACAACTCGGTATCGGCCTCGGTCAGGCTTACATCGGCAGGTTCTCCGACGGCGAGGTGACCGTCGAGATTCAGCAGAACGTCCGTGCGCGCGAGGTGTTCATCGTTCAGTCCACCTGTGCGCCGACCAATGACAACCTGATGGAACTGCTCATCATGGTCGACGCGCTCAAGCGCGCTTCGGCCGAGCGCATCACGGCCGTCATCCCGTATTTCGGTTACGCGCGCCAGGATCGGCGCCCTCGCTCGGCCCGCGTGCCGATCACAGCGAAAGTCGTGGCCAACGTGTTGCAGGCCGCAGGTGTGGCGCGGGTGGTCACCATGGATCTGCATGCCGATCAGGTGCAGGGCTTCTTCGACATTCCGGTCGACAATATCTATGCCTCGCCCATCCTGCTGACCGATCTGCGCGAGAAGAATTACAGCGACCTCATCGTGGTCTCGCCCGACATCGGCGGCGTGGTGCGGGCCCGTGCACTGGCCAAACTGATGGACTGCGATCTGGCCATCATCGACAAGCGCCGCCCCAAGCCCAACGTGTCGGAGGTGATGAACGTCATCGGCGAGATCGACGGGCGCAACTGCATCATCATGGACGACATGGTCGACACCGCCGGTACGCTGACCAAGGCCGCCGAAGTGCTCAAGACCCGCGGTGCCAAGCGCGTCATGGCGTATTGCACGCACCCGGTGCTGTCCGGCCCGGCCATTCAGAGGTTGCAGAACAGCGCCATCGACGAACTGGTCGTCACCAACACCATTCCGCTGCGCCAGGAAGCGCGCGAATGCAGCAAGATTCGCCAGCTCTCCGCCGCATCGCTGATCGCGCAGACCATTCAGCGCATTGCCTACGGCGGCTCGGTGCTGCAACTCTTCAATGAGCAGGAAACCCTGTTCTGATTCTTTTGTCCGCCGATTCCGGCGGGTTCTCACGGCGCTGGTCGCAGGCGCCGTTCACCACGGGGCATGGCCCCATTTTCAGGAGTCGACATGAAAGTCGTCGCATTCGAACGTAGTTTGCAGGGCACTGGTGCGAGCCGCCGCCTGCGTCGCGCCGGGAAGACCCCCGGCATCATTTATGGTGGCGAACAAGCGCCCCAGATGATCGAGCTCGATCACAACGCGCTGTTCCATGCGCTGAAAAAAGAGCAGTTCCATTCCTCCGTGCTGGAGATGGAAGTGGCCGGCAAGACCAGCCAGGTGCTGCTGCGCGATTATCAGATGCACCCCTACAAGCAACTGGTGCTGCACATCGACTTCCAGCGCGTCGACGCCGGGCACAAGATTTCGATGAAGGTGCCGCTGCACTTCGTTGGCGCGGAAAATTCGCCTGCGGTCAAGCTCAGCCACGGCCTGGTCAACCATGTGATGAACGAAGTAGAAGTGTCCTGCCTGCCGGCTGACCTGCCCGAGTTCATCGAGGTCGATCTCAGCGGTCTGACGCTGCATCAGAGCGTGCACGTCAACGACCTCAAGCTGCCCAAGGGCGTGTCAGTGCTCACGCACGGAGTCGACAATCCCGCCGTGGTCACGGTCAGCCCGCCGCCGGGTGGCGTGGGCGAGGAAGGTGCCGCTGCCGCCGAGGGCGAAAGCAAGTAACCAGCCTCCCGCAGAAAGACAAGGCCGCCCCAGGATCTCCTTTGGGCGGCCTTATCGTTTTTGGCTTACAGGGTCAGGGCTGATCCACCGGCCTCGGCCTGCGATCATCGCCAACGGCGACATAGGTTAGCAGGGCCTCGGTGACCTTGATAACCTCGACGTTGGACGGCGTGCGCTGCGCGTAGACCTCCACCCGCACGGTGATCGAAGTGTGGCCGATATGGTCGATTTCGGTGAAGAACGACAGCACATCGCCCACCAACACCGGCTGCTTGAACAGAAACTCCTTCACCGCCACGGTGGCGACACGACCCTTGGCGCGCCAGGCCGCGGTGATGCCGCCGGCGATATCGACCTGCGCCATGATCCAGCCGCCGAAGATGTCGCCATGCATATTGACGTCGGCAGGACGAGCCTGAATGCGCAGCGTAGGCACGCGGTCGGGGAGTTGGGGAACAGAGGTCATGAAAGGCTCCGAGCAGAGCGCCGTGACGGCGCAGATAATCATTGAGATTCATAGTTTAAAAAGCTCGTTCAGCCAACGCTGAACTCTGCTCCAGGCGGAAAACGCCGCCACTCATCTTTCGTCCCCCATGCATGCAAGAAGCTCCTCCGCGGCGCCGGAGCCGTCCTCCGCCGCCAGCCCCACGCGTTCGCGCTGGGCGGTGATCGCTGCGCTCTGGCCTTACCTCTGGGAGTACCGCGTCCGCGTGGTCCTGGCGCTGGTGATGATGATCGCTGCCAAGCTGTCCAACGTGGGTGTGCCCATCGTGCTCAAGGACATCGTCAACGCGCTCGACCTCAAGCCGGGCGACCCACGCGCCGTGCTCGTCGTGCCGGTGGCGCTGCTGGTCGCCTACGGTCTGCTGCGTCTGAGCGTGTCGCTTTTCACCGAGCTGCGCGAAGTGGTGTTTTCGCGGGTGACGCAAGGGGCGGTGCGCAAGGTGGCACTGCAGGTCTTCGACCATCTGTTCAGCCTGAGCATGCGCTATCACCTGGAACGCCAGACCGGCGGCATGTCGCGCGACATGGAGCGTGGCACTCGCGCCATTTCCAGTCTGGTGTCGTTCACGCTCTACAGCATTCTGCCCACGCTGGTGGAGATGGCGCTGGTCATCGGCATTCTGCTGGTGAAGTATGACATCTGGTTCGCAGGCATCGCGCTGCTCGCCCTGGTGATGTATGTGGGTTTCACCATCACCGTGACCGAGTGGCGCACCCAGTTGCGCCGCGACATGAACACCCAGGATTCGCGCGCCAATCAGCGTGCCATCGACGCCCTGCTCAACTACGAGACGGTCAAGATGTTTGGCAACGAGGCGCTGGAGTCGGCACGATACGACGACAACCTCAGGAGCTGGATGCGCGCGGCGATCAAGTCGCAAAACTCGCTGTCGCTGCTCAACCTCGGGCAGAGTCTGATCATCGCCACGGCGGTGACGCTGCTGGTCTGGCGCGCCACGGTTGGCGTGGTGAACGGCAGCATGAATCTGGGCGATCTGGTGCTGGTCAACGCCTTCATGCTGCAGCTCTATGTGCCGCTGAATTTCCTCGGCGTGATCTACCGCGAGATCCGGCAGTCCACCACCGATCTGGAGCGCATGTTCACCATTCTGGAAGAGCATCAGGACATCAGCGACGCGCCGCAGGCGCCAGCGTTGCAGGTCGGGCGGGGCGAAGTTCGCTTCGAAAACGTGCGTTTCGGCTATCAGCCCGATCGCCTCATCCTCGACGGTCTGGATTTTGTCGTTCCTGCGGGCAAGACCGTGGCCATCGTCGGGCCTTCCGGTGCGGGCAAGTCCACGCTGGCGCGGCTGCTGTTTCGCTTTTACGCGCCGCAGTCTGGGCGCATCCTGATCGATGGGCAGGACATTGCACAGGTGACGCAAGCCAGCGTGCGCCGCGCCATCGGCATCGTGCCGCAAGACACGGTGCTGTTCAACGACACCATCGGCTACAACATCGCCTACGGCAAGCCGGGCGCCAGCGCCGCCGAGGTGGAAGCGGTGGCGCGTGCTGCGCACATCCACGACTTCATCGCCAGCACGCCCCAGGGCTACGACACCCAGGTTGGCGAGCGTGGGCTGAAGCTGTCGGGCGGCGAGAAGCAGCGGGTTGCGATCGCCCGTGCGCTGCTGAAGAACCCGCCCATCCTGATCTTCGACGAAGCCACCTCGCAGCTCGACTCGCACAACGAAAAGGCGATTCAGGCCGAGATACGCGCCGCCTCGCGCGACCGCACCGCGCTGGTCATCGCGCATCGCCTGTCCACGGTTGTGGACGCACACCAGATTCTGGTCATCGACCATGGCCGCGTGGTCGAGCGCGGCACCCATGCCGAACTGCTGCGGGCGGCAGGCCCTTACGCGCGCATGTGGGCGCTGCAGCAACAAACGGCAGAGCGTGCAAGCGAGGCGGCCTGAACACAGGGTGGCTTGTTATTGCGGATTTGTGACCAGCAGTTACACTTGCCGGATTCGTTCACACAATGGTCGTTCCCACGGAGATTCCCATGATCAAGAAACTGTTTGCTTTGACCGTTCTGGCCGCAGCGGCGTTGTCCAGCGTGCAGGCGGCCGAGCTCACCGGCACACTGAAAAAAGTCAAGGACACCGGCAGCATCACCGTCGGCTACCGCGAGTCGTCGATTCCCTTCTCCTATCTCGACAACAACGGCAAGCCCATCGGCTACGCCATGGAGCTTTGCGGCAAGGTGGTCGATGCCGTCAAGGCCGATCTGAAAATGCCCGATCTGAAGGTCAACTACGCCCCAGTGACCTCCAGTAACCGCATTCCCCTGCTGGAAAACGGCACCATCGATCTGGAGTGCGGCTCCACCACCAATTCGGTGGCACGCCAGAAGCAAGTGTCCTTCGGGCCGACCTACTTCGTCATCAACGTGACCGCCGCGGTGAAGAAGGATTCGGGCATCAACGACTTCGCCCAACTCAACGGCAAGACCATCGTCACCACCTCCGGCACCACGGCGGTGCCGCTGTTGAAGAAGTACGAAAAGACCAAGGACATGGAGTTCAAGGAAATCTACGGCAAGGATCACGCCGAGAGCTTCTTGCTGATGGCTGATGGCCGCGCAGCCGCCTTCGTGATGGACGACATCCTGCTGGCGGGCCAGATCGCCAACTCCAAGGATCCGGCGGCTTACAAGATCCTGCCCGGCTCGCTGCGCCAGGAGCCCTACAGCATGATGCTGCGCAAGGACGATCCGCAGTTCAAGGCGCTGGTCGACAAGACCATCGACGGCGTGATGAAGTCGGGCGAGATCAACAAGATCTACGCCAAGTGGTTCACCAGCCCGATTCCGCCCAAGGGCATCAACCTGAACTTCCCGGAAACCCCGGCGATCAAGGAAGCCTTCGCCCATCCGAACGACAAGGGCGTGGAATAAGCTGCATCTTGCGCACACGAAGCCAAGCCGGCAGTCCTGCCGGCTTTTTTTCACGTGCGCCAAGAATTCCGTCGTGAGGATGACATGCTGGGCTTAGGCATATTTCTTGAAGACACGCCCGATGGCGACACGACCTGGGGCATGTCCTTGCTCTCGGGGCTTGAGTACACCCTGATCCTCGTGGTGTGCGCCTGGGTCATCGCCATGGCGCTGGGGTCGGTGCTGGGTGTGGTGCGAACGACCAAGAGCCGCTTCTGGGTCACACTGGGCAATGCCTATGTCGAGCTGTTCCGCAATATTCCCTTGCTGGTGCAGTTCTTCATTTGGTATTTCGTGCTGCCCAGCGTGATTCCGCCGCTCAAGCGCTTTGCCAATGCGGTTGATCCGGGTACGTTTCAGATCCTGACCGCTGTCGTCTGCCTCGGGCTGTTCACCGCGGCGCGTATCGCCGAACAGGTGAAGTCGGGCATTCTGTCGCTGCCGCGAGGGCAGACCTTTGCCGGTCTGGCGCTCGGCCTGACGCCGGTGCAGACCTACCGTTACGTCCTGCTGCCCATGGCGTACCGCATCATCATTCCGCCGCTCACCTCCGAGTCGATGAACCTGGTGAAGAATTCGGCGGTTGCCTACTCCATCGGCCTGACCGAGCTGTTCTTCCGCACCCGCGAAATGGGCGAGATGACCTTCCGTTACTTCGCGGCCTTCGGCGCTGCGACGGTGCTGTATGTTGCCGTGGCGTTTTCCATCAACCGCATCATGGCCTGGGTGGAGCGCGCCACGGCCGTGCCCGGCTATATGGGCGGGAGCAAGTGATGGGCGGATTCGACTTTTCCTCCATCGTCTCGGTACTGCCCTTTCTGCTCAAGGGGCTGGCCTATACCGTGCAGCTCACCGTGGTGGCGGCCATCGGTGGCACGCTGCTGGGCATCCTGCTGGCGCTGGCGCGGCTGTCGCATCTGAAGTGGCTGTCGATGCTGGCTGCGGGCTACATCAATCTGATGCGCTCGATTCCGCTGCTGCTGGTGATCTTCTGGTTCTACTTCCTCGTGCCGGTCATGCTGCAGTCGCTCACCGGGGCAGACTATCCGCCGAAGATCGGTGCCGAGCGCTCGGCCTATGTCACCTTCATTCTGTTCGAGGCGGCCTATTTCGCCGAGATCGTGCGCGCCGGCATTCAGAGCATTCCCAAGGGTCAGTTGGGTGCCGCGTACGCACTGGGCCTGACCTATGCGCAATCGATGCGCCTCATCATCCTGCCGCAGGCTCTGCGCAATATGCTGCCGGTGCTGCTCACCCAGACCATCGTGTTGTTTCAGGACGTGTCGCTGGTGGCGCTGCTCAACGTCACCGACTTCGTCGGCGCGGCGATGAAAATCGCGCAGCGAGACAGCCGCGTGGTGGAGATGTACACCCTGGTCGCGGTGGTGTACTTCGTGCTCAGTTTCCTGCTGTCGCAGGGCGTCAAGCGCCTGCATCGGCGCATCGCCATCGTGCGCTAACTCCATGAATCCATCCATGAATCAGACCCCAGTTCAGAGCGCGGCAGCGCCCATGATCGACATTCGCCAGATCAGCAAGTGGTATGGCGACTTTCAGGTGCTCACCGATTGCTCCACGCAGATCGCGCGCGGCGAGGTCGTGGTGGTGTGCGGGCCGTCGGGTTCGGGCAAGTCCACGCTGATCAAGTGCGTCAACGCACTGGAGCCGTTCCAGAAGGGCGATGTGGTGGTCGATGGCACGTCGATTGCCGACCCAAAGACCGATCTGCCCAAGCTGCGCGCGCGCGTGGGCATGGTGTTTCAGCACTTCGAGCTGTTCCCGCACCTGACCGTGACCGACAACCTCACGCTGGCGCAGATCAAGGTGCTCGGCCGCAGCAAGGCCGAGGCGCGGGAGAAGGGCCTGTTCTATCTCGACCGGGTCGGCCTGTCGATGCACAAGGACAAATTTCCTGGGCAACTCTCCGGCGGTCAGCAGCAACGCGTGGCCATCGCCCGTGCGCTGTCGATGGACCCGATCGCCATGCTGTTCGACGAACCCACGTCGGCGCTCGACCCCGAGATGGTGGGCGAAGTGCTCGACGTCATGGTCAAGCTGGCCGAGGAGGGCATGACCATGATGGTGGTCACGCACGAGATGGGATTCGCCCGCAAGGTGTCGCACCGCGTGGTGTTCATGGATGCCGGGCGCATCGTCGAGGACTGTCCCACGTCGCAGTTTTTCTCACCCTCCGAGCAGCGCAGCGAGCGCGCCGCGCATTTCCTCGCCAAGATCCTGCAGCACTGAAGCCGACGTAGCATGTCGTCGTTGCCGTTCTTGCTGCCGACATGACCTCGACTCAGATCCTCACCCTCACCCGTCCCGACGATTTTCATCTGCATCTGCGCGACGGCGCCGCGATGCGCGACGCCTTGCCCTGGACGGCGCGGCAGTTCGCGCGGGCCATCGTCATGCCCAATCTCAAGCCGCCGGTGGTGCGGCTGCAGCAGGCGCTGGAGTATCGGGAGCGTATCCTTTCCGCCTTGCCCGAAGGCAGCGATTTCACGCCTTTGATGACGCTCTACCTCACCGACGACACCACACCGGCGATGGTGGAAGAGGCCAAGGGCAGCGGGGTGGTGCATGCGTTCAAGCTGTATCCCGCCGGGGCGACGACCAATTCCGACAGCGGTGTGACCGAGCTCAGGCGCGTCTATCCCGCGCTTGAAGCGATGCAGAGCCTGGGCATGCCGCTGCTCATCCATGGCGAGGTCACCGATCCCGAAGTGGACGTGTTCGACCGCGAGGCCGTGTTCATCGAACGGCACCTCATCGCTCTGCGCCGGGCCTTCCCGGAACTGCGCATCGTGCTTGAGCACATCACCACAGCGCAGGCGGCGCAGTTCGTGAGCGAGTCGCACGAACGCGACAGCCGCGGCGTGCCGCTGCAGGCGGCGACGCTCACTGCGCACCATCTGCTGCACAACCGCAACGCCATGTTCAAGGGCGGCATGCGGCCTCACTATTACTGCCTGCCCGTGCTAAAGCGCGAGACCCACCGCCAGGCGCTTCTCGACGTGGCCACGAGCGGCGACGATCGTTTCTTTCTCGGCACCGATTCAGCGCCGCATGCGCGCCACACCAAGGAGGCGGCTTGCGGCTGCGCCGGTTGCTTCACCGCCGCGAATGCACTGGAGCTGTATTGCGCCGCGTTCGAGCAGCGCTACGCGCTGCACCGACTCGACGATTTCGCCAGCCGATTCGGCGCGGCGTTCTACGGCTTGCCCCGCAACAGCGGCACCATCACCCTCCACCGCACCCGGTGGAACATGCCCGAACACCTGCCCTACGCCGACACCGACATCGTGCCGCTGCATGCGGGCGAAGTCATGGAGTGGCAGGTGCAGACGGCTCCTTGAGTCGTCTAAACAGCCAGGGCAATGGGCTGATCGGGCACGCGGTAAGCGTTCTGCGTCATCAGGTCGATGCCGCAACTCAGGCTTTCGGCCCAGTCGATGAACTGGGCCACGGCGGCCTTGCCGCGAATGGGTGCGCCGTGCTGCGGCACGATCATCTCGATGTCCAGGGTGCGCACCATGCTGGCCCAATAGCGCAGGATTTTGTTGGACACCATGTAGCGGCGATGAAAAGCCTCCATATGGGGCAGGGCGTCGTTTAAATGCGTGTAGGGATGGCGTGCCTGCTCGCCGCTGACCAGCGACACCCCGAGGTCGCCAGAAAACAGAATCTTGCTGATCGGGTCGTAGAACTGAAAATTGCCCTCGGCGTGCAGGAAATGCGCGGGCAGGAGCACCAGATCGCTTTGGCCCAGGCGCAGCGTGCCTCCGGCATCGGGCACGCCGATGATGCGTTTGTCGGTCTTGCCCAGCTTGCAGAAATGGGGGGCAAAACGAGCCCACAGACGGGAAATGACCAGCACGGCCTTGGAGGCCGTCATCCAGCGGTCGAGCGAGGCGATGATGTCCGGGTCGGCGTGCGAGGCCAGCAGGTAGTGCAGATCCTGCGGCGCCATGTATTTGCGCATCGTGAGCGTCAGCTCGTTGAAGGTCATATTGCCACCCGGATCGATGAGCGCGCCGTGACCATGATCGATGATGAGAAACTGGTTGGCCTGAACCGCGTCGGCGTCCTCCTCGACCAGATCGCTGAACATGAGGCAGAGGTGCTTGCCATTGTTGAATAGTTCTGTCGCCACGGGCTGGGCCTTTCATCGAAATGCAAAAACTGTAAGGCGAAAGAATCTAGTCTTTTGAATGCGTTGTGCAATTGCTCTGGGTCAAGGCGCAACGCCTTTGCGGGCCGATGCCGAGGCCATCGGGCGTCAAAAGTCGGGTGGCACCCGAATCCACGATAATCCACATTGCGAAGTGGAGTGGGCAGTCGCGGTGCGCTTGCCGCATCGAGGAAGGTCCGGACTCCATAGGGCGGGATGACGGCTAACGGCCGTGCACGGTGACGTGACGAACAGGGCCACAGAGACGAGTAAGCACCGGGCGACCGGTGTGGACGTGAAACGCGGCAACCTCCATCTGGAGCAACACCAAATAGGCAGACGCGCCAGCGGCAACGCTGGCACAGCGCGGCCCGCGCGAGTCTGCGGGTAGGTGGCTTGAGCCCCGCAGCAATGCTGGGCCTAGAGGAATGGCTGCCACGGCGTCGGCGATAAGCCTGCGCTGCACAGAATCCGGCTTATAGCTCCGCTTCGCACTTTCCCTTCTTCTCCCTCTCCCCCGGACGGTTCGTCACGTATTGCGTGGCATTCCCGCATGGTCGCGATGTCGCCACTTTTCTAGAAAAGACTTTCACGAAACTCTCTAAACCATTATTTTTTAATGGAAACGAGCTTATTTACTGGTTTCATAAACAGTATGTAAGTCCTTGTTTTGTAAAAGAATTTTCAGGGTTTCCGGCTTGACCGCGGCCATCGCCATCACCTAAAGTGGCGAATAGTGCAAAAAAGTGGGGAATTGTGCAGGGCTCTGCGCATTCAAGGCTCCCACCTGGGCACGGCAACCGCGGGCGAATTCATGTTCATTGGCATTTCGGCACTCAATCTGGACGGCAAGGGTCGTATGACCGTGCCTGCCCGGCATCGAGACATGCTGATGGCGCGTGCCCAAGGCAGGCTGACCCTGACGAAAAGCCCGGACGGTTGTCTGCTGATGTTCTCCGATGACGAGTGGGCGACTTTTCGCGACAAGGTGCTGCAGTTGCCCATGTCGGCGCAGGGCTGGAAGCGCATCTATCTCGGCCACGCCACCGAAACCGAAATGGACGCCACGGGGCGGGTGCTGATCTCGCCCGAACTGCGTCAGGCCGCAGGTCTGGAGCGCGAGGTCGATCTGATCGGCATGGGCAGGCATTTCGAAATCTGGGATCGCGCCAAACATCAGGCGCAAGAGGCTGCGGTGATCGAGCAAGGCATGCCCGATGCCGTGCGCGACATCGTGCTGTGATCGTGTATGCGCGAACAAGCTCCCAAGACCAGCGCCGAAACGGCGCACCGCACCGTGCTGCTGCACGAAGCGGTCGACCAGCTGATCACCGACCCCGAGGGGATCTATCTCGACGCGACCTTCGGGCGTGGCGGGCACAGCCGGGAAATCCTGCGTCGCCTGTCGCCTGCCGGACGGCTGATTGCGATCGACCGCGATCCTCAGGCCATCGAAGCGGCGGGCGAGATCCGCGATCCGCGCTTTGTCATCGTGCACGCGCCGTTTGCCGAGTTTGGGCGGGTGTTGCGCGAGCAGGGCGTGTCGAAGGCCGATGGGCTGCTGTTCGATCTGGGGGTGTCGTCGCCGCAGCTCGATCAACCCGAGCGCGGATTCAGTTTTCGCGCTGACGGGCCCCTGGACATGCGCATGGACACCAGCAGCGGGCCCACCGTCGCTGAGTATCTGGCATCGGCAAGTCAGGATGAGATTGCAACCGTGCTGAGGGATTATGGAAACGAACGGGCGGCTGTCCAGATTGCAAAGAAGATTGTGGCTCGCCGCGATGCCGGAGCGCCCGTTGCGCGCAGCGGCGAACTCGCCGCGCTCGTTGCCTCCGCAGTCAAGAGCCGTGAGCCGGGCCAGGATCCGGCCACCCGCACGTTTCAAGCTCTTCGGATTCACGTCAATGCCGAGCTTGCGCAGATCGAAGCGGCGTTGAGCCAGGTGCTCGACTGCCTGAAGCCGGGCGGGCGGCTGGCTGTGATCAGCTTTCATTCGCTCGAAGATGCGCTGATCAAGCGCTTCATCCAGAGTCACTCGCGCGCGCCTGCCGTCGATCGGCGCCAGCCCTTCGTGCCCGGCGTGTCCGCGGAGTTCAGGCCCGACCTGACCGAGGTCGCACGGCTGCGACCCTCGGCGGCCGAAGTCGCCGCCAACGCGCGATCGCGCTCGGCCATTCTGCGCGTGGCGCAACGGGCCTGAGGAGCCGCCATGACCCGCATCAACCTCGTGCTCCTATTCGTCGTGGTGCTGTGCGCCATGTCGGTGGTGCGCGCGCAGTACCAGGGCAGGCGCACGTTCGCGGCGCTGGATGTGGCGCAGCAGCGGGCCGAGCAGTTGCAGATGGACCGGGATCGTCTGCAGGTGGAATACCGCGCCATGAGCGCGCCGGGCCGCATCGAGAAACTGGCGCAGACGCAGCTCGACATGCGCCCGATCACCGCAGCGCGTACCGTGTTCGTGCAGGAGGGCCAGTCGACGCTGCCGCCGCTGCCCGTGGTGCCGCAGTCTCAGCCCCGCTCGGCGGGCCATCAGGGAGCGCGGCGATGAAAAACCCTGCGCTGCGACCTCACGTGCCGGCCGCCAGCTACGGCAAAAGCCCGCTGCTGAACGTCAAGCTGCCGCCGGGGCGCGCCTGGCTGGTCAAGGGGCTGTTGTTCGCCGCCTTTGCCGCGCTGGCGCTGCGCGCCTTCTGGGTGCAGGTCTGGACGACTCAGTTCTATCAGAACCAGGGCGAGCTGCGCTTTGTGCGCACCATCGAGCTGCCGGCCATGCGCGGGCGCATTCTTGACCGCAACGGCAACATCCTGGCGTCGAGCATTCCGGCCAAGACCATCTGGGCCGACCCGACCCAGGTCGAGTCCGACAACGGCAAGGTGCAGGAACTCGCGCGGCTGCTCGGCCTGAACGCCGAGACTCTGAAGCGTCGCCTCGACTCCGACAAGCAGTTCGTCTACCTCAAGCGGCAGGTGGACATCGACATCGCCAAGCAGGTGAAGGCATTGGGCATCAAGGGCATTTACGAGTCGCCCAGCTACAAGCGCTATTACCCGGAGGGGTCGGCCGCAGCGCAGCTCATCGGCTTTGCCAATATCGAAGGCCAGGGCCAGGACGGCATGGAGCTGGCGTTGCAGTCGCGCCTGGCAGGCCACCCGGGCGTGCGCAAGGTGGTCAAGGACCGGCTGGGCAATGTGATCGAGGACGTGTCGGGCGGCGTGCCGCCGGTGGACGGGCAGGATGTGCGCCTGTCGATCGACAGCAAGATCCAGTACCTCACCTACCAGGCGCTCAAGCAGGCCGTGGTGGACAACAAGGCTAAGAACGGTAGCGCCGTGGTGATCGACGCCAAGACCGGCGAGATTCTGGCTATGGCCAACTACCCGAGCTTCGACCCCAACAGCCGCCGCAACATGACCGAGTCGGACATTCGCAATTACGCGGTGACCGATGCCTTCGAGCCCGGTTCGGTGCTCAAGCCCATCACTCTCAGCGCGGCGCTGCAGGCCGGCATCGTCACCCCGACCACGGTGTTCCACACCGCGCCGGGCTGCCAGCAGTTCTATGGCGCCAATATCTGTGACGATGAAAACAATGGCGACATCGAGATGCCGCAGGTCATCCAGTATTCGAGCAACGTCGCCACCTCGCAGGTCGTGAGCAAGATGCCGGCCCAGGTGCAGTGGGACATGTACACCGCGGTCGGCTTCGGCCAGCGCCCGCAGATCGAATTTCCCGGCGCCACCAGCGGTCTGATGCGACCGATGAAACGCTGGCGTCCGATCGACCGCATCACCATGGGCTTCGGCTACGGCCTGGGCATCTCCACCCTGCAGCTGGCGCATGCCTACCTGATCTTCGCCGACCGGGGGCGCATCTTCCCGGTCACCCTGTTCAAGCACGACCAGGCACCAGAAGGCGTGCAGGTCGTCTCGCCCACCGTGGCGCGCGAAATGCGCGGCATGCTGGCGCTGGTGACGCAGCCCGGCGGCACCGCGCCCGCAGCTGCGGTGCCGGGCTACTCCACCGGCGGCAAGACGGGCACGGCCTGGATCGCCAAGGACGGCAGGTACGACAAGAAGCTGTTCCGCGCCCAGTTCGTCGGTCTGGCGCCGATCAACCATCCCGTGCTGGTCATGGCGGTCTCGGTGGATCAGCCCTCGGCGGGCAAGCATTTCGGCGGGCAGGTGTCGGCCCCGGTGTTCGGTGCCGTGGTGCCGCAGGCGCTGCGCATCCTGGGCGTGCAGCCCGATCTGCCGGTCAAGCCCGATCTGGTGCCCGCGCAGACGGCGCAGGCCTTGCAGCTCCCGGCCGGCCGGGCCGTGAAGGGGGGCGCATGAACACGGTCGATGCCGTGCTGCAAGCGCTGCGCGATCTGCGGGTCGGGCCGAAGGCGCCGTGGACGACCGATACGCGGCATCTTCGCTCGGGCGAGGTGTTCGTCGCCTGGCCGGGCGCCGCGCGCGATCCGCGCCAGTTCGTCATGCAGGCGCTGGCTTCAGGCGCGGCGGCCGCGCTGGTCGAGGCCGAGGGCGCGCAGCACTTCGGCTTTTCCGATCGGCGCATTCTGGCGGTGCAGGGGCTCAAGGCCCTGGCTGGGCCGCTCGCGGCCGCCTGGTACGGCCATCCGTCGCGGCAGGTCAAGCTGCTGGCGGTGACGGGCACCAATGGCAAGACTTCGTGCGCCCTCTGGACGGCTCAGGCGCTGAACGCGGCTGGGCAGCGTTGCGGCGTGATCGGCACCCTCGGCGCCGGCTGGCCCGATGCGCTGCAGTCCACCGGATTCACCACGCCCGACCCCGTGCGTCTGCAGGCCCTGCTCGCCACCTTGCGGGAACAGGGTGCGCAGTGGTGCGCGATCGAGGCCTCGAGCATCGGCCTGGCCGAACATCGTCTGGCGGGCTGCGAACTGCACGCCGCGGCCTTCACCAACCTGACCCAGGATCACCTCGACTACCACGGCGACATGGCCGCCTATGCGCGCGCCAAGCAGGCCTTGTTCGCCTGGCCGGGGCTGCGCCATGCCGTGATCGACATCGACGACCCCTTCGGCGCCTCGACCCTGCTGCAAGACTGCCGCAGCCGTGGCCTGTTGGTGCAGAGGGTCGCGCTCAATGCCCCGGCGGACTGGCGCGCCGAGAACATCGAGCAGAGCCTTGCGGGCCAGCGCTTCTCCCTGGCGCATGGGCACGTCCGTCATGCCTTCGATCTGCCGGTGCTCGGCGTCTTCAATTTGCACAACCTGCTGGTCGTGGCGGCGCTGTTGCAGACCACGGGCATGGATGACACCGCCATAGCCGCTGCGCTGCGCACCGTGCGCGCGGTGCCCGGGCGCATGCAGACGCTCGGCGGTCATGGCGCGCCGCTGGCCGTCATCGACTACGCCCATACGCCCGATGCGCTGGACAAGGCGCTCCAGGCGCTGCGCCCTGTGACCGCGGCGCGGCAGGGCAAGCTGTGGTGCGTGTTCGGTGCCGGTGGCGACCGCGACGCGCGCAAACGCCCGCTGATGGCGCAGGCCGCCGAAGCCCGGGCCGACAGCGTGGTGCTCACCAGCGACAACCCGCGCAGCGAAGCGCCGGGCGCCATCCTGCAGGATTTGCTTGCCGGCTTGCAAAGCCCCGCGCAGGCGCTGCTGATCGAAGATCGCGCGCTGGCCATCGCCCAGACTCTCGCCCATGCCGCCGCTGAAGACGTGGTGCTGATCGCAGGCAAGGGCCACGAGAATACCCAGGAGATCGCCGGGCACAAACAGCCTTTCAGCGATGCCTTCCACGCTCGCATGGCGCTGGCTGCGCGGGGTGTCGGCCTGTTCACCCTGGGCGAAGCGCGCGACTGGATCGGGTCGGGTGCCCGGCTCATCGGCGATGCCCAAGCCGCCCCCACTGCGGTGGAGAGCGACAGCCGCAAGCTCACACCCGGCGCCCTGTTCGTCGCGCTGCGTGGCGCGCGCTTCGACGCCCATGACTTTCTGCCCCAGGCCAGGGCCGCGGGCGCCACCGCCTTGCTGGCCGAGCGTGGCATTGCAGACACCGGCCTGCCGGGCATCGAGGTGGCCGACAGCCTGCGCGCCTTCGGCCTGCTGGCGCGCGGCTGGCGGCGGCAGCAGACCCTGCCCCTGATCGCGGTGACCGGCAGCAACGGCAAGACCACGGTGACGCAGATGCTCGCCGCCATCCTCGCCGCGTGGCATGGCGAAGACCGGCGTCTGGCGACACGGGGCAATTTCAACAACGAGGTCGGCGTGCCGCTCACCTTGCTGCGGCTGCGCCCGCAGCATCAGGCCGCCGTGGTGGAACTGGGCATGAATCACCCGGGCGAGATCGCCTGGCTGGCCGGTCTGGCCGAGCCCACCGTGGCGGTGGTGAACAACGCCCAGCGCGAGCATCAGGAATTCATGCAGAGCGTCGAGGCCGTCGCGCGCGAGAACGGTGCCGTGCTCGAAGCGTTGCCGCCTAGCGGCGTGGCCGTGTTTCCGGCCGACGACGCCCAGGCGCAGGTCTGGGTCGCGCAAAGCGAGGGTCGGCAGGTCTTGCGCTTCGCCTTGCGCGAGGACGATGCGCCTCAACCCGAAGCCGAAGTCAGCGGGCGCGCCTTCTATCGGGAGGGTCAACTCCGCCTGCAACTGGCCACGCCTGCCGGTCACGCCGAAGTCGGCCTGGCCTTGCTCGGGCGGCACAACGCCCGCAACGCGCTGGCGGCCACCGCCGCGGCCTTGGCCGCAGGGGCGCCGCTTCAGGCCATCTGCCGCGGTCTCGAGAGCTTTGCTCCGGTGGCGGGACGGCTGGTGCCTCATCGTCTGAAATGGGCTGACGGCCGGGCGCTGCTGTTGATCGACGACAGCTACAACGCCAATCCCGACTCGGTGCGCGCGGCCATCGACGTGCTGGCCGAGCTGCCCGGACGCAGCCTGTTGATCCTGGGCGACATGGGCGAGGTGGGCGACCAGGGACCGGCGTTTCATGCCGAAGTGGGCGCCTACGCCGCACAGCGCGGCGTCTCTGCCCTGTGGGCCTGTGGCGAGATGACCGCGCACACGGTGGCCGCGGCGCAGGCCGCCGGTCTGCAAGCCACCCGCCATGAGCCCGATGCGGCGGCCTTGGCCCTGCAGTGGCCCGACCTGGACGGCTTCGACACCGTGCTGGTGAAGGGCTCGCGCTTCATGCGCATGGAGTGCGCGGTGCAGGCCATCGCGGCACTGGCCCCGAACGGCAACGGCGCCCGCGATCAGGAGGTATCCCATGCTGCATAGCCTGGCGATGTGGTTGATGACCCAGTCGCCCGAGCTGGGCTTTTTCCGGGTGTTCAACTACATCACCTTTCGCGCGGTGATGAGCACGCTCACGGCGCTGATCATCGGCCTGCTCGCCGGGCCTGCGGTGATTCGCAAGCTCACCGCGATGAAGGTCGGCCAGGCGGTGCGCCAGGACGGCCCGCAGACCCACCTCATCAAGACTGGTACGCCCACCATGGGCGGGGTGCTCATCCTGCTGGCCATCGGCGTGTCCACCCTGCTATGGATGGATCTGAGCAACCGCTTCGTCTGGCTGGTGCTGCTGGTGACGCTGGGTTTCGGCGCCATCGGTTGGGCCGACGACTACCGCAAGGTTGTGTACCGCGACCCCAACGGCATGCGCTCGCGCGACAAGTATTTCTGGCAGACGCTCATCGGCGTGGCCGCGGCGTTCTATCTGGCCTTCGCGGTGTCGGGCAAGAGCAATGCCGCGGTGTGGCATCTGTTCGTCGAGTGGCTGCGCAGCGGCATGACCATGCCCTTGCCGCCGGCCTCCGACCTCATCGTGCCGTTCTTCAAATCGGTCAGTTATCCGTTGGGGGTGGTCGGCTTCATCGTCCTGAGCTATCTGGTCATCGTGGGCAGCAGCAACGCGGTCAACCTCACCGACGGCGCCGATGGCCTGGCCATCATGCCCGTGGTCATGGTGGGCAGTTCGCTGGGCGTGTTCGCCTATGTCGCAGGCAATGCGGTGTATTCCAAATACCTGCTGTTTCCCTTCATTCCGGGCACGGGCGAACTGCTGATCTTCGTCGGCGCCATGGTGGGCGCGGGGCTGGCCTTCCTCTGGTTCAACGCCTATCCGGCGCAGGTGTTCATGGGCGACGTGGGCGCGCTGGCGCTGGGCGGCGCGCTGGGGACGATTGCCGTGATCGTGCGGCAGGAAATCGTGCTGGCCATCATGGGCGGGGTGTTCGTCGCCGAGACCGTGTCGGTGATGATCCAGGTGACCTACTTTAAATACACGAAAAAGAAATACGGCGTCGGCAAGCGCATTTTCAAGATGGCGCCGCTGCACCATCACTTCGAGCAGCTCGGGGTGAAAGAGTCGCAGGTGGTCGTGCGGTTCTGGATCGTCACCATGATCCTCTGTCTGGTCGGGCTCGCGAGCCTGAAGCTGCGATGAAGCTGCAAGATCGCTCCGTTCTGGTGCTCGGCCTGGGAGAGTCCGGCCTGGCGATGGCGCGCTGGTGCGCGGCGCAAGGCGCCAGCGTGCGCGTGGCCGACAGCCGCACCCAGCCTCCGGGGCTGGCCGCGCTGCGGCAAGAGCTGCCCGCGGTGCAGGTGCATTGTGGCGACCTGAGCGCCGATCTGCTGGGCGACGCGCAACTGGTGCTGCGCAGCCCGGGCATCGCGCCGCATGCGGGCGAGTTTGCCGCCATCGTTCGGCTTGCCGCCGAGCGTGGCGTGCCGCTGGCGGGTGAACTGCATCTGTTTCAGTGGGCGCTCGACGACCTGCGGGCGCAGCAGGGCTACGCACCCAAGGTCGTGGCCATCACCGGCACCAACGGCAAGACCACCGTCACCCGCCTGACCGGCTTGATGCTGGAGCGAGCCGGGTGGACCGTGGCAGTGGCCGGGAATATCTCGCCCTCCATGCTCGACGTGCTGCAGCAAAGGCTGGCGCAGGACGCGCTGCCGCAGGCCTGGGTGCTGGAACTCTCCAGCTTCCAGCTTCACGGCATGGACGACTTCGCCGCCGACGCCGCCACGGTGCTCAACCTCACCCAGGATCATCTGGACTGGCACGGTGACATGGCGGCCTATGCCGCGGACAAGAGCAACATCTTTGGCAACCAGAACGGACGCGGGGTCATGGTGCTCAACCGCGACGACGCGCAGGTGCTGGCGATGCAGCGCCCCGGGCGCAGGCTGCGGCGATTCGGCCTGTCAGCGCCACAGCAGCCCGGTGATTGGGGGGTGGCACGCGAAGGCGGCATCGACTGGCTGGTGCGCGCCACGCCCGACGCCGAGGCCGAATCCGCGCTGCTGGCGGACAAGCCCGCACGCCGTGGCCGAGTCGCTGCGCCGCAGCCGGCCGAACTTCATGTGCAGCGTCTGATGCCCGCGGAGGCGCTGCGCATCCAGGGTGCGCACAACGTGGCCAATGCGCTGGCGGCGCTGGCCCTGGGCGACGCCGTGGGCGCGCCGCTGGCGCCGATGCTGCACGCGCTGCGCGACTATTGCGGCGAGCCGCACCGCATGCAGACGGTGGCGGTGATCGACGGCGTGCGCTGGATCGACGACAGCAAGGGCACCAACGTTGGCGCCACGGTGGCGGCTCTCGCGGGCATGGACGCGCCGGTGGTGCTGATCGCCGGAGGCGACGGCAAGGGCCAGGATTTTTCGCCGCTGCGCGCGCAGGCAACCCGTCTGCGCGCGGCCGTGCTCATCGGCCGTGATGCCCAGACCATTGCCGAACAGCTCGGCGATCTGGTGCCGGTCGAACGCACACAGTCCATGGAGCAGGCTGTGCAACGCGCCGCCACGCTGGCGAAGACCGGCGATGCGGCGATGTTGTCACCCGCCTGCGCCAGCCTGGACATGTTCCGCAACTACGCCCACCGCGCCGAAGTGTTCGTGGCGGCGGTGCGGGAGCTCGCGGAAGGCCGCGGCCAGGTCTGGAACGAAGGGAGCGATCATGCTTGAGCGCGTGCTGCCCTGGTTCGGACGCAAGCGCGGCAAGGCGGCGGCCGATCTGCCGGTGCGCGTCGGCCACATGGCGCCGCGCAACTCGCGCATGCTGGAGTACGACCAGAACCTGGTCTGGGTCACCCTGCTGCTGCTGGCCTACGGTCTGGTCATGGTGTATTCGGCCACGATCTCCTTCCACGATTCGCCGCGCTACGCGCAGTGGTCGCCCTATCACTATTTCGTGCGCGATCTGTTCTCGATCGCCGCGGCGCTGCTGGCGAGCTGGATCGTGGTGCAGATTCCGATGAGCGTGCTGCAGACCTGGTCGATGCGGCTGTTCTTCCTCTCGCTCATCGGCCTGGTGCTGGTGCTGTTGCCGCATATCGGCAAGGACGTCAACGGCTCCAAGCGCTGGGTGGTGTTTCCCGGCGGGCTCAACTTTCAGCCGTCCGAACTGGTCAAGCTCACCGCCTTGCTTTACACCGCCGACTTCATGGTGCGCAAGCAGGACGTGAAGCAAAGCCTGGTCAAGACCTTCCTGCCGATGATGGCGGTGATGATGCTCGTGGGCATCCTGCTGCTGGCCGAGCCGGATATGGGGGCTTTCCTCGTCATCGCTTCGCTGACCATGGCGATTCTGTTTCTCGGTGGCGCCAACGGCAAGCTGTTCGCGGTGTCCAGCGTGGCGGTGATCGGCGCCTTCGTGCTGATGATCGTGCTCTCGCCCTGGCGGCGCGACCGCATCTTCGCCTACCTCAACCCCTGGTCCGAGTCGAATGCCCTGGGCAGCGCGTACCAGCTCTCGCACGCCCTCATCGCCATGGGGCGCGGCGAATGGTTCGGCGTCGGCCTGGGCGGCAGCATCGAAAAGCTGCATTACCTGCCCGAGGCGCATACCGACTTCTTGCTGGCCATCATCGGCGAGGAACTCGGGCTGGTGGGCGTGGGCGTGGTGATCTTCGCGTTCTACTGGATCGTGCGCCGCGCCTTCGACATCGGCCGTCAGGCGCTGGTGCTCGACCGCATGTACAGCGCGCTGGTGGCGCAGGGCGTGGGCGTGTGGATCGGCGGTCAGGCCTTCATCAACATCGGCGTGAACCTCGGCCTGCTGCCGACCAAGGGCCTGACGCTGCCGTTGATGAGCTATGGCGGCTCGGCGCTGCTGCTCAACTGCATGGCCATCGCCGTGCTGCTGCGGGTCGATTTCGAGAACCGGGTGCTGATGCGTGGAGGTCACGTATGAGCATGAGTCCCTCCCGGAACCGCCGCGATGCGGCGCTGGCGCGCGCTCCCGTTGCGGTCATCATGGCTGGAGGCACCGGCGGTCACATCTTTCCCGGCATTGCCGTGGGCGAGGGGCTGCGTGCGGCGGGCTGGACGGTGTACTGGATGGGAGCGCCCACCGGGATGGAGGCGCAGCTCGCGCCGCGTCACGGCTTCGAGATGCTGTGGGTGCGCTTCGGCGGGCTGCGCGGCAAGGGGCTTGTGACCAAACTGCTGCTGCCGGTCAATCTGCTGCGCGCCTTCTGGCAGGCGCTGCGCGCGCTGCGGCGAGTCGGCGCCGACGTGGTCGTCAGCATGGGCGGCTACATCGCCTTTCCCGGCGGCCTGATGAGTGTGTGGGCCGGGGCCAAACTGGTGGTGCATGAGCAGAACGCGGTGGCCGGTCTGGCCAACAAGGTGCTGGCGCGGCTGGCCGATCGCAGCTACACCGCCTTCCCCGACGTGCTGCCCACGGCACATTGGGTGGGCAACCCGGTGCGCGCCGAAATCTGTGCGCTGCCCGCGCCCGAGCAGCGCTATGCCGCTCGCAGCGGGCCGTTGCAGGTGCTGGTGGTCGGCGGCAGCCTGGGAGCACAGGCGCTCAACACCCTGGTGCCGCAGGCTCTGGCCTTGCTGCCCGCAGGCTCGCGCCCGCAGGTGCGTCATCAAAGCGGGGCCAAGCAACTGCCTGCCTTGCAGCAGGCTTATGCCGATGCCGGGGTGCAGGCCGACTGCGTGGCCTTCATCGACGACATGGCCGCGGCCTACGCCCAGGCCGATCTGGTGATCTGCCGCGCCGGGGCCTCCACCGTGACCGAAGTGGCCTGCGCCGGTGTGGCCGCGCTGTTCGTGCCCTTCCCCCACGCGGTGGACGATCACCAGACGGTGAACGCGCAATTTCTCGCAGGCCGCGACGCGGCGCTGCTGGTGCAACAACGCGACCTGAGCGCGCAAAAGCTCGCCGATCTGCTGCAGGGCCTGGACCGCACGCGCCTGCTGCAACTGGCGCAGCGCGCGCGCGCGCTGGCTCAGCCCGACGCGGTGCGGGCCGTGGTGGACGGCTGCAACGCGTTGCTGCCAGGTCGCACTTCCATGCAAGGACAAGGGCGATGAAACACGCCATTCGCAACATTCATTTCGTCGGCATCGGCGGCGCCGGGATGAGCGGCATCGCCGAGGTGCTGCACAACCTGGGCTACGGCGTCAGCGGCTCCGACCTGAGCGAGAGCGCCACCGTGCGCCGCCTGCGCGAGCTTGGTTTGCGCGTGGCCATCGGACACGACGCCGTTCATGTGCAGGACGCCGACGCCGTGGTGATCTCCACCGCGGTGCGCGCCGACAACCCCGAGGTGCTGGCAGCGCGCGCGCGCCATATTCCAGTCGTGCCGCGCGCGGTCATGCTGGCCGAGCTGATGCGCTTGAAGCGCGGCATCGCCATTGCGGGCACGCACGGCAAGACCACCACCACCAGCCTGGTCGCCAGCGTGCTGGCCGAGGGCGGGCTCGATCCGACCTTCGTCATCGGCGGGCGGCTCAACAGCGCCGGGGTGAATGCCAAGCTGGGGCAGGGCGAGTACATCGTGGTCGAGGCCGACGAATCCGACGCCTCCTTCCTCAACCTGCTGCCGGTGATGGCCGTGGTCACCAACATCGACGCCGACCACATGGACACCTACGGCCACGACCCTGCCCGGCTGCGCCATGCCTTCGTCGATTTCATCGCCCGTCTGCCCTTCTACGGCGCCGCTGTGCTGTGCGTGGACGACGCGGCGGTGCGCGGCATCATGCCCTTCATCTCGAAGCCCATCACCAGCTACGGCTTTGCCGAGGACGCGCAGGTGCGCGCCATCGACGTGCGCACCGAGGGTGCGCAGATGCACTTCACCGTGTTGCGGCGCAATGGCGTGGAACTGCCGCCGCTGCCCATCACCCTGAACCTGCCGGGGCGTCACAACGTGCAGAACGCGCTGGCGGCCATTGCCATCGCCACTGAGCTGAATGTGGACGACGCCGCCATTCAGCGCGCGCTGGCCGGCTTCACCGGCGTGGGTCGGCGCTTTCAGCGCTACGGCGAAGTTCGTGCCGCCCATGGCGGGCAGTTCACCCTGATCGACGACTACGGTCACCACCCAGCCGAGATGGCCGCCACGCTGGCCGCCGCGCGCGGCGCGTTTCCGGGGCGGCGGCTGGTACTGGCCTTTCAGCCGCACCGCTACACCCGCACCCGCGACCTGTTCGAAGACTTTGTCAAGGTGCTGGGCGATGCCGACGCCGTGCTGCTGGCCGAGGTCTACGCCGCGGGCGAGGCGCCGCTGGTGGCCGCCGACGGGCGCAGCCTGGCACGCGCGGTGCGCGTGGCCGGCAAGACCGAGCCGGTGTTTGTCGAAACCATCGGCGACATGCCGCAGGCCATTCTGGACATGACACGCGACGGCGACGTGGTGATCTGCATGGGCGCGGGCTCGATCGGCGCCGTGGCCGCGCAGGTCGTGGCGCTGGCGGCGGCAACGAAGGGAAACGCGGCATGACAGCCTGGCCCAAGATCGATCCGCGCGGCCTGGGCCGCGTCGCCGTGCTCATGGGTGGCATCTCCGCCGAGCGCGAGGTGTCGCTGATGTCGGGCAAGGGCGTGCTCGCGGCGCTGCAGTCGCGCGGCGTCGATGCCTTCGCTTTCGATCCTGCGGTGGATGACATCGGCGCGCTGCGGTCGTTCGGCGCGCAGCGCGCCTTCATCAATCTGCACGGCCGCTGGGGCGAAGACGGCACGGTGCAGGGCGCGCTGGAACTGCTGGGCATTCCCTACACCGGGCCCGGCGTGCTGGCCTCGGCGCTGGCCATCGACAAGACCATGACCAAGCGGCTGTGGCACTACGAGGGCCTGCCCACGCCGCAATGGCGCGAGGCTGCCTCCATCGACGAAGCACGGGAGGCCGCGTTGTCGCTGGGCTATCCGCTGATCTTCAAGGCCACGCACGAGGGCTCGACCCTGGGCCTCAAGCGCGCCGATGGCCCCGATGAGGTCGAAGCGGCCTACATCGAGGCCGCGCGCTACGACAGCCGCGTGCTGGTCGAGCAGTTCATCGAGGGCGATGAAGTCACCTGCGGCGTGATCGGCTCGGGGGCAGAAGCCCGGGCGCTGCCGCTGATTCGCATCGTCGCGCCGGGCGGCAACTACGACTACGAACACAAGTATTTCAGCGACGACACGCGCTACATCTGCCCCTCGGAACTCCCCGCCGACGAAGAGGCCCGCATCCAGGATCTGGTGCTGCGCAGCTATCGCACCCTGGGCTGCCGTGGCTGGGCGCGGGCCGACGTGATGATCCGCGCGACCGACCGCCAGCCCTTTCTGCTGGAGATCAACACCTCGCCGGGCATGACCGGACACTCGCTCGTGCCCATGGCCGCGCGCGTCGCAGGGCTGGAATACGCCGACCTGTGCCTGCTCATCCTGAGCATGGCCGCGCTCGATCAACCCCACAGGAGCGTGAGCCGATGAGCAGCACGGCCGCGCACGAACTGCCGCTGGACATCCGGCTGATGCAGGGCACCTCGCGTGCCCTGATCTGGCTGTTTGCCCTGGGCTGCGT
Organism: Thiomonas bhubaneswarensis; assembly: GCF_001418255.1. GTDB lineage: Bacteria > Pseudomonadota > Gammaproteobacteria > Burkholderiales > Burkholderiaceae_C > Thiomonas > Thiomonas bhubaneswarensis. The sequence continues at coordinate 243,515 of NZ_LIPV01000003.1, forward strand.
GGTCGCGGCCGGGCACTGGCTGATGCAGCGCAACTGGTGGGATATCCGCGCGGTGCAACTTCAGGGCGATCTGCAGCGCATCAGTCCGGTGACGGTGCGCGCCGAGGCCCTTCCCAAGCTGCAGGGCAACTTTCTCACCATCAATCTGGCCCAGGCGCAGCGGGTGTTCGAGGACGTGCCCTGGGTGCGTACTGCGGTCGTGCAGCGGCTGTGGCCCATGCGTCTTGCCGTCACGCTACAGGCACAGCAGCCCGTGGCGCTGTGGCACGAGCCCGGCGGCGCGACGCAACTGGTCAACGCCGAAGGCCAGACCTTTTCCGCCAACATCGGCGAGGTGCAGGGGCTGGGGCTGCCGCAATTCAGCGGCCCGGCGGGTACGAGCGCGCAGGTGCTGCAGATGAGTCAGACCTTGCAGCCTCTGCTGGCGCGAGCGCATCAGACCCTGACCACGCTCGATCTGGGCAGCGGCGGCAACTGGCGCGTGCAGACCCGATCGGGCCTGCGCATCGACCTGGGCAGTGCGCCCGACAGCGCGGCGACGCAGACACGGCTGACGCAGTTCCTGGCGCTGATGCCGCAGTTGGAAACGCGCTACGGCCGCGCCATCGACAGCGCCGATCTGCGCTACCCCAATGGCTTCGCCGTGCATCTGCAGGGCGTGGATCTGCCGGGCATGAACCCAACCACGAACAAGACGACGACACCGCGACCTGCGGGGAGGAAAGACTGACATGGCCAAGGACTACAAGGATCTGGTGGTGGCGCTGGACATCGGCACGTCCAAAGTGATGGTGGTCGTGGCCGAAATGCTGGCCGACCGCGACAACCCGGCAGCGGGGTTCAAGATCGTCGGCATGGGGCAGGCGCCCACGGCAGGCATGCGCCGCGGGGTGGTGGTGGACATCGAGGCCACGGTGCAGTCCATCCAGGCGGCGCTGAAAGAGGCCGAGATCATGGCCGACTGCAAGATCACCCATGTGATCACCGGTATCACCGGCAGCCACATCCGCGGGCAGAACTCGCATGGCATGGTGGCCATCAAGGATCGCGAGGTCACGCAGGCCGACGTCACGCGCGTGATCGAAACTGCCAAGGCGGTGAACATTCCGGCCGATCAGCGCCTGCTGCTGGTCGAGCCGCAGGAATTCATCATCGACGGCCAGGAAGTGAAAGAGCCGGTGGGCATGAGCGGGGTGCGGCTGGACGTGAACGTGCACATCGTCACCGGCGCGCAGACCGCGGCTGAAAACGTGATCAAGTGCGTGCGCCGCTGCGGCCTGGAGGTCGAGCAGCTCGTACTGCATCCGCTGGCCTCAAGCCATGCCGTGCTGACCGATGACGAAAAGGAACTCGGCGTGGCCGTGGTGGACATCGGCGCCGGCGTGACCGACATCGCCATCTATACCGGAGGCGCCATCCGCCACACGGCCATCATTCCTGTGGCCGGTGAACTCATCACCAGCGACATCGCGATGGCGTTGCGCACACCCACGCGCGACGCCGAGGACATCAAGATCGAACACGGCATCGCCAAGCAGGTGCTGGCCAATCCAGAGGAGACGCTCGAGGTGCCGGGACTGGGCGACCGCGGCCCGCGCATGTTGTCGCGGCAGGTGCTCGCCAGCGTGATCGAGCCGCGCGCCGAAGAGATCTTCGCGTTGGCGCAGCAGGTCATCCGCGATTCGCATTACGAGGAGGTGCTGTCCTCCGGCGTGGTGCTGTGCGGCGGTTCGGCGCAGATGCCCGGCATGGTCGAACTGGCCGAAGACATTTTTCTCAAGCCGGTGCGCGTGGGCGCGCCGAGCTACAGCGGTCCGCTGGCCGACATGGTGCGCAATCCGCGCATGGCCACGGTCATGGGGTTGTTGGCCGAGGCCCTGCACCAGCGCCAGCGCGGTGTGCGCATTGCGCAGAAGTCCAGTTCGGTCAAGGGATGGTTCGGCCCCATCAAGGAGTGGTTTGCAGGCAATTTTTGATCTGGGCATCGGGCTGCGGAGGGTCCGCAGTCGGGTGCGCAGAGTGTGTTCGGCGGGCGTAGGGTGCGTCAGCTGGTTTTCAACGGAGGTGTGACATGGCTTTTGAAATGATCGAGAACGACGCTCAGAGCGCGTTCAACCAGGGAACCAACATCAAGGTCATCGGTGTTGGAGGTGGCGGCGGCAACGCCGTCGAACACATGATCGCCTCGGGCGTGCGTGGCGTGGAGTTCATCTGCGCCAATACCGATGCCCAGGCGCTCAAGAGTTCCAGCGCGCATCAGTTCCTGCAACTGGGCAAGACGGGCCTGGGCGCAGGCGGCAAGCCGGTGGTCGGACGCGAGTCGGCCGATCAGGCGCGCGGCCAGATCCGCGACGCGCTCGAAGGCGCGCACATGCTGTTCATCACCGCTGGCATGGGCGGGGGTACGGGAACGGGCGCTGCCCCGGTGATCGCCAAGATCGCCCGCGAGATGGGCATCCTCACCGTGGCCGTGGTCACGCGCCCCTTCGATTTCGAGGGCTCCAAGCGCATGACCAACGCCGAACAGGGCCTGGCCGAGCTGGAGGCCAACGTCGACTCGCTCATCGTCGTGCTCAACGAGAAGCTGCTGGAGGTTTACGGCGAAGACATCAGCCAGAAGGAGGCCTTCGCCAAAGCCAACGATGTGCTGAAGAACGCCACCGGCGGCATTGCCGAGATCATCAACGTGCCCGGCCTGATCAACGCCGACTTCGAGGACGTGAAGAGCGTGATGGGCGAGCCCGGCAAGGCCATGATGGGCACCGCGGTGGCCAGCGGCCCCGATCGCGCCCGTCTGGCGGCCGAGCAGGCCGTGGTCTGCCCGCTGCTCGACGGCGTGGACCTCTCGGGTGCCAAGGGCGTGCTGGTGAACATCACCGCTGACGATTCGCTGCGTCTGGGCGAAACCCGCGAGGCGATGAACGCCATCCGTGCCTATGCCTCGCCGGATGCGAACATCATCTTCGGCACCGTCAACGACCCCAGCATGGGCGACTCGCTGCGCGTCACCGTGCTGGCCACCGGCCTGAGCGGCAAGGCGGAAAAGGCAGCGCCGGAACTGACCGTCATTCGCACCGGCACCGACAACCGCCCGGTGATGACCGCGGCTTACGGCATGCAGGGCGGTGCAGACCCGCTGCAGTCTCCCGCTATCTGGCGCAGCGGACGGGGCGCGCCGTCGGCGCATGTCAACGCACTGATGCAAAGCGGGATGGACGAAGTGGAGATTCCGGCCTTCCTGCGCAAGCAGGCCGACTGAGTCATCATCCAGACGCGACCGCGACCGGACGCGGTGACGCACTGCCACGGCTTGCGCCGTGCCGCAGCGCCGTTCCGCCCTCCACGGAGTGACCCGACTCCGCGTGACGCTGTCGCCGCCGCGCCAGAGAACGGCGCGCTGCAACGCCCTGACAGATCACCTCCCTGTCAGGGCGCTCGCGGCGCCGTCTTCGTCGGGCTGGCAGCAGGATTTGGTCCGGGCGTCTAAAATGCATAGAACCTCGCAATCAGAAACACCGTTTCAATAACTAATGGCCATGTTGGCGCAACGCACCCTTCAATCCGTCAATCGCGCTGTCGGCGTGGGCCTGCACAGCAGCGAGCGGGTGGAACTCACCCTGCGCCCAGCTCCGCCCGATACCGGCATCGTCTTCACCCGCATCGATCTGAGTGAGCCGGTCGAGATTCCTCTCAATCCGTTCGCCGTGGTGGATACCCGCATGGCCACCACCCTGGGTCGTGACGATGTGAAGATCCACACCGTCGAGCACCTGCTCTCGGCCTGTTCCGGGCTGGGTATCGACAATCTGTACATCGACGTCACCGCCGAGGAAATCCCCATCCTCGACGGCTCGGCATCCTCCTTCGTCTATCTGCTGCAGTCGGCGGGCATTGCGCTGCAGAACGCGCCCAAACGATTCATCCGCGTGCGCAAGCCGGTGGAACTCCGACTGGGTCAGGGCGCCGACCAAAAATGGGCCCGCCTGGAGCCTTACGATGGCTTCAAGTTGAGCTTCGACATCGATTTCGATCACCCCGCCGTCGACCAGACCGCGCAGTCCACCGTGTTCGACCTGGGGCGCGATTCCTATGTGAAAGACATTGCGCGTGCCCGTACCTTCGGCTTCATGCGCGACGTCGAGACCCTGCGCGAACGCGGACTCGCCCTGGGCGGCAGCATGGAAAACGCCATCGTGATGGACGAGTACCGCGTCCTCAACCAGGAGGGTCTGCGGTTCGACGACGAATTCGTCAAACACAAGACCCTCGACGCCATCGGTGATCTGTACGTGGCGGGCAAGGCGCTGATCGGGGCGTACAGCGCCTTCCGCAGCGGCCATGCGGTCAACAATCTGCTGCTGCGCGAGCTCTTCGCCGATGAATCCAGCTACGAGATCGTCAGCTTCGACGACGCCAGCCACGCCCCGCCGGGGTTCCGTACCGTTCCCGCGCTCGCGTTCTGATGGCGTGGAGCTTCAACCGCTGCGATGCAGCAGTTCCTGCAACCGCGTCCTGACCGCAGGCGGACAGAGGTTTTGCGGTTCATCAGCAGCGACTGGCACGCCCTGAGCAGGCAGCGGTTGCACCCGGATGCGAATGTCGCGCACAGCGTGGCCCTGCGCGCCGAGCCGTTGCAGCAACGTCGGCTTGAACTGGCTGAGCTTGGCGGCGACCGCGCTGGAACTGGCCGTCAGGCTCCAAACCCCGTCCTGCCAGCGCCCGGCCCTGATGCCGCCCAAAAGCGCCACGGGCAGCAACGGCTGCACGCACTGCCACATCTGATGCGACTCGGTCGCGGCATCTTGCAAAGCGGCGATGGGCTGCGTCACCCGCGCCCAGGCCGAGAGCGACGCCGCGCCCCTGGGGGCGAATGCGGTGGTCGTCGAGGCTGCGAAAGGGCGTGGGGCGGACATGGAGCGCAGGGAACGGACTGGCAATCGGCGAATCAAGCCCCATTGTGCCATTCAGTGTGCGCCAAAACCGCACGCATACAATGAAATGTTCTCGGAGGACCGGCCGCGCGTGCGTTGCGGCGGTATTCCCTCAAACACACTCAAGACCGCGGGCCTGGAGTCCGCCTTCCCATGCCAGTCAAATTCCTCACCAGTCTGTTCGGCAGCCGCAATGAGCGTCTGCTGCGCCAGTACCGACGCGTGGTCGATCGCATCAATGCCCTGGAACCTCAATTTGAGAAACTCAGCGACGATGAACTGAGGGCCAAGACGGCGGAGTTTCGTCAGCATGTCGCAGGCGGCCGCAGCCTCGACGATCTTCTGCCCGAAGCCTTCGCCGTGGTGCGCGAGGGCGGCAAGCGCGCGCTGAAGATGCGCCACTTCGATGTGCAGCTGATCGGCGGCATGGCGCTGCATCACGGCAAGATTGCCGAAATGCGCACCGGTGAGGGCAAGACCCTGGTGGGCACGCTGCCCGTCTACCTCAACGCGCTGTCGGGCAAGGGTGTGCATGTGGTCACGGTCAACGACTATCTGGCGCGGCGCGACGCCGAATGGATGAGTCGGCTCTACAACTTCCTGGGCCTGACGGTGGGCATCAACCTGCCCAACATGACCAAGCCGGAGAAACAGGCCGCCTACGCCGCCGACGTGACCTACGGTACCAACAACGAATACGGCTTCGATTACCTGCGCGACAACATGGTGTACGAGCCGGGCGAGCGGGTGCAACGCGGCCTGAACTATGCCCTGATCGACGAAGTCGACTCCATCCTCATCGACGAGGCGCGCACGCCCCTCATCATCTCCGGCCAGGCCGACGACAACACCGAGCTCTACAAGAAGATCAATGTCATCGTCCCGCGGCTGGAGCGCCAGATCGGCGAGGAAGACCCGATCACCGGCAAGGGCGTGGAAAAGCCGGGCGATTTCACCGTCGACGAGAAGGCGCATCAAGTCTTTCTCACCGAATCGGGCCATGAGAAGGCCGAGGCTATCCTGAGCGAGATGGGGCTGATTCCGCCGGGCACCACGCTGTATGACCCGGCCAACATCCTGCTGATGCACCACGTGTATGCAGCCCTGCGCGCCAATCATCTCTATCACCGCGATCAGCATTACGTGGTGCAGAACGGCGAGGTCATCATCGTCGACGAGTTCACCGGCCGCATCATGGCGGGCCGCCGCTGGTCAGACGGCCTGCACCAGGCGGTGGAGGCCAAGGAAGGCGTGGACATCCAGAGCGAGAACCAGACTCTGGCCTCGATCACCTTCCAGAACTACTTCCGCATGTACGCCAAGCTCGGCGGCATGACGGGCACCGCCGATACCGAGGCCTTCGAGTTCCAGGAAATCTACAAGCTGGAAACCGTGGTCATCCCGACCAACAAGCCCATCCGCCGCAAGGATGCGCAGGACAAAGTCTACAAGACGGCGCACGAGCGCGACTTGGCGGTGGTGGAGGACATCCGCGACTGCTTCGAGCGCGGCCAGCCGGTGCTGGTGGGCACGACCTCGATCGAGAGCAGCGAAAAACTGTCTTCGCTGCTGCATCAGAAAAAGCTCGCGCACCAGGTGCTCAATGCCAAGCAGCACGCGCGCGAAGCCGAGATTGTGGCCCAGGCCGGACGGCCCGGCATGATCACCATCGCCACCAATATGGCAGGCCGTGGCACCGACATCGTGCTCGGCGGCAATGTCGAGAAACAGTGCGAGATCATCGAGGCCGACCCCAACTTGTCCGCGGACGAGAAAGCAGCGAAGGTCAACACTCTCAAAAGCGAATGGCAGTCGCTGCACGACAAGGTGATCGCCGCGGGTGGGCTGCACATCATCGGTACCGAGCGCCACGAGAGCCGCCGTATCGACAATCAGTTGCGCGGCCGCTCCGGTCGCCAGGGCGACCCGGGATCGACGCGGTTCTACCTGTCGCTCGACGATCCGCTGATGCGCATTTTCGCGGGCGACCGGGTCAAGGCCATCATGGAACGCCTGAAAATGCCCGAAGGCGAAGCCATCGAGGCCGGCATGGTGACGCGCTCGATCGAATCGGCGCAACGCAAGGTCGAGGCGCGCAACTTCGACATCCGCAAGCAACTGCTGGAGTATGACGACGTCGCCAACGAGCAGCGCAAGATCATCTACCAGCAGCGCAACGAATTGCTCGATTCCAAGGAGGTCGGCGAACAGATCACCTCGCTGCGCCAGGGCGCGTTTGCCGATCTGGTGCGAGCCTATGTGCCCGAGCAGAGCATGGAAGAGCAGTGGGACATTCCTGGCCTTGAACAGGTGCTTCGAGACGAGTGGCAGATCGACCTGCCGCTCAAGGCCTGGCTGGAGTCGGACGAAAACATGACCGACGAAGACGTGCTCGAGCGCGTGCTCGAAGCCGCCGACAGCGCCTACGCCACCAAGGTCGAACTCGTCGGGAAAGAGAATTTCGCGCAGTTCGAGCGCGTGGTACTGCTGCAGACGCTCGACCAGCAATGGCGCGAGCATCTTTCGGCACTCGACCATCTGCGTCAGGGCATTCACCTGCGTGGGTACGCGCAGAAGCAGCCCAAGCAGGAATACAAGCGCGAGGCCTTCGAGCTGTTCGGCATGATGCTCGACTCGGTGAAAACCGACGTCACCCGCGTGCTGATGACGGTGCAGGTGCAAAGCCCGGAGCAGGCCGAGCAGGCCGCCGAGGGGCTGGAGCAGAAAGCCCAGCGTCTGCACGTCAATTTCCAGCATGCCGAGGCAGCTTCGGGCATTTCCGTGCTCGACACCACCGAGGCGGCGCTGGCCGGCATGGCCGTAAGCGCGGCCGCGGCAGGCGCCACGCCGCAGGACAACCCCTACCCCAAGGTCGGCCGCAACGACCCCTGCCCCTGTGGCAGCGGCAAAAAATACAAGCATTGCCACGGCAAGCTGAGCTGACCTCAACAGTCCGGCTGCGGGGCTGCACGCTGCCCACCCTCACTTCCCTCACCCTGTGGAGAGTCTGTCATGGCCGTGAACCTTCAAGCCCCTGAACCCAGCCAGCTGCTGGCCATCGAGGGCGTTCTGCTGGGCGTCGCCGAGGCGCAGATCCGCAAGCCCGGACGCAAAGACCTCACCGTGGTGCAGATTGCGCCCGGTGCGAGCGTGGCCGGCGTGTTCACCCGCAATCGCTTCTGCGCCGCCCCGGTTCAGGTCTGCCGGGAGCATCTTCAGACCACCGGCGGCCATGACATGCGCGCCCTGGTCGTCAATACCGGCTGTGCCAATGCGGGCACGGGCGCCCAGGGTCTGATAGATGCGCGGCAGACCTGCGTGGAACTGGCCAGCCTGCTGGGTGTGCGTCCCGAGCAGGTGCTGCCGTTTTCCACCGGGGTGATTCTGGAGCCTATGCCGATGCAGCGTCTGCTCGCGGGCTTGCCCGCGGCGATTTCCGCTGCCCGCAGCGAGGGTTGGGCCGATGCCGCCCAGGCCATCATGACCACCGACACCCTGCCCAAGGCCGCCAGCCTTCAGGTGGTGATCGATGGGGTGACCGTGACGCTGAGCGGCATCAGCAAGGGGGCTGGCATGATTCGCCCGAACATGGCGACCATGCTCGGCTTCATCGCCACCGACTGCGCCGTCAGCCCCGAAGTGCTGCAGCAGCTCACCCGCGCCGCGGCTGACGATTCGTTCAACAGCATCACCATCGACGGCGACACCTCGACCAACGATTCGCTCATCGTCATCGCCACGGGCAAATCCTCCCTGCCCCCGATCACGCGCGCCGACAGCCCTCAGGCCAAGGCGCTGCAGGCCGCGCTCACCACGCTGGCGCAGCGGCTGGCGCAGGCCATCGTGCGCGATGGCGAAGGCGCGACCAAGTTCATCACGGTGCGGGTCGAGGGTGCGCGCAGCCGCGACGAGGCACGCAAGGTGGCTTATGCCGTGGCGCATTCGCCGCTGGTGAAAACCGCCTTTTTCGCTAGCGACCCCAACCTGGGGCGCATTCTCGCGGCGGTGGGTTATGCGGGGGTGGACGATCTGGACGTCGATGGCGTCGATCTTTATCTCGACGACGTGCATGTGGCTACTAGCGGCGGTCGGCATCCCGATTACCGCGAGGAAGACGGCCAGCGGGTGATGCGACAGGCCGAGATCACCGTGCGCATCGTGCTGGGCCGCGGCGACGTTGCGGCGACGGTGTGGACCTGCGATCTGTCGCACGACTACGTGTCCATCAATGCTGATTACCGTTCCTGAATCGAACCATGCCCGCAGCGACTCGACGCACCGCTTCCACCCGACCCCAGGCGCCCAAAACAGGCGATCAGCCGTCGACGCCCGCCGACCTGAGCGGCCCGCTGCTCGCGGTGTTCCAGCGGGCCAACGACCTGCTGAACCGGCTTGAAACGCTGCTGCCCGCGCCCCTGTCCGAGCCGGATTGGCAGGACTCGGTCGCGTTCCGCTGGATCAGCAAGAGCGGGCGCAAGCAGCTCGTGCCCGTGCGCAAGCTCTCGCCCATCACCTATGACGACCTGATCGGCATCGACGAGCAGCGCCGCAAGGTCGAGCGCAATACCCGCCAGTTTGTCCAGGGCAAGCCGGCCAACAATGTGCTCATCACCGGCTCGCGCGGCACCGGCAAGTCGTCTCTGGTGAAGGCCAGTCTCAACAAGTTCGCCCGCCAGGGCCTGCGGCTGATCGAGGTGGACAAGGCCGATCTGGTCGACCTTCCCGAGCTTACCGACCTGCTCGCGGCCAGGCCCGAGCGTTTCATCGTGTTCAGCGACGACCTTTCATTCGAGGAAGGCGAGCCGGGTTACAAGGCGCTCAAATCGGTGCTCGACGGCTCGGTGAGCGCGACTGCCGACAACGTGCTGATCTATGCGACCTCCAACCGACGGCACCTGATGCCCGAATACCTGCAGGAAAACCTGAGCTACAAGCATCTGGAAAATGGCGAGATCCATCCCGGCGAGGTGGTCGAGGAAAAGATCTCCCTGTCCGAGCGCTTCGGGCTGTGGGTGAGTTTCTATCCCTACAGCCAGGACGAGTATCTGCGCATCGCCGAGCATTGGCTGCGCGCCTTCGGCGTGAGCGACAGGCAGATGGACAAGGCCTTGCAGGAGTCGCTGGTCTGGGCGCTGGAGCGCGGTTCGCGTTCGGGCCGCGTGGCCTGGCAGTTCGCCCGCGACTGGGCAGGGCGCGGCGGCAAGTGAGCGGTCAGCCCAAGGCGCAGCGCGAGCCCGTCGCGGTTGCGGTCGGGCTGATGCTGCGGCAGGACGGAGCCTTTCTCATGGCCTCACGTCCGCAGGGCAAGCCGTATGCCGGATATTGGGAGTTTCCAGGCGGCAAGCTCGAAGCCGGTGAATCGCTGCAGCACGCTCTGGCGCGTGAGTTCGAGGAGGAACTCGGGGTGCGCGTGCGCGAGGCCCAGTTCTGGAAGAGCCTGCGGGTGGACTATCCCCACGCCCTGGTCGATCTGCAGTTCTGCCGCATCACCGCATGGGACGGCGAGCCGCTGGGCCTCGAGGGTCAACAGTTGTCGTGGCAGTCCCTGCCCGTCACGGTCGGCCCGGTGCTGCCGGGTGCTCTGCCGGTGCTGGAGTGGCTGGCCGAGGAGCGTTTGAAACGCTCTGAGCCAGATCAGTGACGTTGCTTCGGGGCCTGGGCGCTGCGCTCCAGTTCCTGCTCCATCGCTTCGATATCGGCGGCATCGGGCCTCGCCTGCACCCGGTAGCTCTCGCTGGCCCAGGCGCCGAAGTCAAGCGATTTGCAGCGCTCGCTGCAAAAGGGGCGCCAGGGATTGTCCGTGCTGTACACCGTGAGCGTGCCGCAGTGCGGGCAGGGCACCTTGCGTTGGGTGGTCGACGAGGGCTTGGTCGAAGGCGTGGTCATGTCACGGGCAGAGGGTCATGTCGAAGGGCACCTCACCCGTGCTGGGCGTCATGCGCCAATCGGAATCGGGCTGCATGAAGCGCACCGAAACCATGAGGCGGTGGCCGGTGATTTCGGGCACCAGGCCGAGCGCGCCATCGATGCGCAGCCGCAGCAGCTGGTAAGTCTTGCCCGCGAGCTGCTGCTGATAGCTGCCACCCACGGCCTGGAGCTTGCGCGTGCTGCCGGCGTCGCGCAGCAGACGCAGAAGCAGCTCGACGCTGCTGGCAAGCGGCGCGAATCCCTGCAACCAGCGCGCCAGATCGCTCTGGCGCTGCTGCTGGGGCAGGTGCTGCCAGGCGTAATAAGCCGGGAGGTCGAACTCGCAGGTGCCGCCAGGAATATTGGCGCGACTGCGGATCGCCATCAGCCACTCGTTGTCCTGCAGGTTCTGGCCGACCCTGCCTTGCTGCTGGCTGAGCGACTGAAAGGCCTGTTCGATTTCGCCGAGAACGGCGTCGAGCACCGTCTCGGCCACCGACGGGTTGCCCCGATAGGCCATGAAGGTCTGCCGCTGACGCTCGAGCTCCTTGAGAATGTCGGCCTTGAGGTCCTGACGGGCGGCGACATCCAGGATTTCGAACAGGGTGATCAGGGCGAAATGATGATGCTCCGGCAGCGCGCTTTGCTGCAGCACATCGACACGGCGGAAAAGATGTTCCAGCCTGAGCAAAGTGCGCACACGTTCATGCAGGGGGTATTCGTACAGAATCACGGGCCGATCCAGGAGAGGCACACAGCCATTGGCCAGCCGCCAGTCCGGGCGGCAACTCTATGCATTGTCATGCAAGCAGCGCCCGAACTCAATTTTTGTGCGCGAAGGAAAGGTAGCGCGCATGCAGTGCCTCGACCTGGCGTGCGAGGTGCGCCAGATCGCCACTGTTGTCGAGCACATCGTCGGCCGCGGCCAGACGCTGCGCGCTCGTGGCTTGCGTGGCCATGATGGCTTCGATCATCTCGGTCGCCAAGCCTGAACGCGATTGCACACGCGCCAGCTGAAGCGCAGGCGGACAGTCGACCACGCAGAGCCGGTCGATCTGCGGCCGCCAGCGATCCAGATGCTCCACCAGCAAGGGCACGACGAATACCAGATAGTCGCCGGGGCGCTCGGCGGCTGCCTGGCGCATGGCGGCTCCGATGAGGGGATGAAGGATGGACTCCAGCAGCCTGCGTGCTTCCGGGTCGGCGAAGACGCGCTGCCGCATCGCTGCGCGATCCAGGGCGCCAAGGTCGTTGCGGATATCAGCACCGAAGGCTTGGACCAGCGCGGGCATGGCCGCGCCGCCGGGGGCGGTGAGTTCGTGCGCGATCACGTCGGCGTCGATGATGGCCGCGCCATGAAGGGAGAAGAAATCGGCCGCCGCCGATTTGCCCGAACCTATGCCGCCGGTGAGACCGATGCGCAGCCGCGCCGCATTCATCATGCCCCGGCACGGGGCAGCAGCATCGCCACCAGCGTATCCGGTCCGATCAAGAGCAGAAGAATGCCGGCTGCGGCCAGGAAAGGGCCAAAGGGAATAGGCCTTCCGCGCTCGGTCAGCTTGAGCATTTGCAGCGCGATGCCGATCACCGCGCCGCAGATGCTCGACAGCAGGATGATGGGCAGGAGTGCCGCAACGCCAAACCAGGCGCCCAGCGCGGCCAGCAGCTTGAAATCGCCAAAGCCCATGCCCTCCTTGCCGGTGAGCAGCTTGAAGCCCTGATACACCGTCCACAGCGCCAGATAACCGACGATCGCGCCCCACACCGCGCCCGGGAGTTGCGCGGGGTGCAGGGTCACATGCCAAAGCAGCCCGAGCCAGAGCAGCGGCAGGGTGATGCTGTCGGGCAGCAGGGTGGTGTCGAAATCGATTAGGGCCAGGGTGATGAGCGCCCAGAGCAAGACGATGTAGGCCATGCTGTCCCAGCTTGCGCCCCATCGCACCACCACGGCCGCGGTAAGCAAGGCGGTGATCAGCTCGACCAGCGGATACCGCCAGGAAATCGCCGATCCGCAGGCCGAACATTTGCCGCGCAGAAACAAAAAGCTCAGAACGGGGATGTTCTCCCACCAGGTGATGGCATGGCCGCAGGACGGACAGCGCGAGCGCGGCGCGGCGAGGTCGAAGCGTTCGGTGGGTGGGGCTGGGTCATCGGGCTGCAAGGTGGCGCGGGCATCGGCCTGCCACTGCCGCTCCATCATCACCGGCAGACGGTAGATGACCACGTTGAGGAAACTGCCCACCGCCAGGCCGATCAGCCCGGCGGCCACGATCCAGAAACTCACGGGTACGGCGCTGAAATCGGGCATCAGCCGACGACCTTGCCCAGGTTGAAGATCGGCAGATACATCGCCACCACCAGGCCGCCGATGATGACGCCCAAAAACACAATGATGATGGGCTCGAGCAGGGCGGAGAGGTTTTTCACCAGCTCGTCCACTTCGGCTTCGTAGATATCGGCGGCCTTGCTCAACATGGAATCGAGCGAGCCGGATTCTTCACCGATGGACGTCAACTGAATGACCAGGGGCGGAAACACCCCCTGCGTCTGCATCGACGTGGTTAGGCTGGTGCCGGTGGACACATCCTGCTGAATCTTTTCGGTGGCGCGCAAATAGACGATATTGCCCGCAGCGCCGCCCACGGCGTCGAGCGCTTCGACCAAGGGCACGCCGGCGCCGAACATCGTGGCCAGGGTGCGGGTCCAGCGTGCCAGAGCGCCCAGCCGAACCAGCTTGCCGAAAACGGGGACGCGCAGCAGCAGGCGATCCATGGTTTCCTGCATCTTGACCGACTTCTTCCACGACTGCAGGAAAAAGTACCCGCCAAGAAAGATGGTGCCGAACAGGATGTACCAGTAATGCACGAAGAAATTGGACATGGCCACCACCATCAGGGTGGGGGCGGGCAGGCTGGCGCCGAACTGCGAGAACACCTCGGTGAACACCGGCACGACGAACAGCATGATGATGGACACGACCACGAAGGCCACGACCATCACCGCAATCGGGTAGGTAAGCGCGCTCTTGATCTTGCTCTTGATGGCCAGCGACTTCTCCTGATACGTGGCCAGACGGTCGAGCACCAGTTCGAGCATACCGGCCGTTTCACCAGCCTCGACCAGGTTGCAGTAGAGCGCATCGAAGTATTTGGGATGCTTGCGGAAGGCGTTGGACAGGCTGGTGCCGGTTTCCACGTCGCTGCGGATGTCCATGATCAGCCGGGCCATGTTCGGGTTGGGGTGCCCCCGCCCGACGATGTCGAAGGACTGCAGCAGCGGTACGCCGGCCTTGATCATGGTGGACATCTGCCGCGTGAAGGTGGAAATGTCCTTGGCCTTGATCGCCTTGCCGCTGGTCAGCCGACGCTTCTTGACCTTGGTGACCAGAATGCCCTGGCGTCGCAGCGCGGCCGAAACGATGGCTTCGCTGCCTGCGCGCAATTCTCCGCGCTGGAGCTTGCCTTGCCGGTCCTTGCCTTCCCACTCGAAAAGCGCTTCCTTCGCCGTTCGCGCCGTCGCTGTAGCCATGGTGCTTCCCCCGTTTACTCGTTGGTCACGGCGATGATTTCTTCCAGGGAGGTGACCCCCTGTTTCACCTTGAGCAACCCGGACTCGCGCAGCGAGCGCACGCCCTCCTTGCGCGCCTGCTCTGCAATGTCCATGGCTGTGCCGTGATTAAGGATGATGCGTTGTATTTCCTCGGAAATCGGCATGACTTGGTAGATGCCGACACGTCCTTTGTAGCCGGTGCCGCCGCAGGCATTGCATTTGCCGGCCTTGTAGGGCTTCCAGCGTCCATCGAGGTCTTCCTCCTGGAAACCGGCTTCGAGCAGGGTTTCGGCGGGCAGATCGGCCGGCGTCTTGCACTGACTGCAAAGCTTGCGCGCCAAGCGTTGCGCCGTGATGAGAATCACGCTGGAGGCGATGTTGAACGCGGGCACACCCATGTTCATAAGCCGGGTCAGCGTGGTCGGCGCGTCGTTGGTGTGCACCGTGGAGAGCACCAGGTGACCAGTCTGCGCCGCCTTGATGGAGATGTCGGCGGTTTCCAGATCGCGAATCTCACCGACCATGATGATGTCCGGATCCTGCCGCAGAAAGGCACGCAGCGCATTGGCAAAGGTTAGACCGGCTTTTTCGTTGACGTTGACCTGATTCACGCCGGGTAGATTGATTTCCGCGGGGTCTTCAGCGGTGGAGATGTTGACCCCTGGCTGATTGAGCAGGTTCAGGCAGGTGTAAAGCGAGACGGTCTTGCCGCTGCCCGTTGGCCCCGTTACCAGAATCATGCCGTAAGGTCGGTGAATGGCGCGCACCAGTTTTTCGCGTTCCTCGGGCTCGTAGCCCAGCGCATCGATACCCAGCTTGGCGGCGGACGAATCGAGAATCCGCATCACGATCTTCTCGCCATACAGGGTGGGAAGGGTGCTGACACGAAAGTCGATGGACTTCTCCGGGCTGACGCGCAGTTTCATGCGCCCGTCCTGCGGCACGCGGCGTTCGGCGATGTCGAGCTTGGAAATGACCTTGATGCGCGAGGCGAGCTTTTCCTTGATCGAGGCCGGCGGCTGGGCGATTTCGCGCAGCTCGCCATCGACACGAAACCGGATGCGGTAGAAATGCTCGAAGGGCTCGAAATGCAGATCGGAAGCCCGCATATTGATGGCGTCGATCAGCATCTTCTGCAGAAACCGCACCACGGGTGCATCGTCGACCTCGGCGGCTTGTTGGTCCTTGGTTTCCGTGGCTTCGCTGCCGTCGCTGAGGTCGCCCAGATCGAAGTCTTCGCCAACGAGTGCCGAAATCTGGCTGTTGGCCGACTGTCCGGCCTGATCGATGATGCGAGTCAGCTTGTCGTATTCGACGACGACCAGCTCGATCTGCGCCTGCGACTGAAACTTGATCTTGTCCTCGGCCTCGTGATCGGCGGGATCGGCGGTCGCCACCACCAGACGGTTGCCGCGCTTGAGCAGCGGCAGCACCTTGTAGCCCTGGATGATCTTGGAGTCGATCGCGCCAGTCGCCAGGCGGGTCGGGTCGTAGGCGTCCAAGTCGAGCAGCGGCAATGAAAAAGTCTTGCTCACCCAGTGCGCCAGATCGGGCGCATTCATGGAGCCGCTGCCGATGAGCGTGGCAATGAAACTGCTGCGCGTCTCCTGACTGCGCTGATGAATCTGCTCAACCAGCGTCCGCGGCAGCAGTTCGGCCTGCACCAAAGCGTGCGCAAGGCCGGGCAGGACCTTGGACGGCGGTGAGGCAGATGCGGCAATCGTGGTGGCTGACATGGCGCTGCAGAGAATAGGCCCCTCATGATGCGGGCGACCGAGCGGGTTTGTAAATCCTTCACGCCGCCCTCGCAAGGTGGATGGCGTGAAAAATCCACAGTTTAGAGGTGTAACGGCACGATTGTGGCGGTCTTGATGGCGCGGGCGACACGACCAATAAAAACGGCCGCCCACCGTGAACACGATGGCGGCCGTTTTCTGAATCTTGGTCGGGGTGAGAGGATTCGAACCTCCGGCCTCTACGTCCCGAACGTAGCGCTCTACCAGGCTAAGCTACACCCCGATCTCGTGAATGAATCGCAACAGCTCTCATCTTGCTTCAACGAGATCAGACCGTGCGTCCCAAAGAGTAAGCGCATAAGTCTAGCAGAGCCTGCCGGGCAGGGCTAGCGGGCAAGGGGTGGAGCGCTTGTTCTGCGATGCGAATTTCGTCTTGCGCAGCCTTGCGCACCGCTTCCATCGCGCCACAGCTCTGGACGATGTCCATGACGTCATCGAGAACGGAGGTGTCGCCCTGGCGAATGGCGTTTTCAATGAGGGCGCGTTGCGGGGTGGTGCCTTGACGCATGGCGATGATCAGCGGCAGTGTCGGCTTGCCTTCGCGCAGGTCGTCGCCGATGTTCTTGCCAAGTTCAGCGGAATTGCCGTTGTAATCCAGTAGATCGTCGATCAGTTGGAAGGCGGTGCCGAAACTGCGCCCGGCCAGGGCCAACTGTTCTTGCGTCTGCACTGTTGAGTCGGCCAGCACGGCGCCAATGCGAGCGGCGGCCTCGAACAGTTTCGCCGTCTTGAACCGGATGACCTGAAGGTAGCGTTGCTCGTCGACCTCGGGGTCGTGCATGTTGAGGAGTTGCAGGACTTCGCCCTCCGCAATCACGTTGGTGGCGTCGGCCAGGATGTCGAGGATGCGCATATTGCCGACGGAAACCATCATCTGGAATGCGCGCGAATAAAGGAAATCGCCCACCAGCACGCTCGCCGAGTTGCCGAAAAGCGCGTTGGATGTCTCACGTCCACGGCGCATCGATGACTCATCCACCACGTCATCGTGCAGCAGTGTGGCGGTATGGATCAATTCCACGACAGCGGCCATGACATGCTGTTGGGTGCCGCGAAAGCCCAATGCCTGGGCCACGAGCAGAAGCAGCGCAGGGCGCAGCCGTTTGCCACCGCCGGCGACGATGTAGCCGCCGATGGTGTTGATCAGCGCGACCTCGGAGGCGAGATGCGCGTGAATGGCCTGGTCGACGCAGGCCATGTCGTCCTTGATCGGCGCAAAGACGTCATGAATCGTCGGCGCACGGGCCATGTCGGGTGTTTGCGTGGATGGGAACGGCATGAATGGGCCAGTTGCGAATCGAATGC
Organism: Thiomonas bhubaneswarensis; assembly: GCF_001418255.1. GTDB lineage: Bacteria > Pseudomonadota > Gammaproteobacteria > Burkholderiales > Burkholderiaceae_C > Thiomonas > Thiomonas bhubaneswarensis. The sequence goes on from NZ_LIPV01000003.1 coordinate 261,003, forward strand.
TGGTTGACAGTTTTTGATCTTTTGCGACGTGCAGCCATTCTAAGAAGGAGCGCGCACGGTCTGCCGTCTTCACGCTCTGTTCGATGGCACCCGGGCAACGATGTTGGTGCAGGTCTGGCGAAACTCGCAATGGATGCTAGAATTGTGGGCTTTTTCCGGACATTGCGTGGCGGCAAATGCGGCCATACTCAAAAGCAGGGCGGTGGTTGGCCTTGCGAGTGTCCGGTGGTCCGTGCTGAGGCTGACGGGTCGATCGAATGGGTCGGCAGTCGGCACGCACGATTTTTCAGAGGTGAACTATGTATGCGGTCATAAAAACCGGCGGCAAGCAGTACCGTGTTGCAGCTGGCGAAAAAATCAAGGTAGAACAGATGCCGGCAGACGTAGGTCAGGACATTGTGCTGGAAGAGGTGCTTGCCGTGGTCAACGGTGAAGACGCCAAGTTCGGCACCCCCCTGGTCGACGGTGCAAAGGTGACGGCCAAGGTGCTGTCGCACGGGCGGCACGACAAGGTGCGCATTTTCAAGATGCGTCGCCGCAAGCACTATCAGAAGCATCAGGGGCATCGGCAGAATTACACCGAGCTTCAGATCGAAACGATCTCGGCCTAAGGAGTAGCAGACATGGCACAGAAAAAGGGCGGCGGCTCGACGCGCAACGGTCGCGACTCAGAAGCCAAACGGCTTGGCGTGAAGGTGTATGGCGGCCAGGGCATTTCGGCCGGCGGCATCATCGTGCGCCAGCGTGGCACCAAGTTCCACGCCGGTCACAATGTCGGCATGGGCAAAGACCACACTCTGTTCGCGCTGGTCGATGGCCGCGTTGAATTCGAGGTGAAGAGCGCGTTCAATCGGCAGACGGTTTCCGTCGTGGCCAATTAATCGTTCGGCTCGATCGTCTGGTCCGATCGACTGATCCGGCACTTCTGTGGCCGGATCGGGGTGAAAACCCCACCCACGCCCCGGCATGGTGACGCAAAGCACGCGACGCGTGTGCCTGCATCACCTGCCGGGGTTTTCTGTTTTTTCTGCGAAACGAGTGCACCGTGAAATTTGTCGATGAAGTCGTGATCGAAGCGCACGCCGGCAACGGCGGCAACGGCTGCGTGTCGTTTCGCCGTGAAAAATTCATTCCCTTTGGCGGCCCGAACGGCGGTGATGGCGGCCGTGGCGGGCATGTCATTGCGCGTGCCGACGTCAATCTCAACACCCTGGTGGATTTCCGATTTTCCAAGCTGCATCGCGGCCGCAATGGCGAGCATGGGCGCGGTGCGGATCAGTATGGCGCGGGTGGCGACGACAAGGTGCTGCGCATGCCAGTCGGCACCCTGATTTATGACGCGGAAACGAACGAACTGATCGCCGATCTGGTTCAGGACGGACAGGAGATCATCATCGCTCGCGGTGGCCAGGGCGGCCTGGGCAATCTGCACTTCAAGTCGAGCGTGAATCGGGCGCCGCGCGAATCGACCAAGGGACAAGAGGGCGAACACCGCAAACTGCGCCTGGAACTGAAGGTGCTGGCCGACGTGGGTTTGCTAGGCATGCCCAATGCGGGCAAGAGTACCTTGATCGCGGCGGTGTCGAACGCCCGGCCCAAAATTGCCGACTACCCCTTCACCACGCTGTATCCCAATCTTGGCGTGGTGCGTCTGGGGCCTGGCCGGAGCTTCGTCATTGCCGACATTCCCGGGTTGATCGAAGGCGCGGCGGAGGGGCAGGGGCTCGGGCACCAGTTTTTGCGCCATTTGCAGCGCACCAAGCTGCTGCTGCACATCGTGGATATGGCGCCCGTGGAAGAGGGTGCCGATCCGGTCAAGGATGTGCGCGCCATCGTGGCCGAACTGAAAAAATACGATGCCGAGTTGGCGGCCAAGTCGCGCTGGCTGGTGCTCAACAAACTCGATCTTTTGCCCGAGGGTGAACGTGAGACGGCGGTGAAAAACCTGGTGCGTCGCTTGCGCTACAAGGGCCCGGTATTCCCGATCTCGGCGCTGGCGCGCGAGGGCCTCGACCCTTTGCTGCATGCGATTGCCGAACACATTGGGCAGAGCAAGCCGGTCGAAACCGTCGAACCCGATCCCCGCTTCCGTAATGATTCCCTCGACGATGTCAGCCCCTGAATTGAAGCCATCGAGTTCCGTCGTGCAAGCCGCGCGACGCATCATCATCAAGGTCGGCTCCAGTCTCGTGACCAATGAGGGGCGCGGCGTCGATCTCGAGGCCGTGTCTCGCTGGGCCGGGCAGATTGCCGGATTGCGCGCGGCAGGCAAAGATGTGATTCTGGTTTCCAGCGGCGCTATCGCCGAAGGCATGCGCCGTCTGGGCTGGTCGCAGCGGCCGCGTGAAATGCATCAATTGCAGGCTGCGGCGGCCGTGGGTCAGATGGGGCTGGCGCAAGCCTACGAAACAGCGTTTCGGCAGCGCGGCATGGTCGCTGCGCAGGTCTTGCTGACCCACGCCGATCTGGCCGATCGCCAGCGCTACCTCAACGCCCGCACGACTCTGCTGACCCTGTTGGAGCAGGGTGTCGTGCCCGTCATCAACGAGAACGACACGGTGGTCACCGACGAGATCAAGTTCGGTGACAACGATACCCTGGGTGCGTTGGTCACGAATCTGGTGGAGGGCGATGTGCTCATCATCCTCACCGACCAGTCTGGTCTTTACAGCGCCGACCCGCGCAAACATGCCGACGCCACGCTCATCGCCCAGGCCGACGCCGAGGACGCCACCTTGCAGGCCATGGCCGGCGGTGCCGGCACGGGCATAGGCACCGGTGGTATGGCTACCAAGGTCACCGCAGCACGGCGCGCGGCGCGCAGTGGCGCGCATACCGTCATTGCGAGTGGCCGCGAGCCCGATGTACTGATACGGCTGGCGCAGGGCGAAATCGTCGGCACCCAGCTCCTGGCCGGACATGCCAAACTCGCGGCGCGCAAACAGTGGATGGCCGATCACCTGCAACTGCGCGGCTGGGTGAGGGTGGACGATGGCGCCGCCCGCCGACTGCGTGCGCAGGGTGCGAGTCTGCTGCCCGTGGGCGTCGTCGAGGTTCAGGGTGACTTCGAGCGGGGCGATGTCATTGCGGTGCAAGACAGCGGCGGTGCTGAAATCGCCCGGGGGTTGAGCAATTACGCCGCGTCGCAGGCCCGGCGCATCATGCGCCGTCCGTCTTCGGACATTGAGGCCATACTCGGATTCAGCGAGGAGCCCGAACTGATCCACCGCGACAACATGGTGTTTCTGTGAGGCGGTTCGGCCCTGGTTCAGTTCGAGAGTGAAGACGGGGCGTGCAGCCCCAGTTCGATGCGACGCACCAAGTCGGCGGCAGAGCCTCTGACCGACTGGTTAAGGCAGAAATCGTCGCGGTACAGGGTGGAATGCACACGCGTCGCGCCGCTTTCGGGTATGCGCTGCCATTCGCTTGAGGTTGCCTTGACCCACTGCTTGCTGACGTCGTTCCAGAGCGCATAGAGCTTCCACTGGCGCGTGACGCAGTTGATGCCCTCGAAGGTGATGTTGCTCGGGCCATTGGGCGTTTTTCCGACCAGGGTGTAGCGCACGGTCTGACCCGGCTCCACCGAGACCGAAGCCCGGTCGACATAGAACTGCAGCGAGCCACTGGCGGTGATGTGCACGTGCACGAGGTCTGTGGGCGCGGCGGGAAGGGAGACGGGGGCCTCGGCTGCGGCGGTCTTGGCGCCGAACCAGCCTTCGTCACTGCTGGACTGCGCATGGGCACGGGGCGCCAGGGTGAGCATGCAACCCAGAAAGGCCAGCAGGGCGATGCGCACGGACTCGGATCGCGAGACCATCATGCCGGATCCGGGGTGGTTAGGGGAGAGGTGGGGGAGGGCGGAGCGCCGTTCTCGGCAACCGCTGCCGGCCCATCATGACGATGGCGTAGATTGGCGCGCAGGAAACGCGTGCGTGGCTCGGCCTTGGGCAGGAAAGCGGCGAGTTCGGTCAGCGCCAGTTGATAGACCTCTCGCTTGAACTCGATCACGTTGTCGAGCGGAACCCAGTATTCGTTCCAGCGCCAGGCATCGAACTCGGGGTGCTCGGTGGCGCGCAGGCAGACATCGCAATCGCGGCCGGTCAGGCGCAGCAGATACCAGATCTGCTTCTGCCCTTTGTAGATGCCGCGGCTGTCGCGGCGAACGAAGTGGCTGGGCACGTCGTAGCGCAGCCAGTGCCGGGTGCGGGCGATGATGCGGACGTGGCAAGGGTCGAGGCCAACCTCCTCGTGCAGTTCGCGGTACATCGCCTGCTCGGGGGTTTCGCCCGGGTTGATGCCGCCCTGGGGAAACTGCCAGGAATGCGCCCGTACACGCTTGCCCCAGAACACCTGATTTCTGGCGTTGAGCAGGATGATGCCCACGTTGGGACGGTAGCCTTCGCGATCCAACATCGCCTGATCCTCGATCTTTTAGAATTCTCAATCCGATTATAGGCAGCGACGCCGCCGTTGCAGGGGGGATTTCCACAGGTCGAAGAGGCCTGATGATGCGCCCCGGGCGCTGGCCCGTTCAGTCCACCTCTCGATGTCTCCACAATGTCGGCGCACACGCCGCTACGCATGAAAATTTCCCGCTTTTTCATTTCCACCCAGAAAGACGATCCGGCCGATGCCGATGTTCGCAGCCAGGCGCTGATGCTGCGCGCGGGCATGATCAAGAAACACGCCGCCGGGCTCTACAGCTACCTGCCGTTGGGCCTGCGCAGCATCCGCAAGGTTGAGGCCATTGTGCGCGAGGAAATGAATCGGGCGGGCGCCATCGAGCTGCTCATGCCGGTGGTGCAGCCCGCCGAGCTCTGGCAGGAAACGGGCCGACTGGACAAGTTCGGCCCCGAGCTGCTGCGCATCAAGGACCGCCATGACCGCGACTTCGTGATCCAGCCGACTTCAGAAGAGGTCGTGACCGATCTGGTGCGCAGCGAGGTGCGTAGCTGGCGTCAGTTGCCGCTGAACTTCTATCACATCCAGACCAAGTTTCGCGACGAACGTCGGCCGCGCTTTGGTGTGATGCGGGCGCGCGAATTCACCATGAAGGATGCCTACTCCTTCGACCGCGATTTTGAGTCGGCACAGGTCAGCTACCGCGCGATGTTCGATGCCTATGTGCGCATCTTTCAGCGCTTTGGTTTCGAGTTCCGCGCGGTGGCGGCTGATTCGGGCGCCATCGGCGGGTCGCTCAGCCATGAGTTTCACGTCATCGCCGAGACCGGTGAAGACGCCATCGCGTACTGCGAGGCGTCCGACTATGCCGCCAACATCGAAAAGGCCGAGGCGCTCTCCTTGATCGCCACGCGTGCCCAGCCCACCCAAGACCTGCGCAAGACGCCCACGCCGGGCGCGGCGAAATGCGAGGATGTCGCCGCGTTGCTGGGCATCCCGTTGCAGCAGACGATCAAATCGGTGGTGCTGGCAGTCGATGCCGACAAGCCAGGGCAACAGCCGTCGCTCGTGCTGCTGCTGGTGCGCGGCGATCATGCGGTCAACGAGGTCAAGGTGGGCAAGCTTGCCGGTCTGGCCAACACCCGCATGGCGACCGAAGCCGAGATCGTGGCCGCCTTCGGCACGCCTCCGGGCTATCTGGGGCCTTTGGGCACCCTGCAGCCGGTTCGAGTGATCGCCGACCGCACCGTTGCCAATATGAGCGACTTCGTCGTCGGCGCCAATGCCGCCGATTTTCATTACACCGGCGTGAATTGGGGGCGCGACCTACCCGAGCCCGAAGTGGCCGACATCCGCAATGTGCTGGCGGGCGACCCGAGTCCGGACGGCAAGGGCCTGCTATCCATCTGCCGGGGGATCGAGGTCGGGCATGTGTTCTACCTCGGCACCAAGTATTCAGCCGCGATGGGCGCGACCTTTCTTGACGACAAGGGCAAATCGCAGACGCTGGAAATGGGCTGCTACGGCATCGGCATCACCCGCATTCTCGGCGCCTGCATCGAGCAGAACCATGACGCCAAGGGCATGATCTGGCCCGATGCGATCGCGCCGTTCACCGCGGTGATCTGCCCCATCGGCTACGACCGCAGCGAGGCTGTGCGCGAGGCGGCGGATGCACTCCACACCGAGCTTCTGGCGGCCGGCGTGGATGTGGCGCTGGATGATCGTGGCGAGCGTCCCGGGGTGATGCTCGGCGACTGGGAACTGATCGGCGTGCCGCATCGTCTGGTGGTGTCCGATCGTGGGCTCAAGGACGGCACGGTGGAATACCAGCATCGCCGCGATGCCGCGCCGACCTTGCTGCCACTGGCCGAAGCATCAGCGCAATTGCAGGCCCGGCTCAAGCGCTGAGTCTGTTTTCGACAAGGCCGGGGTGTATGAGGCGTCTTTCCCGCCGCCATTGTCTGGTGCGGATGGCAGGGCTCGGGGCTGCCGTCGTTTCGGGCTGGGGGCTGCCAGCGGCCCCGGCCTGGGCCGGTGCGCAGAAGGAAGAGCAGCTCAGCGACGCCGTGCGCACTGCGCTGGCGGCGCAGATCGCCGAGGCGCCGCCGCCGCAGCCGCACTTTCGAGACGCCGATCATTTTGCCCAGTACTGGGTGTGGCTGGCGACCGAATCGGCACGACTGCAGTACCGGATTCCCGGGTTTTCGGTACGCCGCGATTTTCTACAGACCGTCTGGTATGAATCTCACCGCGCCGGACTGGAACCCGCGCTGATCCTGGGCTTAATCCAGGTGGAAAGCGGGTTCAAGAAGTACGCCATCTCATCGGCCGGCGCGATGGGCTATATGCAGGTCATGCCGTTCTGGACTAAACAGATCGGCAATGGCGACATCACCAGCCTGTTTCACATGCAGGTCAATCTTCGCTACGGCTGCGTGATCCTGCGGCACTATCTGAACATCGAGAACGGCAACCTGTTCTACGCCCTGGGCCGCTACAACGGCTCGCGCGGCCGGGCCGCCTATCCCGATGCGGTGCTTGCCGCACGCCAACGCTGGCTGGTGGCGGGTGGTTCGGGTTGAAGACTTTGCACGTCTCGGCGTGAGCCGGTTCAGCGCGGCATCATGCCGCCCATGCGCTGCATCATCTTGAACATCTTGCCGCCCTTCATTTTTTTCATCATGTCGCGCATCTGCTCGTACTGTTTGAGCAGGCGGTTGACGTCCTGCACCTGAACGCCGGCGCCGGCGGCGATTCGGCGCTTGCGCGTGGCCTTGATGACTTCGGGCTTGTGGCGTTCCTGCGGGGTCATGCTGTGGATGATGCCTTGCATGCGGCGCATGTCGCGCTCGGCGCGGTTCATGTCGGCCTGTCCGGCCTTGGCCTGCATTTCGGCCGGCAGTTTGTCGAGCATGCCCTGCAGGCCGCCCATCTTGTTCATCTGCTGCAGTTGCATCAGAAAGTCGTTGAGATCGAACTGGGCGCCCGACTTCACCTTGGCGGCGAGTTGCTGCGCGGCGTCGATGTCGACCTGACGCTGCGCCTGCTCCACCAGCGCGAGGATGTCGCCCATGCCCAGAATGCGGTCTGCCATGCGGCGCGGGTCGAAGGGCTCGAGGCCGTCGATCTTCTCCGACACCCCGGCGAACTTGATCGGCGCCCCGGTGACCTGACGCACCGACAGCGCCGCACCGCCGCGGGCGTCGCCATCGAGCTTGGTCAGCACGATGCCCGTCAGCGGCAGGGTGTCGTGGAAGGCCCGTGCGGTGTTCACAGCGTCCTGGCCCTGCATGGCATCGACCACGAACAGGCTCTCGATGGGCTTGAGCGCGCCGTGCAGTTCCTGAATCTCGCGCATCATGGCCTCGTCCACCGACAGGCGACCGGCTGTATCGACGAGGAGGACGTCGAAGTGGTGGCTGCGCGCGTAATCGACCGCGCGGCGGGCGATGTCCAGCGGCTTGTCCTGCGGCGAAGACGGAAAGAACTCCGCGCCCGCCTGCGCCGTGACCGTCTGCAACTGGGCGATGGCCGCCGGCCGGTACACGTCGCACGAGACGGTGAGCACCTTTTTCTTCTGCCGCTCGGTCAGCAGCCGCGCCAGTTTGGCGGTGGTCGTGGTCTTGCCCGCGCCCTGCAGACCGGCCATGAGCACGATGGCCGGAGGCTGAGTGGCGAGGTTGAGCGGCACGGCATCACCGCCCATGAGATCGGCCAGTTCGCGCTGCACCACCCCCACCAACGCCTGCCCAGGGGTGAGAGAGCCGACGACTTCCTGCCCTAGCGCCTTTTCCTTGACGCGGGCGGTGAACTCCCTCACGACCGGCAGTGCCACATCGGCTTCGAGCAGTGCGAGCCGCACTTCGCGCAGCATGTCCTGAATATTGGACTCGGTGATGCGTGCTTCGCCCTTGAGGGTCTTGACCACGCGGGACAGACGTTGGGTGAGGTTGTTGAGCATGAGGCGTGGAGAGTTCGGGTGCAGGGCAGACGCAGAGCCTTCTACCGGTCTGGTTTTGCCTTGCGTGGCGTCGGCTGGCCGCAGGGGGGTCGGTTAAACTTGGAATATGTCGATTTTAGTGAATAGCCTCGCGTTCGCCTTCTATATGCTGGCGGCGGTGTTGTCGCGTCCCGTGCCCGCCATGGCGTCGGGTGACGCGCAGGGCGGCGAGCCTGGGGCGAAACCACGGCCCGAGCGCTGGTCGACCTGGGTGATGGCGCTGGCCTGGATCGCTCAGACCATCACTTTCGCCATGGTGCTGCACGGCGAGCTGCAGCCGCATTTCGGCTTCGCGCAGGCGCTCTCTGTCACCTTCTGGCTGGTCGCGGCGGTGTATTGGGTGGAAAGCCTCTACTACCCCTTGCAGAAGCTGCGGAGCTGGATCTGCCTGCTGGCGGCCATGTCCATTCTTCTGAGCTGGGTCTTTCCGGGCACCTTCACGCCGCCGTATGGCGCCGGCCCCACCTTTGCCCTGCACTGGGCGATGGGCATCGCCGCCTACGGCCTGTTCGGCGCCGCGGTGCTGCATGGCATTCTGCTGTGGACGGCCGAGCGCTCGCTGCACCGGGGCAAGGGGGCGGTGTCGGGGGTGTCACGCAGCCTGCCCTTGCTCACCCTCGAAAAGCTGACTTATCGGCTGGCCGGCGTGGGCTTTGTGCTGTTGACGGCCTCGCTCGTGTTTGCCGCCACGTTCAGTGAGGAATTGTTCGGCAAGCCCTTCGAGTTCAATCACCAAGCGGTGTTCGGCATCGCTTCGTGGCTCATTTTTGCGGTGCTGATGTTCGGCCGGGTGTTCCTGGGATGGCGTGGAACGCGCGCCCTGGGCTGGCTGTTCGGCGGCACGGTGCTGCTGATGCTCACCTACGTCGGCTCGCGCTTTGTGCTGCAGGTGATTTTGCAGCGATGAAGTACCTTGTTCTGTTCGTGGTGGTGATCGTCGGGCTGATGTTCATCAAGAAGGCGCAGCAGCCCCGCAGTGTGCGCCCTCCGCAACCGCCTCCCAAGCCGAAAATTCCTGAAGCGATGCTGCCCTGCTCGCACTGCGGGGTGCACTCTCCCGCCAGCCGCTGCGTCTGGCGAGATGGCAAGCCGTACTGCAGCGAAGAGCATGCCCGTCTGGGGTCGTAAATCGCCCGCGGCGCCTACCGCCGAGAGCGCGTTCGCGCGGTCCATGTTTGCGCCGACAGGTGCTTCGTCGGGCTCGGCTTTGGTGCCGTCGTCCCGCCTGGGACGCGAGCGCTTGCGCACCTTTCGCGTCCTGGCCGCGGCGCGGGTGGTCATGGCGCTGATGCTGCTGGCCTGGCTGGTGTTGCTGCCCATGCTGCAGGCCAAAGGGCATGGCGAAGGCGAACCCACCTCCGGCCTTGGCTACTGGGTTGCGCTGGCCTACCTGGTGCTGACCGCCCTGAGTCTGTGGTGGAGTTTTTTTCGCACGGGCGGTCTGGCCTGGCAGGTGTTGATTGCGATCGCCGTTGATCTTCTGGCGTTCAGCACCCTGCAGTTCACCGCGGGCTACCCGGCGCGCGAATTCGCGCTGATCTATGCCTTGCCGGTGCTGGCCGCTGGCATCTATGGCACTTTGTCGCTCACGATGTTCGTCGCGGCTCTGGTGACACTGATCCTGCTGGGCGGTGCCGCGTTCGCGATGATGGGCGGCGTGGCGGAGGCCGAGCAGCGCATGCTCAACGCGGCCTTTGTCGGCATCGCCTATTTCGCCGTGGCGGTGCTGACCTGGCAGTTGTCGCAACGTCTCGCCCGCCAGGAGGCGAGGGCGACGGCCAGTGAGTCCATCGCACGGCGTCAGATGGCGCTGAACCAGCGGGTGATCGAGGCACAGCGCGACGGCGTCATGGTCGTCGATGGACACATGGTGCTGGAGGCGCTCAATCCGGCGGCGCAGCATCTGCTCGATCTGCCGTGGAGCGATGCGGTCACGGCGCGCTGGCTGGGGGGGCGCAAGGCGCTGCGCGAGCTGCCGGCGGCCGAGGCGGTGCGGCAGGAGGTCGAGCGCATGGCCATCGACGGCGAGGACGAACTGGAAGTGCAGGTGCGCACCCCGGCGGGGCGCAAGCTGCTGCTGCGTTTATCGAGGCTGGACAATCTGCCCGGCGGCACAGGCTACCTCATCGTGCTTCAGGACCTGCGCGAAATCGATGCCCGCATCCAGCAGGAGAAGCTGGCGGCCATGGGCCGGCTGGTGGCCAGTGTGGCGCACGAGATCCGCAACCCATTGGGAGCGATCGGTCAGGCCAACCAGCTGGCCCGCGAGTACGCGGCCGATCCGGCGCAGCTCGAACGGCTACACCACCTCATTGGCCAGAACGTGGAGCGCATCAACCGGACCGTGGAAGATGTGCTGGAGCTCGGACGCACCGCGCCGCGCGACATCGGCCTGATGCCCTGCGCCCCGCTGATGCGCGAGCTTCACGCCGAGTTCGACAAGCCCGACGAAGGTCGCATCGGTCTGTTCATTCAGGATGATGCGGCGCAGATCCGCTTCGATGCCCTGCACCTGCGCCGGATTCTGGTCAATCTGCTGAGCAATGCCCGGCGCTACGCCAGCAACCAGCCGCGGGCCATCGAGATCCGGCAACTGGGCGCCGAGCGGGTGCGTGAAATCCAGGTCTCCAACGACGGCCCATTGATCGACGCCGAACTGCGCGCGCAGTTGTTCGAGCCGTTTCGCACCACCAGCAGCCGCGGCGTGGGGCTGGGCCTGTATATTTCCCACGAACTGTGTCTGCGCAATGGCGCGCGCCTGGTCTATCGCATCGAGCGCGAAGGCACGCCCCAGGCGCGCGGCGCCTTTGTCATCCAGATCGCACCGGGCCCCGAAGCATGAATTCAGCGGATGTGCGCATTCTCATCGTCGACGATGAACCCGACTTGCGCGAGCTCTACACCTTGAGCCTGGTGCATGAAGGTTGGCAGATCGACGTGGCGGCAAGCGTTGCGCAGGCGCGCGATCTTTTGTTGAGGCGGCACTATGCGCTCATGCTCACCGACATGCGGCTTCCTGACGGCGAGGGTCTGGATCTGTTGCGCTGGCTGGAGGCCCAGCCCGATCGGCACGAGAAGTCCATTGTCATCACCGCCTACGGCAGTGCCGGAAACGCAGTGGCGGCACTCAAGGCGGGCGCGTTCGATTACCTGAGCAAGCCGGTCGATCTGGCCGCGCTGCGCCGCACCGTGCATGCGGCCCTTGCCACGGCCGACGTGGAGGTCAAGGCGCCGACCAGCAGTGCGCTGCAACGCATGGTGGGCGAGTCCGGCGTGATGCGCGCGCTCAAGCAGACGCTGCAGCGCGTGGCGCGCAGCATGGCGCCGGTGCTGATTCACGGCGAGTCGGGCACGGGCAAGGAGCTGGCCGCCCGGGCCGTGCACGAATGCAGCGCCCGCGCCGGTGGGCCCTTCGTGCCGGTGAACTGCAGCGCCATACCCGAGCAATTGCTGGAGGCCGAGTTTTTCGGTTATCGCAAAGGTGCGTTTACCGGGGCGATGACCGACCATGCCGGCTTTTTTGCCGCAGCGCAGGGCGGCACGCTGTTTCTCGACGAGATCGGCGAGCTGCCGTTGGCGATGCAGGCCAAGCTGCTGCGCGCGGTGCAGGAGCGGCGTGTCCGTCCGGTGGGCGAGACCGCCGAAGTGGCCGTGGATGTGCGGCTGGTCAGCGCCACGCACCGCCATCTTGAGCGGATGGTGGAGCAGGGCCAGTTCCGGCAGGATTTGTTTTACCGCCTCAACGTCATTGCCGTGTCGCTGCCTCCGCTGCGCGAGCGTCTGGACGATCTTCCCGTGCTCGTCGAGGCCTTGCTGGCGGACATCCGCCGCGACAACGCCCGGCCCGGCCTGCGGCTGAGCCCGGCGGCGCTGCAGCACCTGCGTCAACATCGGTTCCCGGGCAATGTGCGTGAACTCGAGAACCTGCTGCATCGCGCGGCGGCCCTGGCGGCGCAGGATCTGCTCGGGCCGGACGACATCGAGCTGCAGAGCGGCGCACCCGCGCCCGTCGCTGCCGAGCCAGCCGCTTCGGTAAGTTCGACTGCGGCGCTGCCAACAGCTTCGGCACCGCCCGTCCTCAAGCCCGAGCCTGTCGTTGATGATTCGCAGCAGTCCGCGCAGATTCCGATGGCGCAGTTCGTCGCCCAGACGCCGCTGCCGCCCGATCTCGGCGCCTATCTCGACCAGGTCGAGCGCAGCATTCTGTGCGAGGCCTTGCGACGCACCCGCTTCAATCGCACCGCAGCCGCGCAATTGCTGGGCCTGAACCTGCGCCAGATCCGCTACCGCATGGAACGACTGGACATCCGTGATCCGGCGGATGCGCCGGATGGCTCTGCCTGATCATGGCCGCAGTCACCGAAGCCGACGCGGCAGGGCCGGGATGGATGCCCCATGCCCGCCACATGCCTTCGCCCAACTGCGACGACCGACCCGTCGGCATGCCGATCGACCTGCTGGTGATTCATTGCATCGCGCTGCCGCCGCGCCAGTACGGCGGCGATGCGATCGAGCAGTTGTTCTGCAACCGCCTCGATCCGCTCGCGCATCCAACCTTTGCTGCACTCGAAGGCCTCAGGGTGTCGGCCCACTTCGTCGTTGGGCGCGACGGCGTGCTCACGCAGTTCGTCTCGTGCGACCAACGCGCCTGGCATGCGGGCGTCTCGCATTTCGCCGGGCGAGACCGTTGCAATGATTTCAGCATCGGCATCGAGCTCGAAGGCAGCGATGACGAACCGTTCGAACCAGAGCAGTACGAGACCCTGACCGCACTGGGCGCCGAGCTGTTAGCGCGCTATCCCCTGCGCGCGGTCGCGGGCCACAGCGACATCGCGCCGGGACGCAAGACCGACCCCGGCTCGGGCTTCGATTGGCGGCGCTTGAAGAACGGCCTGGCCCTGCCCGCGCGAGCCTTTCCCTTTCAGTCGTTCTGACCGCGATCCGGGTCTTCCCGGATGCTGAGCTTGTGCATGACTCTGTGCATAAGCTGTGGGTGAGCTGTCGATTGCAAATACGCTACAAATAGTGGTTGAATTTCAAATGACCACTAGATATAGTGTCTTTGAGCTTCGGGTGACGCAGCCAGTCAGTGCTTGAGCATGGCTTGGTCATGTGCGTTTTCCGATGCTGCCCCATTGCTCATTCGTGCCATGCCCGTGCGCCTTCATGCGTCGCCGGACATGCACCGCCGAACCTTCTGCCCCGAGGAGTACTTGATGTCCCAGACAGCCCCCACGACCGAACCGACCCCCGTCGCGCCACACTTCACCCATCCAGAAGCGGACTCGCAGAGGCAGGCCGCATCGGGTGATTTTTCGGATTACAAGATCATTCGTCGCAACGGTGCGGTGGTGGGCTTCGAGCCGGGCAAGATTGCCGTGGCCATGACCAAGGCCTTCCTCGCCGTGCAGGGCGGTCAGGGGGCTGTCTCGGCAAGCATGCGCGAGACCGTGAATGCGCTGACCGAAAACGTCGTGCGCGCGCTGCTCCGCAGTCGGCCCAGCGGCGGCACCTTTCATATCGAGGATATTCAGGACCAGGTCGAACTGTCGTTGATGCGCACCGGCCAGCATGAAGTGGCCCGGGCCTACGTGCTCTACCGTGAGCGCCGCGCGCAGGAGCGTGCCAAGCAGAAGGCGACCGTTGCCGAACAGACCGCCGCGCCCGTGCTGCATGTGGTCGACGATGGTGTGCGCAAACCTCTCGATCAAGCCGCGCTCGTCGGCCTTATCGAGTCGGCCTGCGCCAATCTGAGCGCCGACGTGAAGGCGGCGCCCATCGTGGCCGAAACGCTGCGCAACCTCTACGACGGCGTGCCCATGCTGGAGGTCTACAAGGCCGCCATCCTCGCCGCGCGCACCCTGATCGAGCGCGACCCCGATTACTCCAAGGTCACTGCGCGGCTGCTGCTGCACACCATGCGCCGCGAAACCCTGCACGAAGACATTTCCCAGGCGCAGATGAGCCAGCGCTATGCCGAGTATTTCCCGCAATGCATCAAGGAAGGGGTCGAGCTTGAACTGCTCGACGACCGGCTGGCCCAGTTCGATCTCGCTCGCCTGGGCTCGGCGCTCAAGGCCGAGCGCGATCTGCAGTTCGACTACCTCGGCCTGCAAACTCTGTACGACCGTTACTTCCTCGCCAATCGTGCCGACACCCGCGTCAACAAGGACGGCCGCCGCATCGAGTTGCCGCAGGCCTTTTTCATGCGCGTGGCCATGGGCCTGGCGCTCAATGAAATCGACCGCGAGGCGCGCGCCATCGAGTTCTACGAATTGCTGTCGAGTTTCGACTTCATGTCGAGCACGCCCACGCTGTTCAATTCCGGCACCCGCCGCTCGCAACTCTCGAGCTGCTACCTGACCACCGTGGCCGACGACCTCGACGGCATCTATGAAGCCATTAAGGAAAACGCCCTGCTGTCCAAGTTCGCCGGCGGGCTGGGCAACGACTGGACCCGCGTGCGCGCGCTGGGCAGCCACATCAAGGGCACCAATGGCAAGAGCCAGGGGGTGGTGCCCTTCCTCAAGGTGGTCAACGATACCGCCGTGGCGGTGAACCAGGGCGGCAAGCGCAAGGGCGCGGTCTGCGCCTATCTGGAGACCTGGCATCTGGACATCGAAGAGTTTCTGGAGCTGCGCAAGAACACCGGCGACGACCGCCGCCGCACGCACGACATGAACACCGCCAACTGGGTGCCCGATCTGTTCATGAAGCGGGTGATGGAGGGCGGTGACTGGACGCTGTTCAGCCCCTCCGACGTGCCCGATCTGCACGACAAGTTCGGCAAGGCGTTCGAGCAGGCCTACGCCCGCTATGAGCAGAAGGCCGCATTGGGCGAGCTCAAGCTGTTCAAGACCGTGCCCGCCGTGCAACTGTGGCGCAAGATGCTGTCGATGCTGTTCGAAACCGGCCATCCCTGGATCACCTTCAAGGATGCGTGCAATGTGCGAAGCCCTCAGCAGCATGTCGGCGTGGTGCACTCGAGCAACCTCTGCACCGAGATCACGCTCAACACCAACGAGCACGAGATCGCGGTATGCAACCTCGGCTCGGTCAACCTCGTCGCCCACCTGAAGGATGGCGAGGGCGGTGCCAAGGTCATCGATCAGGCCAAGCTCAAGCGTACCGTGCAGACCGCCATGCGTATGCTCGACAACGTCATCGACATCAACTACTACGCCGTGGCGAAGGCGCGCAACGCCAACATGAAGCACCGTCCGGTGGGCCTGGGCATCATGGGCTTTCAGGACTGCCTGTACCAACTGCGCATCCCCTACGGCTCGCAGAAAGCGATGGAGTTTGCCGACCGTTCGATGGAGGCGGTGTGCTTTGAGGCTTACTGGGCGTCGAGCGAACTGGCGCGCGAGCGTGGTCGCTACAGCAGCTATGGCGGCTCGCTTTGGGATCAGGGCATCCTGCCCATGGACAGCCTGAAGCTGCTGGCCGAGCAGCGTGGCGGCTACGTCGAGGCCGACACCTCCAGCACCCTCGACTGGAACGCCCTGCGCGCCCAGATCGCGCAGCATGGCATGCGCAATTCCAACTGCGTGGCCATCGCGCCCACAGCCACCATTTCCAACATCGTCGGCGTGGACGCCTGCATCGAGCCGACCTTCCAGAACCTGTACGTCAAGTCGAATCTGTCGGGCGAGTTCACCGTCATCAACCAGTATCTGGTGCGCGACCTGAAGGCGCGCGGCTTGTGGGATGCGGTGATGGTGGCCGACCTCAAATACTTCGATGGCAGCACCCAGCGCATCGACCGCATTCCGGCCGACCTCAAGGCGCTGTACGCCACCGCCTTCGAGACCGATACCAAGTGGATCATCGAAGCCGCCGCCCGTCGCCAGAAGTGGATCGATCAGGCGCAGTCGCTCAACATCTACATGGCCAACGCCTCGGGCAAACTGCTGGACGAAACCTACAAGCTCGCGTGGCTGCGTGGCCTCAAGACCACCTACTACCTGCGCACGATTGGTGCCACGCATGCCGAGAAGTCCACCGTCAAGGCCGGTCAGCTCAACGCCGTGCCGCAGGCGCCCAGCGAAGTCACGCAGGCCTCGGCCCAGGCCGTGGTGCAGTCGGGCGACATCCGCTTCTGCGGCATCGACAACCCTGAGTGTGAGGCCTGCCAATAAGCAACAAGCCAAGCCGCGCACAGCAGCCACTGCAAGCCCAGCAGCAGATCAGCGCATCGCACCCTTCAACCCACGATCAAGACATCATGCGGCACGAACTGCGATGCGCCTGCACAACACACGCCCTGCAAACCATGCATCCCCGCTTCAACTGTGTTGAGCCTTTGCGCTGAACACTTGATAATTCTCGGAAGGTCATCAACATGCTTACTTGGGACGATCCTCAACCGAACGCAGCAACCCCCGCGCAAGGCGCGCTGGCGGAGCGTTCACTCCACAACCTGCTGGCCACTGCGCAAGCCAAGACCAGCAACCCCGCACCGGCTTCCGCGCTGTCACTGGCTGCCGATGTCTACAGCCAGCGTGCCGCATCCGATGCTCGCGTGCGTGCCGAAGACAAGCGCATCATCAACTGCCGTGCCGACGTCAACCAGCTCGTGCCCTTCAAGTACAAGTGGGCCTGGGACAAATACCTCGCCTCCTGCGCCAATCACTGGATGCCGCAGGAAATCAACATGTCGCGCGACATCGCCATGTGGAAAGACCCCAATGGCCTGACCGATGACGAGCGCCTCATCATCAAGCGCAACCTCGGCTTCTTCACCACGGCCGATTCGCTTGCGGCCAACAACATCGTGCTGGGCACCTATCGCCACATCACCAACCCCGAGTGCCGCCAGTACCTGCTGCGCCAGGCTTTCGAAGAGGCCATTCATACCCACGCCTACCAGTACATCGTCGAGAGCATCGGCCTCGACGAGAGCGAGATCTTCAACTCCTATCACGAGATCGCCTCCATCCGCGACAAGGATGAGTTCCTCATTCCCTTCATCGACACCCTGACCAACCCGAACTTCCGCACGTCGGCGTTCGGCGGCAGCGAGCGCAACGATCAGGAGTTGCTGCGCTCCATCATCGTGTTCGCGTGCCTGATGGAGGGCCTGTTCTTCTATGTCGGTTTTACCCAGATCCTGTCGATGGGCCGGCAAAACAAGATGACCGGCGCTGCAGAGCAGTATCAGTACATCCTGCGCGACGAGTCCATGCACACCAACTTCGGCATCGATCTGGTCAACCAGATCAAGCTGGAGAATCCGCACCTGTGGACACCTGAGTTCAAGCGCGAGATCACCGGCCTGTTCCACCAGGCGGTCGAGCTCGAGTACCGCTACGCCGAAGACACCATGCCGCGCGGCGTGCTTGGGCTGAACGCCTCGATGTTCAAGGGCTACCTGCGCTTCATTGCCAACCGCCGTGCGGTGCAGATCGGTCTCGATGCCATCTTCCCCAATGAAGAAAATCCCTTCCCCTGGATGAGCGAAATGATCGACCTGAAGAAGGAGCGCAACTTCTTCGAGACCCGCGTGATCGAGTATCAGTCGGGTGGCGCGCTCTCCTGGGAATGACGCCTGAATAACTTGCGAGCACGCACAACAGAGTGATTGTTGACCGAGTCCATTCCACCCAAAGACATCCGGCACTGCAGCGCCGGAGGGTGGAACCTCCCCCTCTGTTTTTCGGCGATGCGCAGCGCGGGGCATCGGTGGTGATGCCCGAATTCCCGATCAATCGTTTTCGGCGCGCCGACTGGCGCCTCGCGCTCTGGGTGTCCAGAGATGCGGGCCGTGCGCGCCGCTCCTCATTCCTTCCCGCAATGGCCCTGATGCCGAGGGAAGTGAATCCCCTGCACGGATCAGCGCTG
Organism: Thiomonas bhubaneswarensis; assembly: GCF_001418255.1. Lineage (GTDB taxonomy): Bacteria > Pseudomonadota > Gammaproteobacteria > Burkholderiales > Burkholderiaceae_C > Thiomonas > Thiomonas bhubaneswarensis. Next base: position 279,250 of record NZ_LIPV01000003.1, read on the forward strand.
AGCCGATCGCAGGTGGTGCCGGCTGAACGCCGTGCCGATGTCCCGTACTGGAGACCGCCGGGAGGCGGGGCCGTGAGGCGCTCGGACGCGATTTGGCGACCGGCTCAACTTCATAAGACTTGATCAAGGAGAATCACCATGGCAACTGCAAAAAAAGCTGCACCGGCGAAGAAGGCCGCAACACCAGCGAAGAAAGTAGCACCGGCCAAGAAGGCTGCCCCCGCTAAGAAGGCTGTGCCCGCGAAGAAGGCGGCTCCGGCGAAGAAGGCTGCGCCTGCGAAGAAAGCGGTTCCGGCGAAGAAGGCTGCGCCCGCCAAGAAGGCAGCTCCGGCGAAGAAGGCTGTGCCCGCCAAGAAGGCAGCTCCGGCGAAGAAGGCTGCGCCTGCGAAGAAGGCGGCTCCGGCCAAGAAGGCCGCGCCCGCGAAGAAGGCTGCGCCTGCGAAGAAGGCAGCTCCGGCCAAGAAGGCAGCTCCGGCCAAGAAGGCTGCGCCTGCGAAGAAGGCTGCACCGGCCAAGAAGGCTGCACCGGCCAAGAAGGCCGCGCCTGCGCAAACCAAGCTGAACCCGCAAGCCGCCTGGCCGTTCCCGACCAGCAAGCCCTGAGGCGCGATCGAGCGAACCCTCACGATGATTCGCGGGGGTTCGCGCTGCGCGATTTCAGGCGATAGAACCCAGGCAGATCATCGCCTGGGTTTTTTCATGGTGGCAACGACGCCTTGCGTGACGGCGCTTGTGCGAATCAACGCATGTTCCATGTCGATTTCAAACCCGCTTCCAGCCTGGCTTCACCCTGATGGCTCGGCCTGTGTGCTCGATGTCCATGTGGTGCCCAATGCGCGACGCACGCAGCTCGATGGCGAGCATGGTGCCGCCTTGCGTGTGCGATTGGGCGCGCCTGCCGTCGATGGCAAGGCCAACGCCGCGTTGATGGCTTATCTGGCCGAGTGCTGCGAGTTGCCGCGCCGTGCCGTCGATCTGGTCGGTGGCCAGACTTCGAGGCGCAAGCGTGTGCGGATCGACGCGCCCAGCGATGCGGTATGGTTGCGCCTATCGGCCTTATTGCAGCAGTCGGCTGTCCCGCACTGCCCTTCATCATGACCATCAAATCCGATCAGTGGATTCGCCGCATGGCGCAGAACACGGCGATGATCGAACCTTTCGAGCCTGCGCAGGTGCGCGAGGCCGACGGGCACCGCATCATCAGTTACGGCACGTCGAGCTACGGTTACGACATCCGTTGCGCCAACGAATTCAAGATTTTCACCAACATCAACAGCACCATCGTCGATCCGAAAAACTTCGATGAAAAATCCTTCGTCGATTTTCGCGGCGACGTCTGCATCATTCCGCCCAACAGCTTTGCGCTGGCGCGCACGATGGAATACTTCCGCATCCCGCGCAACGTGCTCACCATCTGCCTGGGCAAGAGCACTTATGCGCGCTGCGGCATCATCGTGAATGTCACCCCGTTCGAGCCCGAGTGGGAGGGCTATGTGACCCTGGAGTTCTCCAACACCACGCCGCTGCCGGCCAAGATTTATGCTGGCGAGGGCTGCGCGCAGGTGTTGTTCTTCGAGAGCGACGATGTCTGCGAAGTCAGCTACAAGGATCGTGGTGGCAAGTATCAGGGCCAGCACGGTGTGACACTGCCGCGCGCCTGAGCGTGGCGGTCGGCAAGGCCGCGCCGTCCGCCTCGTTACATCAGGCCTGGTTGAGTTCAGCCTGCCATCGCGCCACCTGCGCGCGGACCTGATTCGGCGCGGTGCCGCCGAGGTGATCGCGCGCGGCCAATGAGCCCTGGAGCTTGAGCGCCTCGGGCGCGTCCTCGCCAATGAGCCGTGAGAACCGGCGCAGATCCTCCAGGCCGATGTCTTCCAGGCCGATGCCGCGCTCTACCGCGAATCGCACCGCCTGGGCGACCGCCTCGTGCGCGTCGCGGAAGGGCAGGCCTTTTTTCACCAGATAATCGGCAAGGTCGGTCGCGGTGGAGTAGCCTTGGAGCGCGGTGCGCTCCATCGACTCGGCCTTGACGCGGATGCCGCCCACCATGTCGGTGAAGATGCGCAGAGTGTCGATCACCGTGTCGGCGGTGTCGAACAGCGGCTCCTTGTCCTCCTGGTTGTCCTTGTTGTAGGCCAGGGGCTGCCCCTTCATCAACATCAGCAGGCTCATCAGATGGCCGGTGACCCGGCCGGTCTTGCCGCGCGCGAGTTCCGGTACATCGGGGTTTTTCTTCTGCGGCATGATGCTTGAGCCGGTGCAGAAGCGGTCGGCCAGGTCGATGAAGCCGAAGGCCGGGCTCATCCATAGCACCAGTTCTTCGCTGAAGCGGCTGATGTGCACCATGATGAGCGCCGCGGCGGCGTTGTATTCGATGGCGAAGTCACGGTCGCTCACGGCGTCGAGCGAGTTCTGGCAAACACCGTCGAAACCCAACAGTTCGGCCACGCGCGGGCGGTTGATCGGGAAGGTGGTGCCGGCCAGCGCGGCGGCGCCCAGGGGCAGGCGATTGACGCGGGCGCGACAGTCGCGCAGACGCTCGGCGTCGCGGCCGAACATTTCCACATAGGCCAGCAGATGATGGCTGAAGCTGACCGGCTGGGCCACCTGCAGATGGGTGAAGCCGGGCATGATGGTGTCGGCATGCGCAGCAGCCAGTTGCACCAGGGCGCGCTGCAGGGCGCGAATCTGGGCGACGGTCTGGTCGATGCTGTCGCGCAGCCACAGGCGAATGTCGGTGGCGACCTGATCGTTGCGGCTGCGGCCGGTATGCAGACGCTTACCTGCGTCACCGACGAGCTGCACCAGCCGCGCTTCGATGTTCAGGTGCACGTCTTCGAGTTCGAGCTTCCATTCGAACGTGCCGGAGGCGATCTCGTCGCGGATCTGCGCCATGCCGCGCTCTATGGACGCGAGATCGTCCGCGCTGAGGATGCCCTGTTCGGTCAGCATGGTGGCATGCGCAATCGAACCGGCGATGTCGAACAGCGCCAGTCGCTTGTCGAAATCCACCGAGGCGGTATAGCGTTGCACCAGCGCACTGACGGGCTCGGAAAAACGCGCGGACCAGGCTTGCTGCTTGTGTTCGAATTGATCGTGCATGAGAGGGTCTCGCGGAAGTAGAGCGTAGAGCGTCAAAGCGCAAACCGATAATTCTAGAAGGACAAATGACCCAGAAACCCCAGTCGGGAGAGCAGGTCACTGCCAACGAAGCCGCCGTGCGCCTCGATATTTGCGGCGCGGGCAGTCTGGTGCGCGCGCTGGTTGCGCTCAACCTGCTGCTGGCCATGATCGTGCTGATGCACTGGCCCGAAGGCGAGGGGCGCATCGGCACCTTGTTGCTGCTTTCCTGGGTTGAGCCGGCGGCGCTGCTCTGGCTTGCGTTGATGTGCGTGACGCAGCGGCTATGGCGGCTGCGCGCCGCGGCCGCTGTGCTCACGGTGGCGATGATCCTGGGCGGTCTCTCGGCTCTGGGCTTGAATCTGCTGGTGCAACCGTTGTTCGACGCCCTCGCCCCGAACAGCGCGCTGCGGCCGCTGCAGGCCATGCTCGCGGGTGCGGCGCTGGCACTGGTCTTCGTCCACTATCTGCAGCTCCGTGCCCGCGCTTTCACGCCGATCGACATGCAGGCGCGGCTCAACGAGCTGCAATCTCGCATCCGGCCGCACTTCCTGTTCAACACCCTCAACGCCGCCAGCGCCCTGGTGCGCGAGCAGCCCGAGCGCGCCGAGGCGGTGCTCGACGATCTGGCCGAACTGTTTCGCGCCAGTGTGGGCAAGCCGGGCACGCTGGTCACGCTGGAGCAGGAGATGGATCTGGCGCGGCGCTATCTCGACATCGAATCGGTGCGATTCGGCGAGCGCATGCGGGTGCAATGGCATGTGGACGAAACCCTGCTGCAGATCCGCATCCCGACGTTGACTCTGCAGCCGCTGGTGGAGAACGCCGTGCGGCATGGGGTGGAGCGCAGCAGTCGCACCGTGCAGATCGATATTGACGTGGCGCGCAGGCTGGGCCAGATCGAAGTGAGCGTGCGCAATGATCTGCCCGCCATGAGCGATGCCCCACCCCCACGTCGGCACGGCACGGGCACGGCGCTGCGCAACATCCGCCAGCGTCTGCATCTGCTCTACGACATTGCCGCCGAGGTGGATCAGGGCGAAGTCGTCGAAGACGGGCTGGCCCGCTGGCGGGCGCGGTTACGCTTGCCGTTATGAACGTGCTCATCGTCGACGACGAACCGCTGGCCCGCAGCCGCCTGCGCCGCCTGCTCGCCGAACTGCCAGAGACCACGCAAGCCTCGGTGGACGAAGCGGCCGACGCCGCCGAGGCGTGGACGCTGCTGCGCAGGCAGCGCGTCGACGTGCTGCTGCTCGACATCCAGATGCCCGGCCAGACGGGCATGGACCTGGCCCGGCGACTGGCGGGCGACCCCGGGGTTCACCATCCGGCCATCGTCTTCGTCACGGCGCATGAACAGCATGCCCTCGATGCCTTCGACGTTTCCGCGGTGGACTATCTCACCAAGCCGGTTCGCCGCGATCGTCTGGCGGTGGCCATGGGCAAGGCCGCGCTGTGGCTGCGCGCTCAGGGCGCCGTGGCGTCGACGCCGAGCGGGGTGGAGACCGTCTATCTCACGGTGCAGGATCGCGGCGCCCTCAAGCGCGTGCCTCTGGCCGACATCCTCTATTGCCGCGCCGACGCCAAGTACACCACCCTGCGCACACTGCAGCAGCACTACCTCATCGACACCGCTCTGGTCGATCTGGAGCAGCGCTACGCCGAGCACTTCGTTCGCATCCACCGCAGCGCTCTGGTCGCAGCCCGGGCCATCCGCAGTCTGGAACGGCCGACATCGGGGGTGGACGGGTTTGTGCAGGAACAGGAGGCCGCGGGCGCCGATGCCGAAAGCGGCGCCTGGACGCTGCATCTGCACGGCGTGCCCGATACCCTGCCCGTCAGTCGTCGGCGCGTGGCCGCCGTGCAGGCGCTGTTGCGCGCCGCCCCCTCAACCTAGAAGCAGAGCGACGGCGCCCAGCACGAGGCAGTAGATGCCGAAAGGCCGCAGCGCCTTCATCTCGTGGTCGGAGAACCAGCGCATCAGGAACCAGGTCGACAACCAGGCGAACACGCCCGAGAGCACCCCGGCAAGGCCGATGATGCCCAGCAGTTCGTGCGGCACGCCGGCGTGGAGCAGCTTGGGCACCTCCAGCACGCCAGCCGCGGCGATGATGGGCGTGGCCAGCAGAAACGAGAACTTTGCCGCGTCGCCATAGTTCAGCCCCAGACCCAGCCCCGCCACCAGCGTGGCACCCGAGCGCGAGAAGCCCGGAATCAGCGCCAGCGCCTGCGCCAGGCCCACCAGCACGGCGCGGCGCCACCCCAGTTCGGGCAGCGCGATCAGGCCCTTGCGATGCTTGAGGAAATCGCCTCCGAGCAGCAACAGGCCGTTGAGCATGAGCGCCACCGCGGCAAAGGTGAAACCGCCGAACAGCGCCTTGATCTTGTGCGACAGCAGCAGCCCGAGCAGCCCTGCCGGGATGGTGCCCGCAATGAGCAGCCACATGAGGCGGGCGTCGGGGTTGCTGGCCTTGCCCCCGGCGCGAAGCCAGCCGCCGATCAGACGGGCCCAGTCGCGCCAGAAATAGATCAGCAGCGCGCTGGCCGTGCCCAGATGAAGCACCACGATGAAGGGCAGAAACCACTCCGCCGTGCGGTCGATCGGCCAGTGAAACAAGGCTGGGATGAGGATGCTGTGCCCCAGGCTGGAGATGGGAAACAGCTCGGTCACGCCTTGAAGGGCGGCGATGGCCAGGAGATAGAGGTGCATAGAGGCGCCAGAGATGGTTGGAATTGTGGCGAGGATTTTGACAGAGCAAGGCTTAGATTCGACTGAGAGCGGGGCGCCGTTGCATTCTTTTACCACCCGCCTGTCATAAGACAGTCACGCGCCGAATTTACATTTTCCCCCTCTTTGGGGGGGGGGGTGTATGCGGGAATTGACCAAGACGGATGTGTTGCGCAAAACGGTTGCCGGGCGCAACGAACTGCAGCAGCGCAGCCAGACCATGGGCGGGCGCCAACGTCACATCCTGATCCTTTGCGACGGCCGCCGCGAACTGAGCGAGCTTTGCGCGCTGATGGGCGACGAGGCGCTGCAACTCGCGCAGCCACTGTTGGCCGCTGGCCTGGTCGAAAGGGTCAGACACGGCGCAGCAGCGGACGGCGACCAGGCGCAGGCGCCCTCGGCGGTTTCAGCGGCGGAACTGGCGCAGGCCGTGGCGCCACCGCCGCGACGCTCCATCGCCCTGTCGCGCATGTATATGTTCGACATGGTCGAGCGCATTCTTGGCGCGCAGAGCGGCCCGGCTCGGGCGCGACTGCGCGGCGCCGATCAGCCCGAATCCCTGCTGCCCGCACTTCTGGATTGTCTGGGGCTCATCGCCGAGCTGGCCGGGCAGGCACAGGCCGACAAGGTCAGGCGGCAACTCTGCACCATGCTGCCCGAGGAATGGGTGCGTGACTTCGAGCGTGAAGTGTCTGAGTTGCTGGTTACAAATTGACTCAAATGCATGGAGTCTGCGTTTTGTCAATTCAGGAACGCGTTAAGTCTTGACTGCGACAAAATGACGCGATGCGGCGGAGTGCCTCCCTATAATGGGGCGCTTGTTTGATGGCTCTCAACACATTCGCGTCCGCAATGAAAAAAGTCCTCTTTCTCGCTTCCCTGATGCTTGCGGCCTCCGCCCACGCGCAGGACGTGGTTGGCAATGCCGCCGAAGGCGCCAAGCTGGTGGCCACCTGCCAAGGGTGCCACAACATGGGTGGCGGTTACCGCTCCTCCTTCCCGGAAATGTTTGCCGTGCCCATGATCAACGGCCAGAGCGCGCAATACATCGTCGACGCGCTGAAGGAATACAAGAACGGCAACCGTCGCTTCCCCACCATGCGCGCCGTTGCCGCGTCGCTGACCGACCAGCAGATGGCGGATATTGCGGCCTACTACGCTACGCCCAAAGGCCAGCCAATCAAATAACAAGCGCGGAGATCCTCGATGAAAAAAAGCATTCTGCTGGCGGTGGCCAGCCTGACCTTGGCCCAGTTTGCCCACGCGGCCGATATCAAGAAGGGTGAGGAACTGGTCAACAAGGGCGGCTGCATCGCCTGCCACGGCGCCGGTCTGGACAAGCCCATCGCCCCCAACTATCCCAAGCTGGCCGGGCAATACCAGAGCTATCTCTTTCACGCCCTGCAGCAATATCAGACCAAACACCAGACTCCGCTCTACGGCCGCAACAATGCCATCATGAGTGGCATGGTGGCGCAATACAACAAGCAGGATCTGGAGGACATCGCCGCCTACATCGCCAGCCTCAAGGGCGATCTGTACATCCGCGACGAAATGCATTGATGGCTGGCTTCGCCTGTGTCCACAGGCAACAAAAAGCCCGGTGCGACGACCGGGCTTTTTTGTGGGCGCGTTGTAGATCAGGCCGTAAGCTCGGCGATGATGCGATACAGCAGGCGCACGGTCAGAATGACATACACCGCGCCGAACAGGAAGATTAGCGACACGATCATGCGGATGGAGTCCGCCGGCAGGCTGCTGAAAAAGGGTGAGACGAGGTAGCCCACGGTGAACATGGCGATCAGGATGGTCAGCGCCTTCCAGGCCTTGCCAACCTGTCCGCCCGGAATTTTGCTTCGAAGAAGAAGGATATCGATCAGCCCGTAGATCATGATGGCGATGCCCACGGCATTGATGAAAAAAGCGGTGTCGATCTGCATGTCTGTCTCCTGGTGTGCGGGCGAGGCGGGCCATACCCCCTGTATGGCCGTGCGGTGCAAAACGCCGCTCTCCGCCCTTTTTGACATGCTTTACATTGTTCAAAACGGTGGTGCGTTCGGTGCTCAGGGTCAACCCCCATGCCGCGTCACGCCGTCGACTCTTTCGTGAAAAAAGTCTCAGTTTGGATGCGCAGTGGCGGCGGTCTTTTCGGCGAAGGTATCGCGCGCGAAACACAGATCGCGCCACACACGCGCCTTGTCGGCCGGGTTGCGCAGCAGATAGGCCGGGTGATAGCTCACGATGACCGCAATGCCAGCAAAGGCATGAACCTGGCCACGTAGATGGTTGATCGGCGCCTGGCTGCCGAGCAGGCTGTGGGCGGCGAAGCGGCCGAGAGCCAGAATGAGCGTGGGTCGCAGCAGGGCGACCTGGCGCTGCAGCCACGGCACGCACTGCGCCACTTCTTCCGGCTGCGGGTTGCGGTTGCCGGGTGGGCGGCACTTGAGCACGTTGGCAACGTATACCGCACGCTGCGGATCGTCGGCCTGGCGGTCGAGGCCGATGGACTGCAGCATGGCGTCGAGCAATTGCCCTGCGGCGCCGACGAAGGGCTGGCCCTGCCGGTCTTCCTCCGCCCCCGGCGCTTCGCCCACGATCATCCAGCGGGCGTGCGTGGCGCCGCTGCCGAACACAGCCTGATGCCGGCTGCTGCCGAGTTTGCAGGCCCGGCAGTCCTGCACACTGGCTTGCAGTTCTTCCCAGTTCATGCGGGCGATGGCCTGCTCGCGGGCGGTGCCCGGCGCGCTGACAGCCGCGCCAGCCGACGAGGGGGATGGCGGGCGTGCGGTGGATCGGTCGGTCGGTCGAACTTCGGGCCGCGTCGTCTCGACCGCCTTCACGGGAGGCGAGTCGGAGCGCTCGGACACGGGCGCTTTCAACAGATTCCGACGCACATACAGCGGCCCCAGGCCGAGCGCCTGCATCCAGCGCAGGGTTTGCGGCGTGAGAGGTGCGTTGTCTTGCCGGTCTGTCATGGGCGTGAGTCAGTCCGGGCGAAGACCGCGGCGCTGCAGCAGTTCGACAACCTGCGCCGACATCACCAGCGCGTCTTCGCGGCAGGCGCGGCCCTGTGTGTCCAGCGAGGGGTAGTAGTCGCGCCGACGTGCGATGGGATAGAAGCCATAGCGCTCGTAGATGCGTACCGCATGGACGTTGCTCGGACGCACCTCCAGCCACAGCAGCAGGGCGCCATCGGCGCGGCTGAGCAGGGCCACGGCATCGAGCATCAGCAGGCTCAGGCCTTGGCCCTGCGCTGTCTTGGCCACCGCGATGTTGAGCAGGTGCATCTCCTCCACGCCGGGCATGGCGACGAAATAGCCGCAGACCGTATCGGTGGCATCGGTGAGGACTTGGGCGTGATATTGCGCGGTCAAGGAGTCGGCGAAATTGCCCCGGCTCCAGGGAAAGTCGTACACCGTTTGCTCGATGCGCTCGACGGCGTCGAGATCGGCGGGGGTCATCGGTCTCAGGGCATAGGCCAGCTGATCGACCGGGGCCGTCGAGCCTTCGGGGCGCAGGCGGGCGTTCATGGGGCCGCGCGGGCCAGTTCCCGCTCCGCCGTGGTCAGGGCAACCTTGTCCCGCACATAAATGGGTTGGGCCTGCGCGGCAGGCACGCAGAGACCCGCGGCATGTTGGCTCAAGGCCAGCCGCGCCACCGCCGCGGCTGACGGGGTGCAGGCCACGGCGCGCAGCACCGCCCGGCGCAGGGCGGCCAGGCGCGGGTTGACGGCGGACAGGCTGGAGAAGGTGGCGGACAGGGCGTCGTCGTGCTCGGCCCAGGCATTGCCACAGGCCAGCAGCCTGGGGAGTTCGCCTGAATCCAGGTGTTCGGGCAGGTCGGCGAGGACTTCGGCCCAGGCCAGAACCGCGTGTTCGGGCTTCTGCACCGTGGGCGGGTGCAGACTGTGCCACCCCGAGGCCTGCGCGCGAAACAGCTCCCAGTACATCTCACCCATGCGGGCATCGTTGGCCACCAGCACCACGGTGCCGGGCTCGGCTTCCACCGGGTCTGGCAAGACCGCGCCGAGGCCGTCGTGCAGGGCAAAGGCGGTTTCCGCCTGGGCCAAAAGCGTATCGACGCGGGCCACCGGAATGTCTAGGGCGTAGGCCAGGCCTTGCGCGGCCGAGGCGGCGGTGCGCAGCCCGGTGAAGGCGCCCGGGCCCGCGCCCATGCCGATCAGGTCGAGATCGGCGAACTCGAGCCCCGCTGCCTGCAGCAGTTCGGCGCAAGCAGGCAGCAGGCGCTGCGAGGCGCGCGAGCCGCCGACTTCATCGACGGTGCGGCAATGGCCGTCCACGCTGAGCGCGACGCTCAGGGCTTCGGTGCTGGTGTCGAGGGCAAGGACGCGCATGGAGCCCGAATTATCGGTGAATTGCGGGTCTTGCCCTCCCCGCATGGCAAGCTGGGACAATAGCTGCATGAACACCCCATCGAGCCTCCAGAAAGAACCCTCCGTTTCCCTTCCTGTCGTCGCCTTCATCGGCGGGGGCAATATGAGCAGCGCCCTCATCGGCGGGCTGCTGGCTTCGGGCGCAGTACCTGCTCGGCTGCAGGTGGTCGAGCCCTTCGCCGAGCAGCGCGCGCGCCTGCAGCATCGCTTCCCCGGCGTTCGCCTGCTAGACGCACCCTCTGCCGAACTGCTCGAGGCGCGGGCGGTGGTCTGGGCCGTGAAGCCGCAGCAGTTCGCGCAGGCTGCAAGCGAATGCCGCCCCCATCTCGCCGACGCGCTGCACGTGAGCATCATGGCCGGGGTACGTTGCAGCGCGTTGACGCGTCAGACCGGCGCGCAGCGACTGGTGCGCACCATGCCCAACACACCGGCGCTGATCGGCCAGGGCATCACCGGCCTGTTTGCCAGCGTCGAGGCCACCTCGGCGGATCGTCAACTGGCCGATGCCTTGCTGGCTCCCGCAGGTCGGCGGGTTTGGGTGGAGCGCGAAGACTTGCTCGATGCCGTCACGGCGGTATCCGGCTCCGGCCCGGCGTATGCGTTCTACCTGGCCGAAGCCATGACCCGCGCCGGGTCCGAGCTCGGCCTGAGCGAGGCCCAGGCGCGCGAACTGGCCCTGGCCACCCTGGCGGGTTCTGCGGCGCTGGCGCAGGGCAGCAGCGAGCCCTTGGCGACGTTGCGGGCCAACGTGACCAGCAAGGGCGGCACAACGGCTGCGGCGCTGGCGGTGTTCGACGCGGCCGACATGCAGGCCACGATCGTGCGCGCCCTGCACGCGGCCGACCAGCGCGCCAAGGAACTGGGCGACGCGCTCGATGCTGGGTGAGAGCGCACCCAGGGTCGGCTAGCCGACCCGCCCCTCCGTGAGGGTCAAAAAAACTTGGGGCAGCCCTGCGTTTTCTTGAGAACTCAGGCCAGCCGACGTAGCTCGTGCAGGCTGCGGATGCGAGCGGCGACGAAATCGGGCCTGCCGTGCAGGCCGGTGCGCTCCATGGGCAGATCGCGCCGTTTGCGCACCGCGCGCCGGGCGTAGCGCACCATCCAGGCGCCGCGCAGGCCGATGCGGCGGGCGGCCTGCAGATGCCCGGGCGTGTCTTCGACGAACACGCAGCGGGCAGGGCGCAGCCGTTGCACCGCCAGCACATGGCGCAGCATGCGCGCGTCCGGCTTGGGGCGCAGCTTGCGGAACATCCACATGTCTTCGACCGCGAGCAGGTCATCGACCAGCGGCCAGAGCTTGAGGTGTTTGAGCACACGCCGGGCGTAATCGCGCGGTGCGTTGGTCAGCACGATCTTGCGGCCCGGCAGACGGGCCAGCGCCGCGCGCTCGCTGCCGTCGCAACGCAACATGCGCGGCAGATGCGGAAAGTCGTGCGTCTCGCGCAGAAACTGCGCGGCGTCGATGCCATGCTCGTGCATCAGGCCCAGCAAGGTGGCGCCGTAGCGCACCCAGAAGTGGGCGCGGATGCGATTGGCCTCGTCGCGCTCCACACCCAGATGCCGCTCGATGAACGCCGTCATTTCGGCATTCATCAGCGGAAACACCCGCCAGGAAGCGTCGTGCAGGGTGTTGTCGAGGTCGAGCAGCCAGACGGTCTGCAGCGGCGACTCACGCGGCATGGGCCAGTTCCAGATCGGCAAAGCAGTAGCGCACGGCGCCGAAGCGCGCTGGCGAAGTCCAGGCCCGTACTCCGGTGACGCGGTGCGCCACGGGGTGGGCAAACGCCGGGCCGTCGAAGACGAAAGTGTGGAATTCGCCGTTCTCGCCGCAGGCATCGACCCCGGCAGGCAAGCTGGCGACGAAGTCGGCGTCGAACTCCCGGCCAGCAAAGCCGTCATGGAGAAAGCGGCTGTCCACGCAGACCACACGGGCGCGCCAGCCTTGCGCGAGGAAGGCATCGACCAGCGCTCGTCGCGGCTGTCCCCACAGCGGCAGATGCGCCTGCAGACCGGCCTGGGCGCAGACTTTCTCTTCCCAGTCGCGGTGGGCCTGCAGGTCAATGTCGCCGAACACAGCAGCCTGCGCGCCACGCGCGGCCAGAGCCTGCAACTGCGCGACGAAGGTGGCCTGATAGTCGTCCCAGCTCGCCGCTGCCGTCACCAGCTCCAGCCCCAGCGCATCGGCCTGCGCCTGCATCAGGGCCAGAGGCACGCCGTGGCTGCGCAGGCGCTGGCCGGTCTCTTCCAGCATGGCCAGCAGCCAACGTACCTCCAGTCCAGCTTCGCGGGCGCGCTGCACGGCGAGCATCGAGTCCTTGCCGCCGCTGAACGAGGCAAGGAGTCGGTCGAGCTTGGGAATCGCGGGCTGCAAAACGGGCCTGCGGCGCCCTGCGGCAGCGGTTTTTTGCCCCATAGCTCGGATTATGGGGCGGCAAACCCGCCGCCGCATGGCATCCGCATTCCCATTTTTCGCTTTCCGCGACCCAAGCCCGACAGACTCCTGGGCGATCAATGCGACCGGATCATGGTGCCGAAGGCCTGCTCGGTGAGCACTTCGAGCAGGATGGCGTGGGGGATGCGCCCATCGACGATGTGCACGGAATTGACGCCGGACTTGGCGGCGTCGAGCGCCGAGGAGATCTTGGGCAGCATGCCGCCGGAGATGGTGCCGTCGGCGAACATTTCGTCGATCTCATGCGCGGTGAGATCGGTGAGCAGTTCGCCCTTCTTGTTCATCACGCCGGGGATATTGGTCAGCAGCAGCAGCTTTTCGGCGCGCAGCACCTCGGCCAGTTTGCCGGCCACCACATCGGCGTTGATGTTGAACGAGGCGTTGTCCTCGCCGAAACCGATAGGCGAAATCACCGGGATGAACTGATCGTCCTGCAGTGCCTTGACCACGGAAGGGTCGATCGATGCCACTTCACCCACCTGGCCGACGTCGATCTCGGCTTCGGGATTCTCCCGGTCGCGCATGCGCAGCTTGCGCGCGCGGATGAGGCCGCCGTCGCGCCCGGTCAGGCCCACGGCCTTGCCACCGGCGTGGTTGATCAGGCCGACGATGTCTTGCTGCACCTGCCCGGCCAGCACCCATTCCACCACTTCCATGGTTTCGTCGTCGGTCACCCGCATGCCCTGCACAAAGGTGCCTTTCTTGCCCACGCGGTTGAGCGCCTCGTCGATCTGCGGGCCGCCGCCATGCACCACGACCGGGTTCATGCCCACGAGTTTGAGCAGCACCACGTCTTCGGCGAAGTCTTGCTGCAGGGCCGGGTCGGTCATGGCATTGCCGCCGTATTTGATGACCAGGGTCTTGCCGTGGAACTTGCGGATATAGGGCAGCGCCTGCGAGAGGATTTCGGCCTGCTCACGGGGGGCGATGTGCGACAGGTCGGGAGGGGCGAGAGGAGTGTCGGCGCTCATGGTTTTCGGTGGTCAAGGGGCAGGGAAAAGGAGGTGCTGCTGCGCCGCGGCATTTTAGAGTTCAATGAGGTCGCCCCCGGAGTCTGTCGGGCTTGGGGTGCCGCACGCCCAATTTGCAGCCCGCGATCCTCAAGTCCGACAGACTCCTACACTTCAAGGCTTATGGTCAATCCCATCGTCAGTCTCTATCGCACCCTGCGTCATCGTCCACGCTTGAGCGCTTCGCTGGTGCTGGGCCTGATGCTGTGGTGGACGCTCAGTGCCCGGATGCCGCAGGTGCAGGCGCTGTTGTGGGCCTTCGATGCCGGCGCCCTGCTGTTTCTGGCGACGACGGCGTGGATGATGGCGCACGCCACCAATGAAACGCTCAGACGACGAACCGAACTCGAGACCGAGGGCCGCTGGACGGTGTTGCTGTTCAGCCTGGTGCTCACGGGTACAGTGTTCTCGGCCTTGTCGGTCGAACTGCATGCGGTGCGCGGCCACCCCGAGGTGCTGGCGCTGGCGGGAAGCAGCATCGTGCTGTCGTGGCTGTTTTTCTCGGTGATCTTCGCGCTGCAGTATGCCCACAGCGACTACGCCGCGCGCCGCGCGGGCCGCCCGGCGCTGTTGTTCCCCGACAATCAGGTGCCCGACTATTGGGACTATTTGTATTTCTCCGTGGTGCTGAGCATGACCTTTCAGACCTCGGACGTGAACATCGCCGGGCGGCATGTGCGCCGTCTGGTTCTGCTGCACAGTGTGGCGGCGTTCTTTTTCAATGTGGTGATCCTGGCGCTGACGGTCAACGCCCTAGCCGGCGCCTTCTGAATGAGGAGTATCTGAGATGACGACTATTGGCACCCCGCTTTCCCCGGCGGCCACCCGTGTGATGCTGCTCGGTGCGGGCGAACTGGGCAAGGAAGTGCTCATCGCCCTGCAGCGCCTGGGCGTGGAAACCATCGCCGTGGATCGCTACGAGCACGCACCGGGGCAGCAGGTGGCGCATCATGCGCGCACCATCAGCATGACCGACGCAGACACCCTGCGCGCGCTCATTCTGAAGGAGAAGCCTGATCTGGTCGTGCCCGAAATCGAGGCCATCGCCACGCCGGTGCTCGAAGAGCTGGAAGCCGCAGGCGTGGTCACGGTCATTCCCACGGCACGCGCGGCACGGCTAACCATGAACCGCGAAGGCATCCGCCGCCTGGCCGCCGAAGAACTGGGTCTGGCCACTTCGCCGTATGCCTTCGCCGATTCGCTGGAGGAACTGCAGGCCGCGATCGACGGTGGCATCGGCTATCCCTGCGTGGTCAAGCCGGTGATGAGTTCCTCGGGCAAGGGCCAGAGCAAACTCGACGGCCCGGCCGATGTGCGCCCGGCCTGGGAGGCGGCGATGTCGGGCGGGCGGGTGGCGCAGAGCCGCGTGATCGTCGAGGGCTTCATCGATTTCGACTATGAAATCACCCAGCTCACCGTGCGCAGCAACGGTGCCGACGGCGCCGCACGCACCGACTTCTGCGAACCCATCGGCCATGTGCAGGTGGCCGGCGACTATGTGGAGAGCTGGCAGCCGCATCCCATGCACCCGGTGGCGCTGCAGCGCAGCCGCGATATCGCCCGGCGCATCACCGAAGCGCTGGGCGGCCACGGCATTTTCGGCGTGGAGCTTTTCGTCAAGGGCGAGCAGGTCTGGTTCAGCGAGGTCAGCCCGCGCCCGCATGACACCGGGCTGGTCACCCTCATCACGCAGTGGCAAAGCGAATTCGAGCTGCACGCCAGGGCCATCCTCGGTCTGCCGGTGGATACCTCGCTCAGGACGGCGGGCGCCAGTGCGGTCATCTATGGCGGCGTCGATGCCAAGGGTGTGCGCTTCGAGGGCGTGGAGCAGGCGCTGGCCATTGCAGGCACCGATCTGCGGCTGTTCGGCAAGCCCGAGAGTTTTGTGAAGCGGCGCATGGGCGTGGCGCTGGCGCGCGCGGAGTCCACCGACATCGCCAGAGCGAACGTCAAGCTGGCGGCGAAAAAGGTGCGGGTGGTGGCTGCGTGACGGTCGCTACGGTCAGCTCGGCAGCGTGTCCTGCTGCGAGGTGACGAAGTCAGCCGAACGCGAATCTTCACCCGCGTTGCGCTCCGGGGCTGCCGCCGCCGCAGTGGGTACGCTGACGAGCACCAGATTCCAGAACTGATGCCGCACGACGCGGCTGTGGTTCTTCAGTTGCGCGGCCTGCACCGGCCCGATGGGTTCCCGGGTGGCCAGGTGCTCGCGGAGCCGGGTGTGAAACACATGCAGCTCGCGGATCAGGCGCAGGAAGCTGGGGCGGTCTCCATATTCGGCCTGGTGCGCCTGGCACCACCGCCCAAGCTCGGTGTACAGCGCGGCGCTGGGCTTGAGGAACTGCTGGCGCTCGGCGTCGCTGAGGGTGTCTTGCTGCGCGCGCATTGCCACCGCGTTGTGCCAGACCAGCGCCTGTATGGCCTCGGCCGAGATGGCCGACTGTCTGGCCAGTGAGGCCGTCCAGGGAATCTGCTGCGGCCATTGCGCCAGCCAGGTCTCGAAGTCGGCGGCGGACAGCGGTGGCGAAATGGCATAGCCCTGAAACCGGCTGCAGCCCATCGACACCAGTGCCAGAGCATGCTGCGCCGAACTGACGCCTTCGCCCACGACGTTCAGCCCCATCAGCTCGGCAATGCGCAGCAGACCGTAGGAAATGCTCAAGCCCGCGCCGCTGCTGAACAGATCGTGGGTGAAGCTGCGGTCGATTTTCACCGAGTTGATTTCGAGCTGCTGCAGGTGGATCAGGCTGGCGCTGCCGGTGCCGAAGTCGTCGAGGATGACCTGCACGCCGAGCTGGCGGCACTGCGCCACCATGAAACGCGCCATCGCGCCGTCGAGTTCCGAGCCGTGTTCGGTTAGTTCGAGGGCGAGCAGCCCCGGCGGGCACTGCGGATGCTGCGCCAGCACGCTGCGCAGGTCGGAAAGGAACTGCGGGTCGAGGAAGTGGCGCGGACTGATGTTCACGCTCACCTGCAGCGGCCGCCCCGCGCCGAACCAGGCATCGGCCTGGCGCATGGCCGTCGCGAGGACGAAGCGACCCACCGCGACGCTCAGCGACTCGTCGTCGAGCACGGCCTCGAAGGTGGCTGCTCGGTGCAGGCCCGCGGCGTCGCGCAGCCGCAGCAGGGCCTCGACTTCGTGGATCTGCAACTGCGCCACTTCACCTGGCGCGGCAGCCTGCAGAGAGAGAATCGGCTGGTACTGCAGCTCCAGCCTGTTGTCGCGCAGCGCGGTTTGCACCCATTGCAATTTGCGGTGCCGCTCCTGCATCGCGTCTTCCATCTGTTGGTCGAAGATGCGGTATTGCTGGTGACCGTTCTTCTTGGCCGAGTACATTGCCATGTCGGCACGGCGCACCAGGGTGTCGGCGTCGACCGGGGCGTCGGGTTGATGCACCACCAGCCCGAGCGACAGGCCGATCTGCAGGCTGTGGCCGTGGATCAGGAAGGGGTCTTCGATGCAGCCCACCAGACGCCGGGCGATGAAGCTCAACTGCTGCTCGGTGCTGTAGCCCGGCAGCAGCACCACGAATTCGTCGCCGCCGAATCGCGCCAGCAGGTCGCCCTCTCGCAGCACCGAGCGCAGGCGCTGGCCCACGGCGATCAGCAGTTGATCGCCGACGACATGCCCAAGGCGGTCGTTCACGGCCTTGAAGCGGTCGAGGTCCATCAGGCCAATGGTCAGCGGCTGCTGCGGGTGACGGCTCATCTGGCCGTTGAGATATTCGAGAAAGATGCGGCGATTGGCCAGACCGGTGAGGTCGTCGCGCAGGGCGTAGCGCCGCAGCGCTCGGTAAGCCTTGTCCAGCCGCAGGTTATCCTGAAGGAGGCCGCGGCTGAAACCCTCGATTTCGACGATCAGCGCGGTGCTGAAAGCCAGCACCAGCACCAGCGCCGTCCACGCCAGCGCGCGTGTCTGGCCGTCTTGCATCGGCACCTGCAGCAGACCGGGGCTCAGCAGCATGGCCGCTCCGCTCAGCAGGGTCAGCATCAGCACGCGCAGCACGAGTTGCAGACGGCTGCCGTGCAGCGCGGCCACCGGGGTCAAGGCGAGCAGGGGGAGGATGAACAGCACGCCCATGCGTGGCAGCAGGGCAAAGAAAGCCAGCTGCAACGCCGCATTGAGGGCGAGGTAGGCCAGGGCTGGGAAGCGGCTGCGCCCTGACGCGGCAGGGGCGTAAAGCATCCAGTTGAGCAGACCCAGGTTGATGGCGGCACCCAGCATGACGTAGGCCGACGCGACCGCCCACGGCAGATGCCCCAGGGCGGCATAAGCCAGCAACAGCGCGCCATACAGGCCATAGCCCGCGAGAGTGAGCGTGAGCAAGGCCTCATGCGAGGGCGCGGCATGAAGCCGCGCAGGAGCGGGCTGCGTCATGTGGGAAACGGGCTGCGCCGGGTGCCTGGCCGAGGTGTGCAGAGACGCGCAGACGCCGATACGGTGGTGACGAGCGTCATTGTGACGGCAATATTACGGCCTGCTGCGCCGCTGGCGCGCGCCATCACGGGAACTTCAGCGTCGCCTCAACTCACCAGGTTCAGGGGTTGCCTGTCGGCTTTGCGATCGGGCACCGGGGCATCGAAGGGACTCTGTTCTGTTCCTTGACCCACGCCGAGCAGGATCAGATTCCAGAACTGGTGCCGTATCGCGCGGCTCTGCTCGGCCAAGACGTGTTTGTCCACCTTCTCGTCGTCCGTGTGGTTCTCTGTCAGATACTCGCGCAGACGGCTGTGAATCTGGTGATGTTCGCGCATGAGCCGAAGGAATCCAGGCCGCTTGCTGTAAAGCGACGAGTTGGCGTGACACCAGGCACCCAGCGCACAATGCTCATGCCCATCGGGTTGCAGGAGCAGGGCGCGCTCCTCAACGCTGATGGTGCCACGCTCGGCGTGCAGCAAGGTGTTGTTGTGCTGCACCAGGGCATGGATGGCATCGGGCGAAATCTCGGCTTGTCGCGGCAGCAGGGCGGCCCAGGGCAGGAGGTCTTGCCAGTGGTCCAGCCAGTGTTCCATCTCGACGTCGCTCATCGGCTTGGCGATGGCGTAACCCTGAAAGCGGGTGCAGGACATCGCCGCCAGCGCCAGCGCGTGCTGGGGCGAGCTCACGCCCTCGGCCACGACCTTCAGGCCCATGAGCGAGGCGGTGCGCAGCAGGCCATAGGTGATGCTCAGACCCGCGCCGCTGGTGAACAGGTCGCGGGTGAAGCTGCGGTCGATCTTGACCGAAGACACCTCGAGTTGCTGGAGATGGATGAGACTGGCGCTGCCGGTGCCGAAATCATCGAGCGCTACGCGCACGCCCAGGCTGCGGCAGCGGTTGACGACGAAGCTGGCCATGCGGCTGTCGAGTTCGGAGCCGTGTTCGGTGACTTCGAGGATGAGACGGTCTGGCGGGCAGGCCGGGTGGCGCTCCAGGGCGACGCGCAGATCGGAGAGGAACTGCGGATCGAGAAAGTGCCGCGGGCTGACGTTGATGCTGATCTGGATGTCGCGTCCCTCCAGATGCCAGCGCTGCGCCTGTTCGAGGGCCTTGGCCAGCACCATCCGTCCCACCGGCACGCCGATCTGCTCGTCGTCGAGCACCGACTCGAACGCGCCGGCGGCATGAATGCCGTTGGCGTCGCGCAGGCGCAGCAGAGCCTCGGCGCCGCTGACGGTCACGCCATGGGTCTTGGCGGTGCGGTCGAACGACAGAATGGGTTGATAGTGCAGTTCGAGACGGTCTTCGCGCAGCGCCTCGAGCACCCATTGCAGGGTGTGGGTGCGTCTCTGCAGGGCATCTTCCATGTGCTGATCGAAGATGCGGTACTGCTGACGACCGTGTTCCTTGGCGGCGTACATGGCCAGATCGGCACGGCGCATCAGCGTGGGGGCATCGGCCGGCTGCTGCTGTTGCTGGATGACGATGCCCAGCGACAGCCCGATCTGCAGCGCGTGGCTCTGCACCACGAACTCCTGCTCCATGCACTTGATCAGCCGATCGGCCACGGTGCGCAGGTGGTCGAGCGAGGCGTACTGAGACAGCATCACCACGAACTCGTCGCCACCCAGCCGTGCCAGCACATCGCCCTGCCGCAGCACGCCACGCAGACGCTGGCCGACGGCAACCAGAAGCTGGTCGCCGATGGCGTGGCCCAGCCGGTCGTTGACGATCTTGAAGCGGTCCAGGTCGATCATGCCCACGGCCAGCGCCCGCTCCGGGTGCTTGCGCAGTTCCTCGGCAAGCTGTTGCATGAAGGCACGACGGTTGGGCAGGCCGGTGAGGTCGTCTCGGTAGGCGATGGTGCGGAAGGTCTTGTAGTCGTTCTGAATCTGCTGGTGATGCTGCACCAGACTGCGGCTGAAACGCTGCTTGAACAGTTGCGCGGCGGTGGCGAAACCCAGGGCCTCGGCAAACGCCACCCACAGCAACACCTCCTGCATCCAGCCCTGAGCGGGGACGTTCCAGCCATCCGGGCTGAGCAGCAGGGCGACGAGGGTCATCACCGCGATGAGGGCATACAGCCCCACGATCTGCCTGCGGCGCATGCGCAGCACTTCGAGCGGCACGATGCCGATCAGAATCAGCATGGCGATGAAGGCGATCCGAGGCTGCCAGACGGCAAACCCGAGCTGCAGCGCGACGTTGGACAGCAGAAAGACGAAGGTGGGATAGGCCTTCTCGCGCACCTCGGTATCGGGAAGACGCACGATCCAGGCGTACAGCGCGATATTGAGCAGCGCCCCGGCGACCAGGTACGCCGCAGAAACCACCAACGGGATCAGCCCCAGCAAGCCATAGCCCAGCAGGGTGAGTGCGCCGATGGCGTAGCCGACAAGGTTCAGCGCCAGCACAGCCTTCTGCGGGCGACGGGCCTGATTGGAGGGGTGAAGTCGGTCCATCCTTGCGTTGAAAAATGAGGTCTGCATGGCCGGTTCGCTGTGGGTGCGACGGCTTGCAAAGCGGTTCTTCCTATCGGCAGCGAGTGTAGGCAAAGGGGCATCGATCCACTATAAATTTCATCGGATGCTCGGCCGAATCCGTGCATTTTTCACACAAGCCGCAGGCCATTGCTCGGCCCTTTTCGGGCGCAATCGAGCATCACGAGACAAAGGTTTGACCTGTATCAAAGCGAAAAACAGGCGAATGCATCAAGCGACTTGTAACTAATTGATACTGCGGCTTTTCCAACCTGATGAAAGGCCCCCGTATGAAAAAAACCCTTCTGACCATCGCTCTCAGCGCTCTGGCGTTTTCGTCCACCGCGTTTGCCGATGAGGCCAAGAAGCCGCTGAGCTTCAGTGAAATCCAGACCATTCGCATCATGGCCGGAGGCGTGGTGGGCAATGCGCTGGCCAAGACCATGGAGCGTCCGCATCTGGGCCTGCTGGCCAACCGCTCGCTGATCTGCAACGATCTGGCAGGCGGCATCGGTGGCACGCTCACCGTCAACAAGGCCGACTCGGTGCTGACCTTCGAGTCGGTCAAGGACAAGCCCGAGATCGCCCCCGCCGTGGCCCGTCTGCTGCCCGCTGACGGCATCTATTTCGCTTTTGGCGGCGAGTGGAAGAAGGAAGAAAACATGGCCCTGCTCGAAGCCGCGCTGGAGCAGCTCGCCGAGCACAACTACAAGGGCAGCGTGATTTTCCACGTCACCACCTGGGCGCAGAAGCAGCCGCAGGAGATCGCCGCGCGCAATGCCCGCGTGGCCAAGTATTTCGAGACGGCCAACCTGCGCGCCGTCGCGCTCGATCTGAACAAGAAAGAGGCCATGATCAACAAGGTGAGCTTCGACGGCAAGGACTACAAACTCCAGGTGGCCGCCACCGCACCGCTGCGCGACGATCTGGTCGCGCTGTTCAAGCGCCAGTAATCGTGTCGGCGCCGCCTGCGTCTACCGGGTGCAGGCGCGTTTTTGCAGGCAGCAGGTTTTTGCATTCGGGCTTACATTGCTCGGATGATGCTGCCCTCGCATTCGTTTAAGTCGGCCTGTCGCGCACCCCGCCGTAGGCAGGTCGGCCCGTGACGCTCGCCGCTGCCGCTCCACCCGGCGAACGGTTGCCGCGCCCATGGGTGGCGATGGTCGTGGCCATCGCCTTCCTGATGGAGCAGCTCGACGCCACCATCGTCACCACCGCCATTCCCGACATGGCGCGCACCCTGCAGGCCAGCGTGGTGCAGATGAGCCTTGCGGTCAGTGCCTATGTGTTGACCCTGGCGGTGTTCATTCCGCTGAGCGGATGGCTGGCCGACCGTTTCGGCGCGCGGCGCGTGTTCATTGCCGCGCTCGGAGTGTTCACCCTGGGCTCGGTGCTGTGCGGCGTGGCCGACAGTTTTCCGATGCTGGTGGCCATGCGCATGCTGCAGGGTCTCGGCGGGGCGATGATGACGCCGGTGGGCCGTCTCATCCTGCTGCGCAGCTTTCCCCGCGCCGATCTGGTGCGCGCCATGACCTACGCCACCTTGCCCGCCATCATCGGCCCGGTCATCGGCCCGCTGCTAGGCGGGTGGCTGACCACGACGCTGTCGTGGCGCTGGATCTTTTTCGTCAACCTGCCGTTCGGCCTGCTGGGCATGCTGCTGGCTGCGCGCGTGCTCGACGACGAGGATGGCCCCGCTCCTGCCGCCTTCGACCTTGCGGGCTTCGTGCTGTTCGGCGTGGCGGTGGGCCTGCTGCAGTTCGCCATGGAGGGGGCCGCGCATCTGCCGGTAGTCACGCTGGCCGCCATGACGCTGGTCGCCGCCTTGCTGTTGCTGGCTTTCCTTCGCCATGGTCGCCGCCTCACGCATCCGGCCGTCGATCTGACCCTGCTGCGCGAGCGTGCCTTTGGCATCGCCACCCTGGCCGGCGGGTTGTGCCGCATGGCGATGAACGCGCCGGTCTATCTCCTGCCCCTCATGCTGCAGGTCGGCCTGGGCATGAGCCCGGTGCAGTCGGGCGCGCTGACCTTTCTGTCGGCCGTGGCGTCGCCCGTGGTGCGACTGTTCGTGGGCCGCGGCCTTCGGCTGCTGGGCTTTCGCCGTCTGCTGCTGGCCAGCGCGACGGCCTGCACCGCGTCGCTGGCGGGCTTCGCCCTGATCGGCCCGCACACCTCCACGCTGTGGATCGCTACCGCCATCGTGCTGTACGGCCTGGTGCGATCCACCCAGTTCATGATTTCTAACACCCTGGCCTATGCCGACATCGAAGCATCACGCCTGAGCAGCGCCACCAGCCTGGGTGGTCTGCTGCAACAACTCACCGTGAGCTTCGGAGTCTCGCTGGGGGCCGCGTGGCTGGGCCTGCTCACGCCAGCCCATGCCGTCCCCGCACTGCAGACCTTTCACGACACCTTCCTGCTGCTCGCCGTGCTGCCCATGCTCGCGCTGCCGGCTTTCATCCGTCTGAAGCCGCAGGACGGGGCGGTGGTCAGCGGGCATGTGGTGGAGGGCCGGGCGGATTGAGAGTGGTTCCTACACCGCTGCAAGTCGTCTCTGAACTGCCTGCACAATCCACCCCTTTGACCGCGAGCGAACCCCTCATGGCGCTGAAAGCGACGATCTACAAAGCCGACCTGCAAGTGGCCGACATGGACCGGCATTACTACGCCGACCATGCCCTGACCCTGGCCTGTCACCCCTCCGAGACCGAGGAGCGCATGATGGTGCGGGTGCTGCTCTACGCCCTGTACGCGCAGGAGGGCATCGCCCTGACCAAGGGCCTCTTCGACGTGGACGAGCCCGACATCTGGGTGAAGGATCTCACCGGCGCGATCAAGCTGTGGATCGACATCGGCCAGCCCGACGAGAGCCGCGTACGCAAGGCCTGCGGGCGTGCGGAGCAGGTCGTCGTGGTCTGCCATGCCGGCAGTTGCCCGGTGTGGTGGAAGCAGAACGCGGGCAAGCTCGCCCGTCTGAAGAACCTGACCGTGCTGCGGCTGCCGCCCGAGACCATCCAGGCGCTCGCCGGCTTGGCCGCGCGCACCATGCAACTGCAATGTCTGGTGCAGGATGGCGCGGTCACATTCAGCAGCGCTGCGGCCAGCGTGGCGGTCGATCTCGAACCGCTGCAGACCGCCGCGTGAACGAGGCAGCCCGCGTGAACGCCCCAACCCCACCCACCTACGCCGAACTCAGCCCCGATGCCGTGCTCGACGCCATCGACAGCCTGGGCCTGCGCTGCGACGGCACGTTGCTGCAACTCAACAGTTATGAGAACCGGGTCTTTCAGGTCGGTCTGGAAGACGGCAGCCAGCGCATCGCCAAGTTCTATCGCCCGGGCCGCTGGAGCGACGCGGCCATTCTGGAAGAGCACGCCTTCACCCTGGAACTGGCCGAGCGCGAGATTCCCGTCGTGCCCCCCATCGTCCTCGGTGAGCGCAGCCTGCACCATGCGGGCGGTCACCGCTTTGCGTTGTTTGCGCGTCAGGGCGGGCGCACGCCCGAGATCGAGCAGGAGGAAACGCTGGAATGGCTGGGCCGGTTTCTCGGGCGCATTCATGCGGTAGGTGCAGGCACGGCCTACCAGGTCCGTCCCACGCTGGACGTGCAGACCTTTGGCGTGGCCTCGCGCGACCTGCTGCGCGACGGCGACTGGCTGCCTGTGGAGCTGCGAGATGCCTGGCTCGCCATCGCCGATCAGGCGCTCGACGCCGTGCGCCAGTCCTATGCGCGGGCAGGGGACGTGTCGCTGATCCGGTTGCATGGCGATTGCCATCCGGGCAATCTGCTCTGGACCGACGACGGCCCGCATTTCGTCGACTTCGACGACAGCCGCACCGGACCCGCGATTCAGGATTTATGGATGCTGCTCTCCGGCGACGAGGCCGACATGCGGCGCCAGTTCGCGGCGCTGCTGCGCGGCTACGAGATGTTCCGTGAGTTCGATGATCGGGAGACCCACCTGATCGAGCCCCTGCGCACCCTGCGCCTGCTGCATCACAGCGCCTGGATCGCCAGCCGCTGGAGCGACCCCGCGTTCCCCGCAGCCTTTCCCTGGTTCGGCAGCGTGCGCTACTGGCAGGACCGCATCCTCGAACTGCGCGAGCAGGTCGCGCTGATGCAGGAACCGCCACGGATCGGTTGAGCCGCTGCGGTGAGGGTCGAGACAGCGCCGATCCGCTCCTTGGGAGGATGACCTCCTGCGCGACTTGTCCCCGGCTGATAGAGTCTGCGGCCTACGGATTCTGACTTTATGCCATTACCTCGCAGCGATTCGCTCGAACCGGGCCAGCTCTGGGCCCTGGTTGGCGTGCTGCTCGCGACGGTGCTGGTCGTGCTCGATGGCACCATTGTCAACGTCGCCCTGCCCACCATTTCCAGCGAGTTGCGGGTCAGCGCCTCGCAGGCGATCTGGGTGGTCACGGCCTATCAGATGGCGCTGGTCATGGCGCTGTTCCCCTGCGCGGCCATCGGCGACAAGGTTGGGCACCGCATGCTTTACACGGGCGGCGTAGCGCTGTTCACCCTGGCCTCGGCGCTGTGCGTCGTGGCGCCGAGCTTCGGCTGGCTGGTGGGTGCGCGCTTCATCCAGGGACTGGGTGGCGCCTGCATCATGGCGCTCAATGCGGCCTTGCTGCGGGCCATCGTGCCTCAACGCATGCTGGGCCGGGCCATCGGCTGGACGGCTCTGACCGTGGCCCTGTCGTCGGCAGCCGGGCCCACCCTCGGCGCGGTGATTCTGTCGCTGGCCGACTGGCGCTGGCTGTTTGCGGTGAACCTCCCCGTCGGCCTGGTCACCCTGCTGGCGCTGAGGCGCCTGCCCCACGGCACGCCGACGCAGCGTCCTCTCGATCTGCCCAGCATGGCCCTGAACGCGCTGGGCTTCGCCCTGCTCGTGCTCGGTGTTGATCGGCTCGCGGCCTCGCCCGCGCAGGGCGCCGTGCTGATGGCAGGCGCTGCCGCGGCGTTTGTCGCGCTGGTGATGCGCGAGTGGCGCGTCGAGGCGCCGCTCATCCCCCTCGATCTTCTGCGTCTTCCGTCTTTCCGTCTGTCGGTGCTCGCCTCGATCAGTTGCTTCGGCGCGCAGATCGCGGGCATCGTCGCTCTCGTCTTCGACTTCCAGAACCGCCTCGGGGAAAGCGCCCTGGTCACGGGTCTGGCGCTGACGCCGTGGCCCTTGACAGTTGCCGTGGCCGCGCCGCTGGCCGGTCGGCTTGCCGACCGCTTGTCCACCGCGGCGCTGTGTACCTTCGGCGCCGTCTGTCTCGCTGCGGGTCTGCTGCTGGCGGCCTGGATGACGCAGGAGCATCGCCTGTTGCCGCTGGTCGCCAGCACGGTGTTGTGCGGCCTGGGCTTCGGTTTCTTTCAGGTGCCGAACAACCGCAACATGTTGCTCTCCGCGCCCAAGGCACGCAGCGCAGCGGCTGGCGGCATGCAGGCCACCGCTCGGCTTTCCGGCCAGACGGCGGGCGCCGTGGCCAGTTCGCTGGTGTTCCACCTGGTCACTGCCGCCCACGCACCGCAAGTCGGCTTGGTAGTCGCCACCGCCATGGCCACCCTGGGCGCGCTGTTCAGCGCGGTGCGGGTGGTGCAGACCGCGTGAGGTCGCTGGGCTTGCGGGACTTGAGCTTCGGAACGGGCAGATTCACACGAGCGTGTCGATCGGCGCGGGGCGGCCTAGAAGATAGCCCTGGGCTTCGTCGGCCTGCAGTGACTTGAGGATCGTCCGTTGCGCTTGCGTTTCCACGCCTTCGGCGATGACCACGCTGCCGGTCTGGTGGGCGAATCGAATGAGGGCGTCGGCAAGGGCGCGATAGCCCTGATGTGTATCGATCTGGCGGATCAGGCTGTTGTCCAGCTTGATGATGTCGGGATGCAATTCGACGATGTGTCGAAAGCTCGCAAATCCGGCGCCGGCATCGTCGACGGCCAGGCGCAAACCACGTTTCCTCAGCGGCGAGAGCACCTCCACGATGCCTGGGTAGTCGTGCACGAGCGTATGCTCGGTGAGTTCGAGGACGATGCGTTCCAGGGGATAGTCCCCAAGCGCCTGCTGCAGTGCGCCCGCCAGGACGGTTTCGGGCGATGCGTTGATGGACAGGTAGCTTGGCGCGGGCAGCCGCTCCAGTTGGCTGAGCGCCTTGGTCAGCACGGCCCGTTCGAGGGCTTGCTGCAGGCCGACCTCGGCCGCTTCGGCGAACCAGACGTCGGGCGTGCGGACCGGCTCGTCGAGAAATCGCGTCAAGGCCTCGTACCCGACGATGCGTCCGGAGTCGAGGTGGACAATGGGCTGGTAAACGATCGAAAAGCGCTGCGCCTGCAGCACCGCCGTGTGTCGCGAAAGCAGTTCGTCGCGGCGTTGTTCCTCGCGCGCCTGCTGATCGATGAACTTGGCAGTGATGTCGGCAAAACAACGCATTGTTTCGACGTCGCGCGCATCGAGCGTGGGATCGGCCGTACGGCTGAAGCAGCAGAACTCGCCGTACACATCGCCATCACTGAGGCGGATCGGCACACTGAGATGTGCCCCCACGGGCAGGGCCAGCGTGGCAGCGATGTCTTGCGTGGCATCGAGCAGTCTCGCATCGTGCATCAGCTCCGGGAGCTGGCCGGTGGCGATGCGGTGGCAGTAAGACTCTTCGAGCGGATCGGAGTCGCCGACGTGCAAGGCAACCGGATTGTCCAGCGGCTCGACATAGCGGAAGATGCGCCGACCCTTCTTGAACTGTGAGACGAATGCGACCTCCATGCCCACGAGCGTGCGCATGGAATGCAAGGCGCTCAGTACCAGGTCGTCGGTGGAGAGGGGGCTGAGGGGCATGCGACTCCCATCAAGATTCAGTCCAAGGTGTGCGAACGGCTAGAAAGTCATTTCATCATAGTTTGAATGATGGTGTTCGGTGAATACATTGACCGACCATGCAAGCCGATGTTGGTTAGTTAGTGTACGTAACGAACCATCCCGCCCCGCCAGCGACCGCCTCGGAGGTTGTGAATGAATCCGGCGCGCCCTGCATGGGCGTACCGGCTTTGTTCACAGCTCCTCACTCCACCGTCACGCTCTTGGCCAGGTTTCGCGGCTTGTCGACGTCGGTGCCGCGGGCGGTGGCGGTGTGGTAGGCGAGAAGTTGCAGCGGCACGACGTGCAGAATGGGCGAGAGGTCGCCGTAGTGCTCGGGCAGGCGGATGAGGTGCACGCCGTCGCTGGCTTCGATCTGGCCGTCGGCGTCGGCGAACACATAGAGTTCGCCGCCGCGGGCACGCACTTCCTGCAGATTGCTCTTGAGCTTGTCGAGCAGGGCGTCGCGCGGGGCCACGGCGACCACCGGCATGGCTTCGGTGACGAGAGCGAGCGGGCCGTGCTTGAGTTCGCCTGCGGGGTAGGCTTCGGCGTGGATGTAGGTGATTTCCTTGAGCTTGAGCGCGCCTTCCAGGGCGATGGGGTAGTGCATGCCGCGGCCGAGGAACAGGGCGTTTTCGCGGCGCGCGAACTGTTCGGCCCAGGCGATGATCTGCGGCTCAAGCGCCAGCACGCTCTGCACCGCAGCGGGCAGGTGGCGCAGGTCGGCCAGCATGCTGGCCTCCTGCGCCTCGCTCAAGCGACCCTTGGCGCGGGCCAGGGCGCCAGCCAGCAGGTAGAGCGCGACGAGCTGGGTGGTGAAGGCTTTGGTCGAGGCCACGCCGATCTCGGCCCCGGCGCGGGTGAAGAACTGCATCGCGGTTTCGCGCACCATGGCGCTGGTGGCGACATTCACCACGGCCAGGGTGTGGGTGTGGCCAAGCTGTTTGGCGTGTTTGAGCGCGGCCAGGGTGTCGGCGGTTTCGCCCGACTGCGAGATGACCACGACCAGCGCGCTCGGGTCGGGCACCGAGTCGCGGTAGCGGTATTCGCTGGCGACCTCCACCTCGACGGGCACGCGGGCGATGGATTCGATCCAGTACTTGGCGGTGAGACCGGCGTAGAAGCTGGTGCCGCAGGCCAGGATGCGCACGCCGCTGATGGCGGGAAACACTTGCGCGGCCTGGGCGCCGAACAGCGCGGGGGTGATGGACTGGATGCCGTCGAGCGTGTCGGCAATGGCGCGTGGCTGCTCGAAGATTTCCTTCTGCATGAAGTGGCGGTAGGGGCCGAGCTCCACGGCGGCAGTAAAGGCGGTGATGGTGCGCACCTCACGCTCGACCGGCTTATGGTCGCGATTGACGATCCAGACCTTGCCGAGCTGCAGATCGGCCACGTCGCCATCTTCGAGGTAGATGAACTGGTCGGTGGTGCCGGCCAGCGCCAGGGCGTCGGAGGCGAGGAAGTTCTCGCCCTGGCCCAGGCCTACCACCAGCGGCGAGCCGTCGCGGGCGCCGACGATGCGGTGCGGCTCCTCGCGGCTGAACACGGCGATGGCGTAGGCGCCGTGCAGCTGCCGGGTGGCGGCCTGCACGGCCTCGAACAGGTCGCCGCAATAGAGGTGGTCGATCAAGTGGGCGATGACTTCGGTGTCGGTCTGGCTCTCGAACTGATAGCCGTCTGACTGCAGCATGGCGCGCAGTGCCTCGTAGTTTTCGATGATGCCGTTGTGCACCACGGCGATGTGCGCCGACTCGGTGGTCTTGCTCGGCCCGGCCGAGAAATGCGGGTGCGCGTTGCTGGTGGTGGGCGCGCCGTGCGTGGCCCAGCGGGTGTGGGCGATGCCGGTGAAGGCCTGCAGGTCGCGCGTCTGCATGTCGAGTTCAGCCACGCGGGCCACGCTGCGGGCACGCTCCAGGCCACCGTTGGCATAGACGGCCACGCCGCAGGAATCATAGCCGCGGTACTCGAGCCTGCGCAGGCCTTCGATGAGAACGGGAACGATGTTGCGTTGCGCCACGGCGCCGACGATTCCACACATGTGCTGCACTCCACGGGTTGAAAGTGCCGCGATCATAAGGAAGGGGGCATGAAATGAGGCGGCAAAAAGTCACACTGTTTGACCAAAAATTCCATCGATCGGTCGTCATGCAATAAAATTGCATTTTCAATCAATGAATGAAATATTTATGGACAACATCGTCCTTGACGACGCCGACCGCCGTCTGCTCGATCTGCTGCAGCAAGACTGTTCGCTGAGCAATCAGGAACTCGCGCAGCGCACGCATCTGACCCCGCCCACCTGCCTGCGGCGGGTGCGGCGGCTTGTGGAGGCAGGGGTGATCGAGCGGCGCATCGCGGTGCTCAACGCCGACCGCATCGGCGCCGGTCTGACGGCCATCGTCGAAATCACCCTGTCGGAGCAGGCGGCGGAGCGGCTGTCGGCTTTCGAGGCGCTGGTGGCTGACGTACCCGAGGTGCAACAGTGCTGGCGCGTGTCGCCCGGGCCGGATTTCGTGCTGGTGCTGTTGGTGGCCGACATGCCCGCCTACCATGCCCTCGTACACCGCCTGTTCACCGCGGCCAACCAGGTGCGCAATGTACGGGCTTTTTTTTCGGTGTACCGCAGCAAGTTCGCGCCGCGGGTGCCGCTGGCGGGGTGAACCTGCCGCGAAGCTGCGGCCTTATTTTTTCTTCACCGGCCGCGTCCAGCCCTCGAGGGTGACGGCGCGGGCGCGCGCCACGGTGAGCGCACCGGCCGGTACGGCCTTGGTGACGGTGGAGCCCGCCCCCACGGTGGCACCCGCGCCCACGGTGATGGGCGCGACCAGCACCGAGTTGGAGCCGGTGTGCGCGTCGTCTTCGATGACGGTGCGGTGCTTGTTGGCGCCGTCGTAATTGGCCACGATGGTGCCCGCGCCGATGTTGACCCGCGCGCCCACGCTGGCGTCGCCCACGTAACTGAGGTGATTGGCCTTGGAATCGTTGCCCATCGTGCCGTTCTTCACTTCGACGAAGTTGCCGATGTGCACGCCGTCGGCCAGCGCG
This sequence comes from Thiomonas bhubaneswarensis, assembly GCF_001418255.1. Classification (GTDB taxonomy): domain Bacteria; phylum Pseudomonadota; class Gammaproteobacteria; order Burkholderiales; family Burkholderiaceae_C; genus Thiomonas; species Thiomonas bhubaneswarensis. The sequence goes on from NZ_LIPV01000003.1 coordinate 309,737, forward strand.
GTGGTGGGGCGTAGCCGCGCGAACGGCCCGATCAGGGCACCGGCGCCGATGCTGGCGCCGTCGAGATGGCAGAAGGGATGGATCACCGTACCCGCGCCCACGCGCACATTGCGCAGCACGGCGTAGGGGCCGACGCGGGCGCCGTCGGCCAGATGCACCTCGCCCTCGAACACGCAGCCCACGTCGATGAACACGTCGCGGCCGCAGTGCAGGGCGCCGCGCACGTCCAGCCGCGCCGGGTCGGCCAGGGTGACCCCGGCATCGAGCAGGCGGCGTGCCGCGCGGCCCTGCACCACGCGCTCCAGATGGGCGAGCTGGCTGCGGTCGTTCACGCCGAGCACGTCGTCGGCGTCGGCCACGGTGGCGGCGCGAACCGGCACGCCGTCGGCCACGGCCAGGGCGACGATGTCGGTGAGGTAATACTCGCCTTGCGCGTTGTCGTTGCGCAACTCGCCCAGCCAGCGGCGCAGATGCGCGATCGGGGCGCACAGAATGCCGGTGTTGCATTCGCGCACCGCGCGTTGCTCGGGCGTCGCGTCCTTGTGCTCGACGATGCCCAGCACCGCGCCGTCGGTGTCGCGCAGAATGCGGCCGTAGCCGGTCGGATCTTCCAGCTCCACCGTGAGCAGCGCGAGTGCCCCGCCTTGCGCCTGCGCCACCAGCGGCAGCAGGCTCGCGGCCGGGGCCAGCGGCACGTCGCCATAGAGCACCAGGCAGACGCCTTCATCCGGCAACTGCGGCAGCGCCTGCTGCACGGCGTGGCCGGTGCCGAGCTGCGGCTCCTGCAGCGCGAAACGCAGCTGAGGCTGATCCGCAAACGCATCCTGCACCCGCTGCGCGCCGAAGCCGGTCACCACCACCGCGCGCTCGGCGGCGAGCTGGTGCACGGTATCGAGCACATGGCCCAGCAGCGGCTTGCCGGCCAGCGGCTGCAAGACCTTGGGCAGATCGGATCGCATGCGCGTGCCCTTGCCGGCGGCAAGCACCACGACATGAAGAGCGGAGGATGAGGTTGGGGCGGTCGTCATGCGGGGCATTCTAAGGAGTGACCATGACGCCCCATCCCGCGATTCGGCCGCAAAAAACCCCGCATCGGCGGGGTTTGGTAGCGGACGACGGGCGTCGATCAGGCGGTTGCGGTACGCACGCTCGTCTTGGGCAATTCGGTGACGATGCGCTGCATCAGGAACTTGGGCAGACCGATCCACATGTCGAGCAGGGCCACGCCCATCTCCAGCATGGCGATCGGGCAGGAGAGCGCGCCGCCGATGAGCACGAACCAGGCGAAGTCGGGGTTTTGCTTGGTGAGGAACCAGCCGGAGAAGTCGAGCAGCATGGCGATGAAAGGTGTGATGACCGAGATGGCCTTGATCTGGCTGTGCACCCGCGTTTGCAGGAACAGCCAGCCGGCAACCCAGAAGATCAGCCCGAGCATGGTCAGGTGCACCATGCCGGTCATCAGCATCGCGTTGTACGACATGCCGGTGTCGACCTTGGCGACGGCCTTCACGTCCTCATAGCTTGCCAGCGGCGGGTTGTGCAGCTGTTTGCTCATGGCCACGCTGTGGCACATCATGCAGTGCTGGTCGATGATGGGCTTGATCTGGCTTTCGTATTCGGCCTTGGTCTGGCCACCGACCACCCAATGGTCGATGGTTTGCTGCAGTTGCGGCCATTGCTCCTTGGGAATGCCCGCATTGGTGAACATGGTGGGCAGCACCGTCTGCAGCTTGCTGCTGTCGCGGTTGCCGTAGTAGGAAATCTGGATGTCTTTGAGGGTCACGCCGGTCTTGCCGTCGAGCCCTGCGTGGGTGACGTAGAGATAGGCTTCGGCGCAGAGCAGACCGATGCAGACCAGGAAGATGAAGCCGGTATGCAGCAGTTTCTCCGGCACGGTGAGCAGATGAAGGGAACGCATGGTGGTTTAGGCTTTCTCGCAAGATGTCAGCGGTTGTGAACGCGCCTGTGTTTTAACTTTTGTCAAAAATGCCGGGTTATCCTAGTGCGTAAAAACCCTTAAGTGCAATGCCCGGGTTGCAAGCGTGGACACGGGCAACGTTTTGTTTCTATTGAGATTTACTCCGTGCAGTATGGTGAAGGTGCCAGCGCCGTTACGCTGTGACCTTCCCCTCTGTTTTGCTGATGTTCGGCCTTCCACGACGGCCGTGGACGCCCGTTATCCTTCAACTCCATGCATTCCCGCTACCGCCCCGCCGCACTCTGGCGTCTGACCCGAAAAAACGTCCGCAAATCCTGGTTGAACTATGGCGTGCTGTGGCTCGGTGCGGTGCTGGTGGGTCTCGCGGCGGTGTTCTTCGCCAACTGGGCCAACGATGTGCTGGCCATCTTTCTGGGCTGGATCGACGGGCGGCCGTGGCTGGCCCTGATCATCACCCCGGCCCTCACCGCCGGTGCGGTGTGGATGACTCGAAGGTGGTTCAACGGCAGCGAAGGCAGCGGCATTCCGCAGGTGATCGCTGCCCTGCACGGCGAGCGGGATGAAACCCGGATTCGCCGCCTGTTCGGACTGCGCATCCTCATCGGCAAGCTCGGCCTGGGCCTCATGGGCATGCTCGGCGGGCTGACGCTCGGGCGCGAGGGGCCGACGGTGCATGTGGGCGCCTCGATCATGTACGAGATGCGGCGTTTCTACCCGCGTGTGACGCTGCGCATGGAGCGAGTGCTGCTGCTGGCGGGGTCGGCGGCGGGTCTGTCCGGGGCGTTCAATACGCCGCTGGCCGGCATTCTGTTCGCCATCGAGGAGCTCACACGCAGCTTCGAGGTGCGTACCAACGGTGTGCTCATCACCAGCATCGTGTTTTCCGGTCTGGTCTCGCTGGCCCTGGCAGGCAACTATCTGTATTTCGGCCAGATCACCGCGCCCGACATCTTCCCCATCGCCTTCGTCGTGCCGGTGGTGGTGGCCGCCGTGCTGTGCGGGCTGGCGGGGGCGGCGTTCAATCTGGCGCTGCTGCGGCAGGTTCGCTGGATTCCGGCCAAGCTGTTCGTATGGCGCGACCGCTCTCCGCTGCTCTGGGGCGCGGCGCTGGGCCTGCTTGTCGCCATCATCGGCATTGCCACGGGTGGGCAGACCTGGGGCAGCGGTTACGACCAGGCGCGGCACCTGCTGATGAATCACGGCGAACAGGTGAGCTGGTATTACCCGCTGGTGAAGTGGCTCTCCATGGTTCTGTCCTACATCACCGGATTGCCTGGCGGCCTGTTCTCGCCCTCGCTGTCGATCGGCGCGGGCTTCGGCCAGTGGGTCAGCCAGTGGTTCGGGCAGTATCCGCAGTCGGCGCTGGTGGCCATCTGCATGGTGGGTTATCTGGCCGCGGTCACGCAGTCGCCGCTGACTTCGTTCGTCATCGTCATGGAAATGATCAACGGCGGCGGCCTGGTCATTCCCCTCATGGCCACCGCGCTGATCAGCAGCCGGGTGGCGAACGTCTTCACACCCCCGCTTTACGAGGCGCTGGCGGAGCAGAAGTACTTTGCCCGGCCCGCGGAACCCGCCACCGGTGTGGGCGAAGCCGGTCGCTGAAATCCGGTTGCGGCCCCAACTCGGGTAGCGGTCCGGCTGGCAGTAAAGGGGCGAGATGACCCCCGCTTTGACAACGAGAAGGAGACGCAACATGGCAACACTCACGTCGGGGCAAACCGCGCCGCCGCCTTCGGAGCAGGTCTATCGCCGCATCGGCTGGCGCATCATTCCGTTTCTCATCCTTTGCTACTTCGTCGCCTATCTCGACCGGGTGAACATCGGTTTCGCCCAGTTGCAGATGAAGGGCGATCTGGGCTTTTCCGATGCGGTGTACGGGCTGGGCGCGGGCATTTTTTTCCTCGGCTATTTCGTGTTCGAGGTGCCCAGCAACCTCATTCTTCACCGCGTCGGCGCGCGGGTGTGGATCGCCCGCATCATGATCACCTGGGGACTGATTTCGGCGCTGACGCTGTTCGTCACCACGCCGACGCAGTTCTACGTGATGCGCTTTCTGCTCGGCGTGGCCGAGGCCGGGTTCTTCCCGGGCATCATCCTCTATCTCACCTATTGGTACCCGGCGGCGCGGCGCAGCCAGATGACCGCCTGGTTCATGAGCGCGGTGCCGCTCTCGGGCTTGATCGGCGGGCCGGTGTCGGGCTGGATCCTGCACCATTTCCACGGCCACCACGGCTGGGCAGGGTGGCAGTGGCTGTTCGTCCTCGAAGGTCTGCCCGCGGTGCTGCTGGGCATCGTCACCCTGTTCTACCTCGACAATGGCATTCAGCACGCCAAGTGGCTGAGCGCCGACGAAAAAGCCGCGCTGCAACACGCGCTCGACCAGGAGGCGCAGACCAAGCCCGCGCATTCAGCGCTGGAAGGTCTGGCGCAGCCGCGGGTGTGGCTGATGGCGCTAATCTATTTCTCGGTGGTCATCGGTCTGTATGGCCTGAGTTTCTGGCTGCCGCTGCTGATCAAATCGACCGGCGTGACCGATCCGCTGACCATAGGCTGGCTGGTGGCGCTGCCTTACGGGGTGTCGGTGGTGGCGATGATTCTGGTAGGACGCAGTTCGGACAAGCGCCACGAACGCCGCTGGCACGTGGCCATTCCCGCGCTCATCGGTGCCGCAGGCTTGGTGCTTTCCACGCTCTGGAGCGCCGACACGACCCTGGCGATGGTGGCCTTGACGCTGGCTACTGTAGGCATCATGGTGGTGCTGCCGCTGTTCTGGGCGCTGCCCAACGCGTTTCTGGCGGGCACCGCGGCCGCGGCCGGCATTGCCTTGATCAATGCCCTGGGCAATCTGGCCGGGTTCTTCGGCCCGTCCATCATCGGTTGGGTGAAGCAGACGACGCAGAGCACTAACGGCGGCATTCTGGTGCTGGCCGGCTTCATGGTGCTGTGTGCCGTGCTGGTGCTGCTGACACCGAAGCACCACAAGTAAAAAAAAGGCGCGCGCGAATCGCTCGGATTCGCTCGCGCCTTGGGCGGCTGCAGGCCGATCAGAGCTCGACTTGCAGGCGGGTGGTGTTCTTCACTTCGTCGATGACGGCGAACGATCGGGTTTCGCGCACGCCGGGCAGCGTGGCGATGACATTGGCCACGAAGGTGCGATAGGCGGCCATGTCGGCCACCCGCACCTTCAGCAGATAGTCGAAATTGCCCGCCACCATGTGGCATTCGAGAATCTCGGGCCGCACCTTGATGGCCGACTGAAACTTCTCGAAGGTGTCGGGCACCGTGCGGTCGAGTTGCACCTCGACGAACACCATCAGCCCTGCACCGAGCAGATCGGGATTGAGCCGTCCTTCGTAGCCGAGGATGAAACCGTCGCGCGTGAGGCGTTTGACGCGCTCGAGCACGGCCGTGGGCGAGAGATTGACCAACTGGGCCAGGCGGAGATTGGCGATGCGACCGTCTTCCTGCAACAGCGTGAGCAGACGACGGTCGATGCGGTCGATGCCGCCGATTTTTTCACTCATGGGGGGTCTCCTGAATGAAGGCGGGAGACGGCACCCGGAACAGCAGAGGGTTCTTCATGGGCTTGTCGTGAACGGTAGTTGAATTGGTAAATTTAGTGCATCAGTGTCATGCAAGGCGAAGTCTAGTGACAATTCCCTAACAAACACCCGAGTCCAGGGGGATTCATCGCGCAAAGCGCGCATTATTGTCGTTGATTCGAATGGGTACATCGATTCATTCGGGCATGGATGAAAGCCAGCGTCCATCCTGCGCCCGAGTGAGCACAGGATGGACGCTTCAACTCCAAGGAGCGGCGCAAACCCCGCCGACTCCTATGACACCTTCAACCCAGATTGTTCATTAGGCGGCGCTTTGCGCCTGCTCGGACGCTGGCGGTCGGTTTGGGGCGTCTTTGCCCCCGTGCTTCGCGCCCATAGCTTGGGCTATGGGCTTGTCGCCCGGAGTCAAATCCATCCCCAACCCGCCTCGCCATCATCCCGTGCCCTAATGAACAATCTGGGTTCAACGCTTGGCGAGATAGTCGTGCGCCACTCGCCCCAGCCCGAGGGTGAGGTCGGTGAGGATGTGCGCGCCCGACACCACCTCCAGCACCGGCAGCGCCGATACCGGGGCCAGCGCATGGGCATGCAGCTCCAGCGCGGCGGGGCCTTCCCAGGCGCCTTTCACCACGAGGTCTTCGAGGTCGTACTGCACCAGTTCGCAGATGCGCGGCGTGCAGTCCACATGGGGGATGATCTTGAGCAGAAAGTTGGGCTGCTGCAGCGAAGCCAGCACCTTGGCCGTATCGAGCGTGCGGTGCTTGTAGCCCATGGTGCCGGTGGCGATGCGTACCGGGCCATAGTCCAGCGTGCCCAACAGGGTGTCGGCGGCCACGCTCAGGCGCGGCTTGGCGAGTTTTTTGGGAAAGCCCCAGATCTCCCGCCCGCCGGCGATGGGCGCCTCGTCGTCGAGGTACATCGCAATCTGGAAGGTGGCGGGCTTGCCCTTGTAGAGCACGGGCACCACCTGGCCCGATTCGGTATAGGCGCCGAAGCCGGTGGAATCGGGCATGCGGATGAACTCGAACTTCACCAGGTCGCCTGCGGGCTCCAGCGGCTCGGGAATCATCTCGCGCAATGCCTTGGGGTCGGTGCGGTAAGTCACGACGAAAAACTCGCGGTCGATGAAGCGGTAAGGGCCGGGCGGGTAGGCGGGGCTGCTCAGGGGCATGGAAAAGGCGGTTTTGGCGACGTCGGCGGCTTTCATGGGGTGTCCTTTCCTTTCTGTTTTCCAAATGGCAATACTCAGTCTGTGCCGCGGTATGGAGATCGGTTCACCGGCGGGCGGGTTTCTTCAGCCTGGTTTCAGTTCCCCGCATAATGGGCTTTCCCCATTTTGAGAGAACCACCATGACACGACGATGGATCGCCTTATGGCTGGCCTGTTCGGCCCTTTCGGGCTGCGGGGTCGTGGCCGCGCCGTGCCGCGTGGCCTCGGCCGGACTGAAGATGGTGCCCGTGGTCGGCCATGTCGCCGCGGCGCCTACCGATGTGTGCGCCAATGTGATCGATCCTTGAGGATTGCGCCGTGGCACTGATCGCCGCCCTCGATCAAGGCACCTCCAGCTCGCGCACCCTGATCCTCGACGAACAGGGCCGTGTGCTCGCCAGCGCGCAGCGCGAGTTTGCTCAGCACTACCCGCAACCCGGCTGGGTGGAGCACGACCCGCTGGACATCTGGGCCACGCAGAGCGCCACACTCAGCGAGGCTCTGGCCCGTGCCGGTGCGGGTTTGAGCGACCTTGCGGGCATCGGCATCACCAATCAGCGCGAAACCGTGGCGCTCTGGGAGCGCGCCAGCGGCGCCCCTTTGGCGAATGCCATCGTCTGGCAAGATCGCCGAACGGCGCCCATCTGCGCCGAACTCGAGGTTAAAGGTCATGCGCCCGAATTGCAGCGGCGCACCGGCCTGTTGCCCGACGCCTACTTTTCCGCCACCAAGCTGGCCTGGCTGCTCGACCACGTTCCCGGCGCCCGCGCTCGCGCCGAGCGCGGCGAACTGGCCGCTGGCACCATCGACAGTTGGCTGGTGTGGAAGCTCAGCGGTGGCCAGTCGCACGTCACCGACGTCAGCAACGCTAGCCGCACCCTGCTGTGCAACATCCACACCGGCGAATGGGACGACGATCTGCTGGCGCTGCTGCGCGTGCCTCGCGCGGTGTTGCCCACCATCGTGCCCAATTGCGGCGCCATCGCCACCGCGCATCTCGGCGGCCTGAGCATTCCCATCACCGGCATGGCCGGCGACCAGCAGGCCGCGCTGTTCGGCCAGGCCTGCCTGCAGCCTGGCATGGCGAAGAACACCTACGGTACCGGCTGCTTCGCGCTGCAGCACACGGCAACCCAGCCGGTGCGCTCGCAACAGCGGCTGCTCACCACCGTGGCCTGGAAGCTCGGGGCCGACCAGCCGTTGCACTACGCCCTGGAGGGCAGCGTGTTCATCGCCGGGGCGGCGGTGCAATGGCTGCGCGACGGCCTTGGTCTGGTGCGCAGCGCGCAAGAGGCCCAGGAACTCGCTGACAGCGTGCAGGGCAGCGGCGGCGTGCTGCTGGTGCCCGCTTTCACCGGGCTGGGCGCGCCGCATTGGGACGCCCAGGCGCGCGGCCTGCTCATTGGCATCACCCGCGGCACCACGGCGGCGCATGTGGCCCGCGCCACCATCGACAGCATGGCCTACCAGAGCGCCGAATTGTTTGCCGCCATGCAGGCCGATGTCGCAGCGCAGGGCGGGCCGCCGCTGTGCGAATTGCGGGTGGATGGCGGGGCCGCCGTCAACGACCGTCTGATGCAGTTTCAGGCCGATCTGCTGGGCGTGCCGGTGGTGCGCTCGGCGCAGTTGCAGAGCACCGCGATGGGCGCGGCCTACCTGGCCGGGCTGGGGGCGGGGCTGTGGCCGGATGCGCAGACCCTGTCGGCCTTGTGGGCGCCCGAACGCCGCTTCGAGCCCACCATGAGCGCCGACGAGCGCGGCGCGCGCATGGCCCGCTGGCACCGCGCCGTGGAACGTGCGCGCGACTGGGCCGACGATCAGGTCAACGACGCCTGACAGGCAGCCCTGCCGACCCTGCGGCGTGGCGCAGATGTTGCTTTTGCTTTCACCTGAACCGGTGAACCCGGGTGGACAATCTCGACCTAAAGCTATGAGCGCCCGTCGCGCGGCGGGCGTGCAGGAGAACCACCATGGGTGAATTCAGTATCTGGCATTGGCTCATCGTGCTGCTGATCGTGATCATGATCTTCGGCACCAAGAAGCTTAAAAACATGGGCAGCGACCTCGGGCAAGCCGTGCGCGGCTTCAAGGAAGGCATGAAAGACGCGGATACGCCAGCCGAAAACACCGCCGAGCCGAATGCGGCCGCGCCCGCCGCCGCGCCACCGCAAGTGACCGCCTCGGCCAAGTCGCCACTGGGTACACGCGCGGAACAGGCGGAAGACATCGCGTTCAAGGCGAAGTAGCGGGGTTTGGGGTCACTGCCCCCGCGCGCTGCCCGCCACCATGTCGAACAGCATCAGCCGGCATTCGATGGGGCCGTTGAACACGACGATGCGGCGGCGCGGTTTGAGGCGCAGGGCGCGGTCCCAGTGCAGGTCGGCGGCGAGCAGCGCCACATGCCATCCGGCGAAGCGCTGCTTCAGAGCGCGCGCGAGTTGCGGGGCGAAGTCGTCTGCGGCCTCGCCTTCGGGCGCGATGCGTTCGTCGTAAGGCGGGTTGCTGATGAGCCAGGCGGCGCGGCCTGCTGGCAGGGCGACGGCGTCGACCGGTGGCAGGGCGGCGACCACGTCGCCCGGCTCTGCGGCAATCGCACCCTCCACCCCGGCGCGGCGGGCATTGTCCAGCGTCATGCGCACATTCGCCGGGTCGATGTCGGCAGCGAAGAACTGACCCGGCGCCACGGGGCGCACCGCCTGCCGCGCCTGCTCGCGCAGGGCGCTCCAGGCGTTGGCATCGAAACCTCGCAGCACCTCGAAACCGAAGGTCCGATCCAGCCCCGGCGCGCGGTTGGCCGCGATCTGTGCCGCCTCGATGACCAGCGTGCCCGAGCCGCACAGCGGGTCGAACAGCACGTCGCCCGGCGTCCAGCCTGCAAGCCGCAGCAGCCCGGCGGCCAGATGCTCTTTCAGCGGCGCCGCGCCGTGCTCGCTGCGCCAGCCGCGCTTGAACAGCGGCTCGCCGCTGGTGTCCAGATAGAGCAGGGCGTCAAGCTCGCGCAGGTGCAGGTGGATGCGCACGTCCGGGTGGGCGGTGTCCACGTCCGGGCGCTCGCCCGTCAGCGCGCGGAAGCGGTCGCAGATGCCGTCTTTCACCCGCAGCGCGGCGAACTTGATGCTCTCCAGCGGCGAGCGCTCGGCGGTGACGTCCACGCGCAGCGCCTGGGTGACGTCGAACCATTTTTCCCAGGCCAGATCGCGCGCCAGGTGGTAGATGTCTTCGGCATCGGCATAGCTGCAACGGCCGCCCAGTAGCAAGACACGGCTGGGCAGACGGCAATGCAGGTTGAGAAGCATGGCGTCTGTGAGCGTGCCCCGCACCGGCAGGCCACCGGGCGCGGGCGTGCCGACCTTGAGCGAGGGGCTGTGCGCGGCCAGGGCCTTGACCTCGTCGGCCAAGGCTCCCTCCAAACCGCGCGGACAGGGCAGGAAGAAGTCGAAGGTGTTTGGGGTCAGGTCTAGCTTCGTAGCATTTGCTACCGAGCTAGACCTGACCCCAGGTTTTTTTCTTTTGTAAACGGAAGAGTAGGGCGATTGCATGGCGACATCGTATGGCCTGTGGCAAAGCCGCGCGTCCTCCCGCCCCCTTAGCCCAGCATGAGCAGCCCCGCTCCACCATAGGCCAGCGCCAGCACTCCCGCGGTCAGCCATGCCCAGGCCTGCCAGCGCAGATTGCGCGCCAGTTTGTCGTGCGGTTCGGTGGTGAGCAGGAACAGGCGCTTGTCCGCGGGCTTGCGCAGAACATGGGTCTGCGGCTGAGCGGCGCGTTCGCGGCGCTCAGCCTCGACGGCGGCAGCGGCCTGCTGGCGCAATTGCTCGAACTCGGCCATGTCGAGCTCGCCGTCGCCGTTGGTGTCGAAGGCGCGGCGCTGTTGCGGGTCGGCCTTCCACGCGGCGATGCGTTCGCGCACCTCGGCGTGCATCGAAGTCTGCAAGGGCGAGAGGCTGGTGAACCAACCCAGCGCGTACAGGGTCTGCCCCGACAGGATGAGATGCTCGGTGTAGCGATGGTCGGTGTCGCCGATCATCATCGCCTCGCTGGTGCCCGGAATGAGCTGCGCGGTCGCACCCGTCCAGGTGTGCCGGGTGAGGGCGCGCACCTCGGCGCCCTCGGGGTCGATGATGCAGCGGCCGGTGTCGTCCTGCAGCCAGAATTGCGAGTTGCTCTTGCCCTGCTCCTCGATCTTCCAGTTGTTGTTGCCGTCGCCTTCGCGCTTTTCGATCTTGAAGCGGTACCAGCAGCAGGGCGTGCGGGTGATGGGGGAGAACAACGGCGCATCGGGCGGGAGCGCCTGCCCGATCAATTCCACATAGCCCTGCGAAGCCGACCGGATGCGCGCCGTGGGCATGTCTTCCATCACCCGGCGGCGGCGCTGCAGGCGGAAAAACTGCACCAGGCCAGCCCCCCCAAGAGCCAGCGCCATGAACAGCATCTGCCCGGGCGCTGCGGCGGGCGACAGACCGCCGAGCATCACGACGCCGCGAACAGGCCCTTCAAATCCACATCGGCCCGCTCGGCAGAGGCCACCTTGAACAGCTCCGCCGGGCCAAAGGCGAGCAGCCGCGCCACGATCACATCGGGAAACTGCTCGATGCGCACATTGTTGGCATTGACCGCCGCGTTGTAGAACTCGCGCCGGTCGGCAATGTTCTCTTCCAGCCCACTGATGCGCGCTTGCAAGTGTTGAAACGCTTCGTTGGTCTTGAGATCCGGGTAGGCCTCGGCCACCGCGAACAGCGCGCCCAGCCCGCTGCGCAGCGCCCCCTCGGCGCGGCCCAGGCTGCGCACGTCTCCGTCCTCGCGCGCCTGCTGCACCTGCGACCGCGCGCGCACCACCCGCTCCAGCGTCTCCTGCTCGAAATGCATCGACTGGCGGCACACCTCCACCAGCTTGGGCAGCTCGTCGTGGCGCTGCTTGAGCAGCACGTCGATGTTGGCCCAGGCCTGCGTGATCGCATGCTTGAGGTTCACCAGATTGTTGTAAATCATCACGCCATACAGCAGCAGCGCGACGAGCAGGGCGACGACAACGAGAGTGACGATCATGGTACAGGCCGATTGAAACGGGATGTTGCGGAGTTTACGGTTGATGGACGTCGCTCGGCCGCGCGGGGGGGCGTTCAGCCCATACCGGCCACCGCTTGCGCTGCCTGAGCTTCTGCGCCGAAGGCCACATCCTCGTAAATCGCCGTGACCGGCAGCGACAGCCCCACGCTGGCGAACTGCACGGTGTCGCCCTCGGCGTAGGGATAAAGCACCCAGCGGCCCTCGGCATTGCGACGAAACACGTCCACCGCGACACGCTCTGAGTCGATCAGCACATACTCCTGCAAGGTCGACGACTGCCGGTATTGCGCAAATTTCTGGCCCAGATCGTAGGCCGCCGTAGAAGGCGACAACACCTCCACCACCAGCAGCGCATCGCGCTTGAACAGCGGCGACTGCGCATCCGCCGACGAGCAGGTGACGAACACATCGGGGTAGAAAAAAGCCTGAGCCGCTTCGATGCGCAGCTTCATATCGGCGATGAACGCCCGGCACGGCCCGCCGCGCAGGTGCGCATGCAGCGCGGCTACCAGGTTCAGGCTGATGGTGACATGCGCGTCGCTCGCCCCGGCCATGGCGAACACCTCGCTCGCCAGGTACTCGTGCTTGTCCGCCTGCTGCATTTCCCAGGCGAGAAAGTCGTCGGCGGAAAAAACCGGTTTTTCCGGTGCGCTCATGACGTGGACTCCGTGGGGTGACAGCGCAAGAATTCTTCGACAGCGTGCCGCTCGGTGGCGTGGCGACCCTTCGCCTGCCGATTCACTCCTGCCGCTGCCGCGAACGCGCCGCGCGCCGCAGCGCCTTGTTGCTCTTGCGATGCGCCCCCGCCTTGCGCTTGATCGCCACCGCCACCAGCGGATTGCGCGGCGTGGAGGCGGGAAGTTTGATCGTCTGCGCGCGGGCGCGTTTGCGGGATAGTTTCATCGGTGGCGAGGATACCGATGCTCACGCATGACTTTGGACAGATTTCGAGTTGAGGTCGCTTGGTCTTTTGCCCGAACCAAGCCCTCATTGGAAAGTTGCTTTGGCATCAATCATTGTTTTTTGGTGTCGCAAGAAAGGTTCCTCCCTGTAACCCCTGACTTGCCAGCCCAGATGCGTACAGGGCTAAATCGAACCCGAACCAGGTTTTCGATGGATCGATCATCACGACTGTGCCTTTGGCAGAATGATCCCAAGGTCGAAGAACATTTGCGTCTTGCGGTTCGATGCGCGATTGGGGCAACGAAAAGAACAACCGTGCAACTGGATCGAAATCCTGTGGATTCTGCTTTTGCAAGGCGCGCACATTCTCCCGGGCATGGCCACAGTCATCCGGGAAGTAGGCGCATAACCGCGCAAAGCTGTTCGCCGCTTTCGTCTGATCATGTGCCAGTCCGTAAAGGGTGGCGAGTTTGGCAATGAGTTGGGGGCTTGAGTACGTTGTCACGACGCGCTCTCCGAGCGCGATCTTGTCAGGCAGCATGAAACGGTCTGCGCTCATTTGCACGAAAACCAGCGCATCGGCATAGGGAGAAAAACCTGGTAAGCCGAGGGTTTTGTTCACCCCGTCCCGAACGACGGCGGAATGGGCAGTTTCGGCATCGGATAGATAGATGTCGGCGCTGGCCTTGGCGATGCTTGCGTAGGCTTGCGCCGACCATGCGCAAAACCCCAGTGCGGCAAGCAATACCACGCCCAATGGCCAGCGCCACTGCGAGCTTGGGCGCACCGTGAGTGCCGGAGTGTCGAGCACCGCCCAGCACATGGCAAAAGGCACAGCGAAAAACACATACCAAAGTGGGTATTCGGTGAGGCTGTAGCCGAGCACCATAAGACACACACCCAAAGCCAGCAATCGCCAGCTTTCCCAGGTGTGCAATCCGCGATTTGCCCAAGCCGACCAGGCACGCACCACACTCATGACGGCCGGCACAACGACCACCAGCAACCCAACCAAACCTGTTTCAGCAGCCAACTGTGCGAACAGATTGTGGGCGTTGTTGGCGAAGAGTGGCTGAGATTGGGAAAGAGCCAGGCGGTAGTCCCATTGCACGTAATTGCCGAGCCCAACCCCAAGCAGGGGATGCGACTTGAAAGCCTCCCAGGCGATCTGCCACAAGCCCAAACGCTGCCCCAGTCCGCGGTCTGCCAGTCGTTGCAGCCCAGGGGGGAACAACTGCCCCAAACCGAAGCCAGTGTAGATCACCCACTGCAGCACGCCATAAAGGGCACCGGCGGCAATCAAGCCAACTAGCGCCGATGACAACCGCTTGTGCGGCATGCCGATCATCATGCCGCCCAATAGGCCGGCCACGGCGAGAAACGCCATGCCGATACGGCTTTGCGATAACACGATGCCGCTGATTAGCAGCACAGCAAGAGGTATCGAGACCATGATCGCGCTGCGACGGCGCTTTTCAGCGCGCAGCCCATAAGCCAGGGCGAGCAGGCCAAAACCTAAAAACAGCGCGGCCTGATTGCGCTGGGCAATATTGCCCAGCGGCGCCTGCAAGGGACTGCGGGGAAAAAGCCAGAGCGCCACCGTATCGGGCATGAACACCTGGGCCCACATGCTCAGCGCCGTACCGATCGCCCCCAGCACAAAGGCCCAAGCCCAAGCGCGCATCAGCCGTTCGCTATACCCCTGCGCAGCCCACCGCGCGGCAAGCACGGCGGCAATAATGGCCACCGCCAGACTGCCCAAAGGCCAGATCATCGTGTCGGCATAGGCCACACGGTGAAGAGCCATATCCAGCAGACCTAGTAGCGCCACCCCGATGAACGGCAAGGCCGCCCAGGGCAAGGCGATGCCGGTCGGCCTTGCGGGCGCAGGCAGTTGAAGGGATGCGGCCACGAGCACGGCCGCGGCAACCCCGAGTTCTTGATAGAAGGTCGAAACCGGAAAGTAGTGCTGGGCCGACGTGGCGGCGCCCACCCAAGCCAGCATGAGCAAGCTTACCGCGAGGGAAAACGCGACCGTGTTACGCCAGTTCTTCGGGGATGTCGCTTGCGTCATGAGTATGTGATTTTTGGAATAAAAAACCCGCCTTACGGCGGGCTTTTCGAGAAAGTTCCTGATTAGGTTCCCTTACACGACGATGGCAGGTATTTCTGAGCGATTGTGCTGGAAACACAAGTCCACGAAATGGAGCCATTGGCCGTAACCGGCATCAAGCCAAGAGTCTTTCCTCCAATAGCGGTATTGGCCTTCTGAGGCGAAGTGCTGCTGAAGGTGACAAGAATGCCATTACCACTACCGTCGGTTGATCCAACGCCAACGCTCGAAACATAATTTCCAGTAATGTTGGCTTTTGCTGCCAATCCAGCGGATGCATTGGTGGTGGGGAATGTACCACGGTTTGTATAAAACTCCGCAACGGCTGTTTTTGCACCATCCGCCAGCGACAAACCTTCCGAAACCTGCGCCCGAATCGTGTAATCCTGATACGCCGGAATCGCGATGGCCGCCAAAATACCGATAATCGCCACCACGATCATCAATTCGATCAGGGTGAAACCTTGCTGCAGTTGCTTTTTCATCTGAAACTCCCGAGAGTGGAAAACAAGAAAATCAATAACCAGGAACGGTTGGGTAAAAAACGCCGCAGCCCGGAGCGGAGGTGAACCTGGAGATGCTGCCCCGAGCTGCGGTGGACTGACATCACCCCCCGATGGGCAGGGAACATAGAGCACATGCCGTGCCAGCTTGTAGGGCCACGATTTGTGTGAACTGCTTCACGAAATCCGGCCTCTCAGCCTCGCGAGTAGCCGACAATTCTTGCCAGCGCTGCCCATATTTGTCAGCAAGCCCCGGAAATTGGCAGCTTTCAGCGGCCCAGGATGGCCTGGGTCAACAGCAGGGCACCATCGACGTTTGCGGCACGGGTGTCGATGGTCAACAAAGGGCCTTGTCCCGATGTCTTGGCCAGGCGGATGTGGAGGCAGTCGGCAAACTCGGGCGCGCCGTCTTGCCTGAACAGGTGAAGCGCACGTTCCACCGCGATCTCGTCCATGAGTTCCAGTTCGGGCACGCTGAGCATGGCATCCAGCGCCAAGATGCGTGCTGCGCGGTCAAACCCATATCGGGCGCGCAGCACCCATTCGGTTTCGAGCAAGACGGTGACGGGGACAGACAGACGCTGCTCTGCGGCGGCGGTGGCGTGCAGAAGCTGCTGAATCACTGCGCACTGGGCTGCATCGTCGTTGGTGATCCAGCGCACCAGCACATGGGTATCGAGCGCGGGCATGCTTGACGGCGCGCCTGTACGTCATGCTCATGTCATCAATCGAGACGACGCCGCCGGGCGCAGGCTTGAGGATGCCATTCAAGTCGAGAATAGAGCGGGTTTTGGCGCGCAGCAGGATGGAGCCGTCGGGCATGGGGGTAAAGCTCAGGCGAACGCCTGCATGCAAGCCCCGGCTGCGACGAATGTCAGCGGGAATGGTGACCTGACCCTTGCTGGTCATTGGCTTCAGACATGCAAGCCGCCTTACGTTGTTTGAAAACGTAAGGAGTGTGCCTCAGTCAACGGCACGAGGTTGGCAGATACGCCGCGGGCACGCCGTTGGCCGCGGCCACGCCGCCGGGGGCGGTGGTGCAAGTCCATTGCAACGCTCCGCCCGACGCGGCCCCCGAGAGGTAGAGTACCTTGTTCTGCAACTGCCTGTTGGCGTTTTTACCGTAAGTGATGGTGATCAGGCCGTTCACAGTGCTGACACTTTGCACATAGTTGCCGTTGATTTGATTGGGCTGCGCCAACCCCGCCGAAGCATTGCTGGGGGCGAAGGCGCCATGTTGCGCGTAATAGTCCCAGTTGGCGGTTTTGAGCCCGGTCGCCAGAACAATGCCCTCGCTCACCTGCGCGCGCATGGTGTAGTTTTGATAAGCCGGAATGGCGATGGCCGCCAAGATGCCGATGATGGCCACCACGATCATCAGCTCGATCAGCGTGAAGCCGCGTTGCATGGAGGGAAGCATG
This sequence comes from Thiomonas bhubaneswarensis, assembly GCF_001418255.1. GTDB lineage: Bacteria > Pseudomonadota > Gammaproteobacteria > Burkholderiales > Burkholderiaceae_C > Thiomonas > Thiomonas bhubaneswarensis. The sequence goes on from NZ_LIPV01000003.1 coordinate 326,459, forward strand.
GTCGGGTCGTGCCTGGAAAGGTTTGCCTGGATTTGTAAACAATCGTCATTCTGACTTTGCAAACCGCAGGCCAGCAGGGTTGGCGATAAGGCGACGGACTTTGTGTGAACTACTTCACGGTCTGGCGCTGGCGGCGTGGCTGCGGTGCGACGATTTGTGGCTGCAGGAAGCGTCTTTTGTCACCCCTGCGCGCTTGAGTGACGGTTTTTCGCAGTCTGCAGCAGGGGATACAGGCTTGGGCCGACTGGGGCACAATCGGGTTGGCGGTGCCTCGCGGCCATGACGACGTCGGCGCATCGCCAGACCCAAGGAAAGCCTGGGGCCTTAGCACTTTGCTTTGCCTTGTCGGGAGACAGAACACCATGCACCTCATCGACTCCATCGTGACCGAAGCCGCCGCGCTCACCGCCTTGCGGCGCGACCTGCACGCACATCCCGAGCTGTGCTTCGAGGAACTGCGCACCTCGGAAGTGGTGGCGGCGCAGTTGGCGGCCTGGGGCGTGGAGGTGCACCGCGGCCTGGGCAAGACCGGGGTGGTGGGGGTGATCCACGGGCGCGACGGCGGTGCGAGCGGACGCATGATCGGCCTGCGCGCCGACTTCGACGCCCTGCCGGTGACCGAGCACAACACCTTCGCCCACGCCAGCCGACACCCCGGCAAGATGCACGCCTGCGGCCACGACGGCCACACCACCATGCTGCTGGCTGCGGCGCAGTTTCTCGCGAAAACACGCGACTTCGACGGCACGGTGGTGTGCATCTTCCAGCCGGCCGAAGAGGGCGGCGGCGGCGCGCGCGAAATGATCAAGGACGGGCTGTTCGAGCGCTTTCCGGTGCAGGCGGTGTTTGGCATGCACAACTGGCCGGGCATTCCTGCGGGGCATTTCGCGGTGAAAGCCGGGCCGGTGATGGCGTCGAGCAACGAGTTTCACATCAGGCTCACCGGCAAGGGCGCGCATGCGGCCATGCCGAACCTGGGGCTCGACCCGGTGCCCGCCGCCTGCCAGATGGTGCAGGCGTTTCAGACCATCGTCACCCGCAACCGTGACCCGCAAGACCCGGCGGTGATCTCGGTGACCATGATCCACACCGGCGAGGCGACCAATGTCATTCCCGAAGTGGCCGAGATTCAGGGCACGGCGCGCACCTTCACTACCGAAACGCTGGACTTGATCGAGGCCCGCATGCGCGACATTGCCACCCACACTGCGGCGGCCTTCGGCCTGGGCTGCGAGTTTGCGTTCAAGCGCAACTATCCGCCCACGATCAACCACGCCGCCGAAGCCGAGTTCGCCCGCGCGGTGATGGTGGACATGGTGGGTGCGGACGCGGTGCACGCGTTCGTGCCGTCGATGGGGGCGGAAGACTTTTCCTTCATGCTGCAGGAAAAGCCCGGCGCCTATCTCATCATCGGCAACGGCGGCGGCGATCACCGCGAAGTCGGTCACGGCCTCGGCCCCTGCACCCTGCACAACCCGAGTTACGACTTCAACGACGACCTGATTCCCCTGGGCGGCAGCTTCTGGGTGCGGCTGGCGCAGGCGTGGTTGGGACGAGGGTGACGGCATGATCGGACAGCCCGCGCCCCTCCCAGCCTCCCCCACAGAGTGGGGGAGGAGGGTCTGCTCCCTCGCCAGTGGTGGGGAGGGCTGGGGAGGGGCTGGGGGAGGAGTGGAATCTCACCCGTTGCACCGCAGGAAGCCTGTGCCTGCAGTGCCTGGGCGCCGATCTGGCGTTAGCGGAGGTTTACGCCGACGTGCCTGAACTGGCCGCGGCAGCCTCGGCCTCGGCCTGAGCCGCGCTGAAATCGACCTCGGCATAGACCTCGGCCAGCGCGAAGCTGAACGCGCGCTCGGTGGTGGGGCAGGCAAGGGTGGCATCGATGCCGCTGGCCTCGTACAGCGTCCAGGTGCCCTCTGCGTTGCGGATGAAGGCCTCAATGTGCGGCTTGTCCTGCGCGACGAAGACGACGGCCTGCAAGCCGGGGATCAGGCGGTAGGCGGCGAACTTGTCGCCGCGGTCGTGGCCTTCGGTCGACGGCGACAGCACCTCGACGATGAGCAGCGCGTCCTCCTGCGCATGGGTGCGAGCGGCGTCTGCCGTTGAGCAGGTGACGAAGACATCGGGGTAGTAGCTGGCGTCTGCGGCCTGCACATACAGCTTGACGTCGGCCATGTACACCCGGCAGGGCGTGCAGCGGGTCTGGGTGCGCAGGGCCATGGCGATGTTCAGGCTGATGATGTTGTGCGCGGTACTGCCACCGGCCATGGCGAAGACCTCACCGCCGATGTATTCGTGGCGCTCGGTCTGGGTTTCTTCCCAGGCGAGATAGTCGGCGTAGGTGAAACGGGGCTGGGAGAGGCCGGCGGACATGGCGTTTTTCCAGAGAGCGTTTGAAATTTACGGCGCCGCCGCCTCGGTCGCACAGGTCTTGACGATCTGCCCGCCGAGCTGGCCCGACACGCCGCTAAGCGCCTTGACCTGCTGCGAGGTGAGAGCGGGTAGGCGCAGGGTGACGCGGTTCAGCCCGGCGTTGCGCTGCACAACCCGCGCGCCCTGCACGCCCTGTTTTTTCACCATCTGCAACTGCTCTTGCGCCGAGGCCTCGTTGCTGAAAACCCCGAGCGAAATGCCCGGTTCATAGCGGGGACGATCGGTCACGGGTGCGAACACCTTGACTTTGCCCTGCTGGCTGATCTGGTCGAGCGCGGTGCGCATGGCCTCCTGGCTGGGGAAGGGGCCGAGCAGCACCATCCATTGTTCGGGCACGGGCGTATTGCGCGTCTCGGCTTCGAGCCCCGCCTTGGCCAGTGCCGCCTGGGCCTGCGCCAGGGCCGACGCCTCCATGGCGCCGAACGGTCCGATCTGGCGGCAGACGGTGGGGCCGGTATCGGCCGCTGCGGTTTGTGGGGCGGACACAGGAGCGGGGGCGGGAGCCGAATCGGACGAAGCGGGCGACAGCGGCTCGGCGGGCGCCGAAGGCGCGGTTTGCGGGGCGCTGGCAGGCATCACCGAGCTGCTGGCCAGCGGCGTGATCTGCACCTGTTCGGGGTGAATCTGCAGGGCCAGGCGCTGCGGCTCGCGCTGGGTCACCGGCCCCAGCCCGGCGCCCGCCATCCAGCCTTGCGACCAGGCGAAGAACACGAGATTGATCAGCAGCAGGACGAGAAGCAGGGCGCGCATGACGGGCTTTGGATCGTGAGAGAGCGGCGGGGCTGGTGGCTATTTTGCGACGGGCTCCGGGCTCAGTCGCAGCGAGACATCGGCGCTCAATGCACGGCGCTCGCCCTCAGGAGTGCGCACCCGCAACGCGCCGTCCGGGGCCAGCCCCAAGGCCACGCCGCTGAACAGGGTCTGGCCGCGATCCTGCACCATCACCGTGGCGCCGGCCCAGGCGTGCAGCGCGTCCCATTGGGCCAGCGTGTGGGCGAGGGGCGCGGCGGAGCCGTTGCACGCGGTGCTTTCCAGGCCCTTGAGCAGCGCCGGGGCGAGGGCGGCGAGAACCCCGTCGCGCCCGAGGTGCAGGCCGATGCTGTCCAGCCCAGCCGCCTGGGGCTGGCCTGTGGGAGCGCGCAGGTTCAGGCCGAAGCCGATGACGGCCCAGCGCGCGTGCGGCATGTCGGCCAGTTCCACCAGAATGCCGCCGAGCTTGCGCCATCCATGGGTGCCGTCGGCGGCGGGCAGCAGCAGATCGTTGGGCCACTTCAGCCGCACCTGGCTGGCGCCGAGGCCGTGCAGCGCCTGCGCCAGCCACACGCCCACGGCCAGGCTCAGCGGGCCGGGGTCGCGTCGACGCGCGTCGGGCCAGGCCAGCGAGCACAGCACGCTGCTCTGCCCATCGTCGGCCCAGACGCGCCCCTGACGCCCTCGACCCGCGGTCTGTTCGGCCGTGGCCAGAAGGGTCGGTCCATCGAGCCGTCCGGCGCGAATGTCGGCCAGCAGATCGGCATTGGTCGAGCCGGTGACGGACGTCCAGCGCGCCTCGCAGGCGAGGTGACTGGCAGCGAGCTGGGCGCGAAGCGGGGCGAGGGGATCGGGAGAAGGCATGCCTCGTCGCTCACGCGCGCTTGCGGGTCTTGGGGGCGAGCAGGGTGCCGCGGCAGTTGGGGGCGCCGCAGCGGCAGGCGTAGTCGCGCTTGAGTTTGGCCGTGTGGCGGGCGTCGATTTCGAGGGCGTAGTCGAAGAACAGTTCTTCGCCGGGGTCGATGTCGCGCAGGGCGTGGATGAACACCCGGCTGCCTACTTGCCGCGCCTCGCAGTTGGGGGTGCACGAGTGGTTGATCCAGCGTGCGCTGTTGCCGTGCACACCGCCGTCGATGACGGTGTCGTCGTCGAGAGAAAAGTAGAAGGTGTGGTTGGGCTGCTGCGGGTCGCGGGGATGGCGGCGCAGCGCTTCGGGCCAGTCGATGCGTTCGCCCTGGTATTCGAGCAGCCGTTGCCCGGCGGCTATGGCGCGGCGGGCGAACACGCCGCGGCCGTGGATGGGCGAGTTGCGAACCTGGGTGAACGGCCCGGCGGTCGGCGCGGCGGCGGAGGTTGAGCGGCGTGTGGGCATCGAGGGAACGGTGGCGGTGAAGCCGAAACTCGGTAAAGTAAAAAAAGGAACGCAAGAGGCGGAGGAGACAAGCTGCCCGGTGTCGTTCCTCGTTCAAGGCATTTTAGGGAGCCATCATCATGAAACAGGATCGTCGTTGTTATTTGATGGGTCTGGCCGCTGCAATCACAGCCGTGGCGGCGCCAGCCTGGGCGCAAACCGTGGCCGAGCAGGCCAGCACGCTGGAGAAAAAGGACAAGAAGGCCGTGCCGCTGCCCAAGGAGGGAAGCCTGTTTCCCTTGCCGCCCACGGTGGAGCTGATCGACGGCAAGACGCTGCATACCAAGGACTGGGCAGGCAAGGTGATCGTGCTGGAGTACTGGGCCACCTGGTGCCCGTTCTGCGCGCGGCAGATGCCGCATGTCGAGGCCTTGTACAAGAAAGAGCATCACCGCGGCCTGGAGGTGCTGGCGCTGTCCATTGACAAGAAGCCAACCGACATCCCGCCGTTTCTCAAGTCGAAAAATTACACCTTTCCGGTGGCGTGGCTGTCGCCCGCGCTGGCCAAGGTGTTGCCCAAGCCTGCGGGTCTGCCGGTCACCATCGTTATCGGCCGCGACGGTCGGGTGAAGATGGCCGATTCGGGCGAGCTGTTCGCCGAAGACATCGCGGGCATCGCCAAATTTCTCTGATCGAATCATTTCCCCATGAGCAAAAGCGACGCTTTCACCAAGACTCTGGTCATCGCCGAGAAGCCCAGCGTGGCACAGGACATCGTGCGCGCTCTCACGCCGCAGTCGGGCAAGTTCGACAAGCACGACGAGTATTTCGAGAACGAGCAGTACGTCGTGACCTCGGCGGTCGGCCATCTGGTGGAGATCAAGGCGCCGGACGATTTCGAGGTCAAGCGCGGCAAGTGGAGCTTTGCGCATCTGCCGGTGATTCCGCCGCATTTCGATCTGAATCCCATCGACAAGACCAAGGGAAGGCTGGGTGCGGTGGTCAAGCAGATCAAGCGCAAGGATGTCGGCACCATCGTCAACGCGTGCGACGCGGGGCGCGAGGGTGAGCTGATCTTCCGCCTGATCCTGCAATACGCCGAGGGCAAGAAGCCGCTGGACAAGCCGGTGCGGCGGCTTTGGTTGCAGTCGATGACGCCGCAGGCCATCCGCGAGGGCTTCGAGCAACTGCGGGGCGACGCCGACATGCGCCCGCTGGCCGATGCCGCGCGCAGCCGCAGCGAGGCCGATTGGCTGGTGGGCATCAACGGCACGCGGGCGATGACCGCTTTCAACTCCAAGGACGGCGGCTTCTTCCTCACGCCGGTGGGACGGGTGCAGACGCCCACGCTGTCCATCGTGGTGGCGCGCGAAGAGCAGATCCGCAAACATGTGGCGCGCGATTATTTCGAGGTGCATGCCCAGTTCGCCGCGCCGGCGGGCGGCTATGCGGGCAAGTGGTTCGATCCGGCGTTCAAGAAGGGAGAGGATGCCGACGCCCGCGCCGACCGGCTCTGGGACAAGGCGCGTGCCGAGGCCATCGTGGCGGCGTGCGCCGGACAGGCGGCGGTGGTGCGCGACGAATCCAAACCGTCCACCCAGCTCTCGCCCGCGCTGTTCGACCTGACCTCGTTGCAGCGCGAGGCCAACGGGCGCTTCGGCTTTTCCGCCAAGACCACGCTGGCGCTGGCGCAGGCGCTGTATGAAAGGCACAAGGTGATGACCTACCCCCGGACGGACTCGCGCCATCTGCCCGAGGACTATCTCGCCGTGGCGCGGCAGACCGCGCAGGCCCTGGGCGAGGCGGGCGGCAGCATCGCGCCGCACGCCCGCCGTGCGCTCGAGGCCGACTACATCCGGCCGAACAAGCGGGTGTTCGACAACGCCAAGGTGTCCGATCACTTCGCCATCATCCCCACCACCCAGACGCCCGGCGCGCTGAGCGAGGCCGAGGCCAAGATCTACGACCTGGTGGCACGGCGGTTTCTGGCGGTGTTCTATCCGGCGGCGGAGTATCTGGTGACCACCCGCATCAGCACGGTCGCGCAGCACGCGTTCAAGACCGAGGGCAAGATTCTGGTCAAACCCGGCTGGCTGGAAATCTACGGCAAGGAAGAGCAGGGCGACGATGCCAATCTGCCGCCCGTGGCCGAGGGCGACGCTGTGCGGGCCGAGACGGTGGAGATCAAGGCGCTCAAGACCCGGCCGCCCGCGCGCTACACCGAAGCCACCTTGCTGGGCGCGATGGAAAACGCGGGCAAGCTGGTGGAAGACGAGGAACTGGCCGAGGCCATGTCGGGCAAGGGCCTGGGCACGCCGGCCACCCGGGCGGCCATCATCGAAGGCCTGCTCGGCGAGGCGTACATGCTGCGTGAGGGCCGTGAGCTGATTCCCACGGCCAAGGCCTTCCAGCTCATGACCCTATTGCGCGGCCTGCAGGTCGAGGAACTCACCAAGCCCGAACTCACCGGCGGCTGGGAACACAAGCTGGCGCAGATGGAGCGCGGGCTAATCACGCGCGAGCAGTTCATGCGCGAGATCGCGGGCATGACCGAGACCATCGTACGCCGCGCCAAGGAGTTCGACCGCGATACCGTGCCTGGCGACTACGCCACCTTGCAAACGCCTTGCCCGAACTGCGGCGGTGTGGTGAAGGAGAACTACCACCGCTTCGCCTGCACGCAGTGCGATTTTTCCATCGGCAAGCACCCGGGCGGGCGCAGTTTCGAGCTGGCCGAAGTGGAGCAACTGCTGCGCGACAAGCACCTGGGGCCGCTCACCGGGTTTCGCAGCAAGATGGGCCGGCCGTTCGCTGCCGAGCTCAAGCTGGCGCGCGAAGGCGGCCAAGGCCAATGGAAGCTGGAGTTCGATTTCGGCGACAGCGCCCCCGGCAGCGACGGGGGCGAAGCGCCCGACTTCAGCGCGCAACAGCCGCTGGGCGCCTGCCCCAAGTGCGGCGCCCGGGTGTTCGAGAGTGGCAGCAGCTATGTCTGCGAAAAGAGCGTGGGCCCTGCGCCGAGCTGCGACTTCCGCAGTGGCAAGATCATCCTGCAGCAGCCCATCGAGCCCGAGCAGATGCGCAAACTGCTGGAGGTCGGCCGCACCGACCTGCTCGACGGCTTCGTCTCGGCGCGCACCAAGCGCAAGTTCAAGGCGTTTCTGGTGAAACAGCCCGGCGGCAAGATCGGCTTCGAGTTCGAACCGCGAGCGGCCAAGCCCGCAGCGAAAAAGGCGGCGCGCAAGACGGCGGCCTGAGCCACCGTGATGACGCTGCGGGCGTCATAGACCTTCAATGTCCGATGGCTACAGTGACGCCTTTTCCAGTACAAGGGAGTGGGGGATGAAAGGGAAAGGGCTTTGGGCCAGTGCAGGGGTTGCGGCTTCGTTGCTGGTGACACAGGCCGTGCAGGCTATGACCCTGCCCGAGCCAGGGTTGTGGGAGGTGCGCTCGCAGACGCTGATCAACGATGTGGACATCGATGCGGCGTTGCGGCAGGAATTTCAAAAGCAGTTGCAGCAGTTGCCCGCGCAGGATCGCGCCGCGCTGGGGCCGGCGCTGCAGCATGCGATCGAAGCGATGTCGCCGGTGGAAAAAGAATGCATCACCAAAGAGGAGGTGCAGTCGCTGCGCGACCCTCAGGCCATGTTGGCCCAACTGCAAAAAGACAGCCCGGAATGCCGCTTCAAGCTCGATGCAGTCAAGGGCGACACCATCCAGTACAGCGGTCAGTGTGCTGCCGGAGAGGACGGCGGGTTTACTGGCGATGTGCATGGCGTGATGACCATGCATTCCAGCCGCTCCTGGTCGCAGAGCTTCGAGGGCGAAGGGCGTTTTGTCATTCCCGCAGGCGACATGAAAATACTCGGCCTCGATGCCAAAAAATTGCGGGGCAAGGTGCGAACGAAACTGACGGCCAGCGGGCGCTGGCTTGGCGCCCAGTGCGGGGCGGTCAAACCCTGAGGATGGCATGAACGATCTGTTTCCTCGCTGGATCGCCCACCGCGGCGGCGGCGACGCCGCGCCGGAGAACACCATGGCGGCGTTTCAGGCCGGATTGAAAGCTGGTTTCAAGGCCTTTGAATGCGATGTCAAGCGCAGCGCAGACGGTGTGCTCTGGCTCTTGCACGACGACACGCTCGACCGCACCACCGACGCCCGCGGTCCGGCTGCGCCCTGGCGCTGGGAAAACCTGCAATGCGTGGACGCTGGAAGCTGGCACAGCCCGCGCTACAAGGGCGAGCCTCCGGCCAGTCTCGATGACGTGCTGGCTTTCGCCGCGCAGCACCGTGTCTGGCTGAATCTGGAGATCAAGCCCAGCCCGTGTGACGATATCGGTACTGCCGAGGCGCTGGTTGCGCGGGTGGTGCAGTGGCGGACGCAGCACGCCGATGTGCCCGTGCCGCTGCTGTCGTCGTTCTCGCTGGCTGCGATGCAGGCCGCGCGTGCCGCGCTCGATACGCAGCGGTTTGACGTGCCTCTGGCTCTGCTGGTCGAGACCTACACCGAAGACGCGCTGCAGCAGGCGCTCGATCTGCGCGCCGAAGGGTTGCACACCGAGTGGCGGCAGATCACGCCCGAAGTCATCGCCGCGACGCATGCCGCGGGACTGCGGCTACGCGCCTATACGGTGAACACCCCAGAAGCCGCTGCGACCTTGCTGGCGGGAGGGGTGGATGGGGTGTTCACAGACCGGCTCGATCTTCCCACGCGGGTTTAGTGCGGTGTTCGGGTGCCTCCGCAACGGGACTGGTATGAGGGCTATTCAACCTGCGAGCATGGCGGCCAGCAACGCCGTGCTGTAGGCGCTGGCGACGGCTCGGATGAAGCGGCCGAAGTCGAGATGCGCGGTGTCGTCGGCGCGGTCTGATAGGGTGCGTACAAGGGCAAAGGGCACGCCGTAGTCGTGGCAGACCTGCGCCACCGCAGCTCCTTCCATCTCCACGGCCAGCGCGTCGGGCAGGGCAAGGCGCAGCGCATCGCTGCCTTCGCGGGTGGAGATGAAGCGGTCGCCGCTGACGATCAGGCCGCGATGCACCTGGGGCGCGTGCAGCTTGAATTCGTGCCGTGTCTGCGCGTCGAGCAGGGGCGGTGCGTGAGGCGAAAACAGCGCCTGCGCCGCTGCGTGGAGGCGATCGCTCAAGGCGCGGTCGGCGGCGAACAGCGCACGCCCGGTGTCGGGCACTTCGTATTGCGGGTAGAGCGGACGGGCGTCGAGATCGTGTTGCAGCAGGGTGTCGGCGATGACCACGTCGCCGACCCTCACGCCCTCGGCCAGCCCTCCGGCAACGCCGGTGAACAGCAGCGCGTCGCAGCCGAATTCGACGATCAGGCTGGTGGTGGTGGCCGCAGCCGCAACCTTGCCGATGCCGCAGAGCACCAGCGCCACCTCGTGGCCCCACAGGGTGCCCAGGGTGTAGTCACGGCTGCCGTGGCGCACCTTGCGCGGCCCTTGCAAAGCGGCGAGCAGACCCTCTTGTTCCTGTGCGATGGCGCTGACAATGCCAGTGCGCGTGGCACTCATGGCCTTGCCTCCATGCCCGCGGCTGTTTGTGCTGTATCAAAAGGTAAATATCTTGTGCAAGTATTCTGTCGCATCGTCACTGACTATCGAGGAGGAAGACATCATGGGGTCTGCATGGCAAGGATTGTTCGGCACGGATTATGGTCTGTTCAGCCTGATCGGCATTCTGTTCATGCTGGGCATGGGCGTGTTTTTCATCTGGTTCTTCACCCGCAAGATCCAGCAGAGCAGCGATGAGCATGCGCGCGAACTGCGCGCAGGTGGCGCCAAGCCACCGGTGAACAACGGTCACGCCTGAGTTCATCAGAACGCATCAGTACCCGCACGCCGCCTCGTGATGGCGGCGCTCTGCGGGCAAATCCCTATGTCTGTTTCTGAACGCCGCTGCGTTTGCTTGCGCCAGTGGCGTATGCTTTCGCCTGTTACAAAAAAGTACGTTTTCTCACATCACAACAAATCACCACGGAGATCGCCATGCAACGTCGTCAAGCCGTCATTGGTCTGGGTCTGGCTGCCGCCGGACTGGGTCTGAGCCCGCTCGTTTGGGCCCAGCAGCCCATCGTCATCAAGTTCAGCCACGTCGTGGCTCCCAACACGCCCAAGGGGCAGGCCGCCGAGCACTTCAAGAAGCTGGCCGAGGAGCGCACCAAGGGCCGGGTAAAGGTCGAGGTCTATCCCAACAGCCAGCTCTACAAAGACAAGGAAGAGATGGAGGCGCTGCAGCTCGGCTCGGTGCAGATGCTGGCGCCCTCACTGGCCAAGTTCGGGCCTCTGGGCGTCAAGGAGTTCGAGCTGTTCGACCTGCCCTACATCTTTGACAATTACGACGAGCTGCACAAGATCACGCTGGGGCCGATCGGTCAGGGTCTGCTGAAAAAGCTCGAATCCAAGGGCATTCTCGGCCTGGCTTACTGGGACAACGGCTTCAAGGACATGAGCGCCAACAAGCCGTTGAAGAACCCGGCCGATGCCAAGGGCCTGAAGATGCGCATTCAGTCGAGCAAGATCCTCGACATGGAAATGCGGGCCATCGGCGCCATTCCGCAGGTCATGGCGTTCTCCGAGGTGTATCAGGCGCTGCAGACCGGGGTGGTGGACGGCACCGAAAACCCGCCGTCCAACTTCTACACCCAGAAGTTCTACGAGGTGCAGAAGGCCATGACGCAGACCCAGCACGGCTATCTGGGCTATGCCGTCATCGTCAACCAGAAGTTCTGGGACGGCCTGCCCGCAGACATCCGCAAGATTCTCGATCAGGCCATGGTCGAGGCCACCGAGTTCGCCAACAAGGTGGCGAAGAAGGACAACGACGACGCCACCGAGGCCGTGCGCAAGTCGGGTAAGTGCGAGGTCATCGCGCTCACCCCAGCCGAACGTCTGGCCTGGAAAAAGGCGATGGTGCCGGTTTACAAGCAGGCCGAGTCGCGCGTGCCCAAGGCGCTGATGGACGAGGTGTTCAAGGCCACGGGCTTCGATCCCGCCAAGCTGTAACACGACGCCAGCTCGAAAAAGCCCGTGCCCGACCGGCATGGGCTTTTGTCGTTTCCGGGGCCGTGCCTCAATCTCACCGGAGCTTTTCATGCCCGCGCTCACCTTGCTCAACCGCCTGCTCGACCGACTGGAAGAGGTGTTGATCGCCTTTCTGATGGCCGCTGCCACGCTGCTCATCTTCGTCGCCGTCGTTCATCGCTATCTCGCCGGCGTGGCGATTCCCGGGCTTCAGGACTGGTTGCTTTCGCTCAATCTGAGTTGGGCGCAGGAGTTGTGCATTTACATGTTCGTCTGGATGGCGAAATTTGGTGCGGCTTATGGTGTGCGCACCGGCATCCACGTTGGGGTGGACGTGCTGGTCAACCGCCTGTCGCCGCGCAAGCAAAAGCCGGTGATCCTGTTCGGTCTGCTCGCCGGGGCGCTGTTCACCGGCGTGGTGGCGGCGATGGGTGCGAACTTTGTCTGGCATGTCGGCCATACCGACCAGACCTCGCCCGATCTCGAACTGCCGATGTGGTGGGTGTATCTGGCCATTCCGTTGGGCTCATCGTTGATGTGCTATCGCTTTTTGCAGGTGGCCTGGCGCTTTAATCGTGACGGTGAGTTGCCGCATCACGATCCGGGTGAGGTCGAGGGGCTGGACGAGCCCATGGATCTTCCGTCAGGTGCGGACAACATCCACCCCGTTCCCTCGGCTGGAGGTGTGCGATGAGCGCCCTGATCATTTTCGGCCTGCTGCTCGCCCTGATGCTCACGGGCATGCCCATCTCGATCGCACTGGGCCTGACGGTGCTCACCTTCCTGTTCACCATGACCGACGTGCCGGTTCAGGCGGTCGCGCTCAAGCTGTTTTCGGGGATCGAGAACTTCGAGATCATGGCCATTCCGTTCTTCATCCTGGCCGGCAACTTTCTGACGCACGGCGGGGTGGCGCGGCGCATGATCGCGTTTGCCAGCAGCCTGATCGGGCATTGGGCCGGCGGGCTGGGGCTGGCCGGCGTGCTGGCCTGCGCGCTGTTCGCCGCGGTGTCGGGTTCGAGCCCGGCCACCGTCGTGGCCATCGGCTCCATTCTGATGCCGGCCATGGTCAAGGCCGGGTTTCCTCCACGCTTCGGCGCGGGGGTCATCACCACGTCCGGAGCCCTGGGTATTCTCATTCCGCCATCCATCGTGATGGTGCTGTATTCCATCTCCACCAATTCGTCGGTGGGAGCGCTTTTCATGGCCGGTGTCGTGCCCGGCCTGATGCTGGCGACCCTGCTGGGCGTGACCACTTGGTGGCGCGCCTGGCGCGGCAACTACCCGCGCCAGCCCAAGGCGACATGGGCGCAGCGTCTGAAGGCGCTGCGCGATAGCTTCTGGGGACTGATGCTCATCGTCATCGTGCTGGGGGGCATCTACACCGGCTTGTTCACCCCCACGGAGGCAGCGGCGATGAGCGCGGTCTACGCCTTCATCATCGCCGTGTTCGTCTACAAAGACCTCAAGCTCAGCGACGTGCCGCGGGTGCTGCTGGCCTCGGCCAATATGAGCGCGATGCTGCTCTACATCATCACCAACGCCGTGCTGTTCTCGTTCCTGATGACCTCCGAGCATATTCCGCAGAACATGGCGCAATGGCTGCTGAATGCGGGGCTGGGGCCGATCGCCTTTCTGCTGCTGGTGAACGTGCTCCTGCTCGTGGCGGGCAATGTGATGGAGCCGTCGAGCATCGTGCTGATTCTGGCGCCCATTCTGTTTCCGGTGGCGATGCATCTGGGCATCGACCCGATTCACTTCGGCATCATCATGGTGGTGAACATGGAGGTAGGCATGTGTCATCCGCCGGTGGGGCTGAACCTCTATGTCGCCAGCGGCATCGCCAAAATGGGCATTACCGAGCTGACCATTGCGGTCTGGCCCTGGCTGCTGACCATGCTGGTGTTCCTCGGCCTGGTGACCTATATCCCGGCAATCAGCCTCGCGTTTCCGCGCTGGCTGGGCATGGTGAATTAATGCCGAGAACGCGCCTGGGCGCGTTCTCGGCCAGTTCAGGCAGTCTGGGTTTCGTCAGGCTGGCTGCAGGTCCATTTCTCGCCCATGTCGGAGGAGAGGTAGCCGACCAGACGGAAGTGCTCTTGCGTGGCGGTATCCGGCGTGGTGCGGTAGATGGCGATGCCGTAGGCGCCGCGCAACCGCGCATGCTCAGCCCTGGCCAGTGCCTCGACCACCGTCTGGCTGCCGATGGCGACGACATAGCTGTGCTGTTCGGCCTCGCCGTGATGGAAGGCCTGGGCGAAATAAATGGCGTTGGACTGCTCTTGCATGGCGATGCTCCGGCGTGGAGGCGATGAGGGTGCAGTTTAGGAGTCAGTCGGACTTGAGGATCGCTTTACGCGGCCCAGGTCCGACAGACTCCTAGATCGCCGTCCACAGATAAAGGTAGAGGGTATTGAGGTCGCTGGCGTTGGTGCCGGCACCGTCAAAATTGGTTCGGGCTCCAAGGTACTTGTTGAACATGGTGTACTGCAAGCCGATCCGAAGGTTTTTCTCGGGATTGACCCAACTCTTGCCGAATGGGTTCCAGTCCACCTCGAACACGGCGCCGCTGGTGTTGGGGCTGTTGGTGCGAGAGCTGTAGCCCGCACCGTAGACCGCGGCGTCCGACGAACCCGTGGTGCTGAATAGCCCGGCGGTCGCACCGTAGGTATTGTTCCACCAGTACGACACGTTGATGTTGGCGGTGTTCAGGGTGTTGGTGGCGTTGCTCGCGTTGCCCTGTTGCAGCGCCTGATTCAGGCTCTGTCGCTCGTGCATATAGATGGCATTGGCCGTGATGACATTGGGGCCGCCGTTCAGGAACTGGTAAGTGGCGTCCAGACCGATATCGCGGTAGTCGTCAGTGGGCAGGCCCGGAAGGCCGCTGGTGTTGATGCGGGCGTCAAAGCCGAGCAATCCAGCCTCGAACACATGCGGGCCGACCGTTTTGGAATACCACAGCCGCCAATAAGGCGCCTCGCCCTGCAAAGAGGCGTTGCCCGCGTGCAGCATGTTGGCCCAGTAGGTCGAAAGGTTGTGATACGCGCCTACCTCGGCATACCAGCTGTTGTCGATCAGGGTGTAAGCGGTGGCGCCGACCACGCTCTGCCCCAGGTTGTAGACGATCGGCGTGACCGGCGGACCGCTGGTGCCGAAAGGCGGCGCCATATAGCTGTACTGCCAGGCCGGGGTCGTGTTCCAGACGTCCGACAAGGTGGGGTTGTTGTTCAGGCTCATGCCGAACAGACCGCTGGTCGAGCCCAATGAGTAGCCATGGGCATAGCGCAGTTCGGTGTTGTCCCAGGCCAGGTTTTGCGAGCCGGGGTCGGAGTAGGTGGCCTGCCCCAGCATGCCCAGATGATCGGTGATGCGCCCGGCCAGGAAGACCGAGGCCTGCTGCAGGGCGGTGAAGTTGTCGTTGGCGCTGAAGCCAGCAGGCGGCGGATTCTGGTCCGTGGCGGTATGGGTGTACGAAGCCACCAGCATGGCCGACAGCGGAAGATGCTTCTTGCCGTCGCTCAGGGTGTAGCCGTCGAGCTTGAAAGCGCGGCCGAAGGGCGTGAGCTGCGGCCCGAAGCCCCCGACGTGGCAGGCGATGCAGTCTTGTCCGGTCTGGCGCGCGAACGCTGGTACGGCCTGGGCAGGCGCGGCCCACAGGAGCACGGCCACCAGGCCGACAAGGCTGGCCACGCCTTGGCGCAACCGTGCGCGGAATGGGCGGAAGGGGGTTGAAAGCCGAGGGAGTGAACGTAAGGCGAGGAACATGATGACCTCCGTGTGGTTCCTTCCCGCGTGGCTCCGGGTTCAAGTGCGACAACTCGGCGCACAACGCGAGAAGGGTTTTGTGATGAGGTCATTCTGTTCCCATCACTCCAGCTCCCGTTGACACAAGTCAAAGACATCAAAATACTTGAATGTAATCGTGTGTAACGCTCGACGACCGGTTCAGCCCATGTCACCGATCGCATCGATATACCGTTGCATGGCCTGCGCGCGGGAGGTGCCCCGTAGCGCGGCCCAGGCGTCCCATTTGGCACGGGCGACGAAGTCGGTCATGCCCGGACGCTCGCCCGACACGTCGCCGCTGCTGCCTTGTTTGTAGAGGGCGTAAAGCTGCAAAAGGGTGAGGTTGTCGGGGCGGGTGCTGAGCGTTTTGGAGCGAGCCACGGCGGCGTCGAAGGCTGTCTGAAGGTCGGCGGATATCACGGCGCTGGTCATAAAAAAGCACGATCGTTCGGAAAATGGCCATGATAAGGGTTAAGACCGCCCTCAGTCAGCGCCGATAGGCTGGCAAGCCCATGCTGTCATCTTGGAGCGGGCCTGCAGGCACAATGCCGCAGCCGCGTGTCTTTCAGGAGCTTTTCGATCCATGCAGCCTCAAGCCTCTCCGCAGTCGTACCGCTTCGCCCTGCGCCATTTTTACGGTCTGGCCAAACCCTACCTGGTCTCGGAAGAAAAGAAGAAGGGCTGGGGTCTGCTGCTGCTGGTGCTGGCGATGAATCTGGCGCTGGTGTGGGTGAACGTCAAGCTCACGCAGTGGAACGGCGAGTTTTTCAATGCGCTGCAGGCCAAGAACTTCGGCGCGTTCAAGCAGTTGCTGCTGTTCTTCACCGCCTATGCCTTTCTTTACATCGCGCTTGCGGTGTATTCGCAATACTTTTTGCAGATGCTGCAGATCAGCTGGCGACGCTGGATGACCGAGGTGTTCCTCAAAGACTGGCTGGCAGGCGGCACGCACTACCGCATGTCGCTGCGGCAGGGCAACACCGACAACCCCGATCAGCGCATCGCCGACGACATCGGCGGTTTCATCAATGGCAGCCTGAATCTGTTTTTCGGCTTCGTCTCGTCGCTGGTGACGCTGTTTTCCTTCCTGTTCATGTTGTGGACGCTATCGGGTGCGGTCACGCTGATGGGCGTCACCATTCCCGGCTACATGGTGTGGGTGGCCATTCTGTATGCCGGGGTCGGCAGCGTGCTAGCGCATTGGGTGGGCAAGCCGTTGATCCGGCTGAACTTCTTTCAGCAGCGCTACGAGGCCGATTTTCGCTTCGGTCTGGCGCGCACCCGCGAGCACGACGAAGGCATCGCGCTCTACAACGGCGAGCAGCGCGAGCTGGCCGGGCACCGCGACCGCTTCGCCAACGTGTGGAGCAACTGGTGGGGCATCATGAAGCGGCAGAAGCTGTTCACCTGGTACAGCGCGTTCTACGGGCAACTGGCCATCATCTTCCCCATCCTCGTGGCCGCGCCGCGCTACTTTGCGGGGCAGATCCAGCTCGGCGGGCTGACGCAGACGGCGCAGGCCTTCGGCCAGGTGCAGGGCGCGCTGTCGTGGTTCATTGGGGCCTACACCAGCATCGCCGACTGGCGCGCCACGGTCGAGCGTTTGCAGACTTTCGTCGATGCCATGCAGCAGGCACAGATCCCGCCGCGCGAGCCGGTGCCGCCAACGCCTGCGGCTTTGCAGCCGGGTGGGGACATCGGCGCGGCCGGTGTGGTGCCGCTGCGCAGTGCGCGCGAATCGGTGGCGCTGGGCGATCTGCTGCTGCTCGCGCCCGACGGCAGACCGCTGCTGCAATGCGCGGGTGAGCACATCAGCCGAGGCCAGCACACCCTGTTCACCGGGCCGTCGGGAAGCGGCAAGAGCACGCTGGTGCGCTGGCTCGCCGGCATCTGGCCCTATGCGCTCAACGCGGCCCATGCGCATGCGCCGTCGGGGCGCACCCTGTTTCTGCCGCAAAAGCCCTATCTGCCCCTGGGCACCCTCAAGCAGGCGCTGACCTATCCGCAAAACCCCGGTGATTTCAGCGCGGCACAAATCAGCGATGCCTTGCAGCTTGCTCGCGTGCCCTATCTGGAAGCGGCGCTGGAGCAGACCGACACCTGGATGCAGCGCCTCTCTCCCGGCGAACAGCAGCGCTTGGCCGTGGCGCGCGCGCTATTGATCGCCCCCGACTGGCTTTTCATGGATGAAGCCACCAGTGCCCTCGACGCGCCCACCGAGCGTGCGATGTACGCCCTGTTGCGCCAGCGCCTGCCCGACACTACTCTGGTCAGTGTGGCGCATCGTGCCGGGGTGATCGACTTTCATGTGCAAATCTATGCGGTTGAGGTCGATGCCACCGGTCAGGGTCCGGCGCGCATGCACAGGCGCGAGGCCGATCTCGCACGCAAGGCCGCGCTGGGAGAGGGTGGCATCGGGGATGCGCCAGCCTTTGCATCCTGACATCCCGCGCGTGCCGAAAAAAAGCCGCGCTGTCACGGATTTGAGGTCTGAAGCGTTAGAACACCATTCAGGCTACCCATTCGAGGGCTGTTCCATGCGCCTTGCACATACCGTTTTTCGTCCCGCAGTCCTTCGGCGAAGCCTTGCAACCATCGCCTTGCCGACATTGGCAGCATTGGGTCTCGTCGGTTGCGTGGTAGCCCCGGTGCCACCGGCACAGTATGGCTACGGGGCGCCCGCCTACGACGTGGTCAACGTGCCGCCGCCTGCGCCGCAATACGAGGTGGTCGGCGTGGCGCCCTATCCCGGCGCGATCTGGATCAGCGGCTACTGGGGCTGGGTGAGTGGCCGCTACGTATGGAACCGGGGCTACTGGCACGCCCCGCGCCCCGGCTACCACTGGGTGCCGCATAGATGGGTACCGCAAGGCGGCGGCTGGCGGGCACAGGGCGGGCGCTGGGAACGGCGCTGAGGCGAGAGCGAGGCCTTTGCGTACTCAGTTGGTGCGCGCAAAGGCCGCCGAGCGTGGCATCCCCCCTGGCCACCCTGGAGTCGGTGCCTGGTTTGGAACTTGCTCAGGGCAACACTGAACAAGTCCCTTGCGCGCCGCACATCCGGCCAACGGGCGGTCTGCGGCGTTGCACATCCTCGCCATAGCGACGGCTATGGCTGTGGTGTGCGCCTTGTATCCCATCCCGTAACCCGGCGCGCAGCATCACAAGGACTGATTCAGTATTGCCTTAGTTCACAACCAGGGAGGGTCCGCATGTCCAGTGTTTCGACCGGAGGCCAGGTTGGCTCCGCATCTGCTTCTCAACTCCCCCGTGCCGTTAGCACGCTCCAGCTTTGGGCCATCGCCGTGGGTCTGGTGATCTCCGGCGAATACTTCGGCTGGAGCTACGGCTGGGCCTCGGCGGGCACGCTGGGGTTTCTTGTCGCCACGCTGTTTGTCGCGGTGATGTACACCACCTTCATCTTCAGTTTCACCGAGCTGACTTCCAGCATTCCGCACGCCGGGGGACCCTTTGCCTACAGCTTTCACGCCTTCGGGCCGACTGGGGGTTATCTGGCGGGCATGGCCACGCTGATTGAATTCGTGTTCGCACCGCCAGCCATCGCGCTGGCGATTGGCGCTTATCTGAACGTGCAGTTTCCGGCGCTCGATCCCAAGCTTGCGGCGGTCGGCGCGTTTGCCGTGTTCATGACCCTGAACATCTTGGGCGTGCGCATTGCTGCGACCTTCGAGCTGTTCATCACCCTGCTGGCGATTTTTGAGTTGCTGGTGTTCATGGGCGTAGTGTCTCCAGGCTTCTCGGTAGCGAACTTCGTCAAGGGCGGATGGGCTGGGCAGGATCACTTTTCCCTTGCCGCCATTCCCGGCATTTTTGCGGCGATACCGTTTGCCATCTGGTTCTTCCTCGCCATCGAAGGCGTGGCCATGGCGGCGGAAGAAACGAAAAATCCGAAGCGCGCCATTCCCATCGCCTACATCGGCGGCATTCTCACCTTGGTCGCGCTGGCGCTGGGGGTCATGCTGTTCGCGGGCGGGGCAGGCGACTGGACCAAGCTGTCCAACATCAACGACCCGCTGCCACAGGCGATGAAAATGATCGTGGGCGAGCACAGCGGTTGGCTGCACATGCTGGTGTGGCTGGGTTTGTTCGGCCTGATCGCCTCGTTCCACGGCATCATACTGGGCTATTCCCGGCAGATTTTTGCGCAAGCCCGTGCCGGCTATCTGCCGCTCTGGCTGGCGGCGTTGCACCCGCGGTTCAAGACGCCGCACCGCGCCATTCTGGCGGGCGGCGTGATTGGCATTGCCGCGATTTTCAGCGACCAGTTGCTGCAATTCGGGGGGCAGAGTCTGACGGCCAATATCGTCACCATGTCGGTCTTCGGCGCGCTGCTCATGTACATTCTCAGCATGGCTGGCCTGCTGCGTCTGCGGGCGAAGGAGCCGGGACTGGCGCGCAGCTACAAAGTGCCGTTCTATCCCCTGTTTCCGCTCGTGGCCTTGCTGGGCGCGCTGATTTCCCTGGGAGCGATGGTCTGGTTCAACCCCTTGCTGGCTGCCGTGTTCTGCGGCATTCTGGCCGCAGGCTATGGTTATTTCCGCCTCACGGCCAGCCGTCGCCAGCATGCCGCATCGGACGTCTTGATCCAGCCTGCCGCGGCGTCGGCGGGGTCCTGAGAGGCTGAGTCAATGGGGGCGGCAAACCGCCTCTTTTGCGGCTGTTCCAAACTTGATCCGATGGCCTATAACCACACCGTCGGCGCCGTGCGCCATGTGTTTGCTGATCTCAAGACCCTGCTCGCCCGCGCCACGCCGCTGCGCTCGGGAGACGAGCTGGCGGGCGTGGCGGCGCGCAGCGCAGAAGAACGCATGGCCGCCCGCATGGCGCTGGCCGAGGTGCCACTGAGCACTTTTCTGCGCGAGGCCGTGGTGCCTGACGAGAGCGACGAGGTCACGCGCCTGATCGCCGACCGACACGACGCCGCCGCCTTCGCCCCGGTCGCGCACCTCACCGTGGGTGATTTCCGCGACTGGCTGCTGTCGGATGCGGCCGACACCCAGGCGCTCACCCTTCTCGCCCCCGGCCTCACGCCGGAGATGGTGGCCGCAGTGAGCAAGCTCATGCGCAATCAGGACCTGATTCTGGTGGCGCAGAAATGTCGGGTCATCAGCCGTTTCCGCAACACTCTGGGGCTGCCCGGACGCATGGCCGTGCGGCTGCAGCCCAACCATCCCACCGACGACACCGCGGGCATCGCCGCGTCCATCATCGACGGTTTGATGTACGGCAGCGGCGACGCGGTCATCGGCATCAATCCCGCGTCCGACAGTCTGTCGGCCATGGGCGCTTTGCTGCGCCTGATCGACGAGCTGCGCCAGCGCTACGCCGTGCCCACGCAAAGCTGCGTGCTGACTCATGTCACCAACACCCTGCGGCTCATCGATCAGGGCGCGCCGGTCGATCTGGTGTTTCAGTCGGTCGCGGGCACGCAGCAGGCCAACGCCAGCTTCGGCATCGACCTCGCCGTGCTGCGCGAAGCCCACGCCGCGGCCCTCAGCCTGAACCGCGGCACCGTGGGCGACAACGTCATGTACTTCGAAACCGGCCAGGGCAGCGCGCTATCCGCCGGGGCGCATCACGGCGTCGATCAGCAGACGCTCGAAGCCCGCGCCTATGCCGTGGCGCGCGAGTTCCGTCCGTTGCTGGTCAACACCGTGGTCGGCTTCATCGGCCCCGAATATCTGTACGACGGCAAGCAGATCATCCGCGCGGGGCTCGAAGACCACTTCTGCGGCAAACTGCTCGGCCTGCCCATGGGCTGCGACATCTGCTACACCAACCACGCCGAGGCCGATCAGGACGATATGGACACCCTGCTGACCCTGTTGAGTGTGGCCGGTGTGCACTTCATCATGGGCGTGCCCGGCGCCGACGACATCATGCTGAACTACCAGAGCACCTCGTTTCACGATGCCCTCTATGTGCGTCAGGTGCTGGGCAAGCGCCGCGCGCCCGAGTTCGAGGACTGGCTGGTGGGCATGGGCATCGCCGATACGCAGGGCCGCATCGCCCCGCCCCGCGCCGGACAGCCCCTGCTCGAATTTGCCAACCCATGGTGAATGCGATGAATGCCAACCCGCGTCCCGCGCCGCTTCAGGCGCACGAAGCCGACACCGCTGTAGCCGTCACGGTTGCCCCGCCTGCCAGTGCGCAGCAGGCCGACCCCTGGGAGACACTGCGCCGCTTCACCTGTGCCCGCATCGCCCTGGGCCGCAGCGGCGGCAGCCTGCCCACCCGCGCGCTGCTCGACTTCGGCCAGGCCCACGCCCAGGCGCGCGACGCCGTGCACACGCCGCTGGACACCCAGACCTTGCAGGCCGCGCTGGTCGCCGCGGGCTTCGGCATGCCTGTGCTGGTGCACAGTGCAGCGGGCGATCGCGCCACCTACCTGCGCCGCCCCGATCTCGGCCGCCAGCTCGCCCTCGCCAGCCGTGCGGCACTGGCCGATCTGCATGCCGAGGCCTGCGATGTGCTGTTTGTGATTGCCGACGGTCTTTCCGCCCGCGCCGCGCAAACCCATGCGGTGCCTCTGCTGGAGCAGACGCGGCAGCGTCTGCCTGCGCAATGGCGCATCGGCCCGGTGCTCATCGCCACGCAGGCGCGTGTGGCGCTGGGCGATCACATCGGCGCGCTGCTGCATGCGCAGCAGGTGGTGGTGTGCATCGGCGAGCGCCCTGGTTTGAGCTCTCCCGACAGTCTGGGCCTCTATCTCACCCACGCCCCGCGCGTTGGCCTGACCGACGCCGACCGCAACTGCATCTCCAACGTCCGGCCCGAAGGCCTGCCCTATGCGAAGGCGGCACACAAGCTGGCGTATCTGCTGGCCGGGGCGCGGCGACTCGGCCAGTCCGGCGTGGGGCTGAAGGATGACAGCGACGACCGCTCCGAAGGGGGTCTGCCGCACGACGCGGATGCATACCGCACCGTCAGCGGCGAATGTCCAGCAGGCGAGGTGTCATCAAGCGATCAGTAGGAACCCGGCGGCGCCTCATAGCCACGCCACCGGGCTCGGGCCGCCGCAATGGCGCGCCCCACGGGCGCCTTGAAGGCATCGCGCCAGGGCGATAGGCCAGGTCCTACGGGGGACAGACCCAACTGGCGCAGTACGCGGTTGCACTGATGCACCCGGGCATGATGGCGGGTGAGTGCGGTGTAGAAGACCACGCCGATCGAGATGGATACGCCGTCTCCTGGACGCACCCAGTCCGTGGTTGTGCGCGTCATGTGGGGGGACGTCGCGGGGAAGTAGACCCCATCTCCCGCAGCCACTTCGAAATCCGTGCCTCGGTCACGCAGGCGCTCGTCCAGCCGGACTTTTTCGAGCGAACCGTGCACGATGAAGTTTTCCACCTCCCGCGCGGCGACCACGTCGCGGCCCCGATGGCCACCCAAACTCCCCCACGTTTGGCCACCTAAATTCCCCCACCCTGGCCGCGGCGCGATGAGGCGCTGACGGGTCGGCGCGTGCCGGCAGCCAGAGGTCTGGCAGGACGTTACCTTCCCCTCCCTCAACGACGAGGGAGAGGCACGGGAGTGAACGTCTTGAAGCCGCATTTGCAAACCACTATCTGGACGCTGCTCAAGGGCAGTGCCAGCCAGCGAGAGATCGCCCGGGTGACCGGCATCGATCGCAAGACGATCCGCGCCTATGCGCGGCGTTTTGCCGAGGAGCAGGCAAACTCCCCCGGGGTGGCCACC
>NZ_LIPV01000004.1 GCF_001418255.1 Thiomonas bhubaneswarensis
CTGTGGATCGACGCCACCTACGTCAAGACGCGCGAGGCCGGCCGCATCGTCAGCGTGGCCGTGATCATCGCCGTGGGCGTCAACACCGAGGGCCAGCGCGAGGTGCTGGGCATGAAGGTCGGCGCCTCGGAGGCCGAGCCCTTCTGGACGGACTTCCTGCGCAGCCTCAACCGCCGCGGCCTGCGCGGCGTCAAGCTCGTGATCAGCGACAGCCACGAGGGCATCAAGGCGGCCGTCTCCAAGGTGCTCAAGGCCACCTGGCAGCGCTGCCGCGTGCACTTCATGCGCAACGCCCAGGCCCATGGTGGCAAGACCCAGCGCCGCATGGTGGCCGCTGCGATCGGTACGGTGTTCGTGCAGGACACCGCCGAGGCAGCCCGCGCGCAGTGGCGCACCGTGGCCGACCAACTGCGCGAACGCTTCCCCAAGCTCGGCGCCTTGATGGACGACGCCGAGCACGACGTGCTGGCCTTCATGACCTTCCCGAAGGCGCACTGGCCGCAGACCGACTCGACCAACCCGCTCGAGCGCCTGAACGCCGACATCAAGCGCCGCACCCACGTCGTGGGCATCTTCCCCAACGATGGGGCCATCACCCGCCTGGTCGGTGCCATGATGCTGGAGCAGAACGACGAGGGGTCGCTGAACCGTCGATACATGCAGCTTGAAGGCCTCCAGTCGCTCTGCGATACTGCCCCGGCTCGGCTGTCCGCTGTGGCACGCTGAGGGCCGTGTAGCTAAGCCTATCCGGGCTGTGGACCTACACCACGTCGCGGGACGCGACCCGGGCGGAGCACGATCAGGTCAGTCCAGCGTGCGGAGGACGTCTCGCAGGGTCGACATGATCTGGTCGATTTGACCTCGCTCGATGATGAGTGGCGGCGACAGGGCAATGGTGTCGCCGGTGTATCGCACGAGCAGCCCGCGGGCGTAGCTCGCCACGAAGGCCTCATAGGCACGTTTGCCAACGGCGCCTGGGCGAGATTCCAGCTCGATGGCACCAATCAATCCGAGGTTGCGCAGATCCTTGACATGGCGCACATCGCTCAAGGCATGCAGCGCTTCCTGCCAGTAATGCGAAATGCCTTCGTCATGAACCCGTGTAAGGAGGTTTTCGCGTTTGTAGATTTTCTGCGCCGCGACCGCTGCGGCCATGGCCAAAGGATGGCCCGAGTAGGTGTAGCCATGGAAGAGTTCGACGGCACCTTCGGGCGATCCGTTCACCACCGTGTCGAAGATGCCGTTGCGCACGAAAACCGCACCCATCGGAACGGCCGCGTTATTCACTGCCTTGGCCGTGGTGATGATGTCAGGCGTGACCTTGAAATACTGCGCGGCGAAAGGTGTTCCCAGTCGGCCGTAGCCGGTGATCACCTCGTCGAAAATGAGCAGGATGCCGTGCTTGTCGCAAATGGCTCGCAGGCGTTCGAGATAGCCCTTGGGCGGCACCAGCACGCCGGTCGAGCCAGCCACCGGCTCGACGATCACGGCGGCGATATTGCTGGCGTCATGCAACGCGACAATGCGCTCGAGGTCGTCGGCAAGGTGTGCTCCCCATTCGGGAATGCCGCGAGAAAAAGCCTGGTGTTCTGCCGAGTAGGTGTGCGGCAGATGGTCCACGTTGGGCAGAAGCGAGCCGCGGAAGACCTTGCGATTCGCAACCATGCCCCCCACGGAAATGCCTCCAAAGCCCACCCCGTGATAGCCGCGCTCACGGCCGATGAACAAGGTGCGTGTGCCATCGCCGCGAGCACGGTGATAGGCCAGAGCAATCTTCAGGGCCGAATCGACCGACTCCGATCCCGAGTTGGTGAAGAACACCTTTTTCAGATCTGCAGGTGCGATATCGGCCAGCAGATTGGCGGCTTCGAACTGGATGGGGTGGCCCATCTGGAACGGCGGCGCGTAGTCCATCTCCTGAGCCTGATAAGCGATGGCCGCGCTGATTTCCTGTCGGCCATGTCCTGCATTGACGCACCAGAGGCCGGCCGTTCCATCCAGAATCTGCCGCCCATCGTGGGAGCGGTAATACATGCCCGAGGCGCTGACCAGCAGACGGGGCGAGGCCTTGAACTGACGATTGGCGGTGAAAGGCATCCAGAGCTGATCCATTGAAGGCAGCTCGGTCAATGTGCCGGAACGCTGAAGTTCGGCTTGATCCATGAAACTCTCCTGTGAACGGTAATAGGTGTGCCCGAATAGGGTTATCGACGAGCTCCTCCAATATATCGAAGGTGGCCTTGCAAGCGCTCAAGAAAACGCAGGGCCGCCGCAGCAATGAAAAAGCCCCGCTAGGCGGGGCTTTTGAACAGGCGATCAGCCGGGTTGGCTGACCGGGATCTTACTTGGTAACCATGTGGGTACCAACGACCTCAACCACGGTGCGGCGGTTGGGAGCCTGGCATTCCACTTGTTGCTTGAAAGTACCCTTGCAGCTCTTGGGATCGACGCGGAAGTCGGTCTTGCCCTTGCCTTCGACGTAAACCTTGTCAGCCGGAACGCCCTTGCTCACCAGATAGGCCTTGACGGCTTCGGCACGGCGAACCGAGAGCTTCTGGTTGTAGGCCACACTGCCGAAGCTGTCGGTGTAGCCGGTGGCGATCACGACTTCCAGGTTGATGTCCTTGATTTTCGTGGCCAGATCGTCGAGCTTTTCCTTGCCGGCGGGCAGCAGAACAGCCTTGTTGAACTGGAAGAAGGCATCCGCGTTGTAGGTGACCTTCTCGCTCACAGGCACAGGCGCCGGAGCAGGAGCCGGGGCAGGGGCAGGGGCAGGAGCGGGCGCCGGTGCCGGGGCGGGCGCCGGTTCTGCCTTGGCAACCACCGGCAGGCCGCAAGCCTCACTGGAGGCGGTGGCCGGGGTCCAGAAGTTGTCTTGCCAGCACAGCTTGTTGTCGCCGTTCATCCAGGTCAGACCATAGGGGTCTTGCCAGTTGTTGATGCTGCGGGCGTCCTGTGCATGGGCAACCGTCAGCGATGACGTTGCGATGACAGCTGCAGCGAACAATTTTGCGATTTTTTGGGGGTGGGTCATGTTATTTCCTCTCGGTCGTTGATCGTTCATCGCAGCATGAACTGCGTGCCTGAATCATAAACGACGGGATGAATTCTGTATGAACGGCTGTAACAGTGTCTCGTTCGTGTACAGGACGTCCCGTCGCCAAACTCACTACTAGTAAACCCGTAGGCATTGTGCCACAGCGGCCATGACGTTCAATCCTTTGCGATGTTGCTTTACGGTTGGTCGGGGATGCCGCGATCGGGTGTGGCTGTTTCGCAACGATCGAGCGATTTGGGCTCATCGCGTGGCTCGGACATGCCGCGAGGCGCCACAGCCGGGTGAGGAAACTCGGGCTGCTAACATCGACCGCTTGACTTGGAACGCACTCGCCCGGGTGGGTTCTGGCGTGCGACTGGGGCGCCTGCCCGGTCGCACCAGCGTCTGAATTCCTGCCGAAAAGCGCTCACTCATGTCCGTCTTCGCCAAAGAAACCCTCCCGATCAGCCTCGAGTCGGAGATGCGCCGCTCCTATCTGGATTACGCCATGAGCGTGATCGTGGGGCGCGCTTTGCCCGATGTGCGCGATGGCCTCAAACCGGTGCATCGGCGCGTGTTGTACGCGATGCATGAGTTGAGCAATGCGTGGAACCGGCCCTACAAGAAATCGGCGCGTATCGTGGGTGACGTCATCGGTAAATATCACCCGCATGGTGACCAATCGGTGTACGACACCATCGTGCGCATGGCGCAGGATTTCTCCCTGCGCTACATGCTGGTGGACGGGCAGGGCAACTTCGGTTCGGTGGACGGCGACAACGCCGCGGCGATGCGTTACACCGAAATCCGCCTGTCGAAGATCGCGCACGAAATGCTTGCCGACATCGACAAGGAGACGGTCGATTTCGGCCCCAATTACGACGGCTCCGAGCAAGAGCCGCTGCTGCTGCCCGCCAAGCTGCCCAATCTGCTGATCAACGGCTCGTCGGGCATTGCGGTGGGTATGGCGACGAACATCCCGCCGCACAACCTGGGTGAAGTGCTCGATGCCTGCCTGCACCTCCTGCGCCACCCCGAGGCGACGATCGAGGAGTTGATGGAGCGCGTGCCCGCGCCCGATTTCCCGACGGCGGGCATCATTTACGGCACCTCAGGGGTGCGCGACGCCTATCGCACCGGCCGCGGCCGGGTGGTGATGCGCGCGCGCTGCCATTTTGAAGACTTGGAAAAAGGCCAGCGCCAGGCCATTATCGTCGATGAGCTGCCCTATCAGGTGAACAAGCGCACCCTGCTCGAACGCATCGCCGAGCTGGTGCAGGAAAAGAAGATCGAGGGAATCAGCCACATTCAGGACGAGTCCGACAAATCGGGCATGCGCGTGGTCATCGAGCTCAAGCGCGGTGAAGTGCCCGAAGTCGTGCTCAACAATCTTTACAAGCAGACCCAGTTGCAGGACACCTTCGGGGTCAACATGGTCGCGCTGGTGGACGGCCAGCCGCGCCTGCTCAATCTGCAGCAGATGATTGCGGCTTTCCTGTCGCACCGCCGCGAGATCATCACCCGCCGCACGGTGTTCGATCTGCGCAAGGCGCGCGAGCGCGGCCATGTGCTCGAAGGCCTGGCGGTGGCGCTGGCCAATGTCGATCGCATGATTGAGCTCATCAAGGCTGCGCCGACGCCGCCGGTGGCGAAGGAGCGTCTGCTGGCGCAGGCCTGGGAGCCGGGCGAGGCGCGTGCCATGCTGTCGCGCGTCGAGGGCGACATCACCCAGTTCCAGCCTGACGATCTCGATCCGCGCTACGGCCTCAAGGCCGACGGCTATTACCTGAGCGAGACGCAGGCGCAGGAAATCCTGCAGATGCGGCTGCAGCGCCTGACCGGCCTGGAGCAGGACAAGATCGTCGGCGAGTACAAGGAAGTCATGGAGCAGATCGCCGACCTGCTCGACATCCTGGCCAAGCCCGAACGCATGACCGAGATCATCGCCACGGAGATGGGCGCGCTGCGTGCCGAGTTCGGCGATGCGCGCCGCTCGCACATCGAGGTCAACGCCTACGACATCGATGTCGAGGATCTCATCACCCCGCAAGACCTCGTGGTCACCATCTCGCACTCGGGCTACATCAAGAGTCAGCCTCTGGCCGAATACCGCGCGCAGCGCCGCGGGGGACGGGGCAAGCTGGCCACGGGCACCAAGGAAGACGACTGGATCGAACAGCTTTTCGTCGCCAACACCCACGACATGCTGTTGTGCTTCTCCAACCGTGGGCGGGTGTATTGGATGAAGGTGTACGAGTCGCCGATGGGCGGGCGTGGCTCGCGCGGCAAGCCTCTGGTCAACCTGTTCCCCTTGCAGGCGGGTGAGAAAATCACCACGGTGCTGCCGGTCAAGGCTTTCGACGAGCAGCACTACGTTTTCATGGCCACGGCGCGAGGCACGGTGAAGAAGACGCCGCTGACGGCCTTTGCCAACCGCCGCACCGCGGGCATCATCGCCGTCGGGCTGGACGATGATGATTACCTCATCGGCGCGGCCATCACCGATGGTCAGCACGACGTCATGCTGTTTTCCGATGCCGGCAAGGCCGTGCGCTTCGACGAGGCCGACGTGCGGCCGATGGGCCGCGAGGCTCGCGGCGTGCGCGGCATGCAACTGGAAGCCGACCAGTCCGTCATTGCGCTGCTGGTGGCCGAGGACGAAACCCAGAGCGTGCTCACGGCCACGGAAAACGGCTACGGCAAGCGCACGTCCATCACCGAATACACCCGTCACGGGCGGGGCACCAAGGGCATGATCGCCATCCAGACTTCCGAGCGCAACGGCCGGGTGGTGGCCGCGTGTCTGGTACGGCCCAAGGATGAAATCATGCTCATCACCGATACCGGCGTGCTGGTGCGTACAAGGGTTGAGGAGATCCGTGAAATGGGTCGCGCCACGCAGGGCGTTACCCTGATCGCGCTCGACGCCAAGGCGCAGTTGATTCAGGTGCAGCCTGTCGTCGAGGCGGAAGGCGACGATGAGTTGCCCGCGTCGGACGACGGCGTCGACGCAGCGGCGGCGGAGTAAAGCGGGATGAGTCGATCACGCCCCTACAACTTTTCTGCCGGGCCGGCCGCCATTCCTGAAGAGGTGCTGCAAGAGGCGGCGGCCGAGATGCTCGACTGGCACGGCTGCGGCATGAGTGTGATGGAAATGAGCCATCGCGGCCCGCAGTTTGAATCCATCATCGCGCAGGCCGAGGCTGATCTACGCGAGCTGTTGCGTATCTCCGATGATTACGCCGTGCTGTTCATGCAGGGCGGGGCCATTGCCGAGAACGCCATCGTGCCGCTCAATCTTTCGGGCGGGGCCAAGGCTGATTATGTGGTGACGGGAAGCTGGTCGCAGAAGAGCCAGCTCGAAGCGCGCAAGTATTGCGATGTGCACATCAGCGCCAGCGCCCACGATGAACAGGGCTACGGCAGCATTCCCGACAACGCCGCCTGGAGCATTCGCCCAGACGCCCAGTATCTGCACGTCTGCACCAACGAAACCATCGACGGCGTGGAGTTCCACTTCGTGCCCGACAGCCACGGCGTGCCGCTTGTGGCCGACATGTCATCGCACCTGTTGTCGCGGCAGATCGATGTGTCGCGCTACGCCTGCATCTACGGAGGCGCACAGAAAAACATCGGTCCTGCCGGACTGACGCTGGTCATCATCCGGCGCGACATGCTCGGCCATGCCCTGCCGCATTGCCCCAGCGCCTTCGATTACGCTGTGGTGGCGGCCAACCACTCCATGTTCAACACGCCGCCCACCTATGCCATCTACATCGCCGGATTGGTGTTGCAGTGGATCAAGCGCCAGCGCTTCGAGGGGCTGAGCGGGTTGGCCGCGGTGGAGGCGCGCAATATCGCCAAGGCGCACCTGCTGTACGACGCGCTCGATGCCTCGCAGCTTTACGAGACGCGGGTGGGACGGGAATGCCGCTCGCGCATGAATGTCCCGTTTCATCTGCGCGAAAGCGCGTTGAATGCAGCCTTCCTGCAGGGCGCCGAGTCGGCTGGGCTGTTGCAGCTCAAGGGGCACAAGTCGGTGGGGGGCATGCGCGCATCCATCTACAACGCCATGCCGCTCGAAGGCGTCCAGGCTTTGGTGGACTATCTGAAAGACTTTGAAAAACACCACGGCTGAACTTCGATGAGCCAAGACTCCCAAGACGATCTGACCCCTTGGCGCGACCAGATCGACGCCCTTGACAAACAGATCCTGGCCCTGCTGAACCAGCGTGCGCAAGCCGCCCAGCAGATCGGTCATATCAAGCAGCGCCTGAACATGCCGGTGTTCCGCCCCGAGCGCGAACGCCAAGTGATCGAGAAGCTGCACGAGCACAATGCAGGCCCGCTGCGCAACGATGGGGTCAGTGCCATCTGGCGTGAAGTCATGTCGGCCTGCCGTGCCCTCGAGGCACCTCAGCGCGTGGCTTTCCTGGGGCCGGCCGGCACCTTCAGCGAGCAGGCGGCGCGGCGGTTTTTCGGTGCCAGCGCCCAGGGCTTTCCCTGCGCGACCATCGACGATGTGTTCCGCAGCTACCTCAGCGGCGAGAGTGAGTTCGCCATCGTGCCGGTGGAAAACAGCACCGAGGGTGCGGTGGCGCGCAGCATGGATCTGCTGCTCGCCCACCCCGTGCACCTGTGCGGCGAAGTGAGCCTGCCGGTACGGCATTTCCTCATGCGGCAGACGCCCGATTTGCAGGGTATCCAGACGGTCGCTGCGCATCCCCAGGCCCTGGCCCAATGCGCGGGTTGGCTGCGCGCTCACCTGCCGGGCGTCGAGTTCCGGCCGGTATCGAGCAATGCCGAAGGTGCGAGACTGGCCGCGGAGGACGCGAGCATCGCGGGCATCGCCGCCGAGGCGACCGCGGTGCTTTATGGCTTGCATATCGCCGCTCGCGCCATTCAGGACGAGGCGCAGAACACCACGCGCTTCGTCGTGTTGGGCGCGGCGCAACCCGAGCCCACCGGCGCCGACCGCACCAGCCTCATTCTCTCCGTGCCCAACAGGGCAGGCGCGGTATACGACCTGCTCAAGCCACTGGCCGAACACGGCGTCAGCATGACCCGGTTCGAATCGCGTCCGGCACGTTCGGGAGAATGGGAATACGCTTTTTACATCGACGTCGAAGGCCATCAGGACGACGCGCGAGTGGCGACCGCATTGCGCGAACTGCAAGCGGTCTGCGCGATGTACAAATGCCTGGGCTCCTACCCCATCGACAGAAAACCGCGCGAGAACTGAGCAAGGCGGTACGCGCAGTCTCGCAGCGACCTGAATACCCCTGAAAACCTGACCATGCCAGAACACCAATCCACGCAAGCCCGCTGGGGCGCCGACTATGTCCAGGCCATTTCTCCCTATGTTGGTGGCAAGCCCATCGCGGAAGTGGCCCGGCAGTTCGGTCTGGAGCCCGGGCGCATCGTCAAACTCGCATCGAACGAGAATCCGCTGGGCATGTCACCCCGCGCCAAGGAGGCCATGCTCGCGGCGCTGAGCGACAGTACCCGCTATCCCGACAACGACGGCTACGCGCTCAAGCAGGCGCTCGCAACCCGGCTCGGCGTGCCGGCAGCTTGGATCACCTTGGGTCACGGGTCGAGCGACCTGCTTGAAATGGCCGCACGCGCCTTGCTCACCGATGCCGACGCCGGCATGTACGCGCGCTACAGCTTCATCGTCTACACCCAGGCGGTGCAGGGGGTCGGGGCGCAGCACCAGGTCGTACCCGACCGGGCGTTTGCACACGATCTGCCCGCCATGTTGGCCGCCATCACGCCACTGACCAAGCTGATTTTCGTGGCCAACCCCAACAACCCGACCGGCACCTTCCTGTCCGCCGACGAACTGCACGACTTTCTGCGCAAGGTGCCTCCGCACATCGCCGTGGTGCTGGATGAGGCGTATGTCGAATACACCCTGCCCGAGCTTCGCTACGACAGCATGGCGTGGGTGCGCGAATTCCCCAACCTCATTGTTTCGCGCACGTTTTCCAAGGCCTATGGCCTGGCCGGGCTGCGCATCGGCTACGGCGTCGCGCAGCCCGCGCTTACCGATGTGCTCAATCGCGTGCGCTCCGCCTTCAACACCAGCACGCTCGGGCAAGCTGCGGCCCTGGCTGCGCTCGACGATCACGACTTCATCGAGCAAGCCTATGCCGTGAATCGCGCAGGCCAGGCTCAGCTGGCCGAGGCCTTCGATGCACTGGGCCTGAGCTACATCCCGTCGCAAGGCAACTTCGTGCTGGTCAAGGTAGGCGCCGACGATGGTGCGGGTGCCCGGGTGAATCTGGCCTTGCTGAGGCGCGGGGTGATCGCGCGCCCGGTGGACAACTACGGCTTGCCGCAATGGTTGCGCATCTCGGTGGGAACCGAAGCGGAAAACGCCAAGTGCATCGCTGCCTTGCGTGCTCATTTTGCCGAGAGCTGAACCGATGGACACCGTGATCGGCGACGAGGCATCCGTGCAGTTCGAGCGGCTGGCCATTCTGGGCGTCGGGCTGCTGGGGGGCTCTTTCGCCCTGGCGGCACGTCGCGCCAAGCTGGCCCGCCACATCGTGGGTTACAGCAAATCGCCCACGACCACCCGCAACGCACTGGAACGCGGCATCATCGACGAGGAGGCTGATTCCGCTCTGCGAGCGGTGCATGGTGCCGACCTGGTCTTGCTGGCGGTGCCGGTGGCGTCGACCGCAGACCTGCTCAAACAACTGCGACATGGCCTCGAGCCGCACGCGCTGGTGATGGATGTGGGCAGCACCAAGGGCAATGTGGTCGCTGCGGCGCAGTCTCAGCTGGGGGCGCGGCAGAGCCAGTTCGTGCCCTGTCACCCCATTGCCGGCAAGGAAAAGAGCGGGGTGCTGCATGCCGAGGCCAATCTGTTCGACGGCAAGCGTGTGGTCATCACGCCGCTGGCAGCAAATACCGACAGCCTGGTGGACATTGCCACCCAGGCATGGGAGTCGATCGGTGGTGTGGTGTCCGTCATGACCCCGGAAGAGCACGACGCGGCTTTTGCCGCGGTCAGCCATCTGCCGCACCTGCTGGCATTCAGCTATGTGTACGCCTTGAGCAGCCAGCCGCAAGGTAGCGCCTACCTGCAACTCGCAGGCCCAGGGTTTCGCGACTTCAGCCGCATTGCCGGCGGCGATCCTCACATGTGGCGCGATGTCCTTGAGGCCAATCGCGACGAGGTGCTGCGTCAGTTGCAGATCTACAAACAAGCCCTGGCCGGGTTCGAGGCCCAGACCCGGCAGGGTAACTGGAGTGCGGTGGAGGCCTTGATCCGACGCGCCAGTCAGGTGCGTCAAGGCTGGGATGCGCCGATGGTGGCTGACGATGACGCCTGAGTTCCTGGATTTGCCGCCGCTCATCGGCGCGGGCGGGCGCGTGGCGCTGCCCGGCTCCAAGAGCATTTCCAACCGGGTGCTGTTGCTCGCGGCGCTCGCCGAGGGGCAGACCGAGATCACCGGCCTGCTCGACTCCGACGACACGCGCGTGATGTTGTCCGCATTGCAGAGTCTGGGTATTGAGCTCAAGCGCGAGGGCAGCGCTGCCCTGGTGCAGGGAGGGGCAGGGCGGTTTCCAGCTCCCAGCGCCGATCTGTTCATGGGCAACGCCGGCACGGCGATCCGGCCGCTTACCGCTGCGCTGGCGCTGCAAGGCGGTGATTACCGGCTTCACGGGGTTCCGCGCATGCACGAGCGCCCGATCGGCGATCTGGTCGACGCGCTGCGGCAGTTCGGTTGCGCGATCGACTATGAGGGCCAAGCGGGCTATCCGCCTCTGTGCATCGGGGCCAGTCAGTTCAGGCTGAGCGGCGATGTGTCGGTGCGTGGTGATGTGTCCAGCCAGTTCCTGACCGCCCTGCTGCTGGCGCTGCCCCTCAAGGCCGCGGAGCAGGATGTGGTCATCGCCGTGCAGGGTGAGTTGATTTCCAAACCCTATGTCGAGATCACGCTGAACCTGTTGCGCCGCTTTGGCGTGAGCGTGCAGCGCACGGGGTGGGAGCGTTTCGTCATTCCCGCAGGCAGTCGGCTGCGCAGCCCGGGCCGTATCGCCGTCGAGGGCGACGCATCGTCGGCCTCGTATTTTCTGGCGGCGGGGGTGCTGGGCCAGCTTCATCGCCGTGGCGCGCCTGTGCGTGTGGAGGGCGTGGGGCGTGACAGCATTCAGGGCGATGTCGCCTTCGCGCGGGTGCTCGAAGATCTCGGCGCCTCGGTGCGCTGGGGTGATGATTTCATCGAAACCGACGGCCTTCAGCCCGGGCTGAAGGCGCTGCGGGGTGGCGAGATCGACTGCCTGGCCATTCCCGACGCCGCCATGACGCTGGCGATGACCGCGCTGTTCGCCGATGCGCCGACGACCCTCACCGCCATCGGCAGTTGGCGTGTGAAGGAAACCGATCGCATTCATGCCATGGCCACCGAACTGGCCAAGCTCGGGGCGCAGGTCGAATCGGGCACCGATTGGCTGCGGATACACCCCTTGCAGCCAGACCAATGGCGCAGCGCCACCATTGCCACCTACGATGATCACCGCATGGCGATGTGCTTCTCGCTGGCCAGCTTCGGCCATGCCGACATCCGCATCGCCGATCCGGGTTGCGTGGCCAAGACCTATCCCGGCTATTTCCAGGACTTTTTCCGCATTACCCGGCCCGTGCCGGTTATCGCCATCGACGGCCCCACAGCCTCTGGCAAGGGCAGCATCGCCTCGGCGGTGGCCGAAGCCCTGGGCTTCGACTGTCTCGATTCCGGGGTGCTGTATCGCCTCACCGCTTGGGCCGCGTTGCGGCAAGGCGTGGCGCTGGACGACAGCGCTGCGCTGGCCCAACTGGCGGCGACGTTGCCCGTGAGCTTCGCCGCCGGGCGCATCCATCTGAACGGGCAGAGCTTCGATGCCGCCCAACTGCGCACCGAAGCGGTGGGGCAGGCCGCCTCCACCATCGCCGCGTTGCCAGCCGTGCGCGACGCCCTGTTCGCCCTGCAGCGCAGCTTTCGCCGTGCCCCCGGACTCGTGGCCGACGGGCGCGATATGGGCACCGTGGTGTTTCCCGATGCGCAGCTCAAGGTCTTCCTGACCGCCAGCGCCGCCAGCCGCGCCGAGCGCCGGTATAAACAATTGATTTCACAAGGAAATCCGGCTATACTTGGCGACGTTTTTGCTGAGCTGCTCGAGCGTGACGCGCGCGATACCCAGCGCGCGGTTGCGGCTTTGAAGCCCGCGGCCGATGCCGAGCTGCTCGACAGTACCGACCTGAGCCTTGAGCAGACGGTCGAAACCGTGCTGGCGCTGTGGCGTCGGCACGATGTTCAAGTGGCCTGAACGCGCGCCCGCGCGTTTCAGTTTTTGTCTCCAACCCCACGGTACTGCCGTGGTCTGAAAGTCTCAACTCAATGTCCTCTGTCTCCCCAAGTGCTGCCTCCAACGAATCGTTCGCCGCACTGTTTGAAGAATCCCTGCAATCGCGCGACATGCGGGCCGGTGAAGTCATCACCGCCGAAGTCGTCGCTGTCGACCAGAACTTTGTGGTGGTCAACGCCGGGCTGAAGTCCGACGCCTACATCCCCATCGAAGAGTTCTACAACGATCAGGGTGAAGCCGATGTTCACGTCGGCGACTTCGTTTCGGTCGCCATCGACGCGCTCGAAAACGGCCGCGGCGACACCGTGCTGTCGCGCGACAAGGCCAAGCGCCTGGCCTCCTGGCTGTCGCTGGAGAAGGCGCTCGAAACCGGCGAATTCGTCGAGGGCACCACGACCGGCAAGGTCAAGGGCGGCCTGACCGTCATGGTCAACGGCATTCGCGCTTTCCTGCCCGGCTCGCTGCTCGATACCCGCCCGGTGAAGGACACCACGCCGTACGAGAACAAGACCATGGAGTTCAAGGTCATCAAACTCGATCGCAAGCGCAACAACGTGGTGCTGTCGCGTCGTGCCGTGGTCGAGGCCAGCCAGGGCGAAGAGCGCGCCAAACTGCTCGAAAATCTGCAGGAAGGTGCTCTGGTCACCGGCGTGGTCAAGAACATCACCGACTACGGCGCCTTCGTCGACCTCGGAGGCATCGACGGCCTGCTGCACATCACCGATCTGGCCTGGCGTCGTGTGCGTCACCCCAGCGAAGTGGTCACCCCTGGTCAGGAAGTCACCGCCAAAGTGCTCAAGTTCGACGCCGAGAAGGGCC
Source organism: Thiomonas bhubaneswarensis (assembly GCF_001418255.1). GTDB lineage: Bacteria > Pseudomonadota > Gammaproteobacteria > Burkholderiales > Burkholderiaceae_C > Thiomonas > Thiomonas bhubaneswarensis. The sequence continues at coordinate 13,220 of NZ_LIPV01000004.1, forward strand.
GTGTTTCGCTGGGCCTCAAGCAGATGGGCGATGACCCCTGGCACGGCGTCTCGCGCCGCTACCCGGCAGGCACTCGTCTGTTCGGCAAGGTCACGAACATCGCCGAGTACGGCGCGTTCGTCGAGATCGAGCCGGGCATCGAAGGTCTGGTGCACGTCTCCGAAATGGACTGGACCAACAAGAACGTCGCCCCGAGCAAAGTGGTGCAACTGGGTGACGAAGTCGAAGTGCAAGTGCTGGAAATCGACGAAGACCGTCGCCGTATCAGCCTGGGCATGAAGCAGTGCCGTCCCAACCCCTGGGAAGAATTTGCCGCCAACCACAAGCGTGGTGACAAGGTGGTCGGTCCGGTCAAGTCGATCACCGACTTCGGCGTGTTCATCGGCCTGCCCGGTGGCATCGACGGCCTCATCCATCTGTCCGACCTGTCCTGGAACGACACGGGCGAGTCTGAAGTGCGCAACTACAAGAAGGGCCAGGATGTCGAAGCCGTGGTGCTGGCCATCGACATCGAGCGCGAGCGCATTTCTCTGGGCATCAAGCAGATGCTCGACGATCCCTTCATGTCCTTTGCCGCACTGAACGACAAGGGCAAGATCGTCGAAGGCACGGTGAAATCGGTCGATCCCAAGGGCGCGACCATCGATCTGGGCAACGATATCGAGGGTTATCTGCGTGCCTCCGAGATCTCGCGTGAGCGCGTCGAAGACGCCCGCAACGTGCTCAAGGAAGGCGATCAGGTCTCGGCCGTGGTCGTCAACATCGATCGCAAGACCCGCAACATCCAGTTGTCGGTCAAGGCGAAAGACGCCGCCGAGCAGCAAGAGGCCATGGATCGTCTGGCAGGCGACCAGCGCGAAGCCGGAACCACCAACCTTGGCGCTCTGTTGCGCGCCAAAATGGAAAAGGGCTCCTGATCCGCTTGCTCGGCGCTTGTGCTGAACCCTCGGCATAGGGGCTGATAGTCTGGCGCGAACCGGATGCGGTTCGTGCCAGAGCGACCCTGATGTGCGGCGGCCCTGGTGTCTTCACTGAGGCCGCCGTTTTCACCTCTTTTTCCCATGACGCGTTCTGATCTCGTAGAAATTCTGTCGGCACGGTTTCCTCAGTTGGCCCATCGCGACGCGGAACTTTCGGTCAAGACCATTTTGGACGCCTTGGCGCAGGCGTTGGATGACGGCCACCGTGTCGAGATCCGGGGTTTCGGGAGCTTCAGCGTCAGCCATCGGTCTGCACGCATCGGCCGCAATCCTCGTTCGGGTGAGCAGGTCGCAGTGCCGGAAAAGCGCATACCGCATTTCAAGCCGGGCAAGACCCTGCGCGAGCTGGTGGACTTTCAGACCGACGAACGCAAGGCGAACAAGAGCGGCATGCCCAAACACGCTGTCGAGTGAATGAGTTTGCGCTGCCCGTACGGCCAGCGCAGTCACGGCCCGTGATACCTCAGGTCACGGGCCTTTTTTATGTTGGCAAACGGGCGATCTGTTCCTGCACTTTGGCAAGAAGCGCCTCGAAGTCTCGCAGACGTTGCTGCTCCTGCGCCACGACGGCTGCCGGAGCGCGGTCGACGAAACTGGCGTTGCCCAGTTTCCCTTGCGCCTTCGCGATCTCACCCTGAAGGCGTTGGGCTTCCTTGCCGAGTCGGGCGCGTTCCGCTGCGGCATCGACTTCGACGAACAGCGCAAACTGCATGGCGCCCAGCGCGCCCGTGGGTGAGGACTGGGTGGCCGCTTTCCACTGCGCCGGATCGGCAAAGATTTTGATCTCGGCAATCTTGGCCAGGGCCTGCAGCGCAGACCGGTGCCGCTCGATCAGCGCAACGTCTCCGCAGGCCAGCAGCGGCAGGCGCTGCGCCGGTGAAACCCCCAGCTCACCGCGCAGATTGCGGCAGGCTTCGACCAGTTGTTTGAAGGCGGCGATTTCCGCTTCGGCCGCCGGGTCGATCTTCTCGGGCTGGGCTGCGGGGTAGGGCGCCACCGCGATGCTGCTGCCAGTTCGCCCGGCGAGCGGTGCCACCGTCTGCCAAAGCTCCTCGGTGATGAAGGGCATGATGGGATGCGCCAGCCGCAGCACGGTTTCCAGAGTGCGCACCAGGGTGCGGCGGGCGGCGCGTTGTTGCTGCGGCGTGCCGTTGGCGATCTGCGTCTTGGCGATTTCCAGATACCAGTCGCAGAACTCGTCCCACACGAACTGGTAGATCGCGTGCGCGGCGAAGTCCAGGCGGTAGTCGGCAAAGCCCTGCGTCACTTGCTGCTCGGTGCGTTGCAGCAGCGAAGCAATCCAGCGGTCGGCCGCGCTGAAGTGCATATAGCCGTCCGGGCCGCATGTGTCGTTGCACTGGCCCATGCCGCGGTCGAAATCGCTCAGGCCATCGACTTGCATCAGCACGAAGCGGGTGGCGTTCCAGAGTTTGTTGCAGAAGTTGCGATAGCCCTCGCAGCGCTTGGTGTCGAAATTGATGTTGCGGCCCAGGGTGGCCATCGAGGCGAAGGTGAAGCGCAGCGCATCGGCACCGTAAGCGGGGATGCCGGCCGGGAACTCCTTTTCCGTGGCCTTGCGCACGGCGGGCGCGGTTTCGGGCTTGCGCAGGCCGGTGGTGCGCTTGTCGAGCAGGGGGGCGAGTTCGATGCCGTCGATCAGATCGACCGGATCGAGCACATTGCCCTCGCTCTTGCTCATTTTCTTGCCGTGGGCATCGAGCACCAGGCCGTGGATGTACACGTGGCGGAAAGGCACTCGCCCGGTGAAGTGCGTGGTCATCATGATCATCCGGGCCACCCAGAAGAAGATGATGTCGAAGCCCGTCACCAGCACCGAAGAGGGGAGGAACAGGTCCATCTCCTTGGTCTGCGCGGGCCAGCCCAGGGTGGAAAAGGGCACCAGCGCTGACGAATACCAGGTATCGAGCACGTCCGGGTCGCGGGTGAGCGAGCGGTTGTAGCCTGCAGCCGACGCCTTGTCGCGGGCTTCGGCCTCGCTGCGCGCCACGAAAATTTCGCCGTTTTCGCCGTACCAGGCCGGGATCTGATGTCCCCACCAGAGCTGGCGCGAAATGCACCAGTCCTGAATGTTGCCCATCCACTGGTTGTAGGTGTTCACCCAGTTTTCGGGCACGAACTTGACTTCGCCCGAGGCCACCACATCGATGGCTTTCTGCGCCATGCTCTTGCCGTCCGGCCCGGGTTTGGTGGTGGCAACGAACCATTGGTCGGTGAGCATGGGCTCGACGATCTGACCCGTGCGGGCGCAGACCGGCACCATGTTCTTGTGCGGCACCGCCTTCTCCAGAAAGCCGCCCGCTTCGAGGTCTTTCAACAGCGCCTTGCGTGCGGCGTAGCGATCGAGTCCCTGGTAGCGCTTGGGGCCGTTTTCGTTGATGTGGGCGTCTTCGGTGAAGATGGTGATGAGGGGAATGTCGTGCCGCAGAGCGCAGGCGTAGTCGTTGAAATCATGCGCGCCGGTGATCTTCACGCAGCCCGAGCCGAACTCGCGCTCGACGAAGCCGTCGGCGATGATGGGAATTTTGCGGTCGCACAGCGGCAGATCGACGTATTTGCCGATGAACTTGGCGTAGCGCTCGTCCTCAGGATGCACCGCCAGCGCGCCGTCGGCCATCATGGTTTCGGGGCGGGTGGTGGCGATGTGCATACCGCGCACGCCGTCGATCGGGCCATCGCTGAAGGGGTAGAGGATGTGCCACATGAAGCCGTCATGCTCCTGGCTTTCCACCTCCAGATCGCTCACTGCGCTCTTGAGCACCGGGTCCCAGTTGACAAGGCGCTTGCCGCGGTAGATCAGGCCCTGCTCATACAGCTGAACAAAGGTCTCCACCACGGCTTTGGACATCTTGTCGTCCATGGTGAAGTAAGCGTGCGACCAGCTCACCGACGAACCCATGCGGCGCGTCTGGTTGGCGATGGTGTCGCCCGATTGCTGCTTCCACTCCCACACCTTCTGCACGAATGTGTCGCGACCCAGGTCATGACGATCGATGCCCTGCGCCTGCAACTGCCGCTCGACCACGATCTGCGTGGCAATGCCCGCGTGGTCCATGCCCGGTATCCACAGCGTGTTGTCGCCCAGCATGCGGTGATAGCGGATGAGGGTGTCCATCACCGTTTGATTGAACGCATGCCCCATGTGCAGAGTGCCGGTGACGTTGGGAGGCGGAAGCTGCACGCAGAACGATGGCCGGGTTGCGTCCAGCGTGGGGGCGAAAACGCCGAGTTCCTCCCACCGCTGCGTCCAGCGGGCTTCGATGTTGTGGGGCTCAAAAGATTTGGCTAGTTCGGTCATGGGATGGGAGCGGCGGGCTGCGCTTCGCAAAGCCGCGCGAATCGCGGCCACGAGGCAAAGGGAGGCATTTTAAGGGTGCCTTGGCCTACACTCGCGCCATGAGTCACGTCGTCTTTCCTTCCTCCGAACCCTGCACGGTCAGACGCCTTCTCATCGGGCTTCTGGGCCTGGGTCTGGCCTTGGCGCTTTCAGGCTGCGCCTCGCTGCTGCCGCGTGGTGTTGCACAGACCAGCAAGCCCTGGGCCAACTTCAATCAGGCTCATGCGGCGTTCGAGCGTATCCAGCCGTTCGTCACCACCACGGCAGAGCTTCGCGAGCAGGGTCTCGATCCGCTAGTCACGCCGAACATCACCATCCTGAATTACGCCGACATCGTGCGGCGCCTGCTGCCGCCCTCGGGCAATGACTTTGCCCTGGATCCAGGCATCCGCGCCTGCATGCAGGCCCAAACCGCCTGCCGTGGCTTTGAGATCGAGCAGCGCCATATCGATCGCAAGCGCGTGGGCAATTTCTGGCTCGACTTTCTTGATTTCCGCCGTGAAACCACGACCACCGGCTGGCGCTTCAACATGCTGCTGCTCGTGGTGAACGATCGCGTGGTGTACAAGCTCTGGGGCGGACAGCCCGACATCTCCGAAGTCGAAGTCACGCGCAATCCCCTTGGGCCGCTGCAAGGCTTCGGGCAGTCGGTGCTCGGGCGTTACTGACCCTTTGCGGCTGGGCGCACGGGCGCTCACCCAAGGCTGCGCGCTAAAATTCAGGCTCCGATCCATGGGTCAGCCATGCTTTGCATGTTCTGGCGCCCGGCGGTTCCCTTACCCGCCGCTCAACGAAAAAGGTCTCTCATGTTGTCCACCCTCGCCTTGAGCGCTGCCCGTCAGCGCCTCGTCGTGGCCGCCCTGGCCGCGCTGCATGTCACCATCATCATTGCCAGCAACTACCTGGTGCAGTTGCCCATCACCCTCTTCGGCCTGCACACCACCTGGGGGGCGTTCAGCTTTCCCCTGGTTTATGTGGCCACCGATCTCACCGCGCGTGTGCTCGGGGCGGCGCCTGCCAGGCGGGTGGTGCGCTGGGTGATGTTGCCGGCACTGGTGCTTTCCTACGTCATTTCGGTGCTGTTTCACGATGGCGTCTTTGCCGGCTGGGCCGCGCTGGGCGGCTTCAATCTGTTCGTGTTCCGCATCGCGCTGGGCAGCTTCATTGCCTATGCCGTGGGGCAGATGCTCGATATTTTCGTGTTCTCCCGTCTGCGGGCCACGCTGGCAGGGAGCCGCCACTGGTGGCTGGCGCCCTCGGCGTCGAGCGTGCTGGGCAATCTGGTGGACAGCGTGTTGTTCTTCTCCATCGCCTTCTACGCAAGCAGCGACCCGTTCATGGCCGCGCACTGGGTCGAGATCGCCATGGTCGACTACGCGGTCAAGCTGATGATGGCAGTGGCCGGCATTCTGCCGCTCTACGGCCTGCTTCTCGCAGGGTTGCAGCGCTGGTTCGCCCGCAGTGCGGCCATGCAGACTGCGGCGGCTTGAGGCAATGCCTCAGCGAAACCGCGTGCCTTACGGCGTGCGGATCCTGATGTCCAGGGGCGTGGCCGATGGCTCTGGCACGCCATCTGCCGAGATCGGCGCGAGCAGCGCGGGGAGTCGTAGTCGGCGCGCCAGGCCGGGCATGGCGTGCTGCAACATCTCCATGGCGTGCATGAACATGCCGGAAGCCCGCAGGCGCTGCCGCAGCAGGGTTCGCTGCCATGCACTGCCCGGGGCTGCGGCGCTGATGTCGTGCGCGAAACCTGCCCAGTTCGACTGATCCAGAATGGCCGTGCATACCGAGATGGACACTGTCAGCGGACGGGCCGAATGCCACCACCCTTCGGGGATGAAGATCATCTCGCCCGGCCCGATGCTGCCGACGTGAGGGGTGGCTTTGGCCATCAGCGGAAACCGCGTCAGGTCGGGCTGATCGGGCCTGTCCACCAGCGACAGGTTGGGCTGCGCGGGCGATGCATAGACATTGGGCGTTTCGTGCGGGGCGAACAGGACATAGGCCTTTTCGCCGTAAATTTCCGTGATCTGGGCATGCGCGTGCTCGGCGTCGTAATGCATGATCGGAAACTTGCTTCCCGGCCCGCCCATCAGCAGCTTGAGAAAGCCGTCGGGCCGTCGCCATGCCTCGGGCATGAGAGCGCTGACATGCCGTCGCGGAAAGCCATACGGATTCTGCGGAATCAGGTCGGGCAGCACGTCGGCAAACTCCTCGTGCAAAAACAGCCGGTAAAGGTGGTAGGGGCCGGGCTGCTCTGCGCTGGATGCAAGGACCGCGTCCACAAAGTCGGCCAGACGCATGCGCTTGGAGTAAGACACCTGGACTTCGCGGTCGCCGAAGTTCTCCTTGAAGTACTGGGGCGTCCATTTGCGCAACGCGGGCCAGGCGGTCACCGCATCACGAATGATGACCGGACGGCCGGCGCGCAGATAGTGCTGCAGGAAGGCCTCGTAAGGCAGATCGCGCGCATGAACTACTTCGATGGCGCGCGACTGGGGCGCGGCGGCCGCCTCGCTATGCGCATTGCGCACCCCGGCGTCGTTGAATGTCTCGGTGATGACGGCAGCCATGGTAGGTCTCCTTGGAACCGTCCTATTTTGGAAGATGGCCTGTCCGTCTGCTGTGACAAGTTGTGAGGTCTGTCCTCGATCCGCGAAACCGAGTGACTGCGGCCACCGCACCCGATGTTGGTCGGCGTACAGCGTTCAGTGCGCGTGAGCGTGCTGGCCTCCGAAGCTAAGCTGGTATTGTAGGAACACCTGATTGAAGGATCGGCGAACGGCGTCATAGCGGCCATCGCCGTTGACATCTTCGGCTACCGGCACGCGTGCGCGGGACATCTGCACCCGCAGACGTTGGTGGCGGTCGATGTTCCAGGTGGCCACCAGGCTGGCCCGCTGCAGGGCGTCAAAAGCGCTGTTTTGGCGCGGACAGCGCATGGCCTGATAGGGTGGGGCGCAGTTCGCCGGAGAGGCGCTGCGCAAGGCCTCATGCACATTGCCCACGCTGTCGATGCGCACCCCGACCTGCCACCGCGGCGCTATGCCGTAGAGCGCCTGCAGCACGTAACCGTCGATGCGTAACTGTCGCGGCATGCCGATATTCCACGGTTTGGTGTCGTGGTAAACCAGTAGCAGGTCTTTGCGCTGTCTGAAGTATTCGGCCGTCAGGTGCACGTCGCCCGCGCCCTGTTCGCCGCTGCCTTCGCGCTGCCAGCCCAGAGACGCGATGTCGGTGCGTGTGGAGCCCTGCAAGGCATGGTCGGCGTCGTTGATGCCGGGGTGGTAGGTGTGCAGTTCCTGATGCTGTCGGCCACCGATGGTGGCCAGGCCGACGGAAAGCAACTGGGCCGGTGCGATATTCCAGTCGGCTTTGGCAAAAGCCGTCCACACCTGCGGCCAGTGAGCGCTGCGGCGCATCGGAATGTCCACGGTCTTGCCGCTGGTGGTGACATAGCCTTGTACGTCGCCCGTCTGCGCTGCCACGCCTTCATTGTCCGACCGCAGCGCCTCTGCGCTCAAACGCAGGCGAGCCCCATCACCCAGAGGAGCAAGCCAGTTCACTTGCAGGCCATCGCCGCGCAAGCCGCCAGCCAGCAGCATTTGATAGGGCAGCGCCTGATCGACGAAATCCCAGGCGTGAGGATGAAGGTCGTTCTGCTGGCCGACGGCGCTGAAAAACCGACCGCCTTGCACCTGCGCGCCCTGCATGAACTCTCGACTGCGCAGCCACGCTTCTTCGAGTTCGAAGTCGTGACCATCGCTGGACAGCCGCAGCGCGGCCTCGCCCCAGCCCGGTGCCTGGGCATGCAGCCCAGCTTCGAGGGTCTGCAGGTTCAGGCCGCGACTGAAATCGCCGCCGTGGCTGTGTCCTCCGCCTGTATCGGTGTGCACATTGAAGATGCCGTTGGCGTTCTGGACGTAGCCTGCGCCGCGCCCACCGACCGTATCGTCATAGGCCACTCCGCCGAGAATGGCGAAGGGCTTGATCTGCAAGGCTTGGTGTTCTTTTTCGGCTTCAGCCCATGCTGCAGTACCAGACGAGGCCAGCATCGTGAGGAGCAATTTCGGAATGATTCTGATGTCGAGCTTCATGATCATGTCAACGTTATAACGTAACATATGATACATAGCGTTACATCCATGTCGTGCAGGCCTTTTTCATCTGAGTACGCGCGATGACGATGGCAAGCGCACTGGAAGGTTGGCAGTCTCCATAGAATCGGGCCTATGACTTCCGTCGCGCTGGCGCGCAAGTGGCGCCCCAAATCATTTGCTTCCCTCGTGGGGCAGGACCATGTGGTGCGGGCGCTCACGCATGCGCTCGACCACAACCGCCTGCACCACGCCTATCTGTTCACCGGCACGCGCGGGGTGGGCAAGACGACGGTGTCGCGCATTCTGGCCAAGGCGCTCAACTGCACCGGGCCGGACGGGCAGGGCGGCGTGACCAGCCAGCCTTGCGGGGTCTGCCCGGCGTGCACCGAGATCGACGCTGGGCGCTTCGTCGATTACATCGAACTCGACGCCGCCTCCAATCGCGGTGTCGAAGACATGACCACGCTGCTGGAGCAGGCGGTCTACAAACCCACGGCGGGCCGCTTCAAGGTCTACATGATCGACGAAGTGCACATGCTGTCCAACCACGCCTTCAACGCCATGCTGAAGACGCTGGAGGAGCCGCCCGACTATGTGAAATTCGTGCTCGCCACCACCGATCCGCAGAAGGTGCCGGTGACGGTGCTGTCGCGCTGCCTGCAGTTCAATCTCAAGCAGATGATGCCCGCGGCCATCGTCGATCATCTGCAGCAGGTGCTCAAGGCCGAGAACGTGCCGGCGGAAGATGCCGCGCTGCGCCTCATCGCCCGCGCCGCGCACGGTTCGATGCGCGATGCGCTCTCGCTCACCGACCAGGCCCTGGCGTATTGCGCCGGCCGGGTCGAGACGGCCGCCGTGCAGCAGATGCTGGGCACGGTCGATCGCAGCGATCTGCTGCAAATTTTGCAGGCCCTGGCTGCTCAGGACGGCGTGGCCATGATCGCGCAGGCCGACGCGCTGGAAGCGCGCGGCCTGTCGTTCGGTGTCGCGCTGGAAGAACTGGCGACGCTGCTGCAAACCCTGGCGCTGCTGCAGCTCGTGCCGCAAGCTGCCGATGCACAAGATCCGCAACACGAAATGCTGATGACGCTGGCGGGGCAGCTCAGCCCGGAGTTGGTGCAACTCGCCTACACCACCGTGCTGCACGGCCGCAACGAACTGTCGCTCGCGCCGGATGACCGCACCGGCTTCACGATGACGCTGCTGCGTCTGCTGGCGTTTGCTCCGGTCGTGGCTGGCAGCGTGCCGACGGGCGGGCTGGCCCTGCCCAATGGAGGCGGCGCTGCACCTGCGTCCCAAGGCAAGGCGGCGCCCGTTGCGCAGGCCTCTGCGCCGGTAGCCAAGCCTTCTGTGCAGACGGCGTCCGAGGCCATGCCGCGTAGCGCGGCCATTTTGAGTGCTCCGTCGGAGTCGGCTGCGCCGATACACGTAGCGCAGGAAGCGGCCACAACCGGTCTAATCGCGTCGACCAAGCCGCCCGCGGTGCCGCTGGCCGAAGCCCAGATCGCTCGGGCGGCCGCGCCCGTGCCGTCCTCTGCTACCCAGCCCGCCGCGCCTCCCCAGGGCGCCGCGATCAAGCCACCCTTGCAGATCGCCCCCGGCACCGACTGGCCTGCGCTGGTGCAGCGGCTCGACGTGCCTGCGGGTCTGCCCCGCGCCCTGGCGCAGCAGAGCGAACTGGTCGCGCTCGACGGCCTCAACTGGCTGCTGCGCGTGCCCAACGAGCAACTCACCCGCGCCGGGTCGCTCGACAAACTCCAGACCGCTGTGCGACAGGCTTTGGGCCAGGACATCATGCTGCGCACCGAGACGGGCGAGGTGACCGACAGCGCGACCCAGCGCGACGCGCGGGCCAGGGCCAAGGCGCAGGCCGATGCCGAAGCCGCGATTCAAGGCGATCCGCTGGTGCAGCAACTCATCCGCGATCTGGGCGCGCAGATCGTGCCCGGCAGCCTCAAACCCATGCCCGCAGCGGGGCGGACGTCATCGGCCTGATGGACAATGTCTGACCGCTGCCCATGCAGCCATTCCCATTTTGATCGAAGGACACCCCATGTTCAACAAAGGACAACTCTCCGGCCTGATGAAACAGGCGCAGATGATGCAGGACAATCTCAAGCGCGTGCAGGACGAGCTCGCGCACATCGAGGTCGAAGGCCAGTCCGGCGCCGGTCTGGTGAAGGTGGTGATGACCTGCAAGTTCGGCGTCAAGCGCGTGAGCATCGACCCCAGCCTGGTCGCCGAAGACCGCGACATGCTGGAAGACCTGGTCGCCGCCGCCTTCAACGACGCGGTTCGCAAGGCCGAAGCCACCTCCCAGGAGAAGATGGGCGCGGCCACCGCTGGCATGCCCCTGCCGCCGGGCATGAAGCTGCCGTTCTGACCGGCTGCGCGCGATGCACGAGGCCGCCCCAGGGCATGTCCCGGCACTCGACGCCCTGATCGACGCGCTCAGGCATCTGCCGGGCGTCGGCCCCAAGTCGGCGTCGCGCATGGCTTACCACCTGCTCGAACATGACCGCGAGGCCGCGCAGCGCATTGCCCGCGCGCTCGACGCCGCGCTCGGCGCGGTGCGGCGCTGCGAGCGCTGCAATACCCTCACCGAGGACACGGTGTGCAGCATCTGTGCGGATCCGCGCCGCGACGCCCGCCAGCTCTGCGTCGTCGAGACCCCGGCCGATCTGGCCGCTGTCGAGCAGACGCTGACTTACCGCGGGCTGTACTTCGTGCTCATGGGCCGCATCAGCCCGCTAGACGGTCTGGGGCCAAAAGAAATCGGTCTCGACCGCCTCATGGCCCGGGCGCTCGACGGCGAGGTGGACGAAGTCATTCTCGCGACCAACTTCACCAACGAGGGCGAGGCCACCGCGCACGTCATCGCTGAAACCCTGCGCCCGCGCGGCCTGCGCGTCACCCGTCTGGCGCGCGGCGTGCCCGCGGGAGCCGAGTTGGAGTATGTCGATCTGGGCACCATCGCCCGCGCGCTGGTCGACCGCCGTGGCACCTGATTCGGCTCGCGCCTGAGGCGTCCCTGCACGATCGGTCGAGCCGGGATAAGCTTGAGGCATTCGATCCGTGTGAACAACGCGGGCATTCATTCCCTGACACCCATGCAGCGACGACTGTTCCTTCAATCCGCCGGGGCGCTGGCCTGTTCCGGGCTGACACCATGGCTGCGGCCGACAGCCCTTGCGGCCATGCAGGCCGCGGGCTCTATCGAGGTGTATGCGGGCGCCATCGGCCCCGGTGCCTACAACGCGGGCAGCTTTCTGCAGGCCCGGTTTCACGACCCGCGCGGCATGGCGCTCGACGCCCAGGGCAACCTTTTCGTCGCCGACTACGTCAACAGCGTGGTACGCAAACTGGGCACCGACGGCCAGGTGACCCTCGTCGCCGGCGAGGTGGAGCAGCGCGATGCCCGCAACGGCCCGGCGCTTAAGGCGCGGTTCTATTCACCCGAATGCGTGGCGGTGGCGACTGATGGCACCCTGTTCGTCACCGATTCCGGCAGTAACACCGTGCGCCGCATCCATCGTGACGGCATGGTCAGCACTTGGGCGGGCAAGCTCGAAGTGGAAGGTTTTGCCGACGGCAAGGGCGGCGCGGCTCGCTTCAACCATCCCGTCGGCCTCGGGGTCAATGCGCAGGGCGTGGTGTATGTGGCCGATGCGTACAACAGCACGGTGCGCCGGATCAGCACCAGCGGCGTGGTCAGCACCTTGGCCGGCTCTCCGGGCAGCACCGGCTGGCGCGACGGCCAGGGCGCGCAGGCACGGTTCAACACCCCGGTCGGGCTGACGCTGGATGCGCATGGCAATGTGTTCGTCAGCGAGTACTTCAACAACGTCATCCGCCGCATCACCCCGGACGGCAAGGTGAGCACCTTCGCCGGAACGCCCGGCAAAGGCGGTTTCGCCGATGGCCCGGCCCGGCAGGCGCTGTTCCTCCACCCGCAAACGCTGTCGTTCGCACCTGATGGCAGCCTGATCGTGGCCGATACCGGCAACAACCGGGTACGCCGCATCGCCCCGGACGGACAGGTGAGCACCCTGGCCGGCACCGGCGAGGGCGACAAGGTCATGGTCGGCGCGCTGCCCGGCATCCTGCATCAGCCCTACGGCGTGCAGGCCCTGGCCGATGGCTCGGTGCTGGTGACGGGCCTCAACGCGCTGCTGCGCATCCTGCCCGACAAGCCGTTGATGACTTGAATCAGGCTGCGGTGGGGTCGGCGGCGTCGAACTGCGTCAGATCGACGCGCGGCGCTGGTTTCCAGCCGCGCTTGCGGTGCTCGACCACCACGCTGGTGTAAATGCCGCCGCGCACATACCAGCGTGCGGTGACGCGCAGGAAACGCGGCGACATGGCTTTGACCAGATCGTCGAGGATGGTGTTGGTCACCTTTTCGTGAAACGCCCCCTCGTCGCGGTAACTCCACATATAGAGCTTGAGGCTCTTGAGTTCGACGCATTTCTTGTCGGGAATGAAGTCGATGTCGAATCGGGCGAAATCCGGTTGGCCGGTCAGCGGGCACAGGCAGGTGAATTCAGGAACCTGCATGTGGATGTGATAGTCGCGCCCCGGGGCGGGATTCGGGAAGGTTTGCAGCGTTTTACTGGGTTTTGTCGTCATATCAAGGATGATCCTGAAAGTCAGCGGGGTCTGGCCTGACGCTGCCGGGCCTTTTCCAGCGCGGCCTTGAGCAGGGCGGCCTTGCGGTCTGCTGAAGGCGCGGCGGCAGTTTTGGATGGGGAAGTTGCGCTAGGCACAGCCGGGCCATCCGTGGCGGGCTGCCTCGGGTGGTGTTCGAGATGGCGAGCGTAGCGTTGCCGCGCCTCGTCCGCCTGGGCGGGGCTCCAGGCGTTCCAGCCGGTTCGCCGGGCTTCGTCGGGCTCGGTTGGCGGCACCATGCGGATGCAGTCTACCGGGCAGGGCGGCAGGCACAGCGCGCACCCGGTGCACCATTGCGCGATCACGCTATGCATATGCTTGGCCACCCCTGCGATGGCGTCCACCGGGCAGGCCTGAATGCACAGCGTGCAGCCGATGCACTGCGCCGGGTCGATGACGGCCAGCTCGCGCGGGCCCTCGCCGCCGCAGGCGGGGTCGAGCGGCAGGGCAGGGCGGTGCAGCAGGGCAGCGAGGCTGGCGATGCCCTGTGCGCCTCCCGGCGGACAGCGGTTGATCTCGGTGCCTTCTTCGGCAATGGCCCGGGCATAGGCCGCGCAGTCAGGATAGCCGCAGCGGGTGCATTGCGTCTGCGGCAGCAGGGCGTCGATTTGCGCGGCCAGGGCCTCGCTCGCTGTGGGCATGACGGGTGGTCAGGCGGCCGCGGGCTTGCGCGCAGGCTTGCGTGGCGGATCGCCCGCCGCACCCTGCGGGTGCGCAGCGATGAAATCGCGCACCACCGGGTAAACCTTCTCGCGCCAGCGTCGGCCCGAGAAAATGCCGTAGTGCCCCGCCCCCTCGGCGACGTAGTGCTGGCGGCTGACCGCGGCGATGCCGGTGCACAGATCGTGCGCCGCCTCGGTCTGCCCGGCGCCTGAAATGTCGTCGAGTTCGCCCTCGATGGTCAGCAGGGCGGTGCGGTGAATGTCTTGCGGGCGCACAGGCTTGCCCGCGACCTTCCAGGTGCCGTTGACCAGCCCGAAGTCCTGAAATACCAGTTTGATGGTGTCGAGGTAGTAATCGGCGTCCATGTCGAGCACCGCGTTGTATTCATCGTAGAAACGGCGGTGGGCTTCGGCGTCGTCGTTGTCGCCGCGGATCAGGTCGAGGAAGTAGTCGTAGTGCGACGAAAGGTGGCGGTCGGGGTTCATCGCCACGAAACCGCTGTGCTGCAGAAAGCCCGGATACACCCGCCGCCCCGCTCCTGGATAGTTGGCAGGCACGCGATAGATCACGTTGTTCTCGAACCAGGAGTAGCTCTTGTTCATCGCCAGGTTGTTCACCGCCGTGGGCGACTTGCGCGCGTCGATGGGGCCGCCCATCATAATCATGCTGCGCGGCGTGATCTCACCGGCGCTGGCCATCAGCGAAATGGCTCCCAGCACCGGCACCGTGGGCTGGCACACCGACATCACATGCACGTCTGGGCCGATGGCGGCGATGAATTCGCGCACATACGCCACATAGTCGTCCAGGCTGAAGGTGCCCTTTTCGATCGGCACCATGCGGGCATCGTTCCAGTCGGTGATGAACACCTTGTGGTCCTGCAGCATGGTGCGCACGGTGTCGCGCAGCAGCGTGGCATGGTGACCCGAGAGCGGCGCCACGATCAGCACGGTCGGGTCGTCCTTGAGCTTGCCGAGCAAGCCAGCGTCGTCGGAAAACCGCTTGAAGCGCAACAGGCGGCAAAACGGCTTTTCCATCACCACCCGTTCCTGCACCGCCACCGCCTTGCCTTGTATGGAGACCGTGTCGATGTCGAAGGACGGCTTCTCGTAGTCCTTCAACAGCCGGTGCATCAGGTCGTAGCTGGCCGAGACGCGCTGGGTGACGGTGTGCGGCACCGCGGGCCATATGGGGTTGGCGTAAAACTTGGCGGCGGCTTCGGCAAAGTCGGCCAGCGGGCGCATCAGGGCGCGCTGGGTTTCATACAGGTCATACACCATGATGGGCTCCGACTTCGGGCTTGTTGCGATGCACAAATTTTAGCCGGGCTGGGCCATCTGCGCACGAGGGAATTCGCTGGTCAGGACACCGGAAGTGGGGCAACGGCAAACGCTTCTGACGCACGGGAAAATGCTACGAAGCTAGACCTGACCCCGTTTTCCGTGACCCCGTTTTCCGGTTCCACGTCGGACCTGGCGGACCTGGTGGCGGAGCGGCTGCGATCGTGGGGGGTGGATGTGTACCGCGGCTTCGGGCTGACGGCGATATCACCGGACGTGTGCGGCAAAGAGCCGGGCGGCGGTCGACGCCGAAACAGTGCTGGGGGCCGATGCACGCGTTTCGTGCTGCTCGAGCGTGAGCGCGACCTGAACGACAAGGAATGCACTGCATGCAGGTCGGCTCATTTACATTTGCAGACATATATCGAGTTGATTGTGTGCAAAACTGAATCGAACCGTTTTGGCGTTTCTCACGAACCACCCTCGCCTATTGCTGGAGGCTGTGATGCGCAACATTCGCTATCTGGGCTGGCTTCCTCCGGTCGGCACCTTGATCGGCCCGCTGCTGCACAACGCCGTGCATCCCTTCATCCTCGGCATGCCCTTCGTCCTGGGCTGGATCGTGGTGTGGCTGCTGCTGACCACGCCCATCATGGCGCTGGTGTACTGGCTCGATCCCGCCAATCGCCGCGACGGTGATGCAGGAGATCGGCCGTGAAAATCGCCCTCGTCCTGATCGGTCTGATGACGGCCTTCGCGCTGTGGCTGGGCATCCGCGCGCGGCACGGCCACACGATGCATCTGGAGCAGTGGACGGTGGCGGGTCGCGGCTTCGGTTCGGTGTTCGTGTTCCTGCTGCTGGCCGGCGAGATCTACACCACCTTCACCTTCCTCGGCGCTTCGGGCTTCGCCTATGGCCTCGGAGGGCCTGCGTTCTACATCATCGCTTACGGCTCGCTTGCCTACACCCTCTCCTACTACGTCATGCCGCCGGTGTGGCGCTATGCGCGCGAGCACAAGCTCATCAGTCAGCCCGACTACTTCCGCACGCGCTATGCCAGTCCTTCGCTCGGCGTGTTGGTGGCCGTGGTCGATATCATCGCCCTCATCCCCTATCTGGTGCTGCAGTTCAAGGGGCTGGGCATCATCGTGCACGCGGCCAGCTACGGCGCCATCGACAACGCCGTGGCGATCTGGATCGGTGCGGTGGTCGTGACCATCTATGTGATGGTGTCCGGCGTGCGCGGCTCGGCCTGGACTTCGGTGGTCAAGGACATCGGCATTCTCGCCGTGGTCATCTTTCTCGGCATCTACCTGCCAACGCACTATTTCGGCGGCATCGAGGCCATGTTCCGCGACATCGACACGGCCCGACCGGCTTTCCTTGCGCTGCCCGAGCATGGGCAAAGCGTGTCGTGGTTCATTTCCACCGTGGGTCTGAGTGCCCTGGGATTTTTCATGTGGCCGCATTCCTTCGCCGCTATCTACACCGCGCGCAGCGAACGCACCCTGCGCAAGAACGCGGTGGTGCTGCCGCTGTACCAACTGGTACTGCTGTTCGTCTACTTCGTCGGCTTTACTGCGCTGCTCAAGGTGCCGGGGCTCAAGGGGCCGGACATCGACTTGGCGCTGTTCCACATCGCCACTGCCACGTTCTCGCCGGCGGTGGTGGGGATCATCGGAGCCATCGGCGTGCTCACCGCCCTGGTGCCAGGCTCGCTCATCATGATGAACGCCGCCACGCTGCTGGCGCACAACTTCTACCGCCTGCTGCACAGGGGCTGTAACGACGCCCAGGTGGCGCGCACCGCCAAGGGCCTGGTGCCGGTGGTTGCGCTGGTGGCCGTGGGTTTCACGCTGCATGGCGGCGCCACCATCGTCGCGCTGCTGCTGATGGGCTACAGCTTCGTCACGCAGTTGTTTCCCTCACTGCTGCTGAGTCTGTCCGGCCGCAACCGGGTGACGGCGCCGGGCGCCTTCGCCGGCATCGTCGCCGGTGTGGCGACGGTGGCCCTGTTCAGCCTCGAGCACCTGTCGCTCGGCAAACTGCTGCCCGCCCTGCCGAGCGCCGTGGCCGACCTGAACGTGGGCATCGTCGCCCTGGCGCTGAACATCGTCGTCATGCTGGTCGTCAGCGCGCTGACGCGAGGTCAGCAGGCGGTTCGTGCCAGCGAGCAACCGGCGGGCTGACGAGCTTATCGAGCAGGACGTCATCGACACGTCACTCACCTTTGTTTTGGGACGGACCGCCATGCAACTCATCGACTCCATCGTGACCGAATCGCCCGCGCTCAAGGCGCTGCGCCGCGACCTTCACGCTCACCCGGAACTGTGCTTCGAGGAGCGGCGCACGTCGGACCTGGTGGCGGAGCGGCTGCGATCGTGGGGGGTGGATGTGTACCGCGGCTTCGGGCGGACGGGGGTGGTCGGGGCGATCCGCGGGCGCGACGGGGGGCAAAGCGGGCGCATGGTCGGCCTGCGCGCCGACATGGACGCGCTCCCGGTGACCGAACTCAACACCTTCGGCCACGCCAGCCGGCATTCCGGCAAGATGCACGCCTGCGGCCACGACGGCCACACCGCGATGCTGCTGGCCGCGGCGCAGCACCTGGCGCGCACGCGCGATTTCGACGGCACCGTGGTGTGCATCTTCCAGCCGGCGGAGGAGGGCGGCGGCGGCGCGCGCGAAATGATCAAAGACGGCCTGTTCGACAAGTTTCCGGTGCAGGCGGTGTTCGGCATGCACAACTGGCCCGGTCTGCCGGCCGGGCATTTCGCGGTCAAGGCCGGGCCGGTGATGGCGTCGAGCAACGAGTTCCGCATCCGGCTCAAGGGCAGGGGCGCGCATGCCGCGATGCCCGACTTGGGGCTAGACCCGGTGCCGGCGGCCTGCCAGATGGTCCAGGCGTTCCAGACCGTGGTCACCCGCAACCGCCCGCCGCTCGATCCGGCGGTGATTTCGGTGACCATGATCCACACCGGCGAGGCGAGCAACGTCGTTCCCGAATTCGCCGAGATCGAGGGCACGGCGCGCACCTTCACAACCGGGACGCTCGACCTGATCGAAACGCGGATGCGCGACATCGCCACGCACACGGCCGCGGCATTCGGCGTCGAGTGCGACTTCGAGTTCCGGCGCAACTACCCGCCGACGATCAACCACGCGGCCGAGGCCGAGTTCGCCCGGGGGGTGATGGTCGAGACGGTCGGCGCGGACGCGGTGCACGAGTTCGGTCCGTCGATGGGGGCCGAGGACTTCGCCTACATGCTCCAGGCCCGGCCGGGGGCGTACCTGATCATTGGCAATGGCGAAGGCGGGCACCGCGACCCCGGACACGGCGCCGGGCCATGCACCCTGCACAACCCGAACTACGACTTCAACGACGACCTGATCCCGCTCGGCGGAACCTTCTGGGTGCGGCTGGCGACGGCGTGGCTGGCGCGCTGATCGGCCCCGGCTGCCATGCGCGCTACGCGGTGGCGTCGCCCGGAGTTGTAGGGAAAATATGTAGGGAAAATAGGGTCAGGTCTATCTTCGTAGCATGTCGACGCAAATGTCGCGAATGCACCCCCGCCCCCATCAACCCATCACTGCATCACCGCCGCAATCGACTTGGCAACGTAGTCCACGTTGTGCAAATTGATCGCCGCCACGCAGATCCGTCCGGTGGACACGCCGTACACCCCGAATTCGGTGCGCAGGCGCTCCATTTGGGCGGCGGACAGCCCTGAGTAGCTGAACATGCCTTTCTGCCGAGTGATGTAGGACAGGTCGCCCTTCACGCCGGCGGCGGCGAGTTTTTCCACCAGGGTGCTGCGCATGGCGCGGATGCGCTCGCGCATGCCCGCGAGTTCCTGTTCCCACTGCGCGCGCAGTTCGGGCGACGACAGCACCGTGGCGACGATCTGCGCGCCGTGGGTGGGCGGGTTGGAGTAGTTGCTGCGGATGACGCGCTTGATCTGCGACAGCACGCGCCCGGCTTCGTCCTTGGTGGCGCACACCACGCTCAGGGCACCCACGCGTTCGCCGTAGAGCGAGAAGCTCTTGGAGAAGGAGGTGGCGACGAAAAAGTCGAGCCCGGCGGCGAGAAACTGCTGGATGACGGCGCCGTCTTCGGCGATGCCTTCGCCGAAGCCCTGATAAGCCATGTCGAGGAAGGGCACGAGGTCGCGCGCCTTGAGGGTGGCGATCACCTGGTTCCACTGCGCCGGGCTGATGTCGTAGCCGGTGGGGTTGTGGCAGCAGGCGTGCAGCACGACGATGGTGCCCGCGCTAGCGGCGTTCAGCGCGGCCAGCATGGCGTCGAAGTTCACGCCCTGCTGGGCAGCGTCGTAGTAGGGATAGGTGCCGACGCTGAAGCCCGCGGCTTCGAACAGGGCGCGGTGGTTTTCCCAGCTCGGATCGGAGATCAACACCCTCGCGTCGGGGTTGATGCGCTTGAGAAAGTCGGCACCCACCTTCAGCCCGCCGGTGCCGCCCAGGCCTTGCACCGTGGCGATGCGGCCCGAGGTCACGGCCTCGTGGTTGGCGCCGAACACCAGGCCCTGCACCGCCTTGTCGTAGGCGGCGATGCCGTCGATGGGCAGATAGCCGCGCGGCTTGGGTGCCTGCATGAGTTGCGCTTCGGCGGCCTTGACGCAGGCCAGCAGCGGCAGCTTGCCGTCGGCGTCGGTGTAGACGCCGATGCCCAGGTTGACCTTGTTGGGATTGGGGTCAGCAGCAAATTGTTCGTTCAGGCCGAGGATGGGATCGCGCGGGGCCATTTCCACGCGGGAAAAAAGCGACTGGGTCATGGGAGGAGTGGGTGAGGTAACGGGAAAACCGGGCTTGCGGGACAATAAAGGCCGCAGAGAACCACGAGTTTACGCCCCGTGCCCGTTCTGACGTTGCGCCGTACAGACGGCATTTCCAAACTCCACCCTTCGCCCATGTCCGCACCGCAATCCGTCCCGTCGCTCGACCCGGACAAGTTCGTCAGCTTTCCCGGCTCGCCGTTCCGTCTGTACCAGCCGTATCCGCCGGCGGGTGACCAGCCCACGGCCATCGCCCAGCTCGCCGAAGGCGTGGGCGACGGGCTGAGCTACCAGACCCTGCTGGGCGTGACGGGCTCGGGCAAGACTTACACCATGGCCAATGTGATTGCCCGCATGGGGCGCCCGGCCATTGTGTTTGCGCCCAACAAGACGCTGGCGGCGCAGCTCTACAGCGAATTCCGCGAGTTCTTTCCGAAAAACGCGGTGGAGTATTTCGTCAGCTATTACGACTATTACCAGCCCGAGGCCTATGTGCCGCAGCGCGATCTGTTCATCGAGAAGGACAGCGCGATCAACGAGCACATCGAGCAGATGCGGCTGTCGGCGACCAAGAGTCTGCTGGAGCGGCGCGACGTGGTGATCGTGGCCACCGTGAGCGCGATTTACGGCATCGGCAACCCGGCGGACTATCACGCCATGATTCTCACCGTGCGCACCGGCGACCGCATGGGCCAGCGCGACGTGATTGCGCAACTGGTGCGCATGCAGTACCAGCGCAACGAGGTGGACTTCACCCGCGGCACCTTCCGCGTGCGCGGCGACCGCATCGACATCTTTCCGGCCGAGCACGCCGAGCTGGCCGTGCGTATCGAGCTTTTCGACGACGAGATCGAGTCGCTCAGCCTGTTCGACCCGCTCACGGGCGTGGTGCGGCAGAAGATCCCGCGTTTCACCATCTACCCCAGCTCGCACTACGTCACGCCGCGCGAGAAAGTGCTCGAAGCCGCCGAGAGCATCAAACAGGAGCTGCGTGAGCGGGTGAAGGAACTCACCGGCATGGGCAAGCTGGTCGAGGCGCAGCGGCTGGAACAGCGCACCCGCTTCGATCTGGAAATGCTCACCGAAATCGGCCATTGCAAGGGCATCGAGAACTACTCGCGCCATCTCTCGGGCGCCGCGCCGGGCGAACCGCCGCCCACGCTGGTGGACTACCTGCCGCCCGATGCCATCATGTTTCTCGACGAGAGCCATGTTCTCATCGGGCAGTTCAACGGCATGTACAACGGCGACCGCGCGCGCAAACAGACCCTGGTGGAGTACGGCTTTCGGCTGCCCTCGGCGCTGGACAACCGGCCGCTGAAATTTGCCGAATTCGAGCGCAAGATGCGGCAGGCGATCTTCGTCTCGGCGACCCCCGCTGATTACGAGGAGCAGCACGCCGACCAGGTGGTGGAGCAGGTGGTGCGGCCCACGGGGCTGGTCGATCCGCAACTGGAGGTGCGCCCGGCCACCAGCCAGGTGGACGACGTGCTGGGCGAAATCCGCCTGCGTGTCGAGAAGGGCGAGCGCGTGCTCATCACCACCCTGACCAAGCGCATGGCCGAGCAGCTCACCGACTACCTCGACGAGAACGGGGTGAAGGTGCGCTATCTGCACTCCGACATCGACACCGTGGAGCGCGTGGAAATTTTGCGCGACCTGCGGCTGGGCACCTTCGACGTGCTGGTGGGCATCAACCTGCTGCGCGAGGGGCTGGACATCCCCGAGGTCTCGCTGGTGGCCATTCTGGATGCGGACAAGGAGGGCTTTCTGCGCTCCACCCGCTCGCTAATCCAGACCATAGGCCGCGCGGCGCGCAATGTGAACGGCATGGCGATTCTGTACGCCGACCGCATCACCGATTCGATGCGCCGCGCCATCGACGAAACCGAGCGCCGCCGCGCCAAGCAGATCGCCTTCAACGCCGAACATGGCATCACGCCCAAGGCTTTGAACAAATCGGTGCGCGACCTGATCGACGGTGTGGTGCAGACCCCGGGCAAGGGCTTGCGCGCGGGCAGCGTGGAGCGTGAAATCGCGGAACTGCAGATCGACAACGCGCAGGACGTGGCCCGCGAGATCAAGCGCCTGGAAAAGCGCATGATCGAACATGCGCGCAATCTCGAATTCGAGCAGGCCGCGCGGGTGCGCGACCAACTCGGGCTGCTGCGACAGCGGGTGTTCGGCGGCGGTGACGACCACGACACCGACGCGCAGCAAAGCGCCTGAACCAGTGCTTTGGCGACCCGGAGGAGACGACCATGCCAACCTCGAACCACCCCGCAAACCCTCCGCGCCGACAGACCCTGCGCTGGCTCGGCGCGGGCCTGGGCAGCACGGCGCTTGCCGCCTGTGGCGGCGGGGCGGTGCTGGTTTTGGGCGAGAGCCCCGCAGGCGCGGCATCGGGTCCGTTGTCGGCCGATACCCAGCCCAGGGTGAAGCTCACGGTCAGCATCGTCGCCAGCGGTCTGTCGCGCCCCTGGGCTTTGGTCTTCCTGCCCGATGGCCGCATGCTGGTGACCGAACGCACCGGGGCGCTGCGCATCGTGTCGATGGACGGCAAGGCGTCGGCGCCCATCCGTGGCGTGCCTGCAGTGGACGCCCGGGGGCAGGGCGGGCTGCTCGATGTGGCGCTCGACCCGGCCTTCGCCAGCAACCGCCGCGTCTACCTCAGCTATGCCGAGGCGGGCAGCGGCGCTGATGCCGGGCGCAATGGCACGGCCGTGGCCCGCGGCGTGTTGTCGGCCGACGGGGCGAGCCTGACTGATGTGCAGGTGATTTTCCGCCAGACGCCCAAGATCGACAGCACGGCGCATTTCGGTTCTCGGCTGGTGTTCGCGCCGGACGGCACGCTGTTCGTCACCCTGGGCGACCGTTACAGCCAGCGCGACGCCGCGCAGGATCTCTCCAACACCCTCGGCAAGGTGGTGCGCATCCGGTCTGACGGCAGCGTGCCGCCGGACAATCCCTTCGTCGGCCGCGCCGGGGTTCGCGAGGAGATCTGGAGCTACGGCCACCGCAATGTGCAGGGCGCGGCGCTGCACCCGGTGACGGGCGAACTGTGGACCCACGAGCACGGCCCGCAGGGCGGAGACGAGGTCAACATCACCCGCGCCGGTCGCAACTACGGCTGGCCGAAGATTTCCTATGGCTGCGAATACGGTGCCCCGGTGGGCAACTGCCCGCCGGTGGGCGGCGCGACCAGCGCGCCCGGCATGGAGCAGCCGGTGACGTACTGGGTGCCGACTTCCATCGCCCCCTGCGGCATGGCGTTTTACACCGGCAGTCTGTTTCCGTCGTGGCGCGGCAATCTGTTCGTGGGCGCACTGGCGGGTCAGGCGCTGTGGCGACTGCAACTCGATGGCGACCGGGTGGTGGCGCGCGAGGCCCTGCTGGCCGATCTGGGCGAGCGCATCCGCGACGTGCGCGAGGGACCCGACGGCGCGCTCTACCTCATTTCCGACGGCGCTTCGGCCAAGATGTACCGGGTGCAGCCGGTGTGATGATGGCGCCGCTGCGGCGTTAAGATCGACCTGCAACAAGGAGCACTCGATGTCCAGAGCCTACGCCTTCGACCCGCCGCACTACACCTATGACGACTACAAGCTGTGGGAAGGTCGCTGGGAGCTGATCGGCGGCACGGCGCATGCCATGTCGCCGGCGCCGTCGCTGTCGCACCAGGCGGTGAGCAACAAGATTGCCTGGCAGCTGGAAAACGTTCTTAGCGATTGCCCCGAATGCCGCGCCCTGCTGCCGGTGGACTGGCGCATCAGCGACGATACCGTGGTGCAACCGGACAACCTGGTCGTCTGCCATCCGGTGGAGGGCGCTTACCTCACCCGTGCGCCGGAACTGGTGTTCGAGATTCTCTCCAAGTCCACCGCGTTCAAGGACCAGAACGCCAAGTTCACCATCTACGAGACCGAGGGGGTGCGCTACTACGTCATGGTGAACGTGGAAGACCGCGTCTGCAAGGTCTTTCACCTGCGCGAGGGGCGCTACGTCAAGCTCGCCGATGCGGTGGATGAAACGGTGAGTTTTGAACTGAGCAAATGCCGCATCGCTTTCGACTTCAGCCTGATCTGGCCGCGTTGAGCGTTTGCGTGTAACGCAGAATCAGCCCGCCCTCGGGCGCGTTGGCGAGCGACACGCTGCCTCCCAGCCGCTGTGCGATCTGGCGGATGATGGACAGACCCAGGCCGCTGCCTTCGCCCTCGGCGCCCGGAAGGCGCACGAAGGGCTCGAACACCCGCTCGAGCTGATCGGGCGGGATGCCCGGGCCGCTGTCCTGCACTTCGATTACTACGCTGTCTGCGCTTCTGATGACCCGCAGGTCCACCCGCGCGCCGGGCGGTGTGTAGCGCAGCGCGTTGTCGGTGGCGTTGCGCAGCAGGGTGTAGAGCTGGGCCGGGTCGGTCAGCATCTGCACGGCATCGGCATGGTCGATGCCAAGGTCGATGCCTCGGCTCTCGGCCAGCGGCAGCAGATCGGTGATGACTTCGCGCACCACCTGCGCCGGGTCGATGCGCTGGCGTTGCAGCGCCTGTTCACCCTGTGAGCGCGCCAGACTGAGCAACTGTTCGACCACGGCGCGAGCGCGGCGCAGGCCTTGCTGCAGCGCGCCGATGCGTTCGCGCGCCTGCGGGTCGAGTTGCAGCGGCTTGAGGTTGTCCACCTGCATGCTGAGCACGGCAATCGGCGTGCGCAGTTCGTGCGCGGCGTCGGCAACGAAGCGGCGCTGCTGCTCCATCGCTGCGGCCAGGCGGCCGAGCAGGCGATTGATCGAGCGCACGAAGGGCAGCACTTCCTTCGGCACGTCCTGCTCGGGCAGTGGATGCAGCTCGGCCTCGCTGCGCGCGTCTACGCTCTGCGACATGTTGCGCAGCGGACGCAGCGCGCGTTTCACCACCCAAGCCGACAACAACGCCAGCAGCGGAATGAGGGCGAGCAGCGGAAACAGGGTGCGCTGGGCGCTGTCGATGGCGGCATCGGTGCGTAGATCGGTGCGCTGCGCCACGGCGATGCGGCCTTGCGCGCCCTCGCGCACGAACACCCGCCAGGCATGACCGCCGCTTTCCACCACATGCATGCCGTCCTGCAGACCGGCGGGGAGTTGCAGGCCGTGCGCGCCGATGGGCGCTCCGAGCTTCTGCACCACGACGCGGGCGTCTGGGTCCACGTCGGCGCCTGCCGGGTCGAGCGCGACGGTCGGCAGGCCGCCCCAGCGGTGCACCAGGCTGGCGATCTGCCGCAGTTGCGCGTCCTGCAGCTCATTGGCCTCCTGATAGGCGAAGAAGTACGACAGCGCCGTCGTGCCCAGACCCACCACCACCACGCTGACGGTCATCCACAGCCACAGCCTGCGCAGCAACGATTGCGCGGCCCAGTGGCGCAGGGCGGCAATAGGCTTCATGCCTTGCTGGTGCTTTCTGCGCGAGGGACCAGCCAGCCGACCCCCCGCACGTTTTTGATGACCTCGGGCGCGAGCTTCTTGCGCAGGCTGTGGATGAGGAATTCCACCGCGTTGCTCTCCACCTCCTCGTTCCAGCCGTAGATGCGGTCTTCGAGTTCGCTGCGCGACAGGATGGCACCGGGGCGCAGCAGCAGGGCGTGGAGCAGAGCGTATTCGCGCGCGGTCAGGCGCTGCGTCTGGTTTTGGAAGCGCACTTCGCGGGTGACCGGGTCGAGCTCGAGCACGCCGTTGGTCAGCACCGGCTGCGCCTGCCCGCCCTGACGCCGCGCCACGGCGCGGATGCGGGCGAGCAGTTCGGCGCTCTCGAAGGGCTTGACGAGATAGTCGTCGGCACCCAGGTCGAGGCCGCGCACCCGGTCTTCGAGGCCGTCGCGCGCGGTGAGAATGAGAATGGGCATGTTGCTGCCGCCTTGCCGCAGCGACTGCAGCACCGACAGACCATCGCGTTTGGGCAGGCCCAGATCGAGCAGCATCAGCTCGTATTCGCCGCCCTGCGCGGCCGCCATCGCTGAGGCGCCGTCGAGTACCCAGTCCACCGCATGCGCGGCGTCGCGCAGCGCTTCGCGGGTGGCAGCTCCCAGCATGTGATCGTCTTCAACCAGCAGGATGCGCATCGTCGATTCCGGTTGCCTTAGATACGGTATTGTCTTGCGCCAGACTGCCGCGCAGCAAGACGAACAGCACCGGCATGACCAGCAGCACCAAGGGCAGCTGTACCGCCAGCCCAGCGATGATGGCCACCGCCAGCGGCTGCTGCATGGCCGAGCCCTGACCGATGGCGAAGGCCAGGGGCAACAGGGTGAGAATGGCTGCCAGCGTGGTCATGGCGATGGGCCGCAGGCGATTGACCCCGGCCTGAGCCAGAGCTGAAGGCAACGGCAGCGCAGGGTCGGCACGCAGCAGTTCCTGCACCTCGCTGAAATAGAAAATGGCGACTTCAGTGACGATGCCCACGATCATGGTCATGCCCATCATGGCCGAGATGTTGAGTTCGAGCCCGGCCACCCACAGGCCGACGAACACCGCGGGCAGGGCCAGCAGCGGCATGGCCAGAATCGCCAGCGCTACCTTGAAGCGCTCGTACAGAAACAGCAGCAGCAAAAACACCAGCAGCACCGCGGCGGCGAGCACCTGCAAAAGCCCTTTGAAGGCGATTTGCTGCTGCTTGTAGAGGCCGCCGAGCTGGATATAGACCCCGGCGGGGTAGAAGCCGGGCGCGTCGATCACCCGCTTGACCGCGGCCACGGTGCCGCCGAGGTCGGCGCCGCTGATGCGGGCGGTCACCGCAGCCATGCGCTTCAGGTTTTCGCGGATGATTTCGGGCTGGCCGGTGAGCACGTCGATGCGCGCCACCTCGCCTAGCTGGAACACCCGCCCGCTGGGCGCCCGCAGCGGCAGCCGGGCGATGTCCTGCGGGGTCTGGCGCAGACTGGGGCTGTCCCATACGCGCACGCCGACCATCTTCGGCCCCTGCTCGATCTGCGTGCTCACCCGTCCTCCGATCAGTGCGGCGAGCTGGCCCTGCACCTGCTGCGCGTCCACGCCGAGCAGTGCCATGCGCGTGGGGTCGAGTTGGATGTCGAGGGCGTCGCCGGCCACGCGGATACCGCTGCGCACCTCGACGATGCCCGGCACCTTGGCAATGGCCGCTGCCGTCTTGTGCGCCAGGGCCGCAAGCTGAGCCGGGTTGTCATCGAAAATCTTGATCTCCACCGGCTGCGGCACGGCGGTGAGGTCGCCGATCAGGTCCTGCATGAGCTGCGCGGTGTCGATGTTGATGCCCGGCACTTCGGCTTCGATGCGGCTGCGCACCTGGTCCATGACCTGCCAGATGGGTTCGCGTGGCGGCGGTTTCAGGCGCACGAAAAAGTCGCCTTCGTTGGCGTGGGTGATGCCACCACCGAGTTGCAGGCCGGTGCGGCGCGACCAGGTCTGCACCTGTGGCGTGGTGGCGAGGATGTGCTCCACCTGCGCCAGCAGACGGTCGGTCTCAGCCAGCGAGGTGCCGCTGGGAGTGCGGTAATCGAGCACGAAGCCGCCTTCGTCCATGCTGGGCAGAAAGCCGCTGCCCACGGCGTGATACGCCAGCCAGCCCGCCAGCAGCAGCGGCGCAAGGCCCGGCAAGACCAGCAGCGGCTGGCGCAGCAGCCGCGGCAGCAGCCGGGCGTAGCCGCGCTGCAATGCGGCGAGCACGCGGCCGTGCTCGCGCGCATGTTCGCGGGCGATGTCGCGTGGGGTCAGCAGCTTGTCGGCCAGCAGCGGCACCGCCAGCCAGGAGACGAAGAACGAGATCACCAGCGCCGCGGCCATGGTGAGCGCCAGGGCCTTGAAGAAGGCCCCGGTGACGCCGGAGAGAAACGCCAACGGCACGAAGATCACCACGGTGGAGGCGCTGGAGCCGGCCAGCGGGCGGAAAAACTCCATGGCGGCGTGCATTACGCCTCCATGCTGGTCGGCGCCATCGTTCGCGCCGCGTCGGCCCTCGCCGAGCCGACGCACGATGTGCTCGCTCATCACGATCGCATCGTCGATCACCAGACCCACGGCGGCGGCCATGCCGCCCAGGGTCATGATGTTGAAGCTCATGCCCAGGGCATAGAGCAGCACCACCGTAGCAGCAAGCACCGCAGGCACGGTGATCATGGCGATCAGGGTGATTTTCAGGCTGCGCAAAAAGAGCAGCAGCACCAGCCCGGCCAGCACCACGCCGATGAGGATGGCATCGCGCACGCTGGCGGCGGAATCGACCACCAGCGTGCTCTGGTCGTACCAGTTGGCCAGCTTCACACCCGGCGGCAGCTTGTACGTGGACAGCAGTTGACGCACCTCGCCAGCGATTTTCACGCTGTTGCCGCCGGGTTGCTGATAGATGTTGAGCAGCACGGCGGGCTTGCCGTCGGCAGTGACGGTGGTCCACTGCGGCACCACGCTGCGCGACACAGTGGCCACGTCGCCCAGCCGCACCACGCCGCTGGGCGTGGCCTTCAGCACCAGGGCGCCGATCTGCCGCGCATCGTGCAGGCGCGAGTCGGCCAGCGCCAGCAGCAGTTTGTAGCGGTCTTGCAGGCGGCCTACGGCATGCACCTGGTTGCCTTGCGCCAACGCGCGTTCCACATCGCCCATGCTCAGGCCTAGCGTCTGCAGTTTGGCCGGATCGACGATGACGTGATATTCCTCCTGCTGGCCGCCCTGCACCTGCACCCGGCCCACGCCGTCCACGCTGGAGAGAAGCGGGCGGAGCTGGAACTGCGCCAGGTCGTAGAGCTGCACCGGGTTCAGGCTGGAGGAGGTGAGGCTGTAGGCGATGATGGGATCGACCGTCGGGTCCATGCGCTTGCTGCGGATGCTGGTGCCCGGGGGCAACTGCGGCAGCACCTGGTTGGCCGCCTCGTTCACCTGCACCGCGGCGAGGTTCATGTCGGTGCCCCAGTGGAAGGTGACGTCGATGTCGGTGGCGCCGCGGCTGGTCTTGGAGCGCAGCGTCACCACGCCGGGCACGCGGCGGATGGCTTCTTCCAGCGGCTGCGTCACTTGCAGCACCATCTCGCGCGTGGGCCGCACCCCGGCGTCGACCGCCACCACCACCCGTGGAAAGCTCACATTGGGAAACAGACCCACGGGCAGCTTGAACGCCGCCAGAATGCCTCCGGCAGCAAGCAGCGCGAGCAGAAACAGCACCGAGCGGCGGTGTTGCTGGAGCCAGGTCGAAAGCGTGGAAGCTCTGGTCTCGTCGGTTCGGGGGGTGGACCTGGACTCGCTCATCGCGCACCTTTCGTCGCGGTGCGCAGCGCCATGCCGTTTTCCAGTTCGTAATTGCCCAGCACCACCAATGGCAGCGCAGGGTCGAGCGGGCCATCAAGGCCGCTCGATTCGCCCTGGTCGATTTCGACGTTCACATTCACGCGGCGGGCGCGACCGTGATCGTCCTGAAACACGTAGGCCTGGCCGCGGTCGTCACGCAGCACGGCGTTGCGCGGCACCACCCACCCGCTCCAGACGCGCAGCGGCAGATCGGCGCTTATCGCCAGTCCGGGCAGCAGCCAGGGCTGGGGCGGCAGCGCAAGGGTCAGGTCCACGCGCCCGGTCGCCGGGTTGACCATGCCGGCTGCGGCGAGCACCGTGGCCTGCGCCGACTGGTCGGGGTCGAACACCGCCTGCACCTTGGCCGTCATGCCCGGGCGCAGCATGCGCGCCTGCTCGGGCAGCACACCGACCACCGCCTGCAGACGGTTGGCCGGCGCCAGCAGCAGCGCCGCGCTGCCTGCGGGAAGCTGGGCGCCGGTCTGCGTCTGCACCGCAGTGACCAGGCCGTCGAACGGCGCGACATAGCTGGAAGCACCGCCGTTCAGCCCTTGGGCGCGAGCTGCGGCGAGCTGGGCCTGGGCATCGGCCAGGGCCTTGCGCGCGGCGTCCACCTGGGAGCGGGTGGCGAGTTGCTGGGCTTGCAGCTGTTCGAGTCTTTGCAGCTCGGACTGGGCGAAGCTCACGGCGTTTTGCGCCTGGACATAGGTGACGTCGCTGCCAGGAGCGCCCTGCACCCGCAGCAGCGTCTGGCCACGACGCACCGCCTGCCCGGCGCGCACCTCAACCCCGAGCACCTGCACCGGGCGGGGAAAGGTGACGGCTAGCGTCTGGCTGCTCGCTGCCTGAACCGTGCCCAGCGCCTGGGCGACGTCGGCGAGCTGGCCCCGATGCAGCGGGGCGACTTCGACCAGCGCCGACGGTGCGGTATCGGCTGCGTGCACCGAAGGTGCGACAGCGCAGGCCGATGCCAGCGCGATCGAGAGCAGAAGGAGGCGAAGGGTGAGCAGACGGGTCATGGCGATGCGGTGGTTTCGGGTGTGGGCGCAGATTGGTAGGGGCCAAGGCCCGTGAGAAGCTGCAGGGCCAGCACCTGTTCTTCGGTCTGTTGTGCGTTGGCCTGCAGCGCCAGGCGCTGGTCGAGCACGGCGGTGCGCTGGTTGATGTATTCGAGAAGCGTCATGCCGCTCTGCTGCAGCGCCTGCTCGGCTGCGGCCTGCGCGGCTTCCAGCGCGGGCAGCGCGGCCAACAGGGTCTGCCGTTGCTGTCGCAGCAAGGCAAGGTCGGCTTGCGAGCGCCGCACATCGGCGTCGGCCTGGTCGAGCCTCGCACGGTAGTCGGCGCGCAGTTGCGTGCGGGTGGCGCGCTGCGTGGCGATCACGCCCTGATTGCGGTTGAACAGCGGCAGACTGATGCTCACGCCGAAGCCGATGGTGTTGACGCCTGCGGTATCTCTGGCGCGGGTGAAGCCGAGGTTGAACGCCGGGAACTGCCCCAGCACCGCCTGCCACACCTTCTGCTCCTGCGCGCTGTAGCCGGCCTGCAGCGCCATCAGGTCGGGGCGGATGTGCGGCAGGTTTCGCAGTGCCGCGTCCACCTGCGCCGCATCGGGCACCGGCTGTGGTGTGGCCGGGGCCAACGGCAGAGGCACGTCGGCCTGCAGGCCGAGCAGAGCGTGGAGTTGCGACTGCAGCCCGAGCTGCTGGCGCTGGATGCCCTGGATGGTCTGGGTGAGCGACTGCAGCGGCACGAGCTGGGCATCCACATCGAGGCGGGTGACATTGCCGGCCTGAAGTGCCGCCTGACTGCGCTGCAGCCGTTGTTCGAACAGGCGGCGTTCCTGCTCCAGCAGCGCCAGGCGCGCGGCGTTGCCGGTGATCTGGGTATAGAGCAGGCGGGCCTGCGCCACGGTCTGCCACTCGGCCCACAGCACCTGCAGATTCACCTGCGTGGCGGCATGCTGCGCGGCGCTTTGAGCGGCATGGTGGGTGATGAGCGCGGCGATGTCGTAGGCCAGGCCGAGGTTGTAGGCCGAGGTCGTGGCGCCCGCACTGTTGCCGGGGAAGTCGCGTGTCAGGCTGAGCTGAGGATCGGGCAAGAGCCCGGCATCGAAGGCCTGCGCGCGGGCCACGCCGACCTTGGCGCGCTCGGCCTTGAGCTGCGGATTGTTGAGCACAGCGAGAATGGCCAGCCCGGTGGCGTCGAGCGGTTTGGCCGGATCGAAGTCGTAATGCGCCAAGGCGGGCAGGGCGATACGGCTGCGCGCCACCTGCAAGCCCTGCACCGACTCCGCCAGATGCGGCGCGGTGGGCAGAGGTTCGGCGTGGTAACTGGCGCAGCCACCCAGCAACAGGCCGACCAGCAGCACGGTGCGGCGCAGGGACGAAGGCAGATTCGAGGTCATGGCAATCAACGCAGTGCCCAGCCGTGGCGTATGGCCGGTGCGAACAGCTTTCGGTACAGACGACCGAGCATCGGCATGGCCGGTTGCAGCAGCAAGCCGCGGG
The DNA here is from genome assembly GCF_001418255.1 of Thiomonas bhubaneswarensis. Classification (GTDB taxonomy): domain Bacteria; phylum Pseudomonadota; class Gammaproteobacteria; order Burkholderiales; family Burkholderiaceae_C; genus Thiomonas; species Thiomonas bhubaneswarensis. The sequence goes on from NZ_LIPV01000004.1 coordinate 44,841, forward strand.
CAGCATGCACGGCCAGCGCGGCCACGAGGGCGCTCAGCGCGGCGGCTGCCATGTCCAGCGGCCAGTGCACGCCCAGATAGACCCGCGCCCAGGCCATCGGCAGGCCGATGAGCGCAAGCGCCAGACCGGCAGGGCGCCAGGCGGGTGTCAGCAGCAGGCTGAAGGCCACGGCCCACATCACGGTGAGATGGTCGCTCGGCAGACCGCTGTCGGTTGCGTGCGCCAACAATGCGGGGCCCAGACCGACGGCGAAGGGCCGGGGCTCGAAAATCATCAGGCCGACGATCTGATTGAGACCCAGCGCCAGGAGCGCGGCCACTGCCGCCTGCAACAGGGGTAGCCGCTGCGACTCGGGGCGACGCAGCCAGCCCCAGACCAGCAGCAGCGGCGCGGCATAAATGGCGAATTCGGCGAAGAACAGCGCTGCATCCACCCTGCCTGCCCCGGCATCGCCGCTTGCAGCCCAATGGCTGTAGAGACCGAGGTTGATGTCATTCCAGACGGCGGGGAGGTGGAGCATGGCGGCTGAGGGCTGTGAACGAGAGTGTCAATACGGGCAGGCAGAGCCTCCCCGCCAATGCTGACGGGGAGGGCAGAGGATGTCAGTCCTGGTGGTCGTGATCGTCGTGGTCAGCCTTGTCGGCCACCGCGGCGATGACTGTGCCCTGGTCGGGACTGATTTTGACATCGAACACTTGTGGGCCCTTGACGACCTCGACGTCGTACACCGGCTTGCCGGCATGGGTCTCGACTTCGGCCTTGGACGCCGTGCCGCCGACATGCTGCTCTGCGGCGGTGACGGCCTGGCTCAGGCTGACCTTGGCGTTGGGGATGATGCGGGCATCGTTGCCCGAGCCACCTGCGGCGAAAGCGCTGACCCCGGCGGCGGCCGCGGCGAGGGCGGCGATGACGAGAATGGATTTGCGAATGGACATGATGAAACTCCCTGAATGGATGATGCAAAAACCGCGTCGCTGAAGACGCGGTGAACAATCTAGGAGGCCTGTCTTAGCGCAGACATAGAGCCCGCGCGAAAGGCTCCCGTGAGGCTCTCAAGGAAACGCAGGGCCGCCCCAAGTTTCCTTGACCCCCTCGGGGGGCGGGCTGGGCACAGCCCAGCCCTGGGGGCGCTCAAAAGCAGTGAATGAATCCGGTGCGCCCGAGCAGGTTGCGCAGGCGGCGCCAATCAAGGCGCAAAGCGCATGCGTGCCCGTAGGCACACAAAGCATTTGCAACGCCGAGTGGAGCCGCCTGCGCGGCATGAGCGGCAGTGGCGGATTTGTTCACTGTTTCTCAGTCCGCGTTGGGGCCTTCGACGCTGTTTTCGAGCACGGCACCGGTCTGCGCGTCCACGCCGACTTCATGCTCGGTCTGGCCCACCTTCAAGTCGAAGGAATAGCGCAGGCCGCTGCCGCCCTTTTCCTTCTCCAACTCCTGGTCGGTGATGGTCGCACCGGGGATGGTCTTGAGCGCGATGGCGCGGGCTTCTTCGAGCGTCACCTTGGCTTCCTTGCTGTACTGCGCGCCGTCCATGGCGTAGGCCGAACCGGCGGCGCCAGCCAGACCGAGAGCCAGCGCACTGGCGAACAGAAAAGCGGCTTTGTTGCGTTGTTGCATGATCAAACTCCTTCAAAAACTCTTGCGAGCGAAACACCGCTTGCTGCGCGGCGATCGCAAACCGTTTGCGATGGAAGGAGTGTCGGCCTGTGAAATGAGCGCACGCTTAGCAACGTCCTCATACATTTGCTCACGTCGCTCGAGCCCCGGTTTGCATATAGTCGGTAGCAAAAACATCAACAAAGTAGGCAAGTCATGTCAGACGCAACAACCCGAGGCAAGAAGAACGCGCCGTCCACTGTGCAGTCGCCGCAACGCCGCGGCATCCTGCAGGCGCTCGGCGCGCTGGGCATCGCGGCGGCCGCACCGGCAGGCGCCGCAGACATGAGCGGCATGATGGGCATGCAAGGCATGGGCGCGATGCCCGGCATGGGCATGGGCCGACAGCCCACGTCGGCACCCCGCGCCGGGGTGTTCAGCCGTGCGCTGTGGGTACCTCCCGAACTGCGCGGTCAGCAGCAAGACGGTGTGTTGCACTATGCCCTGCGCATGGGCGCGGGCAGCAGCATGCTGGCGGTCGGTCTGCTCACGCCCACCTGGGGCTATAACGGCGCGGTGCTCGGCCCCACGCTGCGCGTGCCGCGAGGCAAGGCGGTACGCATCGACTTGCACAACGCGCTCGATCAGTCCACCACCACCCACTGGCATGGGGCTCATGTGCCGGGCGACATGGACGGCGGGCCGCAGAGCATCATCGCGCCGGGCGAGCGGCGCCGTGTGGAGTTCACCCTGCAACAGCCAGCAGGTACGCTGTGGTACCACCCGCACCCCGACACCCGCACCGGCCCGCATGTCTATGCCGGCCTGGGCGGCATGCTGCTGGTGGACGATCCTGCCGACGGGTATCTGGGCCTGCCGCAAACCTATGGTGTGGACGACATGCCGCTCATCCTGCAGGACCGGCGCTTGGCGGCGGACGGCCGCCTGCTCTACATGACCGACATGATGGACCGCATGGGCATGAAGGGCGACCGCTTTCTGGTCAATGGCCGCGAGCAGCCTTACTGGAACGCCCCGGCGCAATGGGTGCGGCTGCGGGTGCTCAATGCGGCCAATGCGCGGCTGTTCAACCTGGCGTTTGCCGATGGTCGGGCGTTTCACGTCATCGCCACCGACGCCGGATTGTTGCCGCGCCCGGTGGCGGTGCACAGCCTGTTGCTGGCGCCGAGCGAGCGTGTCGAAATTCTGGTCGATCTGCGCCGCGAGCAGGGCAAGCGGCTGGTGCTGCGCAGCGATTCGGGTGCCGTAGTGCCGGGCCTGAGCAGCATGCCAATGGATGCCGACGCCTTTGACCACCACGGCTTCGATCTGCTGGAACTGCGCGTCGGAACGCCCGCGGGCACGGGCGGTCAGTTGCCAGCGCGCATGGTGGATCTTCCGGTGCTCAAGGCCGATGCCCCGGTGCGTCGCTTCACCTTGCAAGGCATGTCGGGCAACATGATGGGCGGCATGGGCGGCATGGGTGGTATGCGTTCAGCCAAGGACTCTGGCCCTGGCGGCATGAGCCTCGGCGTGGGTGGCGAGAAGCTGTTTTCCATCAACCACCACCATATGGAGATGACGCGCATCGACCAGCGGCTGCGTCTAGGCGCCACCGAGATTTGGGAAGTGGTCAACCAGGGGCATATGGCCCATCCGTTTCACTACCACAGCACCTCTTTCCAGATCCTGAGCCGCAACGGCAGCACCCCGCCCGCGCACGAGGCCGGCTGGAAGGACACGGTGCTGGTGCGCCATGGCGAGACCGTGCGGCTGATCGCCCGCTTCGATCAACCTGCGGGTGATGCCCACCCCTTCATGTTCCACTGCCACATCCTCGAACACGAGGACAACGGCATGATGGGGCAGTTCACCGTGGCGTGATCAGCCGCCGAAGTAGTTGGGCAGGATTTTTTCGCGCGAGGTCGGTGGGTTTTCAGCCAACAGGCGGCGATCGGTGGTGACGATGATGAGCCCGGCCATCGGGTCGCCAAAGCCGTGCACCGTGGGGCGCTTTTTCGGCACGGTACGCCCGCCAGGCTCCTTCACCAGTTCGGCGTGCACCGAGCAGTAGTAAAACTGCAGGCCGGTTTTCGGGAAGGAAATGGTGTAGGTGCTCACCGGATGCCCCGGCCCCGGCGTGCCCTGCACCGCCCCGTTGAAGCGCGTGCTGGTCTTGCCGGTCAGCGGGTTGTAGCCGATGATGGTGTGCGGCCCGGTGTCCTCGTCGACGAACACCACTTTCTGCCCGGGGCGCACAGCCACCACGTTTTCCAGAAACATATTCGCGCCGTTCATGTGCACGTACACCGGCGGTGCAGCGGGCGCGGCGTGGCTGGCGGGTGCGAACAGCGTCGCGGCCGTGGCCAAGGCGGCCAATGCTGCCGTGTGGCTGGGCTTGAGGGCGGAGCGAAACATGGGCATCTCCTTGTCGATGGCGGGTTGGGAGTGGCGGTGACGGCGCGGCCATCGCTGCGCGTCGGCAAAGAAATTGGATGCTTGCGTCACGCAGAAGTTTGAGATTCGAGTGACCGCGATGCGGGAGGGGATGACCGGGCCATGCCGAATCGCAGCGCTAGCGCGGGCAGGGCGAACAGGTTGTAGAGCAGGCTGGTGGCCAGACCTCCGAGCAGGGCCACGGCCATCGGGCCTTCGATTTCGCGGCCCGGCGCATGCAGGCCCAGCGCCAGCGGCAACACGCCAAGGGCCGTCACCAGACTGGTCATGACAATGGCCGCCAGGCGGTCGGCCACGGCACGCCGAAGGAGGTCGGCGTTCCAGTCCAGACCGTGCTCTCTCTGCAACTGTGCGGCATGGGTGAAGATCAGAATGGCATTGCGCAGGCTGATACCCATCAGCGCCAGCAGACCGATGACGGCGCCCAGCGACAGCACCCCGCCCACCCACCACGCCGCGAACACCCCGCCAGTCCAGGCCGCTGGTGCCGACAGAAGCACCAGCGCCACCTGCCGCGCCGTCGTCGATGCTGCCGTGCGAGGCGAGGTCGTCGGCGCCGAGGAACGGTGCAGCGCCATCGCCAGCAACAGCACCAGCGCGGCGAGCACGCCCAGCACGTCCACCGCCAGTCGCCGCAATGTGGCGCTGCGCTGCTGGGCCTCGCCTTCGAACTGCAAAGTCACGCCCGGCGGCAGCGCCACATGCCGGGCGATGGCGGCGCGTGCCTGCTGCACGAAACCGGTGAGATCGGCCGAAGTCGTGCCGGCCAGCACAGCCTGCACCCGCTGGCCGCCCAGATGGCGGATGTCCGAAGGCCCGCTTGCCGCAGTGATGTGGGCGAGCTGTGCAAGCGGAACCATGCCCAGAGCCGGGGTGGAAATGAGCAGCGCGCCCAGCGCCAGCGGGTTGTCTCGGCTGTCCCGGCTCATGACGACACGCACGGGCACGGGTACCGCGCCGTGAAACACCGTGCCCACGATATTCCCGGCAAACGCGGTGTGGATGGCCTGCAGCACCGGCAGCGGCTGTAGCCCCCAGCGGCGCAAGGCTTGCGCGTCCAGGGCGATGTCGAGCTGCGGCACGCCTGGCGGCGCCTGCACCTGCACGCCGGTGGCACCGGGCAGGCTGCGCAGCACGGAGGCGACCTGCGCGGCCACGCTGTCGATGGTGTGCAGATGATTGCCCAGCACGTTCACCACCAGCGGTGCCGCCGCACCACGCGCCACGGTGTTGTCCATGCGTTCGGTGAGAAAACTGTTGACGCGGAACGTGGCCCCGGCAAAGCCGCGCAGCACGCGCTCGATGGCTGCCAGCGCGCGGTCGGAATCGGCCCCCGGCTTGAGGTTCACGTCGAGCGAGCTGCTCTGCGTGCCCGAGGCGTCGGGCGAGAGCGTGGCGCGGCCGGTGTGCTGTGCCACCAGACGCACCTCGGGCAGACGCTCCAGCGCCTGACTCACCCGCGCACCCATGTCGAGCGAGGCCGTGATCGACGCCCCTGGCGCGAGCCGCATGTGCACGATGAACTGCCCTTCCTGCAGCGGCGGCAGAAAGCTGCCGCCCATGCCCTGCGCCAGCCACGCCGCCGCGCCGATGAGCAATGCGGTGAACAGCGCCGCGGGCAGCCAATGCGGCAGCAGGCGGCGCAGCAGCGCGCCATAGCCGCGCTGCGCCACGCGTACCGGCGCGGGAATGTGCAGGCGGTGTTCGGCCCCGGCCAGCAGCAGGGCCGAAAGCGCCGGGGTGACCGTCAGCGCCACCAGCAGCGAGGCCAGCACCGCCAGCGCATAGCTTTGCGCCAGAGGGGAGAACAGCCGCCCCGACAGCCCCGGCAGCAGCAGCACCGGCACGATGACCAGCAGCACCGCCGCGGTGGCATACACCACGGCGCCACGCACCTCCAGACAGGCGGCGAGGATGACCCTCAGCGGCGCTTGCGGCTGCGCCGAAGCGGCGTTGTCGCGCAGCCGACGCAGGATGTTTTCGACGTCGATCACCGCGTCGTCCACCACCACGCCGATGGCGATCGCCAGACCGCCCAGGGTCATGACGTTGAGCGTCACCCCCATGCTCACCAGCACCGCCACCGCAGCCAGCAGCGACAGCGGGATCGCCAGCGAGGAAATCAGCGCGGCGCGCCAGTCCAGCAAGGTGAGCGCGATCACCAGCACCACCAGCAGCGCGCCCAGCAGCAGCGAATCGCGCACGTTGTGCATGGCCAGGGTGATGAAGTCCGCCGGGCGGAACAAGTCGGCATGCAGCTCGATGCCCTGCGCGGCCAGGCTGGCGCGGTGGCGTTCGAGTACCGCCTGCACACCGCGCGTGACCTGCACGGTGTTGGCACCGTAGGACTCCTGAATCTTGAGGATCACCGCGGGCTGTCCGCCGATGCTGGCGCCACCGATGGCGGGCAGCGGTGCGTAGCCCACCTGCGCCACGTCACCCAGCGTGACCACACCGTCCGGCGTGGCCTGCAGCACCGTATCGGCCAGAGCCCCAGGCGAGGTGGCCGTGCCGCTGCTGACCAGCAGCACTCGCTGCTGCGGCGTGGGCATGAAGCCGGCGCCCAGCAGGCCAGTGGCATGGCGTGTCGCTGCGACGACCTGCTGAGGGTCAAGACCGTGGCGCAGCAGCGCCTGCGGATCGACCCTCACCTGAAGCGCGCGCACCTGCTGGCTGAACACCAGCACATTGGCCACGCCGGGCACGGCCATGAGCTGAGGCCGCAGCGTCCACTGCGCGATGGACTGAAGCTGCATCAGACCATGCTGAGCCGAAGTCAGGCCCGCCATCAGCACGGTGCCAGTGCTGGAGGTCAACGGAATGAGCCGCGGCGGCCCGGTACCGGGGGGAAGCTGCACGCTGGCGAGGTGCTGCGCCACGCGCCAGCGGTCGTCCTGCAGCCGGGTGTCGGCCTCGAAATACAGCTTCAAGATGGAAATGCCGGGCAGGCTTTTCGACGCCACCTGCCTGACCCCGAGCAGGCCGCTGGCGGCGGCTTCGAGCGGGTCGGTCACCAGCAGCTCGACCTGCTCGGGCGACAGACCGGGGGCCTCGGTCTGCACCTTCACCATCTTGGCCGCAAACTCGGGAAACACGTCGGTGCGCGCCGTGCGTGCCACGTTGGCCGCCAGCAGCGCCAGCAACACGGCCAGCGCCAGCACCACGCCGCGGCGGCGGATGCTGGCGGCCAGGAGCGCGGCCTGAATGCCACGCGGGGCGGGCGCGACATCGTTCTTGTCGGGAGGTGTGGCTTGCTGCGGCATCAGTCGTCGTCCCCGCCGGTTGCGATGTGCGCCTGGGGTGCGGGAGGCGGCGTGAGCACCAGCCCGGCGCCTCGTGTCACCACGGCAAGCGCACCCCATCCTGGCTGCACATAGCCGCCGTGCAGCGGCCAGCCTGTCGAGACGATGCGCGGCGCGAGGCGCTGCCCGCCACCTGGTGCGGCGCTGGCGACGAAGGCCACCGCCTGGCCGTGCGTCCACACCACGCTGGATGCGGGCAACAGCACGCCGGTCTCGGTGCGCCCCGCTTCCACCCGCGCCTGCAGGTGCAGACCCGGCATCAGCCCGCTGGCGGCGGGGGCGAGCAGGACATAGCGCAGACCCTGAACCTGCGCCGAGGCCGATGCGGCCGGACCGACGAGTTGCGCGGGCAGCCAGGCATCTGGCTTTGCGGCCCTCGCGCCGGGCCGAAGCAAGTGCACCCGGGCGGCGGCAGGCAAGTCCGTGCCGGGTAGCAGGGTGAGGTCAACCATCAGCTCACGGCCGTCGGCAAGGGCCTGGCGCAAGGCGGCGTCATGTTCGAGACGCGCGGCCAGAGCCGGGCCGAGGTCGGTGCGCAGCGTGACCTGCGCCTCCTGCTCGGTGGCCTGAGCCACGTCGAGCTGCGCCTGCGCTTGCTGCTCCTTGGACTGCGCCTGTTGCACCGCGGCCAGCGCCACGTTCTGCCCCGCCTGGAACAAGCCTTCCAGCCGCTGTGCCTGCAGCTGCGCGAGCTGTCTTGCGCTGCGCGCTGCGACCACCTGCGCCCGCGCCACGGCAAGCGCGCTCAAGTCCTGCAACAGCTGCGCCGGGTTTTGCACCATGGCGCTAGCACTGAACGACTGGCGCCATGCCGCCGGAGCGAGAGGCGTGATGACCAGGCCGGACGCACCGATCTGCGCCGCGCTCCAATGCACGGCGCTCGTCGTCGCGGCACGAGCCGGGACGGGTGATGCGGCAAGCGGGGCCGCCAACGCGGTGATCGCGAGGGTCGAGCGAAGGAAGCGGGGCATGGGGAAAGGCTTCCCCAACCCAGCCGTCACCCTGTCTGGGGAGGAAGCAGATTGCGGCTGCGGTTCATTCATCGGCGTGCTGGCTCCAAGGTGGCGGCGAGTGGTCGGGTGCCGTCGCGCGCCAGATCACGGTGGAGAGGTGCGGCGCAACCGGCGGCCGGTTGCGCGGGGATTGGGAAGAGGGCGCCGTCGGCGAAGGCGCAGATGTTCCGTCGGCCTCTGTGCGTTGCAGCGGCTGTTGCAGCGCGGTCTGAAGCGCGTCCAGCGCCCGCCATTGCGCTACCCGCGCTTTCAGTGCAGCCTGCGCGGTGACGAGGGCGCGCAACCGGGCACGCAGCACCGTGACCGGGCCCAGCAGTCCCCGGTGTTGCGCGGCAAGGTCGGCGTGCAGCAGTGCGAGGTCGGCGTCGCGCAATTGCAGGGACTCGGCATGTTGTTGTTGCGCTGCCCGCAGCGCGGCCTCCGCCTGGTCGATGGCGGCCAGCGCGCGGAGCTGAACCTGCTGCAGCGCGGTCTGTGATTGCTCCAGACGCGCCCGAGCGGCGTCGATCTGGCCCTGATGCTGGTTGAACAGCGGCAGAGGCACGCGGGCGGTGAGGGTCAGGCGATCCACGCCCTGGTCGCGCTCCCCACCGGGGGCAAGGCGCGGCGGGCCGCCGTCGCGTTGCGCCTGCGCCAGTTGCAGCGCGGCCTGCGCCGCATGCACCCGCTGCCAGGCGGCACGCACGTCCAGACGCTGCGCCAGAGCCTTGTTGCGCAACCGGGCCAGCCGTGCGGCATCGGGCTGCGGCGTCGGCGCATCGAGTTCGGCGAAATCGAGGGCCACGCCGTTCAGCGCGGATGCGGGCAGCCCAATGGCCGCGGCCAATGCGGCTTGGGCGTCTTGCACCGCACCGCGATCGGCAGCGAGTTGCAATGCCGCGCGCTGCGCCGCTTCCTGCGCCAGCGCGGCGGCCAACGGCGCGTCCAGCCCCGCCTGCGCCCGCACCGCGGTGCGGCCCTGCAGATCGAGCTGCGAGTCGAGCACCTGCTGTTGCAACCGTGCTTGATGGCGCGCCGCCCACAGCGCCACAAAAGCCTGCTGAACCCCTGCCTGGACCTGCCAGTGGGCATCCTGCAACAAAAGCTGCGCGGCGCGCACACCGGCTTCGGCTTGCGTGGTCTGTGCCGCGCGTTGCGAATGTGACAGGATCAGCAGGCCGATGGCCGCACCCACCGTCCACGGGCTGGGCGCGGCCATGACATCGGCGGCGCCGTACTTCAGGCCGAGGTCCAAGCTGGGGTTGGGATATTGGCGGGCGATGCGCAGATCGGCCTCGGCCAGGTGCAGCGCGGCCTGATCCAACTTCAGCTTGGGGTGGAAATACAGCGCAGCCAGGCTCAAGTCGGAGGCAGTCCAGGGCTGGTTTGCGGGGTGTTTGGTGCCCGTCTGTGCGGCAAGAAAGCGCTGCAGTCCAGGCTCGCCGAGGCTGCGTTGCAGCAGGTTCTGTGCGCTGATCCGGGGCGTGGTGACGGCCGCCGGCTGGGGCACGCTGGCACAACCGCCCAGAAGCAGGGCGGTCAGCAGGCCGATGCGCTGAAGATGCTGCCGAATGCCAGTCGAAGGAGCGTGCTGCATGGGAAGCGCAAGGTGGCGGCATGAACGCCTTCCACCCTAGGCAGCCTGCCTTAGCGCAGGCTTAGGGAACTCAGGGTCGTTACCTCGACGGCCTCGCCTTATGCTTGCGGCATGAATCAATCCGCCGCTGCCCGCCCTGCCGCATCGCCATCCGCGCTCCAAGCCCGACGTGCTCCCAGGGTGGGGTTGGCGCTGGGCGGTGGCGCGGCGCGGGGGATGGCACATTTTGGGGTATTGCGGGCGTTGGCGGATGCTGGGGTGCAGATCGACTGCATCGCGGGCTGCAGCATCGGGGCCCTGGTGGGCGCGGTAGCCGCCTCGGGCAGCACCGATGGGCTGGAGGCCACGTTCAAGACCTTCGATTGGCGCAAGACGCTCTCGTTCTTCGATGTGGTGTTTCCCCGCGCGGGTCTGATCGACGGCGCCAAGGTGACGGCGCTGGTACGCGAGCACCTGCCGACCACGCGCATCGAGGCGCTGCCGATCCGCTTCGCCGCCATCGCCACCGATCTGGGCAGTGGCGCCGAAGTCGTATTGCGTTCGGGGGATGTGATCGAAGCGGTGCGTGCGAGCATCGCCGTTCCTGGCATCTTCACGCCCGTACGTTTGGGTGGGCGGGTTCTGGTGGACGGCGGGCTGAGCAATCCGGTACCGGTGAGCGTGGTGCGCGCCATGGGCGCGGACCGGGTGATCGCGGTCGATCTCAACTACGGTGTGGTGGACGGCCGCCTCAAGCGCCGGGTCAAATCGGTCAAGGCCGAGTCCGAATCTCCGCCGCAGAACGAAGGCGGTCGCTGGGCTGCCGAGTATCGGCATGTGCTGGCCGAGCTCAAAAACCGCCTGGCTGCGCAAAGCGCGCCGATCAAGGATCAGTTCTCGCGCTGGTCGACCAGGGACGAGGCGCTGCCCAATGTGTTCGAGGTCTTGCTGGCGTCGGTGAACGTGATGGAGATGCACATCACCGAAAGCCGCCTGCGCGTCGAGCCGCCCGATGTGCTGATCCGCCCGCCGCTGGGCGACATCCGCTTTCTGGAATTCGGCCGTGCCGAAGAGGCGATTCAGCTCGGCTACGACGCCGCCATGCAGGCGCTGCGCGACGCAAAGATGGGCGGCTGAAGCGGGCCGCGGTTATCTCACCCCGTATTGCGCAGCCCCGCCGCGATGCCGTTGATGCTGAGGTGGATGCCCCGTTTGGTGCGCTCGTCGGTCTGGCCTTCGCGGAAGCGGTAGAGCAGTTCGATCTGCAGGTGATTGAGCGGGTCGATGTAGGGAAACCGGGCGTGGATCGAGCGCTTGAGCGTGGGGTTGTCGACCAGACGGTCGGCATTGCCGGTGATGGCGGTGAGCATCTCGGACGTGAGCTGCCACTCGCGCTGCAGCGCGCCCAGCACCTTTTTGCGCGTCTTGGCGTCGGGCACCAGCTCGGCGTAGCGCTCGGCCACGCGCATATCGGTCTTGGCCAGCACCATGTCGATGTTCGACAGCAGGGTGGCGAAGAAGGGCCATTGCTTGGCCATGCGCTGCAACAGCTTCAGGCCATCGGGCTGCGTTTCGAGAAAGGCCTGCACGCCGCTGCCGAAGCCATACCATCCGGGCAGGGCGACGCGGCACTGGCCCCAGGAAAATCCCCAAGGGATGGCGCGCAGGTCGGCGATCGCGCGGGTGGCCTTGCGCGAAGAGGGGCGGCTGCCGATGTTGAGCTCGGCGATCTCGGAGATGGGCGTGGCTGCGTAAAAGTAGTCGGTGAATTCCGCGGTGTCGTACACCAGCTTGCGGTAGGCCGCCATCGAGGCCTCGGACAGCGCGGCGGCAGCCTCAAGAAATTTGTGCGGTGGCGCGCTCACGGCCTTGGTCTGCGGCAGCAGCGTGGCCTGCAGCGTGGCGGCAACTAGGGTTTCGAGGTTGCGCAGGCCGATGTCGGGGTTGCCGTATTTGCTGGTGATGACCTCGCCCTGCTCGGTCAGCCGGATCTGGCCGTTGACCGTGCCCGGTGGCTGGGCCAGGATGGCATCGAAGCTAGGGCCGCCGCCGCGGCCCACCGTCCCGCCGCGTCCGTGGAACAGCCGAAGCGTGATGCCATGTTCGGCCTTGAGATGCTCGAACTGCTCGGCCAGCGCCACTTCGGCGCAATACAGCTCCCAGTTGGAGGTGAAAAAGCCGCCGTCCTTGTTGCTGTCGGAGTAGCCCAGCATGATCTCCTGCTCGCCGCCGGAGCGCCGCACCATGGCGGCGATGCCGGGCAGGGCGTAGAAGTCGCGCATGATAGCCGGGGCGTTGCGCAGGTCTTCGATGGTCTCGAACAGCGGCACCACCAGCAGTTCGGCATGGCTGTCGGCGCTGTTCAAGGCGCCATGGAACAGCCCCGCCTCTTTTTGCAGCACCAGCAGTTCGAGCAGGTCGCTGACGGTCTCGGAGTGCGAGATGATGTATTGGCGGATGGCACGCGGCCCGAAGTCGCGCCGTGCGCTGTAGGCGCGGTCGAACACGGCCAGCTCGCTGCGCGTCCATTCCGAATAGACGTGATGCGGCAGTCGCAGCGGCCGCGGGTCGTTGAGGCAGCGGATGAGCAAGGCCTGCTTGGCGGCTTCGTCCAGATGGCTGTAGTCTGGGCACAGATCGGCGGCGGCGAGCAGTTCGCGCAGCACGGCTTCGTGCTGATCGGAGCTTTGCCGCAGGTCGATGGTGGCCAGTCGAAAGCCGAACACCCCGGCGGCGCGGATCAGCGGGTCGAGACGCGCGCTGGCCAGCGCCTCGGCGTGATGGCTCGTGAGTGAGTCGCGGATGATGCGCAGATCGTGGATGAACTCGTCGGCATTCGCATAGGGCTCGGCGCTGCCCACTTCGGGCAGCGTGGCCTGCACCCCGGCGAGCTTGCGCAGATTGGCCGCGAGGCGGGCGTACATGCCGATCAGCGCGCGGCGATAGGGTTCGTCGCTGCGATGTTCCGACAGATCGGGCGAATGCTCGGCCAGGGCCATCAGCTCCGGGCTGGCGCTGGCCAGCAGCGCCGAGATCGACAGCTCGCCACCGATGGCGTGGACCTCGGCCATGTAGAACTCGATGGCGGTGCGCGACTGCATGCGCAGGGCATAACTCAGGGTGTCGGCGGTGACGAAGGGGTTGCCGTCGCGGTCGCCGCCGATCCAGTGGCCCATGCGGAAGAAGGCGGGCAGGTCGGTCTTGGCGCTATCGTTCTTGCCTGGCGGGTAAAGCGCATCGATGTCGCGTTGCAGGTCGCGGTACAGGCGGGGAAACTGGCGGAAAAACGTGGCGCCGTAAAACGACAGCGCGTTCTTGATTTCGTCGGACACCTTGAGCTTGACGTAGCGCAGCAGCCGCGTCTGCCAGAGCTGCACGATGCGTGCGCGCATCGCGTCTTCGATGTCGGCACGCTTGCGCGGCAGCCGGGTGGCGTCGCGCTCGACCAGCAGCCGCGCCAGCGCCCGCTCGGCATCGAGCACGCTCTTGCGCTGCACTTCGGTGGGGTGGGCGGTGAGCACCGGCGAAATCAGCGCCTGATCGAAAAACTGCGTGAGCTGGTGGCGCTCAATGCCCGAGGCTTTCAGTGTTTCGAGCGCGGCGCGCACGCTGTCGCGCTGGGGCGGGGCGTTGCGCTCGGCGTCCTGCTCCGCCCGCCGCAGCACATGGTGGTCTTCGGCGATATTGGCCAGGATGGAGAAGTAGCTGAAGGCGCGAATCACGCTCACGGCTTGATCGCGCGTGAGGCTGCTGAGCAGCTTGTCGAGCGCGCGGCGATCCTTGGCATCACCATCGCGGTGAAACTTGACCGAGAGCTGCCGCACCGTCTCGACGATGTCGAACATCTCCTGCCCCTCCTGCTCGCGGATCAGGTCGCCCAACAGGCGACCAAGCAGACGGATGTCGTCGAACAGCGCGGCGTCGGGATCGGAGGTGTTGCGTGCGGCAGGGGAGCGTGTCGACATGGCGTGGGGCTTGAATGAGCACAAAATCGGGGCGGACCGATGCTATCAGCGCATCGCCAAAACAAAGCAAGATGCGCGCCCGCATCGCCCCGGGATTTGCGTTGCCGCAGGGTTGGTGAAATGATATTTCGCGATGCGCAATGGGTCTCGTCGTCGGCATGGTGTGGCCAGAGTTCTGCGCACGGGCTCTTAGAATCCGCGCATGACTTCCACGACCTTCACCCCTCCCCAATCGCTTGTCATTGCCACGCGCGAAAGTCGCCTGGCGCTGTGGCAGGCCGAGCATGTGCGCGACTGGCTGCGCAGTCTGTATCCCCAGTGCGATGTGCGCATCTTCGGCATGACCACGCAAGGCGATCAGATTCTCGACAAGTCCCTGGCCAAGATCGGCGGCAAGGGGCTGTTCGTGAAGGAACTCGAAATCGCCATGGAGCAGGGACACGCCGATCTCGCCGTGCATTCGCTCAAGGACGTGCCGATGGAGCTGCCACCGGGCTTTGCGCTCGCGGCGGTGATGGAGCGCGAAGATCCGCGCGATGCCTGGGTGAGCCCACGCCATGCGAGTCTCGACGAGTTGCCGCACGGGGCCGTGGTCGGCACCTCCAGCCTGCGGCGCGAATCGCAGTTGCGCGCGCGCTATCCGCATCTTCGGGTTCAGGCCCTGCGCGGCAATCTCGATACCCGCCTGCGCAAGCTCGATGAAGGCCAGTACGCCGGCATTCTGCTGGCCGCAGCCGGGCTGAAGCGCCTGGGCCTGGGCGAGCGCGTGCGTGCCGTCATTTCCACCGGCGACATGCTCCCCGCCGTCGGTCAGGCCGCGCTGGGCATCGAGATTCGTGCCGACCGGCCTGATCTGCTGCAGGCGCTGAGCCCCCTGAATCACCTGCCGACTGCGCTGTGCGTGCAGGCCGAGCGCGCCGTCTCGCGTGGCCTGGGTGGCAGTTGCACCACGCCCATCGGGGCCTATGCCACGCTCGAAGGCGACGACATGCTGCTGCGCGCCGTGCTCGGTCTGCCCGATGGCAGCAGGGCGTTGCACGCGACGTCGCGTGCTCGCGTCATCGAACCGTCGCAGGCCGAAGCGCTGGGCCTGCAAGTGGCCCAGCAATTGCGCGATCAGGGCGCGGACGCCTTGCTGGCTCAACTCGGCGGGCACTGACTTTTAGCTGGCACATCGCCCATGCTCGACACCACGCTGATCTACACCCGCGTGCCTTCGCACTCGGGGTCGGCGACGCAAGACCTGGCCGCAGCGGGGGTGCAGGTGCTGCACTTTCCCCTGCAGCACATCGGCCCGCCCGCGGATCTGGCGCGATTTCATGCCGCGCTGGCGGCGTTGCCGCAAGCCGATCTGGCCATTCCGGTCAGCCCCACCGCGGTGGCGGCCGTATTTGCGGCGCTGCCGGGCGTCTGGCCCGCGCGCTGCGCCATCGGCCTGGTCGGCGAGGGCAGTCTGGGCGCCGCAAGGCGGGCGCTGGCCGCGCAGCCCGATGACGCACCCTGGCCTCGGCTGATTGCGCCACAGCTGGTCGAATCGGCCGGTACGGAGAGCGATTCGGAGGCGTTGTGGGAAGCGCTCCAACTGGCGTTTCCGCCGGGCCAGGTGACCACCTTTCCCTGGGCTGGGCGACACGTCATCATCTTCCGCGGTGGAAACGGGCGCGACCTGCTGCAGTACAAGCTCGAAGCGGCGGGCGCCAAGGTCAAGGTGGTCGAGGCCTACAGCCGTCTGGCGCCCGAGTACGACGACCACACTGCCGAACTCCTGCGCAAGGCACTGGGCAGTGGCGGCTGGTGGCTGTTCTCGTCGTCCGAGGCCGTGGGCAATCTGCAAGGTTTGCTCCGGCAGGCCGGGCTCGACGCGGCCGTTCTGCGTCAACAACGGGCGCTGGCGATTCATGCCCGCATCGCCCAGGCGCTCAGAGATGCTGGCTTCGGCCGCGTGGAACTGACCCGAGCAACGCCCGAGGCTCTCATCTACGCGCTGCAGCGGCTGGAGGCCCCAAGCCCTCCTAGAATGCCAACATGATCGAGTCCACCCCCCCTCCCGAGGCCGAGCCTTCCTCGGCGGCGCACACGGCGCTCGTCGAGCATGCGACGCCCGCGTCGGCTCGCCCGGCCGATCCGGTTTCAACTTCGGCTTCAGGCCTGCCCGGCGCGCGCTGGGTGTGGCCGGTGCTCGTGCTTATCGCGGTGGCGCTCGTCGCCATGGCGTGGTGGTTGAACAGTCGGCTGTACGCCACCCAGTCCGAGATCGCGCAGCGCCTGCGTGCGGCAACGACCGATGCCATCGAGGCCAAGACGCTCACCAAGCAGGCCAGCGATACGGTGCGCGATCTGACCGCGCGGATCGCGGTTCTCGAATCGCGCCAGCAGGATTTCGCCGCGCAGCGCCAGGCCCTGGAAACGCTGTACGAAGATTTCGCCAAGAGCCGCGATCAGGCGCGTCTGTCCGAAACCGGTCAGCTCATCGCCCTGGCGCAGCAGCAGGCGCAGCTGGTCGGCAACGTCCAGCCCTTGATCGCCACGCTGCAAAGCGCCGACGTGCGGTTGGCGCGTTCACCCAATCCCAAGGCCCAGATCCTGCGGCGTGCGGTGCAGGCCGATCTGACGAGGCTGCGCAGCGCCGTCACCCCGGACATCGCCGCCGCGGCGCACAAGCTCAACGATCTGGCCGCGCTGGTCGATGATCTGCGCCTCGTGTCCTCGGCGGCGCCCGTGGGTCAGACGGGTCAGCCGCACCAGCCGCCTGCGGACACAGCGTCGGCAGCGGGGCCGAGCTGGGCGCCCTGGCTGGGTGCGTGGTTCGAGCGCTTCCGCGCCTCGCTGGTGCAGTTGTTCGGCATCACCCGCGTCGATTCGCGCGATGCGCTGCTAGCGTCTCCGGAGCAGGGCGAATTTCTGCGCGAGAACCTCAAGCTGCGCATCCTCAACGCCAGGCTCGATCTGCTTTCGCGCAACGCCGTGGCCTATCGCAGCGACATGCGGGGCATCGACGAGGCGTTGAAGACCTATTTCGACCGGCGTCAGCCACGCATGGTGCAGGCCCTGTCGCTGGCCCGTCAGGCTTCGCAACTCGATCTTGCGGTCAATCCTGCGGCCAACCTCGAGTCCCTGGCCGTGCTTTCCACGCTGGACAGCGGGACACCCTGATGCGCTGGCTCTTCTGGGTCTTGATCCTGGCCGCGGCCGCGGTGCTGCTGGCCTTGGGCACCACGCTCAACACCGGCAATGTGGCGGTGCTGCTGCCGCCTTGGCGACTGGACATTTCGCTGAACTTCGCCGTCCTGCTGCTGCTGCTCGGATTCATCGTCTTCCATCTCATTTTGCGCGGACTGGCGCTGTTGCTGGGCATGCCCCGCGCGGCAGCCGAGTTCCGTGCCCGCAGACGGTTGCGGCTGGCGGCGCAAGCTCTGCACAACGGCATGTTCGATTATTTCGGCGGCAGGTTCCGTCGCGCCGAGCGCGCCGCGCAACGCGCCGCCGAGTTCGAGGATTTTGCCGGGGCGGCCCTGATGACCGCAGCGCAGTCGGCCCAGCAGCTTCAGGCCTACGATCGGCGCGATGCCTACCTGGCCCAGTTGCCACCGCAGGCGCAGGATGCGGCGGCCCTGCTACGGGCGCAATGGCTGCTCGACGCCAAGCAGCCACGCGAGGCGATGGCGCAGTTGCGCGCCTTGCCCGCCGGGGTGCAAAGGCGTACGCATGCACTGCGTATCGAACTCCAGGCCGCGCGCAAGATCTCCGATCACAAGGCCGTGTTGCGGCTTGCGCGCACCCTGCTCAAACATGGCGCGCTGCATCCCGCGGCGGCGCAGGCCATGCTGCATACCGCGGCTACCGGCCTGCTACGTCAGGCCGGCGATGACCCCGAGGTCTTGCGCAGCACCTGGAATCAGCTCAGCGCACAGGAGCGCAACGACCCGGCTCTGGTAGTGGCTGCCGCGCGCGGCTTTGCGGCTTCCGGTGAGCCCGCCGAGGCGCGGGCCCTGCTCATCGTGGCGCTGAATCGGCCCCAGGCCGAGCCCGGGCTGTTCATGCCGACGCTGCGGGGCATGCTGTCGGGCATCGATGCAGGCTTTGTTTCCCAGACCGAACAATGGCTGGGCCGCTGGCCACAGGAGGCACAGGCGTATTTTCTGGCTGGAGCGGCCTGCGCAGAACTTCAGCTCTGGGGCAAGGCGCAGCAGCATCTGCAAAAGGCCATTCAGGCTTGCGGCGATGACGAGCACCGGCTGCGCGGCCAGATTCATGCCGCGCTCGCCCACTTGCTCGAAGGCATCGAGCGCGAAGACCAGGCACAGCGCCATTGGCGCGAGGCGGCACTCGACCTCTCCGCGCTCGACATGCCAGGCCGATCTGCCGACCGCGAGTAAGCTCCGCTGCAGCGGGGTCGCCCATTCATCAGGAGAGTTTCATGCACTACCTCACCATTGACGAGGTGATCGGCAACACGCCCTTGGTGAAGTTGCAGCGTGTGCCCGGCGCCGACCTGGCCCGGCGCGGCAACGTGATCCTCGGCAAGCTCGAAGGCAACAATCCCGCGGGGTCGGTGAAAGACCGCGCGGCGATGTCCATGATCCGCCGCGCACAGGAGCGCGGCACCATCAAGCCCGGCGACACCCTGATCGAAGCCACCTCGGGCAATACCGGCATCGCCCTGGCGATGGCCGCAGCCATTCTGGGCTACCGCATGGTGCTCATCATGCCCGAAGACCTCAGCATCGAGCGTGCGCAGACCATGAAGGCGTTCGGCGCCGAACTGCTGCTCACTCCCAAGAGCGGCGGCATGGAGTACGCCCGCGATCTGGCCGAACAGATGCAGCGCGACGGCAAGGGGCTGGTGCTCGACCAGTTCGCCAACCCCGACAACCCGCGCATCCATTTCGAGACCACGGGCCCGGAAATCTGGCGCGATACCGAGGGGCGCATCACCCATTTCGTCAGCGCCATGGGCACCACCGGCACCATCACCGGGGTGTCGAGTTTTCTCAAGGAGCAGAACGCGGCAATTCAGATCGTCGGCGCCCAGCCGGAGGAGGGCTCGCGCATCCCCGGCATACGCAAATGGCCGCAGGAATACCTGCCCAAAATCTACGAGCCCGAGCGGGTCGACCGACTCGAATATGTAAGCCAGACTGCCGCGGAAAATATGGCGCGCAGACTCGCCCGCGAAGAGGGCCTGTTCTGCGGCATCAGCGCCGCGGGTGCCTGCGAAGTGGCGTTGCGCATCGCCCGCGAGGTAGAGAACGCCACCATCGTGTTCGTGGTGTGCGACCGCGGCGATCGCTACCTCAGCACGGGCGTCTTTCCGGCCTGATCGTGGTTCATCCCGAATGCGCCGGTGCGCTCGCCGTGCTCGGCGGAACCTGCGCCACGCTTTGATGCGGCACCTGATAGGCCCCGGCTGCGAAGACATGGCTGTAACCGATGTCAAAACCGATGGCCAGACAGATGGCAAGCAGTGCCCCGAGGCCTGCGATATAGAGTTTCGTTCCCATGATGAATGAACCTCGTTGAAGAATCTGTGCATTCGCACGGACTTATGCATTCAACATAGGCGCTCGACCTGGTGGTGCAAGGTCGGTTCACCATCGGTCACAGTCGATACCTATGGATTCCGAAGATCGTCCAGAATGCCGCATGCCGAGACGGTACGACCACGGCCGGGCTGGGAGATGCACTGCTGCCTGAGCGCGCGCAGTTGCTGCTCAAGTGCCAGCAGATGATCGATGCGTTGGCGCACCATGGCGATCTGAGACTCGATCAGTCGGTCAACCTCACCACAATCGGCTTGGGGTTGGGCCGCGCAATTCAGCAGGCGGGCGATGTCTGACAGGCCGATGCCCAAAAGCCGACACCGCCGAATGAAGCGCAGACGCTGCAGCTGCGAGGGTCCGTAATTGCGGTAGCCGTTGTTCAAGCGCGCGGGGGCTGGCAGCAACCCGACCTTTTCATAATGACGCACGGTATCGACCGCGGTCTGGGCCTGTCGGGCCAATTCACTGATCTGCATGGCTGTGCTGGGGAGATAACCGTAATCAGTGTATGTAGGTCTTGACCCTGGAGCGGCTCCAGGGTTTGTCATGTGGTCTTGCTCACGACAAGGAAAACGCAATGCCCGGCTGCTGTCATGACGATCACTGCGGCTCCACCGCCAGCGGGACGCAGGATCGTTCCTCCCACCCGGCCTGGCGGCGGGTGCTGTGGATGGCGCTGTGCGTCAATGCCGCCATGTTTGGCGTCGAGGTGTGGGGCGGGCTGCAGGCGCATTCGGCGTCACTGCTGGCCGATGCGCTCGACTTCGCCGCCGACGCCGCCAACTACGGCCTGTCGCTGGCGGTGCTGGGCATGGCGCTGCACTGGCGCTCGCGTGCGGCGTGGTTCAAAGGCGCTTCGCTGCTGGCGTTTGGCGTGTTCGTGCTGGCGCGCGCGCTGTGGGCTGTGTGGGCGGGGCAGCAGCCGCAGGCCATGACCATGGGCGCCATTGCCGTGGCTGCGATGCTGGCCAACGGCCTCGTCGCAGCGTTGCTTTACGCGTGGCGCGATGGAGACGCCAATATGCACTCGGTCTGGCTCTGCACCCGCAACGACGTGCTCGGCAACGTCGCCGTGCTGCTCGCCGCCGTGGGCGTGTTCGGCACCGGCACGCGCTGGCCCGATCTGGCTGTCGCTGTATTTATGGCCGCACTCGGCATTAGCGCCGGTTGGAAGGTGATGCGCCTGTCGCGGGTGGAATTGGGCGGGCAGGCTGCACAGATTCGCCCTGCAAACGCCATTGAACCTCCGAGCAGCCGCGGGTGATGTCAATTGGGGCGAGGTCTTTGAAGTTGTCGCGTTGGCAAAAGGCCTCGCACACCGCTGGTCCGTCCGACAGGCACACGGACTGCGGCGTGCGTTCCGGTCATCAGGGCTTGACCTCGACCAGCCACATCGAACTCGTCGGGTTGTTGATGGCGGTCTGAGCCGACCACATCGGATTGACCGTGGTGCCGGCGTTCGGCACGGTCTGCCACGCATCCGCGCCGCTGTTGGAGTTCAGTGAGTTGTTGCCGATGTCCAGACGGGTCCATCCTCCAGGCGCGTAATAGTCGTTGGTCGGATCGGCCTGCGACCCGGTGAAATCGGCCGGACCCCAGAACGACACCACCAGACTGTTGGGCCCCGTCGTTGTCAGCGGGGATGCGCTGTCGTTGGCTTTGGTATTGCTGTAGGTCACACTGCCCAGCGAACTTGCGCCCGAGAGCACGACGACGAACAGGGTGGCTTCATTGGTCTCGTACGTCGGAGTCTTGATCAGGCTCCAGGTCTGTCCGGCGCCTCCCTTGCAGTTGATGCAGGCATAGAGATAGCTACCAGCGCCCACGCCGGCATAGGTTTGTGCGCCGCCGATGCGGGTGTAGGTGTTGCCCATGTTGTCGGTGAGACCGGAGAGAGTGCCGGTGTTTTGCGTGAGCACCTGCACCAGAATGATCGAGCCCGACGCCGGTGTGTTGACCGCTGGCGTGGTCATCGGAGATGAACCCAATCCGGCAACGTCCACTTTCAGCGTATGAGCCGCAACGGTGACGACGCCGACCGTAGGCGTCGTTGTCGGGGTGGTCGGTGAAGTGGTTGAGGTCGAAGGTGCGGTCGACGTCGTCGGAGATGTCGAGGTCGATGTCGTAGTGGAGGTCGTCGGCGATGTCGTGGGCGAGGTCGAGGTCGAGGTCGAGGTCGAGGTCGAGGTCGTAGTGGAGGTCGAAGGTGCGGTCGAAGTCGTGGGCGAGGTCGTGGGCGAAATCGAAGATACGGTTGGAGCCGTCTGCGCAGGCGGCGTCGTTCCGCTGGAGCCGCCACCGCAGCCAGTCAGCGCCATGGGGCAAATCAGCATGGCGGTCAGCAGGCGGCGAACGGCCATGGGAAGGGATGGGGCTGTCATGACTTGTTTCCTTTTCGAAGGGGCGCTGCGATCCCCGAATGATGACCTGTTCTCGATGATGTTGTAAACGGTTGTGATAGCGCTGAGCCACCTGCTTCGGGGATGTAACGTCTTGACGCCATGGTTTTGCGTTGCATCAAATCCGCTGCTAGAGTGTTGTCAGGCCCTTCTAAAGCCGCAATCCGCCAATCGGGCAGCCCGAGCCGCGGAAGGATGTTTTCCCACTGAGCGCCGGGGTACCCGGCAGACTGTGAGCGCGTATGTTGATGCAGAAATTCAAAGCCAATTCCTATCTCTTTGGCGGCAATGCCCCCTATGTCGAAGAGATGTACGAGAGCTATCTCGCCAATCCTGGCTCGGTTCCCGACCACTGGCGCGAGTACTTCGACGCTCTCCAGCATGTGCCCGCGCTCGATGGCAGCAATGCCCGCGATGTGCCGCATGCCCCGGTGGTGTCGGCCTTTGCCGAGCGCGCCAAATCAGGCCCCATTCGCACCCTGCAGGCCGTCGCCGATGGTGAACTGGCACGCAAGCGCGTCGCCGCGCAACAACTCATCGCCGCCTACCGAAATGTGGGAGTGCGCTGGGCGGATCTCGATCCCCTCAAGCGCACCGAACGTCCCAACATCCCCGATCTGGAGCCGTCTTTCTACGGCTTCACCGACGCCGATCTGGAAACGGTGTTCAACGTCAGCAATACCTTTTTCGACCGCGAGAACCTGTCGCTGCGCGAGTTGCTCAACAACCTGCGCGAAACCTACTGCGGTTATATCGGCGCCGAGTTCATGTACATCAGCGATCAGGATCAGAAGCGCTGGTGGCAGCAGCGGCTGGAGTCCACGCGCACCCGGCCCGATGTCGATGCCGAGGCCAAGAAGCAACTGCTCGAACGCCTGACCGCTGCCGAAGGGCTGGAGCGTTATCTGGCGACCAAGTACGTCGGCCAGAAGCGGTTTTCGCTCGAAGGCGGAGAGAGCTTCATCGTCGCCATGGACACCCTGGTGCAGCGGGCTGGTCAACTCGGCGTGCAGGAAGTCGTGATCGGCATGGCGCACCGCGGTCGGCTCAATGTGCTGGTCAATACCCTGGGCAAGCGTCCCCAGGACCTGTTCGACGAGTTCGAGGGCAAGCATGCCGATGACCTTCCGTCGGGCGATGTGAAGTATCACCAAGGCTTTTCGAGCGACGTGTCCACGCCGGGCGGCCCGGTTCACCTCAGCCTGGCGTTCAACCCCTCGCATCTGGAAATCGTCAATCCGGTGATCGAAGGCTCCACCCGAGCGCGGCTCGACCGCCGTGGCGACGCTCTGGGTGAAACCGTCGTTCCCGTGCTGGTTCACGGCGATGCGTCGTTCGCGGGGCAGGGTGTGGTGATGGAAACCCTGGCGCTGGCGCAAACCCGCGGCTACACCACCGGGGGCACGGTGCACATCGTCATCAACAATCAGATCGGCTTCACCACCTCCGACCCGCGCGATGCGCGCTCAACCCTGTACTGCACCGATGTGGCGAAAATGATCGAGGCGCCCATCCTGCACGTCAACGGCGACGACCCGGAGAGCGTGGCCTTCGCCACCAGTCTGGCGCTCGACTACCGCAAGCAGTTTCATCACGACGTGGTGGTGGACATCGTGTGTTTCCGCAAGTTGGGCCACAACGAGCAGGACACCCCGGCCGTCACCCAGCCTCTGATGTACAAGAAGATCGCCGCCCACCCCGGCACGCGCAAGGTCTATGCCGACCGCCTGGTCAGCCAGGGCGTGATCGCCGCTGAAGATGCCGAGCAGATGGTGCATGCCTTCCGCGCCGAGATGGAGTCGGGCATCAGCCTGGAGCCGGTGCTCACGAATTACAAGAGCAAGTACGCGGTCGACTGGACGCCCTACCTCAACCGCCGCTGGACCGACAGTGCCGACACCGCCCTGCCGATGACCGAGCTCAAGCGGCTGGCCGAGCGCATCACCACGGTGCCCGAGAACTTCAAGCTGCATCCCCTGGTGGAGAAGGTCATCGCCGACCGCGCCAAGATGGGTCGCGGCGAGCTGCCGCTGGACTGGGGCATGGGCGAGCACATGGCCTTCGCTTCGCTGGTGGCCAACGGCTTTCCGGTGCGGCTGTCGGGCGAAGACAGCGGCCGTGGCACGTTCAGCCATCGCCACGCCGTGCTGCACGACCAGAGCCGTGAGAAGTGGGATGTCGGCACCTACATTCCGCTGCAGAACGTGGCAGAGGGCCAGGCACCTTTCACCGTCATCGACTCCATCCTGTCGGAGGAAGCGGTGCTCGGTTTCGAGTACGGCTACGCCACCGCCGACCCTCGCACCCTGGTGATCTGGGAAGCCCAGTTCGGTGACTTCGCCAACGGCGCGCAGGTGCTCATCGACCAGTTCATCTCGGCCGGTGAAGTGAAGTGGGGCCGTGCCTGCGGCCTCACGCTGATGCTGCCGCACGGATACGAAGGGCAGGGGCCCGAGCACTCTTCCGCGCGCCTGGAGCGTTACCTGCAGCTTTGCGCCGAGACCAATATGCAGGTGTGTCAGCCGACCAATCCGTCGCAGATCTTCCACCTGCTGCGTCGCCAGATGCTGCGGCCGTTCCGCAAGCCCCTGGTCATCATGACGCCCAAGAGCCTGCTGCGGCATCCGCATGCCAAGTCGCCGCTGTCCGATCTGGCCAATGGTCGCTTCGAGGTGGTGCTGCCCGAGGCCGAAGCGCTCGACGCCAGCAAGGTCAAGCGCATCGTCGCCTGTTCGGGGCGGGTGTATTACGACCTGCTGGCCGCGCGTACCGAGCGCAAGATCGACGATGTGGCCATCGTCAGGCTCGAGCAGCTCTACCCCTTCCCGCACAAGGCGTTTGCGGCCGAGGTCAAGCGCTATCCCCATGCACGCGACATCGTGTGGTGCCAGGACGAGCCTCAGAACCAGGGCGCCTGGTTCTTCGTGCAGCACCATATTCACGAAAACATGATCGAGGGGCAGAAGCTCGGCTACGCCGGTCGTCCCGCCTCGGCTTCGACGGCCGTGGGCTACTACGCCAAACATGCCGAGCAGCTCAAGGATCTGCTCTCGGCCGCGTTCGGCAAGCTCAAGGGCTATGTGCTGACCCGCTGACCAACGAAGGGGTGCCGCCATCTCGGGTCACCCGGCACTTCATCGACACCTTCCAACTACCGTTCACAGGCAGCGACGGCAAGCGACCGCGCTGCAAATCTCATCGGACTCCATCATGGCGCTGATCGACATCAAAGTTCCCCAACTCTCCGAATCTGTGGCTGAAGCCACCTTGCTGTCCTGGAAGAAAAAGCCCGGCGAGGCCGTGGCGCAGGATGAAATCGTCATTGAAATCGAGACCGACAAGGTCGTGCTCGAAGTGCCGGCACCGGCCGCCGGGGTGATGGCCCAGATCGTGAAGAACGACGGCGAAGCCGTGACCAGCGACGAGGTGATCGCCAAGATCGATACCGAAGCCAAACCCCAGACCAGCCCGCTGCCCGTCGCTGCTGCGACCCCGCCAAGCGCTGCGCCCGCAGCGGCGACCTCTGGCTCTGCTGGTGCCGCCGCCATGCCGGCCGCGGCGAAGATCATGGCCGAGCAGGGCGTGAACCCGGCCGATGTGGAAGGCACCGGGCGCGGTGGCCGCATCACCAAGGCCGATGCGCTCGCGGCCGCGGCTGCGCCCAAGTCACCCGCCCCGCCCGCGGCGCCTGCCGTGCCCGCAGCATCGGCCACCCCGACCACCAAGCCAGCCGCTTCGGCATCGATGCCCTCGCTCACCATTCCTGCGCTGCAGTCCGTGGACGCCGATCTCGACTTGGCCGCCTACACCGACCGGCCCGAGCAGCGCGTGCCGATGAGCCGACTGCGCGCGCGCATCGCCGAGAGGTTGCTGCAGTCGCAGGCGACCAATGCCATTCTCACCACCTTCAACGAAGTGAACATGAAGCCGGTGATCGACCTGCGCAACCTCTACAAGGACAGGTTCGAGAAGCAGCACGGCGTCAAACTCGGCTTCATGAGCTTTTTCGTCCGCGCAGCGGTGCATGCCCTGCGCAAATTCCCGCTGCTCAATGCCTCGATCGACGGCAACGACATCGTCTATCACGGCTACTTTGACATCGGCATCGCCGTGGGCAGCCCGCGCGGACTGGTCGTGCCGATTCTGCGCAATGCCGATCAGATGAGTTTTGCCGACATCGAGAAGGCCATTGCCGATTTCGGCGTCAAGGCGCGTGACGGCAAGCTCAGCATCGAGGAGCTGACCGGTGGCACCTTCTCCATCAGCAACGGCGGGGTGTTCGGCTCCATGCTGTCCACGCCCATCATCAACCCGCCGCAATCGGCCATTCTGGGCATTCATGCGACCAAGGACCGACCGGTGGTCGAAAACGGCGAGATCGTGATTCGTCCGATGAACTACCTGGCGCTGAGCTACGACCACCGGCTGATCGACGGCCGCGAGGCGGTGCTGGGCCTGGTGGCGATGAAGGAGGCGCTGGAAGACCCGGCGCGCCTGCTGCTCGACCTGTGACCCAGCGTCTGGCGGTCAACACTCAAGATTTCATCCGACTTTTTCGCGCGGGCGCATGGCACCACGCGCAGCGAGGACTTCATCATGGCTTCGGTTTTTGATCTCATCGTCATCGGCGCAGGCCCCGGGGGTTATGTGGCCGCCATCCGTGCGGCCCAACTGGGTATGAAGGTGGCCTGTGTCGACGCCTGGCGCAACGCTCAGGGCGGCCCGGCCCCCGGCGGCACCTGCACCAACGTGGGCTGCATTCCGTCCAAGGCGCTGTTGCAGTCCAGTGAGCATTTCGAGCAGGCGGGGCACGACTTCGCCGCGCACGGCATCGGCGTCGAGGGCCTGTCGATCGACGTCCCCACCATGCAGCAGCGCAAGGCCCTGGTCGTCAAGCAGAACAACGAGGGCATCCTCTACCTCTTCAAGAAGAACAAGGTCACCTTCTTCCATGGCACCGCCACGCTCACCGGCGGCGATGCCGATGCCGGCTGGCAGGTCAACGTCAGCGGCGGTGAAGCCGGGCAGGCGATCGCTAGTCGGCAGATCATCATCGCCACCGGCTCGGTGCCGCGCAGTCTGCCTGGGCTGGAGTTCGACGAGCAGCGCGTGCTCTCCAACGATGGCGCGCTGTCCATCGACGCCGTGCCCAAGACCCTGGGCGTGATCGGTGCCGGGGTGATCGGTCTGGAGATGGGCAGCGTATGGCGCAGGCTCGGTGCCCAGGTCACGCTGCTGGAGGCTATGCCCGATTTTCTCGCCGCGGCCGATGCGCAGGTGGCCAAGGAGGCGCTCAAGCAATTCACTAGACAGGGTCTGGCCATCCATCTGGGGGCCAGGATCACCGCGACCAAGGTGCTGAAAAACGGCGTTTCTATCGACTGGACCGACGCCAAGGGCGTGGCGCAGACGCTCAAGGTCGATCGGCTCATCGTTTCGGTGGGTCGCAAGCCGAACACCGAGAGTCTCGGCGCCGAAGCCGTGGGGCTGAAGCTGGACGAGCGTGGTTTCATCGAGGTCGATGGCGACTGTCGCACCAATCTGCCGGGCATCTGGGCCGTGGGCGACGTGGTGCGCGGCCCCATGCTGGCGCACAAGGCCGAGGAAGAGGGCGTCGCCGTGGCCGAACGCATCGCCGGGCAGAAACCGCATGTCGATTTCAACACGGTGCCCTGGGTCATTTACACCTCACCCGAAATCGCCTGGGTCGGGCAGACTGAAGCGCAACTCAAGGCCGCCGGGCGCGCCTGCAAGGTCGGCAGCTTTCCCTTCATGGCCAATGGCCGCGCCCGCGCGCTCGGCGACACCACCGGCTTTGTCAAAATGCTCGCCGATGCACAGACCGATGAAATCCTCGGGGTGCATATCATCGGCCCGATGGCCTCGGAACTGATCGCCGAGGCCGCCGTGGCGATGGAATTCAAGGCTGCAAGCGAAGACATTGCGCGCATCTGCCACGCCCACCCCACGCTGTCGGAGAGTCTCAAGGAGGCTGCGCTGGGCGTTGCCGGTCGCACGCTGAATTTCTGAGTGAGTCCGCCCCCGTCCAGCATGAACGTCACCGAGTATTTCGAGCAATCCCTGGCCGAACGCGGCTTTATTGCCGACGAGGCGCAGCGCGCCGGAGTCGCCCGGCTGCAGCAGTGCTACGACGAGTGGGTGGCCTACAAATCGCGACGTTCCAACGCCATTCGACGCGCGCTCATCCACCCGGAACTGCCGCGCGGCGTCTATCTGTATGGCGGCGTGGGCCGCGGCAAGTCGATGTTGATGGACGCCTTCTTCGTCACCCTGCCGCTGCTGCGCAAGACGCGACTGCACTTCCATGAGTTCATGCGCGAGGTGCAGCGCGAGATGGCGGCGCTGCAAGGCACGGTGGACCCGCTGACCGAGCTTTCGCGCCGCATCGCGCGGCGTTTTCGGCTCATCTGCTTCGACGAGTTCCACATCAGCGATGTGACCGATGCGATGATTCTGCATCGCCTGCTCGAAGGTCTGTTCGACAATGGCGTGCAACTGGTGGCGACCTCCAACTTCCATCCCGACGACTTGTATCCCGATGGCCTGCACCGCGACCGCATTCTTCCCGCCATCGAACTCATCAAGCAGAAAATGGACGTGATCAAGATCGATGCCGGTGTGGACTACCGCCACAAGGCCCTTCGGGAGATCGATCTCTACATCACCCCTCTCGGAGACGAGGCCCAGAGTCGCATGGCGCAGGCGTTCGAGCGCATGGCCTCGAGCGCCGAGGAAGACCCGGTGCTGACCATCGAGGGCCGCGAAATCCAGGCGCTGCAGCGCGCGGGTGGCGTGGTCTGGTTCAGTTTTCACGAGATCTGCGAAACCCCGCGCTCGCAGAACGACTACCTCGAAATCGCCAGCCGCTTTCATACCGTGCTGGTTTCCGACGTGCCGCAGATGACCGAGGACATGGCCAGCGCCGCACGCCGCTTCACCCTCTTGGTGGACGTGCTGTACGACCGGCGCATCAAGCTCATTCTCTCGGCGGCCGTGCCGCCCGAGCAGCTCTACGTGCATGGCCCGCTGGACTATGAATTCACGCGCACCGTGTCGCGGCTGAACGAAATGCAGAGTGCCGAATACTTGCGCGAGGGACGCAGGCAAGGCGAGGTCTCGCTGGTATGAACATGCGCATGCACCGCAGAATCGCGGCAGCCGCGGGCTGCGCAGTGCTGTGGATGGCATTGGCCAACCTGGGCACAACGTCGGCCAACGCCGCCACCGCGCAACCGACGCCCGAGCAGGATGCAGCCCGGCGCGCAGCGCTGCAAGACCAGCGGGCCCGTGTACTGGCGCAATACACCGAGAAACGCGGCGAATGTCTGAAGCGATTCTTCGTCAACGACTGCCTCGACGCAGCGCGCAAGCAGGAGCGCGCCGCACTCGCGCCCATCGACCAGGAACTGCAGGACATCGCCATGCGTGGCCGTCTTCGCGCCGCCGAAGAGGAGCTCCGTCGGGTGCAGGCCAACATCGCCGATGCGCAGGCCGGGCAGCCCGATCGCGCGACCCTGGAGCGCCAGAGCGCGCAGCGCGAGGCCGATCTCGCACAGCGAGAACGGCAGGCAGCCGAGCATGCGGCCCAAGCCGCAGCGCAGTCGCCTGTTGCCAGACCTGCAAAGCCGCCGTCGCCGGAGCCTTCCCCGCCAACCCGCCTGTTTCCTGCTCCGGCTTCGCCCCAGGCGGCCAATCCGGCGCAGAGCGCAGCCGAAGCCGCGCGCGCCCGAGCCGAGTTCGAGGCCAAGCAAAAGGCCTATGTGCAAAAGCAGGCCGAACAGGCGCGGCAGCTGGCCGAAAAGCCTGCGGCGCCGCCTTTGCCGGTTCCGCCGGCAAGCGCTTCACCGACTTCGCGCTGAAGCGCGGCAGCCGGTGCCAAGGAGCCTGTCGGACTTGAGGATCGCGGGCTGCAAAATGGTCCTTCGGCGCCCTGCGGCAGCGGCTTTTTGCCCCACAGCTACGGCTATGGGGCTGCAAATCCGCCGCCACATGGCATCCGCATGCCCATTTTTCGCTTTCCGCGCCCCAAGCCCGACAGGCTCCTAGCGGGGTAGCGGCGGGCTACCATGCCCGCCTGTTCATCCCCACAAGCACATGTTGATCGAATCTCCCCTCATCGAAGCGTTCCAGCGTCAGACACCGGAACAGTTGCGACTGCAACTGGGCCTGCTGCTCGGCATCGTGGCGTTTGGCGCCTTGTTCGGCACGGCGCTCGAAAAGCAGATCCGCAATCTGCCGACCTGGAAGGAAGCGTTTCGCGCGAGTTGGCGTTACGGGCTGGGGTTCCCGTTCGTGGCGCTGGTCGCTTTGGTTCTGGTGCGGCATGGCTCGCCGGTGCTGCTCAAACTGCCCTTGCTCAAGCTGGCCTTGCCGGTACTGGCGGTGCTGCTGCTCGTGCGGCTGGCCAACTCCGTGTCGCGGCATCGGTTTTCGGGTGATGGCGGTATCCGCTATCTGGTGCGCCTTGTCAGCATCGGCCTCTGGGTGACACTGGCCCTGCATCTGGCCGGCGTGTTGCCGGAAATCCGTGAAGCGCTCGACGCCCTTTCGATCACGCTGGGCAAGCAGCGACTGTCGGGCTGGACCCTGCTCAAGGGCGTGGCCTCCATCGCCGTGACGCTGCTGCTGGCGCTGTGGATTTCCTCCATTCTGGAAGCGCGGCTGATGCGTTCGCCGCTGGATGCCAGCCTGCGCCTGGTCTTCACCCGGCTGATTCGCTCGGTGGTGCTACTGATCGCCATTCTCACGGCGCTGCAACTGGTCGGCATCGATCTGACCGTGTTGAGCGTCTTCGGTGGCGCTCTCGGCGTGGGCTTGGGGCTGGGTCTGCAGAAAATTGCCGCGAACTACGTATCGGGCTTTGTCATCCTTCTCGAGCGCAGTCTGCGCGTGGGCGACAACGTGCGAGTGGAGACGTTTCAGGGCCAGATCATCGACATCAAGACCCGCTACACGCTTGTGCGCAGCGCGGGGGGGACGGATTCCATCGTTCCCAACGAGATGCTGATCGCCAACCGCATCGAAAACCTCTCCTACAACGACCCCAATGTCTGGCTTTCGACCACCGTCGGGGTGTCGTACGACACCGATATCGAACAGGCGCTGGCGCTGATCAAGGAAGCGGTACTGTCGGTGCCCCGCGTGCTGCACAGCCCGGGGCCGAGCGCCGTGCTCGACAGCTTCGGCGACAGCGCGCTCAACATCACCGCAGGCTTCTGGATCGCCGACCCCGAAAACGGCACGCTGGGCGTGCGCGGCCAGGTCAATCTGGCGATCTGGCACACCCTCAAGCAGCACGGCATCGACATTCCCTTCCCGCAGCGTGTGGTGCAATGGGCCGAGGGGCACAAACCGCAGATCGCGCTTCCGGATCAGGACCGCCAGGAGAGGGCCGTTGATCAACAGGGCAAGACGACGAGTCCGCCTCGTTCGCGCGCGCCGAGCGAAGCATCTGCCGCGCCCGACAGCGGCGACTGAGCGCAAGTGCGTCGTAAGCCGGGGACGGCACCATGCGGACAGGACCACAGGAGACACCCCATGCAAGACGCCGATCTGGTTCCCAACGCGGCCAATCATGCCCCGCTCACGCCGTTGCTGTTTCTCGATCGGGCGGCGGATGTGTACCCCGAGCGCCTCGCCGTGCATCACGGCAGTCTGCGCCGCAACTGGCGTGACACTCGCATCCGGTGCCGCCAATTGGCCAGCGCTCTGACACGCCGCGGGCTGCAGCGGGGCGAAGTGGTGGCCGTGATGTTGCCCAACGTGCCCGCGATGGTGGAAGCTCACTTCGGCGTGCCCATGGCCGGGCTGGTGCTCAATACGCTCAACACCCGCCTGGACGCGGAGTCGCTGGGCTACATGTTGTCCTACGGCGGCGCTAGGGCGGTGCTGGTCGACCCGGAGGTGGGCGCGGTAATGCGCGAGGCGATCGCCATCGCCGTGGACCAGGGGCTGCCGCATCCCTTGGTCGTGGATGTGCCCGATCCCGAGTTCGTGCCGCACGGCCAGGGCATCGGCAGTATGGACTACGAGACCCTGCTTGCCGAAGGTGACGCGACCGATGCACTGCCCGACGTGTCCGACGAGTGGGACTCGATTGCGCTGAACTACACCTCGGGCACCACGGGCCGGCCCAAGGGCGTGGTGTATTCCCACCGCGGTGCCTATGCGAACGCCGTGTCCAACATTCTCGAATGGGATATGCCCAAGCATCCGGTTTATTTGTGGACACTGCCGATGTTTCACTGCAATGGCTGGTGCTTTCCCTGGACGGTCGCGGCGCGTGCGGGTGTGAACGTCTGCCTGCGCAAGGTGGAGGCGGCGGCCATCTTCGACCGGATTCGCGGCGCCAGCGTCACCCACTACTGCGGCGCACCCATCGTCCACGGGCTGCTGGTCAACGCACCGGCGGAACTGAAGACAGGCATCGGCCACACCGTGCGTGCCATGGTGGCCGGCGCGGCGCCCCCTGCGGCGCTGATCGAAGGTCTGGAGGCGATGGGTTTTGACCTGACGCACGTCTACGGCCTCACCGAGGTCTACGGTCCGGCCACGGCCTGCGCCAAGCAGGCCGACTGGGAGACACTGCCGCTGCCCGAACGCGCCAGGCTCAACGCCCGCCAGGGCGTGCGTTACCACCTGCAAAACGCTGCGACCGTACGTGATCGGGCGACGCTGGAGGAGGTGCCGCACGACGGCGAGACCATGGGCGAGATCATGTTCCGCGGCAACATCATGATGAAAGGTTACCTGGGCGACGCCGAGGCCACCGCTCAAGCCTTCGCCGGTGGCTGGTTCCACACCGGCGATTTGGCCGTGGTGGACCCGGACGGCTACATCAAGATCAAGGATCGCAGCAAGGACATCATCATCTCCGGCGGGGAGAACATCTCCAGCATCGAGGTGGAGGACGTGCTGTACCGCCATCCGGCCGTCATGCTGGCCGCCGTGGTGGCCATGCCCGACCCCAAATGGGGCGAGACACCTTGCGCCTTCATCGAGCTCAAGGCAGGCGCCACGACGACTGCCGAGGACATCACCGCGTTTTGTAAACAGCATCTTGCCGGATTCAAGGTGCCACGGAAGGTGGTGTTCGTCGAGTTGCCGAAGACATCCACTGGCAAAATCCAGAAGTTCGCACTACGTCAGCAGGCGCGCTCCCGCGAGGCGATCGATCGCTGATTTGGCACCCCGCGGCGATACGGGGTTTGGGCTTGATCGCCCCGACCCCAAGTCGCTACACTGCAAAAAAGAACGGTCGTTCGAATTTTTGACGGCGCTGGCCGGGCAGGTGCAGCGCCCAGGCCATATGGGCCCGAACATCCATCACAGGAGCACAGCATGAAGGTATTGGTCGCGGTCAAGCGCGTGGTCGATTACAACGTCAAGATTCGGGTCAAGTCCGACGGCAGCGGGGTCGATAACGCTGGCGTGAAAATGAGCATGAACCCTTTTGACGAAATCGCGGTGGAAGAGGCTGTGCGCCTCAAGGAGCACGGCAAGGTCGCAGAAATCGTTGCGGTGAGCTGCGGTGTCGCGGCCTGCGGCGAGACGCTGCGCACCGCCATGGCGATTGGCGCAGACCGTGCCGTGCTGGTCGAGACCGAGGCCGAGCTTCAACCCTTGGCGGTGGCCAAGCTACTCAAGGCCGTGGTCGAGAAAGAGGGCGTTCAACTGGTCATCATGGGCAAGCAGGCCATCGATGACGACGCCAATCAGACCGGGCAGATGCTGGCCGCACTGCTGGGCTGGTCGCAGGCCACCTTTGCCTCCAAGGTCGAGATCGACGACACCCAGGCCAAGGTCACGCGCGAGGTGGACGGCGGGCTGGAGACGATTGCGGTCAAGCTGCCCGCGGTCATCACCACCGATCTGCGCCTGAACGAGCCCCGCTACGTCACCCTGCCCAACATCATGAAGGCGAAGAAAAAGCCGCTCGATACCCTCAAGCCCGAGGAACTGGGTGTGGACGTAAGCCCGCGGCTCAAGACGCTGAAAGTCGCCGAGCCGCCCAAGCGCGGTGCTGGCGTGAAGGTGCCCGACGTGGCCACGCTGGTCGCCCGCCTGAAAACCGAAGCCAAGGTCATCTGAACCGCAGACCCTAACATTCAAGGACAATGCCATGACCGCTCTCGTCGTCGCTGAACACGATCAAAACGGGCTCAAGCCCTCCACCCTCAACACCGTTGCCGCAGCTCTGATGTGCAACCCGCAGGTGCATGTGCTCGTCGCGGGCCACAACTGCGACGGCGCGGCGCAGGCTGCGGCCCAGGCCTTCGGCGTGAGCAAGGTGCTCTACGCCGACGCGCCGCAACTGGCCGACGGGCTGGCCGAAACCACGGCGGCACAGGTGTTGGCGCTGGCGCCGTCGTACACCCACATCCTGGCGCCGGCAACGGCCTTCGGCAAGAACATCGCGCCACGCGTGGCGGCTCTGCTCGATGTGGCCCAGGTGTCCGACATCATTCATGTGCACGGACCCGACACCTTCGACCGCCCCATCTACGCTGGCAATGCCATTGCCACGGTGCAGAGCAGCGACAAGACGCTGGTCATCACGGTGCGCACCACGGGCTTCGACCCCGTGGCCGCGAGCGGTGGAAGCGCGGAGATCGTCAAGGTCGATGCCGTCGGCGACGCCGGCCTGTCCAGCCTGGTCGGGCGCGAAACCACCAAGAGCGAGCGGCCGGAGCTCACTGCGGCCAAGATCGTCGTCTCCGGCGGGCGCGGTCTGGGCAGCAAGGAAAACTTCGAGGCGGTGATGACCCCGCTGGCCGACAAGCTCGGCGCGGCGATGGGCGCCAGCCGTGCCGCAGTGGACGCGGGCTACGCGCCGAACGACTGGCAGGTCGGCCAGACCGGCAAGATCGTCGCGCCGCAGCTCTATGTGGCCGTGGGCATTTCCGGCGCCATCCAGCATCTGGCCGGTATGAAGGACAGCAAGGTCATTGTCGCCATCAACAAGGATGAAGAAGCGCCGATTTTCGGCGTGGCCGATTACGGGCTGGTGGCCGACCTGTTCACCGCCGTGCCCGAGATGGTCAAGCAAATCTGACGAGCGCCCCTGGCCCGTTCACGTTTTACAGAGGCTGCTCTAGCAGCCCGTATTCCAAAGCCTCAACCGGAGACTCGCATGAGCTACACCGCCCCGATTCGCGACATGATGTTCGACCTCGAACATCTCGCAGGACTGGAGTCCATCTCCAGACTTCCGGGCTTCGAGGACGCCACCCCCGACACGGCGGCAGCGGTGCTCGAAGAGTGCGGCAAGTTCAACCGCGATGTGGTCGCCCCGCTCAACCGCGAGGGCGACCTCAGGCCGAGCACCTGGGCCGATGGCAAGGTGACGACCACGCCGGGATTCAGGCAGGCATTCCGCCAGTTTGCCGAAGCCGGGTGGCAGGGGCTGTCGCATCCGGCCGATTTTGGCGGCCAGGGTCTGCCCAAGAGTCTTTCTGCGGCCTGTACCGAAATGCTCAACAGCGCGAACCTGAGTTTCGCCCTGTGCCCCTTGCTGTCCGACGGCGCCATCGAGGCGCTGCTCACTGCAGGCACGGATGACCAGAAGCAGCGCTTCATTCCCAGACTGATCTCCGGCGAGTGGACCGGCACCATGAATCTCACCGAGCCGCAGGCGGGCTCGGATCTGGCGCTGGTGCGAAGCCGCGCCGAACCGCAGGGCGACGGCACCTACCGCATCTTCGGGCAGAAGATTTACATCACCTACGGCGAGCATGACATGGCGGACAACATCGTCCATCTGGTGCTCGCCCGCCTGCCCGACGCGCCGCCAGGGGTGAAGGGCATTTCGCTGTTCATCGTGCCCAAGGTGCTTGAGGACGGGCGGCGCAACGACGTGTGGTGCGCCTCCATCGAACACAAGCTGGGCATCAAGGCCAGCCCGACCGCGGTGCTGGTCTATGGCGACGGCAAAGGCGAGGTTGGGCCGGGCGCCATCGGCGAGCTGATCGGCGAGGCCAATCGCGGCCTCGAGTACATGTTCATCATGATGAACGCTGCCCGCTTCGCCGTGGGACTGCAGGGCATCGCGGTGGCCGAGCGCGCCTACCAGCAGGCCGCTGCCTACGCGAAAGACCGGGTGCAGTCGCGCCCGGTGGATGGCA
Organism: Thiomonas bhubaneswarensis; assembly: GCF_001418255.1. Taxonomy (GTDB): domain Bacteria; phylum Pseudomonadota; class Gammaproteobacteria; order Burkholderiales; family Burkholderiaceae_C; genus Thiomonas; species Thiomonas bhubaneswarensis. The sequence goes on from NZ_LIPV01000004.1 coordinate 80,812, forward strand.
GCGCCGCTCAGGCCGTGACCATCGTCCACCACCCCGATGTGCGCCGCATGCTCATGACCATGCGCGCGCTCACCGAAGGCAGCCGCGCCCTGGCGCTGGTGGCGGCCAGCCTGCACGACGTGGGCCACGCTCATCCGGATGCAGGCCAGCGTGCCGCGCACCAGGCGGCTTACGAGTTTCTGGTTCCGCTGGTCAAGGGCTACTCCACCGAGATGAGCATCGAGGTGGCCAGCCTGGGCGTGCAGGTGCATGGCGGCATGGGTTTCATCGAGGAAACGGGGGCTGCTCAGTATTACCGCGACGCCCGCATTCTCACCATTTACGAAGGCACGACGGCGATCCAGGCCAACGATCTGGTGGGACGCAAGACCCTACGGGACGGCGGCCAGTTGGCGCTGCAGTTCGCGGCTCGCGTGGCCAAGACCGAAGCCGCGCTGCTGGCCACGGGCGACGCGCAGGCGCAGACCATGGCAGGACAACTCGCGGCGGCTCGCGCGGCCTTCGAGGCGGTGGTGCGCTTCGTGGTGGAAAACGGCAAGGCCAACCCCAACGCCGCCTTCGCGGGCAGCGTGCCCTACCTGATGCTGGCGGGCAACCTGCTGGCCGGATGGCAGATGGGGCAGAGCTGGCTGGCAACGGCCGAGCTACCCGCCGACGATGCCGCCTTCGCCAGCGCCAAGCGGGCGACGGCAGCGTTCTATTGCGCCCACATCCTGCCGCGCTGCGGCGCGCTGCGCGATGCGGTGCTGGGCGGTGCCGACAGCGTGATGGCCTTGCCGGTGGAGGCTTTCTGAGATGGCTCTGCCCTCCATCCTTTCCAAGCTCCGGCTGCCGGTCATTGGTTCACCGCTGTTCATCATCTCCAACCCCAAACTGGTCATCGCCCAGTGCACCGCAGGCATCGTCGGCAGTTTTCCGGCACTGAACGCGCGTCCGGCTTCGCAGCTCGACGAATGGCTCGCGGAAATCACCGAGGCGCTGGCGGCCTGGAACGCGGCTCACCCCGATCAACCTGCGGCGCCGTTCGCGGTGAATCAGATCGTCCACCGCAGCAACGACCGGCTGGAGCAGGACATGATGCTCTGCGCCAAATACAAGGTGCCCATCGTCATCACCTCGCTCGGCGCCCGGCCCGAGGTGAATCAGGGCGTGCACGGTTGGGGCGGCATCGTGTTGCACGACGTGATCAACCAGACCTTCGCGCACAAGGCGGTGGAAAAGGGCGCGGACGGCCTCATCCTCGTTGCCGCAGGTGCGGGCGGGCATGCGGGCACGCAGTCTCCTTTCGCACTGGTGCAGGAGACGCGGCAGTGGTTCGACGGGCCTCTCGTGCTCTCGGGGGCCATCGCCCGCGGCGACTCCGTGCTTGCGGCGCAGGCCATGGGGGCCGATCTGGCCTACATCGGCAGCGCCTTCATCGCCACCGACGAAGCGCGCGCGGTCGATGCCTACAAGCAGATGGTCGTGTCCAGCAGCGCGCAGGACATCGTCTATTCCAGCCTGTTCACGGGCGTGCATGGCAACTACCTGCGTGGTTCCATAGCGGCATCGGGCATGGACCCCGACCATCTCCCCGAGGGCGATCCGACCAAGATGGATTTCGCCGCGGCCATCGGCGGGGCCAAGGCGTGGAAGGACATCTGGGGCTGCGGCCAGGGCATCGGTGCGGTGCGCAAGGTGCAGGGTGCGGCGGCGCTGGTGGCGCAGTTGGCCGACGAATACCACGCCGCACGCGCGCGCCTGTGCGGCGGCTGAAAGACGCCTATAGTTGGATCGGCACCACAACGGGAGAGGCAGCATGCGCGCACGTCGCCACCACCATCATCAAGACCTGCCCGCAGCCACGAAGCCCGCCAACGCCATGCGGCTGGCTGCGGCGAAGACCTTTGCCGAGTTCTATCCGCTCTATCTCGCCGAGCACCGCGATCCGCGCAACCGCAGGCTGCATTTCATAGGCTCGACGCTGGCGCTGATCTGCCTGTTTTTCCTGGTGTTCACGGGCAACCTCTGGTGGTTGCCTGCGGCCGTCGTGTGCGGTTACGCCTTCGCCTGGGTCGGGCATTTTTTCGTCGAACGCAACCGGCCCGCCACCTTCAAGCGCCCGCTGTTCAGCCTGATGGGGGACTGGGTGATGTGGTGGCAGACGCTGACCCATCGCCTTTGAGCGGCACATCGCCCAGCAACTGCGCCAGGCTCCAGTCGCGTTCTTCGTCGCTGAGCATGTGGCCGAGCAAGGCCGACGTGAGAGAGGCCCGATGCTTGTCCAGCAACAGGGCGTCGATCAGCGGCCCGACGGGGGTGGTCAGAGGATCGCACAGCAGCGCCCAGCGCGCGGGGCTGCGGGGGCGCGCCGCCACTTTGCCCACCCATCCCAGTCGTTCCAGAACGGTGAGCAATTCCTGCAATTGCAGGGGGTCGATACGCAGCCGCCTGGAAAGCTCGGCAGCAGGCAGGCCGCAATCGGGCGCCTCGCGGGCACCGTGCATCTGTTTGAGCACCCTGACCGCCGTGAGGAACTGGGCGCCGGCATAGCCGTCGAGCCGCACGGCCCGCACGCGCAGCGAGGGCAGGTAGGCGGCAATCATGGCGCCGACCAGCACCGCAATCCAGCTGAAGTAAATCCACAGCAGCAGCAAGGGCAGGGTGGCGAAAGTGCCGTACACGGCGGTGTAGGTGGTCACGCTGGCGAAGTACCAGGCCAGCCCTCGCCCGGTCAGACTGAAGGCCAGCGCGGCCATGAAGCCGCCGATCAGCGCGTCGCGCCAGCGCACCTCGGTGTTGGGAATGAAGCGGAACATGGCCGCCAGCGCGACGGCCATGACCGCCCACGAGGCCAAGCTGAGCGCGACGCTGGCGCCGCCCGGCAACTGGTGCAGCAGCCCGCGGTGCGCTCCGGCGACATAGCTCATCAGGCCCACGCTGGCACCGATCACGATGGGCCCGAGGGTGAAGCCAGCCCAGTAGAGCAGCACTCGCTGTGCCAGCGGGCGCGGCCTTGGTGTGCGCCAGATGGCATTGAGTGCCCGATCGACGGTGAGCATCATCGAGGTCGCGGTGACGATGAGAAAGACCACGCTGACGGTGCCCAGACTCTTGGCCTTGGAGGCGAAGTCGCTCAGGTAGCGGTAAGCCTTGTCAGAAATGCCATCGGGCAACATCGACTGCGCCAGATGCGCCTGAATCTGTCCCTGCATGCGCTCGAAGGCCGGAAAGGCGGTGAACACCGCCAGCATCACCGTAAGCAGGGGAACCAGAGAGATCACGGTGGTGAAGGTGAGGCTGCCGGCCGTCTGCGCCAGATTGTCCTGTCCGAACCGCCTGGCCAGGGTGCGCAGGCTGTCCATCAGGGTTTCAGAAGGGCGAAGGCGGGACATGGCAATACGATAGCGGTATGAAAGAGGTCTTGGTTCTTTATTACAGCGTACACGGTGGCACCCGCACACTGGCAGAATGTGTGGCTCAGGGCGTGGCCCAGGTTCCCGGCATGCTGCCCCGGGTGCGCACTGTGCCCAGGGTGAGCCCCGTGGTGGAGCAGAGCGAGCCGCCCATCCCCGACGACGGCCCGCCTTATGTCGAACTGTGCGATCTGGAGGAATGCGCCGGGCTGGCGCTGGGCTCACCCACGCGCTTCGGCAATATGGCCGCGCCGCTCAAATACTTTCTCGATCAGACCTCGGCCCTCTGGCTCTCGGGCGCGCTGGCGGGCAAGCCTGCAGCCGTGTTCACCTCCACGGGCACGTTGCATGGCGGGCAGGAAAGCACCTTGCTGTCGATGATGTTGCCGCTGTTGCACCACGGCATGCTAATTGTCGGGCTACCCTTTGCCGGGCAGACCGATCTGATGACCACGCGCAGCGGCGGCACGCCCTACGGCGCCAGCCATCATGCCGCGCCAGATGGCAGTCTGCCCGTCACCGAGGAGGAAAGGCGTCTTGCCATAGCGCTTGGGCAGCGGCTCGCGAGTGCAGCCCTCAAACTCGCTGCGAACTGAAACGTGCCCACGATGAGCGGCCCCACTCCTTTTTCATCGGCTGCCTGGCAGCATCTCTGGCATCGTGGCGCGGTGCTCTGTCTGCTCGCGCTCATTCTGCTCAGCGTGCTTTGGGAGATGTGGGTCGCGCCGCTTCATCCAGGGGGTTCGCTGCTGGTGCTCAAGGTCTTGCCCCTGCTGCCCGCCGTGCCCGGCGTGTTGCGCGGGCGGCCCTCGACCTTTCGCTGGCTCAGCCTTCTGCTGTGGTTTTACGCGGCCGAGGGCATCACCCGCGCATTGACCGATCCCAGCGCCGCTTCTCGCGGTCTGGGCTGGATCGAGCTTCTGCTCGCCTTGCTGTTGTTCGTCTGCATTGCAGGCTTTTTGCGCACGGGGGCGGCTCGCCATGTTGCCCCTTGAACGAGAGCGCTTTCTCGATGCGCTTCGCGCCGTTCTGGGGGTGGCGCATGTGCTGCATCAGCCGCAGGACTTGGCGCCCTACCTGACCGACTGGCGCAAACGCTACACCGGACAGGCGCTGGCCGTGGTGTTGCCGGGCGAGACGGCCCAGGTGGCTGCCGTGGTGCAACTGTGCGCTCTGCACGGCGTGGGCGTGGTGCCGCAAGGTGGAAACACAGGGCTGGTCGGTGGCGCCACCCCCGATGACCGGGGCGAGCAGATCGTGCTGAGCACGCGACGCCTCAACCGCATTCGGTCCATCGATCCCGCAGCCGGCGTGCTCGTCGCCGAGGCCGGCTGCGTGCTTGCCGACGTGCAGCAGGCCGCCGACGCGCAGGGCATGTTGTTCCCGCTTTCTCTGGCGGCTGAAGGCAGTTGCACCATAGGCGGCAACCTCTCGACCAATGCCGGCGGCACCGCCGTGCTGCGCTATGGCAATGCCCGCGATCTGTGCCTCGGTCTGGAAGTGGTCACCGCGCAGGGCGAGGTGCTCGACGCGCTCAACCTGCTGCGCAAGAACAACACCGGCTACAGCCTGCGCGATCTCTACGTTGGCGCCGAAGGCACGCTGGGCATCATCACCGCCGCGGCGCTCAAGCTGTTTCCCAGGCCGACGGCGCAGATCACCGCCCTGGCCGCCGTGCAGGATGTCGCCGCTGCCATCGCCCTGCTCGGGCGGGCGCAGAGCCGCCTCGGCTGCAGTCTGACCGGCTTCGAGCTGATGAGCGCGCACAGTCTGCAACTGGTGCAGCATCATTTTCCGCAGATGTCCCTGCCTTTCGATTTGCCGAGCGCGTGGTGCGTGCTGCTGGAATCGAGCGAAGTCGAGGGTGAATCGCAGGGTAGGGCGCGTCTGGAAGCCCTGCTCGAAGCCGCCATGGAGGATGGCCAGATCGTCACTGCCACGGTGGCGCAGAGCCTGGCGCAAAGCCGGGCGCTGTGGCACCTGCGCGAATCGATTCCCCTGGCGCAGGCGCAGGAGGGGCTGAACATCAAGCACGACATCGGTGTGCCCCTTTCGCGCATGGTCGCTTTTGTCGAATCGACCGCCGAACTGGTGACGCAGGCGCTTCCCGGCGCGCGCCTTGTCGTCTTCGGGCATCTGGGCGATGGCAATCTGCACTACAACGTCCAGGCGCCGCAAGGTGCGGATGCGGCGCGTTTTCTCGCCGATCATCAGACCTTGTGCAACCGCATCGTGCACGATGCGGCCGTGGCTTGCGGCGGGACGTTTTCCGCCGAGCACGGCGTCGGGCAGCTCAAGCGCGACGAGTTGCAGCGCTACGGCAACCCGGTAGCCGTAGCGCAGATGCGGGCGATCAAACGCGCGCTCGATCCGCGTGGTCTGATGAATCCGGGAAAGCTGCTTCCGGGTGAACCGCCGCACTGACGCCCGGCAGCGCCTCGCCGCACCGCCGACAGTAGCGGGCGTCCGATGTGTGCCCGACCAGACCGCAGCGCACACAGGTGACGCTGTTTTTCGTCTGAGCCTCGCGGTGCTCTTCCAGGCGGCGCTGGTTGCGGTAAGAGTTCACCAGCTCGGCAGAGTAGATGCCCGTGGGCACGGCGATGATGCCGTAACCGACGATGATGATGCCCGAGGTGATGATCTGCCCGAGCGCCGTTTTCGGCGTGATATCGCCGAAACCGACCGTGGCCATGGTGACGATGGCCCAGTAGATGCCGCGCGGAATGCTGGTGAAACCGTTCTGCGGCCCTTCGACCAGATACATGATCGAGCCGAAAATGGTCGTCAGGGTGAGCACACTGAGCACGAACACGAAAATCTTGCTCTTGCTCCGCGACAGTGCGTCCAGCATCTGGTTGGACGCGCTGGTGTATTCCATCAGCTTGAGAATCCGGAAAATCCTCAGCACCCGCAGGGTGCGGATGACAGTCAGATGTCCCGAGCCGAGGAACAGCAACTCCAGATACGCCGGCAGGAACGACAGCAGATCGATGATGCCGAAAAAACTGCGCGCATAGCGCCAGGGGTTTTGCACCACCGACAGCCGCAGCACATACTCCACCGTGAAGGCCAAGGTGAAAATCCATTCCAGCACGTACAGGGCGCCATGCGCGTGGGCATGAACCGCCTGCACCGAGTCGAGCACGGTGATCAGCACGCTGAACAGAATGAACCCGATCAGCACCAGATCGAACAGCTTTTCATCCCGCTTGTCATGAAAGTACATGACCCGATACCAATAGCCCCGCCAGCCTTCCAGGGTGCGCGGGGCGAGTTTGGTACTGGACTGACGGTTCTGCATGGCGGGTTCGCTGAGAGGCAACAGGATGATTCTAGGAGCCTGTCGGCCTGGAGGATCGCGCCTGTGGGGGGCGCAACGACAAGGCACTTGAGAGCCTGATAGTGAGTAGATGCTGACATAGCGCGCCCCTGGCCAGCATGGTGAGAAACACTTCTACCGCCGCCGCGCCCATCTCAGGCGCACGCTGCATGACATCGCCTCGTCCACGCTCGGTGACAACAGATGAACAAGATCAGCATGGCTCTTCCGGCGAGAGGCATTTTTGCGGCGATGCGTGATGCCATTCATGACGAATAGTTCTCCGATCGATCGTGTAGCTCGAGAAACAAGACGTAAAGACCGTCAGCATGGGCAACCATGGGGTTGTGCTGTATGAATCTCTCACCTAACGTCATGTCCACTTACACATTTTTATCTGTACTCCGAGGTGCCGCTGCTGGATCGTATTGCGGTACTGCCACCATAGATGGGCGACTCGTCGCCTGGGGAGGGCATGATGAAATTTGGGAACTGCAGGCGCATGTGCTGCCGGCACAAGCAGTCTTCCACTGAGATCGATCACCTCGATTCAGCGCAAATTGACGCGAGTGAGCTACCTGCGTTGGCGCCCACCTCGGTGCAAACCGCATCCAACGGGCGGCTCTACTGCGCGCCAACAACCCAGGCATGTCGACGGAGCAGAGGCACGTACGGTGGCCGCGCTCGCCAAGGCACTGACCTCTCCCCCAAGCGCATCGGCCTGATTCTGGGCGTCGTGTCCCTTGTTGTCGCCACCCATGCAAATGCCGCACCTGTGGCGCCCACTGAATTGCACGCCATGCGCCTGCTCTATGGTCCTGCCTACACGCGGCGGGGTTCAGTGGTGGAAGTGCCAGATCCGCACGGCGTCCGCTTCAACAAGCCGCCGGGATATCACCACACCATCACCGAATACGTGACCCCCTGGAAGACGGCGAGCGTCACCCTGGACGGAACGCCCTATTTCATCGCCACCGGTCAAGGCCATGCCGTCGAGAACCCCCAGCATCCCAGTGAAGCTGCACACGTGCAGGCAGCTTATATCTCCGCCATCTGGTTCGCATGGAAGGCTGGCCACTGGACGATGGCCGGCAAGGACATGAACCTGACGTCGGATGGCTCATTCGGTGAGGCCGTGGGCAAACCCTGGACGCCCTTTCCGAGGGTCGCGTTGCTGCAGCACGCCGCAGTTCTCGTGGCCGACGAGGGTGGCTACATGAACCAAGGGAATGCCAACAGTTGGTTTCCGATCTATGAATTCACCGCGACCGGTTTACGGTCCTTGGGCAATGTCCCAAGCGGTGCCGACAACACCGGTTCGGGCATGAAACCAGTGATCTCCTTCAAGGGCAAGTTCCTGAGCGCGGCGATGGACGGCCAGGGCTTTCCGACGATCACCCTTGGCTTCAGCGGAAAGACCGCGATTCACAACAAGCCCGTGGACCTGCACAACGTCCCCTGCTCGTTTGACTATCAGAACGATCCTGCCAAACCCCAGGGGCAGCGCTTTAGGCCAACCACGCAGGAATGCGAGGACATTCTTGCGAGCAGTTTTTGAAACTCGATTTCATGGGTTCGACTTGCGGCCGGTCGATGATGACGTGCTCATTCACCATAAGAAACGTGCCGCCTCAAAGCTCAAACTCCAAACCTTTGCCTGGAGTTCCACACTGATGAACGGAGGTTCAAAAAATGAAAGCACACACCCCCAAAGCAGTCGCCGCCGTGGCTGCCCTTTTTCTTGCGTCTTGCTCGTCCATGAACATGGGAGATATGTCGGCAAAGACCGAGGCCACAGGGTCCGCTGGTGGAGCCAATAGCCAAAACGCGAACAAGGCATTGCCTCACTGCAATGCGCCCCTCGGCACGATGGCCATCCTCGAGGACACGAGCGCCCCTTGGTATGGCGTGCTCACAGGACAGTATGGGCTTGGTCCGACGACCCCGGTGCTCAAGTTGATTGTCCAGCAATCGAACTGCTTCGTCGTCGTATCGCGAGGCCGCGTGATGAACAGCATGATGCGCGAGCGCCAGTTGGAGCAGTCCGGTGAACTGCGCAACAACTCGAATTTCGGGAAGGGGCAGATGGTTTCCGCCGACTACAGCCTTAGCCCCACAATCACCTTCTCGAATAACAATGCGGGCGGGCTTGGCGGCGTGGTGGGCGGTCTTTTCGGCTCGATCGGTTCGGCCATCGGCGGCAACCTGAGTTCCAAGGAAGCAAGTACCGTGCTGACGCTTGTGGACAACAGGTCAGGCGTGCAACTGGCCGCGGCTGAAGGCAGCGCGAAAAGCTGGGATCTCGGCGCCGTCGGGAGCATGTTTGGCGGCGGCCTCGGCGGCGTTGGTGGTGGCTACTCCAATACTGCACAGGGTAAGGTGATCGTCGCCGCCTTCGTGGATTCCTACATAGGCATTGTGCATGCTGTCAGGAACTACAAGGAGCAGGAAGTAAAGGGTGGCCTCGGCACCGGAGGAAACCTCGGCGTGCAGGGTGGAACGACTCCGGCGTCGCGGTAGCCACTGCGTTGGCGCCCGTGTCACCGCAGGAAGCACCGACGTTGTTGAAGGCGTATCGTCTGGGCTTAGGGTCAGGTCTGGTTCGATAGCACATGCTACGAAGCGCGGCTTGACCCCAAACTCCCTCCCCAGGCTTGGGGCTTCGTCTGTCAGGCCACGGCTCGCAAGGGCGCGTGCAGCGCTTGCAAGTGCTGCCGCGCTGCGTCGTCTGGCAAGCGTTGCAGCAGGCGGTTTGCGCCAGAGATGAGTGCGCGGATCGATGCGGTGACGATGTTGGCGTCCATGCCTACGCCGTAGGTGCTGGTCGGCAGTCCCTCGATAGCCATTTCAACGATGGCCGAAGCTTTAGCATCGGCGCCGAGGCCGAGCGCGCGCTCTTCGTAGCTGTGCACGGCCAGGGGCAGACGCAGCGCGTGAATCGCGGCGTCGATCGGGCCGTTGCCCTCACCGGTGAGGCTCAGTCGCTTGCCGTCCACGTCCAGTTCGAGGCGGATGCCCTGACGGTCGCCATGGTCGCTGAGGTGGTAGCTGTGCAGGTGCAAGGGTTGAGCGCTCTGGACGTACTCTTCGTTGAACATTTTCCAGAGTTGCTGCGCCGTGACTTCGGTGCCGGTGGCGTCGGTGTGTTTTTGCACCACCCCGCTGAATTCGACTTGCAGACGCCGGGGCATGACCAGCCCGTAGGTGGCTTCGAGCAGGTAGGCGATGCCGCCTTTGCCCGACTGGCTGTTGACGCGGATGACCGAGTCGTAGGCGCGGCCGAGGTCAGCCGGATCGACGGGCAGATAGGGCACTTCCCAAAGGGCGTCGTGGCGCTGAGCGGCCAGGCCTTTCTTGATGGCGTCCTGGTGGGAGCCGGAGAAGGCGGTGAACACCAGGTCACCGGCGTAGGGATGACGCGGGTGCACGGGCAACTGGGTGCATTCCTCCACGGTGCGCGCCACGGCGTTGATGTTGGAGAAGTCGAGACCGGGGTTCACGCCCTGCGAATAGAGGTTGAGCGCCAGGGTGACCAGATCGACGTTGCCGGTGCGCTCGCCGTTGCCGAACAGGCAGCCCTCGACCCGGTCGGCCCCGGCCATCACGCCGAGTTCGGCGGCGGCCACGGCGCAGCCGCGGTCGTTGTGCGGATGCAGCGACAGGATGATGCTGTCGCGCTTGTTCAGGTGGCGGTGCATCCACTCGATCTGGTCGGCATAGATGTTGGGCGTGCTCATTTCCACCGTGGCCGGCAGGTTGAAAATGATCTTGTTCTCGGGGGTGGGCTGCCAGACTTCGGTGACGGCATTGCATACCGAGACGGCGAAGGGAAGCTCGGTGCCGCTGAACACTTCCGGGCTGTATTGGAAGGTCCAGCGCGTTTCGGGCCGTTCGGCGGCGAGTTGCTTGATGAGCCGGGCGGCGTTGACGGCGATCTGGGTGCAGCCGGCTTCATCGACGTTGAACACGATGCGGCGGAAGTTGGGCGCTGTGGCGTTGTAGACGTGCACGATGGCCTGCTTGGCCCCACGCAGCGATTCGAAGGTGCGGCGGATGAGGTCTTCGCGCGCCTGGGTCAGCACCTCGATGGTCACGTCGTCGGGAATGTGGCCGCCTTCGATGAGCTCGCGCACGAAGTCGAAATCGGTCTGCGAGGCCGAGGGAAACGCCACTTCGATCTGCTTGACGCCCACTGCGCACAGCATCTTGAACATGCGCATCTTGCGTTGCGCGTCCATGGGCTCGAACAGCGCCTGGTTGCCGTCGCGCAGGTCGGTGCTCATCCAGATCGGCGGATGGGTGATGGTCTTGTCCGGCCACGTGCGGTCTTTGAGGTCAACAGGCGGGAAGGCGCGGTATTTGGTGTTCGGTTGCTTCAACATGAGTGAATCTCCAAGAGCGAATGAGTGTGTTCAGCAGCTTGCGACGATGGGGCGGCTGGGCTGTCGCCGGTGCATGGCCCTGCCACCGATGGGTAGTCGTTTCGGCTCTGGGCTGTAAGGTGTCATGGCATAGCGCATATGAAAAAGCGCCCGGTGGCGAAGCCGCGGGCGCTTGGTATTTGGGGCAAAGGGTTCTTCAGTCGCGCACGGGTTCGCTGGGCAAGGCCGAGCGTAGGCCAAGTAGGCCACCGAATAGCCCTTCATCGTCGACCATTCCAATGGCTTCATTTGTGCACGCGCTCAAACCTGTGCCAAGCGAAGGCACGGGCTGGAACTTGAAAACGGAGCACGAGTCGGCACGAAACATGGGCGCAAGGTAGCAAAAATCGGTGTTCGCGTCAATGCGAAGGGTTTTGCTGACGTTGTGACGATCAGGCTTGAGCTGGGGCTGAATGCGCAGCCATTAGATCGGCCCAGCTCAGCGCCATCCACTTGGGGAGGTGAGCCGCCGTCATTCCGCTGGGCCCCAGCTTCGCGGCGTAACGCTCGGCGGCCTGACCGTGCAGCCAGACTGCGGCAAGCACCGCCGAAGCCTGTCCGGTAGCGGCGATCAGGGCGGCCACGCTGCCCGCGAGCACGTCGCCGCTGCCGGCAGTGGCCAGCAGACCGTTGCCTGTGGCATTGATCCAGACGTTTTGCTCGGGCGAGGCGATGACGGTGCCGCGCCCCTTGAGCACGACCCAGCAGGCGAAGCGTGCGGCCAGATCGCGCGCGGCGCGCAGGCGGTCCATTTCTACCGCCTGCACCGTGGATTCGAGCAGCCGGGCGGCTTCCAGCGGGTGCGGCGTCAGCACGGTGATCGCCCGGCGCTGCCGCAGTGCGGCCTGCAATGTCGACGCATGGTCGTTCGCGGCCAGGAGGTTGAGCGCATCCGCATCGAGAACCAGCGGGGCCGTCGAGGCCAGTGCCCGCGCGAGACAGGCGCGGGACGCTTCATCGAGCCCGGCGCCTGGGCCCACCAGCAGGCAGGTCTTGTCGCCGATGGCTTCGAGCAACGCGTCCGCGGGGCGCAGCATCAGCTCGGGCGCCTGCATGTCCACAGCGGGCGCGCGGGTATCGAGCAGGCAGACGAAGACTTTTCCCGCGCCTAGCAGCGCTGCCGCGCGGCCAGCGAGCAGGGCCGCGCCCGTCATGCCCGCCGCGCCTCCGATCACCCGCACATCGCCGCGCTTGCCCTTGTGGGCGGCCAGCGCGAGATCGGGCAGCAGGGGGCGAATGAGGTCGGCGCCGAGCCGGGTGGCGTCCGGCGCCGGTAGCGCCCGTTCGGCGCCGGAGTGAATGTCGAGGTCGTCCAGCCACAGTTCGCCGCAGAGGTGGGACGCCGGGCCGGTGCACAGCCCGGGCTTGAGACCGATCAGAGACAGCGTCGCCGTGGCCCTCACGCAGGCTTGGTGGGCGATGCCGGTGTCGGCATCGAGCCCCGAGGGTAGATCGACGCTCAGCACTGCGGCATCGGTACGCGCGTTGAGCTTCTGAATCAGGCGCGCCGTCTGATCGCGCACGGCGCCGCGCAGCCCGATGCCCAGCAGTGCGTCGAGATACAGATCGGCGTCGGGCAGGTCGTCAGGATTGGCTACGCTGCACGGCAGTTGTTCAGCCAGCGCCTCAGTCCAGGCCCATGCGGCGTCCGGTGGCAGGCGGCAAGCCCATTCGCCCAATGTCTCGCCGCCGCAGGCGAAAACGCGCACGTCGCGCCCGGCTCGTTGCAGCGCGATTGCAGCCACCAGGCCGTCGCCGCCGTTGTTGCCCGCGCCGGCGAGCACCACGATGCGCCGGGCGTGCGGGAATCGAGCCTGCGCGAGCCGCGCCACCGCCGCTCCCGCCCGTTGCATGAGCGTGTGCGCGGGCAGTCGCTGAGCCGCCGCCGTTTCGATTTGCCGCAACGCCTCCACGCCATAGACGGGCACAGCGTGCAGACTCCCAATGCGCGTGAGCATGGCGAGCCCCCCAAGGTCAGACGATGCCGATCAGCCCCAGACCTGCGCCGGCGAGAAGCATCCAGAGCGGATTGATCCGCGTGCGCACGGTCAGAACGACGGTCACCACGATGACGGCGATGCGCTGCCAGCTACTCGCCTCCTGCCGCGCCAGCAGCCAGCCCGAGGACAGCAGCAGGCCGACGGTGATCGGTGCCATGCCGTCATGCATGGCCCGCACCCAGTGGCGGTCTTTGTGGATGCGGCTGTAGCGGAAGTAAGCCACCGTGATGAGCGATGACGGCAGGATCAGCCCGATGGCTGCCAACAGCGCCCCCGGCAGTCCAAGGATTTGCCAGCCCAGGAGCGTTGAAAACAGGATCATGTTGGGGCCGGGCGAGGCCTGGCCCAGCACCAGCGCCGAGGTGAAGGCCGCATCGGTCAGCCAATGCTGCTCGACGACCAGATAGCGATGCATGTCGGGCAGCAGGCCGATGGCCCCTCCCACCGACAGCAAGGACCACAGCAAAAAGTGGCCGAACAACGCGAGGCCCGTCGAGATTGCGTGCATCAGGCTCTCCGCAGGCGCCACCAGGCCAAGGCCACGGCGAGCGGTCCGAGCACGACCAGAACCCACAGCAGATTCAGACGCAGCAGGCCCACGCCGCCGAACGCCAGTCCGGCCCATCCCCAGTTGCGCGGGTCGTGGCGGATGGCCGGGAAGAGCTTGATCGCCATGGCGATCACCAGCCCGGCCACGACCGTGGACATGCCCTGCAAGGCATGGGCAACGGCGGGCGTGGCGGCGTATTGCGCGTAGGCGATGGCGACGATGAAGATCAGCACCAACGGCGCGGCGAGCATGCCCGCCAGTGCGACCACGGCACCGCGCCAGCCATGGAAATGCTGCCCGACCATCAGGGCGAGGTTGATCAGGTTAGGCCCTGGAAGAACCTGACTAAGGCTGAGCATCTCCACGAACTGCGCGGTGGTCAGCCAGCGCTTGTCTTCCACCAGGATGCGCTGCGCGAACGGCAGCACGCCACCAACGCCCAGAAGGGTGAGATGGTTGAACACCCAGAACAGCTCGCTGAGGTGCTGCGGAGCCTGCAAGGGCGGAGCGGACGGGACGTTGCCGCTGGTTCGCTCGAGCGGCGGTGAAGTGGGGCGCTGTGGAGACATCGGGGTTCTCGGTCTCGTTATTTCACAATGCAAAATGAAGGACTCGAAATATGAAAAACACCTGCTGCAATGCAGTTCGTGGCTCTTTCATGGCGCAAAAAAATATTCCGCATCGCAAAACACATCGCACAAGTCATTGAAAGTAAATGACATAAATTTATCTCTTATATAAGACATAAGACTATGCTGCGGCGCAAAAGTCAACTACGCTGAGGCATCGATTGTTCACTCACCGGAGAAGCAGATGGCAGATCGCAAGCAGCAAGTGGCGCAGTTGGAACAGGAGTGGTCGCAAGACGCCCGTTGGAAAGGCATCAAGCGGGGCTATACCGCGGAAGACGTGGTGCGCCTGCGTGGCTCGGTCATGGTCGAGCATACGCTGGCCAGCCGGGGCGCGGATCGTCTGTGGAAGCAGATGCACGACATGCCTTTCGTCAATGCCTTGGGCGCCCTGACCGGCAACCAGGCCATGCAGCAGGTCAAGGCCGGCCTGCAGGCCATCTATCTGTCGGGTTGGCAGGTCGCGGGCGACGCCAACCTGGCCGGCGAGATGTACCCCGACCAGTCGTTGTACCCCGCCAACTCGGTGCCCAGCGTGGTCAAGCGCATCAACAACACCCTCACCCGCGCCGACCAGATTCAGTGGATGGAAGGCAAGCAGCCGGGTGACGAGGGCTTCATCGACTATTTCGCCCCCATCGTGGCGGATGCCGAAGCCGGTTTCGGCGGCGTGCTCAACGCCTTCGAGCTGATGAAGGCCATGATCGAGGCTGGTGCCGCTGGCGTGCATTTCGAAGACCAACTGGCCTCGGTGAAGAAATGCGGCCACATGGGCGGCAAGGTGCTGGTGCCCACCCGCGAGGCGGTTTCCAAGCTCGTTGCAGCCCGTCTGGCGGCCGACGTCATGGGCGTGCCCACCGTGCTGGTGGCGCGCACCGATGCCGAGGCAGCAGACCTCATCACCTCCGATGTCGACGACAACGACAAGCCGTTCTGTACCGGCGAGCGCACCGTTGAAGGCTTTTATCGCACCAAACCCGGCCTGGAGCAGGCGATTTCCCGCGGCCTGGCCTATGCGCCCTATGCCGATCTGGTGTGGTGCGAAACCGGCAAGCCCGATCTGGCCTATGCCAAGGCTTTCGCCGAGGCCATCCATGCCAAATTCCCCGGCAAGATGCTGGCCTATAACTGCTCGCCGTCGTTCAACTGGAAGAAAAACCTCGACGATGCCACCATCGCCAAGTTCCAGAAAGAGCTGGGCGCCATGGGCTACAAGTTCCAGTTCATCACCCTGGCCGGCTTCCACGCGCTGAACTACTCGATGTTCAACTTGGCTTATGGCTACGCCCGCAACCAGATGAGCGCCTTTGTCGAGCTGCAGGAAGCCGAGTTCGCCGCAGCCACCAAGGGGTTCACCGCAGTCAAGCATCAACGCGAAGTCGGCACGGGCTATTTCGACGCGGTCACGACGACGATCGAGAACGAGGCTTCGACCGCTGCGCTCAAGGGCTCGACCGAGGACGAACAGTTCTTCGACCGCAAGGTGGCCTGATCAACATCAACAGGGAGGCGGATCGCGACCATCCGCACTCACCGAGGAGACGCTGCCGCCTCGAGGTGACTCGAGGCGGTTTTTTTTTCGGGTCGCGTAGATAGGGAAGAAAAATTACTTCAGACTGCCGCAATCGCTGCCCAGACGCTTGCCGTTCACCTGTACGTCCGTATGTGTCGTCGCCCCGGAAGGCGTCACGCTGTCGATCGTCCAGCTCGACTCGAAGGTTGTCGGGCCGTAGCGCAGGGTGCCGGTCTGCGTGACCTTGGCTTGCGGCAGGTCGCAGTGGAAGGTCCAGCGGGTGCCACCGTCGGCCGCCGGGCTTTGCTCGCGCGTGCACTGATCGCCGTCCATCGGGACCACCACGGTCTCAGGCTTCTGCCCCGGCTTGACACAGATTTTCATACTGCGTTCGACCGGTACAGTCTGACTCGCCGAAATCTGGGTCTTGCCCCGAATGTCCATACTCCACAGCCCTGGCTGCATCGGCGCATCCTCGGCGCTGGCTTGGGCGCTCAGTCCGGCAAGGAAGAGCATGAATCCGAGAGTGGCATGACGCATCGGGAGTAAAACAAAAAGTGCGCTCCTACTTCCAAGACCCCTTCGTCAGGTACGCAGCTTGAAAACTTCAGCGTGCCGGATCAATAGGGGCACGGAGCCCGCTTTGTATCGCTAAAGATCAAGAATGAGAAGCCGTCGTGATCTGGGCCAGATCGCGATGACGGGTTTCGCCCAGGCCCCATACGGCCAGCAGGCTGATCAGCGCAGCCACGGAAATATAGCCGCCCACCCAACTCAGACCTCCGTGCGTGACCAGCACCTGGGCCACATACGGCGCAAGCGAAGCCCCGAGAATGCCACCGAGGTTGTAGGCCGCGCCCGAGCCCGTGTAGCGTACCGTCGTGGGGAAGATCTCTGGCAGCATGGCGCCCAGCGGCGCATAGGTCATGCCCATGAGAAAGAGCGCCCCGCAGAGGAAAATCCCGACCCCTGTAGTGGTGGCGGAGCCGAGAAGGGGTGCAAGGGCAAATCCCCAGATCACCGCAGCCACGGCTGACGCGACCAGCACGGCGCGGCGTCCGAGGATGTCGCTGGCCCAGGCCGCCAGCACGGTGGCCAGTGCCATGCACACGATGGCCAACATCAGCCAGGCCTGCAGCGTGGGTTTGGGCAGATGCAGGGTGCCGATGCCATAGCTCAGCACAAAGACCGCGCTGATGTAAAACAGTGCGTAACAGACCACGATGGACAGCGAGCCCAGAATCAGTGGCTTGAGATGGCTGCCCAGCAACTCGGTCAACGGAACACGTGGGACATGGCTCTCGGCAGCCTTGAACAGCGGCGTCTCGGTCAGTTTGAGGCGTGCATACAAGCCGATGAGCACCAACACGGCGCTGATCAGGAAAGGAATGCGCCAGCCCCAGGCCATGAACTGCTCGTGGGTCAACAGCAGACCCAGCAGAAGGAACAGACCGTTGGCTACGAGAAAACCGATGGAGGGGCCGAGTTGCGGAAACATGCCGAACAGGCCGCGTCGATGCCTGGGGGCATTTTCCGTGGCCAGCAGCGCCGCACCGCCCCATTCTCCGCCCAGCCCTAGTCCCTGGCCGATGCGCAGGATGACCAGCAGCCAGGGAGCCAGGTCGCCGATTCGGGCATGGCCCGGCAACAGCCCGATGAACGTGGTGCAGACGCCCATGGTCAGCAGTGTGGCGACCAGAGTGGATTTGCGCCCGAACCGATCGCCAAAATGGCCAAACAGGAAGGAGCCGACCGGTCGGGCGAGAAACGCGATGCCAAAAGTGGCGAAGGCGTTCAACGTCTGGGCCGTAGGCGAGGAACTGGGAAAGAACACCGGCCCGATGACCAGCGCGGCCGCTATGGCGTAAACGTAGAAGTCGTAGAACTCGATGGCCGTGCCAATGAAGCTGGCGATGGCGATGTGCGATGTCCGGTTGGGCATCGCGTTTGTCGGCGTGGCTTGCATAGGGTCTCCTCGTTGTGGGCGAGGAATCTAGCGGAAGGCCGAAAGTGGGCTTGTTTCGGAATGCAAACGACGTGACAGCATCAATCCGGATTGCGCAAAAGAACGGGAGGATGGCGCGACGGATCGAGGATGACAATGGCGCGGCCCGACAAGCCACGAGGAGAATCGGGATCAGCTTCTGTGGTCGCGGGGCAGTGCGATCCGCCATAGGGCAACGGCACATGCAGCAATGACGACCAGAGCCAGAGCAAGCCAGGCAAGGCCGAGCCAGAGGCTTGCCTGCGCTGCACTCTGGCTCCAAACCGTGCAGGCTTTCGCGATCGCCCGCGTGGACAGGCCGGCAATGCCCAGAAGCAACATCGTCCAGGTGAAACGGGTGTTCAGGCGATAGCCCAGCAGCAGCATGAGCGCGAACAGGGTGGCTGGCAATCCGGCCCAGATGGCAATGCCTTGAAACAACGTGGCGCACAGAGCCATGAGTCAGACGGAGGGTTCGACCTTGGCGGTGTAGGTGACGAAGTGAAAGGCCCAGCCTTGCGGCGCCACATGAGACTCGCGGGCGGTTTCGACGAAGCGGCTGCGGTCCCAATCGGGAAAGCGCGTGTCGCCATCGAAATGTTGGTCGATCTCGGTCAGCTCCAGCCGGTCAGCCAGAGGCAGCGCCTGGGCGTAGAGCTGCGCCCCTCCAATCACGAAAGCCAGCGCATCACTCGCCACCATTTGCAGGGCGGCTTCCAGCGACTCGGCATGCTCGGCTCCGGTCGCCTGCCAGCCGGTCTGGCGGCTGATGACGATGTTGCGCCGACCGGGCAGGGGGCGCCCCAGCGAATCCCAGGTGCGGCGCCCCATCAGGATCGGGTGCCCCAGGGTCAGACGCTTGAAATGTTGCAGGTCGGCAGGCAGATGCCAGGGCATGCCGCCGTTCTTGCCGATGATGCCGTTGCGTGCCACGGCGGCGATGAGAACCAGCTCTGTCATACCGCAACGGGGGCCTTGATCGCCGGGTGATGCTGGTAGTTCTTCAGCACGAAGTCGTCGAAGGTGTAATCGAACAGGCTGTCGGGCTTGCGCGCGAACTCCAGCGTGGGATAGGGGTAGGGCGTGCGGCTGAGTTGTTCCTGAACCTGGGCGAAATGGTTGCTGTAGAGATGACAGTCGCCGCCGGTCCAGACGAAATCGCCGGGCAGGAGGTCGGTCTGTTGCGCGATCATCAGGGTGAGCAGCGCGTAGCTGGCGATGTTGAACGGCACGCCCAGAAAAATATCGGCGCTGCGCTGGTAGAGCTGGCAGCTCAGTCGCCCCGGCTCGCCAGGCTGGCGCGGTGGGGCCACAAAAAACTGGAAAAACGCATGGCAGGGCGGCAGCGCCATCTCCGCGATCTGGCTGACGTTCCAGGCGCTGACGATGATGCGGCGCGAATCCGGCTGGGTACGCAGTTGCCGCAGCACTTCGCTGATCTGATCGATGGTGCGATGCGGGTCGTCGGGCGTCGGCGCCGGCCACGAGCGCCATTGCACGCCGTAGATCGGGCCCAGTTCGCCGTCTTCACGCGCCCACTCGTCCCAGATCGTCACCCCATGTTCCTGTAGCCAGCGCACGTTCGACTCGCCGCGCAGAAACCACAACAGCTCGTAGGCGATGCTCTTGAAATGCACCCGCTTGGTGGTAATGAGCGGAAAACCGGCCGACAGATCGAAGCGCATCTGGTGGCCGAACACGCTGCGCGTGCCCGTGCCCGTGCGGTCGGTCTTGTCCTGGCCGTGGTTGAAGACGTGACGCATCAGGTCTTCGTAGGGGGTGGGGATGGAAGGCATGAGTCGGGTCAAAACGGTGAGTTTGGGCAGGCATACTATCGGCACACAACCGATCAAGGAGATTTTGCATGCAGCAAGCCATCGATCTGCAACCCGACGCCCACGGCAACTACGGCCCCTACGGCGGTCAGTATCTGCCCCCGCATCTCAAGGCCATCATGGACGACATCGGCCGCGCCTATCTGTCCATCCGCGACACCGAGGCCTATCGCAGCGAGCTGAACGATCTGTACACGCATTACGTCGGCCGCCCCAGTCCCATCTATCTCGCCAAACGGCTGAGCGCGCATTGCGGCGGCGCGCGCATCTGGTTCAAGCGCGAAGACCTCAACCATACCGGTGCGCACAAAATCAACCATTGCCTGGGCGAGGCACTGCTGGCCAAGCATATGGGCAAGACCAAGGTGCTGGCCGAAACCGGCGCCGGGCAGCACGGTGTGGCCCTGGCCACGGCCTGCGCGCTGGTGGGCCTGCCGTGCGAAATCCACATGGGCGAGATCGATGTCGCCAAGGAGCACCCCAACGTCACCAAGATGAAGATTCTCGGCGCCAAGGTGGTGAGTGTCGATCGCGGCACCAAAACGCTGAAGGACGCGGTGGACAGCGCCTTCGACGAATATCTCCGCGACCCGGAGCACTTTTTCTATGCCATCGGCTCGGTCGTGGGTCCGCACCCCTTCCCGATGATGGTGGCGGAGTTCCAGTCCATCGTCGGCCGAGAGGCGCGCGAGCAGTTTCCGAAACAGGCGGGCAAGCTGCCCGATGTGGTCGCGGCCTGCGTGGGCGGCGGCTCGAACGCGATGGGTCTTTTCTCCGGCTTTCTCAACGACCCCGGCGTGCGGCTGGTGGGCGTGGAGCCTTCCGGCGTGGGGCGTGAAACCGGCAAACACGCGGCCACGCTCTCCTACGGCAAGCCCGGCACGCTGCATGGCTTCCACTCCTATCTGCTGCAGGAGGTGAAAGAGGGCGAGCCCGATCCGGTGTATTCCATCGCCTCCGGGCTCGACTACCCCGGCGTCGGCCCGCAGCATGCCTATCTGAAGGACATCGGCCGCGCCGAGTACTACGCCGTCGACGACGCGGCTTGCCTGGATGCCTTCATGACCCTGTCGCGCCTTGAAGGTCTGATTCCGGCGTTGGAGTCCGCGCATGCCGTGGCCTGGGCGATGGCGACGGCGCCATCCCTCGGCAAGGACGCTGACATTCTGGTCAACCTGTCAGGCCGAGGCGACAAGGACGCGGATTTCGTCGCGGAAAAGCTGGGGCTGTGATGGATCACTGCATGAACTGCAGCGCTGCGAGGCTGGCGTAGAGGCCGCCTCGCGCCATGAGTTCGGCGTGGGTGCCGATGTCGACGATGCGGCCCTGATCCATGACCACGATGCGGCCGGCGCGTTGCACGGTGGCCAGACGGTGGGCGATGACCAGGGTGGTGCGGTCGCGCATGGCGTGTTCGAGCGCGGTCTGCACGTCGCGCTCGCTGGCGGCGTCCAGGGCGCTGGTGGCTTCGTCGAGCAGGAGCAGGGGGGCGTTTTTGAGAATGGCGCGGGCGATGCTGATGCGCTGGCGCTGCCCGCCCGACAGACGCACCCCGCGCTCGCCGAGGTAGGTGTCATAGCCCTGCGGCAATTCCAGAATGAATGCCTCGGCCTGCGCCGCGCGTGCAGCGGCCTTGACCTCGGCGTCGGTCGCGTCGGGGCGGCCGTAGCGGATGTTGTCGGCCGCGCTGGCGGAGAAGATCATGGCGTCTTGCGGCACCAGGCCGATGCGCTGGCGCAGCGCCTTGAAGTCGGTCTGCTGCACGTCCACACCGTCGATGCGGATGCTGCCTTGCTGCGCGTCGTAAAAGCGCAGCAGCAGTTGCAGCACCGTGGTCTTGCCGGCGCCGCTGGGGCCGACCAAGGCCACGGTCTCGCCGGACTCGATGCTGAGCGAAAAATCATCCAGCGCCGGCTTGTCGGGCCGCGAGGGGTAGAAAAAGCGCACATGGTCGAGGGTCACGGCAGAGCCGCCCCGCGCCACCGGGAGGCCCACGGGCTGCGCCGGATTACGCACGGGCGACTGTTCGGCCAGGAGTTCCATCAGCCGTTCAGTCGCGCCAGCTGCGCGCAAAAGATCGCCAAAGACCTCGGCCAGCGCGGCGGCCGAGCCCGCCACCAGCCCGATGTAGAGCACCGTCTGTCCCAGCACGCCGGCGCTCATGCGGCCTTCCATGACCGAGACCGTGCCCAGATACAGACCGTAGAGCAGGGCGCCAAACATGGCGACGATGATGAAGGCCGTGAGCAGCGAGCGCACCTTGTTGCGGCTGACCGCGGTGCGGAAGGCGGTTTCGGCCGAGTCGGCAAAGCGCCGTGCCTCGTCGTCTTCCCGCGCGTAGCTCTGCACCACGGGCATGGCGGCCAGCACCTCGGAGGCCAGCGCACTGGCGTCGGCGATGCGATCCTGGCTGGCGCGAGAAAGACGGCGCACCCTGCGCCCGATGAGCACCGCGGGTGCGACCACCAGGGCAATGACCACCAGCACGCCCAGCATCAGACCGGGATTGGTGATGATGAGCATGGTCATGCCACCGAGCAGAACGACGCCGTTGCGCAGCCCCATCGAAAAGCTGGTGCCCACCACGGTCTGCACCAGGGTGGTGTCGGTCGTCAGGCGCGAAAGAACCTCCCCGGTCTGCGTGTGCTCGAAGAACTGCGGGCTCTGGCGCAGCACATGCGCATAGACGGCGCTGCGCACATCGGCGGTGATGCGCTCGCCCAGCCAGCTCACCATGTAGAAACGAGCCGCAGAGAACACCCCAAGCGCCACCGCGAGGCCGAACAGCCCGGCGAAGTGCCAGGCAAGCGTGGCGCGGCTGGCCTGCGCATGCAGCAGACCGGCGTCGATCAGCCAGCGCAGCGCCATCGGGAACGCCAGGGTACTGCTTGCAGCCAGCAGCAGAAACAGCAGCGCCAGCGCGATACGGCCACGGTAGGGCCGCAGAAAGGGCAGCAGGCCGCTCAGCGAGCGCATCGACCGGCTGCGCGGGCGTTTTTCGGTGTGGGGGAGAGAACGGGAAGCGGCGTATTCGGCAGACATGCGGCATTACAGCATGCCGCTGTTGCACCCTGCTGGACGAATGTCAAACGCCGAGATTACGCATCAGGCTGAATGGGGGTGTCCTCGTCACGGCCGGCAAGAGGTTCGGCATGATCGATCTGCAGCATTTCGGCCTGCGGCTCCACCCCGGTGCGGCTGTAGCCGACGAAATGCGCCCCGGCCTCGATGTCGAGCGACTGCGCCGTCACATCGCCTTCGACCCTTCCCTGTCCGTGAATGCGCAGATGCTCGACGGCTTGCACCCGAGCCTTGATGCGGCCATGCACCAGCACGCTGCGGGCGGTGACCTTCTCGCCCTCGATGACGCCGGTGGACGAGACTTCCAGATCGCCATCGACCTGCACGGTGCCGAAGATGGCGCCGTCGATGCGCAGATTGCCAGCCGCGCGCAGATCGCCGCGAACCTCGCTGCCGGCTCCGATGAAGGTCAGGGCCGAGGGCGTGACGGCAGCGGAGGAGGTGGAGATGGCGGCGGCGTCCTTCGCCCACACGTCGGTGGTCTTCGGGGTCTTGGGTTTGAACATGGCTTGTCCTATCGTTGCGCGAGGAGGTAGGTGGCGGGGTCGAGGGTCTTGTCGCCGTAGAACAGGGTGTAGTGCAGGTGCGGGCCGGTGGAACGGCCCGAGTTGCCCGACAGCGCAACGACCTGACCACGCTGCACGGCCTCACCCGGCTTGACCATGATTTTGCTCAGGTGCCCGAACAGGCTGCGATAGCCGAAGGGATGATCGATCACCACGCAGTTGCCGTAGCCCGCCTTCCACCCGGCGCTCTCCACGACGCCATTGCCGGTGGCGTGCACAGGGGTGCCGATGTTGACGCCGAAGTCGATGCCGTTGTGAAACTCGATGCCCCCGCCCATCGGGTTCGGGCGCAGGCCGTAGTCGGAGGTGATTTCGGCGTTGCCCGCGACTGGCTCACCCATCGGCCGCGCGGCCTCGAACGCGGCGAGGTGTTGCGCCTGCGGCATGAGCAGGCTCAGCCGTTCGGCGATCAGCGCGGCCTCGTCATGCACCATGCCCGCAGCGTTGCCAGGGGTCATCGGTTCGGCAAGGCCGCCCTGATGAAGGCTTTTGTCTTCTACCGGGAATTGCTTTTCACGCGTTTGCACAAAACCGCGCATGGTCGAGGCCAGGGTGTCCACTCGTTGTTTCAGCGCAAGCAGGGAGTCGGCCATGGCGCCGTTTTCGGCCTGCAAGTGAGCGTTGGCGGCTTGTGCCGCCTGCGCCTGCGCGGCCAGGCGCTCGGCGCGCTGCTGCGCATCGGCGCTGCTGACCTGAGACCAGGTCATGTAGAGCGTCACGATGAGCCACAGCAGGGCTGCGGTGGCGATCCAGAGCGCCCCACGGCGCAGCGCGTCGAGGTCGATCCGCAGCGTATGCGCCGGATGCCCGGGACGGGTGATGATGATTTCCAGATGCCTCGAGCTGGCGGCGGCGCGGGCGTTGGCTGGTCTGCCGAACAAGGCAGAGAGCAGGGCGGGGCGCTTGGGCAATCGCATGGCGTGAGTCTGCGGTCGAATCGTTGACAAATTCTATCCAGCGCGGGGTGGCGACCCCCGCAAATACGGGTGGGGTAACACGGACTGGAACGGCACATCCGCGTGCTGCTGAAGGGCGCGCGGCGCCATTCCCCGTGGTTCACGGCCGCAAAGAGCTGTCGGTATAGTGATTGGATGACTGCACATTTCCCCAGCCCGGCGCCGACTGCAACTGCGAGCGACGGCGCGATCCGCATTCACGGCGCGCGGCAGAACAACCTGAAGAATCTCGACCTGGACATTCCGCTGGGGCAGATCGTCGTGGTCACCGGGGTGTCGGGGTCGGGCAAGAGCTCGCTGGTGTTCGACACGGTGTATGCCGAGGGCCAGCGGCGCTATGTCGAAACTTTTTCGCCCTATGCGCGGCAGTTTCTCGACCGCATGGACCGGCCGCAGGTCGACCGCATCGAGGGCATTCCACCGGCCATCGCCATCGATCAGACCAACCCGGTGCGTACTTCGCGTTCCACCGTGGGCACCATGACCGAGCTGGCCGATCACCTCAAGCTGCTGTTCGCCCGCGCGGCCACACTGCACTGCCGCGGCTGTGGCGCCGAGGTGCGGCGCGATTCGGCGCAGAGCATCGCCGACGACGTGCAGCGCCGCGCCGGGCTGCTGCCCCAGGGGCTGCGCGCCGCGATCGTGTTCGCGGTGAAGGTGCCGCACGGCATGAGTGTGGAGCACATCACTCAGCAACTTGCCGCGCAGGGCTACACCCGCCTGCTGGGCGAGCGCGAGACGCCGCAGGGCAAGGTGCTCGACGTGGTGCAGGACCGATTGCGCCTGCCCGCCGACGATACGGCGCGCCTTTCCGAGGCCATCGAGGCGGCGCTGCGGCTCGGCCAGGGGCGCATGGAAGTGCGCGAGCTGCCGACCGATGACGCCGCAGGCGGGGCGGTCTGGCGGTATTCGTCGGATTTGCACTGCCCCGATTGTGACCTCCATTACCGCGACCCCAGCCCCGGCCTGTTCAGCTTCAATTCGCCCGTCGGCGCTTGCGACACCTGCCGTGGTTTCGGCCGGGTGATCGGCGTCGATCTCGATCTGGTGATCCCCGACCCCAGCAAGACCCTGCGGGCCGGGGCGGTCAAGCCCTGGCAGACGCAGAGCTTTGCCGAGTGTCAGACCGATCTGGAGCGCTACGCCGCGCAGGCCGAGGTGCGGCTCGACGTACCCTGGGCGGAACTGAGCGAACGCGAGCGCACCTGGGTGATCGAAGGCGATCCCGACTGGCGCGGCAACTGGCAGAAACAGTTTTACGGCGTGCGGCGCTATTTCGACTGGCTGGAGAGCCGGGCGTACAAGATGCATGTGCGCGTGCTACTGTCCAAATACCGCAGTTACACCGCCTGCCCCGCCTGTCAGGGCGCGCGGCTCAAGACCGAGGCGCTGCTGTGGCGTATCGGCTCGCATGAGCAGGCCGAGCAGGCGCTCGCGGGCGGCTACAAGCGCTTCCGGCCGGTAGGCGCGTCGTGGAGCGACGCGGTGCTCGCCAGCCTGCCGGGGCTGAATCTGCATGACGTCAATTCGCTGCCGATCGAGCGTCTGCAGCGCCTGTTCGCCGATCTGGCGCTGCCGGACATGGCGCAGGCGGCCAGCAGCATGCTGCTCGACAACATCCGTTCGCGCCTGCGCTTTCTGCGCGATGTCGGGCTGGGCTATCTCACGCTCGACCGCCAGTCGCGCACGCTTTCGGGCGGGGAGGTGCAGCGCATCAATCTGACCACCGCGTTGGGCACGGCGCTGACGCAGACCCTGTTCGTGCTCGACGAACCGTCCATCGGCCTGCATCCGCGCGACCTCGACCGGTTGGGCGGGGTGTTGCAGCGCCTCAAAGATGCGGGCAATTCGCTGCTGCTCGTCGAGCACGACCCCCAGCTCATGCGCGCCGCCGATTGGATGCTGGAGATCGGCCCCGGGCCGGGCGAGCGCGGCGGACATCTTGTGTTCCAGGGCACGGTCGATCAGGCGCAGCGCGCAAACACGCTCACTGGACGCTACCTCGGCGGTGCGCTGCAGGTGAGCGACGCCCTGCCGCGCCGCCGCACTCCGCGCCGCGACGAGCAGGGCGGCCTGCTGGCACCGCGACTCATCCTGGAAGGCGCGCGCGAGCACAACCTCAAGGCGCTGACCGTCGAGATTCCGCTGGGCGCCATGACGGCGCTCACCGGCGTGTCGGGCTGCGGCAAATCCACCCTCATCGGCGACGTGCTGTATCCGGCGGTGGCCCGTGCGCTGGGCAAGGCCGCACCTGTGCCCGGCGCTTTCGACCGCCTGCTCGGTGCCGATCAGGTGGGCGATGTGGTGATGGTCGATCAGTCGCCCATCGGCAAGACGGCGCGGTCCAACCCGGTGAGCTTCGTCGGCGCGTTCGACGGCATCCGCGCGCTTTTCGCTGCGCTGCCCACGGCGCGCGAGCGCGGTTACACCGCGGGCACCTTCAGCTTCAACAGCGGCGATGGCCGTTGCCCCACCTGCGGAGGCTCGGGCTTCGAGCATGTGGAGATGCAGTTTCTCTCCGACGTCTATCTGCGCTGTCCCGACTGCGACGGCAAACGCTACCGCGCCGAAGTGCTCGAAGTGCAACTGTCGGCGCAAGACGGGTTCGCCCCGCTGAACATGGCCGAGGTGCTCGACCTCACCGTGGCTGAGGCGCTGCAGCGCTTTCGCGGACAGTCCGACATCACCCGGTCGTTGCAGGCCCTGGTCGATGTGGGGCTGGACTATCTGCGCCTGGGCCAGCCCACGCCGACGCTCTCGGGCGGCGAAGCTCAACGGCTCAAGCTCGCGGGCTTTCTGGCCGAGGCCGCCAAAACCCGGGCTGGGCTGACGCGCAAGGGCACGCTGTTCCTGTTCGACGAGCCGACCACTGGCCTGCACTTCGACGACGTGGCCAAACTGCTGCGGGCGCTGCGCAAACTGCTCGACGCCGGACACACCGTGCTGGTGATCGAGCACAACCTCGATGTCATCGCCTCGTCGGACTGGGTCATCGACCTCGGCCCGGAGGGCGGCGACGCTGGGGGGCGTCTGGTGTTTGCCGGGCCGCCCGACGAACTGGCCGCCTGCGCGTCCTCGTACACCGGCCAGGCGCTGGCACACGACCTGGCGCAGCGCGGCGCGGGACGAGGCCCCTTTTCACTTCGCGGGGGAAATTCGACGGAGGCCGCCAATGACCCATCGCTGCTGCGAGTCGCCGAACCCACTGCAACCTACGCCGCCGCCAGTACTGAGGCCGCCGACGAAGCCATCGGCCCCCATCTCGCCAGCGCGCTGCGGGCGGGCAAAGCCGGGTTCATCGCCATCCGTCAGGCGCGTGAACACAATCTGCGCGCGGTCGATGTGGACATTCCGCGCGGCGAGATGACGGTCATCACCGGGGTTTCGGGGTCGGGCAAATCGACCCTGGCCTTCGATGTGCTGTTCACCGAGGGCCAGCGGCGCTATCTGGAGTCGATCAATGCCTACGCCCGGCAGTTCGTGCAACCCGCAGCACGGCCGGATGTGGAGGCCATCGTCGGCATTCCGCCCACGGTGGCCATCGAGCAGCGCACCAGCCGCGGCGGGCGCAAGAGCACCGTGGGCACGCTCACCGAGGCTTACCACTTTCTGCGACTGATCTACGCCAAGTGCGGCACGCAATACTGCCCCGACTGCAACATCCCCATCGAGCCGCAAAGCCCCGAGGCCATAGCCGCGCAGCTTCTGCGCGACTGGCGTGGCCAGCACATCGGCCTGCTGGCGCCGCTGGTGGTGCAGCGCAAGGGTTACTACACCGATCTGGCAGTGTGGGCCCGAACCATGGGCTATACCCACCTGCGGGTGGACGGCGCATTCGTGCCGACCGATGCCTGGCCGCGTCTTGATCGCTTCAAGGAACACAACATCGAACTGCCGGTCGGCGACATCGTGGTGCGCGCCGACAACGAGGAGGCGCTGCGCGAGCTGCTGCGCCGCGCGCTGGCGCTGGGCAAGGGCGTGGTGCTGGTGCTGGCGCCGCTCGATGGTTTGAAGGAAGCGATGGCCTCGGGGCAGGCGACTGCCCAGATGAAGAGCCTGCTGCTGTCCACCAAGCGGGCATGCCCCGGCTGCGGGCGCAGCTTCCGTGAGCTCGATCCGCGCCAGTTTTCCTACAACTCGCCCACCGGATGGTGTCCGACTTGCTTCGGCACCGGAGAACTGATCGCGGGCTTCGATGCCGAGCAGACCGGCGAGGAGGCCGCCTGGGTCGAGGCGGACGGCGACAAGCCCACGCAGCGAGGTTCTTCCGCCCGGGGACGCAAGGCTGCACCCGTGGCGCAGGACGGCGGGCAGGGGGCCTGCCCGAGCTGCCACGGCGCGCGGCTGAACCGCGACAGTCTGGCGGTGCGGCTGCGCGATCGTTCCATCGCCCAGCTCGCCGCGCTCGATGTGGATGCTGCCGCCGACTGGTTCGGCGCCCTGGCGCTGACGCCGCGCGAGGCCGAGATCGTCCGCGATGCGCTGAGCGAAATCCGCGCGCGATTGGCGTTCATGCAGCAGGTGGGTCTGGGCTATCTGGGTCTGGACCGCGGTGCGCCGACGCTCTCCGGCGGCGAGGCGCAGCGCATTCGGCTGGCGGCACAGCTTGGCAGCAATCTGCGTGGTGTTTGCTATGTGCTCGACGAGCCGACCATCGGCCTGCATCCCCGAGACAACCGCATCCTGCTCGACGCGCTGGCCCTGCTCAAGGCCAAGGGCAACACCCTGGTGGTGGTGGAGCACGACGAGGACACCATGCGTCGCGCCGATCATCTCATCGACATCGGCCCGGGTGCTGGGCGGCGCGGCGGGCAAGTCGTGGCCAGCGGCGTACTGGCGGAAGTCTTGGCTCATGCCGACACGGCCACCGCACGCAGCCTGCGTGACCCCATGCCCTGGCCCTTGCAGCCTCGGCCGCTCACCACCGCCGACCAGCCCGCGCTGCATCTGCATAGCGCGCATCTGCACAACCTGCAGGGCCTGAGCGCGCAGTTTCCGCGTGGGCGGCTCACCGTGGTCACCGGCGTGTCGGGTTCGGGCAAATCCACGCTGGCCCGCGAAGTGCTGGTACCCGCGCTGCGCCAGCGGCTCGCGGGAGACCAGGGCGAACTTGAGGGCGCGGGCGACCTTACCGGCTGGGAAGGTCTGGAACGCGTGCTCGAGGTCGATCAGGCCCCGATCGGCAAGACGCCTCGCTCCTGCGCAGCCACCTATCTGGGCATCTGGGACGGCATTCGCCAGTTGTTCGCCGACACCGAAGAGGCCCGCATCCGCGGTTACTCCGCCAGCCGCTTTTCCTTCAACACCGGCCCGGGCCGCTGCCCGACCTGCGAAGGGCAGGGCGCGGTGAAGGTGGCGATGAACTTCCTGCCCGATGTCACCGTGCCCTGCACCGATTGCAACGGCCTGCGCTTCAACCCCGAAACGCTCGCGGTGCGGCTGCGCGGACGCAACGCCGGCGAGGTGCTGCAGATGGAGGTGGATGAAGCGGTGGAGTTTTTCGCCGCGCACCGCAAAATCCATCATGCCCTGCAACTGCTGCAGGACGTGGGGCTGGGCTATTTGCAACTGGGCCAACCCAGTCCGTTTCTGTCAGGCGGTGAGGCGCAGCGCATCAAGCTCGTCACCGAGCTGGCCACCGCGGGTACTCGCCCCACCGTGTACGTGCTCGACGAGCCCACCGTTGGCCTGCACAAGACCGACACCGAAAAACTCATCCGCGTGCTGCACCGCCTGACTGACAGCGGGCATACCGTGGTGGTGATCGAGCACGATCTCGACATGATGGCCAATGCCGACTGGCTGATCGACCTCGGCCCCGAAGGGGGCAAGGGCGGCGGGCGGCTGGTGCTGCAGGGGCCGGTGACCGCCTTCCTCGCACCCTCGGCGTCTGGCCACACTGCCCAGGCCCTGCGAGCCGCCTGGGCGCAACACGCGGCCGCACTTGCCCCCAAAGCCTGACGCCGAAAGCATCACTCTTATGTCATATACAAGACCTTATCCATCTGGCCCGCGTGCGGCATAGAATGCTCGGGTTACTACCGAAGGAGACCCTCATGGATCAGCACATCCGCGTTCCGGCAGGCGAAAAGATCACGGTCAACCCGGACTTTTCGCTCAACGTTCCCGACCATCCCATCATTCCCTACATCGAGGGCGACGGTACGGGCTTCGACATCACCCCGGTGATGATCAAGGTGGTGGATGCGGCGGTGCAAAAGGCGTATGGGGGCAAGCGCAAGATCGCCTGGATGGAAATCTTCGCCGGTGAGAAGGCAACCCGGGTGTACGGCCCCGACGTCTGGCTGCCCGAAATCACCCTGCAGATCCTGCGCGACTATGTCGTCTCCATCAAGGGCCCGCTGACCACGCCGGTGGGCGGCGGCATCCGCTCGCTCAATGTGGCGTTGCGTCAGGAACTCGACCTTTATGTCTGCCTGCGCCCGGTGCGCTATTTCCAGGGCGTGCCCTCGCCGGTCAAACACCCGGAGAAGACCGATATGGTGATCTTCCGCGAGAACTCGGAAGATATTTATGCCGGCATCGAGTGGGCCGCCGAGTCGGAGGGCGCGAAGAAAGTCATCCAGTTCCTCGTCGGCGAGATGGGGGTGAAAAAAATCCGCTTTCCCCAGACCTCTGGCATCGGCATCAAGCCGGTGTCACGCGAGGGCACCGAGCGTCTGGTGCGCAAGGCCATGCAGTACGCCATCGACAATGACCGCAAGTCGGTCACCCTGGTGCACAAGGGCAACATCATGAAGTTCACCGAGGGTGCTTTCCGCGACTGGGGCTACGCCCTGGCGGGCAAGGAGTTCGGCGCCCAGCTGCTCGACGGCGGCCCGTGGATGAGCTTCAAGAATCCGCGCACCGGCCGCGACATCGTGGTCAAGGACATGATCGCCGACGCCTTCCTGCAGCAGATCCTGCTGCGGCCCGACGAGTATGACGTCATCGCCACGCTCAACCTCAATGGCGACTACATCTCCGACGCACTCGCCGCCCAGGTGGGTGGCATCGGCATTGCGCCGGGTGCCAACCTCTCCGACAGCGTGGCGATGTTCGAGGCCACCCACGGCACCGCGCCGAAATACGCGGGCAAGGACTATGTGAACCCGGGCTCGGAAATTCTCTCCGCCGAAATGATGCTGCGTCATCTGGGCTGGGTCGAGGCCGCCGACCTCATCATTGCCAGCATGGAAAAGGCCATCCTGTCCAAGCAGGTGACCTACGACTTCGCCCGTCTGCTGCCCGGCGCAACGCAAGTGAGCTGCTCCGGCTTCGGCCAGGTGATGATCGAACACATGTGAGCCTTGCAGGGTCGGCCCGCCGACCCTTGGTTCACCGGAGTCAGGACGCGGCCGCGCGTTGCGACTGCGCTAATGTGCCAAAGCGCTCGTAAAACTGGTTTCTGACCTGCTGGTAGTCGGGATGTCGCGTGCCCTGGGTCTGCGCCAGATGGTGCATCTGCCGGTGCAGGGCAGCCGCCTCGGAATGGGCGAGCCCCTGTGTGGCTAGAAATTGCCCGACGCGGCAATGCAGATGGGCGTTGGCCGGATCGGACGAAAACCGATCCTGCGCGCCTTGTTCCCAAAGCCAGTGCGATGCCATCACACCCATGAGGGATTGGGGCGTCCCGGGCAGATCGAGCCGAAGGAAACGCGCGATCCAGCCCGGAATATCGGCGGCCGGCATGGGCTGAGCCAGGGCATAGCCCTGCGCCAGATCGGCGTCGAGCATGCGTGCCGTTTCGACCAGTTCCTGGCTTTGCAGGCCTTCCATGGCGATCTGCAGATCCATGCTGTGCGCCATTTTGATGATGGAGCCCACCAGCGAGATGGTGCGGTGCGGCGCCTTGTCGGCCTCGTGCAGCAAGCCCTGATCGATCTTGATCAGGTCGAAGGGCAGATTGCGCAAACGCAGCAGACTGCTGTAACCCGAACCCAGATCGTCCATCGCGAGCCGCACGCCCAGCGCATGCAGATTGAAGATCGCATCGGTGTAGCGGCTGATGTCGCCGATCTCTTCGTTCTCCAGCAATTCGAAGGTCAGCCGTCTGGGCGACAGCGAATAGGGCGCAAGCGCTGAGCGAATCCACTGCATGCAGTCGGGATGGCGCAAGCTGCTGGGGGGCAGGTTGAAGGACAGCTCCAGCTCGAAGCCCATGGCATCCCACCTCGCAAGGGCCGCTACCGACTGTTGCAAGCCCTCGACGAACAGCCGGTTGAGCTCCTGCTCGCTGAGCGCGGGCAGAAAGTCGCCTGGTCCGATCACACGGCCGTCTTCGAGTTGCAGACGTGCCAGCGCCTCGACCTTCGTGCAGCGGCCATGCCTGAGGTTGACGATGGGCTGCATATACATTTGCAGCCCGCCAGAAAACAACCGGGTGCGCCAGTGGGCGCGCTCGTCGGCGCTGAGGCGTCGTGATGGCTCGGTGCGAAGGCGCTGCAGAGCTTCGGTGAAGACGCTGCAAAGATTGCCCAGTACGTCGCGCACCCAGGGTGTCTCGAACTGGTTGGGAAGACGGCCGTAGAGCGCCAGAACGGCCTGAGCGTGCGATTGCCTGTCTAGCAGGGGCACGGCGGCCGCGCTCCGGGCCGTGCCGCCGCCGGGCAATGTTGGCAGGCTGGCCACCGTGCCTTGCAGCCAGGACTCTGCGATGAGGGCCGCCGCGGGCATGGGCGCGACGCCGGAGCCATGACTCGTCCATTCCGTGCTCAGATGGGCATGACTGGCACTCTGCGCCTCGATCACGAACTCGCCGCCAACATTCTGCGCATGGATCGCGCATCCGGCGATGAAAGGCCACTCTGCGAGGTGTTCAAGAATGCGATCCACCATGTCGGCCCACTGTCGCCTGTCTTGCAGGGCCTGCGACAACTCGCGCACTTGCTTTTGCAGGCGAAGCTGCAGCGCAAGTGCCGCCTCGGCTTGAAGTGACAGATCGTTCTGCAGTCGCAGATAAAGCACGCGGTTGAGAAACTGCTGCTGGCTCAGGCGACCCGGAATGCGCTTGGAAAGATCGACGAGCGTGCGATAGTGGGCGCCGTTGGCACCGATCAGGGCGCGGTTCGAAACGCCGATCAGGGCATGCACCTCGCCAAGATGCAAGGCGCTCTTGCGGTGAGTCTCCGCCGTCAGCGAAGGACTTATGAGTAGGCGCAGATATTGGGCCTGGCGGCTCTTGAGCACGGCTAACGCATCCGGTGAGAGTAGGCCGAGAATGCGGGCGTTCTCCGGGTCGATTTCGAGCTGCTTGTAAAAGCCCTCGGCCATCGACACGAAGCGTCGCGCCAGAAAGCGTTCGGCCCAGACCAGTTGCGCAGCACTGGCCGGTCCATAGAGATCAATATTTGTGACTCGGGCCGAGTTTTCGCGCTCGGTGCGGGTGAATAGAGCAGCCTCCGCAAGCCCGAGCAGCGCTTGAGGCTGGGAGGTGTCTTCTGGATACAGGGCACAGCCCACCGAAGCCGTGATCTTGCGCCTGAAATCGTGCTGCAACAGAAAGGAGGGCGTCACCGACCGGATGACGGACTCCATGCGCGCCTGCGCCTCGTCGATCTCCAGGTCGCGATAGATCAGGGCGAAGCTGTCCGCGCCGACGCGCGCGAGTGCCTTCACCTCAGGCAAGCTGCGCAGGCGCTCGGCCACCTGCAGCAACACGCTGTCGCCCGCGTCACGCCCCCAGCGATCGTTGATTTCGGCAAACCGATACAGGTCGATCACGATGACGGCGAGCTGGTGTGACGGCGCCAGGTTTGTGGACAGAGGCACCAGTTGTGCCTTCAGGCCCTCGCGATTGAGCAAGCCGGTGAGCCCATCGCGTTCCGCCGCCGCATGAAGCTCCTGACGCCGTTGTTCGTTTTGCCTGCGGTTGTGCCTTACCAGTAAAACCAAGACAGCAAAGCTGAGCAGCAACAAGGCTTCGAGGGCCCAGCGCTTGAGGCTGGCGTTCACCCAGCTCGACGTGGCATAACCCGAGGGCAGCGCAGCCAGCACCCGCAGCGGGTAGCCGGGCACATCCTCACGCATGATCGTTTCGCCTGGTGGGCTGGCAGATGGGCCACCTACGTAGACCTTGCCCGCCCTCCAGTCGCCCAGGCTTCGGTCATTCTGCGCATTGACCGTGGTCAACGTCCAGGGGGGTGAGAAATCATTGGTCGAGGCCAGCAGGGCTGCGGTGCGGTACTGGGCACTGAGCACGAACAGCGCCTGGCCATCAGCATCGGTCTTGCGGAACCGAAGACCCACGAACTCGGGAGCATCCTGGCTCGCGATATCCAACGCCTCATTCGGCTGACCCGCAAGCGGGCTGAAACTCGTCGCGGTAGAAGATGGCGTCTGGCTTACCGTGCCCGCCGATGCGATGACCGCATCACCGGCGGGCGAGAGCACGGCCACCGACATCAAGCCTGGATCGAGACGAAGGAATTCATTCAGAGACTGTGACAACCGGGCGGTCGACTCGGCAGTGTGGTCGTTGCCGCCGTCACGAAGGGTGCTGGCCAGAAAGCGCAGCGCGGCGAAGTGGGCATCGAGGCGGCTGACCAGACGGCCGGCGTAGAGCGCGGCCGCCGTGCGAGCACGTATGTGCAGATCGTCCTGCGCTCGCCGGTATTCACGCCACTCCAGCGCCGCGATCACCACGACCAACAGAACCAGGGCGAGGAGCAGAGCGTTCCAGGTGCTCAGCGGCCCCAGCCGACGAGGGACACGCGCTTCGCGTCTGGGCGGTAACTCTGCGGTTTCGTACATGGAGGCGTGGAATCGGTCTGAATGGGTTGGCGCATTCGAACCCCCAATATTGGGGGGGTACGGCTGGAGAATACTTGACCTCGCACAGCGCGACATTGACATGACACCAGGATGTCCGTCGGACCCGAGGATCACGGGCTGCAAACAGCCTTGGGGTGACCTGCCGCAGCCGATCCGCCACATGGCATCCTCAGCTGCATTGCAGAACTTTCGCTACCCAAGCCCGCCAGACCCCTCGGTCAAGCTTTGCCGCTCTGCCTTCGAAGGCTGACGACGCCGGAGAAGCTTTGCGGAAACTCTTGATTTCGAGCAAAAACGCCGCAGGTGACGAGCGTGTCCGTACTCGAATGTCGTAACTTCGAAACACCCCTGCAGAGGCTGGGGAGGAAATCAATCGGCAGCCGACGGTGATGGACGTCGCTCCCTACAATCGAATGCACTATGGCAGCACCCCAATCTCCCCATCCCGCCGACGGTGGCGCCGTCGTCGTGGAGCGTCAGACGCTGCGGCTCAAGCCGCCGGCGATGTATCAGGTCATCCTTCTGAATGACAACTTCACGCCGATGGAATTCGTGGTTGTCGTCATTCAGCACTATTTCAATAAAGACCGCGAAACGGCGACGCAAATCATGTTAAAAGTGCATCAGGATGGTCGCGGCGTATGCGGGGTTTACACCCGCGATATCGCGGCCACCAAGGTGGAACAGGTGATCGGAGCGGCCCGTCAGGCCGGTCACCCTTTGCAGTGTGTGATGGAAGCCATCTAGGAGGCTCGTGATGATTGCGCAAGAACTGGAAGTCAGCCTGCATATGGCTTTTGTCGAGGCGCGCCAGCAGCGCCACGAATTCATCACCGTCGAGCATCTGCTGCTGGCCCTGCTCGACAATCCCTCAGCTGCCGAGGTGCTGCGCGCGTGTTCGGCCAATCTGGACGACCTGCGCAAGAGCCTGACGGCCTTCATCAAGGAAAACACCCCCATCGTCCCGGGCACCGACGATGTCGACACTCAGCCGACGCTGGGTTTCCAGCGGGTGATCCAGCGCGCCATCATGCATGTGCAGTCCACCTCCAACGGCAAGAAAGAGGTGACGGGCGCCAATGTGCTGGTGGCCATTTTCAGCGAGAAAGACTCCCACGCCGTCTATTACCTGCACCAGCAGGGCGTCACTCGGCTCGATGTGGTGAATTTCCTCTCGCACGGCATCCGCAAGTCCGAGCCTGTCGAACCGGCCAAGTCGGCCTCCGCCGCAAGCGAGGAGGGCGGTGATGAGAAAGAGGGCAAGGAGTCGCCACTCGATCAGTTCACCCTCAACCTCAACGCGTTGGCGCAGCAGGGCAAGATCGATCCGCTCATCGGCCGCGAGCATGAAGTCGAGCGCGTCATTCAGGTACTGTGTCGCCGCCGCAAGAACAACCCGCTGCTGGTGGGCGAAGCCGGCGTGGGCAAGACGGCCATTGCCGAGGGCCTGGCCTGGCGCATCACCGAAGGCCAAGTGCCGGCCATTCTTGAAGATGCCGTGGTCTATTCGCTCGACATGGGCGCGCTGCTGGCGGGCACCAAGTATCGCGGCGACTTCGAGCAGCGCCTCAAGGCTGTGCTCAAGCAGCTCAAGGACAAGCCGCACGCCGTGCTGTTCATCGACGAGATTCACACGCTCATTGGCGCCGGTTCGGCGTCGGGGGGCACGCTCGATGCCAGCAATCTGCTCAAGCCCGCGCTGTCGTCGGGCCAGTTGCGCTGCATCGGCGCCACGACCTTTACCGAATATCGCGGCATTTTCGAGAAAGACGCCGCGCTCTCGCGCCGTTTCCAGAAAATCGACGTGGTCGAGCCCAGCGTGCAGCAGACCGTGGAAATCCTGCGCGGCCTCAAGTCGCGGTTCGAGGAGCATCACGGCGTGAAGTATTCGCCGGGTGCGCTGTCGGCCGCAGCCGAGCTTTCGGCCAAGTACATCAACGACCGCCACCTGCCCGACAAGGCCATCGACGTGATCGACGAGGCCGGTGCGGCGCAGCGCATCCTGCCCAAGAGCAAGCAGAAAAAAACCATCGGCAAGATCGAGATCGAGGAAATCATCTCCAAGATCGCTCGCGTGCCGGTGCACAGCGTCACCACCGACGACCGCTCCAAGCTCAAAAACCTCGACCGCGACCTGAAGAACGTGGTCTTCGGGCAAGAAGCCGCCATCGACGCGCTGGCCGCCGCCATCAAGATGGCCCGCTCCGGTCTGGGCAAGCCCGACAAGCCCATCGGCGCCTTCCTGTTCAGCGGCCCCACGGGTGTCGGCAAGACCGAAGTGGCCAAGCAACTAGCCTTTACCCTGGGCGTCGAACTTATCCGCTTCGACATGTCGGAGTACATGGAGCGCCACACCGTGTCGCGCCTCATCGGCGCGCCGCCCGGCTATGTGGGCTTCGACCAGGGCGGCCTGCTGACCGAGGCCGTGACCAAGAAGCCCCATGCCGTGCTGCTGCTCGACGAGATCGAGAAGGCTCACCCCGACGTGTTCAACGTGCTGCTGCAGGTCATGGACAACGGCACCCTCACCGACAACAACGGGCGCAAGGCCGATTTCCGCAACATCATTCTGATCATGACCACGAATGCCGGCGCGGAGGCCATGCAGAAATCGACCATAGGCTTCACCACCAAGCGCGAGCAGGGCGATGAAATGGCCGACATCAAGCGCCTGTTCACCCCGGAGTTCCGCAACCGGCTCGACGCGACCATCAGCTTCAAGCCACTGGACGAGGCCATCATCCTGCGCGTGGTCGACAAATTCCTGCTCCAGCTCGAAGCCCAGCTGGCCGAAAAGAAAGTGGACATCACCTTCTCCGACGCCCTGCGCAAGCACCTGGCCAAGGCCGGTTTCGACCCCCTCATGGGCGCCCGCCCCATGCAGCGCCTCATCCAGGACACCCTGCGGCGAGCCCTGGCCGACGAACTGCTGTTCGGCCGCCTGGTCGATGGTGGGCGCGTGTCGGTGGACATCGACGAGACCGCCGAGAAAGACAAAATCAAGCTCGACATCACCCCGCCCGATCCAAGGCCGAAGAAAAAAGAAGCGGAGGACGCTGCGGCCTGACCCCAGAATGCTTGGCTACGCAGCCTGCCAGGCGTGCCGATTCGCGGCTCAAGCTCGTCGGCCCCGAGAAGCTTTTGGCACCGGCAGGCACGGTGATCTGCCTTGGAAACTTTGCGTTGATGGCGCCAGCGAGGGTGATGCTGGCGTCCGCTGAGACGGCGATGACGATTCTCCTCGCCGCGGCGAAGTCGATGTCGGCATTGGTCGACGCCAGCGAAGTGTCCCTCTGGCTCCGCCACCTCAGTACATCAGCAAGCGCGACATCGACACTAGCACCGGCAGTTGGTGTAGCTGATGGACACCCTCCTGCGCTACCAGTGGTCAACATGAACCGCCGGATGCGGAACCGCAAGCCCGGTGGTATGGCAGGACTGATCTACCCGCCGTCTCTAACACGATGCTTCAGCCTCCAGAGGGGCTGGCCAAAGCCATCCATCTGCGCAGGCGCTCGCCGACGGTGACAATGCGAGAACGGTTTTCGCTTCACTCGACTTTTTCCGATGGATTCTTTGCGGCAGCTTTGGCGTGATTGGCGCAGCGGCGAACTGCGTCTTTTGTTGCTCTCGCTTGTTTTGGCGGTTGCAGCCTTGTCGGCTGTGGGCTTCGTTGCGCAGCGGCTGCAAGGGGCTTTGGTGCGAGATGCGGCGCAGTTGATCGGGGGCGATGTCGTGGTCGTGAGTGACCATCCGCTCGATCCGATCTACTTGCAACAGGCCGAAGCGCAGGGGCTGCGGCACATGCAGACGGCGGTTTTTCCCAGCATGGCTTTGGACGTGAAGGGCGATCACACGCGTCTGGTGTCGGTGAAGGCGGTCGGCGCGCATTACCCGCTGATTTCGCAGGTGGCGCTGCGCTCGGGGATGCAGGGACAGGAGTCGTCCCGATCCGGGCCGCCAGCGGCGGGGACGGTGTGGGTGAATGCCAGCGTGCTGGGCGCGCTGAGGCTCAAGGTGGGCGATCTGTTGCAGCTGGGTAATGCCCGTTTTCGCATTGCGGCCGTGCTGGTGCGGGAGCCTGATACAGGCTCGGGTTTCATCAACTTCGCACCGCGCGTGATGATGAACAAGGCCGACTTGCCATCTACCGGGCTCATCCAGCCGGCAAGTCGGGTGACCTACCGACTTGCGGTGTCGGGGCCTGCTCGGATGGTGGCGGCTTACGCGGATTGGGCTGAGTCGCAGATCCGGGCGACAAAGGCTCGCGGCATGCGGGTGGAGACCGTGGCCGACAGTGGCCCGGCTCAGGAGCAGACGCTCAAGCGCGCTTCCGATTTTCTGCATCTGGTGGCGCTCATCACGGCGCTGATGGCTGCCGTGGCGGTCGCGCAGTCGGCGCGGGACTTCGCCCGGCGGCGTCTGCAATCGTGCGCGGTGCTCAAGGCGCTCGGCATGCGTCAGAGCGTGTTGTTGCGCCGTCATGCGGGCGAGTTTCTCTGGCTCGGTGCTTTCGCCGTCATCATCGGCGTGCTGCTGGGCCTTCTGGCGCAGGCGGCGATGATCGGGCTGCTGCACGGGTTGATCTCGGCGCAGGTGCGGGAGTTGCCCGCCCCGGGCTGGGCTCCGGCGCTGTTTGCTGCGGCGACAGGCATGGTGCTGTTGTTGGCATTCGGGCTTCCCTCGGTGTTGCAGCTGGCGCGGGTGGCGCCCATTGCGGTGCTGCGCCGGCACTTGGGACGTCTGCAGTCGGCGCCGGTTATCACCGTCCTGGTGGGCGTTGCGGCGTTTGGCGTGTTGTTGTGGCTGCAGGCCGGTGATCTGCGTCTGGGCGCCATTGCTGCCGGGGGCTTCATCGGGCTGACCAGCTTTTTCGCGCTGATGGCGTGGCTGATGTTGCAGGGGCTGAAGCGCTGGATTCGCGGTCGTGGCGCCTCGGCTCAGACGGCGGGAGGGTTGGTGCACATGGCGGCGCGGCAACTGTCGACGAGGCCTTGGGGCGCGGTGGTCCAGATCACTGCCCTGAGCCTTGGCCTGCTCGCGCTGATGTTGCTGGTGTTGATGCGCACCAGTCTGATCGATGCGTGGCGGGCCTCGATTCCGCCGAATGCGCCCGATCGGTTCGTCATCAACATCCAGCCGGAGCAGGCCGCGGGGTTTCTGGCGGCTTTGCGACATGATGGTGTGACGCGGGAGGACTGGTATCCGATGTTGCGGGGTCGCCTGGTCGCCATCAATGGGCGGCCAGTGTTCGGCCGGGATTACGACGACACGCGCGCGCGAGAACTGATTGATCGCGAGTTCAACCTCTCGGCCAGTACCGTGCTTCCCAAGGCCAACACCCTGGTTGCCGGCAACTGGCTCGCCACTGCCGGACCTCACGCCAAGGGCCTGTCGGTGGAGCAGGGCATCGCCAAGACTCTGGGGTTCAAGCTGGGGGACAGTCTGACGTTCGATATTGCCGGTCAGCGGGTGACCGCGCCCATCACCAGCGTGCGGCATGTGGATTGGAGTTCGATGCACGCCAATTTTTTCGTGCTCTTGCCGCCGTCCATGCTCAAGGATCAGCCGGTGACTTACCTCGCTGCCTACCGCGCTCCCGGCGATGCGCAGCGCATGGATGATGAACTGGTGCGGCAGTTTCCCAACCTCACCGTGGTCGATGTGGGCAGCTTGCTGGCGCATTTACGCCATCTGATCGAGC
Source organism: Thiomonas bhubaneswarensis (assembly GCF_001418255.1). Lineage (GTDB taxonomy): Bacteria > Pseudomonadota > Gammaproteobacteria > Burkholderiales > Burkholderiaceae_C > Thiomonas > Thiomonas bhubaneswarensis. Next base: position 121,541 of record NZ_LIPV01000004.1, read on the forward strand.
AGGTCATCACCGCGGTGCAGTTCCTCTTTCTGTTCGCCTTGGCCGCAGGACTTGCCGTGCTTGCGGCCTCGCTGGCGTTGTCGCGCCAGGAACGGGTACGCGAAATGGCCGTATGGCGTGCGCTCGGGGCTTCCTCGCGCTTACTGCGGCGCATGGCCCTGATCGAAATGGTGTGGGTCGGTGCGCTGGCGGGACTGCTAGGCGCTGCAGGAGCTGCGGGCATCAGCGCGGCGCTGGCGCACTGGGTGTTTCGGTTCCCCTGGCAGCCGCCCTGGCTGTTGTGGCCTGCTGCCATGCTGGCGGCCGCGCTGCTGGCGATGCTGGCCGGCTGGTGGAGTCTGCGCGGTGTCTTGCGCACAGCGCCAGGGCAGAGCCTAAGGGCGTTGAACTGATTCAGGGAGCCTGTCGGACTTGAGGATCGCGGGCTGCAAAAGGGCACAGCAAAGCCCTGCAGCTGCGGCTTTTTGCCCCATAGCGCAGGCTTGCGGGCTGCAAATCCGCCGCCACATGGCATCCGCATGCCCCTTTTTCTCTCTCCGCGCCCCAAGCACGACAGGCTCCCAGATTGATTTGAGACAAGCGCCAGGGGGGAGCTTCTCCCATAATCGCGGCTGTTTTTGTTGATCCGACCGATCGAGGTCCCGTTCTCATGTCAGAAACCATTGCCATCATGCCCGAATCCACCACACCAGAAACGCGGGTCGATACGCCCTATCAACGTCTTGGGGGCGAGGAGGGCGTGCGCCAGTTGGTCGATCACTTCTACGACCTGATGGAACTGGAGCCCAAGTACACCGAGCTGCGTGCCATGCATCCCACGACTTCGGAGCACACTCGGGAGAAGCTCTACCTTTTCCTCAGCGGCTGGCTGGGCGGGCCCGATCTGTATTCGCCCAAGTATGGCCACCCTCGCTTGCGCATGCGGCATTTTCCGTATGCCATCGGCACCAAGGAGCGCGACGACTGGATGGAATGCATGGTGCAGACCCTCAACGAAGTGGTGCAAGACCCCGTGTTGCGCTGCCAACTGCACGAGGCCTTCGCCGGTACCGCAGACTGGATGCGCAACAAGGCCGAATCAGGCAACATGCCCGCGGGCAACGTGGTGCATGCCTGATGCACTGAAGTCCTGAGGGCATGGCTCAGCAGTAACTGTCAGCCGTGCTCGGTGCGGCGTGCCGAGCGCAGCAGCAGCACCAGCGCCCCGGCGCCGCCATCGCTGGGGCGGGCCTGCACATAGGCCATGACCTCATCGCGCTGCATCAGCCAGCTCCTGACCTTGTGTTTGAGCACCGGCTCACGCAGCGGAGAACTCAAACCCTTGCCGTGAATCACCCGCACGCAGCGCCATTCGCGCTGCAAGGCAGATCGAAGGAACTGCCCAAGCGCCTCGCGAGCCTCGTCTCGTCTGAGGCCATGCAGGTCGATTTCGCTCTGAATGGTCCAGTGACCGCGCCGCAGCTTGCGCAAGGTGTCCGAGCCGACGCCTGCCCGCCGCCATGACAGGGTGTCGTCGGTTTCCAGCAGATGATCCAGGTCGAGCTCGTCCGACATGGCTTCGGTCAGCACGGCTTGTTCGTCCCGCAGTGATTGGCGGGGAATGGCGCGAGGCGGGCGCGGCAGCAATCCAGGCGGTACGGCGTGAGGCGATTGCGCCAAGGGCCGCACCCCGGCAGCCGCCGAGCGAAACAGCGCGCGATCGGCGGACGTGGGCACGGCTTCGGCTTGCGGCGCAACGGCGGTCGAGGTGGCGGCCTGGGCTTGTTTGTGTGGCGCCTGCGGCTCGCGCAGCCGTTTGCGCAAGTCTTTCAACATTTCGAGGCATTGCGGGTCCGCTACAGGACGGGACGACTTCACAGCAGCCCCCTTTCGGCAAACGACACCACACTGTGGCGGGTGACCACCAGATGGTCGAGCACCCTCACATCGACCAGGGCCAGCGCGGATTGCAGCGCTTGAGTCAGCGTGCGGTCTGCGGCGGACGGCTCGGCCACACCGCTGGGATGGTTGTGCGCCAGGATGAGCGCGCCCGCGTTTCTGCGCAGTGCGGCCTTCACGACTTCGCGCGGATAGACGCTGGTGTAGGCCAGCGTGCCGCGGGAGAGTTCCTCAGCGGCGATCAGTTGGTGCTGAGCGTCGAGAAACAGCGCGGCAAAAATCTCCATGGGCTGAGCGCCCAGCCACAGCCGCAGATAGTCGCGCACGGCGGCGGGTGAGTCGAGCAGCGGTTGCTGGGTCATCTGCTCGCTCAAGGTACGCCGGGCCAGTTCCAGCACGGCGGCGATTTCGGCAAACTTGGCGGCACCCAGACCCTTCACCTTGCGCAGATCATCGGCCGGGGCGTTGAGCAGACCGTGCAGGCCGCCAAAGCGGTCGAGCAGGGCGGCGGCAAGGTCGATCGCACTTTGTCCGCGTACCCCGGTGCGCAGCACGATGGCAACCAGTTCAGCGTCGGCCAGGGCGTGCGGGCCACGCGCCAGCAATTTTTCGCGGGGGCGGGCGTCAGCGGGGAGATCGGCGATGCGCGTGGCCATGGGGGTTCCACCTAGAATGGATGTTTACGCTGCGTCAGTGCACTATTTTGCCTGCCCGCCCATCATCGTGCCTTGCGTTCAACCCGATTCCTATCTCACCCTGCATTACCGTCTGAGCGACCCCGGCGGCGTCGATGCGGTCAACACCTTCGGCGGCACGCCGGCAACCCTGACACTCGGCCAGGGGCAGCTCAGCCCGGCGCTCGAAGCATTGCTCGTCGGGCTCGACGAAGATGCCCACCGCACCTTCGACCTGCCCGCAGGCGCGGCCTTCGGGGCTCGCATCCCGGGCCTGTTGCGCTGGGTTTCGCGCGAGGGCGTGGAGCGAGCGCGGGAGTATCCCGGCCCTGAGCCGCAGGTTGGCGACGTGATGCGTCTTCGCCTGCCCATCCAGGCCGATGGTGAAGTCGGCCTGCTGAGCGCACTGGTGCGCGAAATCGATGTCGAGGGCGATGCGATCCTGCTCGATTTCAACCATCCCCTGGCCGATTGTCCCACGACCTTCGAGGTTCAGATTCTGGCCGTGCTTTGAGGCCGCAAAACTCACCTATGTCGCAACAGACCGATTCAGCCGCCTCTCCAGAAGTCTTGCTGGCCAATCCGCGCGGTTTCTGCGCCGGCGTGGACCGGGCCATCGACATCGTCGAACACGCCTTGACGCGGTTTGGCGCACCCATCTATGTGCGCCATGAAATCGTGCACAACACTTATGTCGTCAACGACCTGAAGGCCAAGGGCGCGGTCTTCGTGGAGGATCTGGAGGATGTTCCCCGGGGCGGCACGGTGGTGTTTTCGGCGCACGGGGTCTCACAGGCGGTGCGTGACCAGGCGCAGGCGCTGGGCCTGCAGGTGTTCGATGCGACCTGCCCGCTGGTGACCAAGGTGCACGTCGAAGTGGCCAAGATGCGCCGCGAAGGTCTGGAGATCGTGATGATCGGCCATGCCGGGCATCCCGAAGTCGAGGGCACGATGGGGCAGGCCGACGGCATCCATCTGGTGCAGACCGTCCAAGACGTCGCCCGACTGGCCATTGCGCCCGACGCGCCTCTGGCCTATGTCACCCAGACCACGCTTTCGGTGGACGACGCCGTCGACATCGTTGCGGCCCTGCGCGCCCGGTTTCCGCAGGTGCGTGAGCCGAAAAAGCAAGACATCTGCTACGCCACCCAGAACCGTCAGGACGCCGTCAAGCTGCTCACCTCGCAGGTCGATGTCGTCATCGTGGTCGGCAGCCCGACCAGTTCAAATTCCAACCGGCTGCGCGAGGTTGCGCAGCGCATGGGCAAGCCCGCCTATATGGTCGACAGCGCCGAAGACGTGCGGGCGGAATGGCTGCAGGGCGCCAGCCAGATCGGCCTGACCGCCGGTGCATCGGCCCCTGAAGCCCTGGTCGAACAGGTGATCGCCAGACTGAAGAGTTTCGGCGCGGTGGCCGTGCGCCAACTCGATGGCGTGACCGAGTCGGTGCAGTTTCCCCTGCCGCGCGGACTTCTGGTCAGAGCCGAGACCTGATCCCCGCTTGCCCGGCTGCCCGGACGCGGCGGCCTCCCCACTTGAGAACCCCCAGACATCATGCTCGACATCACTCTATTGCGCAAAGACCTGCCCAACGTCGTCGCACGGCTTGAAACTCGGGTCAAGCCCCAGACTTACCTTGACGTCGCCCGCTTCGAAGCCCTCGAATCCGAGCGCAAGACGCTGCAAAAGCGTACCGAAGATCTGCAGGCCAGGCGCAATCAACTCTCCAAGCAGATCGGGCAGGCCAAGGCCAAAGGTGAGGATGTGACCGCCATCATGGAGGAGGTCGGCCAGATCAAGCTCACACTGGAGACCGATGCAAGCCGCCTCGACGCGCTTCAGGCAGAGCTTCTCGATCTCCTCATGGCCGTGCCGAATCTGCCCGCGCCCGAGGTGCCCGTCGGCACCGACGAGGCCCAGAACGTCGAGCTGCGCCGATGGGGCACGCCGCGCGACTTTGACTTCCCGATTCGTGACCACGTCGACGTCGGTGCCCTGCTGGGTCTCGACTTCGAATCCGCCGCGCGGATTTCCGGCTCGCGCTTTGCCGTCCTGCGCGGACAGGTTGCGCGGCTGCACCGCGCACTGGCCCAGTTCATGCTCGACGTGCACACCACCGAACATGGCTACACCGAGGCCTATGTGCCCTACATCGTTTCGGCCCAGGCGCTGCGCGGTACCGGGCAGCTTCCCAAGTTCGAGGAAGACCTCTTCCCCGTCAAACATGGCGACGGCGAGAGCCACTATCTCATTCCCACGGCCGAAGTCCCGTTGACCAATCTGGTGCGAGACCAGATTGTCGAAGCATCGCAACTGCCGCTGCGCTACGTGGCCCACACGCCTTGCTTTCGCTCGGAAGCGGGTTCGGGAGGCCGGGATGTGCGTGGCCTCATCCGCCAACACCAGTTCGACAAAGTCGAACTGGTCTGGATCACCCGCCCCGAAGAATCGGCCGCGGCGCTCGACAAGCTCACCGCCCATGCCGAGAGCATCTTGCAACGACTGCAACTGCCCTATCGAACCATCGTGCTCTGCACCGGCGACATGGGATTCGGCAGTGCGCGCACGCACGACATCGAAGTCTGGCTGCCGGCGCAGAACACCTATCGCGAGATCTCGTCCTGTTCCAACATGGAGGCGTTCCAAGCGCGCCGCATGCAGGCGCGCTACCGCGCCGACAACGGCAAGACGGAATTGGTGCACACCCTCAACGGCTCGGGCTTGGCAGTAGGCCGCACCCTTGTGGCCATGCTCGAAAACCACCAGCGCGCCGATGGTGGCATCGACATCCCCGAAGCCCTACGCCCGTACCTGGGTGGACAAGCCAGCCTGCTGCCGGGTGCCTGATATAATTTTCAGTTTTCCCGATCACCACAACTCAAAACCCAGGAAAGGTGGCAGAGTGGTCGAATGTACCTGACTCGAAATCAGGCGTAGGCGCAAGCCTACCGAGGGTTCGAATCCCTCCCTTTCCGCCAGAATTGATCCAAAGCGATCCCCGGAAGCCCCGCGCAGTCTCTGCGACGGGGCTTTTTCATAGGGGAACGCGCCCCTCGCCGTCCCTTTGCGTCCTCGGCGGTACCACGCCAGCCAGCCTCCAAATGTGGTATCGTTCATGGCATCGAGAGGGGCGATACCATGGGTCTCACCGTGAAGGCTGTTGAGGCGGCCAGGCCGCAGGAGCGGCCCTATAAGCTCACCGACGGCGGCGGGCTGTATCTCTTCGTGGCGCCGACCGGATTGAAGAGCTGGCGGGCGAATTATGCGCAGGATGGCAAGCAGCGCACACGGACCTATGGCCGCTACCCGGTCATGAGTCTGGCGCAGGCCAGGGTGGCCCACGTGCAGGCCAAGGGCGCTCCGAACGAGGCAGAGGCCGCCACGCCGGCGCCGAAGGTGGTGCCGACGTTCAAGGATGTCGCCGAGCAATGGCTCAAGATCAAGCTTCCCGGCCTCTCCAACGGTAAACATCAGGGCCAGGTCGCCGGCACGCTGGAGCGCTTCGCCTACCCCGTCATTGGAGCCTTGCCGATCGACCAGATCCGGCGCACGACGCTTGTCGAGGTAGTGCAGGCGGTCCAGACGGGTGGGCGCATTGAGACTGCGCATCGCGTGGCCGGACGCATCACTGCCGTGTTCGACTACGCCCAGGACGTCGGTTACATCGAGAGTCACGGTGCCGCCGGTCTTGTGCGGGTTCTCCAGCCGCGCAAGGTGAAGAAGCCGATGGCCAGCATCCCGCCCGGCGAGACAGGTGCCTTGCTCGCGGCGATTGCCAGCTATGACGAGCGGGTTACACGACTGGGTCTGCAGCTGCTGGCATTGACCTTCGTGCGCGTCGGCGAGTTGCGCAGCATGCGCTGGGATGAGCTGCGCGAGGACGACGCGGTCTGGGTCGTTCCTGAAAACAGGATGAAGGCGGGTTTGCCGCACGTCGTGCCGCTGTCACGACAGGCGCAGGCGGTGCTCGAACAGCTTCGGCTGCTCACCGGCGATCGCGATCTCGTGCTGGACTCGCCGCTGCGCTCTGGACATGCGCTGTCCGAGAACACCTTTCTGTTCGCGCTCTACCGGCTGGGCTATCGGGGTCGGATGACCGCGCACGGGTTCCGGGCGCTGGCCTCCACGGTGCTCAATGAGCAATCAGGCTTCGCGCACGACGTCATCGAGCGCCAGCTCGCGCACCGGGAGACTGATGCGGTTCGGGCGGCGTACAACCGGGCGCAGTATCTTGAACAGCGCCGGGAGCTGATGCAGTGGTGGGCGGACTGGCTGGATCGACAGCGCGAAGCAGATCGCTCACTCGCCACCGCGTGACGCCGCCAATCCGCACGGGTTGCGGCAGCATGCCGGCGCTGACGGCGCGCCAAAATGTCGAGCGACCCATAGAGAGCATGCGGGCGCCCTCGAGGGCAGTCACAAGGATCTTGTCAGCCATGGGTTAGTTCCGGTTCAGGCCGAAGCCGCGGGCCAGGCGACGATGCTCCGCAAGATCCGCGCGCAGGAGCATGGCGGCAGGGGTGTCGAGGGCGGTGCCGCAGCGAGCACCAGGATCGTCAGAGTTTGCGACGTGCCCCACGTCCAAAGCCATCACACATCCCCGTCGAGGGGCTCCGGATCCGTCATCACGTCGGCGAGCGCCGCCACGGCGCCGATGCAGGCATTGCGATGCGGCATGTGGCCGAGGCGCAGCACTGCGATGGCGACCCGCGCCGGTTCCAGGTCCAGTGCGCTTCGGCCACGCCGCTGCAGCTCCGTACGCGCGGCGATCAGTTGGCGGCTTGCGGTCTCGATGTCACGCAATTCGGGGCGCACGCCGATGCGGGCCGTTGCGATCACGCGTTGGGGAAGCTCGAGGAGGTCGTTGTACATGGAGGTCGGTCTTCCGAGATCAGTCAGCGTCGCGCGTCGCGAGCGCCTCCTTAACGTTCTTTCTGTTGGTCTTGTCTGGCTGACCCCGAGGACGGTCCATACCGTCGCCGGTGTCCAGCTGATGAGTGCGAATAGCCCGATTCAGAATGCTCCGGGGCCGGTCCTGGCGTTGCGCAGCCCGGCATTCCACGAATCTGAGGCTGCGTCGCAAGACGGATCCCAGGTCGTGGCCTGGTCGGCACGCTGGGGTGGCTGAAGCGGGTTGACGTAGCCGCTGTTGCCGTTGCACCACTTGACCTCAGCTGCGCGCTCCTTGATGTGCGCATCGAACCACGCCTTGTCGTGTCCAGCGTAGGGGCTCGGACCGGGCGCGGACGCGGAGCCATGCCTGCCGCACCCGGCCAGGCCAACCGCGAGGAGCATGCCAACAGTGAGAATTGAACGCTTCATGAGCGACTCCTTCGGATGTCGTTAGAGAACCGTCACGCCGCTGCGTGTGGGCCGGAACATCGCGGCGTGCACGGGGTGGATCTGTACACCGCCGAGTTTCTTGAATCGGTCGAGGAACAGCTCTTCCCACCAGCGCGGAGACCATCCGCCTTCCGTGGCGGGGTGGGGATATGGCTCGACGCCGGCAAGCGCCGGCCAGCTGCGATTCGAGTCGGCATTGAAGCGCATCAGGTCGCGCCGTTCCGTGGCCAGTGCGATCCGGTCGACGTGGCGGATCAAGTCCCGCCAGTCCATCATGGCGTGGGTCAGACCGGTTGCCACGAGAACGGCCGCCTCAGCCTGCCGCTCCACGTCCGCCCAAGCGGCGCCGAGTAATGTCTTGATCGATGTCGGTACGTTTCCGACGTAGGCCTCGTGCGCGTCGTGCATCAAGCCGCAGAGGATCGCGTCCCGGGGTGCGCCCATGCCCTCGAGGATGCGGGTCACGAGCAGGCTGTGCTGCGCGACCGAGTAGTGGATTCTCGTGTGCCCGAGGAGTCTGCAGCGCAGAGACAGCGCGTGCGCGATGTCGTCGATGCGTACGGTCGAGGGATCGAGCTCGCCGGGGCACACGTCGATGCCGCTGTTCGTCAGGAGTGCGGTCATTGACGCACTCCCAGGGCCATGTTCAGGGCGTTGGTGGCTATCGCCCGGGCTCTGTCCGATGCGCCCTGCGCAAGCATCAGGCGCAGGGCACGCATCAGCTCGGGTGCTGCCGCGACCAGGTGCTGCGCGGCGTCTGCCTGCTCCAGGCTGTCGAGCGCGCCGCTATAGATCTCGCAGAGAGTGAATCGCTGGCCATCGGGTAACCCCCGATCGACGCAGCGATGGCTGCCGACTTCCCAGGTTTCAGCTGACGTCAGCATGATCGTCCTCCGGTGGCTGCCCGAGCGCGCAATCCGCTTGGCGTTCGGCGCCGGCGATGCGCTGCGCGCGTTCGAGCAGGCCACAGGCATAACCCGATCGATAGTCCGTCCTGCGCCACAGGCGTGGCGCAGGCTCCCGGCCCGCGCAGCCATCGCGCTCGCCGACCAAGGCATAGTTCACGGAGGAGCGGAGGAAGAGCATGGATGGGGAGCGGTTCCAGGTTGCGATGAACCCAGAATATACGGCATACCGCACATAAAAACAACGGTATGCCGTATTTCATTTGCGAAGGGGATGTCCCCTGTGCCTACCGCTTCCTGCAAGACGCAAAAAAACCGCCGTATGGCGGCTCGCGCGGGGCGGCGGAGACTAGGCCAGCTCGAGCACGCGGTCGGCGCCGGCCTGCACGGACGCGACCGCGAAAAACCGCATCTCGTAGCTGTCAGCTTCGCGCTCGATCTCGTCCAGGTTGCGTCGCATGGCATCGATCTGGCGCGGTGACAGGGTCGGATCCTCGGCGCTCGGTGTGCCGAAGATCAGGGCGGCGAGATTAATGCCCGAGAGCTCGCGGGCGCGGAACAGTTCCCACAATCGGGCTCTGGCGTCACGCAGGCCGGTCGGTTGCCTGACCGCCGAGAGCACGCCGAAATGAAGGATGACGCGCGGGCTCACGAACCCGAATCTGGTGAGCTCGCCGCCGTCGATGAGGGGAGCCGTGCGTCCGAAGTACTGGGTCAACTGCGGGCGTGCCGCGATCACCCGGTCGCGAACCTCCGTGGTGAACCGCCTGTTGCCTTCCTCCTGCGAGGGAGCGTCGACTTCCTCGAGTTCGTCGAGCTTGTCCAGGTTGGTGAGACTGGAGTACAGCAGCGCCGCAGTGCGCAACACCTCCGCCAGACTCTCGGCATGGGTATGTCGCAACTGACCTGGGTGCACGCCATACAACGCGGGCATGGTGTCGACGTAAAGGGCCCCGCCGGCCGCGATGTCCCGCAGATTCTGGAGGGCGGTGTCGATCAGGGTCCGTGCCCCCTTGGCGGCCTTCCCGTACAGGCAATCGAGCACGTCGTCGCGAATGAACCGGTGCGCCGTGAACTGGTCGTTCCATTGCACGAGGACGCCGACCATGAGCCGCTCGCCGGTGCCTGCCACCGGCTCCCAGAAAACGGGCCGCCAGTGGGCGTTGGGTTCGGGTGCTTCGGCGATCATGGAGCGGGCTCGAGGTCGGTCAGGAGGTCATCAGGCTTGGGAAAACGATTCAGGAGGCGCACACCCAATCCACTCAATCGCTGCTGGGTGTAGTGTACGAACTGCGAAAAATCCACACCGTCCGGCACGTCGAATCGGGACGGAAGGGTCGAGTCCAGGGAGAGGGCTGCCGCGACCGCGCCCTGTTCGATCTCGCGGGCCTTCCCGACGATCTTGGCCATCTCCGCCAAGAGGTTGTATTGCTGGGCGATCAGCCCAAGCGTGCGGTCATGATCGATGTAGGCATGGTCGGTGCCGTCCCACAGGACGTTGCCGAGATTGCGGTCGGCGTTTGCGATGGCTTCATCCACCGCCGTCGCCTTGGGCGCGTCGTCCCAGGAGCAAACGATGTGCGACCCAGCGAGTTCGAGTTGCTTCTTGTGCTCGATCGGAAGTTCCTCCGAGAACCCCAGACGCTGCGCCAGGTTCGGGTAACCGGTGTCCAGGCTGCCGAAGATCAGGCTTCCATGCTCGTGGATGATGATGGGCTCGGGCGTGGGAAGGCCCCAGCCCCGAAACAGCATCGCGCAGAAGCATTCCGCCAGGACCTTCTCCCGCGGCAGGCGCTTGACGATGGCGAGGTGCAGGGCACTTTCGACGCGGATGGTTGCGCGCACCGGGGCATTCAGGCCGGTGCCGACCGGGGTTTCGGTTCCTGGAATGAGCGTGCCAGTGCGCAATCTCATGTGACGTTCTTTTTCGTGGCCTTGGCCGGTGCCCGTGGCGACTCGAGTAGGCCCGCTGGAGAGGCGGGCAGAGATTTCGAGGCGTTGAGCAGCGCGTCCAGGATGGCGCTGGCCTGTTCCCTGGTGTGCTCGCCGCTGAGCCAGCGCTGGAACTCCTCGCGTGCCGCGCTCTGCAAAACGGGCGCGATCTGGCCGATGATCTCGTCGACCAGAGACATGGCACGCGCCGCCTCCAGTTTCCCGCCGGGACTGGCGGCGCCAGATTCAGCGTTCGATGGCCGATCGTCGATCGTGGACAGCTCGCCATTGACCAGCGCGTAGATGTCGATGCCGAGCGCGCGTGCGAGCTGCGGAAGAAAGCTCGACTTCGCTCCGCCCTTCGCTTCGATGTCGCGAAGGGTGTTGAGATGCACCTTGGCCTGCTTCGATAGAGCCGTCTGGGTCAGGCCAAGCGCATCCCTGCGCTTCTTGATGATGTCGCCGGGCGTTGTCATGGGTTGAATTATTACGGAATACCGTGACGGTGTGCCGTTGCGCAGTTATACGGCTTACCGTAGACTTTGCGTATGGACTGGGCAAGATGCATCTCCAACATCGAGCGATCGGGCATGAGCCTGACGCAGATCGCGCGCCGGATCGGCCTGTCGCTGTCGGCCGTGAGCGACATCAAACACGGGCGCACCAAGGCTCCGAACGGAAGCGCCGCGCTTGTTCTGGCTCGGCTGCACTGTGAGCGCCTCGGCGCCGCCTCCCAAGAAATTACCCGATGCGCCCGGACACCGCGCCGCTGACCCCGCCCGCGTGCGACCTGCGCAGCATGCCGTTCATGCCACTCGACGTGACGCGGCTGATGGACTCCGACTTCTTCGCCTTATCCACCCCGGTGGAGTTCAAGGCTGCGGTGGCGCTGTGGGCGAAATCCTGGCTCCAGGTGCCCGCAGCCAGCCTTCCCGACGATGATCGCGTGCTGGCGTTTCTCGCCGGAGGCCTGACGCTGATGCGCTGGCGCAAGGTCAGGGACGTGGCCCTGCGTGGCTGGATCACCTGCAGCGACGGGCGCATGTACCACCCACTGATTGCCGAACTCGCGCTGGATGCCTGGGATCGTGTTCAGCACCTGCAGCGCGATGAGCAACCCACTCGGCGCGCGAGCAGTAGTGCCGAGCGCATGCGCCGGCTGCGCGCACGGCGCAAGGCGATGGAGCCGGGCGGACCGGTCGCGCCAGATCCGGCGGCGCCGCCGGCGGTGGCGGCTGGTGACGCCGCACATGTGACGCCGGACGTGACGCCGGACGTGACGCGCGGTGACGCCACTTTGGTGACGGATGCCACGTCACATGTGACGCCTCCTCCCCAGCACCCTGCCAAAGGAGAAGAAGAAGGAGAAGGGGGATATGGCGCACAGCCTGTGACGCTCGCCGCGCCGTCACAGCGTCACCTACCCGTGCTCGCCGCGATGCCCGCTCCTGCAGGCGCTGACGCGCCTTTGCCGCCCCCCGGTTCTTCAGGCATATGCCAACCCAAAGCCGGCAAGCTGCGCCTCACGCCAGATGAGCAGCAACTGTGTGACGCGGTGTGGGCCCAGTACGGCGCCGCCTACCAGAGTCGCTATGACGCCCCGCCGCTGCGTGACAGCCGGGCGCGTCATCAGGTTGCCGAGTTGGTGCGCCGTCTGGGTGTGCAGGCGCCTGACGTCGCGACCCACTACGTCCGCAGCAACCACGACTGGTACGTGCGCAAGGGGCATGACGTCGGCACCCTGCTGGGTGACGTCCAGAAGCTGCGCGCCGAATGGATGGCCACGCAGAAGCGAGCCGGACAGCGTGCGGCTCCTGTTTGCCCGCCCGAGTTCAGATCCGGAGCGCCGCCGGCTCGTCCGAGCGAGGCGGTGCAAGCCGCCCTGGAGAGTCTTGCGCAGAAGTTGCGCGTCACGCCACCTCGCGCCGCGGGCGGTTGACGCCTTGATCAATTGCACTTCACGGGAATTCGTCCATGTCCAGTTCGCACACGCAACCCTTTGATCTCGACGCCGACGCGCTTCAACTTCAGCGTCTCATGGATGTTCCGCTGAGCCGCCTGCGTCCAGACGTCGATCAGCCGCGGCGGCACTTTGACCCCGTATCACTCGATGCCCTGGCCCGGAGCATGGCGGTGGTGGGTCAGCTCCAGCCCATCGGCGTGTGTGAAGCCGGCGCGCAATGGGTCATCGTGTACGGGGAACGCCGCTGGCGCGCAGCGAAGCTGCTAGGCTGGTCCAGCCTGCGGGCCAAGGTCTACCCGCCTCTCGGCGCCGCGACTCTGGTCCTGCAGGCGACCGAGAACATGCACCGTGACGAGCTGACCCTGGGCGAATACGCCACGACGGTGCTGCGCTTGATTGATGCCGGCATGCCAACGGCAGCGGTCGCCCGCACCCTTGGGCAGCAGGAGGCCTGGGCTGGCATGATGCTGCGCATCGCCCGAGATCCGGTGGCCCGCGGGCTGATCGACGCCGGACGCCTTCACAGCGTCGACGCCTGGAACCGATTCTGTGCACTCGATGCCGCCGCGCGCAGGATCGTGCTCGAATCCACGGAGCCCATCACGGGCGACCGCTGCGCGCTTGCGCAGGAGCAGGCCGCCCAAGCCCCTGCAGCAAGGCGACGCAGGCATACGGTTGCCGCGCCCGCCCAGCGGGAACGGAGCGACGTGCAGGGATTGTCGGCGATGATTTCCAGAGACTCCTCGACATCGCAGGCCCCGGGGGGATCCGCAGGAACCTTCTTTTCCTTGCGGATCTCTGAAGAACTGTGCCGGCGCCTTGTCCCTGAGCATGCCGCAACGCTGGATCGCTGCATGGCACGGAGCAACCCCCACGGACATCTTGGCGAGGCGCTGCACGACGCGGAGGCCGACCTGCAACACGCACTGCTGGCGCGCGTGCGCGCCCTCCTGGAGGCTCACCATGGATGACACCGAGGTCTTGGAGCGGGCTGAGCTGCTGTATCGCAGCGTCGAGGCAGAGGCGTGTCGATTCGCGGCGGTCAGCACGCTGACTCTCGAGGACGCGCGCCAGAGTCTCTACACCATGTGCCTGGAGCGCGCCGCCGGCGTGGACAAATACGACCCACTGCTCGGAGACCCGCGCACCTATGTGTTGGGCCGCATGTGGGGGACGGTTGAGCGGTGGCGCGGCCGCGAGGTTTCCTTGCAGGACGAGGAAGAGCCGGACGAGGGCGTTCGCAGCCCCGTTCCGTCCGCTCTGCACAGCTTGTCTGTCGAGGATGAGCTCATCGAGGTGGAGCAGCGGCGTGTCATGGAGGCAGTCCGCCTGGAAAGTGACCGGCAGGAGAGCGACGCGATGCGCCACCTGCCGTCCGTGGTCGCATTGATCTGCGTGGGCGCCGTCTCGGAGCGCGAAGCCACGCGCCTGTGCGGCTGTGACAGTGGACGCATGCGGCAGCGATGGAGGGCGCTGCGCAAGCAAGGGCTGGCGGCGCAGACGGATAATCCCTGTGCATGAACCGCCATGCGCGCTACGACCGATTCGGTTTCCTGCTGCTCCGATGAAAATCCCACGCACTTCCGACGTCAGCGAGCGGTCCGTTCGGGCTCTGCTGGACCGACACCATTGCCCGACGCCCTTTGTCGCGGCCAGGACGCTGTTCATGGGCGCGATTGCGTCGCCGGCGATCGACGTTTCGCCGATGGGCGTGGTTGCAGCTCTTTGGCACGGCGAGCTGCCGCAGTTCGACTCCGCTGACGACGTCGAGGTCCTGGTCAACACGCTCATGTCCGGGCTATGGAATCGACTGGCACGGCACCAGGACAGTCGCGAGCCATTCCGGCTTACCCGTGAGTCGGTTGCGGCCACGCGCGCAGGCCTGGCCGCGCTGGCAGCGATGCGGGCCCAGGAACTCGACGGATTCATGGACGGCCTGTTTGGCGGTGCCGAACAGTTGAATTTCCCGGAGAAGGCGCACCGGGCGCTCACGCGCCTGGAGGAGGTCCGGCAGATGTTCGACGCTGCCGCCGCCATGCTGATCGATGACACCAAGCCTGCCTCGGCCCAGGCACTGGCCGAGTTTGCCCGCAACACGCGGGAAATGACGCGCATCGCCGATGACCTGATCAACAAGATCATCCAGGCGTGCAAGCGGGCGAGGGCGGGGCATCTCGAGGCGATGTCCATGAGCCCTGCAAGAAGGTGGCCGACGTCGATGGAGGACGAGTCGCCCTTCGTGAAATCGCCGTTGAGTCAGCGCATCACGCGGCAGGGGGTTACCGTCGCGGTGGAGATTTACGGCGATGGCGAGGACGCTTGGATCCTTGAAGTGGTCGACGGTCAGGGTACGTCCTATGTCTGGGACGATCGCTTCGCCACCGACCAGGAGGCGCTGGACGAGGCGATCAGCGAGCTCGAGCGGGATCCGATGGAGTTCTCCGGCAAGCCGTCAGGACCGAGCGACATGCATTGAGCGACGCGCCGTCGCGCGCGTGTCGCTTGGTGAACGGACCTCACCACCGCGGGTGCAGATCTCCCGATTTCGGTGCGAGGGGGCTGGTCTGTGGGGCCCAGGTGATGGTGGGTTGCACCGGAGGCAAAGAGGTCGAGGCCAGCGCCCAGCGAGCCATCCGTCCATCGGGAATCGACGGCACGATGACCCCGGCCTGCGCGAAAACGCCGGCGCCGTAGTCCGCGCCCCTGGTGCTCGCGACCTGCCCGGTGTTGTACGCGGATAGCATGCCCATAAGCGTGCCGGCTCGGCCCCAGCCGTCCAGAAGCATGGTCTGAGCCGCACGGAGGTTCTCGCAAGGATCGAGCGCTCGTTCCACGTCGAGCCCAAGTGTGGATAGGTTCCTGCTGTTGAGCTGCGCCAACCCGACGTCCACCGAGTGACCCTGCGCGATGAGTTCACGCGCAATTCGGGCCGCGCCCGCCACGCTTGCCGGGCGGTAGCCCCGACCGGTCGTGTTGTCATGCAAGGCCAGCGGGTTTCCAGCGCTCTCTTGCTGCACGATGGCAGCCATCGTGACGGGAGCGATGGCTGGCGCGCACTGCTCGAGCATCAGGATCAGCGAGGTCGGTGCCATGCTCGGACTCAGTTCGGTGGGCCCGCTGCGCGGACTCTCGTCCCTCTGTCGGCGGTAGGGAGGCAAGCCTGATTCGCACCCAAGACTCCGGAGGACTGGTCCTCGGCCGAAGCGGGCACTGTCGACGCGCTCTGACGGCGACCGGTTTGCTGCATTGACCGGCAACATCGCTGGCGGCGGCCAGCAGCAGGACCACCAGCCCGCAGGAAAGGATCTCGAATCGGCGGCTGCGCATGGCGTTTCCGCTGGCCGTGGATCTGTAGAGCCCACATACTGCGACCCGTGTACAGGAGCGGGGTGCCTCATGGCGGCAGCTAGGCAGATGCCGGGCCAGGGACGCCTGAGCATCGTCGAGATCGCCGGGCGCGTCGGCTACGCCTCGGTCGGAACCTTCCGCGTGGCCTTCACACGCCACGCGGGAGTACCGCCGGGTCGCCACGCCCGCAGTGTCAGGCGTGCAGCAGACGCCCGCCCGCAAAGGACCAGTTCTCCCACTGGGTCTCCTTGAAGCACACCATGACCTTCTCGGGTTCGATGCCCAGCCCCTGCAGGCGCTGCATCAGGTCCGCCAGCAGCGCGCGCTTGACGCGAACGCTGCGCCCCACCGACCACAGCACCTCGACCAGGATGGCGTCGTCGTCGCGCGGGATCCGTGCATCCGGATAGCGCGGATCGATGCGCAGGTTCTCGGCGTCGAGTTCCAGTACACGCTGGAATCGGTCGGCCTCAGGCACACCGCTCGCCACGAGGGCCGCATGCAGTGCATCGAGCAATCCGGACTTGAATCCCGCGGGGCGGGTCTTGCGGTACAGCGTCACGGTGAGCAAAGGCATCGTTGTCTCCTGGTTCAGGTGCGATCCGGCGCACTGGGCGCCGTGGCGCGGTACCCATGTTCTTCCTGGCTGATGCCGCCGTAGCCGTAGGCCGACGCGCGACAGTCGATCACGTGCACGTTCGAGTGTGGGTGAAGGTTCTCGAAAAGGCCCGAAAGCAAGGCGAAAGCCTCTCGCTGGAAGCGCTGCTTGTCGGCTCGCGTGTTGGACTCGTCGGTGACCGTGACCTCCAGGCGAAAGGCGTTGCGCCCAGTGTCCGCCAGGCATTGCCCGGCGATGAACCAATGCGACGCATCCACCGGCCGCAGCAGCACCGAGGTGCGCCGCGGATCCTTGCGCAGCACAGTGCATGCGAGATCCGCGATTTCGCTGGCAAGGCGCGCGGCCTTGGCCGCATCGACCGCGGCCGTGTATTGCAGTGTGATGAAGGGCATGGTGCTTCGTGCTCCGTGGGTGACGCTTGAAGACTAGGCGCTTGGAAAGCATCGGTAAAGCGGGAAATGATGGTGTAATCCATCGTGAAACCCGTTGGATGACCGATGCGTACCTTCGACCCCGAATGCCTGCGCGCCCTGGTTGCCGTGGCGCACAGTGGAAGCCTCAGCGCTGCGGCGCAGCGTCTGTACCGTTCGCAGTCTGCGGTGAGCGAGCAGATCCGCAAGCTCGAACTGGCCTGCTCGGCCACGCTGTTGCTGCGCAGCAAGCGCGGCGCCGAACTCACCCCGGCCGGGCGCACGCTGCTGGGCCATGCGCAGGAGATCCTGGATGCCCATGAACGAGCCGTGCTGGCAATGCAGGGCGTGGATCTGGCGGGCAGCCTGCGCGTCGCCGTGACGGACTATTTCCACCCCTCGGGGATCGCCGCGCTGCTGCGGCGGCTGCGCGCAAGCCATCCGCGCCTGCAACTGCACGTGACCGTGCGCAAGAGCGCCAGCATCGAGCAGGAGGCCGATGAGGAGCCCTACGACCTCGGACTGTCCATGCGCATCTTGGAGCGCGGAGCCACGAGAGGTACGCCGTCCGGCGTGCTGCGCGTGCCGCTGTTTCGCGAACCCATGGCCTGGGTCGCCGATCCATCGCTGCAGGCTGCCGCGGGCGGGGCGCTGCCGCTGGTCGTGCTTCCTGCATCCTGCGCCGTGCATCGCTTCGTCGCGCGCGCGCTAGCCGCGCGGAACATCGAACACTATGTGGCGCATTGCGCTTCAGGCGTCGCCGGGCTTCAGCTGGCGATCAGCGCGGGCCTGGGTGTTTCCTGCCTGAATGCCAGCGCGCTGCCGGCCGGGCTGCGGCCGCTGCGCTCCTTCTCGGGCATCCGCCTGCCGAGTCTGCCGCAAGTAGAGTTCGCGCTGCTGGTGCCGCAGGCGGGACAGTCGGCATTGATCGACGAGGTGGTGCCGCTGCTCGCGCAGGTGCTGCGCGCCGCGGTGCCCATGGAGGGGGACGCAGCCCATATCATGGTTTGAGTCTGCCGGCGCGGCGGCCCGATCCGCCGCAAGCATGGGTCCGTCCGAACACGAGCCTGGGTATTTCGCGAGCGATCGCGAAATACCCAGGCTCGTCACCTCGTCCTTCTGGGCGCCGGTCAGGAACGACTCGGCCAGACGGCATCGAGACATCAGCGGCTCGATATCGGTCTTGGCAGCCGGATGGCCCACCTGCGTGAGGAGTTGCTTGAAGCTGCGACTGACCGGGGTGGCCGCGGCCGCCGCATCTTGCATCGCACCAATTTGTTGCCAGGGGTCCCATATGGGGGGCGCCTTCACGGCCCGCCGAGCGCTGACGTTGAGTGACAGTGACAGCTTTCCGGCTCTCATCCCGTTGACACGGGACCACTCAGGCCGACGACCGGTCTCCCATCGAGCGGACCGGCCCGCGCAACGTCGACATGAACTCAGCCGCCAATTACCAGTTCACAGCCGATAGGACCGGCTCGCTCATGAGCCGGGCCCATGCGTTGGTACTGGCTTCTTGAATCTCCGGCGCTTCCCGGTCCTGGCCAGCCCACCAAGCATTTGTCTGCGCCAGGATCACATCAGGCCGCTGTGCCATTGCCTCGAGCCATGTCCAGGGCAGCACCTGCTCGACGCAGACGGCGGCCCACACGCGCCGGCCATCGACGTCAAACACCGGTTGCCACCAGGCAGGACGCAGTGAGCGGGAGCTCCACGGTTGCCAGTCGCCACCAAGCAGTAACCCAGCGGCTGCGACGAGCGGGTCCATCTTGCTGTTGCTTGCTTTCGCAAGAACAATGGCATCGCGTTTTTCGACCTGCACGCCGAGCAGCCATATCTGCCCCAGTGGCACGGCTGCGCTGAGTTGGGCACGTGTGCCGTCGTACCAGTTCGGCACGATGGCCTCCGGGAACACCACCACTCGTGCGCCGAGTCCTTGCTCGATGCCTGCGCTGATCACTGCCTGATTGTTCTGGATCGAGGCGAGCACATTGCCGTCGCTTGGGGTGATCCGAGTCTGCACTCCGACCTACCCAGAAGGAAGGTGCGGCTCGGGTGCCAGACGGGCTGCGCAGTTGGCACCCAGCGCCAGGCCGATCAAACTCGCCAGCAGCCATCTCGCTGCAGTGTTGCCGTGCAATGCGCTCGGAAGGGCCACGGTCATCATCATCAGGTAGATGATGCCGAGCCATCCCGTCGCCGGGAACAGGGCGCCGGCGGCGGTCAGGGGCGACAACCACCCGATCACGCCCAGCGGCGGCAACGCCGTCGACACCAGTGCGGCGAGCAGTCCTCCCCGACGCGGTGGAGTCCCCCACGGAGAGGCGAGCAGGAGCGATGTCCCGAACCAGGCGCCGACCGCGGCGGCAATGTGGTGGGGACCCCAGTAACCGAGCACGGCCCCGACGATCGGCCAACTGCCGCTCAGGTAGTAGGCCGCTGCGACCAGAAGACGCTCAGGTGCCGACTGACCCAGCGCGATCCACAGCAGCAGGGTGATCGACAACGCCGGGCCGGCGAGGCTGGCGCCACCCCATAGCCAGGCGCTCCCCGAGAATGCCGCTGCGCTGATCAGGCTGGCCCTTCGAGCGTCCTCAGCGCGCATGCCACCGGGCGCTCAACTGGTCGATGGTCTGCTGCTTGGCTGCGAGCAGGGGGAGCATCTCGCGTTGGCCACACAGCATGCCGGCCCAGAAGGCGAAAGCCAGAAGCAGCCCTCCGGCCAGCAGCCAGATCGTGCTGATCGACTCGCGCAATGCGTCACGCAGCACGCCAAGATCGATCCTGACCGGCGCCGCGCGCAAGGCGGTCAGTGCCTCCAACACAGGCCCGAAGTCGGCGGGCAGCGTTGAGGGCGCCTGGCTACCTGCGCTCTCCAGGACTGCGGCCTTGACCGCGGCGAGCACATCGGCCCGGCCGGTCGACCGCGCCCAGCCCCAGGCGAACAAGGTGACGTGCGGCGCATTCGAGGGATCGTCGACCTCGAAGCCAGCCTTGCTGAGGATGCCGAGCAGGGACCGGATGTCCTTCCATTGATCCTCAGTCGGCAGGGCGCCTATGGCGTCGATGAAAATTTGCTCCGAGTTGCTGTAGGCCATCACGCGACGCCCAGGGAATCGAGTGACTCGACCTGCGCCATTGCCGCTCCGGCACGCTGCAGCCAGGAGGTCAGGGCCAGCCGGTAGCCGAATTGCAGGGGCTTGCCGTCGATGCCGGTGGCGAGTACCTCGTGGAACGGCCGTCGCCCGATCATCACCATGAGCTGATCGTTGAGTTCGGGCAGCTCGGTCTCGGCCCAGGTTCGTTCCTCGATCAGCAGTTTGCACAGGTCGTCGCCATCCCACAGGGCGAACTTTTCCGAAGCGCCAAAGAACAGGTTCTTCACGATCAGGCCGATCTCATACTGTGCCGGCATGTGGCGCAGCCGGTACTGCAGCGCGCGGATGCTCTCTTGGGTGCGGCTGAGCATCCAGACCGGGACCGCGTTGGCCTCGCGCAGCACTTCGCTGACGATATGGATCGAGCCGTCGAAGGCGCGCGTGCCGATCTGCGCGGGCATGTTGACGATGATGCGGTACTCCGTGTCGGCCGCGGCAGTGGCCGTCATCGCGACCCGGGTGCCCAGGTCGATCCATCCGCTCTCGGTGGAAAGGTCGAGCATTGCGGTGCCGATGATTCCGCTACCAGCCTTCAGTCCGCCGTCGCCGCAGACATCCGGATTGGACATGTCGGCGTCATAGACCACCAGGCGTGGACGCTGGCTGTCAGGGAGAGACAGGTAGTGGTGCACCAGGGCGCGTGCGGCGAGGCTTTTGCCGACACCGCCTTTGTCACCGTCGATGATGAAGGTCTTGAGCATGATTGAATCCTTTGCCGTGAGGGGGTTCAGATGTTGTGGTCGTCAATGAACTTGCGCCTGGCCTCAGGTGGGCCCTCAAGGTTCTTGCGCAAGGCGTAATCGGCATCGGATTCGTCCGGGCGGCGATCCGAGCCGTCGGCCCAATTGGGGAGGTCCGCAATACCGGGTGCGCACGACGCACGAATCGCCGGAGCGTCCTGAGTAGCAGATCGTGCTGCAGGGGCCGGGCGTGGAGCGCGGCGACTCGTTGCTGGTGCGGAAGCCTTGTCGCTGGACGGCAGCCTCGCAGGCTGGGCGTTCAGCCGATAACGCTCTCGCGTCTGGGCAAGTGCGTAGCGCATTTCCGCTGGCGCCACCGCGGGCAGGGCCTGCTGCAGGATGTTGAACACCTCGCCCAGCGTGGCGCCGGAGTCGAAGAGATCGACGATCACGGGTTCCAGTCCGCGAACGCTCTTGAGCGCAAATTCGCGGGCCGTCGCCGCCGCGTTGGCGGCTCGCTTGGCCTTGAGCGCAGCAAGCAGCGCAGCCGCTGCGGCGGGAACCTGCGCGGCTGCCGCCTGGGCATCGAATGGCGAGTCGACCTTGTCGTCATTGCCGTCCATAGACTCTCTCAGTTGCGGCCCGCAGGGCTGGGCCGATGGCCGGACTCTGCGGGGTGGGCCCTCAGATCTGGCGGGTGCGACAAGGGAACCGCGGAGCATCGCCGCCGGCAAGGCCGTGGCGACGTGGTGTTGCCATGCCGCGCGGCTGTGCTTTCCGGGTGTCGGGCGGAGCCTGACCAAGTGGCGACGGGGCGCGTTTGGGAGCGCAGCGGAAAACGTGACACGTCGCCTTACCTTGCACGCGTTTCATGCACACCACCGGCATCGGCTTCGAACCGGATGGCAGCGATTCGGAACAGGCCGTCAACGGAACGATGTGGGGCCCGGCCCGCAGAGCCAGGGTATGAAACAGAACGCTTCCCGGACCCACTGGGTGTCCGTCCGCTTCACCGAGACGGATTTGCAGGATTTGTCGGCGCAGGCCAGCCAGGCCGGCATGTCGCGCTCGGAACTGATCCGGCGACGCGTTCTTCATCGGCCCGTCATCAGCCGCGCCGACGCGAACACCGCCGGGCGCATTGATCAGCTCGGCCGCTTGATCAAGCACCTCTACCCGAAGGACAAAGGCTGGGCCAGTCCCGAGGAGCGCCGGAAATTCTGGCGCGTTCTTGAAGACTTGCAGCGTACCGCCCAGGCTTTGCGCCGGAGGGCGCCATGCTCGCCAAAGTCATCACCCTGAAGCACTCTGCAGCCGGCAACGGGTTCGCGCCGGTCATGCGCTACATCATGCGCGCCGCCCCCGACAGCGCGTTGCCCGACGGTCACATGCTCGAAGGCGGACACATCAACATCCCTGACGAGGCGCTGTTCTGGGCACTCCATGAAAACCGCCTCGCCTATGCCGAAGACGTCGCCAGTGTCCTCGATCGCACGGCCGACGCTTGCCGCCTCAGGGGGCGGTTCCACGGCAACCCGGTCTACCACGTCGCCATCAACTGGCAGGAGGCCGAACGCCCCACGGCCAGCCAGGCCGAGCGCGCGTGTCGCCATGTGATGCAGTCACTGGGCTACGGCGATCACCAGGCCGCGTGGGCCATCCATCGCGACACCGACAATGACCACGTGCATCTGGTCATCAACCGGGTGCACCCGGAAAGGTTCCGGGCCGTCAGCCCGCCGTTCAAGAAGGATTATTTGATCCTCGACCGCTGCATGCGGGAGTTGGAGCTCGAGTTCGGCCACCAACGTGCGAACGGTCCTTTCATCACGCTGGACTCAGACGCCGGTCCGCAGATCGTGCGCATGAGCCGTGCGGAGCGACGCGAACGCGGGTTGCTGAAGGAACATGGAAAGCCCCGGCTCACGCGTGGCGCGGCTGCAGCAGAACATCGACTTGGATACGCGTCCTTTCAAGCCTGGGTCGCCGGTGCTCCTGCCCGGGACCTGCGCCAGGCTCTTGGCTCCCCGGCACCTACCTGGGCCGACGTTCACAAGGCGTTGGCCAGACATGGCGTCACCATGCAGGCCAAGGGCTCCGGGCTGGTCGTGACCACACGCCTTCCCGATGGCCGGGTCCTCGCCGGGAAGGCTTCGCAGCTCGGCCGCTGGGCAAGCAAGGCCGAGCTGGAGAAGCGGCTGGGCGCGTTCGTCCCGATAGGATGCACTCCCGATCTGCCCGCTGTCTATGCCCTGCACATCGAGGCTGCACGCCGGCAGGTTCAGCCTACGCAGCCGTCATGGGGACGCCTGGGAGACCGGGAGAACGCTTCTTCCTTCTCAGGCACCCGTCGCGATCCCGATGAACGCGCGTTGCGCAGGCAACAGCGCGCCGAAGCGCGCGCAGCGCTGGCCGATCGGTTCAAGATCGAACAGGACGTTCTGCGCCGAGACAAACCTCGGCAGCGTGCCGAGATGCGCGAGCGACACCGGAGCGAGCGGGCCGCACTGCAGGCCGAGCAGCGCGAGGCGAGGGCGCTGGCCTACGCCGCCGCGCGCCGAGATGGCCAGCCGATTGTCGTCGCACAGTCCCTCTGGGCCTGGATGTCGGCGCGGGAGCGCGAAGCACTGCAAGAGCGCCAGGCCGAAGAGCGCAAGGCGCTTTCTGTCAGCCAGCCGCGCAGCGAGGTCTGGCGCAAGTGGCTTGAGCGTCAGGCCGAGCAGGGCGACGAAGCGGCGCAGGCCGCGCTGCGCGGCATTCGCTACCGTGAACGTGGGGAAGCCAGGCACCAACGCGATGGCATTGAGGGCGATGAAGTCGAGCCGCTGCGCAAGCTGGTGTTGGCAGGACTGGATGCCCAGATCGACCAGCGGCGGCAGCAGGTGCGCTACCGAGACTCCGGCGGTCGGGAGATGTTCACCGACACCGGCCGGCGCATCGAGTTGCACGACAAGAGTGCGGACAGCGTGGAGGCCGCGCTTCGCATCGCGGCCCAGAAGTTCGGCGGCCGGGTGGAAATCACCGGAAGCGCCGCGTTTCGGGAGAGGGCGACCCGCCAGGCCGTGCGCTTGGGCATCCGGGTAGTCGATGCTGACCTGGCGGCCATCGTGGCGGATGAACAGGCGAGTATGCGCGCAGATCAGACGAGGTTATCCACAGAATCTGTGGGCGAATCAGGGCGGGGGGCGGGTAAGCCCTTGAAACCCCATGTGGCCTCTGGGTTGCCTGTGGCGAAGGCAGATCAATTGGAGCGTAACTCGCGTTCCCAGATGGCGAATGGGCTCTGACTACATGGGCGCGGTCGAGGATGGGCGCAGGGGTGGCGAAACCATCGCAAGGGTCAGCCAGTGCACGCGCAGGCGGCTAGCTAGGCAGCAGCTACGACGCCTTGATGAAACAGGAGGTGCGTGGGCGCCAGCGGTAACGACGTTGGTGGGGCCGGCGGTACGACTCGGGAGGGCCCTCGACCCACCTGCGCGATCTGGCTGGAGGGTGAATATCTGCGGCAAACCACAGTTCCATCAAACCATGTCAGGCGCAAACAGAGGCTGCAGGATCATTTTGAGCGACTGCAACAGCGGCTCGAGGGACATGCCGAGTTGTGCGTGGACGATGGCTCCATCGATGGCCAGAGCGAGAGCACGGGCCCTGCCGGCACGGCCAGGGCCGCTGGGCAGAAGGGATTCCAAGGCTGATGTCATGTCGACCTTGTGCCTTCTGACGGCTTCGAGGATATCCGGAGAGGCGCTTCCCAATTCGGTCGCCGCGTTGATGAACGCGCAACCGCGATAGTCGGGACTGCTCCACCAGTCCTCGAAGGTCGCCAGGAGTGCCGCCAATGGCGTTGGCTGCGAGGCGACCTGCCGCGCCAGCGTCGTGCGCAGCCAGGCCATCCATTGGTCGTGCCGGTACGCCAGATAGGCACGGACGAGGTCATCCTTGCTCGGGTAATGCCGATAGAAGGTGACCTTGGTGACCTTGGCCTGAGCGATCACGCGGTCAATGCCGGTTGCCCGCACACCATCGCGGTAGAACAGCGCATGCGCGGTCAGAAGAATGCGGTCCCGTGCCGAAGATTCCTTCGATGGAGATGCGGAGGTTTGCATGCCGACATTGTAGACAGATCTGTCTACTTCGTTTAGGCTGCCTGCATGTAGACAACTCTGTCTACGCTGATGACCTTTGGGGAAACCATCATGGAAAGTCGTCCACCGCTTCCACCGTTCACGCTGGAAACAGCGATCCAGAAAGTCCGTCTGGCGGAAGATGCATGGAACTCGCGCGACCCTTCGCGCGTGGTTCTCGCCTATAGCCCCGACACCAGGTGGCGCAACCGCGCCGAATTCCCAGTGGGCCGCGAGCAGGCACAGGCCTTTCTTGTGCGCAAGTGGGCTCGGGAGCTCGACTACCGTCTCATCAAGGAACTCTGGCTCTTCGGCGCCGAGCGGATCGCGGTGCGGTTTGCTTATGAATGGCATGACGACGCCCGCCAGTGGTATCGCAGCTACGGCAACGAGAACTGGGAATTCAACGCCCAAGGCTTGATGACGTCGCGCTTCGCGAGCATCAACGACCTACCAATCAAGGACGCTGAGCGCAAGTATTTCTGGCCTCTCGGGCGTCGCCCGGACGACCACCCGGGGTTGTCCGATCTAGGGTTGTGAAGGACTTGCCGGGCAGATAGCAGGGCACGGCGCGCGTCCAATGGCTTTGGTTGATTGTTCCGGCGGGACATCGGCACATCCGTGGCGGTGGAACCCGGTGGTGCGATATGGGCATCACAGCGCCTGGGCAACTGCCGAGGCAAGAAAGTCGAACACCGCCCTGACGCGCGCGCTGCTGCGAATTTCCCGGTGCACGGCCAGCCACACCGGCAGCGGCGGGATCGGCAGGTCGGGCAGCAGCCGGCGCAGCCCCGGCTCGCGCTCGGCCAGCCAAGTCGCCGCGAAGCCGACGCCCAGTCCCGCGACCAGGCATTGCCAGTGCACCAGATGGTCGTCGCTGCGCACTTGGAACGATTCCCGCGTCGCCGGCACGCCGACGGCATGCAGGCCCCGGATGATCTGCTCGTCCTGGTCGAAGCCGATCAGCGCGTGACGCAGAAGATCCGGCGCCGTCCGCGGCGCGGGGTGGCGGCGCAGGTACTCAGCGCTGGCGTAGACGCCAATGTCGACACGGCCGATGCGCCTGGCGAGTAGCGAGGCTTGCTGCGGCCGCGCCATGCGGATCGCGATGTCGGCCTCGCGTCGCAGCAGGTTGCTCATGCGGTTGGACGCGACGATGTCCACCGTCACGCCGGGCAGTTGCTGGCGCAGCGCGCCGAGCAACCCCGGCAGCAGGTGCACCGCGACGATCTGGCTGGCGCTGACACGCACCGATCCCTGCATGTCGCTGCCCAGCCCGGTCAGCTTGCGCGCGATCGCCTGCGCGCTGTCGTCCATGGACCGCGCCTGATCGGCGATCGACAGTGCCGCTGCCGTCGGGACCAACCCGCGCCCACCGCGCTCGAACAGAGTCGCGCCGAGCTGTTGCTCGAGCTGGGCGACGTGCCGTCCGATCGTCGGCTGGCTGCCGCCGAGCTGGCGCGCCGCACCGCTCAGGCTGCCGGCATCGAGCACGGCGAGGAAGGACCGTACCAGCGTCCAGTCGAAGGCAGTCGGCGGGTTGGATTCATTCATTCGTGTATATCTCCAAGACATCTTTGTGCAATTGTGGATGATCGCTGCTACGGCAACAATGCAGTGATTCCGCAACGGAGCCATCACGATGCCCACCTCGAAGACCGTCCTGATCCTCGGCGCCAACGGCCGCTTCGGCCGCGTCGCCTGGCGAGCCTTCGCACATGCAGGCTGGAGCGTCATCGCCCAGTCGCGCGGGCCGCTACGCGACCCGGGTGATGCGCGCGTCCGGCATGTCGCACTCGACGCGAAACAGCCGGCCGCGATCGTCGACGCGGCCCGCGGTGCTGCGATCGTGGTCAACGCGCTCAATCCGATCTACACGCGGTGGGAGCAGGAGGCGCTGGCGCTGAACGAGACGGCGGTGACGGTGGCGCGCGACCTCGGCGCGACGCTGATGCTGCCGGGCAACGTCTATAACTACGGCCGCGAGATGCCGCCCGTCATCACCGACACGACGCCGGAGCGGCCCAGCACGCGCAAGGGCGAGATCCGCTGCCGGATGGAGGCGCGCATGCGGGCCGGCTGTGCACGCAGCATCGTCGTGCGCGCCGGGGACTTCTTCGGCGGCCCCGGTAGCGGATCGTGGATGGATCAGGTCATTGCGAAGGACATCCGCCGTGGCCGTATCACTTATCCCGGTCCGCTCGACCGGGACCACGCCTGGGCCTACCTCCCCGATCTCGCCCGCGCCTTCGTGCTTCTGGCGCAAGGCCAAGAGCGGTTGCCCGGTCATGCGACGGTCCTGTTTTCTGGGAACACGCTGACCGGCGCACAGCTGGCGGCTGCGATCACCGAGGCGGCGCGGGCAGTCGGCGTCATCGACTCCTCAGCGCCGACCCGCGTGCGCGCATTGCCCTGGGGCGCGATCGGTGTGGCACGTTTCGTCAACCCGATGCTGCGCGAGATCTGGCGCATGCGATACCTGTGGCAGATTCCACACCGCATCGACGGCGCGGGGATGGAACGGATCGTCGGCATCGTCCCGTCGACACCACTGGCCGAGGCGATACGCGCCACGCTCGCTATCTTCCCGGCGCCAGGGGAACATTGATGGCGATCTCCATCGGCACACTGCTGCTCACGTTGACCGGATTGGCATTGGCGGGGTTCTGGCTGCTGCCAGGAGGCGTGTTGGACCTGAGTCGGCTCGCTGGCGGGTCCTTGCAGGCTGACCTGCGGCCCGCCTATGGGAGCCGAACTCTCTATGCTTTGCTCGATGCGTATGGAATCCGCGGTCGACGCTGGTTCGGGCGCATGCTGCAAGTGGATCTGGTGTTTCCGATGCTTTACACCGCGACCATCTGGATGCTCGCAGCCGAGCACGGCGCAATGCATAGACAGGCGGCCGTGATCGCCCAGGTCACGGGCTTCGCAGCGGCAGGATTCGATGAGCTCGAAAACCTCTTGCTGCTCAGCGTCCTGGGCTCCTACCCTTCTCGAAGGCCGCGCGTGGCGCGATCTGCAGGCATCATGACGCTGGCGAAGATCATTTCTCTTGCGTTCTCGGTTGGAATCCTGGCGAGTTTCACCTTGTAGCGCCGACCATATTTGGGGTGGTCTCGGATTCATGTACAGTGTCTAAAAATGAACACTGTGCATGCATCAGGTGACCCGCATCGCGCTCCATTGCGTGAGGGGCGACGAGTTCGCAAGGAGCACGCGCTTCGAGAGCAGATCTACGCCGCGGCATGGTCGCTGTTCGATGCCGGCAGCTACGAGGCCGTCACCATGGACTCGATCGCATCGGCGGCGGACGTGGCCAGGGGAACCCTTTACAAGCACTTCGCGACCAAGGAGGCGTTCATCCAGGAACGCTTCTACCGCGATGCCGTCGAGCGGCGCGAGTCCAGCCTTGCACACTGCCGGCGACGCCGCAGCACGGCCGCGCGTTTGCGGGAGCTGTTGCGTCTCGACGGCGAGTATGCAGAGTGCATGCGGGTCTACGTCGGACCCTATCTCCAGCATCGCCTGGCGACGGTGGGATCGAACAAGGCAGCAGTGGAGCGGACGGTCTTCGAGGAGATCGTCCGTGGCTTGCTGGAGCAGGGGTGCATGGATGGGGAGATCCGCACCTATCCATCGATCGCCGCCCTGACGGAGCACTTTGTCTTCCTACGGATCGGGACGTTGATGCGGTGGCTCGGCAGCGGCGATGTCTCCATCGCGCCCTATTTCGAGCAGATGCTTGACCTGTTCCTGCATGGCGTTGCCCGAATGGAAGGGACTGCGCATGAGTGAAGCGGAAGTATTCGCCCGGCTGGCCGCAGGCAGCGCCATGCTCTGCGCTGCCCTCGCCGCAGCCTGGCCGCTTTTCAATCGCCATCTGCTGGCTCTGTTTGGCGCAGGGTATGCACCGGTCGCTGGCCTAGTCGCGCGGCGCAATGCGGCGCTGTTCCTGGGCATTGCGCTGCTGCTCTGGCGTGCATCGTCCACGCCCGATGCGGATGTTCGAGCCATGGTCGGCCAGGGCGTCGGCTTGGCCTGTGCAACGCTGGCCGGACTAGGTGCCCTGGAGTTTCAGTGCAGACGCGCTGGTCCCTGGATCTGGCTGGCCATCGCGACCGAGGCGACCTTAGCCGCGGCATTCTTCTACTTTGGCGTCTGAACGTCCGGCCCTTCGCCGCGGGCGTTCTCGAGACCTTTCTTCGCCCCGCATGCCATGGAAAGACCGAAGGCGACCCAGGTACCGTCAGGCAGCTTGATCGCAGACCATCTGCCTGGCGCGAACTTTTTCGACGCATGGAGCATCGACTTGGTCGATGATGGACGGTCAGCGCTCCGCCTGTTCATGCAGTCGCTCGCCACGACGCCGGCATGGGTCGAGCGATGCATGGCATTGCGCAACCGCGCAGCGGTTCTCGTCGGGCTGAAGGATCTTGGCCCCTTGAGCGCCGTCGACCCGGCCGGAGCCGAATCAGCCTATCGGCCCGGCGACCGCGTTGGCATCTTCACCTTGGTTCAGAACACATTCGCCGAGACCCTGCTGGGCGACAGGGACAAGCACCTGGACGTCGTCCTTTCCGTGCATCGGCGGGCATGCGGCACTGGCCGTGTTCTCGTGACCGTCACGACGGTGGTCCGGGTCCACAACCTGCTCGGGCACCTGTACATGATCCCGGTCAGACCGTTGCACAGGCGAATCGCGCCCGCGGTGCTGGCATCGCTCGCACGTTAGCCAGCACCCCCACAGTTGTAGGACTTCAACCCAGCGCGTGCACGACCAGCGATAGCACGGCGAAACCGGCACCCACTGAGACCACGGCGGGCCACCCGCCCAGGCTCCAGGCGTGGCTCGCCAGCAGGGACCCAAGCGCGCCGCCGCCGAAGTAGTAGGTCATGTACAGGGCGTTGACGCGGTTGCGTACCTCGCTCGGCAGCGCGTGGATCGACGCCTGGTTGGCGATATGCGCCGCCTGACAGCCAGCGTCCACGGCGACGATACCGACCACGAGCCCCCAGAGGGAGTGCTCGCCGAAGCTTGCCGCGCCCCACGACGCCAGGACGACAAGCAGGGCCGCGCCGCGAATGCGCCCAGGGCCCCGGGCACGGTCCGACCAGCGACCGGAGAGCGCCGCTGCGCTCGCGCCGGCGATTCCCAGCAGCCCGAAGGAGCCCACGACTGCAGGACCGTAGTCGTAGTCCGTGCTCTGCAGCAGTGGAGTCAAGCCGACCCAGAACACGCTGAAGCTGCCGAAGAACAGCGCGCCGGTCAATGCTGCCGTGCGCAATTCGGGGAATTTTCCGAACTGGGCGAACGTGGACGTGATGAGCGCGAGATAGCGTTGCCCAGCGTGTGCCGGCGCTGGCTGCCGAGGCAGTTCCCTCCAGAGCATCGCGAACATGGCCGCGTTGAGTGCTGCGCCGACGTCGAACACCACGCGCCAGCTGCTCCACTGCGCCACCGCGCCGGCGAGCACGCGTCCGCCGAGAATGCCGATCATCAGTCCGCTCATCACGGTCCCGATCGATCGGCCGCGTTCCTCCGGCCGTGCAAGGTGCGCGACCAGTGGAATGATCTGCTGCGCGATCGATGACAACACCCCAATGGCGAATGCTGCCGTGGCCAGCCAGGCCACCGAAGGGGCCAGCGCTGCCGACAGGGTCACCGGAACAAGCAGCGCGGACAGCCAGAGGATGATGCGATGGCGGGCGTGGCGATCGCCCAGCGGACCGATGAGGATCAGCCCGGCCGCGTAGCCGATTTGCACGGCCGAAGGCACGATACCGATCCTGGCGATCGTGACGTGGAAGGTTCCGGCAAACTGCTGCAACAGCGGTTGCGCGTAGTAGAGATTCGCCACCGAAACGCCGCAGGCCGCCGCCATCAGCACGGTGAAGCGCGCGTCGGCGTCACGCTGTGTGGCACGGTGTTCCATGATTGTGGGGCAGGAGGAAGCTGGCGATCGTTCGCGTCGGATCAGCCGCGCACCAGGCCCATCATGTTCTCGGCATACCGCGTGCCGCTGGCCGCGTCCGGCGGGAACAGCGCGTCGATGTGTTTGCGTTCCTCGACGGCGAGAGTCACCTGCAGGGCGCCCAGGTTTTCCTCCAGTCGCGCCAGCCGGCGCGTTCCCGGAATCGGCACGATGTGCGGGTCGCGCCCGAGAACCCAGGCCAGCGCCAGCTGCGCGGGCGTGCACCCCTTCGCCGTCGCGAGCTCGCGCACCGTTGCGACCAGCGCGAGGTTTTTTTCGAAGTGCTCGCCCTGGAAGCGCGGGCTGCTGCGGCGATAGTCGTCGGGTTCGAAGTCCGCGGGACTGCGGATGGCGCCGGTGAGGAATCCGCGCCCCAAGGGGCTGTAGGCGACGAAGCCCACGCCCAGCTCGGCGCAGGTGTCGAGCACGTCATCTTCGGGATCGCGGGTCCACAGCGAGTATTCGCTCTGCACCGCTGTGATCGGGTGGACCGCATGCGCTCGCCGCAACGTCCCCGGAGCGACCTCGGACAAGCCCAGGTGGCGCACCTTGCCGGCGCGCACCAGGTCGGCCATCGTGCCCACGGTCTCTTCGATCGGCACGTTGCGATCGACCCGGTGCTGGTAGTACAGATCGATGTGATCGACGCCAAGCCGTCGCAGGCTGGCGTCGCAGGCCCGGCGCACGTAGTCGGGCCTGCCGTTGATGCGCCGCCCCTTCGGGTCGGCGGGGTCGCGCTCGATGCCGAACTTGGTGGCCAGAAAGACCTCGCCACGGCGCCCACGGATCGCTCGGCCGACCAGTTCCTCGTTGCTGAACGGTCCATACGCGTCGGCGGTGTCGAGGAAGTTCACGCCTCGGTCCAGCGCAGCGCCGATCAGCGCCTCGGATGTCGCGTCGTCATGGCTTCCGTAGAAGTCGCTCATACCCATGCAGCCAAGCCCAAGGGCAGAGACTTCGGGGCCGTCACGGCCCAGGCGTCGTGTATTCATGAAAGGTCTCGTGAGGAGGGCGGCAAGGCGCCGCCGCAACACCGATGATTATTCGCAGCGCTGCTATGCTCGTGAAGAGAAATCCATGCAAGGTGGTTTTGCATCCATGGAAAACCTGAGCTGGGACGACCTGCGCCTGTTTCTGCTGGTCGCACGCACCCACAGCCTGTCGGGCGCCGCCGTGCAACTGGGCGTGAGTCCGTCTACGGTCGGCCGGCGCGTGGCGCAGCTGGAACATGCGCTCGGCGTGTCGCTGTTCGTGCGCCATGCCAGCGGCTACCGGCTGACCGAAGACGGCTCCGGTCTGCTGGACGAGGCGCGTCGCGTCGAGGATGCGGTCGTGCAACTGCGCGGGCACGCCGCGGACCTGGGCTCGACGCCGCGCGGCCATGTCCGGCTGGCCACCAACGAGGCGCTGGCGAACCTGCTGATCCTGCCGCGCTGGGCCGAGATGGCGCCACGCTACCCCGATCTCGTGCTGGAACTGATCACCGGCTCCGCGGTGCAGGACCTCTACCGCCGCGATGCCGATCTTGCCCTGCGCCTGGTTCGTCCCGAGTCGGGTGGACTCGTCGTGCGCCGCCTGGGCACGCAGGCCTACGCTGTCTACGCGCGCCAAGGCCTGGCGCCGGCCGCGGGCAAGCAAGGACGGGAGGATCTTGCCAGGCTGCCGTGGATCGGATGGGACCTCTCGGTGCAGCATCTCGTGCAGGCCCGCTGGCAGCGCGAACGCTTCCCGCAAGCCACGATTGCGCTGACCGCCAACAGCCTCTTCAGCCAGTTGCACGCTGCGGAGCGGGGCCTGGGCCTGGCCGTCCTGCCTTGCTACATCGCGGACACCAGCCCGCTGCTGGAGCGCTGCCTGGCGCCATCGCAGTGCGTGTCTCAGGACATCTGGCTGGTGATCCAGCAGGGTCTGCGGGATTCACCCCGGGTGCGCGTGGTCGCGGATCTGCTGACGGACCTCATCCACGAGAACCGTGCCGCCATGGCTGGCACCGGATAAGCTTGTCCTGTTTTCAACAGGACGATGCATTCATGTACGCCATCATTCTTCGCTACAAGGTTCCGCTGCACGAGGTCGACAGGCATGTCGACGCGCACCGTGCCTGGCTGCGCGAGCACTATGCGGCCGGGCACTTCCTGCTCTCGGGGGCGCAGCGCCCGCGTGTCGGCGGCCTCATCCTGGCCGCGGCGATGGCGCGCGCGAAGCTCGACGCGATCCTGGCCGGCGATGCGTTCAAGATGGCCGGCGTGGCCGACTACGAGGTGATCGACGTCGCCGCGACGACGTCGAGCCCCGAACTGGCGTTTCTTGCCGAACAGCCGTAGCGGACGTCTGCGGAGCAGGCGGCGTTACGGCTCAGCCCGGGCTGCCGGCGACGGCCTCCGTCGTGCAGGCGTTCGTCGCGATCCTCCCGGCGAGGGCGCTGCGCTGGCGCCCATCCGGGGTGAAGTTCCCGGGATCGAGCCAGTCCTCGATGGCCCCTTGCAGGGCTGGCCATTCGCCGTCGATGATGCTGAACCAGGCGGTGTCGCGGTTGCGGCCCTTGACCACGGTGGCCTGGCGGAACGTGCCCTCGTAGCTGAAGCCCAGACGAACCGCGGCGCGCCGCGATGGCTGGTTCAGGCTGTCGCATTTCCACTCCAGCCTCCGGTAGCCCAGCGCGAAAGCCTCGCGCATGAGCAGGAACAGCGCTTCGGTGGCCATCGGCGTGCGCTGCAGACGGGGCGAGAAGTGCAGGTGGCCGATCTCGATCGAGCCGGCCTCCGGCGTGATGCGCAGATAGCCGGCGACGCCGGTCGGCAGACCACTGGCCGAATCGACGATCGCGAACAGCATCGTATCCTTGCGTTGCGCCAGGTCATCGATCCACTTCGCGTACTGCCCGGCATCGGCGAAGGGACCATAGGGCAGATAGGTCCACCCTCGTCCGCTTGGGTCGTCGGCGTAGGCCTCGTAGAGGGCGGCGGCGTGCGACTCGGCGGCGAGCGGCTCGAGCCGACAGCGTGGCCCGTGGATGATGCGCGCTTGCGGATGCGGCGGCGCGATCCACTGGGGGAGCGGGGTGCCGATGGGCTGGGTTGGCATGGGTCGGAGCGTTGATTGAGGAGATCAGGTCGGAAGGGGCGCGTCAGGCGCCCGGTCCGGCGCGAGGAAGCGGCGAACATGTGCCGCGACGAGGTCCGGCTGGTTGGTGCCGAGGGCGTGGTCGCCGCCGGCGATGATCACGAGCTGCGCGCCGCGGATCGCGCGTTCGAGATGCTGGCCGACGGCCGGCGGGCTGATCCGGTCGTCGGAACCCCAGAGCAGAAGGGTTGGGATGTCGATCGCGTGCAGCCGTGCCTGAAGGTCCGGTTTCGCCTGCAGAATCCAGCGCGCCGTGTTCGGAAAGGCCTCCAGGTACTCGGCGCGCCAGTCCTGGGCGCCGAACGCGGCGACGTCGACGCCCCCTGATGTTGCGGTCAAGACCAGATGGGTGACCAGGGCTGGCATCCGAAGCGCCAGTTCGATGGCCACGACACCGCCCATCGACTGCGCGACGAGGACCGAAGGCGCTGTGAGCTCGGCGCAGGCCAGGTCGACGAGATCGGAAAAGCCGCGAACATGCGGGCATGGGGTCTGTCTGCCCAATCCCGGCCAGGCCAGAAAGCGTTGCTCCCAGGTGCATGGCAGGAGCATCCCGACCCCGTGCCAGAACGATGGGTCGCCGCTGGCCCCGGGAAGAAACACCACGCGATGCGGATGCGTCGGTCTCGCACTCATGGCTGGACGTCGATTTTCAACTTGCGCCCGCCGGTCACGGCAAAGCCGCAGCGTTCGTAGAAAGCCAGCGTGCGGTCGAATTCCGGCAAGGGCGGCGTGGTGACCTCGAGCCGCGGCCAGCCAAGCGATCGCGCGTGGGCGCGGGCTGCATCCGCCAAGGCCGCGCCGACCCCGCGCGAGCGCCACCCGGGTTCGACGTAGAACTCCGGGATGGTGCCGAACAAGCCGCCGGCGTACAGCGCGCAGCTCTCGCTCAGCGTGATCACCCCGACTGCTTTGCCGTCGACATTCGCGGCCACGAATGCCGTGTAGCGCCCGGAGCCGATGAGCTTGCTCAGCGACAGCGCCGATGCCTCGACATCGAAGTCGAAGACCTTCGCGCCGATCGCCTCGATGATCTCGGCGAGCAGCGCTCCGATCAGGCCAGCAACCGCCACGGCATCGACCGCAGTGGCTTGCCGAATGCGCACATCGGGCGCCGTCATCTGGTCAACCCCTGCATCAAGGCCGCGAGCTCGGGGTGGCGGTGCGGATCGTCGGGCGAGCCCAGGGCATCGATCACCCCGTCGCGATCGGCGCGCCCTCGGTTCTGGCTGAGATTGAATTTCCCGTCCAGGGCCTCGATCGCGATCTCGACCCCGGCGATTCCGGCGATCATGCCGGCGATGAATTCGGCGGGGGAGTCGTCGGGGCTCCAGGGTGCATCGCGGTGCGCTTCGTGTTCCGCCGTCAGCGCGGCGATCTGCTCGCGCAGCCATGCCGCATCGTCGATGACCGTGGCGCGGCCGCGCGCCTGGACCATCGCATAGTTCCAGGTCGGAACGACCTTGTGGTGCTGCTGCTTCGCCGGATACCAGGATGGGCTCACATAGCCCTGCGGCCCATGGAACAGCACCAGACACTCGGCGCCGCCGCGCAGGGCGTCGATCAGCGGGTTGGCGCGCGCCAGATGGGCGCGCAGGGTTCCGTGCAGCCCTTCGGCGGCATCGAACAGAAAGGGTGCTGGCGAAGCCTGCAGGCCACCGCTGCCGCTGGTGATCACCGTGCCGAGGGGGTGGGATCGGATCAGCGCGTGCAGCACCTCGGGGTCGTCGACGCGGAACGCTTCGGGGATGTACATGGAATTCTCCGTGTCAGAGGGCGATCTCGCCGACCAGATAGTCGACCGCGCGGCCTTCGAGCAGCACGCGCCCGGTGTGGACCTCGCAGTGCAGCGCGCCGCCGCGGCGCGAGAGCTGGCGCGCGTGCAGCCGGTCGCGGCCGAGCCGGTGCGCCCAGTACGGCGCCAGGGCGCAGTGCGCCGAGCCGGTCACGGGATCCTCGTCGATGCCAAGCCCGGGGTAAAAGCAGCGGCTGACGAAGTCGCAGTCGTCGCCCGGCGCGGTGGCGACGACGCCGCGCGTGTCCAGGGCCGCGATGGCCCGGAAATCGGGGTCCAGCGCGAGCACTTGTCGCGCATCGGCGAAGACGGCGATCAGGTCCATGCCCCGCAGCACCTGCTCGGGATGGCCCCCAAGCCCAGCGGCCAGTGCGGCTGGCGCCTCGCAGGGAACCGTAGCGACCGCCGGAAAATCCATGCGCAGACCGTGCTCGGCGCGCTGGACGCGCAGGGCGCCGCTGCGGGTGTGGAAGGTCACGTCCGGTCCCGTGTGTCCGAGATGCTCGAACCAGACATGGGCGCTGGCGAGGGTGGCATGGCCACAGAGGTCGACCTCCGCGCGCGGTGTGAACCAGCGCAGATCCGCTGAGTCGGGCGCGGTCTGGACGAAGAACGCCGTCTCGGCGAGATTGTTCTCGGCGGCGATGGCCTGCATTACCGTGTCGTCGAGCCAGGCGCCCATGGGGCAGACGGCCGCCGGATTGCCCTCGAACAGGCGCTCGGCGAAGGCGTCGATCTGATACAGGGCAATGCGCATGGGGCTTCGCTCATCGGAAGCCCCCTGGCGGGAAAAAAGAAACCCGCCTCGAGGGCGGGTTTGTCGGCCTGTGTTGCGCGCGAACTATCCCGCCACCTCAATGGTGGTACGGATGATTCGGGCAGCTCGCAGGGCGGAGTTCATGTGTGCGAATGTAGCGAACGTGGCGGCTGTAGGTCAAGGCTTGCTGATCGACGTCATTGGTCCTGACATAAACACGCGACGCGCGAGGGCTTCGATCTGCTACTTGGGGACAGTTCGATAATGTGCATCACGATTCAAGCCACCCTTCGCAGTTCGTGCCGCCTATGGAACGCAAGGTACCGTCTGTGGGCGGCCTGGAGCCCTTCAACCCCCCAGTCGGTCCTGACGCCCAAGCGTGCCGCAGCGTCGGATGGAAGCGCCTCTGAAGCCAGGACGCGGCCATCGTCAGAAAACGAAATCCATCCGCCGTCGAACAAGGCATCAATGTGCGGCGCCAACAGCAAACCATTGAACACGTCCAGTCGCTCGTTATCGCTCTCACAGGCAGCCCAGGGTTTGATGTGCGAGGCGCGAAGCAACTCAGTGATATTAAGTCCAGTCACACAACAGCGACCCTGCCAGTAGTCGAGCAGCGCAGCCCGGAATAGGTCTTGGCCTACCCGTTGGACGACAACCCGCTCGGTCTCTGTTGCGGGAGCTACCGCGTTCTTCTCGGCCTCAGACGCCATGCGCCGGCTCTCGGCCAACCACAGAAGCCGAGCAGTTTCGGGATACTCGGGCAGCTGGATGACATCACCGGGCAGCGCATCGGCGCCGCGCGCGTAGAAGGCCACGCCACCCCGTGTTGAACGCACAAGCACGTCAACGCTAACTAGGCGCTGCACGACGGGCAGTATGCGGCTCAGTAGAGGCGTCACGTCTGGTATCCCAAGCGAGCCCCGCACGACATCGAAGCGCTGTCCGTCGACAGCGCCAAGATAATGCGCTGCTGTCGCCAAGGCAGCCACGGCTGACTGAATCTCGACCAGCGAGCTGCCCTCCGTTCGCTCGGCGACCAGTGCCGTTACCAGGCCCGCCAGACGGCCTTCCTCGGCATTGCGAATCATCCCGTGCTCGGAATACGAAGTGGGTGCTGGTTGCGCCGCAGGCGATATGTTGGTTTGTTGGTCCCACGCGTCCAGGACCAAACGGCGAGTCCGGTACTCCCCGTAGGCCCGCATTTCGCCATCCTTCAGCACCCGGAAGGTCTCGCTGGGGTAGTCGGGACCCATCACGTCCTTGGGGTCGAGGATGTAGCGCAACTCGTCGCGGCTGAGGCCGTAGAGGCTGGCGTAGTAGGCGTCGAGTTCGGCGCGCAGCTGGGCGCGCCGCTCAGGGTTCCACGCGAAGGGCTGGCCCCGCTCGGCGGCAGGGCGTGGGTCGTAGGCAGCGAGATCCTGCCCCCAGCAGCGCATCGCCCACGCGGAGGTGGTGGTCGACAAAGCTCAGCGGTCGGTCAGGCGAGTAGGCCTCTAGCCACAGCGCCGTCTTGGCCAGCTGGATGGCCATGGGGTTCTTGTCCACGCCGTACAGGCAGTGGCTCACGACGTCGCGCAGCGCGTGCCGGTAGTCTGCGGGTGTGGGGGCGCCGCCTTCACGTTCGGCCGCGGCGCGGTTTAGCGCCACCTCGTCGGCCAGGCGCCGACCGGCGGAGAGCAGGAAGTGGCCGCTGCCGCAGGCGGGGTCGCATACGGTGAGCGCAAGCAGCGCTTCCACCGGGCGTTCGGGGTTGGCCTTCACCGTCTGCGCGATGACGGGCTCCAGCGCGCTCTTGATGAGCTCCTGCACCAGGCTGTCGGGCGTGTAGTAGCTGCCCGTGAGCTTGCGGTTGTTGCCCTTGGTGCTGGCATCCGTCCCATCGTCGCCGACAAAGGCCAGGCGGGCGGTCGTGGGTGTTGCCAGCCCCTGCAGATCGGGCACCAGCTCCAGCAGGCTCTCGTAGACGCTTCCCAGCTCCTCCGGGCCCATGTCGCGGTAGTTGACGCGTGAGAGGCCGCCTTCAGCGCGGAACCAGCCAAGCTGGAACACGGCGGCCAGCAGGTGGCGGTTGTCGATCTGGGCTGCGTCCAGGCGCGGGCACTGGTCGACTTCGAACAGGCCACCAAGAGCGGGCAGGCCCAGGGCCGGCTGGCCACCCGCCAGTGCGCCAAAGGTGATGGTCAGTGCCTGCCAGAGATCGGCATGGCGGTCGTGCTCGCTGCGGCGCGCTGGCTTTGCTGCTCGGCTTGTATGCCACAGTGGGCTGGCTGGCCTGGGCCGGGCTGCCAGACCTCCCGGTCCAGGATGGGCACGGCACCACCCGTGTCGGACTGCGAACCATGCTGGGCCATCGCTCCATGCGCTGGGCGCTCGCTCTGGTTTTGATCGCCGCTCCGCTGGGGTCGGCCTCGTTCGCCACGGTCGGGAATCTCACCCGTGAACTTGGCTTCGGCTCCGAATTCGCCCTCGTTGCGGTCTCTGCCATGGCAATCGGCAACGGTCTGGGCCGCCTGGGTTTCGGTGCGGTCGCCGATTTTCGGGGCGGACGCTTCAGCCGGAACGCAGTTCTGGCCGTCAACGCCCTGGCGGCAGCCATCCTGCTGGCCGCGTTGCATGGTCTAGACGCGAAGGCGTTCGTCCTGTATCCGCTGCTCATGGGCCTGGCCTTCGGCGGCATGGCCGGCAAATTGCCGGCGCTGGCGGCACATATCGTCAAAGATGGTCATGCCGAGACGGCGTTCGGCCTGTTGTTCGGCGCCTTCGCATTGGCCAGCTTCCTGGGGCCGCTTGCCAGCGCGGCATTTGGCATGCGGGATGCGTTGGAAGGCTTTGCCGTCTGTGCGATCGCGGCCGGGTTGTCGGCGCTCGTCGCTCCTTGACTCGTCTTGCAGCACGCCGCGCCGTGGCTGCGCGCGACGTTCAGGCCTGGCTTGACGAATCCCCGTCTGCGAATGCTGAGGGGTACGGCCACTGGCGCGAGCCTGCGGCAGGGTACCGGTCGGGGCCCAACGCGCGGAGTCTGGGTAGGGAGCCGATGTCAGGCCTCCGAACCAACCCATCGAAAGGCCGGAAATGAAGCGTTTCAAACTGCCATGCATCCATCGTCAGCCGCGCTCCGCGGTGGTCCGCCGCATGTTGCTGGCCGGGGCCGTGTTTGCTGCCACCACGGTCGAGGCTTTCGCCACTGGCGCCGGCGGCCTGCCCTGGGACAGCGCCATCAGCACCCTGCAGAACGACCTGACCGGCCCGGTTGCCACCGGCATCAGCGTCATCGCCTTCCTGGCCGCGGGTGCAGCGCTGGTGTTTGGCGAAGAACTCGGTGGCATCGCGAAGAAGGCGCTGTACGTCGTCCTGGGAGTGGCCTTCATCGTCCTGGGGAACAAATTTCTCTCGGCGCTCGGACTGACTGGCACCCTGGTGTCCTGAGCCATGCGCTGGCAGCTCGGGGAGCGGCGGCAGGGCCATGGCGATGCTCCGCATCCCGCGCTGCTGGAAATCCTGACCGGCGTCCGGGCCCTGATGAAGCAGGGCTGTGCCCTGGCGGACATCGCCGTGGTCATGCGATCCGCCGCCGACCTGAGCGCGTTGATCCGCTGTAACCGTGGAGTGCCCCAGTGAACGACATCAAGACCCCGATCCACGACGCGTTGAACAGGCCCATTCTGATGATGGGAGGCGAGCGTCCGCTTGTACTAATGCTCATCATCGTTGCCGGGATTTTCATTTTTTCGCTGGCCAAGATCTGGGCGGCGGTGATCGGCGTCGCCCTCTGGTTGCTCGGGCACTGGGCGCTGACACGCGCTGCGACCTTCGACCCAATGCTGAGCAAGACTGGGACACGGCTGCTCAAGTACCGCCGCGATTACCCCGCGCGGGCAACTCCTTTCGCGAGGTCGCGGGAGGTGCGTTCATGAGGGCGCTAAAGGAATTCCGCGACGCGGCCTACGGGTTGCCCGACCTGCTGCCGTGGGCCGCCCTGGTTGGGAATGGCATCGTGCTGACCAAGGCAGGTGGGCTGATGGCCGGCTGGGAGTACCGCGGCCCCGACCTTGACTCGTCGACGCCCGAGGAGCTTGGCGCGATGGCGGCACGGCTCAACGCGGCGCTCAAGCTTGGCGACGGTTGGGCGCTGCACGTGGACGCCGTGCGCTCCCCGGCCCCTGGTTATGCGCCGGCTGGTGCCTTTCCCGACCGCACGACGCGGCTGATCGATGACGTCCGGCGCCATGCCCACGAATCGCGAGACTTGGGGTTCGGCAGCCGGTTCGTGCTCACCGCGACCTGGTTTCCGATGCCTGACATTGCCAGCAAGACGGCCGACCTGTTCGTCGAGGGGCGGGTCAAGGCCACGGCCAGCCGCAATCTGGAGCGTTTCAGCCAGCAGATTCGCGCACTGGAGTCGCGCCTGTCCACCCTGATGCAGATCAGGCGTCTGGTCGACGTGGTCGATGCGCGCGCCGGCATTGTGGACAGCCCGCTGCTGGCGCACCTGGAGCAATGCGTCAGCCTGACGCCACAGCGCCGCGCCTTTCGGATGGCCGACGTGCCGATGTACCTGGACTGCGTGCTTGGTCAGCATGATTTCGCGACCGGCTTCGTGCCGCGCATCGGCCGGCGCAACGTCGCCTGCATCGGCCTGACTGGCCTGCCGCCGGACAGCTTTCCCGGAATCCTCGACGTGCTCTCGCGCCTGCCGGTGTCATACCGCTGGAGTTCGCGCTTCATCTACCTGGATCCCGGGCAGGCCGAGAAGACGCTGAACAAGTACCGCAGCAAGTGGGCGCAAAAGCGCAAGAGCATGATGAACCTGCTGCGCGAGAATGCGGGCGGCCAGGCCACGCACATCAACGCCGACGCCGATCGTATGGCGCACGATGCCGTCGAGGCGCTGGCCGAGGCCTCCAGCGGCATGGTGCTCTATGGCTACTACACCAGTGTGCTGCTGCTCTCGCACGAGGATCCGGAAATCCTCGCCGAGACCACGCGGGAGATGGTCAAGCTCATCGAGAGCCATGGCTTCGTTGCCCGGGTGGAGGACGTGAACGCCGTCGAGGCCTACCTCGGGTCGCTGCCCGGCAACACGGCTGCCAACGTCCGCCGTCCGCTGGTCCATACCTTAAATTTGGCGCACCTGCTGCCATTCACGGCCGTGTGGGGCGGGCAGGAGTGCAATCCCTGTCCCTTCTACCCGTCGGACAGTCCGCCGCTGCTGCACGCCAAGACCGACGGCGCAACGCCGTTCAAGCTGTCGCTCCATGCTGGCGACGTGGGGCACACCGCGATTCTCGGGCCCACAGGGGCCGGAAAGTCGACCTTGCTCGCCACCCTGGCGGCGCAGCAGTTCCGGTATTCGGGCGCACAGGTCTTCGCCTTTGACAAGGGCTACTCGTTGTTGCCCTTGGTGTGGGCTGCTGGCGGCGAGCACTACGACATCGCAGGGGATTCCGGGGACCTGGCGTTCTGCCCCTTGGGACGCGTGAGCGAAGCCGCCGAGCGCGTCTGGGCGGCGGAATGGCTCGAGCAGCTCTGTGAACTGCAGGGCATGAGCATCCTGCCGCGGCACCGGCAGGAGATTTTCCGCACCGTGAGCCAGCTTGGCGCGTCGACCGATTGCATGTCGCAGCGCACGATGACCAACTTCCTCGTGCTGCTGCAGGATCAGGCCCTGCGCGAGGCGCTGCAGGCGTACACCCTGCGCGGCATGGCCGGGCACCTGCTCGACGCCGAAACCGACAGTCTGGGCGAAGACTGCTTCCAGGTGTTCGAGATGGAACACCTGATGAACAAGGGCGACAAGCTGGTGCTGCCAGTCCTCGCCTACCTGTTCCATCGTATCGAGCAGAGGTTCAGAGGCGAGCCGACGCTGCTGATCCTGGATGAAGCGTGGATCATGCTCGGCCACCCGGCCTTCAAGGCCAAGATTCGCGAGTGGCTCAAGGTGCTGCGCAAGGCCAACGTGGCGGTGGTGTTCGCCACCCAGTCGCTGACCGATCTGAGCCGATCCGGCATCGCCGACGTGATCTTCGAGTCCTGCCCGACCAAGATCTTCCTGCCGAACCCCGAGGCGCAGACCGAGAACATCCGGCCGCTGTACGAGGCGGTCGGCCTCAATGCCCGGCAGATCGAGATCCTGGCCTTGGCGACCCCGAAGCGCCAGTACTACGTCATGCATCCGGAAGGTCGCCGACTGTTTGAACTTGGGCTGTCCGAAGCAGAGCTCGCCTTCGTCGGCGCCAGCGGCAAAGGTGACATCGCGCGCATCCGCATGCTGCGCGCTAGCCTCGGCGCCGGGTGGCCGGCCCAGTGGCTGCGCGAGCGCGGACAGAGCGAGGCCGCGGCGAGGTGGGAGAAGTACCAATGAAGGCCTGTCAAGCCTGATTCGCAACGCGTGCGGCCGCGGCGGCACGTTTGCCCTGCGGCCCGACGGGCTCTTGGGCCCGTCATCCATCAGGAGAGGAACACCATGCGCATCCAGAAATTCGTGGCGCTCTTCGCGGCGCCCGCTTTGATTGTCAGCGCTCCGGCGCACGCCACCGGGGTGATCGCCGGGGCGACCTTCCCGGAACAGATCGTTCAGGAGGTGACCCTGGTTGAGCAATACGCAACGCAGGCCCAGCAACTGGAGACACAAATTCAGCAGCTTGCGAACCAGGTGGTCAACATGCAGACCATCCCGGTCCAGCTCTGGCCGAACATCAGCAGCCAACTGCAGGGCTTGGTCACCCTGGTTGGCAATGCCAAGGGGCTGTCCTATGCCTCAGCGAACACCGTCTCGGCGGTGCAGGCGCAGTTCGGCCAACCCAGCGGGGTGCTGAGCAACTACAACGCCAGCCTGCAAACCTGGACCTCGAACCTGGACGGCCAGATCGCGGGCGTGCTCCAGCAGTTCGGGCTTAACGCCAGCAACTTCCAGAGCACGCAGTCGGCGCTGGCGGCGATCCAGGCCCAGAGCCAGTCCGCCAGTGGACGCAAGGCCGTCCTGCAGGCCGGCAACCAGATCGCAGGTCTGATGGTCAACCAGATGCAGGACCTGCAATCGGACATCCAGGTCGGCAATCAAGCCATGCTGAACTACGTTGCGATGCAGGCGCACACGCGCGTGGACCAGTCGAACAGCGTGACCCCGATTCTGGCCGCGCCGACCGGTCCCGGCGCATTCTGAAGGAACGAGCATGCGCAACGCGATGAAGTGGGGCGGCCTGGCGGTGGCGATGTTGCTGGGGCTGGTCGCGGTGGCCCATGCGGCGTCTCCTGCCCCCACGGGTGGCCCAGGAGGAAACGGCTACCTCGATTCGATCAGCTCGAACTTCCAGACGGCGACGTCCGGATGGATGACGACGGCGCAGGGCTATGCCTTCAAGATTTTCACGGCGCTCGCGGCCATGGATTTGTCGTGGTGGGGGATCAAACAGGTCCTGAAAAAGAATGATCTCGCCGACTTCACCGCGGGGGCAACCCTGAAGATCGCGTCGATCGCGTTTTTCTACACCATCGTGAAGTACGCGCCGACCTGGATGCCGATGATCACATCGAGTTTC
This sequence comes from Thiomonas bhubaneswarensis, assembly GCF_001418255.1. Classification (GTDB taxonomy): domain Bacteria; phylum Pseudomonadota; class Gammaproteobacteria; order Burkholderiales; family Burkholderiaceae_C; genus Thiomonas; species Thiomonas bhubaneswarensis. Next base: position 165,763 of record NZ_LIPV01000004.1, read on the forward strand.
ATGGACATGGGGCAGGCGATCGGGGGCTCCGCGGCCGCCTCCTCGACCCCGTCCGGTGTGATGGCGATGGCGTTCTCGGTGGTGCAGCAGCTCTATCAGGTCTATGACAGCGCGCCGGGCGGAATGATCCACATCGGCACGAACTTCTTTCTGGCCATCGTCATTGCGATCACGTCGCTGCTGGCCCTGATCGGCTTCGGCCTGGTCGCCCTGCAGCTGCTGATGACCTTGGTCGAGACCTATCTCGTGGGCGGGGCAGGGCTGGTGATGCTTGGGTTCACCGGGTCCGGGCTCACCAGTAGTTTCGGGGAGAAGTACATCGGCTATCTGGTGAACGTCGGGATCAAGCTGCTGATGATTTACGCCATCATCGGACTCGGGCAGAGTCTAATCAACAACGAACTGGCCTACATCAACAACTACATCGCCTCGAACAGCGGGATCCCGCCGACCGATCTGCTCACGGTCGGTGTCAGCATGCTGATCTACGGTGTGATCGGGATGCAGGCGCCGGGGCTGGCAGGCAGCCTGATGAACGGCTCTCCCAACATGAGCCTGGGCAACGTCGCCGGCGGGGCTGCGGCCGTCGCCGGTGGCGTTGCCGCGGCCGGGGTCGCGGGCCTGGCGGGCTACGCGGCCGGTGTTGGCGGCCTGCAAAGACTCGCTGATCGTGTCGGCGCAGGCGCGGCCGGCGCGCCCGGGGGCGGTGCTGCCGCCGGCGGGGTCTCCGGTGTGGAGCGGCTCGCCGCGCTGGGGGCCACGACCGGCGCTGCATCCCGGCCCGGCGTCGCGGGCGGCATCAGTGGGGTGATCCCCGGTGCAGCGGGATCCGTGACGAGGCCGTCCGCGGGTGTTCCGTCAGCGCCCTCAACCGCCCGTGCGGAACAGGCCGCGCAAGCCGTGGCGCAAGGCGGGGGTGCCGCCGAAGCGTCCAGCGCGCCCTCGGGCTCGGGCGGTGGTGCGTCTTCCTCGCCAGCGCCCGATTCAGCGGCGGGACCAACAGTCGCACCCAAGGGGCCGATCGACGCACTGGGTGACCCGTCCGCGCTGGCGCGAGGAGCGCCGGGTACTGCAGGCGCATCGTCTGAGCAGGACAAGGGTCGCAATCCTCTCGACGTCCTCAAGGATCAGACCAAGAACCTGATTGACAAGAAGGACGACATCGCGCGCCATGAGGGCGGAGGTGGCGGCATCCAGATCCGCCTGAGCCACCACGAGGGTCACTGAGGTGGGGACTCGCAACCGCCTGCGCGAGGAAGTGATCGACGCCGTCTCCAAGCAGCTGCGTTGGGCCGCGCGCAACGATCGCGGGGGTCTGGTGATCATGGCCCTGCAGGTCGTCTACGCCGTGTGGTTCGCCGCCCTGTGGGTGAAGGATTTTCCAGCGGAGGCAACTTTGGTCTGGGGTGCGTGCTTCGCGCTGTCGGCCGTGGGCGCCGTCGCGATCGAGCGACGGCGCTGAGCCGCGTCGCGACCGGGCCGTCGCCGCATGGGCCCGCTCCGCAGAGACAGGGTAGGGCGCCGATCAGAGGCGCCTCCCCCTGGAGACCCGAATGGCGGATGCCAACCCCTACCTGAACGCCCGGCGCGAATGGGATGAGCGCTATGGCGACGCGCTGTCCCGGGCGAGGAACTGGCGCCTGGCCGCGTTCGGCAGTCTCGGCGTGGCGGCGCTTGCCGTGGCCGGCATCGCCTACGTCGGCGGGCAGAGCAAGATCGAGCCCTTCGTCGTGGGCCTCGACAAGATGGGGAATCCAGTCGCCATGGCCCGGCCCGCGGGAGGCAGCGCGGTCAGTCAGCGGATCATCGAAGCGCAGGTGGCGAACTGGGTCTGGACGGCGCGGACCGTCGTGCCGGACGCAGTGGCGCAGAAGGCCTTGATCGCCAAGGTCTACGCCATGGCGGCGGTGGGCGCAGCAAGCTACCTCAACGGCTACTACGCCGCACACCCGCCGTTCGGCGACTTCACGATCAACGTCACGATCACCAGCGTGCTGCCAATCAGCCAGGACACCTGGCAGGTCGGATGGGACGAGCGGCGCTTTGTGGGTGGGCAGCCCAAGCCCGTCGAGCACTGGCGGGCCAACATCACCACGGGTGTCGATCCAAAACTCGCCGAGAGTCCACAGGTCATGCTCGACAACCCTCTGGGACTGTTCATCAGGAACGTCACCTGGACGCCGATCGTGGGCGGCGCCTCGTGATGCGGCGGCGCGCCCATGGCGCCGACCGACCCCTGCTTATGGCGGGCCTGAGCGTTCGCTCGTGGTCGCTACAGCCGGATCTCGTCCATTCCATCAGATCCCATGAGGAGCAATGACATGCGCTTCGCCAAGACCATCATCGCCCTGGCCATCTCCGTGGCTGCGGGCAGCGCCTGCGCAGGCACGCCGGCCACCGGCGGCTCGCAACCCGAGGCGGGAGCCCAGCCGCCTGTCTCCCAGCAGACGAGTCGCCAGATCTACGATCTGAAGGAGCCGATTCCTCTGTCCTGGCGGGCGACGTCGGCTGCCGCGCAGACCTGGCTGCAGACCGGCAATGCGCCGAGCATGGTGGGCACGAATGGGGAGGTGATGTACGCCTACGGTCAGAGCCAACCGACCATCACCTGCGCCCCGCTGCACATTTGTCTCATCAACCTGTTGCCCGGTGAGCACGTCACCAATCTGAGCATTGGCGACAGCGTGCGCTGGCTGGTGCAGACCGCCGACGCAGGACAGACACCGGTTGTGGTCATCAAGCCGACGGCCGATGGGCTGACCACCAATCTGGCCGTGACCACTGACGCGGGGCGCATCTACTACATGACCCTGGTCAGCGACGCGCACACCTACGTGCCGCAGATCGGGTTCTACGACCCGCAGCAGCTCGTCATCAACATGCAGAACCAAGCCAGGCGACAACGCGCCGCGGATGCGGCGAAGAAGGACGCGTTGGTTGCCCCACTCGGGCAGGTTGATCCCTCGACCCTGGACTTCAACTACACCTGCCAGCTCGGTGACGGGCATGCTGACCAAGAGAGCAGTGACCTGATGCCGGTGCGGGTGTTCGCCGGCGGCGGTCACACCTACCTGCAGATGCCCGAAGGGATGAAGTACACCGACGCGCCGGCGGTGTTCAACGTCAGCAACGACGACACCGAGCTGATGAACAGTCGGCTGGTGCACGGCTATTTCATCATCGACGGCCTGCCGCAAAAGTTCAAGCTCGTGGTTGGGGTTGGCAAGGGCTCGCACAGCGTGACCTGCCGTCACGCGCAACCGACCGCCGGCTTCTGGTCCCGGTGAAGGTTGACGCGATGAGCCAGAATCAGGAGTTCGGGCAGGACGACTTCGCCTCAACGCAGGCCGATGCGACGCTGCTGGCGCAGGACGTCGACGGTGGCACGGCCAAGGGCCGCAAGGGGCTGAGCATCCGCAGCACGCCAGCGGCGGGCGGCGCCCGTCTGAGCAGGAATTTCAAGAGGGTTGCCTTCATCGCGGGCGGGGCCGTGGCCGGTGGCATGGTGATCGGGATCATGACCGCGGCGAACAAGCCTTCGGGCCCGGACGAAGGCGATGGCCAGAGCCAGATGGTCGGGCAGACGTCGCCCGACGTCTCGGCCATGCAACGCGCCGCAGAGAGACAGGTGGGCGCCGCGGCACCGGCGGCGAGCGCGGCCAGCCAGCCTGCGGCCAAGGCCAGCGGGCCGGGGGCGGCGTTGAGCGGTCACGACGCGGCACTGGCGGCCAACGGCAACCCACGGCAACTGACTGCAGCCCAGAAATACCACCAGTGGCTGGTCGCGCAGCACTACAAGGGCCTGGAAGGCGCCGTGCTGGCCGCGCAGAGTGCCAAGTTGTCCAAGACGGCCCCCGAGGGCTCGCCGGCGCTTGGAGCGCAACGGCAACCGCAGGGCGACAAGGCGGACGACTTGCGCCAGCTCGCCGCGGCTGCCGCCCCGCAGGACCTTGGCAATGCCAACGCCGCGCTGCAAAAGGCGCTGGCCGGGACGCAACAGTCAGGCGCCGCGCCACAATCACCACAACTGGCCGATGCCGCGTTCCTTGATGCTGCCGCTTCCAAGGTGGACAACGGATACTTGCCTGCCGCCGTGCGGCCGCCGATCGGCCACGATGAGCTGTTCGCGGGCTCCGTAATCCCCGCGGTCATGCTGACCGGAATCGACAGCGATCTTCCCGGCAGCATCACCGCCCAGGTGCGGCAGACGGTCTACGACAGCCTCGATCCCGGCGTGGTATTGATTCCGCAGGGCACTCGCCTGATCGGCGAGTACAGCAGCCAGGTGGCCTATGGCCAAAGCCGCGTGCTCGTGGCCTGGAATCGGTTGATCTTCCCCAATGGAGCGATGATCGACCTCGAGGGCATGGCAGGCACGGATGCCGAGGGGCAGGCTGGATTCCACGACCAGGTGGACAACCACTACATGCGCGTCTTCAGCAGCGCCATTCTGATGAGTCTGCTGGGCGTTGGCGCTCAGCTCAGCCAGCCGCAGAACGCCAACGCCCTCACGACGCCGAGCGCCAGCCAGCAGGCCGCGGCAGCGATGGCCGAGGGGCTCAACAACGTTGGCACCAATGTGCTCAACCGGAACCTGGACATCCAGCCCACGCTGAGCATCCGGCCAGGCTATACGTTCAACGTGCTGGTCAACCGGACGATGATCCTGCCGCCATACGAGGTGCGGTAGCAGGGTGGAAGTCGCTGGCGTTCCGCATGGTGCCCATTGCTGGGACGGACGCCGCACGGTCGGCCGCAGAAGGGGGGAAGGGGGCACCGATCACGGTGAACTCGGGCAACCTGCACCGACAGCCTGATCCCCCGGATAGGGGACACCCCGTATGTCTGCGTTTGATCGCCTGCGTGACGGACGTGGCCTGTGTCTGCTGAAGCGACGACTTCGCTCGGTCAGGAGTGCGGGCACGGTGGCATCGACGAGGGCCGTGGCGGCCACAGCCACGCCATCGAGCGCATACAGGTGAACACTTCAACGCGGCTCGCCCGGGCCGGCGACGGCCAGGGACCAACGGTACTGCGGCCTTTCGGCTTTGCATTCCAGCTTCCTGTCGTTCTGTGAGACAATACAAGTCGTCCGCTTGGATTGCATAAAAAATATAGTGTAATCATATTGTTATCGAAATGTTGGACAAAATTAAGGAAGAGCAATCAGATTTAGCCCAGATGGTTCGTCTGGCTTTGGCCGAGCAGACGGAGGATGTGCGCCTGTTCGCTGCAAGGCTGGTTCGCAAATACCGTGGTACGGCCCCCGATCTGGCCGAGCAACTTGAGCTGTACCTGAAGTCGAAGCCGGCACGTAGCGTCTCGCCCATGCGCAGGCTGTCGCCTCCGCGCCCGGAGGCCGGGGCCATGCCTGTTGACGACGAATCTCGACTCTCGCTCCTGAAAGTGTTCAAGGATGATCCGGCGAAACAAACCCCGCTGTTGTCCAGCGATGTCGATGATGCCTTGAGGCAGCTCATCGAGGAGCGCCGCCAGAGTGACCGACTGCAGGCCATGGGGTTGACGCCGACCCGCTCGGCCATCTTTGTGGGGCCACCCGGAGTTGGCAAGACACTGACGGCCCGCTGGCTGGCCGCGCAGTTGAATGTGCCGCTGTACGTGCTCGACCTGACCGCTGTGATGAGCAGCCTGTTGGGCAAGAGCGGGGCGAACCTGCGCGCGGCAATCGATTACGCCAAGCGTGAGCCCTGCGTGCTGCTGCTGGATGAGATCGACGCTATCGCCAAGCGGCGCAGCGACGACACCGACGTGGGCGAACTCAAGCGCCTGGTCACGGTGATCCTCCAGGAGGTCGATGAATGGCCTGCCAGTGGCTTGCTTCTGGCCGCGACCAACCATCCGGAGCTGATCGATCCGGCGTTGTGGCGCCGGTTCGATTTGGAGGTCCAGTTCAAGACGCCGGGTGAGCAGTCCATCAAGGAAGCCCTCAAGCGTTTCCTGGGGCCGGACTACGCCCTTTTTGCTCGCTGGATCGACATCCTGGCGTTTGCGTTCGCCGGGTACTCCTTCAGCGACATCGAGCGGGATGTGCAACGCTTCCGGCGCGCCGTGGCCTTGGGCGCTGGCACCGATGCCGATCTGGTGGAGGACTTCATGAAGGCGCGTGCGCTTGCGCTCGACAAGCAGGGCCGCATCAACCTGGCGGTGATGTTAGCCAAGGAAACGCGCTTGTCCCAACACGCCATCGCGGACGTCACGGGCGTGAGCCGGGACACGATCCGGAAGTACACCAACGGTGTGCCGACCGCACGGAAGACCACGGGCCGGAGAAAGGCTGACGCATGAATCGAACCAATTTCCTGATCGGTCGGGGCGAGTTGCTAACTCACGACATCGTCGGCCCAAGGCGCATGCCTCGCAAGGCCGAGGTCTACACCTTCGCGCAGGCACGGGAGCGACTGACTCCCCAATTCCGCAGCGCGGCGCAAGCGCTGGATGAACTGCCTGCCGAAGCGTGTCCGGGCGACTTCGCCGTCGCCCGATTGATGATGAATCCCAGCTTCATCGCTCGCTCTTACTTCCCGATCGGCCTGTTGCGCAGCACCGGGCTGGAGTCCGTTGGCAGCCGCACTGTCAGGGTCAAACCGCAGGCCTGGACCCGCAAGGGACAACCGCAGGAAACCACGACGACCGAATTGTTCGTCGCCGGCAAGCGCCAGGCTTTTCGCAACCTCGCCCAGTGGACTGAGACCATCGCCGCGCAGTCTGACGAGGGCGACGATCTGGCACACATCGAACAGTTCGCAGCCTTCGCGCCGGCGGAGCGCATCGTAAGCCTGGGCAGTCCGAAGGATCGCTTCTTCGAGGTGGGTCTGCATCTGCTGCCAGGTGAAGATCCTGGATTGATTCAGAAGGCCTTTGTGAGGTTTGCCAAGCGTGACGACGTCAATGTCCACAGTGAAGTCGATTTCGTGGCCGGCAACCTGTGGTTCGTGCCGGTCGAGGGCAAGCCGCGTGACGTTGAGAAGCTAGCCGGTTTCGCGTTTGTCCGTGTGATCCGACCGGTGCCTAAGCTGCGTGGTATCCGTCCGCTGCAACGCAGCGGTGGTCCTGCGGTGGGGTGCAGCCTTCCCACCGAGCAGGCGCTCTCGTCCGAACCTCGCGTCGCCGTCTTGGACGGCGGCTTGCCCAAGCATCACCCGATCGGACCCTGGCTGCGCTCGTATCGCAAGCTCGACGAAGACGCCGACGATGATCCGGACGGCCCGGAGCACGGCCTGGGCGTGACATCGGCTGTGTTGTTCGGCCCGATCCAGCCCAACGGAGCGGCAGGTAGGCCCTTTGCCCCAGTTGACCATCTTCGCGTGCTCGATCAGGAAGCAGGGGGCGAAGACCCGCTGGAGCTTTATCGCACGCTCGGCCTCATCGAACAGGTCCTGCTGTCACGTTCCTACGAATTCATCAATCTGAGTTTGGGGCCTGACCTCGAAGTGCAAGACCAGGAAGTGCATTCGTGGACTTCCGTGATCGACGACTTGCTGAGTGATGGCGACACCCTCATGACCGTAGCCGTTGGCAACAACGGAGAACGGGACCGCGAACTCGGCTACAACAGAGTGCAGGTTCCGTCAGATTGCGTGAATGCGCTTTCGGTTGGTGCTGCGGATGACACCGGCACCGGCTGGGCGCGCGCACCTTACAGCGCGATCGGTCCGGGCCGCAGCCCCGGCGTCGTCAAGCCAGACCTGATGGCGTTCGGCGGCAACCCAGCGGCGAAATATTTTCATGTCCTGGCGCCGAACGTGAAGCCGGTGCTGTCGCCGCAATTGGGTACCAGTTTCGCGGCACCGTATCTGTTGCGCAGCGCAGTCGGGATTCGCGCGATCCTGGGCAGCGATCTGACGCCGCTCGCCATCAAAGCCTTGCTTGTTCATGCAGCGGATCTCGGCGACCACGACCCCATCGAAGTGGGTTGGGGCAAGATCCCCGAGGACACTCTCGACATCATCACATGTCCGGACGGGGTAGCCAGGGTGGTCTACCAGGGTGAGCTCAAGCCCAGTAAATACCTGCGCGCCAGCCTCCCACTGCCGAAGGAAGGGTTGACGGGCAATGTGCGCCTGAAGGCGACGTTCTGCTACGCATCGCCCACTGATCCGCAGGATGCCGCGGCCTACACCAAGGCTGGCCTCGAAGTTGTCTTCCGTCCCAACGACGAGAAGGTCAAAGATGGCAAGAGCAATGCGGATACCAAGGGCTTCTTCGACCTGAAGAAGTTCGCAACAGAACAGGAGCGCCGATCCGATCAGGGTAAGTGGGAAACCGTGCTGCACGGGGCCAAGACCTTCCGAGGTTCCAGCCTGAAGAACCCAGTGTTCGATATCCACTACAACGCCCGCGACGGCGGCGGACGCGCCACCGGCGCCGAGAGGATCCGCTACGCATTGATCCTGTCGGTTGAGGCTCCGAAGCACGCTGATCTCTATAACGACATCCTGCGCGCTTACGCCAAGACCTTGGTTCCGATCCAGCCGCAGGTGTCGCTGCCCATTCGGGTCAAGTAGTCACACGATGGATAACATGAAGACGGCCTTGGAAGAGGGAACCGGAATGACCCTTTGCGAAGGATGCCAGAAGCCCACTCCCGACCATGATCTCGTGCACTATGGCTCGGCTGATTCTTTTCGGACGCTTTGCTTGCGGTGCGTCAACCAAGACATGGCGGAACGATGCGACGTTGATTTCGAGCATGTCCAGTTCGAACCGATCACGATGACGGATCATGCAGAGGCAGTGCATGAATTCCACTTTTCCACCCGACTGCTCGGAGACATCTGCAGTCTTGAAGCGTTCGAACTGCGAGGTGGGTCACGTAGCGGCTACCAGTTCCAGGCCATCGGCGACGCCGAGGCGGATCTCTGGGAACTCATGGCGAAGCTGATCGAGCGTATCCGCCGTGCGTTGAGCGTTTCGTACCTTTGCGAAGATCGCGGCGAATTGTACATCGCAGGCCAGTCTGTGAGTGGACGGATTTCCTGCGAGATGGATGGCGATGGCTTTTTCTCGCCTGCATTGATCGTTGACGGGCGCGATATCTCGTGGGAAGAGTTCGGCCGCATGTTGAGCACTTTCGAGGGGTGGCAGTTCAAGCTTCAGATCCTCGACCCGAGCGACGCGGCGTGACAACGCGCAGCCGGTCGTGCAGGGAGGCAGCAGTCAACGCCGTGCAGCGCGAGGCACCGTTCGATTTGGCGAACCTGGCGACGCTCGGGGTGTCGCCCTAGCGCGTGGCTCAACAATGTCGGCACCAATGTGCTCAACCGGAACCTGGACATCCAGCCCACGCTGGGCATCCGGCCAGGCTACGCGTTCAACGTGCTGGTCAACCGGACGATGATCCTGCCGCCATACCGGATGCGGGAGCGGTGGGGTTGTCGAAGGAGGTGGCGCGGGGGAGGGCTGGCGTCTAGAATGGAGGCCATGAGTTCCCGGACCAAACAGCCTGCTCGGAAGACGGCAAGAGCTTCGCGCCGCAGGGCCGTCGTTTCCGCCGCGCGAGCGGTAGAGAGCGTCGCTCGCGTGCCTGGCGTTCTTCTCACTGGACAGGCACTGCTCGATGATATGGTTGCTTATCGAAAGCAGGTCACGTCGTCTCCGGAGGCGGCACAGAGCTTCCTCGTGCGGCTTGGTGTATTGACCAAGGGCGGGAAAGCCAAGACGTTGATTCGTGGCTAACGACTGGGCGCTCTATCAGCGCCACACGGCTTTTGTGCTCGGCTTTCATGGCACGGAAGACGCGATTGCTCAAGACGTGATCGGCAGGAGCATCGCTCACCTTGAGCATTCCCGGGGTCGATTCGAGTGGCTCGGGCACGGCATCTACTTCTGGGAAGGCGACCCTCAGCGCGCACTCGAATGGGCGCAGGATGGGAATGCAAAGAAGAAGATCAAGAATCCAGGCGTCGTCGGCGCCATCATCGATCTTGGTTTATGCCTTGACCTGACCACGCGTACGGGCCTCGATGAGATCGCCCAGGCGCACGCCACTCTCGTCGAGACCTATGCGGCTTCAGGCCAGCCCGTGCCGGACAATACAGGGGGCAAGGATCGCTTCAAGCGCGAGTTGGATTGCCAAGTGATCCAGGCGCTTCATCTGTACCGGAAAGAAAACGGGTTGGCTCCTTACGATTCCGTGCGAGCTCCTTTCCCTGAAGATGAGCCACTCTACGACGGCGCGGGCTTCCGGAAGCGCAATCATATTCAGATTGCGGTGATCAATCCGGAATGCATCAAGGGGTCCTTCCGCCCGATCCCAGGGGCGTCGGCGCACACGTAGCTCCACCGCAGAGCTCGCCGATGGAGCGTGCCCCTTCGATTCCTTGATCGTCGGTCGACGGCAGGCCAGTCACGGCGTGCCTCCAGTCCCGTCGACCATGGTCATGGCACCGTAGCCAAAGGACCAGTCGTCCAGCGCGTTCGTCCGGACAACCACCATCACGTCGGCAGGATGGATTCCCGGATTGTCGACCAGAAGGGTGGCCAGGCGACGGTAGAACGCCCGTTTCGTTGCCGTGTCGCGTGGGCGCCCCGCGGTGACGGCGAAGAGAACAAAGTCGGCCGAGCGCGGGCCGCCGAGGTAGTGACGATCGAACACGAGTTCGCCCGGCGCCAGTTGCTCGATGAGTTGGAAACGGTCGGCCGGCGGCACGTCGAACGCTTCCACCAAGGCACGATGCAGGCTGTCGGACAGCGCCTGCAAGAATTCAGGCGGTTTGCCGGCAAGCAGGGAAATGCGCGTGATCGGCATGGAGCACTCCTGGGATTACGCCGCGGTTTCTGCTAGCAACCTGGCGGCCGTTGCCGCCGTCGGCCACCCGGAGTAGAAGGCCAGGTGCGTAACGAGTTCGGCGAGTTCGGCCTGTGTCAAACCATTGTCCTTGGCCCGCCGCAGATGGACGGGCAACTGTTCGGCCCGATTCAAGGCGATGAGCGCGGCCACGGTGATCAGGCTGCGGTCGCGCTGTGACAGGCCCGGGCGGGTCCAGACGTCACCGAACAAGACCTTGTCGGTGAGTTCCGCGAGCTTGGGCGTTTGCTCGCTGATCAGACGCTGCCATTCGTGGGGCGTCGGTTCCATGAGCGATTTCCTCCGGGATGTCGTTGAGTGAGCCCATCTTAGGCATCTACAATCATCCGGAAAAGCGGAAACTTTCGGATCATTGATCCTATAAAACGGGATGCTTGCATGGGCCGCCTGAATCTGGATCTCGATGGACTTCGGACCTTGAGCACCGGAGTCGCCTTGGGCAGCTTCGCCAAGGCCGCCGACCGCCTGGGCCGATCGACCTCTGCCGTCAGCGCACAGCTCAAGAAGCTCGAGGAGCAAATCGGCGCACCGATTCTGCGCAAGGCCGGGCGCGTGATGGTGCCGACCGCCGCCGGCGAGGTGCTGCTGAGCTATGCGCGCCGTTTGCTCGATCTCAACGACGAAGCCGTTGCCGCCGTACGCGGAGTGGACCTGGAAGGCTGCGTTCGCCTCGGATTGCAGGAGGACTTCGGCGAAATCGTGTTGACCGATGTGCTGGGCCATTTCGCACGGGCGCATCCTCGCGTACGCGTGGAGGCAAGGGTCGCGCGCAACGCCGATCTGCTCGGCCTCGTGACGGCGGGCCGGCTGGACCTTGCGCTGGCCTGGGACGACGGCTTCGACACTCCTCACAGTCATTCTCTGGCCGACCTGCCGCTGCGCTGGATTGGCGCGGCGGCCCACCCCGAACTCGCGCGCACCACGGATCGCGGCGTTCTGCCCCTGGTCGTGTTCGATGCACCTTGTCTCATGCGTCAGGCAGCGACGGCGGCGCTCGACCGCGCCGGCATCGCCTGGCGCGTGGCCTTCACGACAGCGAGCCTGTCGGGGATCTGGGCGGCCGTCGCCGCGGGCCTGGGCGTGACCGTACGGACGGAGGCGGGTCTGCCAGGCAACCTGTGCGTTCTCGATCCCGCCATGTGTGGCCTGCCGGAGCTATCGGCCGCTGGCCTGCGGCTTCATCGCGCGGGGCCAGCGCTCGCGCCAGCCGTGCGACGGCTGGAAGACCTCCTGTGCGATGCGCTGATCCGGGCCTTGCCCGAGGGCGTCGACCGCGGCATGCGGGCGCATATTTCAGACGGGGGTGGTTCGTCCGCGCCGCGCGAGGAACGTGAAAAGCGCGACGCCGCAGAGCGCGCGCCGGGGCCGGATGCCATTCGGCGTTGATGCCCGTGTGCGTAACGCCACCCGAAGGGACATCGGGGAACGGGCCTTCCCGTCTCGACGTGCACGGCACGCCATGCGGCCTCTTGGCACCGCTCAGCGCTCGAACGGGCTCAGCGTCGCGACGTGGACCAGCCACTTGCGGATTGCTGCTTCGTCCGCAGCGCTCACGCCGCTGAGCAAGTCCCGCTCGACCGCGTCCACGCCCTTACGACAGTGCGCCAAGAGTTGCTGGCCGGACTCGGTGACCTCCATCTGCAGGACGCGGCCGTGTGTCGCGTGATGCTTGCGCTGGAGTGCGCCTGATCGCTCCAGATTGCCGACGATCACGCTGACGGTCTGCGGCGTCAGCAGAGACAACCTGGCGACGTCCGCGCCGGACGCGCCAGGATAGGCAACCAACATGGTCAGCACGGCGAACTGGGGCGGCGTCAACCCGACTTCGGACAGTGCCCGCTCCATTCTCTGCCGATGCGCGACCTCGGCTTGGCGAAGCAGGTAGCCGATGTGTCCCGCATGCCCACGCTTGCCCTCGCCGGCTTCCGGAATGACTGCCGCTCCCGCTGGCTTCTTGCGCATAGTGTTCGAATTCGAATACGATGACATTGTTCGAATTCGAATATTACGCTCATGCACGATCAGGAGCCCCCATGACCAACTCCCCAAGACTGGATTACGCGTCCTATGAGCGCCTGGCACCGGAAACGGTCGTCGCAATGCGGGCGCTCGGACGCGCCGTTGCCGAGTCCGGGCTGGACCAGCCGCTCACGGAACTGATCAAGATCCGCGTCTCGCAGATCAACGGCTGCGCCTTCTGCCTCCAGTACCACCTCAATCAAGCCCGCAAGCTGACGACGCCGGTCGCAAAGCTCGATCTCGTCGCGACGTGGGGCGAAGCGGACATCTTCTCGGCGCGTGAGCGCGCCGCCCTGGCGTGGGCCGAGGCGTTGACGAGGATGTCCATGGCTCCGATCGACGATGCCGACTTCACCGACCTTCTCGAGCACTTCGTGATGGAGGAGGTCGCGCACCTGACAGCTGCCGTTGCCAACATCAATGCCTGGAACCGGATCGCTGGAGGACTGCAATTCGCTCCACCGATTCCGGCCGCGCACCTTCTTCAAGGGGAGCAGGCGCATGCGCGTTGACGCCTGCACGGTGGAGGCGGTCGAGACCATCGAGGCTGCGCGTGCCGTCTACCCCCTGATGGCCCAGCTGCGTCCGCATCTCGCCGATGCCGGAGAGTTCCTGGAACGTTGGGCGCGCCAATGCGAGGACGGATACCGACTCGTCGCGCTCTACGCGGAAGGGACACCAGTGGCCCTCGCAGGATATCGGCAGCAAGAGAACCTTGTTCACGGAACATTCCTCTATGTCGATGACCTTGTGACGGATGCGGGTTGCCGAAGCAAGGGCTATGGCGAGCGACTGATCGTGTATCTGCTGGACCAGGCCCGCGTGTTGGGATGTGCCAAGCTCATGCTCGATACACCCATGAGCAATGCGCTTGGCCATCGTTTCTACTTCCGGTGCGGCCTGCTCGCGACGGCGCTTCGGTTCGTCACGGCCGTCACGGGCTGACCGATATGCAGACGCTCCTGCATGTCTCCGCGAGCCCACGCGGCGGCATCTCGCACAGCCGACGCGTTGCCATCGAGCTGGTCGCGCACTGGAAGCTCATGCATCCCGGGCTCCTCGTCGTCGATCGTGACCTTGCTGCATGCCCGCTGCCGCCGAGCGAAAACTGAGGTGGTCAGAATTGCATCGGGTGCGCCGGGAGACCTGCAAGGAGCAGAGGGTGCAAGTCCCTTGCAGTGAAGGCGTAGCGAACCACACTGGCCCCGAGTCATGCGCAGTGCACCGCGAGGTGCCCGGCGAAGCGTTGACAGGGGTACGTGCGGGCCAGCCATTGAGCCGCGAAAGAATTTCTTCCCAGGGTGCCGACGCCGTCCGATTTGTGGAAGGCTACATGGTCGCGCGCGCTATCGCGAGCGCACGACCGACCCGGCGTGGTCGTAGAACCCGGCACGCGCGCACGCTCCTTGAACGGAAACCGGGAGATCTCCAACCCGACCGTCGCCGCCAGTCTTGGCCCGACGGCCCGCATCGGGAAGGCGAGGAGCCATAGCCGATGACGCACGGGTTGGAGAAGTCGGACTCCGTCGTAGTAGCGATGAAACCTGCGAACAAGGCCGGCTCTCCGGCTTCGGAGTGGGTGGAGCCAAGGACGGGGACCAAGGGAAACGCGGAAGACTCTCGCACGCGCCGGACTCAGAGCCGGGCAAGCGTGTCCCCGGGGCTCGACCGCGTACGGCAAGCCGCAAGGCTGAGGAAGAAGCAACCGCTCACGGCCTTGCTGCACCACGTTACCGTCGACCTGCTCCGTGAGGCGTTTCTGGCGCTCAAACGCCGTGCCGCACCCGGAGCGGATGGCGTCACGTGGCAGGACTATGAGCAAGGACTTGAAGAGCGCCTCGGCGATCTTCATGCTCGTATCCATCGTGGCGGGTACCGGGCGCAGCCCGTGCGGCGACGGTTCATACCGAAGCCGGACGGGCGCCAGCGCCCGCTGGGCATTGCCGCGCTGGAGGACAAGGTCGTTCAGCGTGCAGTCGTCGCCGTGCTCAATGCGATCTACGAGGAAGACTTCCTCGGCTTCTCGTACGGGTTCAGGCCCGGTCGCGGCCAGCATGACGCATTGGACGCCTTGTGCGTGGCGATCAAGGGCAAGCGAGTGAACTGGTGCTCGACGCTGACATCAAGGGCTTCTTCGACGCGGTCGACCATGACTGGTTGCTGCGCTTCGTGAGGCACCGGGTCGGTAACGAGCGCATCGTCCGGTTGGTGAGCAAATGGCTCACGGCCGGCGTCCTTGAAGACGGGAACTGGAGCGCTGTGCAACAGGGGACGCCACAAGGCGCGGTGATCTCGCCGCTGCTGGCCAACGTCTACCTGCACTACGTCTTCGATCTGTGGGCTCAGCAATGGCGACGGCGCGAGGCGACCGGCGACATGATCGTCGTGCGCTATGCCAGACGATCTGGTCGTCGGCTTCGAGCATGAAGCTGACGCACGCCGCTTCTGGGACGCGATGCGAGAGCGGTTCGCGCGCTTCGCGCTCGAACTGCATGGGGAGAAGACCCAGCTGCTGGGGTTCGGCCGCTACGCGATCGAGCATCGGCAGCGCAAGGGTCTGGGCAAACCACCAACATTAAACTTCCTGGGGTTCACGTTCATTTGTGGGCGGTCGCGGCGAGGTGCATTCCTGCTGCGCCGGCATACACGACGTGACCGCATGCGCCTGGCGCTACAGGCGGTCAAAGATGGTTTGCCCCAACGGCGCCAGCATCCCCGAACAGGGGAAATGGCTGCGCACGGTTGTGACCGGCTACTTCGCGTACCACGCGGTGCCCACCAACGCGCAGGCCGTCTGCGCGTACCAGCACCACGTCTTGTCACTCTGGCGACGCTCCCTGGAGCGTCGCAGCCAGAAGGCAGGCGTCACGTGGGCGAAGATGGATCGACTCGCCGCCGCATGGCTCCCGCCCCCGCACGTGCTTCATCCCTGGCCGAAAGACCGGCTCGCCGTCCGAACCCGAGGTAGGAGCCGTATGCCTTAATTGGGCACGTACGGATCTGTGCGGGAGGGCGGGCAACCGGCAGGCATCCCTACCGCGATCGCCAACAGACAGAAGACGGCTCTTTCTAAATTCCGTGAAAAATTCTGCCATGCTCCAGCACCATTAGAAATCCTTAGTAACATCTATTACATAAAGAATCTAAACATCCATCTAGTCGCGCAATAGCCCTAACGCTATCCTGCGTTGCAGATCGTCACCACATCTGATTTCGACTTTTGGAGACGTTCGGCCCAATAATCCAGTGACGGGGGGGATTGATGCATAGGTGTTATGCGCTGGAGCGCGGATCGCGGCGACTCCATACACCCTCAGGGCGTAACCCTTTTCGTTGTGATGGTGCCTCATGACCCCGTCATTCGAATTCCCCTGGATACTTTCGCGTCGACATGCAGGCATGCGTGCATCGGCAATCCGCGAAGCCATGAAACTCGCCGAGCAGCCGGGCGTAATCAGCTTCGCGGCGGGGATGCCTTCGTCAAAGGTGTTTCCCATTGAGCGAATCACGGCCGCTTGCGAGCGTGTGCTGCGCCGCGATGGAAGTGCGGCGCTGCAGTACGCCGCCAGCGAGGGTTTCGCGCCATTGATCGATTGGGTGGTCGCACATCTTTCGGCACGAGGTCTGCACATCAGGCCTGAGCAAATCATCATTACCAACGGGTCGCAACAGGGTCTCGACCTAGTGGCCAAATCGTTAGTCGATCCGGGCTCGCCAGTCCTTGTGGAGACGCCCACATATGTCGGCGCACTTCAATCGTTCGCACCGTACGAGCCCGAATTGATCGGTGTTGCCTGCGATGTCGAAGGCCCCTTGTCAGCGGATCTGGCCGCACGAGCCAGCGCGCTCCTGCGGGAAGGTCGGGCAGCCCGCTTCCTCTACCTGCTGCCCACATACCAGAACCCGTCAGGTCGCTGCATCAGTCCGGCCCGGCGAGCCGACCTCGCTGGCGTGGCGGCGCTACTCAACCTGCCGGTTGTCGAGGATGATCCTTACGCCGACCTGTGGTACGACGAGCCACCGCCCGCTCCAGTCGCGACGCTGCTACCCGAGGGAACAGTCTATCTGGGATCGTTCTCGAAGATCCTGGCCCCCGGACTACGCCTCGGCTATCTCGCGGCGCCATTGGCCCTGGTGCCCAGACTATTGCAGGGCAAGACAGCCGCGGACTTGCACACTGCTACCTTCAACCAGCGCATCGCGCTAGAGGCGCTCGGCGAGGACTTCCTCGCAGAGGCTTTGCCCGCAGTGCGACATCTCTATCGGGAGCGCCGCGACATGATGCTCACCGCGTTGGAGCGAGCATTCCCGGATCGTCGTCTGCTCGACTGGACCCGCCCAGGGGGCGGTATGTTCATCTGGGCGAGGTTGCCTCAAGGTTGGGACGCCGCCGAACTCCTTCCTCTGGCATCTTCTCGCGGCGTCGCCTATGTGCCTGGGGCGGCGTTCCATGCCGGTATCCCTGATCCGCGAACCCTGCGCCTGTCGTTCGTCACCGTCGAACCCTCCCAGATCGATGCTGGTGTAACCCGTCTAGCGGAAGTCATTCGCGAGGCCGAACGATCCGCTCCCGGGATCGGGCGGTGTTGAGGTCGGCATGAGCGCCATGCAGCAATGCCGGTTCTTACGCCGACGCGCTGCTGGCGCATTCGCCGCGGCGGCGCGTCCTGCGCTCGTCCAGGCGCAGGAACAGGGCTGTGTAGGCAATTTATCTCCACCGTCATCCGCTGGCCTTGCTCGGTTAGGTGCCGTAGAGGTGCCGGGACCGAACCAAGGAGATAAACGAGAAGATCCCACCTCGAAGTTCATCGTTTCCGGGGAAGACCTCGCGGGCTTCGGCGACTGCGCGTTGGGCGAGGTGTTGCGGCGGACTCAGGTCGTGACCGCTTTGGGCTCCGGCATGCTCGGTACGTGTGAGATCAAGTTGCGAGGACTGGGCAACGGAGATATAGAGAACCGTTCACTGCGCGACGCAACGCCTAGCCCGGAAAACCGCCTTTCGCGCCCGCCCGGGGTGGCTCAACAGTCAGCCTGGGCTTGGACTATTGGCCACACAGCGTGTGACTCGTCATCGAAGGAGTTTTCTCCTATTTATACGAGGATGAGCTCCCGTCCGTGTCTCCACCACGCAGACCGCCAGGAACGCCGACAAACGGCAGATCGCCCTCCCTGCCGATTGGAATTCGACACAGCCGGTCCGGCTCGTCACCTGCGTGACGAATGCCATCGCCCCGGAGATCACCGAGGAGTCTGGGTATACCCACCAAACGCTCGGTCAGCAGCTGTATCTCCCGACGGCCACCAGCCGCCAGATCTTGGCGAGGCAAAAAAAGATCAATTATGACACGCAGAGAGATCCAGAGAAAGACAAGGAGAAGATTCGTATGCACACAAACATGATCAACCCGCAGGAGGTCGAGGAGGCCGCCACGTATTTCGACGCCACGTCGGTCGGCTACGACGCCGAATTCTCGGATTCATCCATCTGGTCCATTGCACACCGGACCGGCAGGACCTTGCTTGAGCAGGCGCTGGATGAGCGCACAGGACTGGATATCGCGGACATCGGCTGCGGGACGGGCAAATGGGCAGGCTTCTTCTCAGGGCGCGCATCCAGCTTGCTGCTGTCGGACGTTGCTGAATCGATGCTGGCGGTCGCAGTCCGAAAGTTTGCACATGTGCCCTCGGTACAGTCATTGCGAGCTTCGGTGGACGATCTCGGACACATCTCCGATGCGAGCTTCGATCTCGTGCTCTGCATGGGAGATCCGCTGTCCTATGCGCCAGACTACGTCCGCGGCATCAGTGAATTGTGCCGCATCACACGGCCGGGGGGCCTGATTTTCGTCAGCGTTGACAGCCGCCTCGGCTACCTCAGGATCCTCAAGGAGCAGCACCATGCCGACCTCGACACGCTGTTCACCTTTCTCGAGACCGGCAACATTATCGGCTGGGAGGGACTGCCGCTGCACGCATTCACGACGAAGGAACTTGGCGATCTTTTCGCCGAAGCTGGCGCCGAGACGCTTTCTATCCACAGCCTGCCCTCGGCATCCGCGTACTTTCTATTCGACGACCGGTTCCGCGAACAGATCCATGACCCGCGGCAGTTCGAACGATTGATCGCCATGGAGGACTTGCTGCGCGACCAAGGCTCGCCCGGTCCCCACCACCTATACGGATTGTTCAAGAAGGCACTGCCGGGGGGGTGAGATGCAGATCGATTTCGCTCTGCCAGAAAGGCTGGGCACCTGGCGACAAGCGCTCAATGAACGCGCAGAGTTGTCGTGGCAAGAGTTCGAAACGCAGGCATACCTGCTGGCTCAGTTGCGGGAGCTTGGATTGTCGCCACGGGTCGCTGCAGGAACCGGTGTGGTTGTCGACATCGATTCCGGCCATGATGGTGCCTGCATCGCATTCCGCGCAGACATGGACGCTTTGCCTTTCCCCGCGGCGGATGGCGCACCGATGGCGGCGTGGCACGGCTGCGGTCACGACATGCACATGGCTATCCTCCTAGGCTTGGCCAGCGAACTGGTGACGAAAGTACGCGCGCGTCTGCGAGGACGCGTCCGGCTGATCTTCCAGCCTGCGGAAGAAGTCCTTGGGCATGACAGCGGTGCTCGACGGTTAATCGCGGAAGGCGCGCTGGTCGAGCCTTCCGTGTCGCGCATCTACGCGCTGCACGTTTCGCCGCGCTTTCCGGTCGGCCATGTCGCGTATCGATCTGGCGCATTCATGTCGGAGAGCCTTCGGACCAGGCTGAGCGTGCGAGGCGGAGGCGGCCACAGCGCCATGTCCGGACCGGACGGAGACACGGTACTAGCCCTCTCCCGCGTCATCGCCGCATTAACCGGTGGTGCGGTCGTCGACGAGTCCATCGGGGGCACCTGCTCCTTCTGCACCATCGGCGGTGGCACGGCGGCCAATGTGCGGCCGACGCTGGTGCATGCGGAAGGAATCATCCGATCGCCGCACGCAGGTGGCGCGCTGCAGCATGGGCGAAGGTTGCTGGACATTGTCGAACAGCTCGCCACCGAGCATCCCTCCCTGTCGATCCAGCTGGAGCTCGGCGACGGATACCCGCTACTGGTGAACAGCGACGCCGTAGATCGAACCGTGATGACTGCGCTCACAGCCGCAGTGGGAGCGGACGCTGTTCATTCCATGGCGCAACCATCGCCGGCGTCCGAAGATTTTGGGGCCTACGTGGCCCGATGCCCCGGCGCAATGTTCCTTCTCGGAACCCGCGCCGACGATCCGGCGTCCAGGGCACCCCTGCACACACGGGACTTTCGTGGGCCCGACGAAGTCCTGGCGACGGGCGTCCGATGTTTCCTCGCCCTTACCGAGCAGGAATTGGGGGAGCGATGACGGCAGATCCATATAGCGGAGACCTGATCGAGATCCTGCGCCTGCGGGATGGTACCTCCTGGTATGCGGACTCCGGGCGCGTATATCTGTGTCAAGGAAACCTCTGCGAGATCGGCCTGCCGACCCATGGCCTTCCGCCGGCGTTGCTCCAGCTCTTGATGCTGCAGCTCCGCGCGGGCAGCACCCACCAGGACCTACTGTTCCTCTTCGGCCGACACTTTCATCGCCGCGCACGCCGGGTCATTGCGGATCTCGAGGACCGGCAAGTGCTCCGTTGGGAGACTGTGCAATGCAATCGGTTCGAATGCCGCGACGCAAGGCCCTTCGAACTCGTCCTCGAAGGGAGTCCAGACGCTGTCTCATTGCCTTCGCGCTGCGAGATATTCGTCCATTCCGGTGCCGCAGCCACCTATACCTTACCCGCGACCCTCTCGAAGCGGGTCGGCGCCAAACTCACTCTGCACGACGTCGACCTGGGTACAGGCTATCTAATCGTCGCCCGTCGGGCCGACTCCGAAGTCTGCATGGCCTGCCAGCTCCTTTGGTTCTTCGGTAGCCGACTACTGCCTTTGAGCTTCCTCGGGGCCTGTTTGTCGGTGCCATCTTCCGGCGCCCAAACGGTTGACCATTACCGTGCCCGGGTTAGTCTGGCATTGACCGAGATGCGCGACGAGGAGGCGCTGTTGATCTATTTCCCGGACGACGTTCCGGCATGTGCGTCGATCGATCGTCCGCGCGCACGGCATCCGGCCTGCGGCTGCACGCGGTTCTCGCGGGGCGGCAACAGCATGTCAACGCCTGAATCCATAGACGTGCTGGCATGACAACATCATCCAACTTCCTCCACGCCTGCCGCACGGTACTTGGGACCGCACACGTGCTGACGACGTCCGATCAGGTCGCCCCGTTCTTGACCGACTGGAGTGGTCGTTGGCGAGGTGAGGCGCTGGCCGTGCTGTGCCCAGGATCGACGTCGGAGGTTTCGGAGGCGGTGCGGCTTTGCGCCTGCGCAGGCATCGGCGTGGTACCACAAGGGGGCAACACGGGCCTTAGTGGCGGCGCGACGCCGCAACGCGCACAGCCCAGTGTCGTGATGCACCTCGGACGCCTGACGTTGGTTAGCGACGTTGACCTGCTCAACAACACGCTGACTGTCGGCGCCGGTGTGACGCTGGCTCGTGTCCAGGAAGTCGCCCGGGCCGCCGGACGACTCTTCCCGCTGAGCCTTGCTTCGGAAGGCACTTGCACGATCGGCGGCAACCTAGCCACCAACGCCGGCGGCACGACAGTACTTCGCTATGGAAGTATGCGGCAGCTCTGCCTCGGGCTCGAAGTGGTTCTTCCCGATGGCCGCATCTGGAACGGTCTGCGAACGCTGCGGAAGGACAACACCGGGTACTCCCTGCGGGACTTGTACATCGGATCGGAAGGCACGCTTGGTCTCATCACCGCAGCCGTATTGCAACTGCGTGCCTTGCCGACAGATGTCGTTACCTGCATGCTCATATTGGACAGTTCGGATCGCGCAATGGCCTGCTTCGACGTTCTGCGTGAGGAGTTCGACGCAGTGCTCACCACCTTCGAGTTGATCTCCCCTGCGGCATTGGACGCCGTGGCTGAGCAGTTGCCTCATTTGAACCTGCCTGCGTGTCGCCCTCATCCCTGGGTGGTGCTGGTCGAATGTAGCGACGCCTCTGCGGGACGACATGATGGCGAAGCATCATCGCAAGCGCTCTTGTCGCACCGTCTGGAGCAGCGGTTGGCCTATGCGCTCGATACCAACATCATTCGGAACGTCGTCATCGCGCAGTCTGCCGCACAGGCGCGTTCCCTATGGGCGATCCGGGAGGGGGTGCCGTTGGCGTTATCCCGACAGCGCACGGCGCTGCGTTACGACCTCTCCTTTCCGATATCGGCGCTGGAGCGCTTCCTGCAGGAGTCGAGGAGTCGACTCGTCGCACTGGACGCCGATTTTCTGCCGGTCGTCTTCGGCCACGTGGGGGACGGCAACCTGCACTTCAATGTCAGCCCGGGCGCTGGCCGCGTCAATTTCATGTCCGAAATGACGGACCGGATCGACGCAGTGGTCTATGGGCTGGTGCGGGAACTGGGCGGGTCCGTGTCGGCGGAGCACGGCATTGGACGGGCCAAGTCGACGCCATGGCGAGACTCGAAGAGTCCCGTGGAACTGGCGTTGATGCATTCGCTCAAGACCGCCCTGGACCCCCAAGGCCTGATGAACCCTGGAATCTTCTTTCCAGCCGCTGCCAACACTTCCTTGACCTCATAGCCATGACGACGACACTGGACATCGCGTACTCGACCTTGAACGACCGCCAATTGCCGCTCGTAGTGAGCCCGGTGGGCAATGCACCTAGTTCGCTTGAGGAGGTGCTGACCTGGGCCGGTTCCTGTCAGCATGAACTCGGTAGTCTGCTCGACCGCCACGGCGCACTGCTATTCCGGGGGTTGCCGGTGACATCGGCCGACGATTTCAGCCGCTTCGTGCAAGTCTTCGACGGCCAAGTTCTCGACTACATCGGAGGCGCCGTTCCCCGGACCCGGATCAACCAGGTGGTCTTTAGTTCTACCGAGCTGCCGTCCTTCCGTCGCATCCGCATGCACAACGAACTGGCATACCAAAAGAACTACCCGGATCTAATCTTCTTTTACTGCCACCAAGCCGCGCTGAAGGGCGGGGAGACCCCCATCGTCGATTCACGGCAAATTCTCAAAGAACTAGACCCCAAGGTGCGCGAGAAGTTCGTTCGCGCCGGAGTGAAATACGTCAGGACATTCCAGGAGAAGCGGGCGTGGCGAGAGAGTCTGAAGAAGCGCATTCCGCTGTACCAGCACCTTAACTGGGCCGACGCATTCCAGTCCACTTCAAGGGTCGACGTGGAGAACCGCTGCCGCGAGCGCGGTCTCGATTTCCAGTGGCTTCCCAACGGCGATCTCAGCGTTAGCAACGTGCTGCCAGCGACGATCCATCATCCGCGGACCGGTGAGGCTTCTTGGTTCAACCAGGCGATGCTGCAACACTTCAACGCACGCAGCTGGGATCTTCCGCTCTATCTGTTCCGCAGCGTGCTCTATCCCGATCGGTCTCGACTGCCTTATCAGGCGTATTACGGCGACGGAAGTCCAATTTCCAAAGAAGAGATCTATCACGTTATTGACGTGACTTACCGCAACACGGTGGAGTTTGCTTGGCGATCCGGCGATGTCATGCTAGTCGAAAACCGCCTCGTCGCCCACGGCAGGAATCCATTCCAAGGACCACGCAAAGTCTACGTGGCAATGCTCAAACAATCGGAGGTCGCTGCGATCTGAAACAAAAAGGGAGGTGACACCACGACGTCGCTTTCCGTGTCATCCGGTGGCGGGCCACGCGGCCGCGTGGCCCGCCACAAGGATCGGACGTCCGAGACCAACTCGGGCGGCTGTCGCTCAACGTGCTGATTAGCACGCTCTTCAATCCACTTAGCAAAAAGGAAGTCAACATGCGAAACGTCCAAACGCTGGAACTGTCGATCGTCGAGTCCGCAATCCTGGAATCGGCCATCGCTGAATCGGCAATCACCGAATCGGCAATCACCGAATCGGCAATCGCCGAATCCGCGATCACCGAATCCGCCTAAACACGATGACGTATCGGGGCTAGCCTCCGATGCAGGAAATGGGAGCGGCGCCGCTCCCATTTCCATCCTCTAGCAATCACCCCAGTCTCTAGTCATGAATATTTCCGCCTATCGTCCGTTCGACGGCATCTTCGTGCCGCTCATCACTCCGTTCCACGCCTCGATGGAGATCGACTGGGAAGGGCTGCGCCGCCTGGTCGCTTTCTATGCTCAGCAGGGTGTCGCCGGATTCGTTCCTTGCGGGAGCACGGGCGAGGCCAGCACCTTGACGGTCGAAGAGCACAAGGCGGTTATCTCCTTCGTCATCGAGCAGGCAGCCTCCCATGGCGACTTCAAGATCATCGCCGCGACGGGATCCAACGACACGCGCGAGGCTATCGACCTCACCCGGCACGCCCATCAGGCGGGCGCTGACGCCTGCCTATCGGTCACTCCTTATTACGTACGCCCCAATCGGTCCGGCCTGCTTGCACACTACCAGCGAATTGCAGAGGTTGGCAGCCCGTTGTTTCTTTACAACATACCTCTGCGAACCGGGCTTAACCTGTCCCTCGAGGACATTGAATTGCTGGTGCAGGACGTGCCGGCGGTAATCGGTATCAAGGAAGCGACCGCAGACATCCAGCAGCTGATCGACGTAGCGCATCGCTTTGCGGACTCGGACTGCTTCACCGTCCTGAGCGGCGAGGACTCCTTGCTGTTCGACTGCTGCACGCATGGAGGTCGGGGGTCAATTTGCGCGGCATCGCTCGTATATCCGCGTGAGATGGTGCAGTTGCACCACATGGTTTCGACTGGACATCTCCATGAAGCCGCTGCACTAAATCGGCGCATGCGGCCGAAGGTTCGTGCGCTCTTCTGTGAATCTAATCCCGTCGCCATGAAATTGGCCGTGAGCCGACTTCTCGGCACGTCACCAACCGTGCGACTCCCTCTAGGGCCGGCTTCGAAACGGGCCGTGCAAATTATTGACGGACTGGGTCTGCAATGCGAATCAGAGGCGGAGTCGGCTGTATGACGGCACACCTAGATGCCCTGACCTTGATCGAGCAGCAACGGACCATCAGGAAGTACGAACGACGCGAGCCGGACGATGCGGTGATTCGACGTTGCATAGCGCTTGCCCAACGTTCACCGTCGACATCCAACCATCAGCCATACTCGGTGGTCTGGATCCGCGAGCGCGCGTTGCGCGAGGCAGTGCTACGCGAAATGGTCTGTCAGCCCTATGTCGCGGACGCCCCCACCTTGCTGATGGTCTGTGTCGACTGGGGGCGCCAGGATCTTCTGGCACGGCTACTGGGAATGGCCAACCAGATCAACAAGCCGAGCAAGCTCGTCGTTGGCGTTGCGGACGCGAGCATCTTCTCCCAGAGTCTGGTGCTGGCGCTCCAGGCCTCCGGCTTGGGCGTCTCCTACATCGCCAGTCCCTATACCGGACTCAAGCGGGTGGCGGAACTCCTGAACGTGCCGATCGGGGAGGCGATGCCGCTGCACCTGATCGCCGTCGGACATGCGGATGAAGCGCCCGCGCCGAAACCGCGATATCCAATCGAGGCCGTGTTGCATGTAGACCGGCGGACCAATCCAGAGCCTTCGGTGGTTCGAGACTACTTCGAAGCAGGATCGCGACAGATCGAGGATCAGGGCTACCTGGCAGTAACCGGCGACCCGATCTCCACCTGGCGCGAACACTATGGCGTCAAGTTCGGTGCCGTCGCCCGAGACCGAACATGGTCGCCTTTCGCGCGTGACCTACAGTCGTTCTTCGCCGAGGCGTCCTTGCATGACCCGTGCTGAAATGATCGACGCGCTATGTCGTAGTGTGAGTCCCTTTGGCGTGGTAAACGACCTGAGGGGCGAGTGCCTGGAGGACCGGGGTCAGTCGTATTTTCTCTACCGAGCTAGGATCAATGCCTTCGGCAGGACAGGGTTGTTGACGCCACCGCTGAGCGGATTCGGATTCTCGGGTGACAAAGATGACGCGGTGCTCAAGGCGCTCTGCGAGGCGTTAGAGCGATTCTGCGGAGTGAATTTCGAGCCGCGTATTCGCCATCGCGGCCCTTGGTCAGATGTGGCACCCAATGCCGTGGATCCGCGTCAATGTCTCGGCTATCTGGATGAGCAGTACCGGATCCCCGGATTTAGCCTTGCTCCCTTCGATCCGGAAGCGGATCACGATTGGGTGGAGGCCATGGATCCGGTGTCCAAGTCGACGCTCTGGATGCACTTGGACCTGGCGCTGATGTCGATGACGTCGAAGGTATCGAAGACCTCTTCGGTCGGCATGGCGATCCATTCTGATGCCGGGCTTGCCGCCGAGTCAGCCGTACTGGAATTGATCGAACGTGACCATTTGGCGTTGGCATTCTGGTACGGCGCTCCCTGCCGCTCGTTGCCGAAGGATAACTTGCCGCTCAGCCTTCATCCTCATCTCGAAAGCATGGTGCAGGCGGGGTACGAACTGCACTGCCTGGGTCTCAATTTCGGGCTGGATGTGCCGGTCGTACTTTGGCTGGCTTTCCGCGCCGACGGACTGCCACATCTGCTGAAGGGCGCCAGCGCGAACCGGCGCGGAGTGGATGCGCAATCCAAGGCCTTTGAAGAGATGTTTCGCAGCTTCCTCCATTACCGGCGGCACCCCTTTGAAGTCAGTTCGAATGCTCAGGGTGCCATGAAGAACTTGGTTCACTACCAGACTCCCGACGTGGCGAAGCGACTGGGTTTCTTGATCGACCAAACATCACGCGCGGACCCGCCTGAACTGGGAGGGGACTTTCAGGGCGATCTGTTCACCCATCTCATGCGCAAGGGATTCCCCACCTACCTGGTGGACATGTCCCACTCAGTGATTGGTGCATTCGGCCTCACATGCATTCGCGCGATTTCCCCCTCACTTGTCAAGACGCCACTGGGTTCCGAACCCTGGCAACTGGCATCGCCTCGCCTGAGGGCTTACCGAGGAGCACGAGATGAAGCGCTCGCCGCGCACCCTGAACTCCATTTCTTCTCCTAGGGATGGTGTCCAAAATCGGCCGAACGCCGACGCGACGGAACGATGAAGGCCACGAGATGATTCTCGTCAGAGGTTGCGAGCGATTTGCGCGCTGCGATACGCCCCGTGATGGTCGTTTTGACCTCGTCGGTGGCCGTTTCCGCGCGCGGCGGACGCACTCATCCCTGCGCCGCCATCAGTTGTCGGCAAGCCATCCAGAGGTTGGACAGCGCGAACAGCGTGTGCAATTGCGCCGTGTTCTTCGCCAGCCCGCGGTAGCGCACCTTCACATGGCCGAACTGGCGCTTGATCACGCGGAACGGATGTTCGACCTTGGCACGGATGCGCGCCTTGACGTGCTCCATCTGCTCCACGATCGCGTCCTTCGGATCGGTCGTGTCGAGCAGCCTGCGCAGTCCGGGTCGCAGCGCGACATGCCAGCGCGCGCGGATGTCCTGCGTGTCCTCGCGTTTCTCAACGCCCTGATCGCCGGCATCGGCGAACACGTCCGCTTCCTCGCCATGCACCAGCGCATGCGCCTGGGTCACGTCGTTGACGTTGGCCGCGGTGCCGACCACCGTGTGCACCAGGCCGCTGTCGGCGTCGACGCCAATGTGGCACTTCATGCCGAAGTACCACTGGTTGCCCTTCTTGGTCTGGTGCATCTCCGGATCGCGCGTGCCGGTGCTGTTCTTGGTCGAACTGGGCGCGGCGATCCGCGTGGCATCGATCGCCGTGCCTTCCTTGAGCAGCAGCCCCTTGGCTGCCAGAGTGGCGTTCACGACCTCAAGCATCTTGGGCGCCAACTCGTGCTGTTCCAGCAGGTGCCGAAAGCGCAGGATGCTCACGCGATCAGGCAGCCGCGCCATGCCACTCAGACCAGCAAACTGCCGGTACAGCGGCACGTCGAACAGCGCCTCTTCCATCGCCACGTCCGGCAGCCCGAACCAGTTCTGCAGGAAGTGGATGCGCAGCATCACCTCGGCGCCGAACGGCGGGCGACCGCGCTCCTTGCGCTGAGCAACCGGCTCGATCAGCGCGAGCAGCTGCGCCCACGGCACCACGCGCTCCATCTCGTCCAGAAACTTGCCCTTGCGGGTGTTGCGGCTGGTCAAGTCCAGGCCAAGGTCAGCTTGTTTCATGGGCACATTGTCTTGGCGACATCGTCACGACGCCAGGGACAGCGGGGCCTTTTTGAACGCCATCCCTAACTAGCTAATTTATATTTTCTCAAATGTTTCAGGTTCTTCTTGCGGTCTGGATCTTGCATACCAGTGCTTTGATGAGCCCTGGAACAAATACATTTCTTGTGGCTCAATTAGCAGCCAGCTCCGTTGATCACAAGACCACAGCCAGCGCGGTTGCCGGCATCGTTCTTGGGGCTTGCCTTTGGATAGTCTTGGCAATCGCTGGTATTGGCACGCTGTTCCATGCCGCTCCTAGTCTTAAGTTGTTCGTGCAGATCGCCGGGGGATCTTATCTCTTATATGTGGCTTCACGCTTATGGCGCTCCGGTCACGCAAGAGATGCGAACCGCTTGGAAATCTCGCCCATGGATGCGTTCAAACTCGGTTTGTTTACAAATGTAACTAATCCGAAATCCGGCCTGTTCTTTAGCAGCGCTTTCGCCGCTTTGTTACCCGTAAACGCCGGCTGGGCTCTAACGGCTGCGACCGCTATTCTTCTAGTTTTTAATGGTGCGGCATGGCATTCCGGGCTAGCCTATTTGTTTTCTCGAAAACGGGTGCGCGAATGGTATACAGATGTGAGCCCGATCGCTAGCAAGATCGCGGGTGCGCTCGTTGGCCTATTGGGCGCTAGCGTATTGGTATCAGCATTGGCGACGTCCCGGTCGCTGTAGAACGGTGATTTTGCCCGGGCTTTCTGGATCCCATAACTGAGACCGTTACGCGGCCTGCCTGTTCTGGGCGCCAAGCCAAGCACGTTCGAATTGCATCGGACTAACGTAGCCCAACGACGAATGAAGCCGGCGATGTTTGTAGAACTGATTCATCGCCGCGCACCCTGGAAGACCAAGGAATCCGTCGAGCTGGCCACCCTGCAATGGGTTGCGTGATTCAACAACTATCGCATGATGGAGCACCTGGGCTATATCCCTCCCGCAGAAGCTGAGGCAAACTCCATCAGCAAGCGCACACGAGATTGCAGGAGCGTTTCGGGCGTTCAAGGGTGAAATCCTGGAGCTCGGTGTTCGTCACTACCGACCACAAGGACTGAGCGCGGTGAAACGGGCTCGGATGCAGCGCCATGACCTGCCGGACATCAAGGTTGTCTTCATGGTATGAATCATGGCATCGACCGTGCAATATGTTGATTCATCGTGGAAAATCGGTCCCTCCCTTTCCGCCAATGCTATGAACTAAGCCCATGATTTCATGGGCTTTTTTCTTTTCAGCGTTTGCACGGTCTTACCATCGGTCTTACCCTTGTGCGGCGATAGGCGCAAAAAACCCGGCGCTTGGCCGGGCTTCGTGTAGGGCGGGCGGCATTCAGAAGTTTGACTCGGATCGAATGAACCTCCGCTCCGTGTATTTCTGGACAGGCGGCCCGCGATAGGGCGGCGGCGGCTCAGGCAGCTCGGTTTCCATTCCCTTGGCCGCCCGCTCAAGCAGGCCCTCTAAGGTCTGCGAGAGTTCCATCCTACTGAAGTAGTGGGGTGCCACCACAGGATAGCCCAGGCTTTGCAAGTGCTTAGCCAATGCTCGCCCCTTCCGATGCACGTCGAGCAGCGCACTGGCGGCGGCTTGCAGCGCCTCCGGCTGCTCGGTCGCATCGGCCTCTTGCAGGCGGCGAGCGCACGCCCGGTCACGCTCCAGGTTGATACGGCTCACCATGTCGGCACGGACGCGCTGAAGAAGATCGATTTCGTCGCGCAGTCGCGTCCATTCTTGGCGAAGCGACTTAGCGCGCTCAGCAGCCGTGGGCACTGGCGCTTCTGTGGTGCCGCCTGGGCGAAGCAGCTTTGCAACGATGTCGAGCGCCGTTGCTGGCGCGGTTTCCGGTGCCCCAGCGCTGTGATTCAAAGCTCGATCGATTTCGGCTTGCCGCGCCCGGTTCGCCTCCACGCGGGCGTCGAGGGCGGCAAGCTCATCCATGCGCGCCTGAAGTTCGGGGTGATATTCGGTCGCGTGCATCGTAAGCGCGCCGGTCGGCTCGGGCGGTCGTTGTTTCAAGATCATGTGTTGCTCCAATGGTGCGGCCCTCAATCGGTAGTAGCAGGTCGGGCCGCATGACCCTGCCGCCTCAATACCCCCCCCTCAAATGTTGACGCCGACCGAAAACTGACCATCTGAAGGCGGGGATGCCGCTTCAAAACTGACCAGGGTGTATCACGCGACTGCTGAATTTCTCAGCAGGAGCAAACAAGAGGTAATCACCATGGACATGATGGGCAAGGTCAGGCGCATGAAGATGCGCGACGGGGTCTCGATCAGCGAGATCGCGAGGAAGACGGGTTTATCGAGAAACACCGTCAAGAAGTGGCTCAAGGCGCCCGCGGCGACCCAGCCGCGGTATGAGCGGGCGCAGAAGGTGGGCAAGCTCTCGGCGTTCGAGGCGACGCTGGTGGCGGCGCTCAAGACGGATGCCCACCGGGCACGGGATCAGCGGCGCACGGCGCGGGCGCTGTTTGTGCAGATCCAGGCCCAGGGCTACCGGGGCGGCTACAGCGCGGTGACGGACTTCATCCGGGCGTGGCGACAGGACTCGGGCAAGGACACCACGAAGGCGTTTGTGCCGCTGAGTTTCGAGCTGGGCGAAGCGTTCCAGTTTGACTGGAGCGAGGAAGGCATCGTGGTGGGCGGGGTGTACCACCAAGCACAGGTGGCGCACCTGAAGCTGTGCGCCTCGCGCGCGTTCTGGCTGGTGGCCTACCCCAGCCAGGGTCACGAGATGCTGTTCGATGCCCACACGAGGTCGTTTGCAGCGCTGGGCGGCGTGGCCCGACGGGGCATTTACGACAACATGAAGACCGCGATGGACAAAGTCAAGAAGGGCCGCGGCCGGGTGGTCAACGCCCGCTTTGCGGCCCTGTGCAGCCACTACCTGTTCGATGCGGACTTCTGCAACGTCGCCTCGGGCTGGGAGAAGGGGGTGGTGGAGAAGAACGTGCAGGACAGCCGACGGCGGGTATGGCTGGAGGCACGAGAGCGCAAGTTCACCCGCTTTGCCGAACTCAACGCGTGGCTGGCCGAGCGCTGCAAGGCGGTGTGGGCGGACACGCCCCATCCGCAGCACCGGGAGCTGAGCATCGCTGACGTGTGGCAGATCGAGCGCGAGCACCTCATGGGCATGCCAGCGCCGTTTGACGGCTACGTGGAGCGCCCTGCGCGAGTCAGCAGCACCTGCCTGGTGACCGTGGCGCGCAACCGCTATTCGGTGCCCTGCGAGTGGGCCGGGCACATGGTGAGCAC
This sequence comes from Thiomonas bhubaneswarensis, assembly GCF_001418255.1. GTDB lineage: Bacteria > Pseudomonadota > Gammaproteobacteria > Burkholderiales > Burkholderiaceae_C > Thiomonas > Thiomonas bhubaneswarensis. The sequence goes on from NZ_LIPV01000004.1 coordinate 197,053, forward strand.
GCGGCTGTACCCCGGCCGCGTGGACGTGGTCGCAGGCGACGCGCTGGTGGCCAGCCATGAACCGCCCCGGTTTTTGAGGAGGCTCCTTCGATTGAGAGAATGGAGCCATAATGAGGAAGTCCCCGAAGTATTCTCCCGAGGTCATCGAGCGCGCGGTGCGCATGGTGTTCGATGCCGCAGACCAGTACCCGTCGCAGTGGGCGGCGATGGAGTCCATTGCCGGCAAGATCGGCTGCACGGCCGAGACCCTGCGCAAATGGGTGCGTCAAGGCGAGCGCGACAGCGGCAGGCGCCCCGGTCCGACCACGTCCGAGCAGCAGCGCATCAAGGAACTCGAGCGTGAGGTGCGCGAGCTGCGCAAGACCAACGAGATCCTGAAGCTGGCCAGCGCCTATTGCGCCCTGCGCGGATCGACCGCCATCACAAGAAGTGAACGCCTTCATGGATGAGCACCGGGGTGCTCACGGGGTCGAGCCGATCTGCACCGCCTTGCAGGTCGCCCCGTCGGCGTACCGGCGCCACGCGGCACGCCAGCGCAACCCCGCGCTGCTCGCGCACAGAGCCAAGCGTGACGCGCAGTTGCTGCCCGAAGTGCAGCGCGTGTTCGAGCAGAACCTGCGGGTCTACGGCGCTGACAAGGTTTGGCGCCAACTCCTGCGCGAAGGCGTGACGGTGGCGCGCTGCACGGTCGAGCGGCTGATGCGTCGTCTCGGACTGCAGGGCGTGCGCCGCGGCAAGGGCGTGCGCACCACCGTGCCCGATGCCCGCGCGGCGTGTCCGCTGGACCGTGTGAATCGCCAGTTCAAGGCCGACCGGCCGAACCCACTGTGGGTGGCGGACTTCACCTACGTGTCGACCTGGCAGGGCTTCGTCTATGTGGCCTTCGTGATCGACGTTTTTGCGCGCTACATCGTGGGCTGGCGTGTGAGCGCGTCCATGCAGACCGACTTCGTGCTCGACGCGCTGGAGCAGGCGCTCTATGCGCGCCGCTCTGAGCGCGATGGCACCCTGGTGCATCACAGCGACCGCGGCAGCCAGTACGTCTCCATCCGCTACAGCGGACGCCTGGCCGAGGCCGGCATCGAACCCTCGGTGGGCAGCACGGGAGACTCTTACGACAACGCACTGGCGGAAACGATCAACGGGCTGTTCAAGGCGGAGGTCATCCACCGGCGCGGGCCGTGGAAGACGCGCGAGGCGGTCGAGTTGGCCACGCTCGAATGGGTGTCATGGTTCAACCACCACCGGCTGCTCGAGCCCATCGGCTACATCCCGCCAACCGAGGCCGAGGCCAATTACTGGCGAGGCCAAGACCAGACCGTGCCCGCCATCACGGCTGCCCACGCGACAGCGCAACAGGAGGGTTGACCCATGCAGGCATGGCCCAACCGGGGGGCGTCTCCGGCGGCCCCTGCGGGGGGCTGAATGAGAGAGAATCTGAAAACCAACCATCCGCTTGACTGTCAGGCCAACACGGCCCGACTCAAGCCAACAAGCCTCCTCGAAACCCGGTGCGGTTCATTTGGGGCTTGGCGCGAGCATTTTGCAGATGATGTGCAAAGGCTTCTACCTGACTTCGGGAGACGGCGCCACAGGATCGGGTTTTCTACGCGTTTTGATGTTGCTCTGAGGCGCCAGAACCTTTGAGGCTTGATCGAGAACGAGGTCTGCAAAGGCCTGGGCGGCGGGGCTGAGGCGTTTGTCTTCACGCTGGACCAGGTACCACTGCCGCTTGAGCGGAAAGCCCTCGACGTCGAGCACGCACAACTGGCCCGAGGCCAGTTCGGCCTGTACGGTGTGCAGCGAGACCAGGCCTACGCCGAGGCCGACTTCGGCGGCCTGCTTGATGGCCTCGTTCTTGTTCATCTCCATGGCCGGCCTGAAGGGCAGGTGTTGGTCGAGCAGGAAGTTTTCCAGAGCCCTGCGTGTGCCGGAGGCGGGTTCGCGCACGACCAGGGGTTCTTTGATCAGACGTGCAAGCGGGATGCGTTTTTTCCGGGCCAGGGGATGATGGGCTGAGGCGATGATGACCAGCGGGTTTTCCATGAAGGGAGTCGCGCTCAGGTGATAGCCCTCGGGTGGCGCGCCCATCAGGGCGAGGTCGCTGATGTTTTCGGTGAGATGCTTGAGCAGGGTTTCACGGTTGATGACGTTGAGGCTGATCCGGACTTGCGGGTTCTGGCTGCGGAACATGGCCATCAGCCGGGCGGCGAGCACGCTGGCGGTACTCACGGCCGACACCGTCAGGACGCCGCCTTTGAGTCCCTTGAGATTGGCCAGTGATTGTTCGAGATTGGTCAGTTCGCGGAAGACGTACTGCGCGCTGCGCAGGGTTTCGTTACCGGCTTCGGTGAGTCGGATCTTCTTGCCCGAATGCTCGAACAGCGGCATGTCCAGCAGATGTTCCAGTTGTTTGATTTGCATCGACACGGCGGGTTGTGTGAGATGCAATGCTTCGCTCGCGCGCGAAAAGCTGCCGGTGCGCGCAACGGCTTGAAGGATCTCGAGCTGCCTCAGGGTGATTTTCATCATCACTGAATACTATAGAAAATCTAACAAAGTCTTAGTTTATCTTATCAAAGATCGATCCTATAGTTCGGCGCCATTGGAATCGCATCGGGCCGCGTCGGCCCGTTTTCTACACTCGGAGAAACGACATGGCTCATGACCAATCCAGCCGCTACGCCAATCTCGATCTGAAAGAGGCGGACCTCATCGCCGGTGGCAAACACATTCTGGTGGCTTACAAGATGAAGCCCAAGGCGGGCTACGACTATCTGGCCACGGCCGCCCACTTTGCGGCCGAGTCGTCCACCGGCACCAACGTCGAGGTGAGCACCACCGACGATTTCACCAAGGGCGTCGATGCGCTGGTGTACTACATCGACGAGGCCAATGAGGATATGCGCATCGCCTATCCGATCGAGCTGTTCGACCGCAACCTCACCGATGGTCGCTTCATGATCGTCTCCTTCCTCACTCTGGTGATCGGCAACAACCAGGGCATGGGCGACGTGGAATACGGCAAGATGATCGACTTCTATGTGCCCGAGCGCGCGATTCAGATGTTCGACGGCCCGGCCACCGACATCTCCAACCTGTGGCGCATCCTCGGTCGTCCGATCAAGGACGGCGGCTACATCGCGGGCACCATCATCAAGCCGAAACTCGGGCTGCGCCCTGAGCCGTTCGCGCAGGCGGCCTATCAGTTCTGGCTGGGTGGCGACTTCATCAAGAACGACGAACCCCAGGGCAACCAGGTCTTTGCCCCGGTGAAGAAGGTGATTCCGCTGGTCTACGACGCGATGAAGCGCGCGCAGGACGAGACCGGCGAGGCCAAGCTGTTCTCCATGAACATCACCGCCGACGACTATCACGAAATGTGCGCCCGTGCCGACTTCGCGCTCGAAGTCTTCGGTCCAGACGCCGACAAGCTGGCCTTCCTGGTCGATGGCTACGTCGGTGGCCCCGGCATGGTCACCACCGCCCGTCGCCAGTACCCCAACCAGTACCTGCACTATCACCGTGCCGGTCACGGCGCAATCACCTCGCCCAGCTCCAAGCGCGGCTATACCGCCTTCGTGCTGGCCAAGATGAGCCGTCTGCAGGGAGCTTCGGGCATCCACGTCGGCACCATGGGCTACGGCAAGATGGAAGGCGAGGGCGACGACCGCAACATCGCCTACATGATTGAGCGCGACGAGTGCCAGGGCCCGGTGTACTTCCAGAAGTGGTACGGCATGAAGCCCACCACGCCGATCATCTCCGGCGGCATGAACGCGCTGCGTCTGCCCGGTTTCTTCGAGAACCTTGGCCATGGCAACGTCATCAACACCGCGGGTGGCGGCTCCTATGGCCACATCGACTCGCCGGCGGCAGGTGCCAAGTCGCTGCGTCAAGCCTACGAGTGCTGGAAGGCCGGTGCCGATCCGATCGAATATGCCAAGGAGCACAAGGAATTCGCCCGCGCGTTCGAGTCCTTCCCGGGTGATGCCGACAAGCTCTACCCCGGCTGGCGCGAAAAGCTGGGCGTGCACAAGTAAGCCGGTTGTGAATCATTCGGCATGACCTTCGCCCCCGGCAAGCCGGGGGCTTCTTTTTTCACGGGGTGTGCCCCCGACCGAGGTGAATCATGACGCATCAGGCCGACGCTTACCGGATCAAGGCCGAGCCCTACTACCAGGCGCAGGGCCGCGAGGTCGCGCTGTTCGAGGCGGCCTACCGCAACCGGCTGCCTGTGATGGTGAAGGGGCCGACCGGCTGTGGCAAATCGCGCTTCGTCGAATACATGGCGTGGAAGCTGGGCAAGCCGCTCATCACCGTGGCCTGCAACGAAGACATGACCGCCTCCGATCTGGTCGGGCGCTATCTGCTGGAGGGCGGCGGCACGCGCTGGCTCGACGGTCCGCTCACTACGGCTGCGCGCATCGGCGCCATCTGCTATCTGGATGAGATCGTCGAGGCGCGGCAGGACACCACCGTGGTCATTCACCCGCTGACCGACCATCGTCGTGTGTTGCCGCTGGACAAAAAGGGCGAGCTGATCGAAGCGCATCCCGACTTCCAGCTGGTCATCTCGTACAACCCCGGTTATCAGTCGCTGATGAAAGACTTGAAACAGTCCACCAAACAGCGTTTCGCCGCCTTCGACTTCGATTACCCCGAGGCCACGCTCGAGGCCACCATTCTCGCCACCGAAGCCGGTGTGGCGCCCGAGCTGGCGGCCAGGCTGGTGCAGCTCGGGCAGACGGCACGCAACCTCAAGGGACATGGGCTGGATGAAGGCATCTCCACCCGTCTGATGGTCTATGCCGCCAAGCTGATACGCGACGGGGTCGATCCGGCCGACGCCTGCCGCATGGCGCTGGTACGCCCGATCACCGACGACGCCGACATCCGCGCCACGCTCGATCACGCCATCGACGCGATCTTCGCCTGAGACGACGGCCGTGAGTAGCGCAGCCTCGGTGATGGACGCCTATCTGGCTCGGCTCGACACTCGGTTTCCTCAGGTGCTCGAGGTGTTCGACGCCTGCATGAGCGACGCGCTTGGCGCGCTGACGCCCCAAGGCGTCGATGCCTATCTCGAGGCGGCCAGGTCGCTGGGCAAGCTGGGGCGCGGGGCCGAACCGCTGCTGGCGTTTCTCGAAGCCTGGCCCTCCACGGCCCGGAGCGCGGGCGAGGTCATGCTTGCACCCGTCATGGATCTGGTGCGGCGCATGCAGCGGTCGCCCAACGGCCGGGCCATCGCGGCCTTGCTGCAAACGCTGGCGCCAGTGTCGCGGCGACTGCAGGCGCCAGGGCAACTGCAGCACTACCTCGACATCGTGGCGGATCTGATGGAGCGCACCACCGGCTCCATCCACGGCTTCCACAGCACTTACCCCAGCCCCGGACTACCCGACTTTCTCGCTCAGGCGCCAACTCTGCTCGCGCAACTCGACATCGGTGGCCTGCGCAAGTGGGTGGACTACGGTGTGCGTCACTACGCCCGCCACCCCGAGCGGCAGAAAGACTACTTCAGCCTGCAGTCGGCCGATGCGCGCGCCGTGCTGCAGCGCGAGCGCCACGGCACGCTGCTGGTGGACGTGGAGCGCAAGCTCGACCTCTATCTGCATGGGCTCTGGCGCGACGGCGATCTGCTGATTCCCTATTCCACCGCCTTTGACGAACTGCGCAAGCCCGTGCCGTATTACGACCCCCTCGGCATCCGTCTGCCCGATGTGCAGGACGATGCACACGGCGTGTCCGGGCTCGATCGCTACCGCGTCACCCTCGCACACATGGCCGGTCACCGCCGTTGGTCGCAGCCGCAGATCGCCGACAACTGGAGCCCCTTCCAGCGCATGGCCGTCGAGTTTTTCGAGGACTGCCGCATCGACAACCTGGTCATGCGCGAGTATCCCGGCATGCGGCCGCTGTTGCTTGCCCTGCATCCCAGGCCAGCCGAAGGCGCCTGCGATCCAGAGACCTTCTCCTGCCTGCGCCACCGGCTGGCGCTGCTGTCGCGGGCCATGCTCGACACGCAGCATGGCTATCTCGACGCCGACCTCAACGACTTTGTCGTCCGTTTTCGCGCCGCGTTGGCGCGTGGCGCGTCTTCGACCGAAGAGATGGCCGCCCTGGCGCTGGCCTATGTTGCCAAGACCCGCCGCCCCAACGACCAGTTCGCCAAGGTGTATTTCGACGACACCGTGATCGATTACCGCGACGACAACCGGCACCTGTGGCGCTTCATCGAGCAGGGCGACGAAGAGGAGAGTTTCGACACCGAGCGCCACAACGACGTGCAGGCCGAGCCCCAGCGCCTGCCGCCACGCCACTATCCCGAATGGGACTCCACAAGCCATAGCTACCGGCCTGACTGGGTGAGCGTTTACGAGGCGCTTCATCCTTCCGGACAGGCGGTGATGATTGACCGCCTGCTACAAAAACACGCTCCGCTGGCCAAACGGCTGAAGCGCCTGCTCGATCTGCTCAAGCCGCAGGACAAGGTGCGCATCCGCTATCAGGAGGAGGGCAGCGAGCTTGATCTCGACGTGGCCATTCGCTCGCTGATCGACTTCAAGGCCGGGTCAGCGCCCGATCCGCGCATCAACATGAGTCATCGCACCGACGACCGCGACATCGCCGTCACGCTGTTGCTCGACCTTTCCGCCTCGCTCAACGACAAGGCGGCAGGCGGCGAGCAGACCATCCTCGAACTCTCGCAAGAGGCGGTATCGCTGCTGGCCTGGGCCATCGACCAGTTGGGCGACCCGCTGGCCATCGCCGGTTTTCAGTCCAACACCCGCCACGAGGTGCGTTACCTGCACATCAAGGGCTTTGGCGAGCATTGGGACGACACGGTCAAGGCGCGGCTGGCCGCGATGCAGGCCGGTTATTCCACCCGTATGGGTGCGGCCATGCGCCATGCCAGTCATTACCTCGCCGCGCGACGCAGCGACAAAAAACTGCTGCTCATCCTTACCGATGGCGAGCCAGCCGACATCGACGTGCAGGACGAGCGCCACCTCATCGAAGATGCGCGTCAGGCGGTGAAGGAGCTCGACCGCGAGGGCATCTTCACCTACTGTATCAGTCTCGACCCCAAGGCCGATGCCTACGTGTCAGACATCTTCGGTCGCCGCTACACCGTGATCGACAACATCCAGCGCCTGCCCGAGCGCCTGCCTGAAGTGTTCATAGCGCTGACGAAGTAGTGTGTCCCGATCCATGGCCCGTCAGCGCTGCCTGGCGATCCACGCGCCGATCTTCGGCCAGCTTTCATCGAGGGTTCGCTTGCCCATGAACAGCCCGACATGGCCGCCGGGCACCGTCTGGGCTTCGACCTGATCCGCAGGTGTGCCGCAGAGCGTCTTGGCCGCGAACACCTGCTCCGCCGGAGTGATGTCGTCGCTCTCGCCCGCAAGCAGGTAAAGCGGGCAGGTGATGTCTTTGAGCTGCAGCGGGCGTCCGAGCGCCACGAACTCGCCACGGGCAAGCTGATTCTGTTTGAACAAGCGGTCGATCACCTGCAGGTACCAGCGCCCGGGAAGGTCGAGCGGGTTCTCATACCAGCGCTCGAAGGCCTCGGTCTTGCTCAGCCAGACCGGGTCGTCGATGTGTTCGTACAGGTCGATGTGCTCCTGCACGTAGTGCTGCGTAGGGTGCATGTTCTTCCAGCCGGCCAGCATGTATTTGCCCAGCATCAGGCCGTTGCCACTGGCCACCAGATCTTCATAGAAGCTCATCGGGCTTTGCTTGACCATCTTCAGCAGCGGGCCATGACCGGCGTGGGTGTCGATGGGCGAGCCGGCCAGCACTAGGCTGCTGACCTTACTTGGGAAGCGCGCGGCGAGCATCGCCGCCGTCCACCCGCCCTGGCACAGGCCGACCAGGTTGACGCGCCCGCCGAGGTCGTCGACGCAGGCCAGCAGCGATGCCAGGTAATCGTCCACTTCCAGGTCTTTCATGTCCGCCGTGGCACTGTGCCAGTCGGTGAGGAACAAAGGGCCGACGCCTGCGGCCCGCAACGTCTGCATCAGGCTCTGCCCGTCGTGATAGTCGGCGATCATCGAGGTATGCCCGGCATAGGGCGCGATGACCAGCGTCGGCGTGCCCGCAGCCGCTGGTTGCGAGTAGTCGCAAAGATCGAGGGTGCGCAGCTTCAGCCGCTCGCTGTGCGCCGTGGCGAGTCGGGGCTTGAGCCCGCCGTGCAGCCGCAGCTCCTCGTCGAGGAATTTCACGTTGCGTGCAAGCAGATCCAACCCCTGCTCGGTCAGGCTGGCGGCGAGCTGCATGGGCCAGAAAAACGGCACGTTGATATTGGGGGCGACGGGTGCTGTTGGGGCGGTGGACATAAAGCCTCCTTCAGGCAATGGCGAAGTAGCGGAACAGCGGACGCTTGACCAGCACGTCCAGCAACAGGGTGAACACGACCGTGGCGAACAGGATGGTGCCCACGACGAACCAGGGCAGCGCGGCCATCAGCACGCCCAGACCCGCCAAAAGGCAGACGACGACGAGATCGCCAACGCTGGCGGCGGCCATCCATTTCGAAGGCGCGAGCTGCCACAGCGGGCCGTCGCTGCGAAGCAGATAGATGCCGGCCTGATTGCCGAACACGAGAATGAGGAACACCACGGTCTGCAACTGCGCCGGGCCCAGGCCCTGTGCCCGCGCCCAGACATACAGCCCCGCAGCGAACAGCAGGCTCAAGCCCGCCAGCACCATGGACGCGCCCATCAGCTTGCGCACCTGCCAGCGCTGCGGCAGCGCGGCAGGTCGCACACGGTCGGTGGCAATGCTCATGGTGGCGAAATCGTTGGCAAACAGCATCAGCACGATCAGCAAGGGCGAAATGACGAAATGGCCGGTGAGCATCAGACCGAAGGTCAGAAAGATCACGATCTCCAGCGTGCGCAGCACCTTGTTGAGGGTGTAGGTGAGCATGCGCCGGTGCACCTGCCGCCCGGCACGCACCACGGTGAGCACGCCGGAGAGGCCGGGGTCGGTGAGCACCACGCCGGCTGCGGCCTTGGCCACGTCGGTGGCGCTGGCCACGGCGATGCCCAGTTCGGCCTGCCGCAGTGCGGGGGCATCGTTGACGCCATCGCCGGTCATGCCGGTGACATGCCCGGCTTTTTGCAGCGCGGCGACGATGTGGTGTTTGTCTTCCGGCAGCACGCGGGCATACAGGTCGCACTGCGACGGATCGAGCGTCTTCCCGGCGCCGATATGGCACACCCGATCGCCCAGGCCGAGTTGCGCGCCGATGGCGCGGGCGGTTTGCTCCGAGTCGCCGGTGGCCATGCACACGCGCACGCCGAGTTGCGCGATCTGCGCGATCAGATCGGCAGCGTCTTGCCGGGGCGGATCGGACAGGCCGACCACGCCTTGCAGTTGCAGCGCCTCGTCCGTTCCCGCCGCGACGGCGAGCACGCGCGCTCCGCTGCTGGCGAGCTGCTGTTCGGCGGCTTCGAGCGCAGCCTGCTGCGCCGCGTCCAGATGGCATAGCGGGCCGATGACCGTGGCCGCACCCTTGACCGCGCGCCAGGTCTGGCCGTCCACGGTGTAAACCCCTTCGCTGCGCCGCGTGGCGGGGTCGAAGGGGTGGAAAGCGGTGCGCATCGGGGCGTCGTCGAGCAGCTTGCGCTCGCGCGCCGGGGCGAGCAAGGCCAGGTCGAGCGGGTCTTGCGTGGCATCGTCGCTGGCCAGTGCGGCAGCGCGCAGCACGGCATTCTCGTCCGCACCCGGCGCCAGCGCCACGGCGCCCGCGTAGCGCAGGCTGTTCTGCGTGAGCGTGCCGGTCTTGTCGGATACCAACGTGTCCATCGCCGCGGCTTCTTCCACCGCCGGCAGGCGCGTGACCAGCACGCCCCGATGCGCCAGCCACTGGCTGCTCACCGCGGTGGCCAGGGTGTAGGTGGCGGGCAGCGCGACCGGCACCGAGGCCACCAGCAGCATGAGGGCGAACACCGCGGTATCGAGCAGGGGCAGGTGATGCCAAAGCGCAAAACCAATGACCAAGGCCACCAGCACCACGTCGAACAGCACCAGCCGCTTGACGATGGCGAAGATGGTGCGCTGCATATGGCTGGGCGCATTGGAGACCCGCACCAGCTCGGCGGTGTGGCCGAAGTAGGTGTGGGCACCGGTGGCGCTGACTGTGCCGCTGGCCTCGCCCTGGCGCACGATGGCGCCGGTGTAGGCGGGTTTGCCCGAGCCTGCGTCAACAGGCAGCGACTCGCCGGTGAGTGCGGCCTGATCGAGCGACACGGCGCCGTCGAGCAAGACCAGATCGGCCGGCACGATATCGCCCGCCCGGATGTGCACCACATCCCCCGGCACCACCTGTTCGGCGGGAACCTGCTGCCATTGCCCGTCACGCAGCACCCGGGCGTTGACATGCAATTGCCTGCGCAGCAGCGCCAGCGCGTCCTTGGCGCGCTGCTCCTGCACCAGGGCGACCACGGCGTTGAACACCAGCAGCGCCGCGATCACCAGCGCCTCCAGCCCGCGCCCGAGCAGTATCTGCAGCACGATCACGGCTTCGAGCATCCACGGCACCGGCGCCCAGAACTTGGCCAGCAGTTGCCGCCAGACGGGAACCGTTTGCTCGGCGATGGCGTTGGGGCCAAAGCGCGTCAGCCGTGTACGGGCCTCGGCGGCGGAAAGGCCTGTGGCCGTATCGGTCTGCGGCAGGCCGTCGGCCTGCGCGGTGCGCGCAGCCGCTTGAGCATCGGGGGTGGCGGACATGGTCGGCTCGTTGGCCGCGGGTTAGGGTCGGAACGCGCGTGCCGCTTTGTTGATGCCTTCGCTGAGCATGGGATGGGGAAATACCGCATCGGCCAGCGCGGCGGCGGTCGAGCCCTGTTCCAGCGCCAGAGCCAGCGGCGTGATGAGCTGCGCGGCGTCCATCCCAGCGATCTGAGCGCCGAGCAGCCTGCCATCCGCACGGCGGAAAACCAGTTTGATGAAACCTTGCGTCTCGCAGTAGATCTGTGCGCGCGAGTCCTGCGCGTAGTCGTAGCGGGTGACCGTCACCGCACCGGCGCCGAGCGCGGCTTCAGCCTGGGCCGCGGTCTGGCCCACATGCGCCAGCTCCGGCTCGGTGAACACGGTCATGGGCACGGCGCCGAAGTGCATGAGATCCACCGCCTGCCCGCCTGCGGCGATGCAGTGCGCCGCCACCAGGCTCTGGCGCACGGCAGAGTGAAACAGCATGCTGCGGCCGTTGACGTCACCCGGCGCCCAGACCTGCGGGTTGGAGGTGCGCAGGGTTTCATCGACCACCACATGGCCGCTATCGAGCGCCAGCCCCAGATGCTCGACACCCTCGGGCAGCACCGGCACGCGGCCTGTGGCCATGAGCACGGCGTCTGCATGCACACTGCGCTCGCCGCCGTCCTGCTTGTAGCGCACATAAAAACCGTCGCCCTCGCGCGCGATGGAAAGCACCTGGGCCGAGCGTTCGATATGCACACGCTGCGAAAGACTCGCCAGCAGGGAAGCGGCCAACTCGGCGTCGAAACCGGGCAGCAACTGCGGCGCGAACTCCAGCACGGTGCATTCCACGCCCAGCGCCTGCAGCATGGACGCGGTCTCCACACCGATGTAGCCGCCGCCGATGACGACGAGATGGCGCGGCAGCGGCAGATCGGCGCCGAGGCGGAACAGATCGTGCGAGGTCAGCGCCAGATCGGCACCGAGGATGGGTAGGCGCGCCGGTGCCGAGCCGGTGGCGAGCATCAGGTGGCGAAAGCGCACGGTGCGCGACGCGCCGTCGTCGGTGTCGATGCGCGCCTGGTCGAGGGCGACGATGGCCCCACGTCCTTGCACGAACAACACGCCGCTGTCGGCGATCTCCTGCGCGTGCTGGGCATAGCGCGTGTTCTGCACGCGATCCTTGTGCGAGAGCACGGCGGGCCAATCCACCGTGGGCTTGCTGCCGCGCAGGCCGAAGCCCGCGAACTTGTCCGCCAGGCCACGCACCAGCGCCGCCTCGCGCATCGCCTTGGAGGGTACGCAGCCCTCGGCCAGGCAGTCGCCGCCGAGGTTGCCGATGGGATCGACCATCAGCACCGACAACCCGGCCTTGGCGAGAAAAAAGGCGCCGGGATAGCCCGCGCCGCCAGCACCGAGCACGAGCACATCCACCTGCTCGGGAACGCCGGTGAGGGGAGCCTGAAACGAAGCGGTCATAGCGCCTCCATGGGGTGGGTTCAGTCGAGCAGCGCTACGGCCTGCAGCGCCATCACGCCTTCTTCGTCGGTGGGCAGGGCGTAGGCCGGAACCGGGCTGTCGCCGTGGGTGATGCAGGGCTGTCCAGCGGCGTTGGCCAGCGGGTCCAGGCGCAGGCCGAGCCAGGCTAAGGCGTTGCACACCTCTTGCCGCACGCGGGCGCTGTGGGTGCCGATGCCGCCGGTGAACACCAGGGCGTCGAGCCCGCCGATGTCGGCGGCCAGCGCGCCGATGTGATGCACCACGCTGGCGGCGAACAGCGCAATGGCCTCCTCCGCGCGCGGGTCGGTGCTGGCTTCCAGGGTGCGCAGGTCGCCGCTGATACCCGATACGCCCTTGAGCCCGCTGTCGTGGTAGAGCATGTCGGTGACCTGCCGCGCGTCGAGGTGTTCTTCGGTGATCCAGTGCAGCACCAGGCCGGGGTCGATCGCGCCGCTGCGGGTGGACATCATCACCCCGTCGAGCGCGGTGAAGCCCATGGTCGTGGCCACGCTGCGCAACTGCCGCAGGCCGCACAGGCTGGAGCCGCCGCCCAGATGCGCGACGACGACCGCGCCACGCGCACGTTCGCCTAGCAGCGGCGGCAGCTTGTGGGTGAGGGCGTCATAAGACAGGCCATGAAAGCCGTAGCGCTTGAAGCCCTTGTCGTGCCAGGGGCGCGCAATGGCGTAGCGCCGCGACAGGTCGGATTGCGTGGCGTGAAAGGCCGTGTCGAAGCAGGCGATCTGCGGCACCTCGGGCAGCCGGGCGGTGGCGGCGTCCACCCCGGCCAGCCCCGGCCCTTGGTGCAGCGGGGCGAGGCTGCGCAGGGCGTCGAGCGCGCCGCGTACCTCGGGGGTGATGCGATGCGCGCGGGTGAAGCGGGTGCCACCATGCACGATGCGGTGCGCCACCGCGGCAATCGTCCCGAACCCTGCGGGCTTGATGAGGGTGTCGAGCAGGGCATCGACTTCGGCCTGGATGTCGCCGCGCGGCTGTGCCGATGCAGCCTGGTGCCGCTGGCCCTGCGCATCGGTCCAGCGCAGCGTGGCCTGACCGTCGTGATTGTCGATCTCGCCGCGCAGCAGCGCCTCAGGCAAAAGCGGGCCGTGGCACGAGTCAAGCGGGAATAGCGCGAACTTCAGGCTCGCCGACCCGGTGTTGAGGCAGAGCAGGGTGGGGCTGGACATGGTCAGGCCCCCTGGGTGGAGGCGGCAGGCGGCGCGTCGAGCAGGCCGACGGCGCGCATCTGCGCCTGCCGTAGCAGTACGGCCAGCGCGCTGGAGGCAAGGCGCGCTGGCACGCCGTCGGCTCGACTGGTGAGGATGATGGGAACGCGGGTGCCGATGACCAGCCCGGCGATGGTGGCACCGCCGAGGTATTCGAGCTGCTTGGCCAGCATATTGCCCGACTCCAGATCGGGGGTGAGCAGGATGTCGGCGACGCCGGCTACCGGGGAGGTGATGCCCTTGGTCTTGGCCGCCGCTGCCGAGATGGCATTGTCGAAGGCCAGCGGGCCGTCGAGGATGGCGCCGATGATCTGCCCGCGGTCGGCCATTTTGCACAGCGCGGCGGCGTGCAGCGTGGCCTGCATGTTGGCGTTGACCGTTTCTACCGCCGCGAGTATGGCCATGCGCGGGGTGGCGATGCCCAGCGCCTGCGCCAGTTCGATGGCGTTTTGTGCGATGTCGCGCTTGGTGTCGAGATCAGGGTCGATGTTGATCGCGGTGTCGGTGATGAACAGCAGGCGGTCGGCCGCCGGGGCGTCGATGACGAACACATGACTCGCGCGCCTGCCGGTGCGCAGGCCGTTTTGCGCGTCGAACGCGGCGTGCATCAGCTCGTCGGTATGCAGCGCACCTTTCATCAGCGCGCCGACCTTGCCATTGCGGGCGAGTTCCACCGCCAGCGCGGCCGCGGCGTGGCTGTGCTCTGTGGGCATGAGCTGCCAGGGCGACAGGTCGATGCCCGCTTCTTGCGCGGCGGCGCGGATGCGGTTTTCCGGCCCGATCCAGATCGGCTCGATCAGCCCGGCCTGTGCGGCGTCGATGGCACCCTGAATCGACACCGCGTTGACCGGATGCACCACGGCCACCCGCATCGGGCTATGCCCGGCGCAGCCTGCGCGCGCCTGCTCCACCAGTGCACGCAGCCGTGGGCCGTCATCGACCAGGCGCAGTTGCGGCAGTTGGGTGCGGGCGAGGCAGACCTTTTCGGTGGGTGCCTGCACCAGCGCCTCGCCGGAGACGACGGTCTCGCCGCGTTGGTTGACCACCGCGCAGTCGAAGCGGATGCGATGGGTGTCGGCCCATTTCTCGCGCGCCGTGACCGAAACGGTGACGGTGTCGCCCAGCATCACCGGCAGGTGGAAATGCAGCGACTGGTCGACATACACCGTGCCCGGCCCCGGCAGCACCGTGCCGAGCAGGTTGGACAGCAGGGCGCCGCTCCACATGCCGTGGGCGACGACCTGGCGAAACGGCGTGCTTTGGGCGAAATCGGCGTTCACATGCGAGGGGTTGGCATCGCCGGACATCACCGCGAAGGTGGCGATGTCGTTCTGCGTGAGGGTGCGCTGCAGGCTGGCGTGGTCGCCGATGGCGATATCGTCGAAGGTGCGGTTGCAGAGGGTGTCGGTCATGGAGTGGCTCGGCGGAGTCGTCGGTGAGGCCGTCGGCGAAGGTGGGCGGCGGAAGTCGTGACGGGATCAGCGCTGCAGAACATAGTCGCCGGGCGCGTCGGCCAGCGGCGGGTGATCGATGCTGCCGCAAGGCGGCGGGGCGACGCGGTCGCCGCTGCCCTTGCTCTGCAGCCACGCACTCCAGCGCGGCCACCAGGAACCCTCCTCGGCCTGCGCCAGCGCGACCCAGTGGTCGGGATCGACGTAAGGACGGCCGCCCGGATGCACCGCCCAGCGGTAATGCCGGTGCGGGTGACCGGGTTCGCTCACGATGCCGGCGTTGTGCCCGCCGCTGGTGAGCACGAAGGTCACTTCCGAGTCGGCCAGAAGATGGATTTTGTAGACCGACTTCCACGGCGCGACATGGTCGGTCTCGGTGCCGACGACGAACCACGGCGCGGTGACGTTCTCCACTGCGACCGGCTTGCCATCGACCTTGTAATGGCCCTCGGCAAGGGCGTTGCGCAGGTAGAGGCTGCGCAGGTATTCGCTGTGCATGCGGTAAGGCATGCGGGTGGCGTCGGCGTTCCAGGCCATGAGGTCGTTCATCGGCGCGCGCTCGCCCAGCAGGTAGTCGCGCATCATGCGCGACCAGATCAGATCGGAGGAGCGCAGCATCTGGAAGGTGCCGGCCATCTGCGCGGTGTCGAGGAAGCCCTGCGACCACATCAGGTCTTCGAGAAAGCTCACCTGACTCTCGTCGGTGAACAGGGTCAGCTCGCCGGCTTCGGTGAAATCGGTCTGCGCGGCGAACAGGCTCACGCTGGCAAGCCGCTCGTCACCCCGCCCGGCCAGCGCCGCCGCGGCGATGGACAGCAGCGTGCCGCCCAGGCAATAGCCCACGCCATGCACCTTGCGCCCCGGCACGATGGCATTCACCGCTTCGAGCGCGGCCAGCGGCCCCAGGCGCAGGTAGTCGTCCATGCCCAGATCGCGGTCGTCCGCAGTCGGGTTCTTCCACGACACCATGAACACCGTGTGCCCCTGATCGACCAGATACTTCACTAGCGAGTTGTGTGGTGACAGGTCGAGGATGTAGTACTTCATGATCCACGCCGGGGTGATGAGCACCGGCTCGGCATGCACCGTGGGCGTGGTCGGGCTGTATTGAATCAGTTCGATCAGCCGGTTGCGCAGCACCACCCTGCCGCGAGTCGCGGCCACCTCGTGCCCCGGGCGGAATTGCTCCACGCCCTGCGGGGGGCGGTTGTCGAGCAGGCGCTGGGCATCGTCCTGCCAGTTGCGCAGCCCCTGAGCCAGATTGGCCCCGCCGGTGCTCAGGGTGCGCTCCAGCACTTCGGGGTTGGTCCAGAAAAAATTGCCTGGCGACAGCATGTCCATCCACTGCCGGACCATGAAGGCAACCACCTGCTCGTGATGCGGCGACACCCCGCGCACCCCATGCGCCGCAGCGTCGACGAGACGTTCGCGCAGCAGAAACCGCTGGGCGATGAGGTTGAACGGAAACTGCTGCCACTGCGGCGCAGCAAAGCGCCGGTCTGAGGCCGGTGGGGTGACGCAGGCGGGGCAGGGGGTGGCGTCGGTGAGCAGGGCGTGCGCCCCCAGATCGAAGGCATAGCGCAACCACTGGCCCTGCATCTGCGCCGCCAGCACGCCCAGGCTGGCGACCTTGCCGGGCGAAGCCGCCAGGTGCATGCCCCAGTCGGCAAAGGCCAGACCGAGCGCCGCGGGCGATAGCCCCATCGTCGCGCGCGCCAGCAGAGCGTGGATGGCGCGGTCGATCATGTCGCGCTGGGCCTGATCGCGGTCGGGCGGCGCGGCCGACGCCGCCGACGCCTCGACTGGCAGGGGCGGGATGGCGGCGGGCTTGGGCGGCTCGGCCGCTGCAGGCTTGGGCAAGGGCAGGCTAGCTTCGACCTCTTGGGCGGAGCTAGCCGCCGCGGGCCGTTTCAGGGAGCGCGGAGGGCGTGCAGCGGCCGCTGTGCGCCGCGCTCGGGGCTGGATAGTGCTCATCGTCTTTCCCTCGATGGATCAAACCATTGGAATGTGGCACTGCAGCATGGTTCTTGACCGGGGTCAAGCCGGGAAGGTAAGCAAGTGCCGCCAATTGCAACGCGCGCTGTCACGCGCTCCTGGCCGGGCTTCCTGCAAAATAGCACTCTCATTTGAAATAGCGAGTAGCCAGCCATGCGCGTCACAGTCGTTGGAGCAGGATATGTCGGTCTGGTGACCGCAGCGTGTTTTGCCGATGTCGGTAATCAGGTCGTCTGCATCGAGCGCGATCCGGCCCGGCTGTCCGCGCTGCGCGACCGCGCTGAGGTGCCGTTCTACGAGCCGGGCCTGAGCGATCTGGTGCGGCGCAACATCGAGCAGGGCCGTCTGACTCTGAGCCCCAGCATCGCCGAAGGCCTGCCCGGCTCGCAGGTGTGCTTCATCGCCGTGGGCACGCCGTCCCTGCCCAACGGTCAGGCCGACCTGTCGCAGGTGGAAGGCGCGGCCACCGAGATCGGCCGCGCCATGACCGGGCCGCTGGTGGTGGTGCAGAAATCCACCGCGCCCGTGGGCACCATTCCGAAAGTGCGGGCGCTGGTCGAGGCCGAACTCACCGCACGCGGTGCGAGCCACCGGCTGGGCGTGGTGAGCAACCCGGAATTTCTCAAGGAAGGCTCGGCCATCGAAGACTTCACCCGCGGCGACCGCATCGTGCTCGGCAGCGACGACCCGCAGGCCATCGCCACCATGCGCGAGCTGTACCGGCCGTTCAACCGCAATCACGAAAAAATCATGGTGATGGACGCCGCCAGCGCCGAACTCACCAAGTACGCCGCCAATGCCATGCTGGCCACGCGCATCTCATTTATGAACGAGCTGGCGCGCATTGCCGAGGCCGTCGGTGCCGACATCGAGCAAATCCGCAAGGGCATCGGCGTCGATCACCGCATCGGCAGCCACTTTCTGTATGCGGGCGCAGGCTACGGCGGCTCGTGCTTTCCCAAGGACGTGAAGGCGCTGGCGCACACCGCGCGCGAACTCGGCTTGCAGGCCGAGCTGGTGGAAGCCGTGGATGCGGTCAACCAGCGGCAGAAGCTGCGGCTCTTCGAGAAGATCGGCGACCACTACCAGGGCGCGCTGGCCGGCAAGACCTTCGCCATCTGGGGGCTGGCGTTCAAGCCCAACACCGACGACATGCGCGACGCCCCCAGCCTCGACCTCATCACCGCGCTGTTGCAGGTCGGCGCCAAGGTGCGCGCCTGGGACCCGGTGGCCGTGGACATGGCCCGTCGGCTGCTGCCCGAGCATCCCGCGCTGACCTTCGCCGCCGACATGCGCGCCACCCTCGACGGCGCCGATGCCCTGGCCGTCATCACCGAATGGCACGCCTTCCGCTCCCCCGATTTCACCGCTCTGGCCGCCACCCTGCACGACTGCGTGGTGTTCGACGGCCGCAATATCTGGGACCCGGAGTTTGTACGCGCGTCGGGATTGCGCTATTACGGGATTGGGCGAGGCTGAATCTTTTGGATCATGGAAGTCGAGTGTCGCCATCAAGTACGTTTATGTGGCGACGGTCTGCCTCCAAAGTCGGGGGAAAGTCCAACTCAAATAGCAAACGATGCTACCGAGCTAGACCTGACCCCCAAAGCACGCCCTGACCCCAAAGAGGACCCCCGCAGTACGGAGTGACAAGTAGGGTTGCCGGGTTTCACGGTTTTTTATCAGACTCTGAAAATCAAGGAGGCGCAAGCAAGTCTATGATTCATCACATTTTTCGGGCAGCCGACACAGCCAGAATATCCCGCACGGGTCATATTATTTCGCAGAATTTGCGGTATGCATTACGTTCGGCGTCATAAGTGCCTACCGTGAGCGATAACGTCATCTCCTACATCGAAATGTGCCGCCGCGAAGGTGCGAGCCTTCAACAGGGCATGAACTTTGGTCTTGGGGGCAACCACTCCGTCATTCTGATGTCGGTTTGACCAAATGCTCCGTACCGAGATCGCCTAGAGGATTCAGGTACTACGCTTATCTACGAGGGGCACGACATGCCGAAGGGCGCATCGTGTCCAAATCCGAAGGTCGTAGATCAACCGCTTTCCTATCCGTCCGGCAGCCCAACGCAGAACGGAAAATTTCACGCTGCGGCCCAAGCATCAAAGGCCGGTGGCCGCCTACCTGAGCGAGTCCGCGTGTACGAGAAGATCAAACCAGGCATTTGGTCTTACAACGGCGTATTCCACCTCGTCGATTCCTGGCTTGAGAAAGATGAGTTTCGCGTCGTGTGCAAGTTCAAACTGGTTGCGGTTGAAGGTGAGGAAGACTTTGCGCAGCCCCCGCGCGTGAATGCTGAGCGCCGAAGACTTATTCCTACGGCCGTAAAGCTCGAAGTATGGAAACGAGATGGCGGCAAGTGCTCTCTCTGCGGCTCAAGTGACGAACTGCACTTCGACCATATTCTCCCGTTCGCGAAGGGCGGCACGTCTTTGACCGCGGCAAACGTTCAGTTGCTTTGCGCTCGCCACAACCTTGCAAAGAGCGACCGCATTGAATGAGATGACGCCGAACCCTTCGGTCAACCGGACCTTGTGCATAAAGCCGCGCAAGGCCGGTTACCTCTAGCAAAACAAACGGGGTCACAGAACAAATGGGGTCAGGTCTAGCTCCGTAGCAGGCGACGCCGCCGAGTTTGACCCATCCCCATAACTGAAGTCAGCGGCTTCCTGTCAGGCGATCGGCACGATTTCCTTTCCATAGGGAAAGAAGGCCAGGCCGGCCAGTTTGATGTGTTGCAGGGCGAAGGGGATGCCGATGATGGTGATGGCGCATAGCACCGCCGACACCAGATGGCCCAGGGCCAGCCACCAGCCGAACAGGATCGCCCAGATCAGATTGCCCAGGGCGCTGATGCCGCCGCCTAGCGTTCCCGCCGGTTTGTCGGCCACCTTGCGGCCGAAGGGCCAGAAGCTGAAGGTGCCGATGCGAAACGCGGCAATCGCCCAGGGGATGCCGATGATGGTGATGGCGCAGACCAGCGCGGTGAACCACCAGGCCAGGCCCATGACGAAGCCGCCGAGCACGAACCACAGGATGTTGCCGATCAGTCGCATGAAGGTCCCCATGTGATGAAACAGGTGCATTCTGCTTGAAGCGCGCCGTTGGCCCACGGTTTGCAATGACAGGGGCAGAAGTCCTGCCGAATGACGGGTCGAGAGAGGGCAAGCCGGGGATTTCTCCCTGATTGCGTCAATCGACCGACGGCAGGGCAGCCCAACGTCAGGAAACCGTCACCATCATGTCGCCCTCTGCCTTGCCCGATCCCATGAGCTGGACCGAACTGCTGCGAGTGTTCGGCGGGCTGGTTGCGGTGATCGCGGTGTTCGTCGCCGCGCTGTGGCTGCTCAAGCGCCTGCAGCCGGGCAGTCGCGCGTCGAGTGGGCCGATGCGGGTGCTCTCCACCCTGCATCTGGCGCCGCGCGAGCGGCTGCTGCTGGTGCAGGTGGGCGAGCAGCAATTGCTGCTGGGGTCGAGCGCGCAGGGCTTGAGCTGCCTGCATGTGCTGAGCACGCCGGTGCCGCTGGAGCCGCCATCGGCGGGACAGGGCTTAAGCGCGGCGCTGCCCGCGACCTTCCCTGATTGGCTGCGGCGTGCCGTCGAGCAGCGCGGGAAGGCCAAGCCATGATGCGGCGTAGCCTGTTCTCCGTGATGCGCTGGCTGCCGCGCGCGCTCGTCGGCGCGCTGGTGCTCGTGCCGCTGTGGGCGCAAGCGCAGGCCTTGCCGGCCTTCACTTCCACCCCGGCGGTCGGCGGCGGCACTGAATACAGCTTGAGCGTGCAGACGCTGTTGTTCATGACAGCGCTGGTTTTTCTGCCGGCCATGCTGTTGATGATGACCGCGTTCACCCGCATCGTCATCGTGCTGTCGCTGCTCAAACAGGCGCTGGGCACGACCACGGTGCCTCCCAGCCAGGTCATCGTCGGGCTGTCGCTGTTTCTCACCTTCTTCGTCATGAGCCCGGTGCTCAATCAGGTCAATGACGTGGCGGTCAAGCCGCTGATGGACAACAAAATCTCCATGCAGCAGGCGCTGCAGAGCGGCGCCGCGCCGCTGCGCACCTTCATGCTGGGGCAGACGCGGCAGGAAGACCTGGCGCTGTTCGTCAAGCTCTCGGGCCACAAGGCGCTGGACAAGCCTGAAGACACGCCCATGACGCTGCTGATCCCGGCTTTCGTCACCTCCGAACTCAAGACCGCGTTCCAGATCGGCTTCGTCATCTTCATTCCCTTTCTGATCATCGACATGGTGGTGGCGGCGGTGCTGATGTCGATGGGGATGATGATGCTGTCGCCCGTCACCGTGTCGTTTCCGCTCAAGCTCATGCTGTTCGTGCTGGTGGGCGGCTGGGAGCTGGTGATCGGCTCTCTGGTGCAGAGTTTCAGCCATTGAACGCGAGGCCACGATGACCCCCGAATCCATCACCACCCTTGCCCAGCAGGCCCTTTGGGTGACGTTTCTCGTGGCGCTGCCGCTCTTGGGCGTGGCGCTGGTCGTGGGCCTGCTCGTGAGCCTGATCCAGGCGGCCACCCAGCTCAACGAAATGACCCTGAGCTTCGTGCCCAAGGTGCTGGCCATGGGGCTGGCCGGGGTGCTCGCCGGGCCGTGGATGCTGCATGTGATGATGGATTTCACCATCCGCCTGTTCGAGAGCATTCCGCATCTCATTAGCGGCGGATGAGGCCGAGGCGCACGCCATGATTCATTTCACCAGCACCCAGGTCGAGCTGTGGATCGGCGCGTTCTTCTGGCCGTTCCTGCGGGTGCTGGCCATGCTGTCGGCGGCGCCGGTGTTCGGTATGGGCAGCATGCCGGTGCTGTTGCGCGTCGGGCTGGCGGTGCTGGTGGCCGTGGCCATCGTCCCGGCGCTGCCGGCCATGCCGCCGGTGCAGTTCGGCACCGCCGGGGCGTGGATGCTGGTGGTGCAGCAACTGCTGGTGGGCGGCGCCATAGGGCTGAGCATGACGCTGATTCTCAGCGCGGTGCAGTTCGCCGGGGGCGTGATCGGCCTGCAGATGGGCATGGGTTTCGCCACCCTGTTCGACCCGGTTCAGGGCGTGCAGGTCACCAGTCTGGCGAGTTTTCTCAACATGATCACCCTGCTGCTGTTTTTGGCGGTGAACGGTCATCTGGTGTTGCTGGCGGTCATCGCGCGCAGCTTCACGCTGCTGCCGGTCGCGCCCAATCTCGGGCTTTCGATGCAGACCTGGTATGCGTTGGCGCAGGGCGGCGGGGCGATTTTCAGCCTGGGTCTGGCCCTGGCGGCGCCGGTCGTCGGGGTGTTGCTCATCGCCAACCTCGGGCTGGGCGTGCTCACCAAGCTGGCGCCGCAGCTCAATCTGTTCGCGGTGGGCTTTCCGATGTTTTTCATCATGGGCTTTCTGGCGCTGTATCTGGTCATGCCGGTGATGCAGAACGTGGTGCAGCATCTGGTGGACGTGGGGCTGAGCCTGTCGAGCCAGGTGCTGCAGCAGGGCGGGGCGCGGTGAAGGGCGCGATAAGGGTGGCGTATGGCTGAAGACAGCGCACAGGACAAGGACTTACCGGCCTCGCAGAAACGCAAGCAGCAGGCGCGCGAGAAGGGTCAGGTGGCGCGCTCGCGCGATCTCACCTCCAGCCTGTTGCTGCTGGGCATGGCGGCGGTGGTGTCCACCGCGGGCGGCTGGTTTTTCGACATGGGGCGCGACCTGCTGCACACCGGGCTGACGGTTTCGGCGGCCGCCTCGCAAGACCCCACAGCCATGTTGCAGGCGGCGGGCAAGGTACTGATCATCGGCGTCATGGTGCTGGTGCCCGTGCTGGCCTTCACCTTCGTGGTCAGCGCCGCAGGGGGCGTGGCCATGGGCGGCTGGGTGTTCAGCACCGAGGCGCTGGCACCCGATTTCAGCCGACTCGACCCGATCGCCGGGCTGGGACGCATGTTCTCCGTCACCGGTCTGGGCGAACTGGGCAAGGCGCTGCTCAAGGCCATCGTCATCGCGGTGATCGGAGGCATCGTGCTGTGGCACCAGCGCGGCGCGCTGCTGGGGCTGCTGCAGGTGGAGCCCGAGTTTGCGCAGATGCGCCTCGGCCAGATCACCGCGCATGCGTTTCTGTGGATGGCTGCGGGCACGCTGCTGGTGGCCGCGGTGGACGTGCCCTGGCAGCTGTTCCAGATGAACAAAAAGCTCAAGATGAGCCGCCAGGACATGCAGGACGAAATGCGCGAGAGCGAAGGCAATCCGCAGATCAAGCAGAAGATGCGGGCCTTGCAGCGCGAGCGTGCGCGCCAGCGCATGATGGCGGCCGTTCCCAAGGCGGACGTAGTCGTGACCAACCCGACGCACTACGCCGTCG
Source organism: Thiomonas bhubaneswarensis (assembly GCF_001418255.1). GTDB lineage: Bacteria > Pseudomonadota > Gammaproteobacteria > Burkholderiales > Burkholderiaceae_C > Thiomonas > Thiomonas bhubaneswarensis. The sequence goes on from NZ_LIPV01000004.1 coordinate 220,286, forward strand.
CCCTGGCCTACAAGGAAGGGAAGAACCGTGCCCCGGTGGTGCTGGCGCTGGGGGCCGACCTGGTGGCAGCGCGCATCCGCGAGATTGCGGCCGAGCACGGCGTGCCGGTGATCGAGGCGCCGCCGCTGGCGCGCGCGCTGTTCCATCACGCCGAGCTTGAGCAGGAAATTCCGGTGGCCCTGTACAACGCCGTCGCGCTGCTGCTGGCCTATGTGTTCCAGCTACGCGCGGCTCCGCAGATGGCCCAGGCGCCGGACGACTGGGCGATCCCCGCAGACTTTGCAGTGAACGAATAAACCGCCATGGCGACCACCACTTCCCCCAATCCTTCCGGCCTTCCCGCCTGGCGCACCCTGCTGCGGCGCGTCGACTGGCGCATGCTCACCGCCCCCATTCTGGTGGTGCTCATCCTGATGATGCTGGTGGTGCCGCTGCCCACCGTCGTGCTCGACATGCTGTTCACCTTCAACATCGTGTTGTCGCTGATCATCATGCTGGTGACTCTCTATCTCACCCGGCCGCTGGATTTTTCGGCCTTTCCCACGGCACTGCTATTCACCACGCTGCTGCGGCTGTCGCTCAACGTGGCGGCGTCGCGCGTCATCCTGCTGCACGGGCAGAACGGCGAGGGCGCCGCCGGGGCGGTGATCGAGTCGTTCGGCAAGTTCGTCGTGGGCGGCAATTACGCGGTGGGCATCATCGTGTTCGCCATTCTGGTGGTGATCAACTTCGTGGTGATCACCAAGGGCGCGGGGCGCATCGCCGAGGTGAGTGCGCGCTTCACCCTCGACGCCATGCCGGGCAAGCAGATGGCCATCGACGCCGACCTCAACGCCGGCTTGATCGACCAGGAAGAAGCCCGCAATCGCCGCGCCGACGTGGCCCAGGAAGCCGACTTCTACGGCGCGATGGACGGTGCCAGCAAGTTCGTGCGCGGCGACGCGGTGGCGGCCATTCTCATTCTGTTCATCAACCTGATCGGCGGCCTCATCATTGGCGTGTTCATGCACGGTCTGGGCCTGGGCGAAGCAGCGCAGAACTACACCCTGCTGTCCATCGGCGACGCGCTGGTGTCGCAGATTCCGGCGCTGGTCATCTCCATGGCCGCGGGCATCGTCATCAGCAATGTGTCCACCGGGCAGGACATCGGGCGGCAACTCGTCGGCCAGTTGTTCACCCACCCGCGGGTGCTGGCCATCACCGCGGGCATTCTGGGGCTGATCGGTCTGGTGCCGGGCATGCCTCATTTGGCCTTCCTCGGCGCGGCTGCGGTACTCGGTGGGGTGCTGTGGTGGCAGCACAAGCGGCAGCAAGCCAGCGCCGCGCAGGCGGCTCAGGCCGCGCCCGAGGCGGCGGCGCCGATCGAGCCCGAGGAAGTGAGCTGGGAGCAGATCGAGCCGGTGGACACCCTGTCGCTGGACGTGGGCTATCGCCTCATTCCGCTGGTCGATCGCAATCAGGGCGGCGAGCTGCTCGGGCGCATTCGTGGCGTGCGCAAGAAGTTCGCGCAGGAGATGGGCTTTCTCGTCGCTTCGGTGCACATCCGCGACAACCTCGAACTGCGGCCCGGCGGCTATCGCATTGCCCTCAAGGGCGTGGATGTGGGCAGCGGCGAGATCTTTCCCGATCTGCTCATGGCCATCAACCCCGGGCAGGTGATGGGCGATCTGCAGGGCACACCCACCAAGGATCCAGCCTTCGGCCTGCCCGCGGTGTGGATCAACAAAGAGCAGCGCGAGCGGGCGCAGACCCTGGGCTATACCGTGGTGGATCCCAGCACGGTACTGGCCACGCATCTGCACCACTTGCTGCAGACCCATGCCGCCGAGCTTCTGGGGCGCGAGGAAGTCGAGGGTCTGCTGGCGCACCTGTCCAAGCGCTCGCCCAAGCTGGTCGAAGACCTGGTGCCCAAGCTCATCTCCGCCGACCGGCTGCGCAAGGTGCTGCAGAACCTGCTGACCGAGGGCGTGCCCATCCGCGACATGCGCACCATTGCCGAAGTGCTGGCCGAACACGCCGCACAGGTGAACGACACCGACGAACTCACCGCGCGGGTGAGGCTGGCGCTGGGCGCCTACATCGTGCAGAGCCTGTCGCCCAACGGGCAGGAACTCTCCGCTGCGGTGCTCGACGGTCAGCTGGAACAGATTCTGCTTTCCAGCCTGCGCTCCGATCCGCAGCAGCCCTCGGTCGAGCCCGGGCTGGCGCAGCGGCTGATGGACAAGGCGCGCGAGCTGATGCAGCGCATGGAGGCGCAGGGCGCCAGCGGCGTGCTGCTGGTGAGCGCGCCGTTGCGACAGTTTCTCGCCCGACTGCTGGCGCGCAGTGCGCCGCGCCTGCGCGTGCTGTCCTATGCTGAAATTCCCGACCAGAAACAGGTCAAGGTCACCGCCACGCTGGGCGCGTAAACGCTGGAGCCTCAATCGTGAAAATCAAACGCTACACCGGAACCAACACCCGCGAGGTGCTCACCCGCATCCGCAACGACCTCGGCGCCGATGCGGTGATTCTGTCGAATCGGGAAATCGTCGGCGGCGTCGAACTTATGGCGGCGGTGGACTTCGACGCCAGCCGATTTCCGTCGGAGGAGCATGAACCCGAGGCGGCGAAGCCCGCGGCACCAGCAACGGCGCCGCAAGCCCACACGACTCCAAAGCCAACAGGCAGCGAGCCGCATTCAGCGCAGGTCAGTGCCGTTGCAGCCATGCCGAGCGTTGCGGCAGGGCGGGAGGGAACAGCCCATGCGACGCCCAAGCCCGCCGACGATCTGCCCTTACCCGCCGTGGCGCGCGTGGCGGCGTCCGCCAGCGCAAGTGCCGCCATGCAAGCGGCGCCGATGGCACCGATCACCCTGGAACAGAAAGACGCAGCCGCTCTGGCCGTCGCCCCAAGACATGCCGCGCAGCCGGGCAGTCGTGTCGAGCGCACCGAAGCGCCGCCGCACCGGACCGATCGCCGCACCGAGCCGCAGGACGAACTCGGCGCCATGCGCCATGAATTGCAGGATCTGCGCCAGTGGATGCAGTCGCAGATGTCGGGCCTGGCCGACGCCGGGCCGCTGACCCCCGTGGGCGAACAGCTCCAGTCCCTGGGCTTCTCCACCGCGCGGGCGCGGCAGCTCGGCAGCCAGGCGCTGAACCTGCGCGGCGCGCTGGCCGCGTATCTCGGCAAGGGCTTGCAGGTGGCGGCCGATCCGGTGTCGGCCCCCGGCATCTACGCCCTGGTCGGCCCGACGGGGGCCGGCAAGACCACCACCATCGCCAAGCTCGCCGCGCGGCTGGTGCTGCGCCACAGCACCGGGACGGTGGCGCTGATCACCACCGATACCTACCGCATCGGCGGCGTGGAACAGCTCAAGATCTACGGCCGCATTCTGGGCGTGCCAGTGGCGGTGGCGCGCGACGGTGAGGAGCTGCAGCAGCATCTGCGCGACTTCGCCGACCGGCGCTATGTGCTGATCGACAGCATCGGCCTGAGCCCGCGCGACGTGCGTATGGCCGAGCAGATGCAATGGCTGCAGGCACTGGGCGACAGCGTCACCCGCCTGCTGGTGGTGGGCGCGGGCCTGGCGCCGACGGCGTATGCCGAACTCTGGGCGCTGTACCGCCGCCTGCCCGTTGCGGCGGCGATTCTCACCAAACTGGACGAGAGCCCGAGCTTCGGCGCCGCGCTGCAATGGCTGGTCGAAAGCAGCGTGCCGCTATGGTTCTACACCGACGGCCAGCGCGTGCCGGAAGACCTGCATGTGCCTTCGCTGGCTAAGATCACGGCTTTGCTGGAACACGACCCCGTGACCCGTTTCGACTCCGCCCCCGTCATGTCCGCTGCCGCTGCGGCCGCGTCATCTCCCTCGGCCTGACCCTCACTAGAGAACGCATCATGGATCAAGCCGAAGGACTGCGCCGCCTGCAGCGCCCCCCGACCAAGGTCATCACCGTCGCCAGCGGCAAGGGCGGCGTGGGCAAGACCAATGTGGTCGCCAACCTGGCCATCACCCTGGCGCGTGGCGGCCAGCGGGTGATGGTGTTCGATGCCGATCTGGGTCTGGGCAATATCGACATCCTGCTGGGCCTCACGCCGCGCTACAACATCAGCCATGTGCTCTCAGGCGAGAAGCAGCTCAGCGACGTGCTGGTGCGCGGTCCGCAGGACATTCTGGTGCTGCCGGCTTCCAGCGGCGTGGCCAGTATGGCCGCGCTCGACGTGGCCACCCAGTCGCGGCTGATCGACGCGGTCAGCAGTCTCGACGTTCCTCTGGACTATCTGCTGGTGGACTGTGCCGCGGGCATCGCCGGTGATGTGCTCACGTTCAGCCGCGCCGCGCAGGATCTCATTGTCGTGCTGAACAACGAGCCCGCTTCGGTAGCCGATGCCTACGCGCTCATCAAAGTGCTCAGCAAACATCACGGTCTCAAGCGTTTTCACCTGCTGCCGAACATGGTGCGCGATGCGCGCGAGGGCCAGGCGCTGTTTGCCAAAATTACCGGCGTGGCCGATCGCTACCTCGACGTCTCGCTCGATCTGCTGGGCAGCATTCCGCTGGACGCGTCGTTGCGCGCGGCGGTGCGCAGCCAGCGCGCCGTGGTCGAATCCGCACCACAGAGCGCCGCCGCCGCCGCTTTTGCCGCGTTGGCCGCCCGGGTGAAAAACTGGCCGCTGCCGCAGGGGCCGAGCGGCCGCATCGAATTCTTCATGCAGCAGTGGCTGCGGGCAGAGCAGGCCGCTTGACGCGCGCTGCACCGACCACATGGCTCCCGATCGGATGAAACCCGGCCTCTACCCCGCCCCTGAAACCCGCGAGGAGCGCCTTGCCAAGCACCTGCCCATGGTGCGGCGCATCGCGGGCCAGATGGCGGCGCAGCTGCCGGCATCGGTCGATTTCTCCGATCTGGAACAGGCGGGCATGATCGGCCTCTGGGACGCGCTCGACCGCGGTGAAATGCAGTCGCCGGCGCAGTTCGCCACCTACGCGGCCATTCGCATCCGCGGCGCGATCTACGACGAACTGCGCAAGCTCGACTGGCTGCCCCGCCGCAGCCGCGCCAAGGAGCGCCAGATCGAGCGCGCCGAGGCGCTGCTCACCCAGCGCCTGGGCCGCCACCCCGAAGACGGCGAGATCGCCGCGCATCTGGGCTGGGAGCTGGCCGAGTACTACGACGCGCTGGCCGAGACCAGCATGCAGCTGGTCTACCTCGAAGACCTCACGCCCGACGACGGCGGTGATTACGCCGACCGCACGCCCGACGAAGCCAGCCTGCTGCCCGAGGCGTTGCTGCAGGACGCCGAGCTGGAGCGCGATCTACAGGCCGCCATCCTCGACCTGCCCGAGCGCGAAAAGCTGGTGCTGTCGCTGTATTACCAGGAAGATCTGCAGCTCAAGGACATCGGCCGCGTGCTCGAGGTGAGCGAATCGCGCGTGAGCCAGCTCATGAAACAGGCGGTGATGCGGCTGAGGGCCAGGCTGCAGGCGCACGAGCAACCGGCAACCGGATCGGGCCGTCGCGCCGCACGATGACAGGCCAGACAGAAAAACGGCAGAACAGGGACGGGGAATCTTCATGGACATTCTGAGTGTCATCGGCATCGTGGTTGCGCTGGGCTCCATCCTGCTGGGGCAGATGCTCGAAGGCGGCCACATCAGCTCCATCATCCAGGGCACGGCCTTTCTCATCGTGATCGGCGGCACCACCGGCGCGACCATGCTGCAGTTCCCGCTCAAGGTGTTTTTCCGCTCGCTCAAAATGCTGCCGTGGATCGTGCTGCCGCCCAAGGGCAGCCCCGAAGAGAGCATCAAACAGATCCTCGAATGGAGCGACACCGCGCGCAAGAACGGCCTGCTGGCGCTGGAAGCCGTGGTCGAGTCGGTGCCCGACCCGTTCGTGAAAAAGGGCCTGCAGATGCTGGTGGACGGCACCGACCCCGAAAAAATCCGATCCACCCTGGAGCAGGAAATCGGCGCCGTCGAGCATCACGACACCCAGGCGGCCAAGGTGTACGAGTCGTCGGGCGGCTACGCCCCGACGGTGGGCATTCTCGGCGCCGTGCTCGGGCTGATTCACGTGATGGAAAACCTGGCCGATCCGAGCAAGCTCGGCGGCGGCATCGCGGTGGCCTTCGTCGCCACGGTGTACGGCGTGGGCGCGGCCAACCTGTTTTTCCTGCCGGTGGCCAACAAGCTCAAGGGCATCGTGCACAATCGGGCCAAATTGCAGGAAATGCAGGTCGATGGCCTGGTGGCTATCGCCGAGGGCGAAAACCCGCGCATCATCGAAGGCCGTCTGCAAAGCTATTTCGCGCATTGAGCCGAGGCAGAACAGGGCGGTGCGGTGTGCGGCTCCTGCCTTGCGTTTCGTGACCCGGTACCGCCGGAAGGAGCGTGAACATGGACGATGCGACGATCAACCCGGTGGGGGCCTATGACCCGGTATCGCGTCTGCCCGATGGCGGTGGCCGTGGTCGGCAGCAGTCGCCCGAGCGCAAGCCCAGGGCAGGGCGCCAGCCCCCCGAGGGCTCGGCCCCGGCGGGTACACCCGATGCACCCCCGGCCGAGACGCCCGATCCCGACGCGCCACGGGGCCGATACATCGACGACCGTGCCTGATCCCGGCCTTTGACCCCCTTTTTTGCCCGCCATCCTCCGCGCCATCATGACCCTCATCCTCCTCGTCTTCGCCGCGCTGATCGTGGCCCTGCAGATCGCGCTGACCCTTACCCTCAAGCGCATGCTCGACCTGCTCGCAACCACGCGCGATCAGGTCCACGGCCTTCAACTGCGCATCCAGACCCTGGAGCAGGAGCGCGAAGCGGCGACGCCGCCACCTTCGGCCCTGTTCACCCTGGCACCCCGCGCCGATGCCGCGCCCGAGCCGGTTTCAGATCCGTCGCCCATGCCGACACCCTCGACGTCATCGACTGCGCCTGACCCGCAAGCCCCAGCGGCCAGCGCCGGGTTCACTGACTTTCCGGTGTTGCACGAGTCGCCCGACCTGCCCCCGGCCGACGAGGTGGGCGCCAAAGTCCGCGCTCTGGCGCGGCAAGGGCTGCCGGTGCGCGACATCGCCGAGCGCTGCGGCCTGAGCGAAGCCGAGGCCGAGCTGATCATTCATCTACGCCAGGAGCCGATCTGATCCCATGAGCACGCCGCCCGTCCTCAACGGCGTCTCAACGGTCTCGCCCGTCGGGCCTTCGGCCCCGGCCCGCGCCGAGGGTGGCGCGTTCTCGGCCGCGCCGGGCACCGCGTTCGAGGCCGAGGTGGTGCAGGTGCAATCGGCGGCGTCGCCCGCAGCTGCGGCGGCAGCCGGTGCTGCGGCCGACGGTCGCCTGCAGACCCAGGTGATGCTGCGTCTGGGCAACGCGCTGGTCGCAGCGACCTTGCCCGGTGCGCCACCGCAGGTCGGCGCGCGTCTGCCGCTCATCTATCTCGGTTCACCGAGCGGCCAGGCCCAGTTCCTGCTGGCGCCGCAGCAGGGGCAGACGGCGGCGGTGCAGGCGCAGTTGTCCGGCCCGGGGCAGTTGCTCGGTCTGCTGCAGCAGATGCAGGCTGCTGGCGCCTCGCAGCCGGGTGCCGCAAGCACGGGCACGTCTGCGGCCCGCACGGCGGCGGCGATGCCGGTATGGCCAGACCCCGCGATGCCCACACCGCAGGCGGCGCAGCGCCTCGCGGGCGCGTTGAGTGCCAGCGGGCTGTTCTACGAAAGTCACCTGGGCGCCTGGGCGCAGGGCCAGCAGCCGCTCTCGGCCCTGCTGGAGCAGCCGCAGGGCCGACTTTCGCCCCTGCTCCAAACGGCGACGGCGCCGCAGACCGCAACGACCTCCGCTGCGGCATCGGCACCTCCTTCGGCGCCGCCGCCCGCAAGTCAAGCTCACGCCGCGACCACGCCGCCGCCGACAGCCACTTCCAACCCCGCGCCGCCGATGCCCGATGCCGTGGCGGTGCCGCGACATGCCGCGCTGGCGGCTTACAGCACGGTGCAAAGCGGGCCGCAGGTGGCGAGCGACCCTGTCGCGCTGGCTGCGCGCCTGCCCGCCGAACTGCACGGCGTGGTCCAGCAGCAATTGCAGGCGCTGATGCAGGGGCAGGTCGTTTGGGAAGGGCTGCTCTGGCCGGGCCAGACTGCGCGCTGGACTCTGCGGCCCGAGCCGGAAGATCGCGGCAGGCCGCAGCCGAGCGCCGAGCGGCCGTGGAGCACCCAGATCGATCTCGACCTGCCGCAGCTCGGCGCGGTGCAGGCGCGGCTGCGGCTGGACGGCAATCGAGTGGATGTGGTGCTGCGCCACGACGCCAAGGCGCAGGAACGTGTCGATGCGTCCTTGCCCCTGTTGCGCAGGGCCTTGCAGAACTCGGGCCTGGAGGTGGGCGTGCTTCAACTGGAGCGGTCGTCCGGGGGAGAGGCGGCGTGAGCACGCAACTGCCGCCAGAGCATGGGCCACGCGCCGAATGGCGCCAGGCCGTGGCGCTGCGCTACGACGCCGACGCTGCCGGAGCGCCGCAAGTCGTCGCCAAAGGGCAGGGCTTGGTGGCCGAGGCCATCGTCGCCCGCGCCAAGGAGGCCGGTGTGTACGTGCATGAGTCGCCGCAATTGGTGCAACTGCTCATGGCCGTCGATCTCGACAGCCAGATTCCGCCTGCGCTCTACACCGCCGTGGCCGAACTGCTGGCCTGGCTGTGGCGGCTCGAAGCCGGGTCGGCGCCGCCGCAACCTCCGGTTTTGCACCTGCCCGAATCGCGCTGAAATACGATGGCGTAAAACACACTTACAAAGTCACTTTTCGCCATGAACACCATCGCCGATCAGGCGCGCGCCACGCTCAAGCGCTTGCTCGAACTCAAGCTTCAGCCCACGCCAGACAACTACCGGCGGGTCTTCGACAGTCTTCACAACGGGGCTGCGGCGCCGAGCGCCGAAGCCGCCGACCGGGGCGGCGACCTTCAAAGGCTGATCGAACAATGGGAGCGCTCGCAGCAGGGGCTGTCGCAATTGCAAAAGCGCCAGCAGCTCGTCCGGCTCGACAGCCTGCCGTCAACCGATGCGCGCGGGGCCGAACTCGCACAGTTGCTCGACCGCTGGAGCGCGCTGCCCGCACGCAGCGCCAGTCAGTCTGCATCGTTGCAGGCCGCGTCGAGCGAGGCGCAAGCCGGAAGCGACGGCGACGAGTGGCGCGCCCTGCTGCGGCAGGCGCTCAAGCACGGCGTGCAACCCTTTTGCGGTACCGGAGGCGCGCAGCGGCAACTGCGGGCGCTGATCGACGCGGTGGACGAACCTGCCGCCCAGCCCTCCGAACTGGGCGCGCAGGCGCGCGAGGTCTGGCTGGCCATCGACCGCGAGCAGAGCAGCGAAGACGCGGTGCGAGACGGGCTGATCGACCTGGTCAAGCTGCTGCTCGGGCACCTGGGCGACTTCGTGCCCCAGGCCTGGGTGGGGGCGCAGGCCACGGCCATCAGCGAGCAATTGCAGCACCCGCTCGAGCCCCAGCGCATCGAACAGGCGCAGAACGCGGTGCGCGACCTACTGGTGCGCCACAGCGTGCTGCGCAAGAGCGAGGACGACGCGCACAGCACCGCCAAGGCGCTGATCGACCTGCTGGTGCGCAAGCTGGGCGACTATGCCGCAGAAGGCGGCGAATACAACCAGCGCATGGAAGAGCGGCTAAACCGGCTGCAGGGCAGTCGCGAGTGGGACGAAATCCGCGAACTGGTGCAGGACGTGCTCGACGACAGCCGCAGCATGCAAAAGCGCAGCGGCGAGCTGGGTGTGCATCTGGCCGAGGCGCAACGCCAGGCCCAGGCGGCGCAGGAGCGCATTCGCTCGCTGGAAGGCGAGCTGGAGCAGGCCAGCCAGCAGTTGCAGGAAGATCCGCTCACCGGTGCGCTCAACCGCCGCGGCCTCGATGCCGAGTTCGGCCGCATGCAGGCGCGCGCCGTCCACCAGCGCTCGCCGCTGACCCTGGTGCTGCTCGATCTCGATCATTTCAAGGAGGTCAACGACACCCACGGCCACGATACTGGCGACGAGGTGCTCAAGGCCCTGGTCGCTCTGGCGCGTCGTCTGGTCAGACCGAGCGACCGCATCGCCCGCATGGGCGGTGAGGAGTTCATGCTCATGCTGCCCGACACGCCGGTGCAGCAGTCGCTGGTGGTGGTGCAGCGCCTGCTGGACGCATTCAGCGGCCAGACCCTGGTGCAGGATGCCGCTGGCCGCCGCATTCCGCTGAGCTTCAGCGCGGGTGTCGGCGAGTTGTGCCGGGACGAAGATTTCGCTGCGGTCTATCAGCGGGTCGATGCGGCCTTGTTGCAGGCCAAGCAGGCGGGGCGCAAACGGGTGGAATTTGCCGTGCCCTGCGATGGCGCCAAAGCCGGGGGCAGTCTGCCCAAGGGCGCTTTGCGCTATTTCACACTGCGCGGCTGAGGGAGAGGGCAGGGAAGCGCCCCACCCCATCCCTCCCCACACGCGGGGGAGGTTGGGAGGGGGCGGTTGCCGCATCAATCAGGCGATGGGCCGGCCGCGGCCCGAGAGCGCTCCGTATGGGCGCGAACCCAGTGGCGCGCGCGCAGGCCCAGGTCGGTCTTGGGTTCGACGGTCTGCGTAGCCCACTGAAAACCGCGCAGCCAGCCGGACACTGCGGCGGCCGGCATCGGCTTGGCCAGCGCATAGCCTTGCCCGGTGTCGGCGCCGAGCACCGCGGCGACTTCCACCAGCGCAGGGGTTTCCAGACCTTCGACCACGACTTTCAGGCCCAGCGCCTGCGTCATGCGCACCAGTGCGCCGATGAAGCCGATCATGCCCTCGCCATCTATTTGCTGCTCGGAAGGAATCTGCCGTACCAGGCCCTGATCGATCTTGACCGTGTCGAACGGCAGGGTGCGCAGCCGCAGCAGGCTGCTGTAACCGCTGCCCAGATCGTCCATCACCAGCCGCACGCCGGTCTCGGCCAGACTGCGCACGGCGCGGTCGCGCTCGGTGTCGTTCTGGAAATCGGTGTCCTCCAGAATTTCGACGCTCAGGCGTTCTGGCGCGATGCGATGCTCGCGCAGGGCGTCGGCCACCCAGCGGGCGCATTCGGGCATGAGCAGCACTTCCAGCGGCAGGTTGACCGAAAGATCGAGGTACAGATCGGTCTCGTCCCACCGCGACAATTGCTCCAGCGCCTGTTCGAGCCCGAGGGTGAACAGCCGCGTCAGCTCGGCCGCGCCGAACGAGGGCAGGAACTGGCCGGGCCCGATCAGGCCTCCATCTTCGAGCCGCAACCGCGCCAGCGCCTCCACCGCGGTCGGCCTGCCGCTGCGCAGGTCGACCAGCGGCTGGTAATGCATCTCCAGACCGCCGCTGAACAGGCGGTGGCGCCAGGCGCGGCGGTCTCGAACCGGCAGCAGCGCGGTTTCCCGCCGCGTCATCAGGCCGTAGAGCCCGCGCTCGAACAATTGCTCCAGGCCGCGCATGAAACTGAGCATGTGGCGGGTGTTGAACATGCCGGGGTAGCGGCCGTACAGCCCCATGACGGCGAGCATGCGGCCGCGGCTGTCCTTCACCGGCACGGCGGCCGAACTGCGGATGCCCACGCTGTGCGCAGACGCGCGCCAGGGCGCCATGCGGGCGTCGGTGACGTAGCTGGCATTGGTTTCGATCTGCTCGCTGCGCCAGCAGCGCGGGTGGGGCGTCTGGCCGAACTCGCTCGCAGGGTCGATGGCGAGATTGGCCCGGTCAATTTTCTCCAGCGCGTGCCAGTAGTCGTCGAACGCTCCCGCAGTGAACTCCGGCACGAACTCACCTTGCGCGTTGGGCTTGTAGATGACGGTGGCGGCCATTCCGGGCAGTTCGGCCACCGCATCGAGCAGGGTGCGCGCCAGATCGGCCCATTGGGTGAGGTCGGGCTGCATCTGCTCCAGGCCGTACAGCATCTCCTGGTACTGCTCGCGCAGGGCTTGGCCGCCTTCACTCTGCCCGTGCAGTTCGGTCTGCAATCTTGCGGTGATGGCTTGGGTGAGCAGGGTGCGGTCGGGGTCGCGCAGCGGCGCATCGACCAGCAGCTCCTGCAGACTCTGCAGATAGCTGCCCATGCCCTTGACCAGAGCGCCGGTGCTCACGCCCACCAGGGCGTGAACGCTGCCGGTGTGGCGCGCGTCGTCGAGATGCGTCTCGGCCGATAGTTCCGGCTGCAGAATCAGCTGGAACTGATGGATGAGGCGGCTTTGCAGTTGCTTGCGCTCGTCGGCGGAGAGCGCGGCCAGCACCGCCGCCGACTCCGGGTCTTGCTCGAGGGCGGCGTAGAAGTGCTCGACAAAGGTCTGGGCGTTTTGCTCCAGCGGCTCGACCACCAGCCCAAGCAGGCGCGCGGCCACCGCACCGTACGGGTCGACCTTGGTCGGCGCGGCGTCGGGCCGGGCGGCCACTTGTTCCATGCCATCGCCCCAGGGCTGCCACCAGGCGGCGCGGTCGCGCTTGTGCGCCTTGCTGGCATAGAGCGCGGCGTCGGCATGGCGCAGCAGTACCTCGGGCTGCACGTCGTCGAGAGGGTAGAGGGTCACGCCCAGGCTCATGCCGACCTTGGCCATCACCCCATCGCCCAGATCGAAGGGGGTTTCAACCGCGCTGTGGATGCGGTCGAGCACGATGGGCAGGTCTTCGGCCCGCGCCACGCCTTCGAGCACGAGCACGAACTCGTCACCGCCTAGGCGGGCCACCAGATCGGTTTCTCGCACCGCGGCGCTGAGGCGCTCGCCCAGTTGGCGCAGGAGTTGGTCGCCGGCGGCATGGCCATGGGTGTCGTTGACCGGCTTGAAATCGTCGAGATCCATCACGCCCACGGCCAGCAGCGTTTTGTGGCGCCTTGCGCGCGCCATGGCCAGGGGCAAATGGCTTTCCAGCGCGAGGCGGTTGGGCAGGCCGGTGAGGGCGTCGTGGCGGGCCAGATGCCGCTGCTGCGCCTGCTCGGCTTCCAGATCGGTCTTGAGGTCGATTTCGCCCAGCGCCTGCTCGATCAGGCTGGCCACCCGGCGCAGCAGGGCGTGCAGGACATCGTCGAGATCGGCGCTATTGAGCATCACCAAGGTCAGCACCGCCCAGCGGCTGCCGTTGCGCCGCAGCGGCAGGGCCAGGGCGAGCGGCTGCCATCCGGGCAGCGAAAAATCGGCCCAGGGCTGCAGCAGAGGGGAGGCCGAGTCGTCTTCCTGTTGTTCCTGCCCGGTCTGCCAGGCGCGCGCCAGGGCGTGGCCCGCATCGGCCCGCACCGACAAAGGCGGCTGGGCCGAGAGCGTATCCAGCCCGTTGCCACCGACGGCGAGCGGCTTGACCTTCTCCTGCGCATCGGGCTGACCGACCCAGACGGCTGCGAACAGGCCGGTTTCCAGCAGCCGGGTGCAGGTGTTTTCCAGCACCTCCTGGTCGTTGCGGGCGCTGATGAGAATGTCGATCTGCGCCAGCACCGAGCGGATCAGCTCCTGATGCCGTTCAAGGCCTTCGCGCTCTTTGCGCTCGGCGGCGGCGAGATCCAGACGATCCAGACCATGGCCCATACTGCGCGCGAGTTCTTCGAGCAGGCCGCGCTGATCGCGGGTGATGCGGCCCTGGCTGTCGCGGTAAATGCTCAGCACCGCGTCGATGCGACTTCCGCGCAGCACCGGCAGCGCCGCCATGGTGCGCAGCCCGAATTGGCGCATGCGGTCGGCCCAGGGCACGATCAGATCAAGGTGTTTGCCACCCTGGACGAACACCGCCTCGGCGCTTCGCCAGACCACGCCGAAGGGGCCCTGGCCGCCGATTTCGTCTGCGTTGCTGGAGAGGCTGAGTCCGTCGAGATAGCCGGTCTTGCCCGCCGCGGCCAGAATCTGCGCCTTGCCATCGGCGCCTGGACGGCCGATCCAGGCCAGTTCCATGCCGCCGGCGCTGATGGCGATGTCGCAGATGCTCTGAAACAGCGCGATCTCGTCGGTGGCCTCGGCCACGGCCTTGCTGGTCTGCGCCAGCGCGGCGTTGATCTGGGCGAGGCGATGCTGGCGCTCCATGCTGCGGCTGATGAGCGCGCCGCCCACGATCTGCAACAGCAGCAGCAGCCCCCAGCCGACCAGCGTAGACCAATACTGCCGCCACCACAGCGTCGTCAGTGCCTGGGTGGGCAGGCTGGTGAAGGCCACGATGGGGTGCCCGCTGAGCCTTTGCCAGGCGCCGAAGGTGCTTTGGCCGCCGACCGACTGCACCGCGCCGCTGAACACGCCCCCGGACTGATCGGGTTTGGCCGCGATCTCGCGCGCGAGCACGCCGCGCGCCGGTGCGCGGGCCAGGTCGGCGCGGGTGTGCGGCAGCGGGGCCGGCAGGCGCGCGAGCAGGTACCCGTCCGAGCGCAGCAGGCCAATGGCGATCTTCCAGCGTCCCGCACCGTCGAGGCTTTGCTGCTGGTGGTGCACCGATTTGAGCACTTGCTGCAGGCCGATGTTGAACACCATCACCACCGGGTGCTGTGGGTCTTCCGTGGTCAGAGCGCAATACACCGGCGAGAGGGTCTGGTCAGGGTGGAGCGCATCGGTTAAAGGCCGCCCGACCTGGATCTGCCCCGGCTCGCTCAGGGCCTTCACAAACCCCGGGCGCTTGGCGATCGATGTGGATGCCAAGGGCTCGATGAGGCGCTGACCTTCGACGTTGAGCACTGTGCCCTGGGCGTTGAGCAGGGTGATGCCCTGGATGAACGGCACCATCTTGTCGAGGTCGCGCAGCCAGGGACCGGCAGCGGCCAGAAGTTCAGGCTTGCGTAGCAGTTGCTGCTGGGCAAGCAGACAGGTCGACTGGAGTTGGTCGAAACGCTGGTTGAGCGCGTCACTCCAAAAGGCCACTTCACTCTGCAGAATGCGCGAGACGCCGGTGGCATTGCGCTGCCAGCCGTTCCACAAAATCGAGGCGACCGCTGCGGCCAGCAGAATATTGCCCAGCAGAACCACAATGAGGATGCGGCGGCGGTCGGTTTGGAAGTGGGCTTTGTGAGGCATGCGCGAAGGAATCTCAAGTTCGCGTTGCATTACAACAGCATGCGAGCTGAATCGAAGAAAAGCGCTGACGACTTATCGCAGTATCAGGCAAAAAACTGACGGTTGCCGGGTTGTGGTTCAGATAAAAGCCAGCCGCACAGCGCCCCAGTGACGGTCGCTCACCCGGATCGGGCGCGACAACTCCTGCATGATCTCGCCGGTGTCTCGCGCGTAGACCTGCAGCAGGTAAGGGTTGGCGTTGCGCGCGGCGGCGAGGCCGACTGGGTCGTCGAACAGCCGCATCGAGCGGTTGCCGATCAGGTCGGTGGCGTAATCGCCGGTCAATGGCCGGTCGAACACGCTGTTGTGCGCCGCGGCATAGCCGTTGCGATCGACCAACAGCACAAAGCGGTATTGTTCGCTGCGCCCCAGCCAGGCGTCTTCGATGGGCTGGATGCGGCTTTTGATGAACTCGGTGAATCGGGTGCGGAACTTCGGCGGCCGGGTGCCGGGCACCGGTTCGTAATGCTCGTCGAACAGCGCCTGCTCGGTGAGCGCGCCGCTGGCCAGCGCCTGCTCCAGCGCCGCCTCGATCTCTTTGCAGGCGGCATCGAGATCGCGCATGACCTGGCTGGTCTTGGAGGCCGTGACGAACTGCGTGGCAGCCTCGAACAGCGTCTGGCTGGCGTTGAGCGACTGCTGCACCTCGTCGGCAATGCGCTCGCTGGTGGCAATGGTCTGGCGGGCGCTGGCCTGCACCGTGCTGGAAAGCGCGGCGAACTCGCCACTGATGGCGCGCACCGCGTCCACCTCCTCGCCGAGCTGGGTATAGACCTTGTTCACTCCGCCGTTCATGGCCTCGATGCTGCGGGCGATGTCCTGAAAATTGTTGGACATGGCCGTGGCCAGCGCCTGGCCGCTTTCCATCTGGGTGGCGAACTGGGCGGTCGATTGGGTCACGATCTGCAGGCTGCGGCTGACTTCGGCGGCAAAAGTGGCGATGCTCTCGACCGACTTCTGCGTGCTCATGGCCAGCTTGCGGATTTCGTCGGCCACCACGGCAAAGCCGCGCCCGGCCTCGCCGACGCGGGCGGCCTCGATATTGGCGTTGAGCGCGAGCAGACTGGTTTTCTGCGCGATGTCCTTGATGACCTGCGTCACCGCGGTGACCTGCGCGAACCGCGCGCCCAGGGTCTGGATTTCGGCCTGGTTGCTGCTGGTGGTCTGGGCAAGCTGCTCGAACACGCCCTTGGCCTCGTGCGCCTCGCGCGCGCCACGGGTGCTCAGCAGGTTGATGCTCTGCGAGTCGGCGCGTAGGGCTTCGGTCTGTCCCTGCACCGAGACGATGCCGCGGATGAAGCGCTCAAGACTCTCACCCATGGCGGCGATGCGCTCGGTCTGGGCCTGGGCGCTTTTCTGCGCGTCCTGCGTGGCGGTGCGGGCCTCGAAGCTGATGCGCGCAATGCCGTAGGCCACGCCAGTGGCGTTGTGCGTGGTGGTGTCCACCAGATGCGTGACCACGGACAGGAACTCGTCCAGCGCGTGGCCGCAGCCCTCGGGCGCGGCCTGGGTCAGGTCGATGGGTCGCTGTGTGAGCAGGTGTTCAAGGAAGGCCGCGGGGTTGGAGACCGACGACGCGGCGTCGGCCTCGGTGGCGGTGACGGGGGCCGTGTCCATGGCTCAGGCGTGTGCTGCGAGCACGCGACGGATGGTCTGAGCCAGTTCGTCGGCGACGAACTTGGCCACATAGGCGTCGGCGCCGACGCTGCGGGCATGGTCTTCGTTGGCCGAGCCCGACAGCGAGGAATGAATGACCACCGGAATGTTCTTGAAGCGATCGTCCTGCTTGATCTTGCGGGTGAGGGTGAAGCCGTCCATCTCGGGCATTTCCAGGTCGGTGAGCACGAGCTGCACCTTGTCTTCCACCCGTTTGCCCTCGGCCTGCGCCTCGGCGGCGAGGGCCTGCAGACGATCCCAGGCCTCCTTGCCGGTCTTGGTGCTGACGAAGGGCGCTTGCAGCGCCTGCAAGGCCTTCTCGATCTGGCTGCGGGCGACGAAGGAATCGTCTGCGGTGAGCACGATGGCGCCGGGCTTGAGCCCCAGAGCCGGGCCCATGTGATGCGTGTCCTTGACTTCGTGCACACGCGAGGGCAGCACGTCGCGCAGCACCTTCTCGACGTCGAGCACCAGCGCCAGGCGCGTCGCCTGATCATCTTCCAGCCGGGCGATGCTGGTCACCATGCCGCCCACGGCGTTGGCCTCGGCCGAGAGCACCTTGCTCCATTCCAGGCGCACGATTTCTTCGACTTCCTCCACCGCGAAGCCCTGCACCGAGCGCTCGTACTCGGTGACCACCAGAATGTTCAGCCCCGTCTTGGGGGTGCAGCCCACGACGCCAGGCAGGTCGATGACGGGAATGATCTGCCCACGGATGTTCGCCACACCCAGCACATGCTTGGGCGCGCCCGGCATCACGGTGACCTGTGGCATCACCAGCGCCTCGCGCACCTTGAAGACGTTGATGCCGAACAGCTCGCGCCGGTTGGACTGGTTTTCCTCGCCCAGGCGGAACAGCAGGAGTTCGAATTTGTTGGTGCCGGCGAGATTCGAGCGCTCGTCGACTTCTTGCAAAACGGAGGAGTTCATGGTGTGGGTCCTGTGGGCTTGTTGGGGCAATCTGGGGTCGGTCAGGGAATCTGGCGCATCAGCGCTTCGAGCCGTTCGGTGATGGTGTTGCTCAGGTCTTCCAGGCGAGCGGCGAGTTCGGTGGTGCGGGCGGTGTTGTCGGTGCGGATGGCTTCCACCAGCGCCTGCCCGGTGCGGTGCACGTCCTGGTGAACGGAATTGACGTCGGCAAACCCGGCATCGCTGCCGAAGTAGGCCGCGCCCGCGCCGAAGTACCACTTGCCGAAGAAGCAGCCGTGGAAGTTGGACACGTCCATATCCACCTTTTCCTGTTTCTGTGCGGCGGTCAGCAGCTGGCCGATCCACTGGTAATGCATGGCCAGAGACACCCGCAGGGTGACGGCGGTGTCGGGCCATTTGGAGACTGCGGTCACGCCGGTCTTGAGCTGCTCGCGCGAGGCGCGGATGAGTTGCATCATGGCCTCGAAGCGGCCCACGAGCACTTTCATCAGTGCGGCAGACTGCTCGGCGTCGAGGCGCTGGCGGTCGGCGTCGCTCACCAGCTGGCGCATCAGTCCGGTCTGTTCCGCGGTGACGGTGCGAACCTTGCCGAGCATGGTCTTCACGTCGCCCAGCGTGTCGCCGATATTGGTGACCAGTGCCCCGACCCGCTCGACCCGCTGCACGGAGCGGGACATGCCGGTGCCGACGTCGGCCGACTGGTCGCGCAGGCTGTGGGTGAGTTCCTCGATCTCGTGGGTAATGCGGGCGGTCTTGCGCGCCAGGTTGCGCACCTCGTCGGCCACCACGGCGAAGCCGCGACCATGTTCGCCGGCGCGCGCCGCCTCGATGGCCGCGTTGAGCGCGAGCAGATTGGTCTGCGAGGCGATTTCGCTGATGCCTGCGGTGAGTGCCTCGACCGAGCGCACCGCGTCGACAAAGCCGGTGAGCTTGGTCTCGGTATTGGCGATGAAGCGCGACACGTCGGCCACTTCGCCCAGGGTGGTGTCTATCGCCTGGCTGCTGCGCTGCACCGATTCGGTCGTGGCGTCGACATTGGCGCGCAGATCGTCGAGCTGGGTCTGCGCCGTGTGGGTGTGGATCGCCGCGCTTTGTAGCCGCGCGGCCATGTCGCCCACGCTTTGCGACAGACCGTGGATGTCGTGGTCGAACCCGGCGGTGCGGCTTTCGGCAAAGGCCAGCGATTGGGTGGTGGTGCGCAGCGCGTCCACGCCGTGGAGCAGCATCTGGCGCACGCCGCCGAGCCTCTCCGCCCAGGCGGCCGCGTCGATGAGGTCGATGTCGCGCAGCGCACCGTCGCCACGGCCGCTGAGCAGGTCGAGCACGGCTTGCAGCACCCGCTCGCGGTCTTCGCGCACGCGCTCGAGCAGGCCGCCGGAGGGGATGGTGTGGGTGCGCAGCCCCTCACCCCGGCCCTCTCCCCGAGGGAGAGGGAGCGGCCCCTCACCCCGGCCCTCTCCCCGAGGGAGAGGGAGCGGCCCCTCACCCCAACCCTCTCCCGCTGGGAGAGGGAGTCTGTCTCCTCCCCCAGCAGTGGGGGAGGTCGGGAGGGGGGACGGCCCGGAGGGGGCGGGTGCCTCCGCTTCCATCACGGCGGTCATGTCGGCTTGATCGGGTTCCACGGACGGTCTCCGGTTGTCGTGTCGGCGCAGTCTCAGTGAGCGGCGCTGTTGCCTTCGATGGCGTCACTCAGCGCCTGCAGACGATCAACGATGAGGCCTTCCTGGTCGCTGAGCGAGGCCGAGAGCCGCGCCACCTGGTCGCGCTGCCCCGCGTGCACGGCTTCGAGCAGTTGGCGGGCGGTGGCGTGAATCTGCGCGTGCGGCGCTTCGAGAGCACGAAAGGCCGACAGACCGCCGAAGGCTGCCTGCCCCTGGCTGTCATACCAGCGCCCGAGGCGGCAGTTGTGATGATCGGTGACTTCGGTGGGCAGCTTGGCCTGCCTGTCCTTGCAGGTCTCCGCCAGGATGTGATTGACGAAGTCTTTGTGATCTTCCTGCGCCGATTGCAGCATCATGCGCGTGGCGCTGGTCTGCATCTGCGTGACCTGATTGTTCATGCGCACCACGACCGACTGCACCAGGTCGAGTTCCTTGCTGGAGCTGGCGCTGGTGACGGCGATGTCGTGCGCCTGCTGGCCGATGGCCGTGGTGTTGGACTCGACCTCGGCGGTGGCCGCCTGCACCCGGCGGGCGAGGTTGCGCACCTCGTCCGCGACCACCGCGAAGCCACGGCCGTGTTCGCCGGCGCGGGCGGCCTCGATGGCGGCGTTGAGCGCCAGCAGATTGGTCTGGTAGGAGATTTCGCGGATGTTGCGCACGATGGTGCTGATGGCATCGACCTGTCCCTGCAGCTCCGACACCGCGGTGCCGTTGCCCTGGATCGCCCGGCCGACGTTGCCGATGGCGGTGTCCACCGAGGTCATCGACTGGCGGATCTCGCCAGCCGCGCCATTGAGGGTGCTCACCACTTCCTTGAGCCGATCGCTGACCTGACTGACATCTTTCATGTGCGAGATGTCGCGCCAGCTGGCGTGAAAGGCGATGACCTGTCCGGCAGGGTCGCGCACGGCGACGAAGACCAGCGAGAACGTGACTTTCCCGATCGGCATTTCCTGCACATGCTTGTCCAGGCTGCCATCGGCCAGGCGACGCAGGATGGCGCGGATGCGCTCGGGGTCTTTGTGGAACTGGTGGATCGAGTGGTGCAGGGCGCTGCGCACGTCGGCGCCTCGCAATGCGGAGTTGAGCGTGGCGTGAAAGCGCTCCATGGTTTCGCGCGCGGTGCGGTTCATGAAGAACACGGGGTTTTCCATGGCGGCGTCGGCCTCGGCCAGCATTTCGAGGCTGTCGAGCGGCTCTAACGCTTGTTGCAGATAGTGGAGGGCGGTGGCGTCCATGATGCGTCTCGTGAAAAGAACGTTGAATGTCGATCAGAAGATTGCGGAAGGCGGCTTTACTCGATGGCGCTGCCCACCTTGAGGGCGTCGAACCACTCGATGAAGCGCTTGACGTTCTGGCCGGTGTAGATTGCGCCGTGCTGCGGGGCGAGGAAGTCGATGTCCATCTTGGACACGCGTTCGCACCAGTTGCGCTTGGCGGCCATCGAGGGCATCCAGCGCTTGTGGAAATACTCGGCCGACTTGATGTGCTCGTCGAAGGCAGCCGGCGTTTCGATGTTGCGGCGGTCGACGAACGGCGCGTGGCCCACGGGCAGCAGGGCCGCGCCGACATCACCGGAAAACAGCACCTTGGCGAAGCTGTCGTACACATGGAAATTCGCCGAGGAGTGCAGGTAGTGCGCAGGCACGAACTGCAGCCGCGCCGAGCCCAGGGTCATTTCGCCGCCTTCATCGGGGATGTCGCGCAGGTCGGCATCGAGCGCGCCGTAGTGGCGGATGAACCCGCTCCACAGCTTGGGCACATACCAGGCGATGTCGGGGTTGCAGGCATTCCACAGCGGCAGGCTGGAGGCGATGTCGGGGTCTTGATGGCTGACGAAGGCGGCCTTGAGCGAACCGGGCGGGGCGACTTCGACCAGGGCGCTGAACACCTGCGGGAAGATCTCGAATCCGCCCGGATCGAGGATCATGGTCTGATCGTCCACACTCAGCGCATAGACGTTGGAATCGATGACGCGGCGCTCGTCCTGGTCGTAAATGATGTTCCAGTGGTGGTTGCCCTGGCTGAAAAACGGCAGCGATTTCATTCGATGATCCTTTCGATTTGTTGGCGGTAGGCGCGCAGCAATTCCTGCACCCCGTTGACGGAGCGATCCATTTCCAGAGAGACCTGGGCAAGAGGGGCGTTGACTGCGCCCTTGAGCGCGGCTTCGATGCGGCCGTTCACCACCACATAGTCGAGTTCAGCGATGACGGACTGGAAGCGGTCGAGCGCCGTGTTCAGCGCCAGCCCGGCGCGGCGGCTGCCGGCGGCGTGGCGATCCTGCATTTCGGCATGGCGGCGCATGCGCTCGGCCAGAGCCGGGCAGTTGCCGGTTGCGGCGCTCTGAATGTGGCGCAGGCTCTCCATCTGCTGCACGTCGCGCAGCGTTTCCATGAAGTGCAGCATCAACGGGTTGATGAGCTTTTGCACGTGATCGGCAGCAAGTTGCATGGCCTGCGCGCCTTCGCGGAAGGCCTGCGCCACCACGCCATAGCCAGCGAGTTCCTTGCCGTGGCGCTTGACCAGCACCTGGGCGTTGAGCGCCTTGCGGTCGATTTCGCGCAGGCGCTTTTTCAGCGCACCCTGGAAGGCGTAGGTGGCGTCGGCCACGGCGATGAAGTCGCGGCGCAGGGTGTCGAGGGATTGGTCGTCCATGATGGTTCAGCTCTTGCGTTGCACCCGGGCCAGCGCGGCACCGTCGAGGATCAGCACGACTTCGCCGTTGCCGGAGATCGTGGCGCCCTGATAGAGGGTGTCCTGGGTGGAGATGTCCAGGGGCTTGACCACCGAGTCTTCCGTGCCCATGGCCTCGGAGACCACCAGCAGGCCCTGTTCGATCAGAATGCCCTCGCTCTGGTCCTTGTTCAGGTCGATCGGGCGGTTCTGCAGCAGGTGGCCGAGGTCGATGTAGGGCACGACGCGGCTGCCATCGACCTGCACCATCAACCGGCCGGAGATGGAGTGGACTTGCGCGGGGTCGATGGCGAGCAGGTTCTCGATGGCGGCCACCGGCAGGGCGTAGGTCTCGCGCCGCAGGCGGAAATAGAGCACAGGCAGCACGGCCATGGTCAGCGGCAGTTCCAGGGTGATGGTGCTGCCCTTGCCCAAGGCGGTATCGATGTCGATGCGGCCGCGCAGCGAGGTGACGGTGGAGCGCACCACATCCATGCCGACGCCGCGGCCGGAGAGTTCGCTGACCTGCTCCTTGGTCGAGAAGCCGGGTAGGAAGATGAGGTCGAGCATTTCGCGCTCGGAAAGGCGGGCGCCTTCCTGCGGCGTGATGACGTTCTTGGCGATGGCGTGCTGCAGAATCTTCTGCGCATTCATGCCGCGGCCGTCGTCGCCCACCAGAATCTGCACCTTGTCGCCGAGGTGATGTGCGGCCACACGCAGCACCGCCTCTTCGGGCTTGCCGCCCTGCTTGCGGCTGGCGGGGTCTTCGATGCCGTGATCGAGCGCGTTGCGCACCAGGTGAATGAGCGGGCCGGAGAGTGCATCGACCACGGTCTTGTCGATCTCCACGTCTTCGCCTTCCAGTTCGAGCCTCACCTTTTTGCCCAGGCTGCGCGAGGCATCGCGTACCACGCGCGGCAGGCTCTGGAACAGGCGCTTGCACGGCTGCATGCGCAGGCGCATGACGGTGTTCTGCAGGTCGTTCACCGCCAGATCGGTCTCGCGAGCCAGGCGGGTCAGGGCTTCGTCTTCCTGGCCCATGCGGGCGACTGCGGCGCTCAGCCGGTTGCGCAGCAGCACGAGTTCACCGACCTGATTCATGGCCTGGTCGAGCCGGGTGGAATCGACCCGGATGGAGGTTTCCTCCTGCGGCGCGCCGCCTGCTGCGCGCGGGGCAGAGGGTTCGGTCTTCGGAGGCGTTGCGGTCGGCGGCGCGCTGGTATGGCCCGGCGCCTGGCCGGGGCCGTGCAGGGCGTCGAGCACGCGCTCGAACTCGTCCTGGGTGATTTCGTCGGCAGGCGTCGCGGGCTTCGGCGGCGCGGGCATGGGTGCGGCACCAGGGGCCTGGCCCTGGCCATAGAGATCGTCGAGCACGCGCTCGAATTCGTCCTGGGTGATCGAATCGCTGTCTGCGGCTTCGGCGCTGGCAGGAGCGCGGCGCTCGGCGTAGAGACCGGTGCCGCCGCCATCGCGCTCGGCCTGGGTGACCCACAGGCCTTGCGTTGCTGCGCTGGGCGCGCTGCCCTGGGCCTGCGGCGAGGGTGTGGGCTCTGCGGGTGCAGCCATGGGTGGCGGCGTCTCTCCGCGGGCGAAAGCCTGGATGGTCTGCCCCAGGTCTGTCGGGCCAGGAGGCGGATTCTCGCCCCGGGCCATGTCGTCGAGCATGGCGGTGATGACGTCGGTGGCGCGCAGGATGGCGTCGATCATCGGCGCCGTGGCGCGCAGCTTGCCGCTGCGCATCTTGTCGAACAGGTCTTCGAGGTGATGGCACCAGTCCACCATGTTCTGCGCTTCCAGAAACCCGGCGCCGCCCTTGAGGGTGTGGAAGGCCCGGAAGATGGCACCAAGAATCTCGGGGCTGTCGGGCTGGGACTCCAGGCGCAGGAGCTGATCTTGGGCCTGGCTTAGCAACTCGCGCGATTCGGCGAGGAATTCCAGCAGGATGTCGTTGTCCATGATGGCGGGCGTTGGGTTCAGATGCCGAGGTCGCGCAGCAGGGCGTCCACGTCGTCCTGGGCAAAGGTGGGTCCGGCGTAGGTGGGCACGCCGTTGTGGGGCGCAGCTTGTTCGGTGGACGGGGCAGTCTGGGCGTCTGGCGCGGCCTGAAGATGCGGCCCGAGTTGTTCCACCGCGTTGCGGATGCGCTGTTCGACGGCCTGTAGCAGGTGAATGGTTTTCTTTAAGCGCTGGCCCGCCAGATCCTGCCCCTGCTGGCTGGCGAGAATGGTGTGGAACTGGCGTTCGAGCCGGTCGAGGCGGTCGTCGATGAAGCCGCCATGCGTGGCGCGGATGGCGGCGATTTCCGAAAAGCCGTTCTCCACGGCTTCGAGCGTGGCCATGGCCTGGGTCTCGGTCAGCCGCAGGGCCTCTTCCAGAGGATGGCTGGCCTCGGGCAGATCGCTGGAGGCGGCCATGATGCGGCGCACGCCTTCGTGCAGCAGGGCGTCGGCCTCGGTCAGGCTGTGCAGCGCGGTGGCCTGCGCATTCATGTGTTGGCTCCTGCCGCCGCGTTCAGACGCGCCATGATGGCGTCGAGCTTTTCCTTCAGGGTCTGCGCGGTGAAGGGTTTGACGATGTAGCCGTTGACCCCGGCCTGGGCGGCGGCCACGATGTTTTCTTTTTTGGCCTCGGCCGTGACCATCAGCACCGGCAGGCTGCGGATGGCCGGGTTGTCGCTGGCGCGGATGAGCTTGAGCAGGTCGATCCCCTGCATCACCGGCATGTTCCAGTCGGTAACGACGAACTCAATGCCGCCCGCCTGCAGGCGGCGCCAGGCTTCTTCGCCGTTCTCCGCTTCGTCGATGTTGCCGGTGACGTAGCCGGTCTGCATGAGCAGGCCGCGCACGATGCGGCGCATGGTGGGGAAGTCGTCAACAACCAGGAATTTCAAGGTGGGCCTCGCGAAGGTTCGTCGTTCGCATGGTGTAACGGCACGCAAGCGGCGAACTTGAATCGGTGGCCGATCCTCGAATCACGAATCTCGATCTGATTTGCCTCAGGTCAACCAGTGCTGAAACGACCCTTGCTGGCGCCTGAGAAAGATCAATAGCATGTCGGCCATGTATGAAAAGTTGAATATCTCCAGGGAGCCCGACTCGCCCGAGCAACTGTCGGCCTTGCGCGCCTTGCTGGCTGCCGTGCAGCCCGAACTGCAGGCGATCGTGGGCAGCTTCATTCACCGCTTCTACGAGCAGTTGTTGAAGCAGCCCCGCTTTGCCCGGGTGCTGAACCTGTTGTCCGAGGCCGAGTTCGCCCGGCTGCGCCAGAACCAGGAGCGCCATTTGCGCAGCCTGTTCCAGCCCCGCAACGAGGCGGCCGCCAGAGTCGCGCGGCATGTGGGGCGGGTCCATGCGCTCGTCGGACTGGAGGCCTCCTGGCTGACCGAGTCCTTCGGGCTCTACACTCGACTGCTGATCATGCACTTTGCCGGGCGGGTGGACGCCTCCGAGCGGGTGGCCTTGCTGAGTTATTTCGTCACGCGGCTGCAGGACGAATTGCAGTGGCAGATCGAGGGGCATGAGGAAATCGGCCGCCAACTCGACGCCGCTCTGGCTCGCATCGACGCGGCCATCCTGAGTGCGCACACGCTGAGCGATCTGTTGCGCTCGGTGCTGGGCGCGCTGGAAAACATCGAAGGCGTGGTCGCAGGCACGCTGGGTCGGCCCGACGCGGCGGGTGTGCTGCAGTTCGAGCATGCCTTCGGCAGTCGCTTCAAGACGCTCTACCTCGACCGGATCGGCACCGATGCCGTGGAGGGCACCACGGTGCGCGGCGATTCGGCGCAGGGGCTGGGCGCCTCGGGCCGGGCCTGGCGCAGCCGCGAGGTGCAATACACCGCGGCTTATGCCACCGACCCCGCGATCCAGCCCTGGAAGCAACTGGCGGGCGAACTGGGCATACGCAGCGCCGTGTCCATTCCCATTCTGGACGTATCGGGCCAGCCCATGGCCCTGATGGATCTGTACAGCAGCTATCCCGGCTTCTTCACTAGCGCGGACCGCCGGGTGTTCGTCGAGCATCTGCAGCGAGTGCTCGGTCTGGCCTTCGCCCGCCACGCCAGCAGTCCCTCGGGTGTGGTGCCCTACGCGCGGCGGCAGTTCTATGTCGATCTGCTCGATCGCGGTGGTCTGCAGATGCTTTACCAGCCCGTCATCAACCTCGGCACGGGCCGGCCCGAGAAATTCGAGGCCCTGGCGCGGTTGAAGCGGCCGGATGGCGACGGCCTCATTTCACCGCTGGAGTTTCTGCCGGTGCTGGGCGCGAAGGATATGTGGCATCTCTTCAGCCGCGGACTGGAGCAGGCCCTGCTCGCGCGCCATCGCTGGGCCGCGCAGGGCGTGGACGTCGACGTGTCGGTGAACATGCCGCCCGCGGCGCTGAGCGATGCGCGCTACGTCGAGCGGGTCGAGCAGTTGCTGCGCAGTCATCCCACAGACCCGAAGCGGCTCACCCTGGAACTGCTCGAAAGCGGCGACCTCGACCTATCAGAACGGCGCGACGCCCTGCTGGCGCGGTTCCGCGCCACCGGGGTGCGGCTGGCGGAAGACGATCTGGGTTCGGGCTACAGCTCCCTGCTGCGGCTCGACAGCTTTCCGTTCGACGAGGTCAAGATCGATCAGGGTCTGCTCGGTGGGCTGGGCAAGGCGCCTCGGCGCGCGCTCGATTTCATTCAGCATCTCACCCGGCTGGCGCACGATCTGGGCAGCGCCGTGGTGGTCGAGGGCCTGGAATCGCCCGGGCTGGTGGAGGCGGCGATCATTCTGCAGGCCGATGCGGGGCAGGGCTACGGCCTGGCACGGCCCATGCCGGCCGACGCGGTGGTGGAGTGGGTGCGCGGCTTTCGGTTGTCCATCGACCGTGAGCACCCGCGCACGGCCCTGGGCATCTACGCCGCCCACCTGCTGTGGGAGCGTCGGCTGGCCTACATGAGCCCCTGGCCTGATGTGCTGCCGCTGGCTGCCCGTGCCGCGACCGCGCTGCATGACTACATCGAACGTGAAGGGCTTGAGGGGAGCCCGCTGCATCTGGCCTTTCTCCGCCTGATCAACGCGCTGGCCGAGGGCGTGGACAAGCCCGCCTTCACCCAGGCGCAGGAGGACATGCGCAGACAGCTCGACCTGCTGGTGCGTGCCGAATTGGCGTGAGCAGCAAGCGCGGGGGTCGGGCCGGTGAGCGACACCCGGCCATGACGGGCGATTCGGGGTGGCCTTAAGATGGCGCCAGACCGGCTCCGGCCCGGTTTGCCAAAAAAGTCACACTTCCCCTAAAGTTCGTCTCAAGCGTGCCGTTGAGCTCTCCAACAGGAGAGAATGCCACCATGATTCCCATCCAGAACGCCTCCCTTTCCAGTGCTTCGACCGCCACCAGCGGAACGACGGCCGCATCGCGCCGAGCTGGTGCTGGGTCGGCTGGCGCTGCCGGGCAAGCAGGGCAGACCAACCCGTCCGCTGGGCCGTCCACCGAGCAGGTCTCCATTTCAGGCGCCGGGCAGATGCTCCATCTCGCGAGTACCCAGGGCATCACCCCTCCGGCGAGCGATGCGCGCATCAGCGAACTGCGCAGCGCCATCGCCAGCGGGCAATACGTCGTGGACCCGCAGCGCATTGCTCAGGGGCTGCTGCAGGACAGCCAGGCCCTGATCGGCGCCAGCAAGCCCGCGGGCCGATAAGCCTGCGTGTCAATGATTGACGCCGGGCCATGTCGCAGACCATCGACAGCCTTCTTCACCAGCAGCTCGAGCGGCTGCACGCGCTCGATCGTCTGCTGATGGAAGAACACGCCTGTCTGCTGCAGGCGGCAGCCGACCGGTTGCCCGAGCTGACCGAGCGGAAAAACGCGCTGATGGCCGAGCTCGAGACGCTCGAGCGCGATCGCCTGCGTCAATTCGCGGCGGTGGCAGACGCTGCCGCCAGTGCATCGTGGGGGCAGGTTCAGGCCCTGGCCCGACAGGTTGCGGCGGCGAACCAGCGCAACGGGGTCATGATCTCGGCGCTGGTGCGCAGCACCGAGGGCGCGCTGCAGATCCTGCGGGGCGTTCCCGACAGCGTCGATCTCTATGGCTCTCATGGGCAGGGCCAGTCCGGCAGCGGTTCGGCCCGGTTGCTGGTCAGCGCCTGATACCGGCGTTCGCGCGGACTTTGGCAGATTGATGCATGCTCATTCTGACGCGACGCCCCGGTGAGGCCATACGAATCGGGGACAACATCCGTCTGGTCGTACTCCAGTCCGCGCCGGGCAAGGTTCGCATCGGCATCGAGGGGCCAATAGATCTGCGCATCCTGCGTGAAGAACTCTATGCCCAGATTCTCCAGGGCAATCAGGCTGCGGTCGCGCCGCAAGGCCTGTCCATCGACCAATGGGTGAACCCCGCTTCCCAGGGAGAAACGTCTTGAACCCGCCGATGCCGACCTTCGCCCCGGCGCAGACGGGCGAGCAGGTGCCGTCCGACCCAATAGCGACCTCGCAGAACGCGGCGCCTCAGGTGGCTCAGACGCGCTTCGGGCCGCTGCCGGTTTCGGGTCATCAGGTCTGGTTGAGCGCTTCGCCCTTGCCTGGATTCGAGGGCTTGCAGCGATATGCCCTGATCGTCGTTGAGAAACAGCAGCCGTTTCTGTGGTTGCAGTCGCTCGACGATGCCGCGGTGAGCTTTCTGCTGGCGCCTGCAGCGCATTTCGGCTTGCGCTACGCGCGGCTCGATGCTGCGTCTGTGCCCATGGTGATGGTGCTGCTGCCGGGCCAGCCTGCGCAGCCCTTGCGCGCCCATGGGCAGGCACCCCTCGTGTTCGATGCCCAGGCCGGGCAGTTCGAGCAGCATATCGTCGAGGCCGACGAGGTGGAGGGTGACGGTGCCTTCGTCCCGCAGGCCGCCGCCGCGTTGCCTGCCGATCTTTTGCAGCGATTATTGGTGCTGACCCCGGTTGGCGCGTGAATCAGCGCCGGGCGTCCCTGAGCAGTTCACGGTCGCGCCGCTGCACATAGTGCTGCAGCCGCTGCTCGAAGGCCGGTGCCATGTTCAGGAACTGCAGACCGAGTTGACGCACGGGTTGCCGTGTCCTGGTGTCGCGCAGGTTGCCCACGTAGCGCACCTCGGCTTCCACCGCCAGTTCCACCCCTTCAAGGCTGAAACGCACCAGAGGAATGTATTCGCCCGTGGTCAGGGCATAGTCGAGGGCGGAAGGCACGAGCAGCCGCATGCCGCTCACGCTGAGGTCGTGGCATTGGCCGTACAACGGCTTGGCCCCGCGGCGCTGAATGTCGACGGTGCCGACATCGCCCGGCGCCACGGAGACGCGGAAGAAGTTGCGCCGCTGCAGGTAATAGATGAGCTCGGGATAGGCGATGCGCAGCGCGCCGTAACCCTCAAAGGTGATGCGCTCGATCAGCTTGGACTGAAAACCGACGAACACCCCTTCGTAGCGCCCAATGGTGAAGAAGGGTGCGCCGTTTTCCAGGCGACGATTGCCAGCCTCCGGGGTGAGCTCGTCGATGATCATCCAGTGCTTGCTGCGGTTGACTTCGAGCAGGACGGAGCTGAATTCCTCGGCGCGGTCATGCGGCAGCACGGCCAGCGGTTCGTGACGCTCGATGATCTTGTGCAGAACGTGATCGGCTTTTTGCTCTGAGCTGACCTGATATTCCTCGCGGAACAGCTTGGCGGTGACCTCTTTCATCGTGATCTGTCAAATACCGAGTTCTTCCACCCAGGCCAGCGCAGCCAGATGCACCGAGCTGACGCGCCAGCCCTGAATGCCCAGCGCCGAAGCGAGAAAGTCGAGGTTGTCAAAGTCTCTCTGCTCGACGGCGCGAGCGAGCTGCAAATAGCTGCCGAAGACGCCGCTGTTGTCCTTGAGCGCCATGACGACGGGTTCGGACAGGGTGATCTCGGCCAGCGCCTTTTCCATGGGCACGCCCAGCATGACGTCGAGCATGGAGAAAATGCCCACGACAAAGGCGTTGTCGGCGTCTTCGTCGGAAAGCGTGTCCTTGGCCAGCAGCTCCATCATGCGGCCGCGGGTGATGGCGGTGCGCGCCACGGCGGGCGACGCGGCATTGCCCGGCACGGTGGCCAGCAGCAGCGCCAGCCAGCGAAACAGCTTCTTGTAGCCGAGGATGGCGGCAGCATGGCGAAACGAGGTCACCTCCGACATCAGGCCGAAACCTGACGAATTGATGTAGCGCAGCAGCTTGAACGACAGCGCCGGATCGCGCTTGAGCACCACCTCGATTTCATTCAGCTCGGCCTGACGCATGACCAGATTCATCAACTGCAGCACGTTGGCATGCGCGGGATTGATGACCTTGGCGCTGATGGTCTGCGGTCGGGCGAAGTAATAGCCCTGGAAAAAGTGAAAACCGGCGTCGAAGTAGGTCTTGAACTGCTCCGGGGTTTCGACCTTTTCGGCCACGAGCTTGAGGTTGCGGTGCGTTTCGGCCTTGCGCTGCAGTGCGACGGCCACATTGGCGGAAATGCCTTGGACGTCGACCTTGATGTAGCTGAGAAAAGGCAGCCAGGCGGCATAGATCGAAGCCGCGGCGAAGGGGCCGGCCGCGAGCTGGAACCCGCGTTCCTTCAAGGGCTTGAGCGCTGCGGCGACTTCGGCGATGCCGGTGGCATCGTCACCGTAGATGCGCGGAATTTCGAGGGCGATGCGCTCGGGGAAGACGATGTCGAGATGCTCGGCCTTGAGGTCTTCGACCACGCAGTTGATGAAGGCGAGCTTTTCGCCGAAAAGATTTTCGGACCCGATGTTGGACAGGGCGTTGAACAGCAGCACGCTGTCGGATTCCGCACTGTGCTGGGTGGGTGCGCGATCGGCGGTGCCGCTTTCCCGCGCAAAAAGCTCATACCCGACGATCTGCTGCTTGCGGTCGACGATGGGCTGCCGCGCGATGTGAACTTGCATGGTGGCGCTCGGCGCAGTGGTCGGCGCGATTTCTGGTGTGGTCGTGGAACTGGTCATGGCTGAAGACAAGGCCGTTGGCGTGGCTTCGATGCTAGCAGCGACCTATGGAATGAAACGGGCAGTGTGGTGTAAAAGATATGGAGTCTGCGCAGGCGGGTGAGCCCTAGCGCAGCCACGCCTTGAGCCAGGTATCCAAATGGTCTTCCATCATCCAATCCGACAGCACCTTGGCGCGTAGCGCATCGCCCTGCGCGCGTAGCGCCGCGCGGTCGGACACGGCTTCGCGCAGCGCGCGTATCCAGTCGCGGTAGCGGTTGGCCACGCGGGTGACGGGAAAGTCGCCCTGATAGGGGACGAGGTCGGAGCAGATGACCGGGTAGCCGAGGATGCCGTATTCCAGCAGGCGCAGATGGCTTTTGGCTTCGTTGAAAGCGTTGTCTTCCAGCGGGGCCACGGCCAGATCGAGGTCGAGCGCGGCAAGCCGGGCCGGGTACTGGTCGAGCGGCACGCCGGGGTGGAACTCCTTGACCAGGGGCTTGAGCGATTCGGGGCACATGCCGAAGAACACCCAATCGACCTCGGCGGCGGTATCGCGCACCACATCGACGATCAGTTCCAGATCGCCGGTATGGCCGACGCCGCCGGCCCAGCCGACGCGGGGCTTGCTGCGCTCGGCACGCGCGGGCTGAAGATGCGCCCATCGCGCGGCTTCGAGATAGTTGGGCTGCACCACGACCTCATCGGTGAAATGCGCATAGGCCTTGGCCAGCGGCTCGGTGGCCACGACCAGCCGGTTGCACAGGCTCGCGGCCTTGCGGAAGCGCTTGGCGATGTCTTTGTGGATGGTGCTCTTGTGTACGCTCTTGTGCGGCAGATTGGTGATGAGATCGTCGATCTCGAACACGCGGAACGCACGGCTGGTGCGGGCGTGGCGCTCCAGCGCCTCGATCTGCGGCCATTCCATCTGTCGCTGTACGACCAGACTGTCGGGCTGCATGCGCTGCATTTCGGCGGGCTCGTACAGACGCATGGTTTCCCAGCCCTGGGTGAGCCCGGCGCGGTTGAGCGCACGCATCGGCGCGATGATGCGGTATTCGCCGCAGCCGTCACGATCGGCCGGATGCACCAGCACCCGCGGCCGTGGGCGCCAGGCCGGATCCCAGCTCAGAGGCGGCTGGTCTTCGAGCAGAAAGTCGGTGCTGGCCAGGCTCAGATGGCGGTTGTAAGCCGGGTCGAACGCGAGCTGGGGCAGCCATTTGGCGTACATCGCATTTTTCTCGGCGGCGAAGCGCTTGAGCTTGGCTTCGTCGGGCTTGCTCTCGGTGCTCTCTTTTTGGCTGGCCGAACCCTCGTGCATCAGCAGCGCATACGGCGTGAACACGATGCGCAGACCGGCTTCGCGCACTTTCAGGCACAGGTCGATGTCGTTGTAGGAAACCTTGAAAGCCTGTTCATCCAGACCGCCAAGCTGCTCATAAACGCTTTTGCGGATGAGCATGCAGGCGCCGGTGACGGCCGAGAGGTTCTGCGTGAGCTGGGCACGGCCGAAATAGCCGCGATCTTCCGGGGGGTGACCGATGAAGGGGTGTTCGGCGGGACCGCGCATGCCCAGAATCACGCCCGCGTGCTGGATTTTGCCGTCGGGATAGAGCAGCTTGGCGCCGACGATGCCCACATCCGGCCGCACCGCGTGGCCCATCATGTCGTCCAGCCAGTCGTCGTGCAGCGCGGCGGTGTCGTTGTTGAGCAGCAGCAGATAGTCGCCTCGCGCCAGCCGTGCCGCGGCGTTGTTCATCGCCGAGAAGTTGAACGGGCCGGGCTGGCGAACCACGCGCAGACGGCCGCCGAGCTCGGCTTCCTTGGTTTCGATGGCGGCAAGGTAGTTGCGCGCCTCGGTCGTCTGGCTGTCGTTGTCGATGATTAGGATTTCATAGGCCGGATACTTGGTCTTCTCGATCACCGATTCGACGCAGCGCTGCAGCAGCGGCAATTGGTCGCGCGTCGGGATGAGGATGGACACCAGCGGCTTGACCTCGGGCAGCGGCCAGCGCACGCGGAACGACGGCGGAAAGGGCCCGGCCTGCACCTGCGCGGCGATGCCCAGGCGGTCGAAATGGCGCTGCAGCGCCAGCTGCCCGGCTTCCAGGATTTCGGGCACCGATTTCTGCGTATGCCCCGAGCCTTGCAGCCGGTGGTAGAGCACTTCGGGCACATGGCCGATGGCGGCTTCCCCGGCGCCGGTCTGCTGCAGATGCTCCCAGGCACGCAGCAGCAGGTCGTAGTCTTCGGCGCCTTCGGACTGCGGATCGAACCCGCCCAGCGCTTCGAACAGATCGCGACGGATCAGCAGCAGCCCGCCGACATAGGGCAGGCTGCGCAGATAGTCGAGATTGAAGTCAGGCTTGCAATGGGGGTGAAGATGCTGGCCGTCCGCGGTGAGCTGATCTTCGTCGGTGTAGACGATCTGCCAATGCGGGTTTTGCCGCAGCGCATGGGCGATGCGAAACAGCGCATCCGGCGCAAGCTGATCGCCCGCGTCGATGAGGCCGAGCCAGTCGGCGTTGCTTTGCCGCAGCGCGTCGTTTGCCGGGGCCAACAAGTCGGCTCCGCTCGCAGGCAAGGGAAGCTCGCACGGGGGGAGGGCCGCGAGCCATTGCCCGGCCAGGCTGTCACGCGTGGGCTGCGCCGACAGTGCGTCGTTGGGCATCAGCGCCAGGGCGATGCGGGGGGCGGCCATCGTGTCGGTGCGCCAATGGGCCAGGGCTTGCTGCGCCCATTCGCGCTCGTGCGGTAGCCAGCGGCCTTCGGGCATCCACGGCAAGGTCTGCCGTGGCGGGGCGGCCATGAGGGCGCCTGCGGTGTCGCGCACTTCGAACCCCGCGCGTTCGGCGCTGAGGGTGAACAGACGCTCGACCGCATGCGCCAGGGTTCCATCGGTCTGGCCCGTCTCGTCGTCGAAGTCTGCAGGCTTGAGGTCGAGAGCCAGCAGAGGATCGAGCGCCTGTGGTCGGCACCAGAACATCGACCCGGCAAAATAGCCGTGCCGCGTCAGGTCTGGGACGAGCCCGAACCGCTGCGACAGGGCGGCAAGCCGCGCCAAGTTGGCGTCGCCACGCAAGCTGAGCCAGAACCCGCGCGGGCCGACCAGTCCCAGCCGGGGTTGCTGCGCAAACGCCTCCAGCGTGCGCGGCGCGGCGTCCAGCAGATCGGCCAGCAGCTCGCGCCGCCATCGGTTGCCGTCCTTGTGCTGCAGAAAGGGAATGTGGATGTTTTCGACCTCGCGCAGATGCGGCGACTTTTTGCTGTGCAGAAACAGCAACTGGCTGTAGCCGCGCTGCCGGGCCATGCGCAGCAGGGCAAGGCGCGGGGCAATGTCGCGTCCGCGGTTGGGGTGGCGAATGACCACCGCCTCGGGCATGTCGCGCACGATGTCGGCGAGTACCTCTTCGCGGCCTTCGCTCAGGGAAATATAGACATCGCAGGGCGGCGGCAGGGTCTTGAGGAAAGCCTGAAACTCGGGCCACAGGTCGGGGTAATACAGGTGCAGCAGGACGGCGGTGCCGATTCCACCAGGCTTGCCCTCATGCAGCAGTCGCATGGATTCGGCCGAATTTTCTATCCCTTGATTGCCTCCTGCTTCGTCTGCGGTGACCTGTTTGGCAGAGTTGGGTTGCGCCCGGTAAAAAATCTGCAGACTGATGAGTTGCTGATAGTCGTCAGCGCTGAGGCTTTTGAGAACCAGTCGGTCGGTCTGAACGTCCGCTGGAAATGCCTTGGGATGCGCGATCTGAAAAAAGCGGCTGTCCGGCCCGTAGGCCACGGCTTCGACTGAATAGCCTGTTTGCTCGAGCATGCGTCGACCCTCTTCACGCGTGAAAAAGCGCAAATGGGTGATGTCGAGGATGCCCGATGGCTCATAAGTCCAGTTGCCCTGCGCCAGTTGGTCGATCAGCCACAGGTTACGGGCATTGGGCAGGCTGACGAGAACCTGGGCGTCAGGCGTCAGCCAATGACGCAGCGCATCCAGGGTGCGCCACGGATTGGGCATGTGTTCGAGGACATCGGCCAGAACAAGCGTGTCAATACTGCCCTTCTTCAATCCATGCGCGGCAAGATCGATATCTTGCAGGAGACCCGAAATCACCTTGTGATAGTGCGCCTGCGCCAGGGGGGCTACATCTGCATTGCTTTCGACGCCCCACAGCTCGACGTTCGGAAAGGTTTGCTTGAGATAAGCGCCCATCGCGCCAGAGGCGCAACCAATGTCGAGGACTCGCTTGGGTGGCTCGCGCAGCAGGGCAAGGAGATCGGCGCGAGGATTGCTGTGGTAAGCGCCGACTTCAGTGGGTTCGGGCGTATCAAGCGATTCCCAGAGATGACGGGCAGTACGCATGAGATCAAAGATACTGGAACAAACTCAACCCCTGCACCTGCGTAAAGGCTTTTTGCGCAGCCTGGAGTGCCGTGAGGCTGGCCTGGTAGTCGGTGATGACCTGTGGGTAATTGATGCTGGTGAGCTGGGTCTGCTGGGTTTGCAGTTGCAGCGTGAGGCTGGCGTTCTGCGTCTGCACGGCCTGCACCTGCTGCAGGCGGCTGCCGATGCTCGCCTGGGCGCTGAGCAGGTTGGTCTGGTTCTGGTCGAGGCTGGCCAGGGCGTTGCTGGTGGACTGGGCGCGCAGGGCGTTGGAGCCCGAGGTCTGCGCCGAAGCCGAGAAGGCCTGCGCCAAAGCCTGGAAGGTCTGGAACAGGCTTTGCGGCCCCGAGGCGCTGACGGTGAAGCTGTCTCCCGCCGCCGGGATGCCGACGATAGGTACGGTGATTGCAGGTGTTGCGCCCGGCGGCAGGCCGATGCTCATGCCGGGGGTGAAGGCGCCGCTGGCCATCGGGCTGGAGGAAAACGTGCCGCCGGTGCCGCTGCTCACCGCGTAGCTCATGCTGTTGCCACTGCCGCTGAAGGTGATTTGATATTGCGTGCCATCCACCAGCAGGGTTTGCTGCGCCAGGGCGGTGTTGTTGACGGTGCCCGGCCCCGCCGTGGCCCCGCCGGTGTTGCTGCCCGAGGCGCCCACGACGAAAGTGCCGTTGCCGGCCCGGGCGTTCATGAACAGCGCGTTGCCGGGGTCGGAGATGGGGGTGTTCAGGCTGGGGCCGAGCGCGAGCTGGTTCTGCCCGCCGTCGCCCTGATAGAGCACCGTGCCGTCGGCCTGCAGGGTGAAGGGCTGTGTTGCGCTCTTGCTGCCGGCGAACAGGTAGTTGCCCTGACCGTCCTGGGTGTTCGCGTATTGGGCGAGTTGCTGCAGATAGCCCTGCATGGTGGTCGCGGCATTTTGCAGATCCTGCGAATTGACCGTGCCGTTGTTCATCTGCACCGCGAGCTGGCGTGCCTGGCTGACCAGGGTGGTGACGCTTTGCAACGTGGCGCTTTCGAGCTGCAGGGCGTTTTGGGCGTTCTGCCCGTTTTGCGTGTAGTTGGCCAGCCGGTTGATCTGCCCGGTCAGGGAGACATTCTGCGCCGCGGCGACCGGCTGGTCGGAGGGGTTGACCAGGGTGCTGCCCGTGGAGAGCTGCTGGCTCAGGGTGTTGAGCGTGTTTTGCTGATTGAGAATGCCGGTGAGGCTGGCGGCATAGAACTGTGAGGTGCTGATGCGCATGGGAACGCTCCTTACTGCACGGCCTGCAGCAGCGAGGTGAACAGGCTGTTGCCCACCTGAATGGCCTTGGCCGCAGCCTGATACGCCTGCTGATACTGAATCAGGTTGCTCGCTTCTTCGTCGAGGTTCACGCCGGAAACCGATTGTTGCGCCGCCGTGGCCTGCGCCGCGACCGAGGTGGCGGCACTGAGCGCGCTCTGCGCCTGACTGCCCTGCGTGGCGACCTGGGCGACGAGTTGCGAATAAGCGCCCTCCAGCGAGGTGGTGCCCTTGTCGAGCGTTTTGGCGGTCTGCAGCGCGGCCATGGCCTGCGCGTTGCCGCCATCGCCGCCCTGGGCCGGGCTCAGGGTGAAGGCATCGCCCGAAACGGCGGTGCTGCCGGCCAGGGTGACGTTCCAGTAGCCGCCGGGAGGCGTGCTGGCGTAGGGGATGGACAGCACCTGGCCGCTGGTGCCGAGGGCCACGCTGCCGGTGGCGAGCACGCTGCCGCCGGAGCTGACCTCAAAGCCCACGCTGCCGCTGGTGCCACCGCTGGTGAGGGTGACTTGCACATACGGTGGTGAACTCGTGTTGCCAAGATTCAGACCGGCAACCTGGATGCTTCCAGAGGGTAGCGTGCTACTGTACGACCCCGCCGACAAAGTGAGATTGCCCAGGTTGGTATTGACCAGACTGCCCGACTGCATCTGCCCGGCGCTGGAAACATAGGGCGAGGCCGCGGCGATCTTGGCCGGGTCTGTCAGGGTGGATTGGAAATTCAGCGCACCGTAGCGCGTGGGCTGGACCTGAAAGGTGTTACCCGCCTGCGCACCCGATACCGCAATCTGCACCCCGTCGAACGTCAGGGTGGTGCTGCCGCCCGATACGCCAGAGGTGATCGAGGCCGCCTTGCCGGTGGACAGGTTGGTCGCCGTCCAGTTGCTACCGTCGAAGGCCAGTTTGTAATCGGCGGTGGTGAGCGCGTTGACATCGACCACGCTGCCGCTGATGATGGCGCCGCTGGTATTGGCCGAATTCGCCAGCACCTGCACCGGCCCACCCTGGAACATGGGTGCGCCGAACTGACCGTTGAGATCGAGCCCCTGCGCCTGCTGGCTGTTCATCGCGGCCGCAAGACCATCGGCGATGCGGCCGAGCGCGTTCTGCGCGGGTTGCAGCACCTGGCTGCGGAAATCCAGCAGACCGCCCAGCGCGCCGCCCTGCAGGCCTTGCGACAGCACCGCGCCATTGGCGGAGTAGGCCACTTCAAGCTGGGAGGGATCGTAGGCGTTGGAGACCGTTTTCAGGTCGAAAGACTGGGCGCCGGCCACCAGCACCTGACCGTTGCCGGTGAACACATTGATCTGGTTGCCGTCCTGCGGCAGCACGGTCACGCCGACCTGCGCCGAGAGCTGGGTGACGAGCTGATCGCGCTGGTCGAGCAGCGAGTTGGGCGTGCTGCCGGTGCCCGACATTGAATTGATCTGGACGTTGAGCTTGGCGATCTGCTGCGTCAGGCTGTTGATGGCGGTGACGCTCTGCTGAAGTTGCTGATTGACGCCGCTGGCGGCGTCCTGCAACTGTTGCGCTGAGGTCTGGAAGGTCTGCGCCAGCGCCTGCGACTGACTGATGAGATTCTGCCGCGATGGCATGTCCGACGGGTTGGCGGCAACTTGCGCCACCCCGCTGGCGAAGAACTGGTTGATCGATGTGCTCAGTCCGGCATTGGCGCCGGCCACCAGGTTGACGATGGACTGGAGCTGGGTGTTGAGCGTCTGCGCGCCGCTGGCCGTTGCCGTGGTGCTCCAGACCTGCGACTGCAAGTAGGCGCTGTAGCTGCGCGTGACCGCCTCGATCTGGGTGCCGTTGCCCAGATATTGCCCGCCATACAGGCTGGGCGTGAGCGACGATTGCACCGCGGTCTCGCGGCTGTAGCCCGGGGTGTTGACGTTGGCGATGTTGTTGCCCGTGACCTGCAGCGCCGACTGGGCCGCCTGCAGGCCGGTGAGGGCATTGTTGAGAAGTCCGCTGATTCCTGACATGTCCGTTCCTGCGCTTGGGGTTGGGGCGGTGCCGATCAGCCGCGGCCCAGGGTCTGGCGCTGCGCGCTGCCGTAGGCCTTGGAAGCGCCCGTCGTCGGCCCATAGGTGGGTTCGGCCGTCTGGCGCTGCGATTGGGTGATGGCCTGCTGCAGCGCCGCGCTCCAGACGCCTAGGGTGTGTTGCAGCGCCAGGGTTTCGTCGCGCAAGGCGGTGACTTCGGCGGTCAGTTCGGGCGATCGGTCCAGCGCCGGGTCAGCCGAACGGCGCCGTTCGGCAAATTGATCGAGCGCCTGAATCAGCGGTTCCCAGATGGGGGTGACGGGCAGGGCACCCTCGGTGCCGGTGTTCACCAGCGCCTGTCGCTGCTGACGCAGCACTTCGGTCAGCGCGGCGACGAGCTGGCGTTCGTCTTGGGGAATCGAGGGCGGGTTCATGGCTGCAGGGGGCGGACGCAGGAAGTATGAGTTCTAACGTCACTGGGCGTCGAGACTTGAGCCCATGCCCAATTGAGCCAAGGCCTGCTGCATGCGCGGGCTGCGGGCGATGGCCACGATCTTGGCGGCGTAATCGGGGTCGGTCGCGTAACCGCTGCGCTGCAGCGCCGAGGCAAAGGCGGAAATGTCGTTGCCCTGACCCCTGGCCGACTGGTAGCGCGGGCGCGAGAGCAGGGCGGCATAGTTTTCCACGCTGTCGGCCACGTTCTGGTAGGCGCGGAAGGCGGCCGCGCCCACGGTGGCGACGCCGTTCTGGAATTCCCGAGTGAGCGTCTGCACCGTACCGCCGACCCAAGCCCCGCCGGCCTTGACGCCGAAGACATTGTTCCCCGGCGTGTGCTTTCCCCAGCCGGTTTCGAGCGCCGCCTGCGCCAGAATGGCCACCGGCGCCACGCCGAGCTGTTTCGCCGCAGTCTGCACGCTGGGGAGAATGCTGGCGATGAAGCTGCGGGCCTGGTCGGCGGCAGTCTTGTCGGTCTGGCTCTGC
The DNA here is from genome assembly GCF_001418255.1 of Thiomonas bhubaneswarensis. GTDB lineage: Bacteria > Pseudomonadota > Gammaproteobacteria > Burkholderiales > Burkholderiaceae_C > Thiomonas > Thiomonas bhubaneswarensis. The sequence continues at coordinate 259,778 of NZ_LIPV01000004.1, forward strand.
GTGGCGACAGGCGCCGCCGCTGCTGCGCCCGCCGTGCCGGTCGGCGCGGTGGCGGGCAGGGTCGCCGACGCAGCCGACAGGGCAGGCAAGGCGGGCAGGGCGTTTTGCCGATAGCGACTCAGCGGCTCGGGCAGGGTGGCGTTGCTCTTGGCGCTCAAGGGAAGCGCCGCCGCGTTGGCCTCGGCGGCATGGGCACCGGGCGAGGTGGCGCCGTAGCGGCTGGACAGTTCGCGGGCGATGAAACTCGCCAGGCCGATGCCCTGGCCCTGGCTGAGCGTGGTGGCGAGCTGCTGGTTGAACATCGACCTGAACATCGGCCCCGAGGTGTCGCCCAGCATGTCAGGCCCCAGGCTGGTGGCGTTCATCGCAGTGAGCATCTGCTGCATCAGCAGTGCCTCGAACTGCTGCGCCACTGCCTTGATCGCCTGCGGACTGCGCGGATTGGCCTCGGCGGTGGCCTTGAGCTGGTTCAGCCCCTGAAACGACAGGCTGTTGCTGGCGGCGTTGCCGCTGGGGGGCAGGGGCACGGCGGGCAATGTGGGGTCGAGCGCCATGGTCAGTCTCAAATCACGTCGAGCTGGGCGTGCAGGGCGCCCGCAGCCTTCATCGCCTGCAGGATGGCGATGAGATCGCTCGGCGCAGCACCCACGGCGTTGAGTGCCCGCACCACGGCTTCGAGCGTGACGCCGGGCTTGAACATGAGCAGATTGGCCTTGTCCGCCTTGGCCTTCACGGTGGTGTTGGGAACGACGGCGGTCTGGCCAGCGCCCAGCGGGTTGGGCTGGCTGACTTCGTATTGGGTGTTGATGGTCACCGAGAGGTTGCCGTGGGCCACGGCGCAGGCGCCCAGGGTGACGTTCTGGCCGAGCACCACGGTGCCGCTGCGGGCATCGATAACCACCTTGGCCGGCGGCGACTCGGGCGAGACGTCCAGCGCCTCGATCTGGCCGAGAAAGGCCGTGCGCTCGCCCGCGGCCAGCGGCGCCAGCACCTGGATGACCCCGGCGTTCATCGCCGTGGCCGTACCGGCGCCGAAACGCTGGTTGATGGCGTCGGCCACGCGGCTGGCCGTGCCGAAGCTGGGGGTGTTGAGCGAGAGCAGCAGCGGGCCGGACTGGTCGAAATTGCTCGCCACGGCACGCTCCACCGTGGCGCCGTTGGCGATCATCCCCGCAGTGAGGAAGTTGACCTGGGTGCTGTTGCCGCCGGAAGACGCGCCGAAACCGCTGACCACCACATTGCCCTGGGCCACGGCATAGGTCTGGCCGTCGGCACCCTTGAGCGGGGTCATCAGCAGGGTGCCACCCGCCAGGCTGGAGGCGTTGCCCACGGCGGAGACGGTGATGTTGATCTGCTGGCCCGGCTGCGCGAAGGGCGGCAGATTGGCGGTGATCATCACCGCGGCGACGTCTTTCGGTTGCAGATTGGAGGCCACACTCGGCGGCAGGTTGATGCCCAGACGCTGGAACATCGACAGCAGCGACTGGGTGGTGTAGGGCACCTGCGTGGCCTGGTCGCCGGTACCGCCGAGGCCCACCACCAGGCCGTAGCCGACGAGTTGATTCACGCGCACGCCCTGCACGCTGGTGAGGTCGCGGATGGCGGCAGCCTGGGCGGGGGCGAGCGTGGCCGCGAGCAGGACCAGGCCTGAGAGGGCCAGACGCGACAGGAAACGCAATGCAGGGGTGTTCATGGAAGAAAGGCGCAATCAGAACGGCCAGAGCGAGAGGAAGAAGCTCGCCAGCCAGGGAACCTTGGCGGCTGCGTACACATCGCCGGTGCCGCTGTATTCCACGCGGGCGTTGGCGATCTGGGTGCTCAGCACGGTGTTTTGCGGGCTCACGTCGGCGGCGCGCACCACACCGGCGACGCGGATGTATTCGTGTCCGCCGTTGAGCATGACTTCCTTCTGGCCGGCAATCTGCAGATTGCCATTGCTCATCACCTGCACCACCGTGGCCTGCAGGGTGGTGGTGAAGGTGTTGCTCTGCGAGGTGGCGCCGTTGCCGCCGAACTTGCTCGACGAGGTCAGCCCCATCGACGGCGAGTAGCCGCCCACGGTGAATGGCTTGCCAAAGAAGCTCGACAGCCCGGCGCTCACGCTGTCGGCCTTGTTCACCGTGGTGTTGGTCGACTTGGTGGCGTTGGCGTTTTCCTGGATGAGCACGGTGATCAGGTCGCCCACGCGGTGGGCGCGGCTGTCCTCGAACAGCGAGACATTGGTGCCCGGCTGCCAGATGGCACCGTTGGGCGCGTGCGCGTTCATCGGTTCGGGCTCGGCTGGAATGGGCAGGGGTTTGAGCGCCTCGCTGCTCATGTGCTGCTGCGGCGAGGCGCAGGCGGCCAGTGCCAGCACGCAGGCGGCGCCCAGCCAGGCACGGAGAAGGCGGGTTGCGCGCATGGCGGTCATCACAGGTTGTTGTTGACGTACTGCAGCATCTGGTCGGAGGCCTGCACCGCCTTGCTGTTGACTTCGTAGGCGCGCTGGGTGGAGATCATGTCCACCAGCTCGGCGACGACGTTCACGTTTGACGATTCCAGATAGCCCTGCTGCACCGAGCCCAGGCCGTTGAGCGTGGGCTGGCCGGTATTGGGCGCGCCGCTGGAGCCGGTCTGCAGGTAGAGGTTGTCGCCCACGCTCTGCAGGCCCGTGGGGTTGACGAAACTCGCCAGTTGCAGCGCGCCGACCTGCTGCGGCGCGGCCTGGCCGGGCAGGGTGACCGACACGGTGCCGTCGTTGCCGATGGTCACGGTCTGCGCGCTTGCCGGAATGGTGACCGTGGGCTGCACCAGATAGCCGTTGGCGGTGACGAGCTGCCCCTGATTGTTGAGCTGGAAGGTGCCATCGCGGGTGTAGGCGATGGTGCCGTCGGGTTTGAGCACCTGGAAGAAGCCCTGGCCGTTGATGGCGACGTCGAGCGAGTTGCCGGTCTGCGTGAGATTGCCCTGGGTCATCAGGCGCTCGGTGGCGACTGGGCGCACGCCGGTGCCGAGCTGCAGGCCGCTGGGGTATTGGGTGCTCTGCGACGATTGCGCGCCGGGCTGGGTGAGGTTCTGGTAGAGCAGGTCCTGGAATACGGCGCGCGAGCCCTTGAAGCCGCTGGTATTGACGTTCGCCAGGTTGTTGGCGATCACGTCCATGCGGGTCTGTTCGGCCTCCAGGCCGGTGCGGGCGACGTAAAGCGAGCGGATCATGGTGGTCGGTCTTTCTGCGGAGTTCAGCTGACGTTGAGCAGTTGCGTGGCGGCCTGGTGATTCTGGTCCACGGTCTGCATCAGCTTGGTCTGGATTTCAAACGCGCGGGTGTTGTCGAGAATCTGGATCATGGCCTGCATCGGATTGACGTTGCTGCCTTCCAGAGAACCCACGGCGAGCTGCACCGTGCCATCGGCCGGTGCCGGGCCTTGCATGTCGCGGAACAGGCCATCGGCGCCGCGCTGCATCTGGGCGGCGGGCGGGTTGACGAGCTGGATGCGATTGACCACGACCAGGGCGTTGGGCTGGCTGCCCACCGGAACGCCGGAGATGGTGCCGTCCGAGCCGATCTGGATCGACTCCAGCGGCGGCATGGAGATGGGCGCGCCGCTCTGGCCGAGCACCGGCCGACCGTCGCTGGTGGAGAGAATGCCGTTGCTGTTGATCTGCAGATCGCCGTTGCGGGTGTAGGCCGTGTCGCCATTGGGAGCCTGCACCGCGATCCAGCCCTGACCCTGAATCGCCACGTCGAGATTGCGCCCGGTGTGCACGATAGGCCCTTCCTGCAGATCGGCGCTGTGCCCCTGCACCGCGGTGTAGGCGCCGGTCGGCAAGGCGTTGCCGTACACCGGCAAGGCGCGGAACTGCGCCTGTTCGCCGCGGTAGCCGGTGGTGTTGACGTTGGCCAGATTGTTGGCCGTCACCGCCTGCTGCTGCAGCACGGCGCGGGCGCCGGTGGCGGCAATCCATAAGGTGTCCATGGCTCGGTCTTGGGTGGGGTCGAGGTTGGGTTTGCTTACAGGCTAAGCAAAGTCTGGACCACCTGGTTCTGTGTCTTGATGGTCTGCGCATTGGCCTGATAGGCCTGCTGCGCGACGATGAGATTGACCAGTTGCGACGACAAATCGACGTTGGATTGCTCCACGGCACTCGACTGCAGCACCCCGAGCCCCCCGCCGCCAGGCTGGCCGGTGAGCGGCTGCCCCGATGCGTAGGTGGGAACGAAGTAGTTGTTCCCCAGCCTCTGCAGCCCTTGCGGCGCCTTGAAGTTGGTCAGGGTGATCATGCCCAGCGTCGCCGACTGACCGTTGGTGTAGCGGCCGTAGATGACGCCACTCGGATCGACCGACAGATTGCTGAGTTGGCCCACCGCCGAACCGTCGGTGGTGAGCGCGTTCACCACCGAGGTGGCGTTGTAGTTGGTCGAACCGGCAAAGTTCAGGGTGATGTTCGACGGCGCGGCGCCATCGGCCCAGGTGATGCCGCTGACTGCAAGGGTCGCGGTGCCGCTGATGGCACCGGTGGGGGTGAACTGAATGGTCGAAGGACCACCGCTGGTGATGCCGCCCGCCGCGCTGGTGCCGTCCACGGAGTAATACACGTTCCACGCCTGGCCGCTGGCAGTGGCCCCGGTGGACGGCAGCGCGTAGTAGGTCGTGAGCAGATGCGCGGTGCCCAGGCTGTCGTAGACGGTGCTGGTCGTGGAATAGTTGTAGCTGGTGGGGTCGCTGGTGCTGAAGGCGGTGCCACTGGCGATGGGGGTGACCGAGGCGTTGAGATTCAACTGCAGGGTGCCGCTGGTCGTGGCCTTCGGGGCCAGCGTGGTGGCCGTGATCTGCAGCGGCCCAGAGCCTCCGGTGAGTACACCGCTGACCGCCGGAGTGCCGATGAGCTGGCCGCCGCTGGCATCGACGATGTAGCCGTTCTTGTCGAGCTGGAACTGGCCGTTGCGGCCATACACCGTGGAGCCGTTGTAGTCGAACTGGAAGAAGCCGCTGCCGTTGATGGCCACGTCGAGCGGGTTGCTGGTGGCTTCGATATTGCCCTGCGAGAACTGCTGCGCCACGGTAGAAACGGTGGTGCCGATACCGACCTGCCCGTACTGCGGCGAGGTGCCGGCGATGGCTGCGGCGTAGCTGTCGGCGAACTCGGCGTTGGAGCTCTTGAAGCCGACGGTGCTGGCGTTGGCGATGTTGTTGCCCATCACCTGCAAATCGGTGGAAGCGGCCTTCAGGCCGGACAGGGCGGTTTGAAACGTGCTCATGGAATCCCCCGGAAAACGATGTGATCGGAATGCTGAAAGGTTCTGGCGCTTACATCACGCCCTGGATGCTCGACAGCGGTACGGTGCCGCTCTGGCCCTGCAACTGCAGCGACGGGCCGTTGCTGCCGCTCAGATAGACCGACTGCACCTTGCCCGTGCCGAAGGGCACTGCGGCCACCGATTGGCCGGTGCCGTCGGTGGCGCTGACGTTGAAGGTGTAGTTGCCCGCCGGGGCCTGCTGGCCGTTGCTGGTGGAGCCGTCCCAGGTGAAGGTCTGCACGCCGGTGGGCAGCGCCCCGAGCTGCAGGGTGCTGACGGTCTGCCCGGCGCTGTTGACCACCTGCACCTGCACGTTCTGCGCGGCGGAGGCCAGGGTGAAGCCACCGGCCGCAGTGCCGCTGGCGGGCAGGCTGACGCTGTTGTTGTCGAACACCACGGTCTGCCCCACCAGATTGGCCGCCTGCAGACCCTGGGTCTGGGCGAGCTGGGCGGTGAGGGTGGCCATGGACTGCTGCATGCTCTGAATGCCGCTGGCCGTGCTGAACTGGGCCAGCTGGGCCGAGAGGTCCTGGTTGCTCAGCGGGTTCATCGGGTCCTGGTTGGTGAGCTGGGTCACCAGCAGGGTGTAGAAGGTGTTGACGTCGGCCAGACCGCCCAGACCGCTGGTGCTGCTGCCCGAGGTGCCGCTGCTGCTGCTGGTCTGCAGCGAGGAGAGGAAGGCGTTGGAGCCGATGGGAGAGGTGCTCATGGTGGGTTTCCTTGTTCAGCGCCGAGGGTCATTGGCCCAGGGTGAGGGTTTTCAGCAGCAGGTTCTTGGTGGTGGTCATCACGTTGACGTCGGCCTGATAGGCGCGCGAGGCGGAAATCATGTTGACCATCTCGTCGACCGGATTGACGTTGGGGTAGCTGACGTAGCCGTCCTTGTTCGCCAGCGGGTTGCCGGGGTCATAGACGAACTTGAGCGGGCCGGGCTTTTCCACCACGCCGGCCACCTGCACACCGTTGACACCGGCGGGCACGCCCGGGCCGGACAGAGGCTGCGCGGCAAACACCACTTCGCGGGCACGGTAGGGCTGGCCGTTGGAGCTGACGGCGGAGTTGGCGTTGGCCAGATTGCTGGCCACGACGTTGAGACGGTAGCTCTCGGCCGTGAGACCGGAGTTGGCGACGTCGAGGGCGGAGAACAGGGACATGGTGTCGGTCCTGGAATCAGTTGCCGGTGATGGCCGAGGTCAGGGTTTTGATCTTGCCGGTGAGAAAGGTCAGGTCGGCTTCGTACTGAATGCTGTTTTTCTGGAACGCCGCCTGCTCGCGGTTCATGTCGACCGAATTGCCGTCGAGCCGCACGGTGTTGCCGGCCTGGTAGGCGACGAAGTCCGAGCCCGCCGGGGCGACGCTGCCTGCGAGCTGGCGGGGATGGTCGGTCTTGAGCGGCAGGCTGCCGGTTTGCTGACCGGACAGCGCGGCCTTGTAAGCGGCCGAGAAATCCAGGTCCACCGCCTTGTAGCCGGGCGTATTGGTGTTGGCGATGTTGGCCGACAGCAGTTGCTGCCGCTGCGCCCGCAGGTTCAGTGCGGTTTGAAGCGGGGCGAATTCGCGGTCGAGGGCTGAGGTCATGGCTGTTGTTTCTGAGCGTTGCTGGCCCTGTTGACTGCAGATTCCATGCCAGCGAGGTCAAGCCGCTGCGCAACTGCCTTGCCCTCGGAGAATGCGTTTGCCACGGCGAGCGGCAAGCGCCCAGCGGCAAGAGTTTGCCGGTCAGGGGATGTGCGGCAGGCAGTCGTCAGGGGCGAAAGAGACGCGTCCTTGCTGGTATGAACCTTGCGGATTGTGGGCGTCTTCTCCAACTCTGGCCCTTTAGTCTTCACGCCATGCTGCGCATCTTTCCTCGGTTTCGTCATGGCCGGTTTGTCGCCGGTCTGTGGGCTCTCGGCCTTGTCATCGCACTGGGCGGCATGTCGGCGGCCTGGGCGGTGCCTGCCGCGGAGAGCCCTGCGAAGATTCGCGCGGCGGTCGAGGCCTTCGTGCGCGCGGGTCTGCCTGCGAGTGGCGAGAAGGTGATGATCGACGTGCAGGGCCCCGCACCCGGATTGCGCTTTCCGCCCTGCGCCGAGCTTCGCACCGCCTACTTCGGCAACCCGAATCCCTATGGCGCGCAGACGGTGGAAGTGCGCTGCGCGAGGCCTGCGGTGTGGACGCTTTATCTGCCGGTACGTGTCGACCGGCAGCAGGGCGTGGTGGTCGTGGCGCGCGCGCTGCAGGCCGGGCATGTGCTTACCGCAGCCGACCTCACCACGGTCGAGCGCGATGCGACGCGTCTGCCCCCAGGGGCGGTGAACGATGCCCAGGCGCTGGTCGGGCAGGTGCTGCGCTACAGCGTGGCGGCTGGCCAGCCGCTGGTGCAGAGCATGCTGACGGGCCCGCAGCTGGTCCATTACGGCCAGTCGGTCAGCCTCGTCGCCCAGGGGCTGGGGGTACGACTGGTGGCGCTGGGGCAGGCCCTGGCCGATGGCCGGGTCGGGCAGTCGGTGCTGGTGCGCAATGTGCAGTCGGGCCGGGTGGTCAGCGGCGTCGTGGATGCGCAGGGGCAGGTGGTGGTGCCGCTGCAGTAAGTCAGGGTTGATGGCGTCAAAAAACCGTCTTTACGGGGTTTTGAGGGGAATGGCGGCCTGATTCAATCCTTGGATGGCTGTAATTGGGGGCAAGTATCCACTGATAAATGCTCGAGGGTGGCATAACGGGGTGGCACCGGGTTTGCTATGCAGGGATCAACCCTATTAGGAGATCCTCATGCGAGCCCTTGCCCTGATGCCCACTGCCGAGTCGAGCGCGTGGTCTGCGCCGCACTTGAGCGTGATTGAGAGTCGGTGCGATGACGCCGCTTCCTTGGCGGTGCAGCCACCCAGCTCCGCAGACACCGAGGCGTTGCGCCTCGCTCGACAGATCTATGCCGCCTGGTTGCAGCGCTGTCTGCGCCTGGGGGCTTATCGCCAGAATCCTGGTGCGGTGGCGGCGTTGCCGCGAGCTGCGATCGAACACCAGCTCGACCAGGCGATCGAGGCCTGCGGGCCAGATACCGCCGATCTCCCGCCCTTGCGCGAGGCGCAGTTGCAGCGGCTCGACGAACTCTGCCTGTTGATCAATGCGCTTGCCGCCACCGACAAGCAGCAGCTTCGCGCCATGCAGACCTGGGACCGTCTGATCGATCTGGGCCTGGACGTGCTGCAGGGCTTTGCCGATCTCGAGGTGGCGCTGGCCGCCCAGCGCGCGGCGCATGACCCGCTCACCGGGCTGCCGGGGCGCGCCGCGCTGCAGCAGCGTCTGCAGGGCGAACAGTCTCTGGTCTCACGCCAAGGTCGCCCATGCGCGGTCGTGATGCTCGATGTCGATCACTTCAAGTGCGTCAACGACCAGCACGGCCACCAGACCGGCGACCGGGTACTGACGGCGCTTGCCCGCCTCATGCGCAGCACACTGCGCCCCTACGACGGGGTTTATCGCTACGGCGGCGAGGAGTTCGTGCTCGTTCTGCCCGGCGCCACGGCGGCGCAGGCGGTGCGTATCGTCGATCGCATGCGGCAGGCCATCGCGCAGCGTCCTCTGGTGCAGACCCAGACTGGCGGCTTGCACATCAGCATCTCCGCAGGCGTGGCGGCCCTGACCGACCGCGCGATCGCCCAGACCCTGCGCTGTGCCGATCTGGCGCTCTACAACGCCAAGGCCGAGGGGCGGGATCAGGTGCGCCTCGAGCGCGGAACGTGCCGATGAGATCTTCGTCTTGCGCCATGCGCTCATGTGTCACGCCATCACGAAGGCGGCAAGGCCCGATCGACTGAGGTGGCGAGCGCCTCCACCATGACCATGGCAACCCTCGGCCACCGACCGCCCAGCAGCCTGCGCTCGGCCAGCGCGCAGGAACTGCAGGCGGCTTTCCGCGTGGATGCGGAGGAGTTTCTGCGTCTGTTCATCGCCGGATTGCAGCCCCAGACCACGCGCGACGAAACCCTGCAAGCCCTGGGTAACGCGGCCGAAGCGCTGCGAGGCATCCGCATCGGCGCCGACTTCCTGCAGCTCGAAGCCGTCAGCACACTCTGTCGCCTTGGCGAGCAAGACCTGTTGCAGCAACTGCCCGCGATGGCTGCAGGCGCCCCCTTGCGCTGGGATCAACTGCAAGCGGTGATCGACGGCTTGCGTCGTCATCTGGCCGGTTCAGAAGACATTTCGCCTCCGCCGGAGTCGGAGCCGCCATCGGCCTTCACCATTGATTTGGCGCCCGAGCCAGAACCGGAGCCAGAATCGGAGCCAGAACCGGAGCCAGAACCGGGGCCGGAGCCGGAGCCGGAGCCGGAGCCGGAGCCAGAACCGGAGCCAGAACCGGGGCCGGAGCCGGAGCCGGAGCCGGAGCCGGAGACGGAGACGGAACCGGAGACGCAACCGGAGACGCAACCGGAGACGCAACCGGAGACGCAACCGGAGACGCAACTGGAGACGCAACCGGAACCGGAACCGGAACCGGAACCGGAACCGGAACCGGAACCGGAACCGGAACCGGAACCGGAACCGGAACCCGAGAACGCGGTGCAAGCCCCCGACCAACCGGCGCAGCAGCAGGCAGAAGGCGGCCAGCCCCTGGCGGTGCAGACGGCCAGGGTCGGCCCCTGGGTTGTGGCGGTGCCGGTGGCATCGGCGTCGCGGGTGCTGGCGCCCGACACGCCTTGCTGGATACAGCCCGGCGGACCTCTGCTCCTGCTCCATGACGACGAGGCTTTGCCAGCCCTCGATCTCGCCCTGTGCTGGACCCAGGGAGAGGCCATCGCGCCAGATCGTCGTGCGGCGCTGTTGCTGCAGCCCCCATCGGGAGAGCCGCCGTTTGCCGTGCGGGTCGATGCCATCGGCCCGTCGGGGGAGCTGATCTTTTGGCCCGTGCCGCAGGCGGTTAAGACGGCTTGCGGCGTGCAGGCCACGGCCTGGCAGGGCGCCCCCTGGGCACCGGACGCTGGAGAGCCGGTGCTTCTCATTGACCTTCCCTGGCTCAGCCAAAAGCTGCTTGCGGGGGCTGAGGCATGAGCGCCACCGCACGGCCGCCCGAAGGTGGCGCTCAACTCCCTCGGGGGGTCGAGCGTAGCGAGGAGGGTAGTGCAGTGAGCGCGCCGGGGCATGCCATGAGCCAAGGCTTGTCCTGGTTGAGGTTTCGAGTGGGCGGCCAGATTCATGCGCTGGAGGCGGCCCCCGTGCGGCAGGTCGTTCTGGCACCCCGGCTGATTGCCTTGCCGAGCCCCGAGCGGCAACCGCACTGCGCCGGGCTGATGGCGTGGCAGGGCCGACCGCTGCTGGTGCTCGATCTGGGCACCTGCCTGCTGCGGCGCTCCAGCCTTGCCGGTGGCGATGCGCGCTTCCTGGTCTGGACGCAGGCGCAGCAGGCCGGCGTGTTGGCCGTGGACGGTGTGGAGGGCTTGCTGCGGCTGAGCCCGGCCACCCTCACGAGGCACTGGGCGCCCGCCAGGCCGGGGCTGCCCGCGCCGTGGAACGCCATTCAGGGTCTGCTGCATGCGGGGGAGGGCGCGGGCGATCGACCTTCTGCGTCGCTGCCCGCCTCGGCCGACCCGATCGCCGTGTTCGATGTCGCCGCCTTGTGGCAGGCATGCTGGGCCGAGGCGGAGAGGTCAAGATGATGCGCAACCCGCAACGCCGCCTGCTGTGGCTGAGCCTGATGGCCCTGATCTGGGGCGCGGGCCTGGTCGCGCTCGTCTGGGTCGATACCGAACCGCCGCTGCTGCTGACCGCATGGTGCGCGGGCGCTGCGCTGCTCGTGGTGCTGGCTTTCTATCTGGGGCTGCTGTTTCGGCTGGATGTGCTGCAGATGCAGCACATCCAGCGCGAACGCCTGCTGGCCCCCGCTGCGTCGCAGCGCGATGACGCCCCGGTGTCGGCCATCTGGCAGCCGCTGGTCGACGTGGTCGCAGCCATACGCCCAGCCTTGGACCAGGCAAAGGACGACAAGGCTAGGCTCGACGCGCTGGCGTCTGCACTCGAAGCCGAGCGGGCGCGTGGTCTGGCCTTGCAGCGCCAGGTCGCGCAGGCCGAAGCCCGGCTCGCCGCGCTGCGAGGGCAGGCGCAGCAGGCAGCACAGGCTTTGTCATCTTTGGAATCCGCCTGGTTGAACACACAGCCATGGCCGGACGCACCGACCGGGCAAGGCAAAGACAAAACAGACCTGGCTGGGCAGAGCCATGTCGAGGCATTCCAGGCGCTGGAAGAGGCGGTGGAAGAGCTGCAGACCGCTATGGAGGCCCAGGCCGTGGCGATGAACGAGCGCGATGCTGCGATTCGAGCCTACGTCCAAGCCCGCGAGGCTACGAGTGAGCAGAGCGCCCTTCAACAGAGACGCTACGCCGAGCGGCTCGCCCAATCCGCCGAGGCGCTGACGTTGCTGGGCCTGAATCTGCGTCTGCAACTTTCGCATCTTGCCTCCGACCCAGCGGCCGAGGGTTTGCCGCTGGAGCAGACCGAGACCGACCTCGACGCCTTGCTGGCAAGCGCGGGAGAGATGAATTTGCAGACCGCGCCCGCGCTCGATGATCTCCCCACCGTCCCGGAGCCGTTTCCCAATCAGGCAGCGACGAACAGCGATGCCGCGCAGGCGCGACTTCGGGCATCGTTGAACGCCGTCGCGCAGGCGATCGCCGCCGCGCAGCAGGCCGGTGAGCGCCAGCGCCTGCACCAGGAACATTGTCGGGAAGCGCTTGGGCAAAGAACGGCGGCTCGGGCCCAGATTCAGACTACGGTGAGTCACGTTCGCGAGACGCTGGGGCGGGCAGTCCGGGAGAGTGTTCAGGAACGAAACTGAATGACCGGAGGTAAGGCGCACGCTCCCGGGATGTTCAGTGCGCAACGGCATCGTTGAGCGTCGCCCTAAAGTTTTGTCACTGCGTGCCGCCGTGCGATGTGTGGACAAGGACGTCTGCGGCCGACGCACGAGTCAGAACACACGAGGCAAGGGGGCCTCATCATGGCCATTTCCGGCATCATCATCACCAACGTCAATTCGCTGAACTCGCCCAACGCGCTCATCAGCACGTCCAGCAGCCTGAGCACCTACATTCAGCAGCTGTCCACGGGCAAGCAGATCAACGGCCCTGCGGACAACCCGGCGGGCTACGCCATTTCTTAGCGCTTCCAGACCCAGATCAACGGTTTGAACCAGGCAGTCAGCAACGGCAACCAGGCGGTCTCGCTGGTGCAGGGCTTCACCCAGCTGCAGTCCACCCAGGGCTACTCGCTAGGCAATGGCGGCAATATCGGCCTGAGCAGCATCAGCTCGCTGTCGACGGTGTCCGCGGTGGACGTCTCGACCCTGGCCACGGCGAACTCGCTGCAACAGAGCTACCTCAAGCTGCTGCCTTAAGCGGATTTTTCAGACGGCTGCGGCCCAGTTCCGTCTTGCACGGGCAGGGCCGCACTGCTTTTTTGCGACGGTACCACCGCAATAGAACAATTTTCACCGGCAAGCCTAAAGTCCCACGCAGGCGTGCCGTCAAGTGGAGTGCGGACAGGGTTGTCCGTATTCGGCACGGATGCCGGATTTCCCCATAGCAAAGGAGCTCCATCATGGCCATTTCCGGCATCATCAACACCAACGTCAATTCGCTGAATTCGCTCAACGCGCTCAACAGCACGTCCAGCAGTCTGAGCACCTACATTCAGCAGCTGTCCACGGGCAAGCAGATCAACGGGCCTGCGGACAACCCGGCGGGCTACGCCATTTCGCAGCGCTTCCAGACCCAGATCAACGGCTTGAATCAGGCCGTGTCCAACGGCAACCAGGCCGTGTCGCTGGTGCAGACCGCCACCGGCGCGCTGCAGAACGAGACCAACCTGCTGCAACAGATCCGCACCATCGCGGTTCAGTCGGCCAACGGCTCCAACACCTCGCAAGACCGGGCCTCGCTGCAAGGTGTGGTGTCGCAGTTGCTGGCGCAGGTGCAGACCATCGCCACGCAGACCCAGTTCAACGGTCAGAACCTGCTCGACGGCTCGTTCAGCGGCCAGCAGTTCCAGGTGGGCGCCAACGCCAACCAGATCATCAACGTGTCCGTGTCCAACGCCAATTCCAACGCCATCGGCAATAACGTGATGGCGGCCAGCGGCACAATTTACAGCACGACCGGCGCGGCAGGCAGCAATGGTTACGCGGCAGGTCAGGCTTACACCATCACGGCCAGCGCAGGTGCCTTCACGGCCGGCAACGTCTCGGTATCGGGCTATGCGGGTTCGGACAGCGTGGCGGTGGCCGCGACGGATTCCGCCGCCAGCGTCGCCGCCGGCATCAATGCCATCAGCCAGAACACGGGTGTGACCGCCACGGCCAACACCAGCGTGGCCTTCACCGTCACCACCGGCAGCTTCAGCTTCAGCATCGGCAACGGTACGACGACCGGTCAGACCAACGGGGTCAACATCTCGGCCAACGTCACCGATGTGTCGCCTACCGGCCTGAGCGGCCTCGTCTCGGCTATCAATGGCTCGACCGCCCAGACCGGCATTGCCGCCAGCGTAAACTCCAGCAACCAACTCGTGCTCACCCAAAGCCAGGGCGAGAACATTTCCATCACCGGCTTCACCGGTGGAGGTACCCTGGATGCGGGCGGTACAACGATATCGAGCACGAATACCACTGCACTGGTGCAGGGCTTCACCCAGTTGCAGTCCACCCAGGGCTATTCGCTGGGCAATGGCACGGCCATCGGTCTGAGCAACATCAGCACGTTGTCGGCGGTGTCCACGGTGGACGTCTCGACGGTGCAAGGGGCCAACCAGGCGCTGTCGATCATTGACCAGGCGATCAATACCCTGAACCAGCAGGGCGGGGCGCTGGGCGCGATCCAGAACCGGATCCAGGCTTCGGTGCAGAACGTGCAGACCACGGCGACCAACCTGCAGGCCGCGCAGTCGGTGGTGCAGGATGCCAACATCGCGCAGGCGACGACGCAGCTGTCCAAGTACCAGATCCTGCAGCAAGCGGGCATCTCGACTCTGGCCACGGCGAACTCGCTGCAACAGAGCTACCTCAAGCTGCTGCCGTAAGCACGCCTGAGTTTCTCCAGGGGGTTTCCCCGGGCCGCCGTCAGGTGTCCCGGGGGTTTTGCCATCTGCATCCTGATTCTGGTTTCGAGTGCATGGAGGCATCATGGACGTTCAAAATGCAAACGGACTGGCCGCGCTGAGCAACAAGCCTCAGCTGCCGACCATCGCGGCCAACCCGCCATCGGCCGCCGTCGGCGCGTCGGCTGCAGCAAGCGGTCCGGCGCAGCCGCAAGCCGCTGCCGCGCTTCAACCCGCAGCTGTGGCCAAAGCGGTGGACACCCTGCAAAAGCAGGTCAGCCAGCAGGCGCCCTCGGTGGCGCTGAGCGCAGGTCTCAATCCAGACGGCTCGCACCCGGGCCAGCTTCTAGTGGAACTCAAGGACAAGGTGACGCAGCAGGTCTTCGTGCGCTACTACGTGCCGTCCGAGCAAGTGGTCAAGGCCGCGGCGGAGAACGCTGACCAGCCGATGCCGCCAGGCAGTCTGCTGCAGGAAAAGGCCTGAATGCTCGGCCTCCGGCTCGTCGGCCCTACAGTTCAGCCCGGGAGTGTCGTTAAGTTCAACAAGCGGTAACGCATCGGGAGTTCGGTATGTCGTCGGTGTCCATTTCAGGGTTGGTGAGCGGAATCAACGTGCAGTCGTTGATCACGTCGCTGTCGGCGGCGTATCAGCAGCCCATCACGCTGCTGCAGAACCAGCAGCAGTCATATCAGTCCACCCTGAGCGCCTGGGGCTCGGTGCAGAGCAGTCTCTCCAGCCTGCAATCGACGGTGGCCGGGCTGCAGAACGTGACCCAGCTCAACAACCGCACCGTCAATCTGAGCAATTCCAGCGCGGTGTCGGGAACGGCCAGTTCCAACGCGCCGCTGGGCACCTATTCGCTGAGCAATATCGTTCTGGCGCAGACGCAAAGCATCTATTCGCAAGATTTCGCCTCGGCCACCAACACGGCCGTGGGCACCGGCACGCTGCAGATCCAGGTGGGCAGCGGCACGGCGACCAATATCACCATCGACAACAGCAACAACTCGCTCAACGGCATTGCTGCGGCGATCAATCAATCCAACAGTGGCGTGAACGCCGCGGTCATTTTCGATGGCACCGGCTACCGCCTCACGCTCACGGGCAACAACACCGGGGCGGCCAATGCGTTCACGGTCAGCACCAGCGGCGCCACGGGGTCGCTGGCGAGTCTGAGCTACAGCCCCAGCACCTCGGGCGGCATGACGGAGAGCCAGACCGCCCGCAATGCTTCGGTGAGCATCAACGGCCTGGCGGTGACCAGCGCCACCAACACGGTGAGCGGGGCCATTCCGGGGGTGAGTCTGAACCTGCTCGAAGCCAGCGGATCGACCACCCTCACCGTGGCCAACGACACCAGCGCCTTCGTCACCTCGGTGCAGAGTTTCGTCACCGCCTTCAACACGACGATGGGCACGCTGAATCAGCTCACCGCGTACAACGGCGGATCGACCTCCAGCGGCACCTCGGGACAGAACGGGCCGCTGATCGGCAACGCTGGCATCCAGACCCTGCGCACCCAGCTTCTCAATCTCATCAGCGGTCAGGGCATCGGCACGACGCCGGGCAGTGCCTACACCTCGCTCGGCGCGGTGGGCGTGAGCCTGGCTCAGGACGGCACGCTGTCGCTCGATTCCGGCACCCTCAGCAGCGCCCTGCAGAGCAATTACAACGCCGTGGCCGGTTTGTTCGGCCAGGTGGGAACGGCCACCAACGCCAATGTGCAATATGTCGGCGCGGGCAACAACACCCAGCCCGGCACCTACGCGGTGAATGTCACCTCGGGGGCCACGCAGGGCACGTTCACCGCAGCCAATCCGGTGGCCAGCGGCGGCATCACCAGTTCCGAGACCCTGGTGTTCGGCTCGGGCGCCACCAGTGTTTCGGTGCAACTGGCCTCGGGTTCGACGATCGACGCCATCGTCGCCACGATCAACGCCACCCTCAGCCAGCAGGGTCTGGGCGGCATCACGGCGCTCAACAACAACGGCAGCCTCGAATTTCAGACCTCGGGCTACGGCAGCGCACAGAGCTTCACGGTCGTTTCCACACAGCCGGCGTCTGCAGGGAGTACCGGGGTGGGTACGACCTTGCAAACCGTCAAGGGCACCGATGTGATCGGCTCGATCAACGGGCAGGTCGGCACCGGGGCAGGGCAGCAGCTCACGGTGACGGGCCCCGGCGCGGCGCTGGGGCTGCAGGTGAATATCACCGGCCAAGCCACGGGCAGTCTCGGCTCGGTCACCGTCAGCCAGGGCCTTTATCAGCAGATGAACGCCATTCTGACGCAGGCGCTCAACACCCAGAGCGGCTTCGTCTCCGCCGCGACCAGCGGCCTGAACAACACCATCAAAGGCATCGATCAGCAGATCACCCAGTTGCAGAACAGCGCTGCGGCGCAGACCGCGCTGCTGCAGCAGCAGTTCAACGCCATGCAGACCCAGGTGGCCCAACTGCAATCGGTGGGGCAGTATCTGACGGCGTTCTTCAACCCGTCCAGCAGTAGTTCAAGTTCTAGTTCCAGTTCGACTGGCGGCTGATCGCCGCCATATCAGGAGAGTTTGATGAGTGCAGCAGCCTTTGCCACGCGCGCCTATCGTCAGGTGGAGAACCAGGGCATTCCCGCAGACAAGCTCTATGTTCTCGGGCTCGACGGCATTCTGGAATACCTGCGCCGCGCCGAAGCCGCCCTGCGCCAGCCCGACGGCAAGGATTTGCCGCTCAAGGGGCAAGCCCTCGGGCGCGCCTATCAACTGGTCGAGCATCTGCTGGCCGTGCTGCCCGACGGCCCGCAGCTCGCCGAGCAGCCGGTGGGCGAGCGCCTGGAGCGCATCTACACCTATCTGTTGGCGCGACTGGCGCAGGCCAATATCTTCGACGACTTGCAGGCCATTGAAGATTGCCGCACGGTCGTGACCGCGCTGCGCGACTCGTGGCTTCAGGGCTTGGAGCAAGCCGCGGCCTGAGCGCTGTCCGCTCTCGATTCGGACTGGCCCGGCTTTTGCTGTGGTGGGACAATGCAAGCGAGGAGAACAGCGCCATGTCCGAGCCCAACGAATCAGCCGATTTTCCCGATTCCCGTTTTTTTGCCAGCCACCCCGATGCGCTGCACGGTGCGGTGGCGGCGGTGCAGCTCGACGGGGTGTTCCCGCTAGACTGGGTGGACGAGCTGAACCCGCCCCAGACGCGAGCCGAGGTGATGTCCGACAACAACACCCTGTTGCGCGCCTTGCTGATGCTTGACGAGCCGCCGGTGTCGCACGAAACCGAGCATGGCCGAAGCGACCCCATCCAGAACCTGGAGCGGCGGGTCGATCTGCTGCTGCTCATGGCCAGTGCGGCGCTGCGCGGACTGGGCAATCTGCCCTCTGAGCGGCCTTGTGCGCTGTCGTCACGCAAATTGCGCTGGGCCAGCGAGAAGCCGCTGGACGTAGGGCGGCGACTGTGGGCGCGCATCTACCTGCGGCATCGCATCGCCTTGCCGCTGCTGCTTTCGGGGCAGGTCACGGAGCAGCGCCCCGACCGGGGGCAGTTCTGGCACACGCTGGAACTCGATCCGCTCGATCAGCAGGTGCAGAACGACCTCGACCGGCTCATCTTCCGTCACCATCGCCGTCAGGTGGCGCGGCAGCGCAAGGGGCTGTGATGCCCCGCTCGCCCTGAATCGAACGGATATTCCATGGCCCGCAAAAAAGCCCACGAAGAGCACGAGAACCACGAACGGTGGCTGGTGTCGTATGCCGACTTCATCACCCTGCTGTTCGCGTTTTTCGTCGTGATGTATTCAATCTCCTCGCTCAACGAAGGCAAGTACAAGGTGCTGTCGCAAACCATGATTGCGGCCTTCACCGGTCAGCCCACCACGCCCAATCCGGTTCAGGTGGGCCAGCCGTTCAACAGCATGCCGTCGGCCATCGACCTGCCGCCCATTCCCAAGCAGCAAAAGCCCGAGATCATTCAGCCCGGTCGAGGCGGGCCTGGCGCCAAGGAAGTGCAGAAAACCCTCGAAGGCGTGGCCCGGCAGATCGAGGCGCTGCTGAGCAGCGCCATCCGCAAGGGCGATGTGCAGGTACGCATGACGCCACTGGGCGTGGTGATCGACATTCACGACACGGTGCTGTTCGCCTCGGGCCAAGCCGAACTGACGCCTCAGGCGCAGGAACTGCTCGATCAGATCGCCCAGGTGTTGCACGGAGTCGACTATCCGATCCAGGTCAATGGTTACACCGACGACAGGCCAATCAACACCCCGCTGTATCGCTCCAACTGGGCCTTGTCGTCGGCCCGGGCGGTGTCGGTGGTGGAGATGTTCATTGCGCAAGGCGTTCGGCCTGAGCAACTTGTCGCCGCAGGGTATGGTCAATATCATCCGGTCGCATCCAACGACACGGCCAAGGGACGCGCGGCCAACCGGCGCGTCAGTGTGGTGATCGTGTCGCCCCTCAGCCATGCGAACGTGAACGAGACCCCCATCTTGCCCGCCCAAGCCCCCGCGCAGCCCGCCGGGCCGGCCGCCGAGTTGACCCCCGTCACGCCGCCCAGCCCCGGAACGCACTCTTGAACGACGATCTCCAACCCCTGAAAAACCGTGTTCGCTGGCTCAATCGCGGCATTCTCGTTCTCGGTATTCTCATTCTCCTGGGGTTGATCGCCTGGGCCGCGCTGGGTCTGCGAGGATCTGCGCCAGGCACCAAAAGCACCGTCGTCCATCCGGCTTCGAGTGCATCCAACGTCGCCGCACGCTCGGCTTCGGCCGTGGCGGCATCTCAGCCCAAACCCGCCCTGAGCACGGCTCAGGAAGAACGCAATGCGGCGGCGGCGATGAACGCACTGGCCGCGGCAAGCCAGCCTGCGGCAGCCACGGCAACGCAGGCAAGCGCACCCGCCGTGTCGAGCACCGCGTCGATTGCGGCGAGCACGCCTGCGGCCCCATCGGCTGCCGAGACGACGGCCGCCGCAGCCGCCGCGTCGGCCAAGGCTCCGGGGGTGGCGGCCGCGCCTTCCACCGTCAAACCTGAACCCAAGCCGAAGCATCGGCCGACCGCAGCGCCAGTGCGCAAGGCGCATGCCCCCGCATCCACCGAGAAACCCCGGCCGAGCGGGGCTGTGGGTGTCTGCCGAGCCGCGGGCTGGTATGTGCAGGTCGGCGCCTTCGGCAAACAGCAAAGCATTGACCGACTCGCCCGCAAGCTGCACGGCGCGGGCTATGCCCAGGTCTGCGTGGTGGCGAAGGAGGTTCGAGGCCTGCGTCTGTTCTACGTCGGACCTTACCGAAACGCCGACGCCGCACGCGCCGCACGAGGCCCTCTGCGCAAGCTGACGGGCACCGAGGGCATTCTGCGCAAACTGCCTTGAACGGGGTCACGGCTCTGATCTGGCGCACCAGGCGTGCCTTCGTCGTGCCGTCCGGCTGCGAAAATGTCGGCCATGTTTGACGACTCCATCTCCGCACACGCGCTGACCGCCGATGTGCTCCTACTGGGCGAGAGCGCGCCCATGCGCCTGCTGCGCGAGCAGGTTCGTCGCGTGGCGCAGACCGACAGCACGGTTCTGGTTCTGGGCGAATCGGGCACGGGCAAGGAGCTGGTTGCGCGGGCGGTGCATGCCTGGTCGCCCCGCGCCGCCCGGCCTTTTGTCGCGGTGAACTGCGGCGCCATTCCCGGCGAGCTGATGGAGAGCGAACTGTTCGGCCATGAGCGCGGCGCCTTTACCGGGGCGCTGAATGCGCGCAAGGGGCGCTTCGAGCTGGCCGGACGCGGCACCCTGTTCCTCGACGAGATCGCCGAGATGAGTCCGCCTTTGCAGGTCAAGATTCTTCGCGTGCTGCAGGAAAAATGCTTCGAGCGCGTCGGCGGCAGCGAGGTGCTGGCTTCGCAGGCGCGCATCGTCGCCGCGACCCACCGCGATCTGGAGCAGCAGATCGGCCTGGGCAGGTTTCGGGAAGATCTGTACTACCGCCTGAACGTGTTTCCGGTGCAGGTGCCGCCCTTGCGCGAACGCGGCGAGGACATTCTTCAACTGGCCGAACACGCGCTGCAAAGGCTGGAGGCCCAGGGCCTGGGCCGGTTGCGGTTCGGCGAAGGCGTGCAGCAGGCCCTGTTGCGCTATCGCTGGCCGGGCAATGTGCGCGAGCTGCAGAACCTGATGGAACGCCTGCTCATTCTGCACGCCGGCTCCATCGTGCGTCTGGCCGATCTTCCGCCCAAGCTGCGCTCGGGCAGTGATCTGGAGATCGTAGACGGTGGGCTGGAGGAGCAGGCGGCGATCGCCGCGCCGCCGGAAGACGAGCAGGACGGGCTGCAAGCCTTGATGGCGGCGATGGTCGAGACCGCGCTGACCCCCGTTCTGCCCGAGGAGGGCATGGACCTGCGGGCTTACCTCGAACAGATCGAACGCAGCCTGATCGAACAGGCGCTGGAGCGCGGCCGCTACGTGATCGCCCACGCCGCGCAGCATCTGGGTTTGCGGCGAACCACGCTGGTCGAGAAGATTCGCAAGTACGGTCTGGACACCGAGGCAAAAAAATAGAGTCCAGCCATCGGCGAATGGCCGCCAGTTTTGTGTATGCTTGAGGCCATTTGGCGGATGGTGGAGCATCAACATGGCCCTTGCCTTTTCGGTCGAAACCCTGCTCGGCGGCAAACAAGTCTTGCCTGCGCGGCCCCGCACCGCCTTGCAATGGGTGTCGGTCATACGCCAGGGGATTCCCTCGGCGGCAGTGGACTCGCTTGCCAAGACCCTGCACGTGACCCAGGCCGAGCTGGCCGCGGCCTTGGGCATCCCTGAACGCACACTGGCGCGGCGCAAGAAGGAAGGGCAGTTCAACAGCGAGGAATCGGCCAAGCTGGTGCGGCTCGCCCGCGTGGCCGAGCGGGCAAGAGAGGTCTTCGAGGACATGGATGCCGCGCTGGACTGGTTGAAATCGCCTAATGCGGCCCTGTCTGGCATGACCCCGCTGTCGCTGTTGGATACCGACATCGGCGCGGAATCCGTGCTCGACACCCTGGGCCGCATCGAACACGGCGTCTTCGCCTGATGCGCACGGTCTGGCGGCTGGTCACGTCCCGGTTCGCGCAAGCCGCATTCACTGGCGAGGGTGCTAGGCTATATGGCGGGCGCTGGAACCGCAAGGGCATTCCCGTCGTTTACACCGCAGGCAGCCAGTCGCTGGCCATGCTGGAAATGCTGGTGCAGGACGAGCCGCTGCGTGCGCGGTATGTGATGATCCCCGCGATCCTGCCCACCCATCTGAAAATCGAGCGGATCGCTCCCGAGCAGCTTCCCGCCAACTGGCGCGACGCAGCAGCTCGGCAGGAACTGCAGGCCCTTGGAGCCGACTGGGCCAAGCGCCGATCCAGCGCCGTTCTGGCCGTGCCGAGCGCCGTGATCCCGGCGGAGACCAATTACTTGCTCAATCCGCTGCATCCGGCCTTCGCCAAGATCGAAATTGGCGAGCCGCAGGACTTCGTCACGGATTTGAGATTTCTTCGGCGCTGAATGAGCCGAGGATTCCCCATACCCAAAGCCCGATATCGAGGTGACGGAAAATCGTCACCGCGCAGGCCCTGGATTTGCTAACTTCCGGTATGCGTCTTTTTGCCCTGCCGCTACCGCCTGACGGCGCTTTCACTCGATGACGTCTCCACGCATTCTGCTGCTCGACCACGATACGTCGCGGGGAGAGCGCCTGCGCGACGGACTCGCAGGCGCGGGCTGCGTCGTGGCGCTGCACTCGGAGGAAGAGGGCGCCGTGCGCGCGGCCGAGCAAGGCTGGTCGCCCGATCTGGTGTTTTGCGATGGTGATGAAACCGGCGTTGACGCCACGCGCGTGCTCGCGCGGCTGCACCGTCTGCGCCCCGGTCTGCCGGTGCTGGTCATGGCGCGTCGCGGCTCGGTTCAGGCGGCGGTGCAGGCTCTGCAGAACGGTGCGGCTGACTATCTGAGTGCGCCGCTCGAACTGTCGCAAGCGCTGGCCAAGATTCGGCAGTTCGTCCCCGCAGCGACCGCGCTCGCAACGCCCAAGGCCGATCCAGGCCCAGCGCCTTCAGCCCCGGCCACGGTGCCCAAGGCCAAACCGAAGGCGCAGGGCGACGGTGAAATGGTGGCCGAGTCGGCGGCGATGCAGCAGATTCTCGCCATCGCCCGCAAGGCGGCCCAGACCGATGTCACTGTCATGCTGCTGGGCGAGAGTGGGGTCGGCAAGGAGGTGATGGCGCGGTATGTTCACGCGCAGTCACCCCGCGCCTCGGCGCCGTTCATCGCCATCAACTGCGCGGCCATTCCCGAGACGCTGCTGGAGGCTACCTTGTTCGGCTTCGAGAAGGGTGCGTTCACCGGGGCGGGCCAGTCGGCACCCGGCAAGTTCGAGCAGGCGCAGGGTGGCACGCTGCTGCTCGACGAGGTGACGGAGATGGCCCCGGCGCTGCAGGCCAAACTGCTGCGGGTATTGCAGGAGCGCGAGATCGAGCGGCTCGGCGGGCGCAAGCGCATCGTGCTCGACCTGCGCATCATCGCCACCAGCAACCGCGATCTGCAGCAGGCGGTGCAGCAGGGCGTGCTGCGCGAGGACGTCTATTACCGGCTCAGCGTGTTTCCGATCCAGATTCCGCCGTTGCGCGAGCGGCAGGGCGACATCCTGCCGCTGGCCAATGCCATGCTCAAGCGCCACGCGGCGGCGTTCGCCATGGCTGCGCCGCCCCGACTCGACGCTTCCGCGCAGCAGGCCTTGCTGGCCCATCGCTGGCCGGGCAATGTGCGCGAGCTCGACAATGTGATGCAACGCGCTGCCATCCTCAGCCAGAATGGCGTGATCTCGGCTTCCGATCTGCTGTTTGCGCCGTCTCCTGTCGAGAGGCCCTTGCGTGCGCCACCACCCGTTCAGCCGCAGCTCGCGCCGCAGCCAGGCGGGGGCGATCTCGGCAGCGAGCTTGCCCTGAGCGAACGGCAACTGATCGCCGAGGCGCTGCAGCAAAGCCAGGGCTCGAAGCAACTCGCCGCGCAACGGCTGGGCATCAGCCCGCGAACCCTGCGACACAAGCTGCAGAAGCTGCGCGAAGCGGGACTGGAACTGCCCGATTGAGCGATCACGCTGGAACGCGTTTTGCTTCAAAGAGTAAAAATGCCGGTTTTCCAGCCGGATGGACTAACAGCTCGAAGTCGGAGGCCCTATGCAGATCGATCCCATGCAAAGCGTGCTCGCCCAGATGCGCAGCCTGACGGCGCAGGCGGCAGCGCGTCCTGCCGATGCGGTGGGCGGCAATGCCGCCGCCGCTCTGGGAGCCACGGCAGCCACGCAGCAAGCGGATTTCGCGGCCACGCTCAAGAGTGCCCTCGACGACGTGAGCGGGCAGTTGCAGCAGGCCAATGCCCTGCAGCAGCAATTCGTCTCGGGCACGAGTGACGTGAGCCTGAGCGATGTCATGCTCGCTTCGCAGAAGGCCAGCCTGTCGTTCCAGGCCGTGCTGCAGGTGCGCAACAAACTGGTGTCGGCTTATCAGGACATCATGAACATCCAGGCCTGAACTCTCGTTACGACGATTTTTTGACACTCCATCATGGCCACGACCACCGCCGCCGCGCTGCAAGATCCCCTGGGCGCCTTCCGCCAGATGAGCATGAACCAGCGCTTCACCTGGCTGGCCGGGCTGGCGGTGCTGATCGCGCTGGTCGTCGTCACGCTGATGTGGACGAGTCGGCTCGACTATCAGGTGCTCTACACCAATCTGTCCGAGCGCGACGGCGGCGCGGTGATCGGCGAGTTGCAGAAACTCAACGTGCCTTACCGCATCACCGGCGGCGGCGCGGTCATCGAAGTGCCTTCGGCGCAGGTTTACGCCACCCGCATGAAGCTGGCCGCCAGCGGGCTGCCCAAGGGCGCGGGCGTCGGTTTCGAGATTCTCGACAAAGAGCCGATGGGCACCAGCCAGTTCGTCGAGCGCATCAACTATCAGCGGGCGCTCGAAGGGTCGCTCGGTCGCACCATCGAGTCGCTCTCGGCGGTCGAGTCGGCCACGGTGCATCTGGCCATTCCCAAACCCTCGGTGTTCCTCAGCGAATCGGAAAAGCCTTCGGCCTCGGTGCTGCTCAAGCTCTACCCGGGGCGGGTGCTCAGCGGCGCGCAGGTGGCGGGCATCGTGCATCTGGTGGCTTCCGCCGTGGCGGGTCTGGGTGACAAGGACGTGAGCGTGGTCGATCAGGACGGCAATCTGCTCACCGCCGGGCAGCGTGCCGACAGCGGCATCCAGCCCGAACAGCTCGCCTACCGCAACACCGTCGAGCAGCAGTACCGCAAGCAGATCGAGGCGCTGCTGGCACCGCTGGTCGGGCGTGACGGGGTGCGGGTGGCGGTGTCGGCCGACATCGACTTCGCCAAGACGGAATCCAGCTCCGTCGTCTACGGCCAGGGCCATCTCCTCAGCCAGCAGCAGCAGACCACCAGCTCCAGCGGCAGCGCCGGTCTGCCCGCCGGGGTGCCAGGTGCGCTCACCAACCAGCCGCCGGGCGGCGCTACCGCGCCGTTCACGGTGGGGTCGGCTTCGGCGCCGCTCACGCCGCAGCAGTTCACCCAGATCACCCCCAGTCTCAAAACGCTGGCGCCGACCGCTGCGAGTTCGTCGGCAACGAGCAACTACGACCTCGACAAGACGGTCAGCCATACGCAATTGCCGGTGGGCACGGTCAAGCGGCTGTCGGTCTCGGTGCTGGTCAACGATCAGGCCAAAGGCGGCAAACCCGTTCCCTTGAGCGCCGCCCAGCTCGGCCAGATGAAGCAACTGGTTGAAAACGCCATAGGCTTCGACACCAAGCGCGGCGATACCGTCAGCGTCGTCAACATGCCCTTCACCGCTGCGCAGACCGAAGCGGAGAAAGAATTGCCGCTGTGGCGGCAGCCCTGGATCTGGGACGGCGTGCGCCAGGCGGTGCCCTACGTCATCGCGCTCATTCTTGGGCTGATGGCCTACCGCGCCATGCGCAAGGCCGCCGGCGGCGGCAAGAGACCCAAGGGCGCCGAGGCCGAGCCAGCACTGGCACCGGCCGGTGGTGCGGCGGATGGCCGGGAGTCGGTGGCTCCGGGCGCGGAGGCTGTTGCCGAGCGGGCGGGAGCAGGCATGCCCGGCACGCTGGCGCCCGACACAGTGCATCTGAGCAACACCGTCGAAACGGACGCGGCGATAGCCCGCGAACTGGTCAAGCAGGACCCGCGGCGCGCAGCGCAGGTCGTGAAGGAGTGGCTGTCCGATGGCCAGTGAAAACGCCGATTTCAGCGGCCTGGACCGTGCCGCGGTGCTGCTGCTGAGCCTGGGCGAAGACCAGGCCGCGGAGATCATGCGGCATCTCGGCCCGCGCGAGGTGCAGCGTCTGGGCGTGGCCATGTCCAAGCTCAGCCGGGTGAGTGCCGATCAGGCGCATGCGGTGATGCGGGAATTTCGCGACAAGCTCGAACAGCAGACGGCCCTGGGCCTGGGCGCCAACGAGTTTCTTCGCGGCGCCTTGACCAAGGCGCTGGGCGGCGAGCGCGCCAATTCGCTCATCGAGCGCATTCTGCACGGCGGCGAATCGAGCGGTCTGGAAAACCTCAAATGGCTGGAGCCGCGTGCCATTGCCGAGCTGATCAAGCTCGAGCATCCCCAGGTGGTGGCCCTCGTTCTGGCCAATATCGAGCCCGAGCAGGCCGGCGAGGTGCTGCATTTTCTCCCCGAGCGTCAGGCCGGCGAGGCCATGCTGCGCCTGGCCGCGCTCGACGGCCTTCAGCCCAGTGCGCTGCGCGAACTCAATGAAGTGCTCGAGGAGCAGCTCTCGGGCGATTCGCAGAGCGTGCAGGTCAGCGCCGTGGGCGGGCCGAAGGTCACCGCGGAGATTCTCAACCGGGTGGAAACGGCGCTGTCGTCGAGCATCATGGAGCATCTGCGCTCGCAGGACGAAGAACTGGCCACCAAGGTGCAGGACCAGATGTTCGTCTTCGACGACCTGATCAATGTGGACGACCGCAGCCTGCAGACCATGTTGCGCGAGATCTCGTCCGAGACCCTCATCCTCGCGCTCAAGGGCACGAACAACGCGCTCAAGGACAAGTTCCTCGGCAATATGTCCAAGCGCGCCGCCGAGATGATGCGAGACGACATGGAAGCCAAGGGCCCGGTCAAGCTCAGCGAGGTCGAGGGCGCGCAGAAGGAAATTCTGCAGATCGCAGCCCGCCTCGAAGCTGCGGGCCAGATCCAGCTCGGCAGCGGTGGTGGCGAGGCCCTGGTCGGCTAAGCCACAGCTTGCGATGCAAGGTCGGCCATGAGCAGCATCATTCCCAAGGAAGACGCCCAGGCCGCCCGGCGCTGGCAGCCGCAGAGCGTCGATACGCCCGGTTCGGCCCAGGCGCGGGCGCCCGACCCGACCTTTCAAACGCCGCCGACGGCGCAGCAGTTCGAGGCGGTCTACGCGCAGGCCGAGGCGCAGGGGCGCGAGGAAGGGCGCCAGAGCGGCTACGAGCAAGGACGGCACGAAGGGTTTGAAACCGGGCGCGCCGAGGGCCTGGCCGCCGGTCGCGCCCAGGCGCAGCAGGAACGCGAGACCCTGCTGACCCTTGTCACCCGCCTGACCAAGCCCGTGGCGGAACTCGACGCGCAGGCCGAGACCGCGCTGGTCGCGCTGGCGCTGGAGCTGGCCCGGCAGGTCGTGCTGCACGACGTGCAGACCCAGCCCGAAGCGCTGCTGCCCATGGTGCGCAAGGCGCTGGCGGCTTTTCCGGCCCAGGCGGGAGCGCCGATGCTGCGTCTGCATCCTCTCGATCTGGAGGTGCTGCGCAAGGTGGCGCCCGAGTTCGAGGACGAGGGCGTGGGGCTGGTCGGCGACGATACGCTGCACCGCGGCGATGTCATCGTCGCGTCGGCAGCTCCTGGGACGACAGCCATGCCCGACCGGCGCTGGCGGGTGCGCAACCGCGATGCGGTCAGCGAGCTTGACCTGCGCATCGAGGAGCGCTGGCGGCAAATCATGGCCCGGCTGTTCGAGGAGGGGCTGCAGTGAGCTTTCCCCAAGTGGCCCGTCATCTTCAAACCCTGCAGCACCGGCTGCAGGCCGGTGGACCCCTGCCTCTGGTTTACAGCGGCAGTCTGGTGCGGGTGCGCGGACTGATTCTCGAGGCCCAGGGGCTGGAAGCCAGCCTGGGCGAACGCTGTCGCATCAGCACCGAGCAGAACCGCTCGATCGATGCCGAAGTGGTGGGGTTCAACGGCGATCACGTCCAGCTCATGGCGCTCGGCGAAGTGCAGGGCCTCACGCCGGGGTCTCGGGTGCACCCGGTGCCGGGCGACATTCGCATTCCGGTGGGGCCGGAGCTGCTCGGGCGCGTGCTCGACGGCAACGGACGGCCGCTCGACGGCGATGGCGCCCTGCTGGCTTCGAGCTACACCACGCTGTCGACTAAGCCCATCAACCCGCTGGGGCGGGCGCTGGTGCGTCAGCCTCTCGACGTGGGCGTGCGCGCGATCAACGCGCTGTTCACCGTGGGCCGCGGTGCGCGTATGGGCCTGTTCGCGGGCAGCGGCGTGGGCAAGAGCGTGCTGCTGGGCATGATGGCGCGCAACACCAATGCCGATGTGATCATCGTCGGTCTCATCGGTGAGCGGGGCCGGGAGGTCAAGGAATTCATCGAAGACATCCTGGGCGTCGAGGGGCGTGAACGCGCCGTGGTCGTGGCGGCACCCGCCGACGCGCCCGCGTTGACCCGCATTCGCGGCGCACGCCTGGCCACCGCCATGGCCGAGTATTACCGCGACCAGGGCAAGAACGTGCTGCTGCTGATGGATTCGGTCACCCGCTACGCCCTGGCGCTGCGCGAGGTCGCGCTGGCCGCAGGCGAGCCACCGGCCGCCCGGGGCTTTCCGCCGTCGGTGTTCGCCAAGCTGCCGGCGCTGGTGGAACGGGCCGGCAACGGGCCCGAAGGGGGCGGCAGCATCACCGCGTTCTACACCGTGCTGATGGAAGGCGACGATCAACAGGATCCGGTGGCCGACAACGTCCGCGCGATTCTCGACGGCCACATCGTGCTCAGCCGCCGCCTGGCCGAGCAGGGGCATTTCCCCGCGATCGACCTGCAGGCTTCGATCAGCCGGGTCATGCCGGCGATCGCCAGCCCCATCGAGCTGCGGCGCATGCAGAAGCTCAAGGAAATGCAGTCACGCTACGCCAGCCAGCAGGATCTGATCGCCGTGGGCGCCTACACCCCCGGCGCCGACCTGCAGCTCGACCAGGCCGTGCAGGCGCATGAAAGCATCCGGCAGTTCCTGCAGCAGGGCATGCACGAGGCCGTCGGTCTTACGCAGAGTCGGCAGCAACTCGCCGACCTGATGAGCCCTTACGTGACGCAGACGTCGAGTTTTTGACGTGGTCTGAGCGCCCCCAGGGCCGAGCTGCGCCCAGCCCGCCCCCCGAGGGGGTCAAGAAAACTTGGGGCGGCCCTGCGTTTTCTTGAGCGTGCGGGCCATCGGGGTTTTGTTCCGGGCACAAGCGCGGCAGGCTTACACTTTTGCCGGATTCCATTCGTCATCGGTGGCATGACCTACAACAACTCGCCCAGCCCACAGAGGTTGGAAACGCTTCAGGCTTTGCATGCACAGGCGGTCGAGGCCAGTCAGAACGCTGGCCAACTTGTCGGAAAGCAGCAGGAAAGTCTGCGTGCTGCGCAGGCGAAGCTGGTGCAACTGCAGAGCTACGCAGCGCAATATCGTGAGCAAATTCAGGCGCTCGGCACGGCTGGGACGGCCTGGAGCCAGGTGCGTGACTTGCGCGGTTTCGTCGACCGCATCGAATCGGCCATTGCCGCCCAGCAGCAGGAACTGCACCGCCAGCAGCGTGCCCTGGCGGAGCTGACGGCACAGTGGACCGGCATCCGCCAGCGCGAAAAGGCCTTCGAAGTGCTGATCGGCCAGCATGAGGCGCAGCAGCGCGTAGGCCAGAAGCGCAGCGCGCTGAAGAATCTGCAGGAATGGGCGGTGCGGCGCGCCTCGCAGTTTTTGCCGAGCTCGCAGCAGCGATCGGATCTATAGGCTGGGCTTGCACCACCCGCCACCGGGCTGGCGCAGGTTTTGCTTTTGATGGGGCGTACCGTTCAACCCGTCACCATCATGCCGCTCATCGTTCCTGTCGCGCCCATGCCCGCCGCACCGGCTCCTGAGCCCTCTGCTGCGGCAGTTCCGGCCTCGCCTGGGGAGTCGACGCCCCGGTTTGCCGATGCGCTTTCGCGCGCGGGGCAATCGGCTTCGGCGTCGCCGTCCAAAGGCGAGGGCGCGTCAGGCAAGCCCGAGGCGGCGCAGCCCGATGCCGGGTCATCCGCCGGTGCGAAGCCGGTTCGTGGCAAGGATTCGACGCCGCCGCAGGGCCAGGACCCTGCTGCTGCCACGCCGACTGCCGCTGCGCTGGCCGTGCAGGCCAGCGGCGTGCTGGAAGCGGCAATGGCGGCGGCTCCGAGCGGCAAGACTTTGCCGCAGGATGCACCCAAGACCGACGTTGCAAGCACGGCTCCGACCCCGCCCGGCGTGATGCTGGCCGTCATGTTGCAGGCGCCGGTGACGCAGGCGACCCCGGCGACAGCCACCCCGGCACACGACGCCGGAGCACTGCCCGCGACCGCGAACATCGCCCTCCGGCCCGACGACGCGCCGAGCGTCGCTACGGTAGCCCTCGGCCTTCAGGGCGGGCGCTCCCATTCGGCCGACGGCGCCGCGCCAGGATCGCAGACCCTGATGCCGATGCAGGCGAGCAGCCAGGTCGAGGTGTCCCAGCGCAGCTCTTACGCCATGCTGCAACGTGCCGTGGCGACGGGCGGCGAACTGACGACCTTGACCACCCCGTCGCCCAGCCATGGCGATGCCGCCACCAGCGCATCCGCTCAGCCCGGTGTGATCGGCCAGACGCCGCCGCTGGGTCTGCCGCAGACCAACCCGGCCGCGACGGCGCAGTGGGTCAGCACCGTGCCGACCCCCATGAACTCGCCCGACTGGGGGAAGGCGATGAATCAGCAGGTGTTGCTCGCGGCGCAAGGGCAGCAGCAATTCGCGACCCTGCATCTCAATCCGCCGCAACTCGGGCCGCTTGAAGTCCACCTGCAGATGCACGATGGCCAGATTCAAGCCCAGTTCGTCTCGCAGCATGCCGTCGTGCGGCAGGCGGTGGAATCGGCGCTGCCGCAACTGCGCGATCTGTTCACGGGCGCGGGGCTCACGCTCAGTCAGACCTCGGTGGGCGCGCAAGGCGGGCAGGGCGATCGTCAGCAGGCCCGTTCGCAGCGCGGCCCGGCCGCCACGATCGGCACGGCCAGCGTGACCGGCGCGCTCGGCGCCACCGCGACGCAGCCGTTGCGCTGGCAACAAGGCCTGGTGAACACCTATGTCTGAACTGCCATCCAGCCGCGCGTCGAACCGCGCCCCGCGCCGGAGCGAGACCCTACAAAACCCCTGGCTTTGTGTCGTTATACCGACCAGTGAAGACGGGTTGACCGCCCTTCATGGGCACAGGGCGCGCGATGGGCGTGCCGAACTCAGCACATCGGGAGTGGGGTATGGCAGAACAAGAGGCCAAGGCCAAGGAAAAGGGCGGCGGCAAGACCAAGTTGATCATCATCATTCTGGTGGCGGTCATCGTGTTGATGGCCGGCGGCGGCGCGGCGGCGTTTTTTCTGATGAAGCCCAAGGCGCCGCCCTCGGCTGCCGAACTGGCAGCCGCCGCGGCGGCCGAAAAGGCCAAGAACATGCGGTTCATCAGCATGGAGCCCTTCGTCACCAATCTGCAGAGCACCGATGGCACGGTGCACTATCTTCAGGTCAAGATCGATCTGAAGACCTACGATCCGTCCGTTGAAGCCAAGGTCAAACTGATGACGCCCGAACTTCGCAACAACATCCTGCGCATCCTCGCCGCCCAATCGACCGACAAGATCGAAACGGTGGAATCGCGCGATCATCTCAGGGATGAGATTCTCAAATCGGTGAACAAGGTGCTCGAAGGCGCACCGGCCGTTGCGGGTGGCGGCGGTGGCCATGGCGAGAGCAGTGCGGCTCCGGCTCCGGCGCACGGGCACGACGGCGCGCCCATCGACGGCGTGTATTTCACCGCGTTCGTGGTGCAGTGACATGGTTCAGGACGTTCTCTCCCAGGACGAAGTCGATGCGCTGTTCGGCGGCATCGCCGGCGAAGAGCCGGTGGCCGAACCGGAGGTGGCCGATGAGGGCGGGGTGCGTCCCTACGATCTGGCCAGCCAGGACCGGATCGTGCGCGGGCGCATGCCCACGCTGGAAGTCATCAACGAGCGCTTCGCCCGGCTGTGGCGGGTGAGCCTGTTCAACTTCCTGCGGCGCGCTTCCGAAATCTCGGTGTCGTCGGTGAAGCTGACCAAGTACAAC
The DNA here is from genome assembly GCF_001418255.1 of Thiomonas bhubaneswarensis. Lineage (GTDB taxonomy): Bacteria > Pseudomonadota > Gammaproteobacteria > Burkholderiales > Burkholderiaceae_C > Thiomonas > Thiomonas bhubaneswarensis. Next base: position 291,510 of record NZ_LIPV01000004.1, read on the forward strand.
GAATTCATCCGTGGCCTCGTCGTGCCCAGCAATCTGAACCTGGTGCAGATGAAGCCCCTGCGCGGCACCGCGCTGTTCATTTTCGATCCGCGTCTGATTTTCAGCGTGGTCGACAACTTCTTCGGCGGCGATGGCCGCTTCCATGCCCGCATCGAGGGGCGTGATTTCACCGCCCTGGAGCAACGCATCATCAAGCGCATGCTCGACATGGTGTTCAAGGAATACAAGACCGCATGGGCGCCGGTGCTGCCGCTGGAGCCCGAGGTCACGCGCTCCGAGGTCAATCCGCAGTTCGTCAACATCGCCACGCCCACCGAGGTGGTGATCGTATCCACCTTCGATGTCGAAATCGAAGGCGGCGGCGGCAGCCTGCATGTGTGCATTCCGTACAGCATGGTCGAGCCCATCCGCGACCAGCTCACCACCGGCATGACCACCGACCGCAGCGAGGTCGATCACCGCTGGGTCAAGGCGCTGCAGACCGAGATGCGCGAGGCCGAAGTGGAAATGCGCGTCGAGCTCCTGCAGCGTCAGGTGCTGGTGCGGGAGCTTCTGCAGTTGCGCGTCGGCGACGTTCTGCCGGTCGAAATGCCCGAAACCGTGGTGGCCCGGGTCGATGGCATTCCCGTGCTCCTGGGCGAGTATGGTCGGCACGACGACAAGATGGCGCTCAAGATCCGCCAGCAACTCTTCCCGGACGTGCCGGAGAAGACGCAGCTCCTGGCGCACGCCGCACACTGATTCCGAACCCTTCATCCGCAGGACACGCCATGGCAGAAGACACCACGACCGACACCGCCGCGACCGACGATCTGGCCGACTGGGGCGAAGCCATGGCGGAGCAGGGTCTGGCGGCCGAGCCTGCGGCAGCGGCGCCGTCACAGCCCAAGGTTCAGCCCGCGCCCTTTGCCGAACTCCGCGCCGACCAGGGCGGCGCGGCACCCGGCAATCAGCTCGATCTGGTGATGGACATCCCCGTCACGCTCTCGGTCGAGCTCGGCCGCACCAAGATTCAGATCCGCGAGTTGCTGCAACTCGCCCAGGGCTCCGTGGTCGATCTGGACCGGCTCGCCGGAGAGCCGATGGATGTGCTCGTCAACGGCTTTCTCATCGCCCGGGGCGAGGTCGTGCTGGTCAATGACAAGTTTGGCATCCGTCTGACTGACATCGTCAGCCCCACAGAACGCGCCCGGCGACTGGGCTGAGCCTCTTGCCCCTTCCGTGAGGGAAGAAGGCTGAGCCGCGTCCGAGACTCAGGCCCGAGCAGACCTTCTCAAGCCAGCTTGAAGTGTTGCATGCTGTCCTGCAACGCCGTCGCCTGCGCATTCATCTCCTCCGCAGTAGCGGCCAGTTCTTCCGAAGCCGAGGCGTTCTGCTGCGTCACCGCCGAGAGCTGAGCGACGGCCTGATTGATCTGCTGCATGCCCGTGGACTGTTCTTCCGACGCTGCGGTGATCTCCTGCACCAGATCGGAGGTCTTGGCGATGTTGGGTGCCATCTGTGCCATGAGCTGGCCTGCCGCATCGGCCTGCTTCACCGTGGTGGCAGCCAGATCGCCGATCTCCTTGGCCGCCGCCTGACTCTTCTCGGCCAGCTTGCGCACCTCCGCAGCCACCACCGCAAAGCCCTTGCCATGTTCCCCGGCGCGTGCGGCTTCGAT
>NZ_LIPV01000005.1 GCF_001418255.1 Thiomonas bhubaneswarensis
TTTGCGTGAATCGGTCGGCGTACAGGATCGCGAATTGGTTCATCGCCACCTTCCAGTCATGCGCGGCACGGCCCCAGTCGGCCGTGATGTTGCGCAGCGCCAGCCAGATCAGCTTCGTGGCCGCGTCGTCGCTGGGAAAGTGCCCGCGGGTCTTGATGATTTTGCGTAGCCGCGAGTTGATGCTCTCGATGGCGTTGGTCGTGTAGATCACTTTGCGCACCGCTGGGGGAAATGCGAAAAACGGAATCACCTTGTCCCAGGCCCGGCGCCAGGCCATGGCCACCGTGGGGAACTTGGCGCCCCAGGGGCCTTGCTCGAAGGCCTCGAGCTCGGCCAGGGCGGCTTCGGCGCTGGGCGCGCTGTAGATCGGCTTGATCGCCGCGGCCAGCGCCTTGCGATCCTTCCAGCTGGCATAGTCCAGGCTGTTGCGGATCAGGTGCACGATGCACGTCTGCAACGTGGTGGCTGGGAAGACCGCGCCCAGCGCTTCGCCCATACCCTTGAGGCCATCGGTGACGGCGATCAGGATGTCGCCCACGCCGCGCGTCTTCAGGTCGTTGAACACCTTCATCCAGAACTTCGCGCCCTCGGTGGTCTCGATCCACAGCCCCAGAATATCGCGGGTGCCGTCAGGCAAGACGCCCAGCGCCAGGTACACCGCCTTGTTGCGCACCACCGCGTCCTCGCGGATCTTGACCCGCAGCGCGTCGAAAAACACCACCGGATACATCGGCTCCAGAGGCCGCGCCTGCCAGGCGGTGACCTCGGCCATGACCGCGTCCGTGACCGAGCTGATGAACTCCGGCGAGACCTCCGTGCCGTACTGCTCGGTGAGAAAGCCTTGGATCTCGCGCACCGCCATCCCGCGCGCATACATGGCCACGATCTTGTCGTCGAAGCCCGTAAAACGTCGCTCGTGCTTCGGGATGAGCACAGGCTCAAAACTGCCCTCGCGGTCGCGCGGCACCTCGATGCGCAGCGGACCGTCTTCCGTCAAGACCGTCTTGCCGCTTCGTCCATTGCGCTGGTTGTTCGTTTGATCGGGCTTCGTGGCCCCCGGCGCGTAGCCAAGATGGTGGCTGAGCTCGGCGCCCAACGCGCGCTCAATCAGCGCCTTCTTGAACGCCATCGAGGCAGCGTTCACCGCCTCGGCGCTCATCGGGCCGCTGACAAACTGGTCAATCAATTCCTTCGGAATCGACGGCAACGCCGTCGCGGCCGCAGCCGCTGTCTTCGTCTTGCGTAGCATACATGCTCCTGGTCGTCATGCTATGCCCCAAACACAAAATTCCTGACAGGCTCTGTGTGAAGACGTGGTGGCCTTGGTCAAGCGCGTTGCCTGCACGTCTTGCGACATTGTCGTGCATGACATGCACGACATCAAGGCTGCGGCGCGTGCCAAGGCGCTGGGCGTGCGTTCGGTTCCCGCGGTCGCCATCGACGGCCAACTCGCCGGTTGCTGTGCCGGGCGCGGTGTCGACGAAGCCGTATTGCGCGTGGCCGGTCTCGGCCAGGTGCGCTAGCGTTTTGCATCGCCTGGCCCCGCGATGATGTTGGGGCCAGGCATGTCATGCTCCTGAACGGCAGAAAACAATCCATGCTGACCATCGGCAAACTCGCTGCACTGGCGCAAACCACGCCCGATGCCCTGCGCTTCTACGAACGCGAGGGCCTGATTGCCCCCACCTCCAAGTCCGAAGGGGGTTACAGACTCTATGACGCCGAGGCTGCGCGTCGCATCCGGTTCATCAAGCAGGCCCAGCATTGCGGTTTTACGCTGGCGGAAATCCACGCGTTGCTCGATCTGCGTGCCACGGACGCCGCCTGTTGCGGCGATATGCGCAAACGGGCGATCGAGAAAAAGCTACAGCTCGAAAGCCGTATCAAGGCGCTCAAGGCCATGTCCGACGCCCTGGGCCGCCTGATTGCCGATTGCAACCAGGAACGCTATCCCCTGGATGCTTGCCCCATACTGGCTGCACTCGAAAGCGCCGAACTGACTGCGTCCAACGGGGCACGCTGATGCAGATCGAACTGTTCTATTCCCCGGGCTGTACCCAGTGTGATGGCGCCCGCACCCAGCTCAAGGCCGCCGCCCTGCAGCGCTTCCCGCAAGTTCAGTGGTGCGAATGCAATGTGCTGGAGGCACTCGACCGTGCCGTCGAACTCGGCGTTCTGAGCCTGCCGGCGCTGGCCGTCAACGGGGATTTGCTCTTTCCCAAACTGCCGACGCCGCAACAGCTCTGTGCGGCCCTGGAACCGCTTGCGCGGGACGAGTGCTGACCCATGGATCCATCCCTATTTCGCACCACCCTGGAACATGCCGGCACGGCGGCTCTGGGTGTCAGCTTCCTGGCCGGGCTGGCTTTCAGCATCAATCCCGTGGCGCTAGCCGCCATTCCTGTCTCGATGGCCTACGTCACCAAGGCCAGGCAGGCCCGCCAGGCTTGGGCCTTCGGCACCATGTTCATCCTGGGCATGCTGTTCATCCACGGGCTCTTGGGATTGATCGCCGGCTTGGGCGGTGCCTGGGTCGAGCATCTGCTGGGGCGCCAATGGGGATTGTTCCTCGGACCGCTGCTGATTCTGATGGGCCTGCTATGGCCGGGCTGGATCCGCCTGCCCCTGCCAGCCTTGGCCTTGCGTGCGCGCCGTCCCAAGGGGCTATGGGGTGCGTTTGCCCTGGGCATCCCGTTCTCGGTTGCGGTGTGTCCGTTTTGCACCCCTGCGCTGGCTGTGCTGATCGGCGTCGCCGCGGCATCAGGTTCGCCATGGCTGGGGATGGGCCTGTTGCTGGCCTTCGCCTTCGGCCGGGCGATTCCCGTGGCCGTGGGCGCGTGGTCGTTGGGATGGCTGCAGAACCTCCGGCACTTCGATGCTTACCGACGTCTATTTGAGGCTGCTGGCGGCATCACGCTGATTCTGTTCGGGGTCTATCTGCTCAATGGCTATTACGCCTGGGTTCCGGCTTTGGCGGTCTGAACGCCGCAAAGCCGGAGAACGAGACGGTTGATCCAGCATCTGTCGTGGGCCGAAACCTCGAGCATCGCTGACGTTCCCAAGAACCCCATCTAATGCCCGCCGATCAGCTTGCGTTGGCTCTCCGACGGGTTCCAGAGTTGAGCAGTCACGCGAATGGCGGCTCCGGCGAACGCGTGATAGACCGGTAGTGGCCGATAGCGGTCCCGACCTCTCTCTGAAAGTTGTAGCCCCTCAGAAGCCGGGGCGGTTCAGTCCCCCATACGGCGGCAGGATCATTGTCCTGTTCACCAGCACGTTGAAAGCATAGCCCGGCCGGATCACCAGCGTCGGCTGGATGTTCAGGTTGCGATTGAGCAGGTTGGTACCGACGTTGTTGAGCTGCTGCGCCGTGGCAGCTGCCGCCTGCTGGCTTGCCGACGGGGTGTTGAGCGCGCCGGAGTTCTGCGGCTGGCTCAGTTGGGCGCCGACGCCAAGCAGGCTCATCAGGATGGCACTGCCGAAGACGCGGAGGTAGTGGTTGTCCACCTGGTCGTGGAACCCGGCCTGGCCCTTGCCGTCGGTGCCTTCCATCCCGCGCAGGTCGATGGTGGCGCCATTGGGGAAGATCAACCGGCTCCAGGCCACCAGAACGCGGCTCTGGCCATAGGCGACCTCGCTGCTGTATTCGCCGATCAGGCGCGTCCCCTGAGGGATGACAACCACCGACGGATTCAGACTGTCATAGACGGTCTGGCGCACCTGAGCGCTGATGGTGCCGGGCAGATCGCTGTCGATGCCGCTGAGCATGACAGCCGGAATGACACTGCCTGCGAACAGTTCGTGCCGGGCAAGCGGCGGCTGCACAGCGGCGGGCAAGTAACCGTTTTCGCCCTTGGTCTGTGCGGCATCCAGGAAGCCCTTGTTCTGTTGCTGAGGCGATTGCTGGCCTGCGCCTGCACCGCCCTGCAGGGCGGCCAGGGTTTTCTGCAGGGCCTGATCCTGTTCGCCAGATTTGGGGGCGGCAGCCAGGGCAAGGCGGCGCAGATCATCGGCAGTATTGCCGCCGGAAGACTGCTGTCCCCCGCTCGGTGATTCCAGTCCGACCTTGGACAGATGCGCACTCTGGGCGGCCAGCACGGCACCTTCCAGGTCTTTGTAGTGCTGCTCTTCCAGCCACTGGTGATACTTCTGGGCTGGAGTGAGCTGCTGCTGGTTGTTGGTCGTCGAGAGCGTCGCGCCTGGCGTTTGCAGCGCAGATCCGGGGGAGCTTGCTGTCGCAGCGGCGGTTTTGACCGGGCTCGACGCTCCAGAGGTCGGTGCAGCGGCGCGGGCTGCGGCGCGCTGCATCGCGGCGATGTCCGGGCTCGTCTGCCCGACCTGCTGGGCGCCGGCGTCGCTGCCGTCGGCGGGGGCTGATGGCTTGTTCCCGGCCGTCATGATGCCGATGACCATGCCGCCAGCGATGACGCCACCGGCAACAAAGGCCACATTCTTGAAGTTCTTGCTCAGGCAGGCACCACCCTCCTTTGGTGTGCCCTTGATGCTCAGGCTCTTTTTCTTGTCGGCGGCGGCGCCGTCCACGTCCTGCGCAAGCAGGATGGGGTCGGCCTCGGGGGTGCCTGATTGCGTTGTGTCGGTCATCATGGGCTCCTTTAGCGCGTCCACCAGCTTGGTCCAGTGCTGGCCTGCGCGTGTTCGCAGGTGACGCTGCGCGCGCCCTTGCCGACGCCAACGGCCAGCTTGAACTTCTGCGGCAGGCTGTCGATCACGAAGTAGCCGTGCACCAGACGGCTGTTGAGCAGCTCGGTGGTGTCGTCGGTGACGTTGAACACCGCAGGCGCGTCGGTGTAGCGCATCTTGCCGGACATCTGCAGGTAGGTGTGACCACCACCGGAGAACACACGCACAGGAAGAAGGTCGTCGTTTTCGAGGTCAGATTGGCCGCCATCGAGCTTGCAGGTGTAGTTGAAGTCCAGGGTTGAGGGGTCGATGTTGCCCATGGGGGCGACGACTTCCTGCTTCTTCGCTTCGGTCTGTGCTGCTTCGGCGGCGCGCTGCCGCGCTGCCTGCTGCTCCATGTTGATGACCAGTTGCTGCGGATCGTAGAAGCCGATCTGCGGCACATAGCTGTGTTTGTCGCTGACCAAGGTCATGTAGTAAACCCGGCCTGCGTCGGTGGTGACAGCCAAGTTCGTTGTCAGGCCTGCCGCCGTGGGTTTGACCACAACGACCGGCGTCTTTCCGGCGTCAGTGGGCTGCACCAGCCAGCGAACACTGTCGCCGATGGACAGGTTGGTGATGTGCTCGCCCGGCAGCAGATTGATGACGCAGATGTGCAGCGGTGCGCAGGTGATGGTGGGCTGGCTCTGGCCGTATGCGTACATCACCATGCCATTGGTGCCAACCATGCTCGGCGCGTTACCGGTGTCGAGCCAGGTCTGAGCCGCAGCCGTGGTCGCCCGCCAGGACAGCGGGATCGGTGCTTTGAGATCGTAGATCTGGTGGCTGGTCTGCAACGGCATCGAGGCGGCGGTCTTGATGTCCAACTTCGGTTGCGATGCAGCCGCCGAGGGCATACCAGCTTGGGCGCTAGCCGCTGCGGCAATCAGGGTCAGGGTGAGAAGGGTTTTGCTGGGAATCATGTTTGATCCTCCTGATAGAGCATGATGGAATTGACGAAATCGGGACGCAGGATGCGCGGGCGCGTGAGCAGGCCGAGCAGAAGCAGCAGGTGGCCGAGGACACCGAGCCCGATGGCATAGGGCGCGGGGTCGAATGGGAGAATCAAGGGCATGAAGCCCCAGACGATGGGCACGCAGACGAGCAATGCCATCCCTGCTGTCTCCAGGACGAACGCCGTGAGGTTGCGCCCTGTCAAGCGCGCTCGCGTCAGTTGGTATCGCGGTGCCATTGATCCACTCATGGCGCGCCTCCGACGATCTGCGTCCAGGTCACGTTCTTGACGAACAGGCCCAGCGGGTTGTTGAGCATCACCTGGGGGTTGTCGGCCATCTTCGGATCGAGCCCGGTGGTGATGTTGGCCCGCCAGTGTTCGACCGGCTTGGGTTGTCCACCCTCGTAGCGCAGCTCGTCCCAGCCGACCTGCCAGGTGTCCTTGCTGACAGGCAGGACGCTGGTGATGGTGACGTTGACTGTGAAATCCCCAAAAGGCGGATGCGCTGCGTAGTAGGAATTGAGGTAAGCGGCGGCATTGGTGCCGGCCATGGCGTAGACCTTGGCGATCAGGGCTTTCTGGGCATTGGCGTCAGGAACGACAGTGCGCGCGTTCCATACCCAGTTTGCGACCTGCGCCTCGATGATGCGCTGGCTGACCGCGCTGCCACCAATCGGCTGGGCCATCGCGACCGGATTGCCCATTTTGTCGATCGCAACAACAAAGGGCTGGATCTTGCTTTGTCCGCCGACATAGGCGATGCCGGCAACGGCAATCGAGGCTACTGCCAGGCTGGCAAAGGCGGCGAGCCGCCAGTTCTTTGCCCGAGCGAGCGCGTCGCCGTAGCGCTCGTCCCACTCGCGGCGGGCGTTGAGGTAGGGGTTGGCTTCGGCCATTCCGTTCTCCAGGGTTACGGCGCCGGAATGTGGCGCCCTACACTGACTCTGCGGAGTGGCCCGCAGCGGGAATTGCTGTGGGGAGCGGGGGGATTGGCTGAAAGCTCAGCCGATTCGCACTGTGCGACACGACAAGGCCCGCAATCGGCGGGCCTTGGGTTGAAACCTGTGTCTGTGCAGGGTGGTGCGCACGCTACCTCGTGCGTTCGATAGCAATCATGGCGGCCAGTGAGACCACGAAGAAAAGCCCCCAAGCCATGACGGGCAGAACAGGCTGAAAGCCGCGCGCCCAGAGCGCGGCGAACCAGACGGCGTTGACAACTTGCAGCAACAGAATCGCAAACCCCTTGCGGTCGCTGCGCATTGCTCGGGCAAAGCCTGCACTGACCTCATCCACGACCTGTCTGCGCAAGCGGTTTTTGTCATCGGCCATCTCAATGCTCCGTGTGGCCGAGACGGATCTGGATACCGCTGCCGCCACCACCTTCGTGGCGAGCAATGTCATCTTTCTTATCGATCACTTTGCCCAGGTTCTCTCTCAAGGCATCGAACGGTTCCCGATCAGAGCTGGATCTCGCGCCGCTTTCCTGCGCAAGTCTTTGATCGAGATCAGCACTCGCCGGCGCGCCCAGGCTGTCCATCGTCCCCTTGGCCGCGACACTCTGTCCGGGCTGGCCAGCTGCAGGCACCGGGCCAGTACCAGGACGCCCAGACGGGCTGGGTGAAGCGCCAGACGCCGGGCCGGACGATCCCGCGCTCGATTGCGCCAGACGTGGCCCGATGGGCGTGCTCGCAGCATCCGCAATGCCCTTGCCCTCCATCATGGCCTGCGCGGCCTGACCGACGCCTGCGACGCCCGGCGAGACGTTGGCTCCCTTTACAGAACCTGCGCTGCCTGATCCGCCGCCAGACGGCAGACCACCAATGCTGCCGCCCTTCGCTCCCATGATCCCGCCGACGGAAGACCCGCCAGCGCCCGATGCCGCACCTGTGGCCTGCCCAAGAGCCGCGAGCTTCTCCGCCCCAGCTATCGCGCCGCCCGCGCCGGATGCGCTGCTGCCGCTGCCTGCGCCCACGAGGCCCGCCAACTTGTCGAGCCCCTTCGTTGCAGCAGCGTACCCGGCTACGCCCGCAGCGCCGGCGGCTGCAAGTCCGCCAGCAATGGCTGCCGCGCCGCCAGCCACATTGCCCAGGGACATATTGGGTGAGCCGTTCATCAGACTACCGGCCAGGCCGGGGGCCTGCATGCCGATCACGCCATAGATCAGCATGCTGACACCGACCGTCAGCAGATCGGTTGGGGGGAGTGAATTGCCTGACGTGTATCGCGCGATGTAGGAGAGTTCGCTGTTGACCAGATTCTGGCCCAGTCCGATGATGGCGTAGATCATCAGCAATTTGATGCCGACGCTGACCAGGTAGCCGATGTATTTCTCACCAAAGCTGCTGGTCAGGCCGGAACCGGTGAAGCCCAACATCACCAGACCGGCACCGCCGACCAGGTAGGTTTCGATCAGCGTCATCAGCAACTGCAGTGCCACCAGGCCGAAGCCGATTAAGGCGAGCAGAGACGTTGCCGCAATGACAATGGCGAGAAACAAATTGGTGCCGATGTTCGTAATACCGCCAGGAGCGTTGTTGTAGACCTGATACAGCTGATGCACCACGGAGAACGCCATCGACATCACGCCGGAAGGAGAGGCAGTCGCCGCCCCCGCGCCGCCGATCGCCTGACCCATGTTCATGAAGCTCGACGTGATCAGCGGCATCCAGGTTGGCGCATACTTGACAATGGTGTAGAAGAAGGCGATCGAGGCGATCTTGAGGGTTGCCCCCGCGATGAAATCGGCAAGGTCGTTCTTTTTGAGGACCTGCTTGATGCCCCACCAGGACAAGTCCATGGCGGCAAGAGCCGTAAAAATCTTGAAGGCATAGCCTTGCGCCGTGGTCATCCAACCCGTGGTGGCGGCCTGGAACTGTGAACTGATGGTGTCCAGATAGCCTTGCCCACCCGGCCCCCCTGTAGGGGTAGGGGCGGGTGCGGCATATGTGACGGACACCGCCGCGACCAGCAGCAACAGTCCGGCGAGTGCCACCCATTGCATCGCAGTGGGGCGGATGTTCCGCCAGGAGACGACGGTGTCTGCTCGCATTATGACTCTCCTCAGAATGCGCCCGGCTGGGTCGGTGCAGTCAGGATCGGCGTCACACTGTTGGATTGATCCGTCTGGGTGTGCGCCTGCATGGCCATGTAATTCAGCATGGCCTGGTTGCCCGCCTGGATGTCAGACTGCAGTCCCTGCAGTTGGTTGACCATGAGACCGGCGATCTGGTTGCCCGCCTGCATGACCGCCTTGCGGCCCGCTGCTGAATTGCTTTGTGCCTGGATGGCGGCGAGTGCCGATTGGGTGGTCTGAAAGTTCGAGGCGTTCAACCCATACTGCTGCAGCACGCCGGCAATTTGACTGTCCAGATTCCCTGTCCAGGTCTGCAGGCTCTTGTTGTAATTGGTCAGCACGGCGTTGGGCGCGCCGAACTGCGACTGCACTGCGGAAACGGTGTTTGCTGCGGCATAGGACAGACCTTTAGCGTTGCCGACCAGATTCACCAGGTTGCTGAGCTGGCTGGTGATGTTGGGCCAGAGTTGCGAAGGGATGTTCGCCATGTTCACCGCCTGGTTGTAGACCTGCTGGAACTGGGCCTGCAACTGCTGCGCCTGGGTGGCGTACTGCTCCACCAAGGTGAGTTCCTGCACGATCTGTTCAGGGAAGGTGGCACCGGCGATTGCGCCGGTGGCGTGTGCAGGGGTAATGGCAAGGGTGGCCAGGGCGGCGGCCAGGGCGATGCGTGGTTTGTTCATGATGGGCTCCTTTCGGGATCTGGGTTACTGTGCGGTGCCGGACTGGGCGGCGATGGCCTGCAGGGTGGTGTTGGCCTGCGTCGTGGCGGCACTCTGCGCGGCGGTGTTCAGGGTGTTTCCGATGCCGGGCGCCATGGCGCTTGCCTGCGCGGCCGTGGTGTTGCCGGTGGCAATGGCCTGGCTCTGGATCGCCGCCTGGGCGTCGTAGATGTTGCCCTGGCTCGTCACCTCCTGCTGCGCAATCTGCGCAGCCGAGGTCCAGTCGGGATCGCCGGTGACTTGCGCCTGGTTGGTGTCGTAGCTGGCGATCTGATTTGCGGCGTCGCGGGAATACTGCGCGTTCAAGGCTGCAATCCCAGCCTGCGCTGCCGTAACGGTGGCATTCTGGTTCTGCTGCGCGGCGCTGCCCAGCGCAGCCTGCTGAGCATCGGCAGCGCCGGTGTAGCTGGTATCGGTGCCCGTCTGCGGCTGCCCTTGCATAACACCGGTCTGGCTGCTGGTCTGGTTGAATGCGGCCGATGCAGTCGTGGCGCCGGCGGTCTGCCCCTGCTGCACGCCCGTCATGCTGCTGATCTGGTTCAGCGTGCCCTGCGCGCTCTTGAGAGCGGATGCGGCGGCGGCCACGTCGAGCGCGGTGCCGAGCACCGGAGCTGCCGCGACATTGCTGGCGTAGGCCGTATTCGCGATGGCTTGCTCAGAGGCGTTGACAGCCCACCAGAATGCTGCGCAGCCTGCATTCCAGCCCGAACAGGCTGCAGCGTTCTGGGCCGCCTGATAGGCAGCGATGTTGGCGCTGTACCCACTCGTTGCCAACCCATTCATCAGCGCCTGGGTTGCCGCACCGGCGATGATGTATTCGCCGGTGTTGTTCGTCACCGAGGGCTGACCCTGCTGGACGCTGGTCTGGGCGCCGATGTCGGCAAAAGACTGACTGCTGCCCTGCCCTGCCGCGCTCTGCGCCGCCGTGCTGTTGGACTGTGCCGTCGGCTGCGCGGCGTTCGTTGCGCTGCTCAGGCTGCTGCCCTGCTGCGCTTCGTTCTGGTTCTGGATCGGGATCTGATTGTCGGCCTGCGCCTGGTTCTGGTTGGCCACGGTTTGCGCCTGGTCAGCGGCCTGCTGCCATGCGTCGGTGGCGCCAAACCCGCCGCCATAACCGCTGCCGACGTTCTGGGCGTCCTGGTTGGAGATGTCCTGGGCTGTGTTCGCAGCAGCCTGATATGCCTGCTGGTTGTAATAGGACATGCCCGCGTTGTAGGTCGCGGTGCCGTTGGCATTCGCGGCCGTGCTCAGACTCTGCTGCGCGGTCGGGACAGGCGCCGGTGCGGGCGCGCTCGCCTGGAAGGTCTGCGCATGGCAGGTGGCCGCCGCGGCGAGTGCAGCAGCAAGAAGGGTGTGTTTGAAGGATTTCACTGATAACTCTCCCACAGTTGTGCGGCATCAGACTGGCCGCGTTCGCGCAGCCACTGGGCGGGCCACGCATTGCCTAGGGTCTCGCGCAGCTCCCGGATGCGCGCGATGTCGTTCTTGCCGCTGGCCCCGACAAACGCCAGCTCAGGGCCGGTCAGGCCGAGATCGAACAGGCGACGGCCGTCCGGGTGCATGACGTAGTACTGGCGTTTCGGGGTGGCAAAGGCCAGAATCTGGATTTGCCGCGCATTGAGGCCCACACCTTCATAGAGCGGACGGATGTTCTCGGTCTCGGCTTCAGGGTTGGGCAGAAAAACCTTGGTCGGGCACGACTCGAAAATGACGTCGGCGATGCCCGAGCGCACCAGGTCGGTGAGCGACTGGGTGGCGAACACCACGGCGACATTGGCCTTGCGCAGCACCTTGAGCCATTCCCGAATCTTGGCTTTGAAGGCAGGATGGCTGAGCATGATCCAGGCCTCGTCCAGGATCAGCAGCGTCGGCTGTCCCTTGAAGCGCTGCTCGATGCGATGAAACAGGTAGGCCAGCACAGGAAGCACGAGCTTGTCGCCCTTGTTCATGAGGTGCTCCATCTCGAACACCTGGAACACGTCCTCGCCCAGGCTGTCGGTTTCGGCATCGAGAAGATGCCCAGCCATGCCGCGCAGGGTATAAGCCTGCAGGGCTTCGCGCAGGGTCTGATCCTGCAGCAGCACCAGGAAGTTGGTCATGGTGCGCTGCGCCATCTTCTCCGTCGAGGCACCGAGTTGGTTGACGGCGCGGAACAGCTCTTGCCGGTGGTGCGGCATCACCTTGACACCCTGCAGTTCGCAGAGCTGTTCCAGCCACTCCGCAGCCCAGACGCGCTCATTGGATTCGTTCACGCGGCCGAGGGGACAGAAGGCCAGATCGCCATGCTCGCCGGCGATGTCGTAGTGTTCGCCGCCAGCCGCCCAGCACAGCGGCAGCATGGAATAGCCTTTATCGAAGGCGAAGACCTGCGCTCCGGGGTAGCGGAACTGCTGGGCCGCAACGAGGGCCAGCAGGGTGCTCTTGCCGGCGCCCGTCGGCCCAAGAATGGCGCTGTGACCCAGGTCACCCGCATGCAGGCTGAGGGTGAACGGCGTACCACCATCGGTCTTGGCCTGTAGCAGCGGCGGGCTGTTGGGAGGGTAGAACGGACAGGGGTTCGTATCGGGTCCAGCCCAGACGGCGGTCAGCGGCAGCAAATGGGCCAGGTTGAGGGTATGGATGATGGGGCGGCGCACGTTCGCGACGGTATTGCCGGGAAGCGTGCCAAGGTAGGCCTCGACGGCATTCACGTCCTCCACCCGTGCACCGAAACCACGGTTCTCGATGAGCTTGACCATCTCGCGGGTGGATTCATCCAGCACTTCCGGATCTTCGTGCGAGAGCAACAGCACACTGGTGTAATAGCCGAACAGCACCATGCCGCTGGAGGCTTCGGCCAGGGCCTGCACGGCGTCATTGGCCATGCGGTCTGCATCGGCGTTGATGTGGGTGGCCTGGCCGCCAGCGTTCTCGCGCAGCAGGTTCATCATGCTCTTGCGCTTCTGCGCCCACTTGCTGCGATATTTATTGAGCGTCTTCTCGGCCTGCCCAGGATCGAGATAGATGAAGCGGCTGCTCCAGCGGTAGGACACAGGAAGCCGCGAGAGCACATCAAGAATGCCGGGGAAGCTCTCGGGCGGCAGGCCGGTCAGGGCGATGCAGGAGAGATTGCGGCGCCCGATGCGGGGGACGAAGCCAGTCGTGAAGTCGTGCTGACCCAGCACGGCATCGAGATACATCGGCGTATGCGCCATGCGGAAGGGGCGGCGGTCCGGCAGCAGGCTGACACACTGCTCCAGATGGGCCAGGATCGGGCTGGTGATGACGCCCGTGCGCGCATCGATGGTGTCCGTCAGTCGTCGAATGTCCAGCAGCGTCGACAGCCTTGCCTCCAACTCGCGGATCTGCTCCTTGAATCGCTCCAGATTGCGGCTGGCCGTGGCCTTGACCCTGCCCTCGACGAACAGGTCGGCCGTCTTGCTGGCGGCATCCGGCATGGGGAACCAGGTCGCGGTGAGGATGAAGCGGCTTCGGTAGCCGATGAAACTGCGTTCGTGACTGTTGCGCCGGGCGTCGTCAATCAGTCGTGTGGTGCGGTCGGGGAATGCGCCGGGGGGCGGGTAGCCGGGCGCAGGGGAGCGCACGGCGTCGCAATGCAGTATCCAACCGTCGCCGAGCTTGAGGGCGGCGTTGACCCGGGCGGCCATTGCGCCCAGCTCCTCCTGCGTGGAGGAGTCCAGGTCGGGGCCACGGTATTCCCAGGCGGCCATCAGGCCACCGCTCTTGGTCAGCACGATGCCGTTGTCCACCAACGCCGCCCAGGGCAGCAGATCGGGTAGGCCATAGGCCGCCGTGCGGAACTCCTTGAGCGCCATCATGACCGCACCTCGCGCGCTTTAGCGAAGGGCGAGGCCTGCGCCGGATAGTGGCGACGGTACTTCAACAGGCGGCTACCGGTTTTCGACAGCACCGGGTCGTAGCTGGCTGCGCGCGACAACGCCCATTGGCCAACCATCCACAGGGTGACGCCAATGATCGCGGCCCAGAGTTTCGCCAGTGAGAAGATGAAGATGCCCGCGACGATGGCCAGCAGCAGCACGAGCTGGCGCTCGCCTCCCATCATCAGGATGGGACGATTGAGAGAATCATGAATGGGGGTTTTGGTGTCGTTCATTGTGGAACTCCGGTCACGCGGTCGGTGAATTCGGTCAAGTCGGCCGTGTAGCGCATGGCAGCAACGATCTGCGGCAAGCCCCAACCTTGCTCGACCAGGGCCTGCACAACGGCGAGCAGCATCTCGGACAGTTGGGGGCGGGGAGTCGTCTCCCCGCCGCGCCCGGCTTCGGTGTGGGCGGGGTGCATCATGGGGTTCAGAACACCATGGCGCCGCTCAGACCGAGCACCTGAAGAAACTTGTTGCCCAGGACGATGAAGGCCACCCCCAGGACGACGTACAGAGCCTTCTTGGCGATGCCACCAAGTTCTTCTCCGAACACCAGGGCAGCGCCTGCAGCGAGGAAGGCGATGACGCTGATCGCCGTGGCGACCGGACCAGTCAGATCGTTCTGCAGGGTACTAACGGCGCTGTCCCAGGGCAGACCACCCGCGCCGGTAGCGAAGGCGTCGGCTATCGTGGCGGCGAAGACCGCGGATGCCAGGAGACTGCGCCGCACGACTGCGGCACGCAGACGATGGTGAATAGAAAGAAGTTTGAAGCGTTTCATGGAAATGCCTTTCGAGGTCACGAGGAAGGAAATAGGGAGCAGGAAATCGGCGCCCTACCCTGACTCTGCGGGGTGGCCCGTCAGTCAAGGAGCCGCCCGCCGGATGTCCTGTCGGGTGATCGGCCCCCAGTAGCGGCTGTCGAAACTTTGGCCCGCCAGGTCTGGGCGCGCGCCGCTGCCATAGACCCAGAATTGGTCGGGGCCGAGCACAAAGGTGCCGTGCTGGTAGGGCAGATGCACCCTGGGGTAGGTCGGGGAGCCAGGAAGTTGGCCGCTGTGTGGCAAGGCTTGGCCGTTGATGCTGACGGATTGCGGGGTGACGGTGATGCGGTCGCCAGGGATGCCCACGATCTGTTTGAACATCGGCATGCCACCACCAGGGCAGTCGCCCTTCATGTAGAACGGGAACCTGCGCACCATACTTTGCCCCAACGGGGCTGGCCAACTGCCCCGTGTTGTACGCCGACAGCGTGGCACGCAGGTCCCCGAGGACTTGCTCATTGATGGGCTGCTTCTGGACAAGGCCGCAGCCGAGGCGGTCGCCAAGGCTGTGGAGGGCCAGAAAGCCACGGTGGAAAAATTCACCCGCAAGACCGGCGAGCGTGCAGCCCCGCTGCCGTACACCCTGGGTGCCCTGCAGAAGGTGGCCAGCAGCCGTCTTGGCCTGTCCGCGAATGACACCCTGGTCAAGAGCGCAGACGCCGCCATGTACTGGGCCAAGCAAGGCGGCAAGAATCGCTGCCGATTGTTCGGCCAGTGAATTTCAAGATGGAATCGCATCAACACACAGAATCGCCATCATGGACAACACCAAAAAATCCATTGAACACAGTCAGGTCGATGTGGACTGGAATCACCCCGAACTGCAGGCCCTGCTGGCCAAGATCGAGGGCCTTCGCCTGGACAATCGCGGCATGTTCAAACCCCGCCCCGTGGTCATCCGCACCTTCTGGCCCCAGGCCGATGTGCTGGGCCCGGGCACCCTCACCGGCAATGATGGCAAGGGCAATTGGGTGGTGATGACGGAGTTCCCCATGGACATCGGCACGGGGCTGACCATCGGGCAGGAGATCGAGGAACTGGGCACCACGGTGCATTACCTGTGTGAGGTGCGGCAGTGCCGGCGGGGGCAGCGCCCCGAAGATGTCGATCGCCCCGTGTTCATTTCCACCTTGTTCTGTCAGCGCAGCAAGACGCAACCATGACCCTGAACTTCTTTTCCGCGACCAAGGCGCACCAGGACTGGAAAAAGCGCCTGCTGCAATGAGTCTGTGACAACTGCAACGACAACCTCGATCCCGAACGGATTGCCAAGGACAATCTCTGCGCATTGGGGATGTGGCTTTATGAGCGCAAGGCCCAGAATCCCATCCTGTCCAAGGACGCGAACGCGCTGTTCACCCGCCTGCTGGAAGAGCACGCCCAGTTTCACCTGGCAGCCGCGCAGGTCGCCAGAATGGCCTTGGAGGGACAACGTCAGGAGGCACTCACCCAGTTGCAGGGTGGGGAATACGCACGCATCTCCAACCGGGTCATTGCCACACTCGGCGAGCTGTATCTCAAGCGGCGTGAATTTGGGATGGATTAGCTGCAGTGTTTGAGGACTACGGCGGTTGCCATGCACTGACCCCAACGACCAAAAATCCCGCGATGGCGTGAACAATTTCACGCCATCCCCTAAAGATTGCTGCCACATCGGGGTTCTACCCCTGGATCGACTTTACGTTCACCATAAAAATTGCGTCAGGTTGATGTCAGAAACCTCAGCTTCGAGCAAATCAATTCTGACATTGATTTTTCGCAAAAGAATGGAGACATGCAGTGCACACTACGGGGATGGGTCTAATGGGAGACCGTGTCTGGAGGAGACGATATTCGGCGCCTCAATTCTGGCGGCAAAGCGCGAATTGCGGCCACGACGAAACGACTGACGGATTGGAGCGGGACGACCATTCATCAGTGCGCGTAAGGACATGACGGCATGATGGATCAACTACTGCCGCCGTGTGAACAGCCCATTCGATTGGTGCCCATTCGGGGTGAACCAGAGGAAGCCTCGTCCTGGCGCGTTCTCAGCCTTCCTTGCGAGCATTCCACCGGATCCGTCAGCGGTGCACATGAGCGCGAACGGCTACTCGTCGCACTTGCTGGAGCGCTGGGAGGATTGATCGATCCCGCCGACTGCGCATCGGTCATGCAAAGCCTCATCGAGGAAATCGTGACCGCGTCTGACCAAATTACGCTGGCTTGGGCGTGGATTGGCAAACCGGAGGATGAGGCCATTGCGCCTCTATGCGTGGCAGGACAAGAGGAGGTTTTCGGCCGCGCGATGCGTATCAACCGCGACCCTACGACTGCACACTGCCCGATCTTTCAGGCGCTAACGCAACATCGCATCATCTATATGCCCATGTCTCCACGCAGCCCTTACAAACCATGGAGGCGTGCAGCTCAACAATATGGCTTCGAAGAAGTGCTTGCCGTTCCGATTGATCTTGATGTAACGGGTCAACACGGTGTGGTTGTGTTTTACGCGGTTGAGCGGGGCTACTTTGCCCGTATCGGGATGCAACCCTTTCGTGCGCTCGCCAAGCTTGGCCAGGTTGCTGTGCATCAAGCACAGCTCATCACCCGCCTCCAAATCCAAAGTTCGATCGATCCGTTGTGTGGCACGCTCAATCGCCACGCGACTGAGCAAATTCTGGAACAAGAATTTTCTCGTGCGCGACTCAGCCACGACGGCTTTGGGCTGATCCTGCTTGATCTTGACCGCTTCAAGCTCATCAACGACTCCTACGGACACATGGCCGGAGATGAAGCCCTGCGCGAAACCGTCTCCGTGCTGCGTCGACATGTCAGGTCCTCGGATCACATCGGACGGTGGGGAGGTGAGGAGTTTCTTGTCATCCTCCCTCACCAAACGATTGAACAGGTTTATGCCACGGCCGAGCGATTGCGCAGAGCAATCGAGTCGATCTGCGTCAAGCATGAAGGTCGCTGCATCCAATTCACCGCAAGTTTTGGCATCACGACATGGTCAGGTCAGTCCTGCACACCGGAACGCCTGATCTCGCGACTCGATTCATTTCTCTATGACGCAAAACGCTTGGGGCGCAACCAGGTGCGAGGTGCTGACGGGCGCGGCAGCGAGACGCTGTCTCTCGGAGCGCAAATCCAGGTGGCGTTGGAGACCCAGCGCATGCGTGTGGCGTATCAGCCGTTGGTTGACCTGCGCACTGGCGCTGTGGTCGCACAGGAGGCACTGGCCCGACTGATTACAGCTGAGGGCACCGTCATGCCAGCCAGCGCTTTTATCGGTGCGGCACACCGTCTGCGCATGGAATGGCGGATCGACGAAGCTGTATCGCGCCAAGCGCTGGCGCACTGTCTGGCGAGCACGCAGCAGGGTGTACACCCTCAAAGACATCTCATCAATTGTTCGGCGGATTTTCTGGCACGTCCGGACTGCATTGAAAGATTGCTCAGTGCCGCAGAACGCAATTGCGCGGATTGCGCTGACGTGTTGCATGGCCCGCACAAGCCAGTCATCATTGAAGTCACCGAGCGCCAGTTGCTCGGCGATCCCGCAAAAACGCGGCAACTGCTACAGCCCTTGCTCGATTTCGGATTCGAACTCGCTGTGGATGACTTCGGGAGCGGCTACTCGTCGTTTCTGTATCTGCTCGACCTTCCGGTGCGCTACCTCAAAATCGAAGGCGAACTCGTGCGCCGCTCTGTGGGGGAGTCACGCGCACGCACCATGATCGAGGCCATTCAGGCCATGGCTCGGCGCTTGGGCATTTGCACCATTGCCGAGGGCATCGAAGACCAAGCAACCTGTGACTTGATGCGCGACCTCGGTATCGACTGGGGACAAGGTTACTTGATTGGACGGCCGGAAATTTCCTGAAAAAGAACCCAGAGGGAGGAGAAACCATGTTTCATATTGACTATGCCCTGTTTGCACCCTGGCACGCGCTGGCTGGTGGCGTGATGATCGGAGCGGCCGCCGGCATCATGGCGCTGTTGGGAGGAAAAGTCATGGGTTGCAGCGGAATCGCAGGTGGCAATTTGCATGATCTGATCGAAGGCATACCCACTCAGGCCTGGCGATGGTCGTTTTTGCTGGGGGTCCTGCTGGGCACCGTCGGGTGGCTTGTACTTGAGGGGCCGATTCCCGGCGCATCTCAACCTCTGCCATGGCTTGGTTACACCGTCGGAGGATTGGCTGTTGGCTTTGGCACACGGCTGGGTTCAGGCTGCACCAGCGGACATGGCGTGTGCGGAATTCCCCGGTTGTCCCAGCGTTCGCTCGTTGCGGTGGCCTGCTTTTTTTGCACGGCCATGTTGACCGTGTTCATTTCCCACCATCTTGTGTGAGGCAAACCATGATGAATCTGATTGCCATGGTCTGCGGCCTCTTGTTCAGTCTCGGTCTCTTGGTCTCTGGCATGGTTGATCCGGATAAAGTGATCGGCTTTCTGAATATCGCCGGGCATTGGGACCCCAGTTTGGCGTTCGTGATGATTGGAGCAATCCTCACCAATCTACTTCCGATGCGGCTGGCCATGCGGCGCAAGGAATCCATGTTGTTGCACTGCCCAATGGATCTACCGAAAGCGTCGCAAATCACCAAGCGTCTTGTCTTTGGCAGCGTGATTTTCGGCCTGGGTTGGGGTTTGAGCGGCATCTGTCCTGGTCCTGCTCTGGTCAATATTGGTACTGCACAGCCCGATCGCTTGCTGTTTTTTGTGTTTATGGTTCTCGGCATGGGGGGCTATGAAATCTGGAATCGGCAAATCTCGAACCAACGTACCCCCGTCGCACATTTTTCTGACGCATTGGAACTTCTGCCATTGGGACGAGAGATCCAGCCGCCGCTGCGTGCCAAACTTGCCGCGCAGGGAGATGGCCATCAGATGACGATCCTGATTGATACGCCGCTTTCTGTGGGTGAACGGTACTGGGTGATGCAATCAGGACAAACGCGGCGACAGGCGCGCTGTTATGTGGTGCAACACTTTCGCCCAGGCGTTCGAGAGGGCGACATAGCCAGCGCCGTCCTGGTTGCTTATCTCTTACTCGACATTCCTGAGCCAGCCCTTGTCGATGACTCAGCCAGTTCACCATTGAACTCTGCGCAAAAGGAAATGGCATGACAACGACGTTAAGCGAGAGCACAACGCGCGATGCCGCACGCTCTCATCTGTTGCTCTGGGCGATTCCAGCCCTGTTGATGACATTTGGTGAGGAGGGATGGCGTTTGCAGGAAAGTAACGCTGCAGCCGACGAATTTGCGATGGCAGGCGGAATCGACTTGTCGCGCGATGCCCCCACTTGGCTGCCGAGCACGGCCAAGGATTTAGCCTTGTCGCAAGACGGCACCGCAAACCGCCAGTCACCGAAATTCCTTGGGGTGGAAAGGCAGATCGGAGCGAGACCATGCCGGCTGCACATCACGGCCTGGCCCAGTGCGCAAGACTTGCTCCTCGTCCAGATGATTGATCTTTCAGCACGTCAGTTTGCCGAGACAACCACACGCGATGTCATCAATATTGTCAACAGTTCGGGCAGGGTTCTGGGGCAGACTGCTGACCAGATCTATGCCACCATCGAGGGCGTTGAGCAGGGTCTACGCACCACGGAAATGAGCGAAGTCGATAACAGGACGCATGTCGACTCGCTCGTGGGCAATGTCAAATCAATCTCGACGATTGCATCGGATATTCGCGCCATCGCATCCCAAACCAATCTTCTGGCCTTGAACGCGGCAATCGAAGCAGCGCGGGCCGGCGAAGCGGGGCGCGGATTCGCCGTCGTCGCCGACGAAGTCAAGAATCTATCGCGGCGGGTTCAAGCCGCGACCCAAAGCATTACCGAACTTGCCGACGGAATCCGTGGCGTGTCCGGGGGAATCAAATCGGCATGCCATGCGTCGATGCAATCCGTCGAGGCTTCGCACGCTCTGCTCGAACGTTCAACAGCCGATGTAATGCAGATGCGGCGGGTTTCGCATGTTTCCAGTCTTCGTGCAGCGAAAGGCGGTCATCGACTTTTTGTTTTCCGCGTGCAAGGAGATCTGGAACGTGAGGCGCCGTTGCTCAAGCCTGATAGTCTGGCCACGCACCATAGCTGCGGCCTCGGGGATTGGTATGAGGCCAATCGCAGCACGCAGCTGGGACGGCTGGCCAGTTTTCAGGCCCTGGAGAAACCGCACGCCCGCCTTCATGAGTTGGTGCGTGATTTCGCCAAGCTCCTGCAGGAAAGGCAGCGGCACAAGGCGCTTGGGCTCATGCAAGATATCGACCGAGAACTGGAGATACTGCTAGCTGCCATCGACACATTGATACGCGAAATTGAAACCGTGCTTGAGGGATGAGATACCCCCAGCTCACCAGGCATGTCGTGCCCCGATGCCAGTAAACAAATCGAGGATTTGAGTGGACGATGACACGATCTGAAATTTCCAGTGCACTGGTGATGCGAGCTTTCGACGCCATCCCGGAGTCCTGCGTGCTGACCGATGCCGATCAGACCATCATCACGGTCAACCGTGCCTTCACTGCGCTGACCGGCTACACGGAACAAGAAGTGATTGGACAGACCTGTCGCATCCTTCAAGGACCACGCACCGACCCCGTCGCACTCGAAAAGATGCGCCTGGCCATCCAGGCCGGGGAGGTATTCCGCGGATGTCTGTGCAACTATCGCAAGGATGGCACGACCTTCTGGAACTCGATCACGATCACCCCATTGCGCGATGCCAAAGGCCAAATCACCCACTTCGTCAGTGTGCAGCGGGATGACACAGAAAAGCATCAAATCTGGGAAACCCTGCGCGAGCAGTCGATTCATGACCCCCTGACCCACCTGCCCAATCGGGCCGGGTTGGTGCAGCACCTCACTCTGGCAATTGCCAGAGCGCAGCGCGATCACAAGATGTTGGCCCTGGGCATCATCGACCTCGACGATTTCAAGCCCGTCAACGACACCTGGGGACATGCCGCCGGTGACATCCTCCTCGCCGAATTCGCACAGCGTCTAGGCCATCAGCTTCGCGCGGTCGACTTTCTTGCTCGACTCGGTGGCGATGAATTCGTGGTGGTGTTGGAGGGGCTGGCATCCGAACAACTCCAGAGCCAGATCGTCAATCTGGCGCGTCGTTTGCACACGGCAGTCGAAACCCCTTTCGAAGTCATGCCCAGGCAGTTTGCCGAAGTCGGCATGAGCATGGGCGTGGCCATCTACCCTGGCGACGGGCAGGAACCCGACGCCCTCATGCGCTTGGCCGATGCTGCGCTGTATGAGGCGAAGTCACAAAAAGCGAACCGTCCGCATTGGTGGCGTTGTCACAGCAGCCTCTGCGAGGGCGGATTCGAGCAACCATCCCTCTATCTGCCCAGCGAACTCGACGCCTATGGGCCCAAAGCCAGTGAACTGCTCATTCAGATCCAGGATCACCTGCAGCATGTCGGTGCGCAGTTTGTCCGGGAGTTTTATGCCGAAGTACATCAACGGCGTGAGCCATCAGCCATCCTCGGGCATCTCAGTGCCGAGGAATATGCGCATTTGCAGGACAAGCAGATGGAGCATCTGCGCCAGTTGCTGTCCCCTGCGACATCGGAATCCCAGCACCAAGCGCAAGCTGCGCAACTGGGGCAAGTCCACGCCTTGATCGGACTGGATGCCAGCGAGATGATCCTGGCCATGCAGGATTACACCAGTCTGGTCCATCGTGCGATTCAATCCCTGCCCTGGCGTAGCGATCGCCGCACGGAACTCATGGGTGTCATCGGCGAGCGGCTCAAACGAGAAATGCATTGGGAGCTCCAAGGCATGCGACAGATCGAGCAAGCGCGGCAGAGCGTGCTCGCCAATCTCGATTCGATGGCCGAGGACTGGAGCCGCAAGCAGGAAGGCAGCCTGATTGCCATGGCACTGCAGGCCTTGCTCCGCCACTTACATGGGCTTCGGGGTGCCGCTTATGGTGAAGCGGATGCACATGGACAGATTTCCCCGGTTGCCGAGGCAGGGGTTGTCGAGATCTATCTGTCGGACCTGTCGCAGTCCGGGGTGGCGCTCACCTTTGATCCTCAAAATCCGCAGGTTGGCCAGAGCAGTACTGTGCGCGCCTGGGTGACTGGCCAGATTGCAACCGTGCCAAACTACGCAACGGTCGACACGCTCGCCGATGTGGCTCCCATTGCGCGCAAGCATGGCATTCGCAGTGCAGCAACCGTGCCGGTTTTCGATATTCAAGGCAATCCGGTCGGTGTCATTACCCTCTTTGGTGGCTATCCATGCCAGTTTGAGTCCTGGGCGGCACAACTCTGGCTACGTTCATTGCAACAATTTTTCCAGCGCCATGCCAAATCAATCTCGGCAGGTCGCGCTGCGATCGGCATGCCGTCGTCACAAGAACGCCAACGCTATCGGCGCTTACTGCACAGTGATCGCCTCAAGATGTTCATGCAGCCCTTGGTGGATCTGTACACCGGGCGTTTGGTCAAGGTCGAAGCTTTGGCGCGCCTGCAAGACGGATCGGACTGGATCACGCCTGGGACCTTTCTTCCGGCTCTGGGTGCGCATGATCTCATTCATCTGTTTCGGAACGGGCTGTCGCAAGCACTGCAGTGGCTGCATCGCTGGGATACCGATGGGCTCGTGCTGGACGTCAGTGTCAATTTGCCTCCAACCGTCCTGGTTTCGCCCGAGTGTGTCGACTGGGTGCGTCATGCCTTGGAGGCAACCGGAATCGACCCGCATCGATTGATCCTGGAGCTTCTCGAAACGGAGGACATCGAGAACCACGCGGCCCGCGACAAGGCCATTCAATCCCTGGCTGAACTCGGCGTGCAATTGGGAATGGATGATCTTGGGTCGGGTTACAGCGGCCTGCAACGCTTGCAGACTCTGCCGTTTCATGTCGTGAAAATCGATCAGGCCGCCGTGCGGCAGGCAATGGAAACGCCGGACCGATCGATTCCGTTTTTGGGCGCCTTGGTCCGAATGACGCAGGCCATGGGCATGCGCGTGGCGATGGAGGGCTTGGAATCCGAAGAACTGATCGAGATGGCGGCCTGTCTAGGGGTGGACTGGGGACAGGGCTTTGCCATAGCCAAACCGCTTGCGCCCGAAGCGATTCTGGCATGGGCGGTCGACTGGAACTGGACGCTCGATCCGGATCGACCGCGACATGCGCTGGGGAAGCAGGCCCAGATTTTTCGACAGGAATCGTTACCCTTCGACTGGAAACATGCGATTGAGACTCACAAAAAATGGAATGTGGCCTTCTTTGAACGTCTAAGGGGTCAGGGCAAACCATTGAATTGGAAAGTGGTCTGCCGTGATGATGTCTGTCAGCTGGGCCGCTGGCTCTATCGCCACCGTCAAACCGATGTACCAGCGTTGCGATCCTTGTATGAGCAAGCCCTGAAGACGCATGCCCAGTTTCATCACATGGCGGGGGACTTGGTGCGTCGTGCCGAACAAAATGGAGATGTCGTCAATGTTCTGGCGGAACTGCAAAATGGTGCTCTCGTCGACCAATCGAATCAATTGATCCATCTCCTGAATGCGCTCAGTGAGGCATCGATGAAGTTTTGAAGTGTTTGTGCCAAGTGGTCGTGTCGAAAGAAAATTGACTCGTAGGCACTTTGCATCGTTTTGGAATGGCTACTCATCGGCCTGAACGGCATCTAGGCCGTCTCGCGCAATGGCCGATGTCGACCCGCCCCATAAGAGTCATTCGCTTTATGAGAAGCGGACTCACATACGCCTCCGCTTCTCGAAATTCACCTGCAATTGCACCGGTCAGCCCCCCTCAATCGAGACCGGATCGCGAGAGGGCCGGCCGTTGACTCATGGACTTGGCCGTCTCGATGGCGTTGTCTCAAAAACTGTGGTTTGTGAGGCGATGCCATTCCGCAAAAAGCGAGCCGATGAGGACTGCGCAATGTTTCGTTACGTTGCGACACATGTCCTGCATTGACGAATCGCCTTTACAGAATAACAATGATTCGCATTACGTTGATGGAGCGGCAATGCGAATCATCCAGTGGACCCGAGGCTTAGCTTGTGTGGGCGGCTTGTTTCTCGGCGCGCAAGCGCAGGCGCAGTCATGGTCGGTGCAGCCATGCGATGTGGACGACTACATCACCAAAGCCATCGGGATCGAGGAACCATGGTTAGAAAATGCGGCCTATGTCTTTGCCCAGACCAACACCAATGGCACGCCACGGTCGCTGACGCTTTCCCCTGAGATCGAGGGCCAGTTCAGTGAGCGTCTGGGCATGGAGCTCGATCTTCCAGCCTACACCGCGAACGCGCCTTTCGGGCGTGGAAATGGAGCGTTTGGCCCCGTCGCAGCGGGATTGAAGTTTGCGGCTTTGCATACCTGTGATTTGAGCGAGGGGCGTGCCAGCCTATTGACGGCCGAAGTGGAAGGCCAGTACTGGGCCGACCCGCGCCCAAGTGTGCTGCCGGGGCAAGGCAATGCGGTGACGGCTCAGGTGATGTGGGCGCAGCTCTGGTATCCCTGGTTCACCCAGGGAGAGGCTGGCTATACCCAACGCATCGGGACGGGTATCGCCAGTGGCTGGTTCCTCAACACCAGTTTGGGGCATGCCATAGGGACTGCTTATGCTGCGCAAGTGGAAGTGGAAGTCGACAACCAGTTGGTCATGGACGACGGACGGCGGGGTATGGAGGGAAGTGTGATGCCACAAATTGCTTACCACCTCACACAACAATGGCTGCTGGCCCTTGGTGAACAGGCGTCATTTCAACAAGGTACGTCGCATCCGCAATGGTCCACTTGGGTGATGCTGGAGCGGGAATTCTGAGGTGATGGGCTAAGAACTTATCCGTAAATAGATAAAATGACGCTTCGAGTCGTGGCGTGTGCGGCGTGGGAGCGATACGGTGGCCAAGCGGGTTGCGTCGTGGGTTGTGACAGATGCATTCTGGGAGCGAGTGGAGCCGCTGATTCCGCAGCGGGCCGTGCCGGCGGACAAGATCTATCGACGCAAGCCTGGCGCGGGCCGACCGCCGAAGCCGGCACGGCAGGTGTTCGAGGCCATCGTGTACGTGCTGCGCACAGGCTGTCAGTGGAAGGCACTACCCAAGGAGCGGTTCGGCAGCGCCAGCGCCGTGCACAAACGCTTCCTGGAATGGGAGAGGGCCGGCTTCTTCGAAGCGCTGTGGAAAGCGGGCCTGGCCGAATACGACGACATGCAGGGCATCGCCTGGCGATGGCAGAGCGTGGACGGTGCGATGATGAAGGCGCCATTGGCGCAAGAAGCGGTCGGGCCGAACCCGACCGACCGGGGGAAAAAAATGGGAGCAAGCGCCACCTGCTGGTGGACGGCCGTGGCGTCCCGTTGTCGCTCATCGTGACCGGGGCGAACGTCAATGATGGCAAACGCCTGGACGAAGTCCTGGGTGCCATCAGGGTCAAGCGTGAGAGTCCGCCGACGAGGCGCCACAAGCATCTGTGCGCCGATGCCGGCTACCGCAGTGCCGACAATGCGCGCACCAATGACAAGCACGGCTATATCCCCCACGTCGTCGACCGTCGCAGGGAAGCGGACATCAAGCGGCGCGACCCGAAGAAGAAGGCCCGGCGCTGGGTCGTCGAGGTTTGCCATAGTTGGTTCAACCGATTCCGCAAGCTACTCGTGCGCTACGAAAAGCTCGAGCGCAGCTTCCTCGCACTCAACCACCTCGCCGCAGCCATCATCGCGTTTCGGAAAGTGCCGCTCAAGGTCAACATTATTTACGGATAGGTTCTAAGGCTACGCTGAACAGCCCGCCGCGTTCAGCGTAGCCTTAGCCCAGCACATCCCGCAGCGCGATGTTCACAGAGTTGACGTCAAATCCAGCCGGATCAAATGGGCCACCAAACCACCGACGCATCGCCTTGTGTTCCTCATGGGTCGGGTCGAGAACAGCCTCCAGAAAGCTGAGGTAGCCAGGAGGCCCACCCACGTCCTCTGGTGGACAGGCATTCTGCCCTTCCAGGCACTGCGGCCAAGTGTTGTACTCGGGGTCGGGCTTGAGAAGCTGCTCCACGGTCACGACATGGCACCAATCGTCGCCGAAGTCATAGGTGTAGATGAAGTTATGCATGCTCGTGCCCAGCAGATCAGCCAGGCGGAAGTCCTTGTCGAGCTTGGCGGGCTTGTCAACCGGGTACTCATCCAGAGCCATGCCGTAGCGCTGCCCTTCGATCTCGAATTCGTGAAGGTGGCTGTTCGTCCACCCCATGATTGTTTGAATCACCCGATCCAAGCCCGCCAGAGTGATGGCACCAGGCACCCAAAACCGGCGCCAGACCCTCGGCTCGATATAGAGCAGCTGAATGTGCAGCTGATAGATGCTCTTGGCGGGTGCGCGGCGACTGGTGGTCTTTGCGGGCAGCATAGCTAGGCTCATGTGGTCAGTGCTTGATATTGTGCCTTTGCGCGGTGTGCGGGAGTTGGATTGTGCTTTGGAGATGCACAGAAAAATTCCTCGCGCAATGCAAGCCGTGGAAGCTCTACAAATTGTGTGTCTGATGGCAGTGCTGGCCTGATTCGACAGAACTACCGATTCACCGCCGTCACCACCGGCACTCCCATCAACCGCGCCCACGCCCGCGTGCTCGCTTCCTGAATCGCAGGGGCTGCATTCCCTGGCGTGGCCCACCAAGTATTGGACTGCGCCAGGATCACAGTAGGCCGTTGCCACAACGCCTCCAGCCATGTCCATGGTTGCACCTGCTCCACGCAGAGCGCCGCCCAAACCCGCTGCCCATCCAGATCAAACACCTGCTGCCACCATGCCGGGTGCAGGGTGCGCGGATTCCAGGGCTGCCAGTCACCACCCAACAGCAGCCCGGCAGCCACAGCAACGGGTGCGGAATCAGCCCGGCCGTGCTCAACCCGCACCACCGCATCGTGCGCACCGGCCTGCACACCCAGCAGCCAGACTTGCGCACGCGGTACCGCAGCCGCAAACTGCGCCTGCGTACCGGCATACCAGTCCGGCAAGATCGCTTCGGGGAAAACCACGACCCGCGCTCCTGCACCTTGCTGCAGTCCTGCACCGATGCCAGTCTGGTTATTCTGAATATCCGCCAGGACGTTTCCATTGCCAGGCCGGATAAACGTCCGAACACCTATCCAGCCCTCAGGCGCTGTAGGGTGGATCACAGACCAAGCCAGCGCGTTCATGAAGGCACCCGTCGCCAGAAGCCCGGCAACAGCGCTCAGTCCGAAACGCCTGCCCCGCGCCGCCGCCGGTAACGTCCCGACGAGCGCCACCAGTGCCACAACGCCGAGCCATCCGCTGCCTGGATACAAGACCCCCATCGCGTTCATCGGCGACAACCATCCGATAACCCCCAGAGGGGGTAGAGCCGTCAGCAACAATGCCGCCAGCAGTCCGCCACGGCGTGATGGCAATGCCCATGGCAGCGCAAGCAGAATGGACGCAGTCAGCCAGCCTGCGATGGCAAACCCCGCATGTTGTGCGCCCCAGTAGCCGAGCACGGCGCTGACGATGGGCCAGCATCCTGTCAAGTAATAAGCCAGGGCGACGGTCAATCGCCTCCACCACTTGCTCTGACAGGCGACGAGAACCGGCAGGACAAGTGAACACGCTGGCCCCAGCAAACTGCCACCGCCGAGCAGCCAGGCACCGCCGGCCGCAACAGCGCCCGGTGTGGCGAGCGCCCAGCGGCTACTTCCGGGCGTGCTCATCGGCGTGCGGGCTGGTCGCGGTCAGCTTCTGAATCATCTGCTGCTGCATCTGAACGGTAGGCTCCAGCTGCCGTTTGCCCCACCAGGAGCCGATGAACAGCGATCCGGCAATGACCACACCAAGAACCGCCATTGAGGCCAGCGAGATCGGCTCGCGCAAGGCTTCCGACACGGCGGACTTGACCACGGAGTCATCAACCTTCACCGCCACCGGGCGCGCTGAAGCATCTTGCAGGGCACGCAACCCCTGCAATATCGGGTTCAAGTCCACCTGCACTGCATCGCCCCGTCCCGATTCCAGCACCGCTGCCTTCACCGCAGCCAATACGTCCGCCCTAGGCGTACTGCGCGCCCAACCCCAGGCGAACAGCGTGACATGCGGCGCATTGGTCGGGTCGTCCACCTCAAATCCGGCCCTCTGCAAGATACCCAGAAGTGAGCGGATTTCCTTCCATTCGTTTTCGGTAGGCAAACTGCCGAGAGCCTCCATGAACACTTGCTCTGAGTTGCTGCCTTTCAGAGGTAAGCCGGGGAACGCCCCCGGAAGCGACCGGTGGCACCGGCGATCAGCGGTTGTGCTCGCCGATGAATTTGCGCTGGGTCTCAGGCGGCATCTCCAGCGACTTGCGAAAGATGTAGTCGTCGTCCGATTCGCCGGGCATCAAATCCGACCAGTCGGCCCAATCGGGCAGCCGGGCGCTGGGAATCGTCGAGTGCTGGGTCGGTTTGCCCTCGGCGCTGGGCGCCTTTGGTGCGGGAGCTGCTGCAGGCGCCGTGCCCTCCGCTGTCTTTGGTGGGGCGTCCTTGGATTGCGCTTTCCGCTCCGCCTGCTTTGGCGGCATGGCGGCTGGTTTCGGCTTTGCTCTCGCAACGTCCCCAGCTGGGCGGGTCACTGCGGCGTTCGGTAGATCATGCAGACGGTGCCGCTCGCGGATATAAGCGAGCGCATAGCGCAGATCGGCAGAAGGCACGGCAGGAAGGTGGGACTGAATCAACGCCAGAACCTCGTTCACAGACGCACCATCCTCGAACATGCCAACGATGACGGGCTCAAGGCTGCGGACGGTGTTCAGCGCGAACTGCCGTGCCGTAGCCGCAGCTTTGGCGCTCTGGCGGGCGCGGCGGGCGGCCAGCAGCGCCGCCGACACGGCGCCGAGTTGCGCGTAGGCGGCCTGGGCGTCGAAGACGTGATCTGGCTTATCGTCTTTCTCGCTCATGTTTTTCTCCAGTGTTGCGGCCCGCAGGGAGTGGGGCCGATGCCTGGACTCTGCGGGGCGGCCCGCGCCGTGTGCGACAAGGGAACCGCGGAGAACCGGTAGGAGGCCGTTCGGTGGCGCGTCGGAAACGATCGGGAGCAGATCGGAGCGCGCCGGTGACCGGTCGGTTGCAGTCGGGTGTCGGGCGGAGCCTGACCAAGTGGCGTTCGTGTGCGTTTGGAGACGGGCCGCAGGCCGGTCGGAAAACGTCAGACGAACCCTTACCTTGCAAGGATTTTGTCCACAGTTCGAGATCCGAACGCCAACCGGACGGCTTCGGACTGTGCCCGGACGACTTCGGAAGTAAACGGAACGATGCCCAAATCAACCGAGATAACGACGCACTATGCTGTGCTGATGAAACCACTTCCACCCATGCGCGTGATGCTGCGCGCCAAACTGCACAGCGCCACGCTGACCGGAGCTGATCTTCACTACGAGGGATCGTGCGGCATCGACCAGGCACTGCTGGATGCCTGCGACATCCTTCCAGGTGAGCAGATCGAGATTTACAACGTCACCACCGGCGCACGTCTGAGCACCTATGCCATCGCCGAAACCGAACACAGTGGCCGTATCACCCTCAATGGCTCTGCGGCCCGCCATGCCGCTGTCGGCGATGTACTGATCATCTGCGCCTACGCGCCGATGGATGACGCCACGGCGCGGGCATTCCACCCACGCATCGCTTTGCTCGGCGAGAACAACTGCATCAAGATGATGAAGGATTGAGGCTGGTGAGCGCGGCCAGTGCACCGGGTGCGTCGCCCAAGGCTGTGGCCAATAGCGCAGGGTCGTTTTCCTCAAGAACAGCCGTCAGATATTTGGCGCATGCGCCGGAACGACGAGTTTCAAGAACGCGGGACAGTTGTCAGCGGCAAGAACAGAGTAAGCGGCGAGGCTGGCAAGGCAATGAAGCCATGATGCCGGTAGAACGCTGCTGCCGCCTCGTCTTTGGCGTCGACGATCAGCGCAAAGGCGGCAATCTCCGAACGGGTGGCACGGTCGAGCG
The DNA here is from genome assembly GCF_001418255.1 of Thiomonas bhubaneswarensis. GTDB lineage: Bacteria > Pseudomonadota > Gammaproteobacteria > Burkholderiales > Burkholderiaceae_C > Thiomonas > Thiomonas bhubaneswarensis. Next base: position 30,105 of record NZ_LIPV01000005.1, read on the forward strand.
CATCGGCCAGCAGAGCTCCGCCAAGACCTTGTCCTTTGAATGCTCGATCGACGGCCAAGCGGCCCATGCGAACGGCGGGCACGGTCGGATAGCGCGGCAGTTTCTTGCCGGTGCTGGCCGGAAGATCGGCGAGCAGCAGGCTTGCCGATGCCAAGGTGTAGTAACCCACGATACGCTGCCCGTCCGCCAGGGCCACGAAACAGGCGGCTACGCGACGGCGAATGTCCTGGGTGACTTGCTCGCGCAGGTAGCGATTCAGCGGATCCGAATCGCTATGGAAACCGGCGCGGTCATGTCCTGCATCGAGCGGCGAGAGTAGGTACGGTGCTCGGCTCATTCCGTGCGCAGGAGCTTGCTACGGCGAGCGAAGGCACGCTCCAACGCAGGGGCCGGTTTCGGCGGCGACAGCAGCGCTTGTGCGAAACATTCCTGATCGGCCAGAGACAGGCGAATGACTTCAGCTTGCTCGATCGCGCGCTGCGCGGCATCCTGCACGGCAGACACAACGAAATCAGTCATGGTGCGCCCCTGAATCTCGGCGGCACGCTTGAGCATCGAATGCAGATCGGTGCTGATTCGGGCTTCCAGACGGGCGGTAGAGATGGTGACGGGCATGGCTTTGTCCTCCTGATGCAATCATACGGCAGAATGCCGTACAAGCCAAGGCGGGAATCTCGGCGTTTCCGGCTCACCTCCCGATCTCCCTCTCGCGCTGCCTGCCAACGGCATCGTTGAACTGCGCGATGGCTGGCCCTGCATCGTCACCGCGCCTTGAGAGCGCCCGGCCAACAGCCAGCGCAACCAACTCCCGGCCCTCTCGCCCTTGCTGCACGGCACGATCATGCGCGGCGATGAATGCTTTCACTGGCCCGGCGCTATGGTCGCCGCCTATCCACTCATCAAGCGCACGCTCCATCGCTTGCACGGCGGGATCGGCTGCCTCTTTCTGAGGCAGACCAGTTCCCGCCTGTGGTTGCAAGGGCTTGGCGACTTCGGGCCGTGACTTCTCCACAGCCGATGGGGATAACCCCCTCGCCTCGTTCTGCATCCGCACCTGCTCATCCTTGACCACGCCTTGCAAGTCGGCATCCGTCACCTCGATCCCCAGCCGCACCGCCTGCCGGGCGGCCCGCTCCCGGAACTCGGCGCTTCCGGTGATGTCCACCTTACCGCCGAACTTCTGCGCCGCCATGCGCAAGGCCGCTTCCAGGCTCTCGTCGCTCTTGTCGTGCATCACGATGCGCGGGCCAGTGTCGGTGAACTTGTCCCGGCCATCTGAACCCCGGTACAGCACCAGTTGCCGTTTCTGGTCGATCTGCGCTTGCAGCCCGGCCAGCGTGAGCTTGCGCAGCGGGTCGAGTTCTTCGCCCTCGATGCCGTCCACCGCTTTGTTCTTGTTGCGCTGCTCGCGGTAGCGAATCCCGCGCAGCGCGGCCTGCGCCGCTTCATCGCCCCGTGCGGCCTCACGTTCCAGCCATGTGCGCCAGACTTCCTGTTTAGGCAGCTTGGCTGAGAGCGCCTTGCGTTCTGTCGCCTGGCGCTTCTGCAAGGCTTCGCGCTCCTGCGCCGCCCGCAGTGCCCACAGCGACTGCACCACGGCCAGCGGCTGGCCCTGCTGCCTCGCCTGCTCGGGCAGGGCCTTGCGCTCCTGCCGCATTTGCGCGGTGAGTTCCTTGCGTTCTTGTTGGTGTTGGATGCGTAAGGCAGCGCGTTGCTGAGGCCGCTGCGCACGCCCTGCCGCTTGCTCGGCCTCGAAGCGAGCAGCGAGCGCTGCGCGCGCATCGGCACGGGCCTGTCTGCGAAGGGCGCGTTCGTCAGGATCGCGTTTGGGTTGTTTGCCCGTTGTTTTGTGGCCCTGGTGCATACTGTTTTTGACGTATAGCGCGTAAGGGGCCGGCTTTTGCGGCGGCAGTTCCGGGCCTGGGATGAAGGGGCCGAGGCGCTTTTCCAGTTCGGATTTGCTGGCCCAGCGACCTAACTGGGAAGCCTTGGCGGCCAGGATGCGGCCGTCGTCAAGCTGGGTGGTGACGACCAGACCGGAGCCTTTGGTTTGGATGGTGACGCCGTGCTGCGCCAGGGCCTGGTGAGCATCCGCCCAGGTGGCGCCGGGAGCCTGCACGACGGCACGCAGGTCTTGGGAAGGGCGGGCGGCAACCCAGGACTGAAAGGAATCAGTGCCCAGCCTGTATTCGGCTGCTGTGGCGCTTCGTGTTAGCCGTGGATTGCCCTCCTCTTTCAACAGCCCCCGCATTCTCCGTTCGGCCCGGCTCATGCGCACGATGGTCGGCCCTTGGTCGGTGTCCAGGGTGATATAAGGGCCATTCGCGCGGGCGTAGCCGAATTCCAGTTCGAGCTCGCGCATGCAGCGGTCGAGGATGAAATAGTCTTTTTTGAACGGCGGCTGAACGGCAATGAATTTTTCTGGATGCACCCGGTTGATGACCAGGTGCACATGATCATTGTCGGTGTCGCGGTGGGTGGCCCATGCGGCCTGATGCTCACCGTATCCCAGAGCATTCATGACTTGCTTGCAGGCGTGTTCGGCCTGCTTTGCAGTCGGGTGTTCTCCCTCTTGCCAGGTGATGGCGACGTGATAGACGGGGTTGCCTTGGAAGCGGCCCTTGCTGAAGCATCGTTCAGCGGTGGAGTCGCAGGCCGCGGCCAAGTCTCCCTGCTTGACGCCTGGCGCGAAGCGGCGCGGCCCGCTCGGGAGACACGCGCCAAGGCGTGGCAAGACCTGAACGTGAAGCATCTGGCGGCAAGAGAGGATTTGTTCGCCAGCCTCGCGCAGCAGCGCGCCGAGATCGTCAAACAGCGCGGCGACCTCGATTTGCATGCTTTCGAGGCTGCAAAACAGATCGAGCACCTGCAAAAGTCGCAGATGGCAGAGCGTAAGACGCTGGCCAGCGGGCTGCCCATGGTGCCGACGCTGCGCGAGTTCCTGGAGCCGCATGCCGAGCGCGATCCCGTGGCCGCCCGCATGCTGGAACAGGAGAATGCCCGCGACCCTGCGCAGGAGAGTATTCGCGGCAAGCGCACGGCCGCGCTGGAGCCCGAAGCTCTTGAAGGCCTGACCCACGACATCGACGATGGACCGCCCAAGTCGGTGCACTATGCCCGCGACGGCGAGCGGGTCATGAGCGATCACGGCGAGCGCGTCGATCTCTATCAGGTCGATGACCGTGAAATCGAGGCCGCCTTGCGCCTGGCCGAACAGAAATTCGACATGGACAAGGGGCTGCAGCTCACCGGTAGTCGCGAGTTCCAGGAACGCGCAGCCGAACTCGCTGGACGCCTGGGTCTGAAAGTGCAGAACCCCGATCTGCAGCACACCTGGCAGGCTGGGCGTCTCCAGGCCATGCAACGCGACGAGCTGGCCGAAGACGTTCGTCTGACGGCTCCGGCGGTCGGGAAAGGAAGCGTTGAGCCTGCTCGCGTCAGCCGCGGCGACGATAGCCGTACCTACGCGGTCGATGCCCAATTCATGCAGGCCGAAGCGCTGCTAACCAAGCTCGACCACCATGGCTGGGACGGTCTGGACCGCGCCTCGCGCTACCAGCCTCTGACACCTGGGCAGCGCGCCCAGCTCCAGGGCCATGACGAACAGACCCAGCTCATCGATGACAAGGATCACCTCACCCCACTGGGCGAACGTGTCACCGAGCGCATGTGGGCCAAGATCGAGGCCGAGCGTGCGCAGCTGCAGCAGCAACTGCGCACCCGCAACATCGACGAAGAGCTGGAAAAGCGCCAGGAGCAAGAGAAGGAAACCCTGCCAACCGAACCGACAGACGACTCGACTGAATTCGTGATCCTCCAAGCGCCCGATCGCGCAGCCGCTGAAGCGCTGGGCGCGGACATCGACGACACCGAAACGGAGGCCGAGCATGTCTGAGAACACCAAGCCCGAGGCGGCCGCTGCCAAGCCCCCGCGCGACCTGCGCCAAGAACTGACCACCAAACTGGTGCAGTCGCTGGAGCAGGGGCAGATCCCCTGGAATAAACCCTGGGTCGGCCAGGGTCTGCCCCGGAATATGGAAACCGGCCGCGAATACCGCGGTGGTAACCGCCTCATGTTGCTGCTGGAACAGGCCGACCGTGGCTACGTCGATCCGCGCTATGGCACGGTCAAGCAGATCAACGCGTTGGGTGGCCGCGTGAAAAAAGGCGAGCGAGGCATGCCCGTCGAACTCTGGAAGGAGCACGGTTTCCATCGACTTGCCCGCTGTGCGTGACCAAGTACCCCAGCACGAACTCGCACCCAGACCGCCGACGCTGCGCGAAGCCCTTGAGGAGGATGGCTGGAAATTCAAGGCATCGACGGGCTCCTATGAAAAAACATTCGTCCTGACCAAGGACAAGAGCAGGGGCGGCGAGTTCACATACGGGAAGTCTGAAGTCGAAAAAATCCTGATCGCCAAGACCGCTGCACAGGGGCTCGTCATCGAGAGTGGCTGGGATGATGTCCCTGTGCCGGGGACGGCTGGCGTCGCGCCCAGGGAGGCGGCCCGGTTGCTTGACGCCGCAGCGAAAGAGCGCCTTGCCACAGAGCATGCGCACCTTCGTGTTGTGGCGGTTCGTGGCGCGAATGAACCAGCCAGACCGCAATCCGGGGAGCAGGAACAGGCACGCCACAAGGCGCCCCACGAGATGACCTTTGCCGAGTTCCGCGCGGAAGCCAGCGCAGTCAAGCTCGGGCCGGGTCACGGGCGGCAATGGGAAGTGTTCGACGGAAAGCAGTCTCTGGGGTTTGCCGACGGGCCGACGGAGGAGGGCGCACTGCGTCAAGTGCACAAGCGCGAAGTCAACAACGCGCTGTATGGCAACCAGCTCGACGCGCCACCCGCTTCGTCTGGACAGGTCTGGGTCTGTTCCTCATGATCGTGGTGCTGTCCACTTGGGCTGCGACCGAGTATGCCGCGTGGGGCTTCGGTTTCAGCGCGGCCTTGGGCGAGCCGATGGTCCCGCCGTGGTTGTATGCCCCATTCGACATTCTGATCTGGACCTTCAAATACAACCGCATCGAGTACGGCCAGGCCGTGCTGGATATTCTGGAACGCGCCCACCTCATCATGGGTGTTGGCGGCTTCCTCTCCCTGGTGTTGCCCGTCGGCATTGCTTACCGCCGATCGCGCAAGGCCGATGCCGAGCGCAACGACCTGCACGGCTCGGCGCATTGGGCAACAGACACCGAAGTCGCAGCCGCTGGCATCCTGCCCGACGACAAGAACAAGGGCGGGGTGCTGTTCGGCGCCTGGAACGATGGACAGCATGTGCGCTACCTGCGGCACAAAGGGCCGGAGCACATGATGGTGTTCGCACCCACCCGCTCCGGCAAGGGGGTGGGCATTGTCATACCGACCCTGCTGGCCTGGGACCAATCCGTCTTGGTGCATGACATCAAGGGTGAGAACTGGGCCTTGACCAGCGGATTCCGCGAGAAGGTGCTGGGGCACCGGGCCATCAAGTTCGATCCGACCTCGCCGGATTCCGCGCGGTTCAATCCCCTGCAGGAAATCCGCATGGATGGCAACCTGGTGAAGGATGTGCAGAACATCGCCACCATGATCGTCGATCCCGACGGCAAGGGCCTGAACGACCACTGGGCCAAGACCGGCTTCGATCTGATGACGGGGGTGGTGTTGTTCGTTCTCCTTTACTGGGACGGCAAAGGGCCTGAAGCCCGCCTGCGCTGCCTTCACACGGTTCAGGCCATTCTTTCCGACGGCGGCCCGATTCGCGAGATCGCCAAGGAGGCAGCCGCCCGCAATCAGTCTGAAGATGCTGAGCCGATGGAAGGTTCGCAGGCCGTGATGACCTACATTCGCGACGTGGCGCTGGAGAAGGGGGCACAGAGCACCGACCCCCATGCTCGCACCGGCTGGGCCGCAGTCGCGCAGGCCAGCCAGTCGTTTCTCAACAAGGCGCCCAACGAAGCCTCTGGCGTGCTCTCCACCGCCCTGTCTTTTCTCTCCCTCTACCGCGACCCCATCGTCGCCGAGAACACCCGCGTCTCCGATTTCACGCTGGAGAGCATCATGGGTGGCGCCGACGTGAACGGCAAGAAGGAGGCCCGCAAGACGGCGCTGTACCTGGTGGTGCCGCCAAGCGACAAAGACCGGCTCAAACCCCTGCTGCGCCTGGTGATCAACCAGGTGGTGCGGCGCCTGACCGAAGGCATGGACTTCGATGCGGGCGGGGCGAGCAAGAGTCGCTATCCCCATCGCCTCCTGCTTCTGCTCGATGAGTTTCCCAGCCTGGGCAAGCTCGACATCTTCCAGGAGGCCCTGGCCTTCATCGCCGGTTACGGCCTCAAGGCGCTGCTCATCGTGCAGGACTTGAGCCAGCTCTTTGCCGCCTATGGCAAGGACGAATCCATCATCAGCAACTGCCACATTCGCGTGGCCTACGCCCCGAACAAGATCGAGACGGCCGAGCTGCTGTCCAAGATGGCCGGGCAGGCCACCGTCAGCCATACCCAGCGGCAATACAGCGGCAACCGGCTTGCCGTGCTGTTGCAGAACGTCAACACCAACGAGCAGATCGTGCAACGCCCGCTGCTCACGCCCGACGAATGCATGCGCCTGCCCCCAGACGACGAACTTGTGTTCGTTGCTGGTCATGCCCCGGTGTACTGCCAGAAGATCAAGTATTACCAGGACGCGGCGCTGGCTGAGCGCATCAAACTCGGGGCGGCGACATCGACGGGAAGAATGTCAAAATAAATGGACAAATTACTTGGAAAGCACAAAAATGTCCTATATGAAGGACATTCAAGTGCGTCAACTTCCATCGCTGAATGCGCAGGACCTCGGTCGCGCATTCCGTGCCGAGCGCAAGGCCCAGGGCAAAAGCCAGGCCGGAATCGCTGCGCAGATCGGCACCAAGCGCCAGACCATCGTAGCCTTGGAAGCGGGCCGCAACGTGGGTCTTTATACCGTGTTTGCGGCTCTCGCCGCGTTGGGAAAGGGGTTACTGATCGCCGACCCGCGTGCCGAACTGGATCGACTCGATGAGTATTTCGGTGATGAAGACGAAAGAGCTTGAAGTCTCCACTCCACAGGGAGATGCAGGCCATCTGCGCCGCGAATCGCAATACGTCTTCAATTACAACCGCGGCGTCGACCTGTCGTGTGAGATTTCGCTGACCATGCCGCTGCGGGCGCAGAGCTATAGCGGCAACGTGTTGCCCCCTATTTTCACGATGAACAGGCCGGAAGGCTGGCTGGCACAGGAGCTTGTGCGCCGCATGGCAAAGCAGGGCCCCGTTGACGACATGCGCCTGCTTGCCATCACGGGCGATCACCAGATCGGGAGGTTGCGCTTCAGTGAGCCGAACACGCCTGGGCGCGGCAGGTCGGCTCAGATCGGGCTGCGCGAGATTCTGACGGCCGGATCATCCGCCGAGGTCTTCGCCTTCCTGGTTGATCAGTACGTCGATTCAGGAATCTCCGGCGTTCAGCCAAAAGTCATGGTTCCTGACGCCGACAGGCCGCTGCCCCCAGCAAGCAGATCCACTGCCACTGCGGCTGATCTGATCGTCAAATCGGGCGGCGATCAATACCCTGGATTGGCCGCCAATGAATTCCATTTCCTCGTCTTCGAGAGATCGCATCGCACGCCAGCGCTCCACCAGGCCCCACATGCGGCCCATGATGTACGCTCGTTCTGAACCGACCAGTGGGTTGTAGCCGTCGATACCGGCTGCGCGTTCCAGGCACATCAGATACAGCGTCTGGCGCACGTCTTCGACGCTGAGCGTGCTCACGGATGCGAATTTGTGGGCTTCGCCGACCATGCTGTCATACAGGCTTTGTGCGTCAGACATGGCTGGCTGCGATCGGGTGGGTGGCAAACCAAGCGTCCAGCGCCTCGCGCAAGACATCTTCCTCGGAGCGGTGCTCTTGCTCGCTGATCTGCTTCAGGGCTCGGTACAGTGCAGCGCTCACACGCACCTTCAGCACGGGCTCGCTCGATTCCTCAGACACGTCCTTGGCTCCCTGTTCGTCAGGTGCCTCAGCGGGTGTGGGGTGCGTGGCCTGCGGCGGTGCATCGAGCAGCTTTTGCTGTCGCTTCTGCGACTGCTGTTGGCAGGCCTTGCGCGCCGCCTCGCAACGCGCAACGGTGATCACATCGCTGGATTCGACGATGCCGCGCTGTTGAGCAGCGTCGAGCGAGGAGAACTCTTCCCAGGCCGAGACTGACTGCAGGCGTCCAAGTGACGCCAGGTCGCGTGCAAGCGGGTTGCGGGCCAGGGAAAGCATGCCAGTCACCCAGGATTCCCGGCGGGCCAGCGCCTTGGCGATGCTGGGCGGAGACATCCCGGCCTCCACCAGACGCAGCACGGTCGCCGCTGCGTCTTCCAGACTGAATTCCTGCCGGTGCATGTTCTCTGTGGCGCGCAGCACCACGGCGGCGGCACCGACCGGTGGATATCCAAGGCTTCAGATATTTACCCGTTGCTGTTGGCAACGACCTGCCATTGAGACTAGGTTTAGCCATGGTCGTTGGCATCCTTGATGTCTGATCGCCAAACAAAGGGGACACTGAGTACGTTCTCGAGCGCGGGAAGCAACTGCGCCTTCTGGGAGTCAGCCGACAGCGTTCCCGCAGTCAGCTCCTGCCTGATTTCGACCGCAAGTCGCATTCGCTCGTCAGGGGTCAAAAACGGGCCTTCGCCTACTCCCAGAGGGGCAAAGCGAATCAAGGGAGACTTCAGGTCTTCGAGGCGTGCAAGGAAGTACGCCGCCAGATCGGGCTCAATTTCGCCACGGTCAAGCTGACCACGCAGCCAATCTGCGGCGGCGCGGCGTTCAGTCTCATTGAGGTAGGTGCCACCTGAAGCTGTCATGACGCCGGTCCTTTGGTCAGTGCAGTGGGTCTGAATCTGTGCGCGCCGCATGCGCAGAGCCATGACAAGACCCAGGGAGTTGGACATGCCTGGATTCATGACAAATCTCCGAGGATGAACTGCGGCACGTCCAGGGACATTGCGATATCGATGTTGCGCACCCAGAGCGGTGTCGCGGACAACTGGAAGGTCTCGCCCGCCCAGGCCAGCAGCAGCGTGCGGCCGATTTCTTCGCCGATGGCCTGCGCCGCATCCGGCGGCACGGCATTGCCGATGCGCTCCCGCCATGCGCTGTCGCTCAGTCCCTCCAGCTCAAGCCATTCCTCCGGATCCACCAGGCTCTGCAACGCGGCCAGTTCCAGCGTCGTGAATGGGCGATGCCACGTTCTGTCCTCCGCGACGATCCTGGCCGCCAGCTTGTCATTCGCTCCTGGCATTTCACAGGGCGCTCCTGCCTCTTCCGCGACATCAAAGCAGCACGCAGGCTCTCGCGGGTCGGCAACACTCCAGCGCCCGTTGTCGTGCCCTGCAGCCGCCGAGACGGCTCCACTTGGGGCGTCCCAGGCGGTGACGCCGTAGTGCCCGGCTGTCAGGTAATGATCGCCCTTGTCGCGGGCAAGCCCAGGACGCGGGTCAGCGACCGCAAAGGCGCCCTGCCCCGTGTTGCTGCCGCTGATGACCGTGCGCGCTGAACCATCCCATGTTGCCACCTCGTATTTGCTGTGCAGCTTTGCCGGGTCAGTCCCGCCCCGTGGATCGGCGACGCACTGGCTTGGGCCATGGCCGCCTGTGACAGCGCGGGAAACATCTCGCCGCCGGACCACACGGAATTCGTTGCCGTGCTTCGATGGCCCGAAGTGCCTGGGGTCGGCCACGGCAAATTTGCCTTGGCCAGGGGACTTCACGTTGATCATGGCCCCAGTGGGCTGTCCCCACGGGATCACCCCATATTGCATGTAGTCGTTGCGCTGTCCGTCGAATCGGGGATCAGCGATAGCGAAGGCCGCTGATATAGAAGTGGTCACCATGCCATCGTGCATCTTCGGCACGACCAGATAGTCGCGCAGCAGGCCGTTTTCGACGGTCAGCCGGTTCAACGAGCGCCAGTCCGAGCCCGCTTCGACGAAGGCCAGGCGCACCCAGGTCTTCCACGCCAGTTGTGGCATGCGGTGCATCGGCCCACCGATTCCATCGCCGGGCACCGGCAACCGGCCGATGATCTCGCCCACGCTGCGCAACGCCAGTTTCGGCGGCTCGTAGAGGAATGGGGGAACCTTCTCCCGGTGGCGAGCGACCAGCAGGTAGCGTTTGCGAGATTGCCCGAGCCCGCCCAGTTCGCCGCAATCATGCGGCGCGCCGGCAACGGCATAGCCATACTGCTCCAGCAGTGATGTGATCTGGCTGAGCAGGTGCGCGCCGCGGTTCTGGATGCGCGGCACGTTCTCGAACAGGACGAATTCCGGCGGGTCGTCGCCAAAGGCTTCGAGCATCAGCCAGACACCGCGCACGGTCAAGCGGTTCAGTGCCTGGTACTTGGTGGTTTTGCTGCGCGTCTCCGAGAGCAGCCCGGAGAACCCTTTGCACGGCGCTGACAGGAACACGATGTGTGGTCGCTCATTCCCTGCGGCCTGCTGGATATCAGCAGGCGACGCCTCTTGCCACGCTGCAGGAGGTTCGGCGCCATGGAAATCGCGGTATTGCGATCGGTCGAACAGATCGAGCACCGTGCCCTGGACACCGGCCAGCCGCGAGAAATCCGCAATGCCAGCTGGATCGACATCGATACCGCCGATGCAGCGCATGCGGCCCTGGATGCCGGGGATTCGCGGCTGCGCCTTGTTGAACCCTTTGGCGCCACCGCCCAGGCCGCAGAAGAGATGGAAATGACGGATTTCACGATGCTCGGTCATGGAGTTCGTCTTTGTTGTGTTGGGATCGCGGGCGCACCGGCGGTATCGATGAGTTCGGGCCAGATCAAGTGCCAGTCGTCTGGGCGCAGGTCCCAGCGCATGACGGCGCCCCTTGTAGCCCTTTCTATTGATCGGGACAGAGCGGCATTCGCCTTACGCTTGCCGTGGGCGATCTGGTAAAGAAACGCGGGGGCGATCCCGAGGCTTCGCCCAAGCCCGGCAGCACTTGAACCCGGTCCACGAATGTATTCGAGAAGTTCCATGGCTCCGCATATTAGTAGCGTTCGCTATGCTTCACAAGGGCCGAACGCTATGCTATTGCGTGATAGCTTTCGCTGCATGCTTAAAGAAGATGTTCAGGAAAGCCGAAGACGCATACTGCAGCGCGTCATCGATGAGGAATTTGGCGGAAATGAAGCAGCCTTCGGGCGTCGGCTTGGCTACAAGGATGGAGCGTTTGTCCGTCAGATGCTTTCCGGGGGCAAGGCCATTACAGAAAAAACGGTCATAAAGATCGTGACCGCCATTCCCAAGCTGAATGGATGGTTCTCCAGCGCGCCCCCGATCATTCAAGCCCAGCCCCATGAACTGACTCTCTCGCAGATCCTCGATCAACTGGCGCTCGCAGTCCATCGGGTCGCCCCAGACAAGCGCGAGGCCGTGGCCGATCTATTGCACGCCCTCGCCCTCCACCCTGGCGAATTAGCTATACGCGAAGCGTTAGAAAAACTCATGCAGTCCTCGACCACCCACAACACACGGGCCGCCGTGTCGACCAACGACTTCGTAGGCACCCCCCCCACAGCAAACCAAGATATTCCCGGCTTCTTGAAAAAATGACGATTCGCGTACCACCGCTGCTGGGGGTGGATGCCTATTTGGGCCCAGTGCCGGGCGCACCCTCACGACCACCTCACGGCGGTCTACGCGAGACCCACCTGGCGTTGATCCGCTTCCAGGGCCAAGTTCGGCGGGCTTACGTCAAGCATTTTTCGGTGACCGAGCCATTTGGACTCTTCAATGAGGCGCTTGCGTGCACCCTCCTGAGTGGATTGGGTGTACCTTGCTCAGAAGGCGCTGTGCTTCCTGCCCCAGTGCTTGGGTCGGACGAGGCCACTCTGGCCTTTGCGAGCCTGGAGGCCGCCCGTGGATTCGAGGGAACTGCCAAGCAAATTTATCAGCCGCTCGGCCCAGAGCAACTGGATGAAGTCACTCGGCGCCTACATGCCTGCGCTGCATTCGCGTCGATCATCGCTGCCGATCAACTCTTGGGCAACAGCGACCGTAACATCGGCAATTTGGCATTCACCGGACCACGATCCATCGAAATCTTCGACCATGAAGCCATTCTGGGTGGCGCGGCATTCCCCACAGAGCGCCTGTACGAACCACAAGTATGGGCACGCAGCAAGCTTATCGAAGACCTTGCCCCAATTCAGGCATTGTCGCCTAGGTTAAAAACGGGCATCATCGCTGCAGCTGAAGTTCTAGTGGATCTCTTTTATGAGATTCAACCCGAGTTCAGCAAGGCAATTCAAGTGGGAGCAACTGGACGCGCTACTGCGAGTGCGGAAGCGATTCGGCGACGCTCACACGAAGTCGTTGGCTGGTTTCGCAGTCGTCTTGGCCTACTGATATGAACACGTTTGATTCATTGCTGAAGACACAGCCTTCGCTCAATCTGCAGCAGACTGGACAGTGGTTTGTTATTCGGTGCACCCCTGATCCCTATACAAGCGAGCGATTCAATATCGGTGTCGCCGGCATGGACGCAAATGGCGTGCGCCATGCGAAAGTAATGGAAGATCCTGGGCGATTGAAATGTCTGTACGGCGAGTCAGCGGCCAACATCATCGCACTTGCGCATGTCGCGAAGCGATGTGCGCTTGCGGGCGAGGGTTCGCCCTCGACACAGATCGAGTTTGCCGATCCCAGCCCGTTCTACAACTCCAATCTTCCAGAGTTTCTAAACGCCGCATTTGAGCAGCAGGTGACAGCAGCCATTCCAATCAAGGAAGCAGACGCACGCACACGCATCGACGACGATGGGGCGCTACGACTGGTGAGCGACTGCATTCGCAAGACACTTCAACTCGCCGCGGAAGAGATTTTGACTGACACCCCATTTCTTTCCTTCGATACCCCCCGCGGCAAGCGTTCCGTCTACGCGCCTTTTGTTACGCGCGATGCGGTTGGCACGCTGAAGAGTACAGACTATGGAGCCGAAACCGTCCGCACTCACCTGATGGATGCTGTCCTCGACATGGAATTCGCGGCTCGCTTCGGAAAGAAGCAGCGCCAAGGCCTGTTCATTCTTCGCCCTCCGATGCCGAAGGAAAAAGAAGCCCAACAAATCGACCGCGCGCTAGATACCGTGCTGTTTCGCGCGCATCCCATCTTGCATGTCGAGATGGAATCCACCGTCGACGCGCTGGCCGAGCGCGTGATCGAGTGGGCGAACGCTGCATAGATTGAACCGACACTGAAAGAAGCCGCCTCCGGGCGGCCTTTTTCCGCCCACGAAAGCTGTTTCTATATGTGTCTCCCCTAATCATGACAAATAGCTAGCGAACGCTATTGCTTTAATGTTTAGCGTTCGCTACTATTCATTCCATCCCCTCGATGGAGTGAAGCATGTCCTCTCTCAACAAGGTTCAACTGATCGGCCACCTCGGTCGCGACCCGGAGGTGCGCTACACACCGGACGGCCTGGCCGTCGCCCATCTGCAAATTGCCACAACTCGCGTCTGGAAGGACAAGAACGGCGAGCGGCAGGAAGAGACCGAATGGACGCGCGTCGTCTTCTATGACCGCCGTGCCGAAATCGCCTCCGATTACCTCAAAAAGGGTAGCCAGTGCTTCGTTGAAGGCTACCTGCGCACCCGGAAATGGGAAGACAAGGGCGGCGTTGAACGCTTCACGCCCGAGGTGGTTGGCACTGACCTGATCCTGCTGGGTGGTAAATCCGGGGCGCAGCCGCAAGAACAGACGCAGGCGCAGCCTGAGCAGGCTGTTGCCGCGCCAGTCGCTGCGGCCCGCAGGCCGGTGGACATGTCCAAGGCGACATTCACCATAAAACCCGACACAGAGGACATCTGAGGAGCGCCGACCATGTTCTACAGGCCATTCAAAGTGGACTATTCCCTCGTAGGGGAGCGCGATGGCAGCGCCGGGCGCGCCCCCGATCCTGCGCTGTGGCGGCGCGATGCTTACCGGCGCGGCTATGCACAGGGTCTTCTTGCCCGCGCAGAGCGCATCGCGCAGGGCGCTGCTCCGATGCCCATGCTTGGTCGCAGCAGCGTGGAGGCGCGGCTGTGATGGACTACGGCTACCGAATAGAACCCCGCTCCGATGAGCTTGGCGGCGGCTGGCGATTGCGCCTCCTGGAGAACGGCGAGGAAATCGGCGGTGGCATTTTTCCTGCTGGCGAATCAGACCTCGAAGCCTACGACGATGCACAGGCCGAGGCATCAGCATGGCTCGGGAGCCGACCGCAGACTAGCCTGCCGATGCACATGATGTCCCATTCGGGCATCGATTATTTGCCCGGCAGGTTAAGGGTGCGTGACGTGCAAATCGCAGACATCGCTCACGCGCTGTCGCTGATCTGCCGTTTCGGCGGGCACTGTACCGAGCACTACTCGGTGGCACAGCACAGCCTGTTGGTGGTACGCATCCTGGAATCGATGGACGCACCGGCGGAGGCCATGCTGTGCGGGCTGATGCATGACGCGCATGAGGCCTATGTCGGCGATGTGCCAACACCGATCAAGGCCGCGCTTGGAGCAACATGGGCTGATCTCGAACACCAAGCTGAGGATTCTGTCTTGGATGCGTTCGGCTTGCGTGATGCGATGAATGACTGGCGTGACATCGTGAAGCATGCAGATCGTGTGGCGCTGGCGACAGAACGGCGGGATGTATTACGGTTTGACATGAACGTCAACCAACCGTGGGCCATACTTGAAGGTGTTGCGCCGCACGATGGGCATGCTGCTCTGGTGGGCGCGACACCACAGCGTTGGGCTGCGCTATTTCTGGAGCAATTTTTCATGCTCAGGGAGGCTTGCGGTGCCCGTTCTTCCATTTTCACGACTTGAGGGAGTTTTCAATGAAACATTCGATTGCATTAGTCGCGCTGCTGTCCGCTGGGCTGTTGGCGGGATGCGGTAAGTCAACGCCAAGTGTCTCTTCGACGACAAGCAGCGGCCCCAGCCCATACAGTGGCCACGATCAGGCTTGGTTCGTCGCACACCCCAAGGAGAACGACCAAGAAAACATCTGGTGCAAAGCGAACAACGGCTACTTGAACCCCCTCGTCAAGGAGCAGGCAAAGACCTATGACCCGGCATGCGACCTCGCAGCCAATGCGTATTACCAGCGCATGCAGAACGCAAAGACGCAGCCGGGCGCCTTCTGACGAAAGGAACAAACATGCAGAACGCCGGAGTGACCATCGTCATCATGATGATCGTGCTTTACGCCCTCGGCCACCTGTTCTTGATGGCGCCGCTCTGGGTCAAGCTGATTGTCCTGTCGCCCATTCTCTTCTCGCTGGGCCGACTGCTTTGGGCAATCGGAAAGCGGCTGTGGGGCGTTTACAGGCAAGCTGCCTGGGAATTCAAGATTCGCCGGATGATGTCCCGCGTCAGGCGGATGTAACACCAAACTAAGGAACAGCCATGCACAACGACCTGCTCGAACTTCCGCAACGGGTGATCGCCTTCGCGCGCATCGGCCTGCGGCCCTCCCCGGCCGACATCGAAGCGGCCATTCGCCGCCTCGACCAGGCGGAGTCCTCTATGCAAGCCCTGGGCCATAGCGCGATCGGGCTTCAGCCCGCACGGGCTGCTTTGGCATCTTTGCGGTGGGGGCACCTGCCACATCGGGATGCATGCGTATCTGCCGTCGCCAGCTTGGCTGCGGTGATGGCCCAGGGAATCGCTTTGGAGGATGCGTGATGCATCTGGACATCGGGCACATGATCGTCAGCTCGGTGGTGCATGGGCTGGTCTATGACGTGATTTTCAAGACAACGCGGCATCTGTCGATCGTGCAGACGGCCGGACTAGCGATTGTCGCGATTGCTGCAGTGTGGGTTACGGCAAAAATATTCGGAGGAAAGCGTCGATGAGCAAGCCACGCGTCTATCTGGCCGGACCAGACCTGTTTTTCGAGGATCGGGAGGAGCGATATGCCCGGCTGCGGGCGGCATGCGCACAAGCCGGTCTGGATGCTGTGGCGCCGATTGATGGCCTTGAGCTGCACACAGAGGGGCCACTTCCCGCAGCAGAACAAATCTATCAGCACAATCTGCGGCTTCTGCGCATCTGTGATGCGGTACTGGTGAACCTGAGCCCATTCCGCGGCTCGGAACCGGATAGCGGATCAGTATTCGAGGCAGCTTTCGCCTACGCCATCGGCAAGCCAGTGGCTGGCTGGATCGGCGACTACTGGCACACAGCAGAGCGGTCAGCCATGCTGCGCAAGGTCTGGCACGACTGTGATGGCCGCGCACGCGACAAGCTCGACGGCGGATTGGTGGAGGACTTCGGGCTGCCAGCCAACCTGATGCTGGCGTGCAGCTTCCCGATCATGCCAACGGCGGGAGAGGCGGTGGAACGGCTGGTAGATGCGGTGCAACCGTGCGTGGGGATGTGAAATGAGTCCTGTACATACAAAACCCAATAAAGTGTTAATCAACCGCAAAAGACTTCTGGCAATGATCCCGCTATCTGAGCGAACCATCTTCAACATGGAACAGCGGGGAGAGTTTCCCCGCCGCATCGCTCTAACCAGCAGAAACGTCGCGTGGGACTTGGCCGAGGTTGAAGAATGGATCGAGGCGCGTAAATCATCTGGGACGCATGCCACGCGCCCTGGCATTACTCACATGGCCGCGACCGCTTGACCGTCCACTCGTCGATCATGTCAGCCCAGTCTTGCAGCATGGCTGTGCGCTGCTCTCGGTACTCGGCCTTGTTGTAGACGGCCCTCACACCACGTTGCTCGTGGGCAAGGCATTTTTCGATCCAATCGGTGTTATATCCGGCTTCGTGCAGCAGCGTACTTGCCGTTCGCCGCAGGTCGTGAGGCCCAAACTTCGCAAGGGGTTTCCCCTCCTTCTGAGCAAGCCTGTACGTCAGCGTCAACACCTGGTTGAGCGTCGCGCTGCTCATTGGCATATCAGAGTCATAGCGCGACGGCAGCACATAGTCTGAACCACCGGCAAAGGTCTTCAAAGCAATGAAGATGTCCAGCGCCTGCCTGGACAGGAACACCAGATGCGGGTTGCGCCGCTTCATGCGCTCTTTTGGGATCGTCCACAGCGCCTCGCTGAAATTGATTTCGCTCCACGTCGCGTTCGTCAGCTCGCTTTTGCGCACCATCGTCAGTAACAGCAGCTTGGCCGCCGCCCGAATGGATGGCGCGGTACCGATGCGCTCCATGTACTGGTACATCAGGGCGATCTCATCGGGCGTCAGTGCACGATCTCTCGGCTCAAACTTGGCGATGGAGGTGGGGCGCACCAACTCTGCTGGGTTCTCGACCTTCTGGCCACGCTCGATCGCCCACCTGTAGACCTGGAGAACGACTTCACGCGAATGCACCGCGGTAGCTGGTGCACCGCGCTCCACGATGGCATCGGTCAGCGCCCGCAGGTCTTCGTGCGTGATTTCGACCAGCTTCTGGCTGCCAAACTTAGGTTTTAGCTCGCGCTCATAGACCGCCCGGCGCATGTCGCGGGTGGAGTCGGCCATCTGGTAGCCACGCAGCCACTTTTCCGCCCACGCACCGAAGGTTTCGGCGTCTTTGACGCGTGCCTTCTCTCGCGCCTTCTCCCTTGCAGGTGACTTCCCGGCCGCAATCATCTTCTTGGCCTCGCCCAGGCGTTCACGGGCTTCCGACAGAGTGATGCCGCCGACGCCATAGCGTCCGAACGTGATGGTCTCCTGCCGACCGTTGATCGAGTAGTTGTAGCGGAAGGATATGGATCCCGCAGGGGTGACGGCCACATAGAGGCCATCCCGGTCGTTCACCTTGTAGAGTTTGTCCTGCGGCTTGAGGCTTCGCAGTTTGGTATCAGTCAGCATGGTCTTGGCCCCGCGCGAGTTCCAATACCATGATTTAAACATCCCGAAAAACAGAAAAAACACCTTTAATATCAGATGTTTATGCTGTTTTCATACCATGTCGCTCGTTCAATGCGACATGGCATCAGGTACAACTCATGGCATCAGAAAGAAATAGTACCACCCACAATGCCATTAAAAAATGGTGCTTGGCGTTGCCTCTCGATGCCTGTCAATGCAACTATACCGAGAAAACAATTCAATGTTGACGATAACTTACGCACGATTTGATGCTTTGTGATGCCAGCCACTGCCCGACGTGGAATCATTCCCACTCGATGGTCGCTGGCGGTTTGGAGCTCACGTCGTAGGTCACTCGGTTGATGCCGCGCACCTCGTTGATGATGCGGCTGGACACCTTCTTGAGCAGCGCATAGGGCAGTTCGGCCCAGTCGGCGGTCATGAAGTCGCTGGTCTGCACCGCGCGCAGCGCCACCACATAGTCGTAGGTACGGCCGTCGCCCATCACGCCCACGCTCTTGACCGGCAGGAACACGGCGAAGGCCTGACTGGTGAGGTCGTACCAGCTCTTGCCGCTGTCGGCATCGAGGGTCGAGCGTAGTTCTTCAATGAAGATGGCATCAGCCCGGCGCAGCAGATCGGCGTATTCCTTCTTCACCTCGCCCAGGATGCGCACGCCCAAACCCGGCCCCGGGAAAGGGTGGCGGTAGACCATGTCGTGCGGCAGCCCCAGGGCCACGCCCAGTTCCCTCACTTCGTCCTTGAACAGCTCGCGCAGCGGCTCCAGCAGTTTGAGGCCGAGTTGTTCGGGAAGGCCGCCCACGTTGTGGTGGCTCTTGATGGTCACGGCCTTCTTGCTCTTGGCCCCGCCCGATTCGATGACGTCCGGGTAGATCGTGCCTTGGGCCAGAAAGGTCGCGCCCTTGTGGCCCTGTCCGCTGGCCTTGAGCTTCTCGGCCTCCGCCTTGAACACATCGACGAACAGGCCGCCGATGATCTTGCGCTTTTTCTCGGGATCGGTCACCCCGGCGAGCTTGCCGAGGAACAGCTCGCTCGCATCCACGCGAATGACCTTGGCGTGCAGCTTGCCCGCGAACATGTCCATCACCATGTCGCCCTCGTGCAGGCGCAGCAGGCCGTGGTCGACGAACACGCAGGTCAACTGGTCGCCGATGGCGCGATGGATCAGCGCGGCAGCCACGGACGAATCGACCCCGCCGGACAGGCCCAGGATGACTTCCTCGTCGCCCACCTGCTCGCGGATTTTCTGCACGGCTTCGGTGATGTAGTCGCCCATGACCCAGTCGCCCCGGCAGCCACAGATCTCGCGCACGAAACGCGTGAGCATGGCCTTGCCTTGCACCGTATGGGTGACTTCGGGATGAAACTGCACCGCGTAGTAACCGCGCGCCTCGTCGGCCATGCCCGCGATGGTGCAACTCGGCGTGGACGCCATGAGCTTGAAGCCGGGCGGCAGCTCGGTCACCTTGTCGCCGTGGCTCATCCACACCTTGAGCATGCCGTGACCTTCGCCGGTGCGGAAGTCTTCGATGCCATCGAACAGACGTGTGTGGCCTCGGACGCGCACTTCGGCATAGCCGAATTCGCGGTGATCGCTCCACTCGACCTTGCCGCCGAGTTGCGCGGCCATGGTCTGCATGCCGTAGCAGATGCCCAGCACGGGCACCCCCAGATCCCACACCGCCTGCGGCGCCCGCAGTTCGTGGTCTTCGTAAGTGCTGCCGTGACTGCCGGAAAGAATGATGCCCTTGGGCGCGAAGTCACGCACGAAAGCGTCGCTCACGTCGCAGGGGTGAATCTCGCAATACACCTGGGCTTCACGCACGCGACGCGCGATGAGCTGCGTCACCTGGGATCCGAAGTCGAGAATGAGGATTTTGTCGTGCATGAAAACAAGCGCCGACTTGACGTCGGCGGTGGGCAAAGGAGATCAGTCGACGTGATAGTTGGGCGCTTCCTGCGTGATCTGCACATCATGGACGTGACTTTCACGCATGCCGGCTGCGGTGATCTGCACGAACTCGGCCTGCCCCCGCATCGCCTCGATCGTGGCGCATCCGCAATAGCCCATGGACGAGCGCACACCGCCGACGAGCTGGTAGATGATGGCCACGAGCGGCCCTTTGTGCGGCACGCGCCCTTCGATGCCCTCGGGCACGAATTTCTCGTTCCCGGAGGCCGAAGTCGTCTCGGCACCATCCTGGAAATACCGATCGGCAGATCCAGCCTTCATCGCCCCGATGGAGCCCATGCCCCGATAGGCTTTGTAGGCGCGGCCCTGATACAGAATGGCCTCTCCCGGCGCCTCTTCGGTCCCCGCGAACATGCTGCCCATCATGACGGTGGAAGCGCCTGCGGCGATCGCCTTGGCGATATCACCCGAGTAGCGGATGCCACCGTCTGCAATCAGGGGCACACCGCTGCCTTCGAGCGCCTTGGAGACATTGGCAATGGCGGTGATCTGCGGCACGCCCACCCCAGCAATGATGCGGGTCGTGCAGATCGAGCCCGGACCGATGCCGACCTTCACCCCGTCGGCGCCAGCATCGACCAGGGCCAGCGCAGCAGCCCCGGTGGCAATATTGCCGCCCACGACTTCGATCTGCGGGAAATTTCGCTTCACCCAGCGCACACGGTCGAGCACCCCCTGGCTGTGGCCGTGCGCGGTATCGACCACGATCACGTCGACACCGGCATTGGCCAGCGCTTCCACGCGCTCTTCGGTGCCCTCGCCCACGCCCACCGCGGCGCCGACCCGGAGCTTGCCCTGCGGATCGCGTGCGGCGTTGGGCCGTTCGGTGGCCTTCTGAATGTCCTTGACCGTCATCAGGCCGCGCAATTCGAAGTCGGCGTTGACCACCAGAACCCGCTCCAGCCTGTGCTGATGCATCAGGGCCTTGGCCTGCTCCAGCGGCGCGCCCTCGGGCACGGTGACCAGGCGCTCGCGCGGCGTCATGATGTCGCGCACTGGCATATCGAGACGGGTCTCGAACCGCAGATCGCGGTTGGTCACGATGCCCACGACCTTGCCGTTCTCGATCACCGGGAACCCCGAAATTCCGTGCTGCCGCGACAGCTGCAACACATCTCTGACCTTGACGATGGGAGAGATGGTGATGGGATCGCGCAGCACGCCCGACTCGAAGCGCTTGACGCGGGCCACCTCCGTGGCCTGTGCCTTGGCGGAGAGGTTTTTGTGAATGATGCCGATGCCCCCCTCCTGCGCCATGGCGATCGCCAGTCGCGATTCGGTCACCGTGTCCATCGCAGCGGACACCAGAGGAATGTTGAGGGAAATATTGCGAGTCAGGCGAGTCGCAAGGCTGGTGTCTTTGGGTAACACCTGGGAATACGCGGGGACCAACAACACATCGTCGAAAGTCAGCGCTTTTCCTACAAGACGCATAGATGCCTCCGTGCAAAAGGAAATTATAGGGGCGAAGATCGCCTCAACACCTGTCATGCGCAGAGCCCACCCGATCGAGCCCTGACTGTCCATGAGGCGGCGCTTGGCGCCAGTACTAAAAGCGCTAAGCTATGACCCATTCCGGGGGGAATCATCATGCACACATTTCTGCAATCCGCACTGTCCCGCGCGCCGCTCGCGGCTCTGGCCGTCGCCCTGCCCTGCCTGCTGCTCGGCCAGGCCGCCCAGGCCGCGCAGTGGAAATGGCGTGATGCCCAGGGAGTGATGCATTACAGCGATGTCCCGCCGCCCGACAACGTCCCGGCTCGCGACATCCTGCAGCGTCCGGCGCAGCCCTCACCCGCGCTGGTGCAAGCCCAGCCTCCAGGAACTGCAGCCAGCAAGCCTCATCCGGCCGCAAGCGAGCTGGAGCAAAAAATCGCCGAGAAGAAAAAGGCCGAGCAGGAGGCTCAGGCGCAGGCCAAGCTGCAGCAGCAACAGGCCGTCGCGTTGCAGAACCAGCAAAACTGCCTGCAGGCTCAACAGCAACTTCAGGTCCTCGACAGCGGCCAGCGCATGGTGCAGATCGACGCGCAGGGGCAGCGCGTCATCATGGACGATGCGCAGCGCAATGCGGAACGCGCCCGCATCGCCAATCTCATCTCGCAGTATTGCCGCTGAATCGGCGGCAGTCGATCTCGGCGGTCAGATTTTCCAGCGCTCGGCCAGACGGGCCGGACGCAGCACATCGTACTCTTCAAAGGGCTGGTGGATCCACGGGCTCGTGGGCAGCATGTCGACGTAGTACTCGGGCAGATAAGTCGAAATGCCCTTGACCCAGATGACCGCACTGCGCAGATCGGTGATCTTGCCGCTGCCCTGGCGCAGGTGAGTTTCAACCGCCTTGAGGGTTTCACCCGAATCGGCCAGATCGTCCACCAGCAGCACGCGCCCTTCGAGTTCGCCGCGCGGCAGGGTGATGTAGCGGGCGATGTCCAGCCGACCCTGCACCGTGCCGGCACCTTCGCGGTAGGAACTGGTGGACATGATCGCCAACGGTTTGTCGAAAATCCGCGACAGAATGTCTCCAGGCCGGACGCCTCCACGCGCCAGGCAAAGAATCTGATCGAACTCCCAGCCCGAAGCATGCACCTTGAGTGCGAGTTTTTCGATCAGGGCGTGGTATTCGTCCCAGGAAACATAGAGATGCTTGCCGTCCTCGCTGAGCATGGCCGAACCTTTGTGAACGTATGGGAAATGAAGTATGCCCGAGGCGCGTTGAAAACTCAGGCCTGAAACGGATGGCGCAGCACGATGGTGTGCTCGCGATCCGGCCCGGTGGACACCATGTCGATCGGCGCACCGATGAGCTCGCCGACCCGTTGCAGATAGTTGCGCGCCTGGGCGGGCAGTTGATCCCAGGTCGTCAGACCCTTGGTGCTCTGCGTCCATCCCGGGAAATCTTCGTAGATCGGCTCGCAGCGCTCGATCTCGTCGGCATCCAGCGGCAGGACATCACGTCGCTCGCCGTCGAGGGTGTAGCCCACGCAGGCGCGGATGGTCGGCAGACCGTCGAGCACATCGAGCTTGGTGATGCACAGCCCGGAAACCCCGTTGATGATCACGGCGCGTTTGAGCGCGGCAACATCGAGCCAGCCGCAGCGCCGGGCCCGCCCGGTCACCGTGCCGAACTCCTGACCCACGCTGGAGAGATGATGTCCCACGCTGCCCGCCTCGGTCGTGGGCAGTTCCGTTGGGAAGGGGCCGCTGCCCACCCGGGTGGTGTAGGCCTTGGTGATGCCCAGCACGTAATGCAGCATGCCCGGCCCTATGCCCGAGCCCGCCGCTGCGGTGCCAGCGACGCAATTGCTCGAGGTCACGAAAGGATAGGTGCCATGATCGATGTCGAGCAGCGAGCCTTGCGCGCCCTCGAACAACAGCCGGTCGCCGCGCTGATGGGCCTGGTGGATGCTGTAACCCACGTCGGCAAGCAGGGGGCGAACCTGCTCGGCGGATTTGAGCAACTGATCCATCACCATGGCCGCATCGACCGTGTCGGTGTGCAGGTAGTGCTTGAGGACGAAGTTGTGCAGATCGAGCACCTCGGCGAGCTTGGTCTGAAGGCGCTGCGGATGCTTGAGGTCCTGCAGGCGGATGGCGCGTCGCGCGACCTTGTCTTCATACGCTGGCCCGATGCCCTTGCCGGTCGTGCCGATCTTGCCACTGCCGTCGCTTTCACGGCGGATTTCGCGCGCCTTGTCGAGCGCCACATGGGTGGGCAGCACGACGGGGCAGGACTCGCTGATGTGCAGACGTGAGCGCACCTCCACACCGGCCGCTTCGAGCCTTGAGATTTCACCCAGCAGATGCTCGGGATCGACCACCACGCCATTGCCTACATAACAGGCGACACCCTCGCGCATCACACCGGAGGGAATGAGCTGCAGCGCGGTCTTCTGCCCGTTGATCACCAGGGTATGACCCGCATTGTGACCGCCCTGAAAACGCACCACGCCCTGGGCATGGTCGGTCAGCCAGTCGACGACCTTGCCCTTGCCCTCGTCACCCCATTGGGTGCCCACTACGACCACATGACGACCAGTATTCACGCGTGTGTTCTTTCAGAAATCAGTCCGTACTTAAACCTGTGAAGATCCGCTGCGGTCTTCCACCTGCCACCTACCTGCCCGCAGAACCAGTTGCCGCGGGAACGTCCGCACATCGTGGGCTTGACCCGATGGCAATTGCACCACGGTTTCACCACGCTGCCGCAAATCGGCAACGGCGTCGGCCAGACCCGGCGCCGTCGTCCACTCGGCCACGATGGGCGAACCGGGCTGAGGCGCCGTGGCAAAACCCGCCACCTCGCGCAGATCCATCGAAAAACCCGTCGCCGCGCGAGGTCTGCCAAAGCTGGCGCCGACCTCGTCATAGCGCCCGCCTCGCGCGACGGCGTTCGCGTAGCCTCGGGCATAGACGCTGAAAATCACGCCGCTGTGATAGCGGTAGCCGCGCATGTCCGCGAGGTCGATCTGCACCTGCGAACCTTGTTGCCGGTGATGGGCGGCCAGCGCCGAAAGATCATCCAGGGCCTGGAGGATGAGGGCGTGCTGAGGCAATGTGCGCCGAGCTTCATGGAGCACGTCGGCATCGCCGTAGAGTTCGGGCAGCGCGAGGATGGCGGCGCGCTGCGCGGCGGTACAGTCGCGCGTCAGAAGGCGCAACTCGCCTGCATCCTTGTTGGCCAGCGCATCCAGAATGGCCACCATGTCCTCCGGGCCGAGGAGCATACCGGAGAGCACGCCCCGCACGATGCGATTGTCGGCCAGATCGAGCGCGGCCTGCTGCACACCGGCCAATCGCAGGCAATCCAGCGCCAGGCATTGCACTTCGAGATCGGCCTCGAGACCGGCATGGCCGTACAGCTCCGCGCCGAACTGCTGGATCTCCCGGCTGGCGTGCACGCCTTCCGGGTGGGTGCGAACCGCGCTGCCGCAGTAACACACCCGGGTCACGCCTTCCTGGTTCAGCAAATGCGAATCGATGCGTGCTGCCTGAGGCGTCATGTCGGCACGCAGCCCCAGCGTGCGTCCCGAGAGTTGATCGACCAGCTTGAAGGTCTGCAAGTCGAGATCCTGCCCGGTGCCCGACAGCAGTGAGTCGACGAACTCAAGAAGCGGCGGCATGACCAGCGCGTAGCCGTAGCCCTTGGCTGTGTCGAGGCAGGCTCGGCGCAGGTGTTCGATGACGGCCGCCTCGCGCGGCAGCACATCGGAAAAATACTCAGGAAGACGCCAATTGCTCATGAAACATGCTGGAAAGTTGGGGCACGATCACGCGTGCCAACCCATCAGCTTACTTGAGGACGGCCACCAGGAGAAGGCCGACGACGACCGAGAGCAGTCCGATGAAGCGCAGTTGACCATCGGTCAGCAGCATGATCTGCTGAAACAACTGACGCCATTGCCTTGGAAACAGCAAAGGCATCAGCCCCTCGATGATCAAAACCAGAGCGAGAGCGAGAAACAAAGTGCCTTGCACGCTGTCTCCTGCGCGAGACAGCCTCGGGCGAGGGCTGTCTCACGCAAGCCGATCATTTCGCAGGTTTTGCCGAACTGCCACCCGGCCCGCGGAAGAACTGGAAGAACTGGCTGCTCGGATCGAGCACCACCACATCGGACTTGTTGTTGAAGCTGGCGCGATAAGCCTCCAGACTGCGATAGAACTCGGCGAACTGCGGGTTCTGTCCGAACGACTTGGCGTAGATCGACGACGCTTCGGCATCGCCCTGGCCCTTGATGGTCTGGGCCTTGCTGTAGGCTTGGGAGATCACGATCTCGCGCTGCTTGTCCGCTTCGGCGCGTATGGTCTCGGCCTCGGCATAGCCCGTCGAGCGCAGTTCGTTGGCGACGCGCTGCCGCTCCGCTTCCATGCGCCGGTAGACCGACTGGGTAATGGAAGCGACGAAATCCACCCGGGTCAGGCGCATGTCGACGATCTGGATCCCCGTGCCCTGAATGTCCTTGGCGATGTTCGATTGCACATCTTTCATGACCTGATCACGTTGCGAGGCCAGCACCTGCCGCACCGTGCGCTTGGTGATCTGCTCGTTCAGCGCCGCCTTGACGATCTGCGACAGCCTGTCGCCGGCACGACGCTGGTCGCCGCCATAGCTGCGGATGAATTCGGTGGGATTGGTGATGCGCCACTTCAGATACCAGTCCACCACCACATTTTTTTTCTCGGCGGTGATGAAGCGGTCGATATCGGGACTCTGCAGAGTCAGGATGCGCTTGTCGAGAAACACCACGTTCTCGAACGGCGCCGGAATCTTGAAGTACAGACCCGGCGTGCTGATGACCCGTTTGATCTGACCCAAACCGAACACCGCTGCGAACTGCCGCTGATCGACGACGAAAAGACTGGAAGACAGCACCAGAATGGCCACGACCACGGCCACGAGAGCAAGAATGACTTTGTTCATCGTTCAGCCCTCACTGGAAGTTGCGCTCGCGCAGGGTGTCACGCGAGGTTCTTGAGCTGGAGGATGACGACACGCCGGACGCGGAAGCCGAGCTGTCCGGTGCCGCGGGCGCGGCCCCCGTCGATGCGGCGGGCAGCGCGGGCACGGCAGTGGGCGCGGCGGGCGCAACGGTGGCCGACGGGGTCTTGGCGGCCGACTGCTGCAGCAGCTTGTCTAGCGGCAGATAGAGCAGGTTATTGTTGTTGCGCGAATCCACCATGACCTTGGAAACGTTGGAAAGGATGTCTTGCATGGTTTGGAGATACATGCGCTCGCGGGTGACCTGCGGCGCCTTTTCGTACTGTTGCAGGATCAGATCAAAGCGCGAGGTATCACCCTGCGCCTGCGCCACCACCTGGGCCTTGTAGGCTTCGGCATCCTGGATCAGGCGCGAGGCCGTGCCTTGCGCACGCGGAATCACGTTGTTGGCATACGCCTGCGCTTCATTTTTCAGACGCTCGCGATCCTGGCCGGCCTTGATGGCGTCGTCGAAAGCCGCCTGAACCTGCTCGGGTGGCTGCACGTTCTGCAGCGTGACCGTGGTGATGACGATGCCGGTCTTGTAGCGGTCGAGGATTTTCTGCGTCAGCGCCTGCACGTCGCTGGCGACCTGTTCGCGTCCTTCGTAAAGCACATAGTCGAGGGTCTTGTTGCCCACGACTTCGCGCACAGCGGTTTCCGCGGCCTGGGAGACGGCGTCATCCGGGCTGCGGTTGTTGTAGAGGTAGTCCACCACATTGTCGATGCGGTACTGAACGGCGAACCGGACATCGACGATGTTTTCGTCCTCGGTCAGCATGGCCGACTCGGGCAGACCCGTCGCCCTGACCTCACCTCCGCGCCCGACCTCGACCGAGCGCACCTGAGACACGTTGACGATCTCGTCAGCCTCGAAGGGATAGGGAAGCCGCCAGTGAAAACCGGCATCCGTGATGTAGGCCAGCTTGCCGAAGCGCGTAACCGCCGCCTGCTGACCTTCCTGCACGATGAAAAAGCCAGATCCAAGCCAGCCCAGAACGCCGATTAGGATGAGAACGATGAAACCCACGCCCATGCCCTTGGCCGAAGGGTACAGATCGGGGCGCTGCGGTGGCATGCCACCTCCGTTTCCGCCGCCGCGCTTCTTGCCGAACAAACCGTTGAGCTTGCGGTTGAAATCGCGCCAGAGTTCGTCGAGATCGGGCGGGCCGCCTTGGTTGCCCGGGCGACGGTTGGGGTCGGGATTGTTGTTGCTTTGCTGGCCACCGGCGCCTTCATCCTTGCCCCAACGCGGATCGTTGAGATTGAACAGGCGCGAAGGGCGCCAGCCGAGAGACCGTACACGCTGCCACGAGAGACGAAGAAGACGAGCACGCGGAGCCTGTGTGGAAGGCGAGGCACGCAAGAAACGTGAGGGAGTCATGCGGAAATGTGAGTAGGGTCCGACAAGGCTGAAGCAGAAGACTGAAAGCGCGGATCGGCCAAGACCGCTTCCAGCAACGCACTTTTGAGGGAGGCCACACCGGCGCCGGTCAAGGCGCTGACGGCAAACCGAGGCATGCTAGCACGCACCTCGATGCCCTCGACTTCATTGTGTCCATTTGTAACCGATAGGTTCATGGGCAGCAGGTCAGACTTGTTGTAGATCAAGAATTGCGGAATGTCATCCGCACCGATCTCACGCAGCACAGCGCGCACTTCGTCCATTTGTTCGCCCAGATGCGGTGAACTCGCGTCCACCACGTGCAGAAGCAGATCGGCCTGCAAGGTATCTTCGAGCGTGGCCTTGAACGCCTCGATCAGCGTGTGCGGCAGATCGCGGATGAAACCCACCGTGTCCGACAGGGTGACATTCACCTGCGGGGCCAGATAGAGTTTGCGCGTCGTGGTGTCGAGCGTGGCGAAAAGCTGGTCGGCCGCATAGATTTTCGACTTGGTCAGCGCGTTGAACAGGGTGCTCTTGCCTGCGTTGGTGTAGCCGACCAGGGCCACGCGAAAAGCCCCGGTGCGCCCGCGCGCACGGCGCTGGGTCATGCGCTGGCGACCGAGTTTGCCCAAACGGGTGCGGAGCATCTTGATCTTGTCGTCGAGCATGCGGCGATCGAGTTCGATCTGCTTTTCACCTGGGCCACCTCGCACCCCGATGCCGCCGGTCTGCCGTTCGAGGTGAGTCCAGCCTCGCACGAGTCGGGTGGCCAGATGTTCGAGCCGGGCGAGCTCGACCTGCATCTTGCCCTCGGCACTCTGCGCGCGGCGGGCGAAGATTTCGAGAATCAGGCCGGTGCGGTCGATCACGGGCTTGCCCAGCGCCTTCTCGAGATTGCGCTGCTGGATCGGACTGAGCGCGTTGTCGAAAATGATGGTGTCCGCAGACGTGGCACTGACCAGCTCGTTCAGTTCATCCACCTTGCCAGAGCCGATATAGGTCGCGGCGTCCGGGCGGGCCCGCACGCACGACAACTCGCCCGCCAGGGCATAGCCTGCGGATGAGCTGAGCAGCTCGAGCTCAGCCAGGGCGTCATCGGACGAAGGGCGGCGCTGTTGCACGCTGACCAGGGCAGCGCGTTCAGGTCCTTTGGGCCCCTCAGGCTGCGGGTGCTTCTTGCTCACCGATTTGGAACGAGACCGGACGGGCGGGAACGACGGTGGAAATGGCGTGCTTGTAGACCATCTGGGTCACGGTATTGCGCAACAGCACGACGTATTGATCGAACGATTCGATATGTCCTTGCAACTTGATGCCATTGACCAGGTAAATCGACACCTGAACGTGCTCCTTGCGCAGCAGGTTCAGGAAGGGGTCTTGTAGCAACTGCCCTTTGTTACTCATCTTATTCTCCATTGTCGTGAGGAAAGCTTAAATGGCATTCATGGTCTGGAATGCAAGAGGCTGCAAAATAACATAGTGGCGAGAGCCGCCGCAGCGGAGCCGGGTTTCAGGCGTCTTTGGCGTAAGGATTCGCGCTGCTGCGGTATTCCACCCGCAAAGGCGTGCCCGTAAGGTCGAATTTTTCACGCAACTGCCCCTCCAGATAGCGGGTGTAGGTTGCGGGCACGCGATCAAGCGCGCTGCCGTGAATGACGATGATGGGCGGATTGGTGCCACCCTGGTGGGCGTAGCGCAGCTTGGGGCGCACCGGGCCCGAGCGCGGCGGCTGCTGCTGCGCCACGGCCTCGATGATGGCGCGGGTGAGCTTGGGCGTGGGCAGCTTGCGGTAGGCGGCGGCGTGGGCGGCGATGACCGATTTCATCAGCCCGTTCAGCCCCGCGCCGGTACGCGCGGAAATACTGTGAAACTTCGCAAAGCCGACGAAGGGAAGGCGCTGGCGGATCGCCACCATCAGCCGCTCGCGACCATAGGCATCCACCGCATCCCACTTGTTGGCCGCCAGCACCAGCGCTCTGCCCGCCTCGACGGCAAAGCTGGCGATATGCGCGTCCTGGTCGGAAACGCCCTCGGTGGCGTCGAGCAGAAGCACGACGACATTGGCCTGCTCGATCGCCTGCAGTGTCTTGATGACCGAGAACTTCTCCACCGCCTCGAAAACCTTGCCCTTGCGGCGCAGACCTGCGGTATCGATGAGGGTGAACTTGCGACCATCGCGCTCGAACGGCACCTCGATCGCATCGCGCGTCGTGCCCGGCATGTCGAACGCAATCACCCGCTCCTCGCCGACCAGAGCATTGACCAGCGTGGATTTACCCACATTCGGCCGCCCGGCAATGGCCAGTCGCAGGCTGTGAACGCGAGGCGCAGCACCTGCCGCTGCCGCGTCAGTCGCCGCGTCGGGCAGGCTCTTCGCTTCCTGACTCTCCGGCAAGTCCGCCGACGGGTCGGTCGGCAAAGCCTTCAATATGCGTTCCAGCAGATCGGGCACCGAGTCGCCATGGGCGGCGCTGATGGAGAAGGGCTCGCCCAGGCCCAGTTCGTGGAATTCGGCCAGCGCCGGGTGGCCGTGGCGCCCTTCGGCCTTGTTCACCGCCAGGAGAATGGGCTTGCCGGTCTTGCGCAGTTCGGCGGCGATGTGCAGGTCTTGCGGGCTCAACCCGGTGCGAAGGTCCACCAGAAACACCACCAAGTCGGACTCGGCGATGGCCTGCCGGGTCTGCCGTGCCATTTGATGCACGATGCCCGTATCGACCACGGGCTCGAAGCCGCCGGTATCGACCACGATGACCGGCCGCTGCGCCATGCGCAACATGCCGTAATGGCGGTCGCGGGTGAGGCCGGGCATGTCGGCGACGATGGCATCGCGCGACCGGGTCAGCCGGTTGAACAGGGTGGACTTGCCGACGTTCGGTCGGCCCACCAGGGAAACGATGGGGGTCATGCCAGCCGATCAGAGCTTGTGAATTTTTCGGCCGTGGCCGAAAGGCGCGTCAAAACGCCCCCGGTCGAGGCGCAAAGCACAGCCATAGCCCGAGCTATGGCGAGTATTTGCAACGAAGAACGGGGGCGTTTTGGCGTGCAAGGCGGACATGGCTGAAAGGTTCACAAGCTCTCAGTCAGGCACGAAGGCGTAGATGCCGCCCTTGGCCGTGACGACCACCATGGTCTTGCCCACCACCACGGGCGTGGCCTGAATGGCGCTGCCGTCGGTGGCGACGCGGCCGACGATGCTGCCGTCCTTGGCCGAGAGAAAGCTGATGTAGCCCTGGTAATCGCCCACCGCCACCGTGCGTCCGACCAGCAGGGGTGCGCTGAGGTCACGGTATTTCAGCTGCGAGTTGGTCCAGCTGGGCACACCGTCGGTGGCCGAGTAGGCCTGCACGTCGCCATTGGCCTGCGTGCCGACGACCTCCTGATCGTTCATGCTCAAGGCCGTATAGCCGTTGGCATCTCGGAACCAGAGCATGCGGCCGGTGTCGGCGTCCACGCAGCCCACGGCGGATTGGTAGGCGCGCGCGCAGACCGTGGAGCCCAGAATCGCCGGCTGGCCGGTGATGCCCACCACGCGCTCGACTTCGGTGACGCCGCGGGGGCGCGCCAGCGTGACCTGCCAGCGCGGCAGGCCGTCGCTGAGGGCATAGGCGTCGACACGACCGAGCGCGGTGCCGATCATCACCACACCGTCGCGCGACACGATGCCTCCGGCCTGCTGCACCAGCAGCGAGGCCGCGCGGCTGTCGGCTTGCCACAGTCGCTTGCCACTGGCGGCATCAAAGGCGAAAACGCGCTGATCCGCCGCCTGCACGATGATGCGGCCACCGATCACATACGGCGGGGTGAGCACCGTGGCGGGCAACTGATAGCGCCACAGCAGTTGTCCCTTCGGACCGATCGAGACGAGGCCGTTGTTCTTGTCCACCACGGCGGTGAACGTGCCGTCGCTGCCTGTGCCTGCGCTGATGCCCGCAGCCACCTTGGCCGACCACACGATTTGCCCGGTGGCACTGTTCAGGCGCTCGACATGGCCATCCGCCGAGGCGACGACGACCCCATCGGGCAGCACTGCCGTCTGGAACCAGGCGGGAACCTCGCCGATGCGCTGCGTCCAGACCTGCTTGACGGTGAGGATGTTGGCCACCGGCGTCAGCGGCGTCGGCTCGGGCGGCTTGGAGCCCGAGGCGCAACCGGCCAGCAGAGCCACCAGCATGAGCGGCAGGGCTACGCGGCCTCGGCTCAAGAGGAGTCGACGCTTCCTGCTTGCGGTGTGTTGTTGCATCGCGCTCATGCTGCGCTCCCTCCAACCGATTGGAGCCGCCGTTGAATGGCATCTCGCTCCGGGGCGTCTGCGGGAAGTGCCTTGAGCGCGGCCTCATAGGCGGAACGGGCCGCGTCGCGCTGGCCCTGCAGCATCGCCAGGTCGCCGCGGCGCATGTCAAACAATGCGGCGAAGGACGCCTCGGGCACGTCGGCCAGGGTCTTGCTCGCTTCGGCGTACTGCTTGGCGTCGATCTGCAGGGCCGACAGATTCAGGCGGGCCACGGCGCGCTCGCTCGGACCCGATGCATGTTCGGCGGCCCACTTGAGCGCGTCGATCGCCTGGGCGTTCTTGCCCGAATCGTGCAGCGATTTGGCCACGGCCAGCGCCGCCATGCCTGCGTAAGCGCTACCCGGCGCCTTGCTCTGCATCACGGCCCAAGCCTGCTCGATCTTGTCGGGGCTGTTGCTCTGAATCGCAGCCTGCACCTGCTCGAACACCACCGCAGCCTTGGCGCCTTCGCTGCGCTGCCACCACTGCCAGCCATAATACCCGGCAAAGCCCAGTGCAACCGCCAGCACCGCAGCCGAGATCAGGGTGCCCCAACGCTCCCAGAAATGGCGCATCTGGGCAATCTGTTCTTGTTCTTCGAAGTTGTAGCTCATGGGAGGATCGGTGAGGGAAAGCGGCTATGTTAGTTGGACCGCTCAGAGCAGAGCGGAGACCAGACCCTCGATCGGCACCAGCGGAACCAGGCGCTGCTGCTGCTGCCCGTCCTGCACCCCGCGCAGATCCTTGATGCCGACCTGCCCCGACAGCATTTCTTGCTCGCCGAACACAAGGGCCCAGCGGGCGCCGCTGGCGTCGGCCTTTTTCATCTGCGATTTCATGCTGCCGCCGCCCATGTGCAACTGCACCCGCACCCCGGCCGCACGCAGCGCTTCGCACAGCGGCATGGCGCGGGACATCAGTTCGGGCTGGGTGAGCACGGCATAGGCATGCGGAGCGCTGACAGGGGGCTGCTGACCCGCCTCGCCCAGCAGTTCGAGCACCCGCTCCATGCCCAGCCCCCAGCCACAGGCCGGCGTGGGCTTGCCGCCGATCTGTTCGATCAGGCCGTCGTAGCGGCCACCGGCGCAGACCGTGGCCTGCGCGCCCAGACGATCGGTCACCCATTCGAACACGGTGAGGTTGTAGTAATCGAGGCCGCGCACCAGCCGCAGGTTGAGGGTGAACGACTGACCTGCGGCGCGCAGCAAGGCCTGCACACCCTCGAAATGGGCCAGAGACGCTTCGCCGAGATAGTCGATGAGTTTGGGCGCGCCCTCGACCAGCGCCTGCATCGCCGGGTTCTTGGTGTCGAGCACGCGCAATGGATTGCTGTGCATGCGCCGCTTCGCATCCTCGTCGAGTTGATCGACATGGGCTTCGAGATACTCGATCAGCGCCACGCGATGACGCGCCCGCTCGTCGGCCTGGCCAAGGCAGTTGATTTCGAGGCTGACCAACTCGCTCAGACCAAGACGCTTCCAGAGCTGGCGCGCCATCAGGATGAGCTCGGCATCGACGTCCGGCCCGGCAAAGCCCAGCGCCTCAGCACCGACTTGATGGAACTGGCGATAACGTCCGCGCTGCGGCCGCTCATGGCGGAACATCGGCCCGGTGTACCAGAGCCGCTTGCCGCCGTCGTACAGCAGGGAATGCTCGATGCACGCGCGCACCACGGCGGCAGTGCCTTCGGGCCGCAGGGTGAGCGGCTCGCCGTTGAGGGCGTCGATGAAGCTGTACATCTCCTTCTCGACGATGTCGGTCACTTCGCCGATGCCGCGCACGAACAGCGGTGTGTATTCCAGGATGGGGGTACGCAGGTTCTGATAGCCGTAGCTGCCCATGAGCGCGCGCACCTGCTCCTCGAACCATTCCCAGGCCGCCGATTTGGGCGGCACGATGTCATTCATGCCTTTGACGGCACTGAGTTTGTCTGCCATGAAATTCAAGCCGCCTGTTCAGGCTGGCGATGAGACGCGCCGTAGCGCTGTTGAACGTACTGTTCGACGATGGTCTGGAATTCGGCAGCGATGTTGTCGCCACGCAGGGTCATGCGCTTTTCGCCGTCGATGAACACCGGCGCCGCGGGTGCTTCGCCGGTACCCGGCAGGCTGATGCCGATGTCGGCATGTTTGCTCTCGCCCGGGCCGTTGACGATACAGCCCATCACCGCCACCCGCATCTGCTCCACACCGGGGTAGCGGCTGCGCCAGACGGGCATCTGCGCTCGCAGAAAACCGTCGATGCTCTGGGTCAGTTCCTGAAAGAAGGTACTCGTGGTGCGGCCGCAGCCGGGGCAGGCGGTCACGCTGGGGGTGAAGGCGCGCAGGCCCATGGCCTGCAGGATTTCCAGCGCGACCACCACCTCCTGGGTTCGCGGCGCGTTGGGCTCGGGGGTGAGGGAGACGCGAATGGTGTCGCCGATGCCCTCCTGCAACAGCACCGCCAGCGCCGCCGTCGAGGCCACGGCACCGCGCGTGCCCATGCCCGCCTCGGTCAAGCCAAGATGCAGCGGATAGTCGCAGCGCGCGGCCAGGGCGCGGTACACGGTGATGAGATCCTGCACATTGGAGACCTTGCAGGACAACAGAATCTGCTCGGGCCTCATGCCCAGTTCCCGAGCGCGCTCGGCCGATTCCAGCGCCGACAGCACCAGCGCCTGCGCCATGATCTGTCGCGCCTCGTAGGGCTGGGCGCGCTTGGCGTTGGCGTCCATCAGGTCGGCGAGCAGTTCCTGATCGAGACTGCCCCAGTTCACCCCGATGCGCACGGGTTTGTCGTGCAGCATGGCGATGTCGATCATCTGCCCGAACTGCCGGTCTCTTTTCTCGCCCTTGCCGACATTGCCCGGGTTGATGCGGTATTTGGACAGCGCCCGGGCGCAGTCGGGAAACTCGCTCAGCAGACGATGGCCGTTGTAATGAAAATCGCCGATGAGCGGCACCGAGATGCCCATGCGGTCGAGATGCTCGCGTATGGCCGGCACGGCGGCAGCGGCTTCTGGCGTGTTGACCGTGATGCGTACCAGTTCCGACCCCGCGGCGGCGAGCTCCTTGACCTGAATCGCCGTGGCGATGGCGTCGGCCGTATCGGTATTGGTCATGGACTGCACGCGCACCGGCGCGTCGCCCCCGACGGTCACGACATGATCGCCCCAGGCCACGCGCGCCTGACGCGTGCGGTGGCGCGAAGGCAGGGCTTCGGGAATCGGAGGGTCGAGCAGTTCCATGCGCAAACCTTCAGTTCAGCGTGAACCGGGCGACGTTGGCCCGCGTGTCCGGAGCGAGATCGACCGGCTTGCCCGCATAGGTCACGGTGGTCTGCGGGGCGTTGCCCACCACGACGGACAACGGCGCACTTCCCGCAGGTACCTGCACGCTCTGCGAGGCACCCGCCTGCAGCAATTGTGAAAAGATCACCTTGCCGTCACGGGCGGTAACCTGTACCCAGCTCGGAGCAGTCGCAGCGAATTGCAACAATGCCCCCGCTGCAGCTCCCGCGGCAGACGCTGAAGATGCCGGTCGCGCCGGGGCCGACGCCGCAACCGCCGACGTCGAGATCGATGGCGAAGCCTGCAGTCCCAGCGAGGATGTTTCGGCATGAACGGGCTGCGAACTCGCCGACATCGAGGGCTGCGCCCCCGTCGGCACCACATGTTCCACCACGCCCGACTTTTGGGTCTCGGGCTGCGCCGAGCCCGGCATGGCGGATTCGGTCAGGCCGCGCAAGGCAGGCCAGAAATACACCAGCGCCGCGATCACCACGATCAAGATGGCCAGCCAGAGCAAACCACGCGAACGGTGCCCCCCCGAGGCAGCCCGAGGCAAGGGCCGCTCGGGAACGCGCGCGGAGAGATCGGCAGCGCCGCTCTCAATCACTGGCGCCGGACTGTGTAGCACCGGCGCGCCGGGCAGAGAATCGAGCAGAGGCTGTGCGTCGACTCTCAGCACCTTGCAGCAACTGCGCAGCAGCGCCCGGCCAAAGGTGTCATCGGGTAATGCGGACCAGTCGCCGGCCTCCAGCGCTTCAATCTTGGCAGGAGCCACCTTGAGCTGCGCCGCCAGCTCTTCGAGGTTGCGTCCGGCTGCCAGACGGGCATCGCGCAAGGCTGCGCCCGCCTTGACGCGGCTGGCGATGAGTTCCGCAGAGGGTTCTGTCATGGCGGATCAGTAGTTCAGCAAGGCGGAATCATCGAACCGCCCCTGTTGCGCGGCGATGGCTTCGCGCGAGTCAGGAAAACGCTGCTCAAGCTGGTTGGTCCAAAGCGCCACATTCGCCGCATTGCCTGCCTTGCGGGCTATCAGAATGCCGACCCAGAGCGACTGGGCGCTCGCATATTGACCACTGTTGACCCGCGCGATGTAGAACAAGGCCTCCTTGTCCTTGCCCAGGCGGTCGAGCACCACGGCCAGATTGGTGGACAAGGCCGGATTGCCCGGGTCGAGTGCAAAGCCCTTCTTGAGCGTGCCTTCCGATGCGGCCCAGTCGCCCGCGCGGTACTGGCATACGCCCAAGGCCAGGTAGGTGCGCACCGGGTAGCGGTAGTTCTGAATCGACAAGGCCTTGTTGAACTGAGCGAACGAATCCGGATACCGACGCTGCTGGCAGAGAAACCAGCCATAGTTGTGCAGCGCATCGGGATTGTCGGGCGACAGACGCAGCGCCTCGCGGTAATTGGCTTCGGCCTTCGCGCTGTCGTTCAGCGCGGTGTAGATCAGCGCTCGCATGGTGTAGGCGGGCACATAGTCCGACTTGTCCGCCAAGGCCTTGTCGACCTCTTCAAGCGCGACCTGAAACTGGCCTCGCTGGTAGTAGCCCTCGGCGAGTTCGAGTCGCAATTGCACGCGCTTGAGCACATCGCTCTGCTGCGGCGACAGTACCGCGCCCGAGCCCATGTCTGTGGCGCGCTGCGTCTGCGAGGCACAACCGCCCAGCAGCAATGCGCCTGCCATCAGCAAGCCCATGAGGGCCACGCGCCCATGCGAAAAACTGGGTCGCGCACGAAGACGTGAGAACATGGGCAGACTCTCCCTCAATGACCCAGCCGCACCACAGACGATGTCGCGGCTGCCCGCTGCATGCGGATGACTCGACGGGTGCGATCCTGCACCTCGCCCGCCAGTTGACCACAGGCGGCATCGATATCGTCGCCACGGGTCTTGCGCACAGTGGTGACCAGACCCGCGTCTAACAGCACCTGGGCAAAGGCCGCAACGCGCGCCGCCGAAGAACGGTGCAGACCCGACTCGGGGAACGGGTTGAACGGAATCAGATTGAACTTGCAGTTGACCTGCGCCGAACGCACCAGCCTGACCAGTTCCTGCGCCAGAGCCGGGGTGTCGTTCACACCGTCGAGCATGCAGTATTCGAAGGTGATGAAGTCGCGCGGCGCGAACTCGAGATAGCGCTTGCAGGCCGCCAGCAATTCGTGCAGCGGATACTTGCGGTTGAGCGGCACCAACTCGTCGCGCAGCGCATCGACGGGCGCGTGCAGCGAAACCGCCAGCGCCACCGGGCAGTCCTGCGACAGGCGGTCGATCATGGGCACCACGCCAGAGGTGGACACCGTCACCCGGCGCCGCGACAGGCCGTAGCCGTCGTCGTCGAGCATGACACGCAGCGCCGGAAGCAGCGCGCCGTAGTTCTGCAGCGGCTCGCCCATGCCCATCATCACCACATTGGAGATGGCGCGTTCGCTGGCAGGAAGACCGAGTTCACGGCGCATGGTGAATTCGGCATGCCAGAGCTGGGCGAGAATTTCCCAGGTCTGCAGATTGCGGCTGAAGCCCTGGTGGCCCGTCGAGCAGAACTTGCAGTTCACCGCGCAACCGGCCTGCGACGACACACACAGAGTGTTGCGCTGGGCTTCGGGAATGAACACGGCCTCGACGGCGTTGCCCTGGCCCACATCGAACAGCCACTTCACCGTGCCATCTGCCGAACGCGACTCGGTGAGCACGGGCAAGGGCGCGACCTGCGCATGGTCACGCAGAAACTGCCGCAGCGGCTTGGCCAGATTGCTCATGGCCTCGAAATCGGCCACGCCTTTCTGGTGCACCCAGCGGAACACCTGTCGCGCACGAAAGGCCGCGTGGCCATGGCGCCCGAACCAGTCCACCAATCCGTCGCGATCGAACTGGAGCAGGTTGGTGGAGTTTGGTTCGCCTGGCATGGCTGCGATGTTGCGTGCGCCGGTTTTTAGCGCGAATAGATCGCCATTTGCGGGAAAAAGAAAGCGATTTCCTGCGCTGCGGTCTCAGCCGCGTCGGAGCCGTGAACCGCATTGGCGTCGATGCTGTCGGCAAAGTCGGCGCGGATGGTGCCGGGCGCAGCCTTCTTCGGGTCGGTCGCGCCCATCAGGTCGCGGTTCTTGAGAATGGCGCCTTCGCCTTCGAGCACCTGGATCATCACTGGGCCGGAGATCATGAACGTCACCAGATCGTTGAAGAACGGACGCGCCTTGTGCACGGCGTAGAACGCCTCGGCCTCGGCACGCGACAGATGGGCCATGCGCGCGGCCACGATCTTGAGGCCGGCCGACTCGAAACGGCTGTAGATCTGCCCGATCACGTTCTTGGCGACGGCATCGGGTTTAATGATGGAGAGCGTGCGCTCAATGGTCATACTTTGCTCCTGAAATCAAAGGGTTAATTCATCATTGTAGACAGCCCATGATGGATGCTGCACTGCGTGGGCCCGCAACGCCACGGATCAGCGTCCGCCGCGATTGCCGCCGCCTCCACCGCCGCGACGGCGCCCGCCAGAGGGGCCGCCACCGCCACCCGACCGATGCGGTCCGGCGTCTTTGTGGATGTAGCCGAAGCTGGTTTTCATCGGATCCGGCTGCGAACTGCCCTGCTTGCCACCCGATTTGCGGCGTGATTGCCCGCCGGGCTTGTTCCCTGTGGAGAAATGACCTTCGCCGCCCCAGGAGCCACCGCCGCTGCGCACGACCGGGCTCTTGCCGAACAGGGCCTCGACCGTGGTGCGGGCATAGCTGTCCGGCCCGGGTTGCTGCTGGCCGCCGCCCTGCCCCTTGCCGCGTCCCCCGCGGCCGCCGCCACGACTGTCCTGACGGCGACCACCCTGGCCTTGCCCCTTCTGGCCACGCACGGAGCGATCGCCTGCCGCAGCAGGCGCCTGCCCACTGCGCCCCTGCAAGGCCTGCACCACCGCCTTGTCGAGTTCGACGAAGTCGCCACGGCGCAATCCGGCAGGCAGCACCACGCTGGCGTAGCGGACCCGGATGAGCCGGCTCACCGTCAGCCCGACGGCCTCGAACATGCGCCGCACCTCCCGGTTGCGTCCTTCGGCAATGACCACCCGCCACCAGCGATTGGCGCCCTCGCCGCCCGCCTCCTCGAGGCTGAGAAAGCGAGCCGGGCCGTCGCCGAGCTGCACGCCCTGGAGCAGTTCGTCGCGGGCGGATGCATCGAGCTCGCCCAGCACCCGCACCGCGTATTCGCGCTCGGCGCCATAACTCGGATGCATCAGCCGATTGGCCAGATCGCCCGAGGTGGTGAAGAGCAGCAGGCCTTCGGTATTGATGTCCAGGCGCCCGACCGCCGTCCACTTCGCGCCCTGAAGCTTGGGCAGATGCTGAAAGACCGTGGGACGACCTTCGGGGTCCTTGAACGAGACGACTTCGCCCGTCGGCTTGTGATAGGCCAGCACGCGCGCCTGCGCCGGACGCAGACGACGTTTGATGATCTTGCCGTTGACGCGAATCTGGTCGGTGGGCAGGATGCGTTGCCCTAGATGCGCGGGCTCGCCGTTGACCGAGACCCGACCGGCCAGGATCAGGTCTTCCATCTCGCGGCGCGAACCCACGCCGCTCTGTGCCAGCACCTTGTGCAGCTTGGGCGCGTCTTCGGCCGGGGCCAGCACGCGACGCACGATCTCGGCGCTTTCCGCAGCCTGATCGTAGGTGCCCGAAATCACGTCCTGAATCTGTACGCCCACCATGGGCGGTTTTGCCACAGCCGCGGGCGCCGCCGCGGCTGCGGCTTGCTCCTCACCGTCCTGCGGCGCTGCCTCGGCGACGGCACGGCGGGCCTTGGGCGGACGCGGCTTGCGCTGGGGCTGCGTCGACACCACCTCGGAGAGCGGCGCGTCAACCGAAGTCGCCGCATCGGCCTGGCTGTTCACGATGGCCTCGGCCTGATGCGCGTCGACCGGCGCAGAAGGAGGCAGCGCGGCAGCCGACTCCGCCTCGGCTTCGGCCAGGGCTGCGGCTTGCGCTGCGGTCTTGCGCGGGGCTCGCCGCGACGGCGCCCGCGGCTTGCGCGCAACAGGCGCCTCCGCCGTGGCGTCCACGGCTTCGAGGGGGGCGCCGGTGTCGGGTGAATCAGACGGGTCGGATGGGCTCATGGTGCATTCGTGGTGGGGTCCGTCAAAGGCAGTTCGCCCTCAGCAGGGTTGCCGGGCGTGGGGGATGCCTGCAGGCCGTCGGTTGTTTCCGGCGGGCGATGAGGGTCGAGGTCGGCGGCTGCCGTTTCCGCCTCGGCGTCGGTTTCGTCAGAGCGCTCGATGTCGGGCAAGCGTTGCTGCAGGCCGTCGAATGGGGACAAGGCCTCGCCGCGCTCCCCCAACGGGGGCAGCGCGTCGAGGGTTTTCAGGCCCAGATCGTCGAGAAATTGCTGGGTGGTCGCCAGCAGCGCTGGGCGTCCCGGCGCCTCCCGGTGGCCGATGGTCTCGACCCAGCCCCGGTCTTCGAGCTGACGAATGATCTGAGCGTTGACCACGACGCCGCGGATCTCTTCGATGTCGCCTCGGGTGACCGGTTGACGATAGGCGATGATTGCCAGGGTTTCCAGCACAGCGCGCGAATATTTCTGCGGCTTCTCGGGATAGAGCCGATCGAGAAAAGGTTGCATCTCTGCCCGGCTCTGGAAACGCCAGCCCTGCGCCAGTTGCACCAGTTCGATGCCGCGTCCCTGCCAGTCGCTGCGCAATTCGTCGAGCAACGCGCGCACGGTGTCTGCGGCGATCGTGTCGTCGAACAGGCGCCGCAGCTCGGCGACGGACAAGGCTTGGGAAGCACAGATCAGCGCGGTCTCGAGGACGCGCTTGGCCTCTAGCGTGTTCATAGATACCCGGTAAATGGCGGCATCAGCCGGATTTCATCCGCTGTGCAGCGGGGGCCCGAAGGCAGGCGCGTGGTGTCGATGTCGGTGCGCCGCAGGAGATTGCGCAAAGATTTTAATACGTCGATCTGCCCAGGCCGATCTTCCGCACTCAATCGCAGGCGGCCAGCTCCGCGGGCACAGGCGGATAGAACGCGTCGGCGTGCAGATCGCCTTCAGGCAATCCGCGCTCGCGCAATTGGGCGCTGATGGCTTCGACCATGCCGGGCGGCCCCGCCAGATAGACCTTGGCGCCCGCAAAATCGTTGACCTGGTCGAACAAGTGTGCAGCCAGCGGGCGATGCACCGCCCGCGGTGGGTCGCCGGGCCCTGCCTCGTCGAGCGCAAGGTGATAGCTGAAATGGCGGTAGTCCCGGCGCATCTGCTCCATGCGATCCAGACCATAGACATCGGCCTGGTTGCGAAAGCCGGCGAACAGCACCACCGGTTCGAGCTTGCCGTTGTCCAGCGCGGTCTGCACCACGCTCAGCATGGGCGCAAGACCCGTGCCGCCACCGACGGCATACAACGGCCCCTCGTGGCGGGGACGGAAGTAGCTCGTTCCCATCGGCCCTCGCACCAGGAGTTGCGCGCCTGGACGTATCACCGTGCCCAACAGGCTGCTCAGGGCGCCCGTGGGGGTGCGGCGGATGTGGAACTCCAGCATGTCGTCATATTCGGCGTCCACCGGCGTGCTGGCCATGGAAAAGTCGCGGGCGATTTCGTGTCCGTCCACGTCCACCACGATCTGCGCGTATTGTCCGGCCGAGAAGGTGAACGGGATGCCGCCCAAGTCGGCGAACTCGATGTGCAACCTGAGGGCGAAGATGTCCTGTGTCAGCGGCTCCAGCGCCACGACGCGGCACAGCAGCTTGCGTTCAGGGTGGGCGATCAGATCGTCGCTATCGGTGAGCCGGATGGTGATGTCTTCGGTCAGCAGCGCGCGGCAGGCCAGAATGACGCCACTGTCTCGTTGCGCATTGGGCAGGGCCTTGGGGTCGTACTTTTTCAGCTTGACCTGCCCCGATTCGAGCACGCACTTGCAGGAGCCGCATTCCCCGGACTTGCAGGAATAGCGTATGGGCACCTGATGCCGCCGCAAGAGTTTGAGCAGGTTCTCGTCGGGATCGGCGAGAAGGTCGGTTTCCGAAGGGAGGATGTGAACGCGGGGCATGGATTCAAACAGGCGTGGTCGGTCAGGTTGTCAGACAGCGACCTCGCCCGTCTCGCCCGTGCGAATGCGCACAACCTGCTCGATGCTGGTGACGAAAATCTTGCCGTCGCCGATCTTGCCGGTGCGGGCGGACTTCAAAATGGCTTCGATGGCACGTTCCACCTGATCGCCCTTGACCACGGCCTCGACCTTCACCTTGGGCAGAAAATCCACCACATACTCGGCCCCACGGTACAGCTCGGTATGGCCCTTCTGGCGCCCGAATCCCTTGACCTCGGTCACCGTCAGTCCGGTGACCCCGATCTCGGCCAACGCCTCACGCACCTCGTCGAGCTTGAACGGTTTGATGATGGCGGTGATGAGTTTCATGTCAGGGCTCCTCGGTGTTGAATGGAAAGTGGAATTTAACTGGCTGCAACCATTTCGGCAGAAATCAGAACGATTCCCGGAATTTGGACGTGATCGGATAGCGCCAATCGCGGCCAAAGGCGCGGTGGGTGATGCGTATGCCCGGCGGGGCCTGGCGGCGCTTGTATTCGGCGAGCTTGAGCAGGTGCACCACGCGCTCGACGTCGGCCCGCGCGTAGCCCGCGGCGATCACGGCGTCGGCACTCTGGTCCTGCTCCATGTAGCGCTGCAGAATGCCGTCGAGCACATCATAAGGCGGCAGACTGTCCTGGTCGGTCTGGTCGGGCCGCAGCTCGGCGCTGGGCGCGCGGGTGATGATGCGCTGCGGGATGACCTCGGCCTCCCCCAGCGCGGCCGCCTGCGCATTGCGCCAGCGCGCTAGTTCCCAGACCAGGGTCTTGGTCACGTCCTTGATGACCGCGAACCCTCCGGCCATGTCGCCATACAGCGTGGCGTAGCCCATGGCCATCTCGCTCTTGTTGCCGGTGGTCAGCACGATGCGCCCGCTATTGTTCGACAGGCCCATCA
This sequence comes from Thiomonas bhubaneswarensis, assembly GCF_001418255.1. Lineage (GTDB taxonomy): Bacteria > Pseudomonadota > Gammaproteobacteria > Burkholderiales > Burkholderiaceae_C > Thiomonas > Thiomonas bhubaneswarensis. Next base: position 73,317 of record NZ_LIPV01000005.1, read on the forward strand.
GCAGGGTGCCGCGAATGCGGGCCTGGATGTTCTCCAGCGTGGTGTCGCCCGGGCGGGCCTGCAGCAGCGGCGCCAGCGTGGCGCGAAACGCGTCGAACAGCGGCGTGATCGGCAGCACGTCGTACTGCACGCCCAGACGCCTGGCCATCTCGGCCGCATCGTCAAGCGACATCTGGGCGGTGAATTCGGACGGCATCATCACCGCCCGCACCTTGTCCGCGCCGAGGGCATCCACGGCGATGGCGAGCACCAGCGCCGAATCCGCGCCGCCCGACAGGCCGATGAGTGCTCCGGGAAAGCCGTTCTTGCCCAGGTAATCGCGCACCCCCAGTGTCAGCGCGGCATAAACCTCGGCATGATCGGTCTTGAGCGGGGCGACGTGCGCCGGCGCTTGTCTGAGGACTTCGCCTCCCGCCACATCGACCATCAAAAGGTCTTCGGTGAACTGCGGTGCCCGCGCCACCAGATCACCGCTGCGGTCGAGCACAAAGGAGGCGCCGTCGAACACGATCTCGTCCTGCCCGCCCACCATCTGCGAGGCAACCAGGGCCATGCCGTTTTCCAGACAGCGCTGGCGCATCACCTGCTCGCGCTCGGCCGTCTTGCCACGGTGATAGGGCGAGGCGTTGAGCACCAGCAGCACCTGGGCCCCGGCCGCACGCGCCTTGCGCGGCGCGTGTGGAAACCAGGCGTCTTCGCAGATATTGATGCCGAAATGCGTCCCCCCGGCCTCAAACACCACGGCCTGGTCTCCGGGCGCAAAGTAACGCCGCTCGTCAAAAACCTGGTAATTGGGCAGTTCATGCTTGCAGTAGGTTGCCTCGATCACACCGCCTCGCAGCAGCGAGGCCGCATTGCAGGCCACCGCCTGCTGAGTCGAAGCCAGACGCGGGGCGTCGGCGCCCGACAGCGCAACCGGATGGCCGACGACCAGCGCCAAATCCGGCAAGTCAGACAGGTCAAGCGCGAGCTGCTTCAATGCATCTGCACTGGCTCGAAGAAAGGCCGGCCGCAGCAACAGATCCTCCGGCGGATAGCCGGTGAGCGCCAGCTCGGGAGTGAGCACCACGCGAGCACCCTGGGCGTAGGCGCGCTGGGCCAGATGCGCGATCTGGGCGGCATTGGCCTTCAAGTCCCCCACGGTGGGGTTGCATTGCACAACAGCGATTCGGAGCGTCATGGCTGAGGATTTTCGCACTGAGTTGGCAGAGTCGGTGAGCACCGTGCCCGCCGAGGTCTGGGGCGAACTGGTCCGCACCACGCCGGGCACCACGCCGTTCCAGCGGCATGCCTGGCTGAGCGCACTGGAGCGCGCCGGCTGCGTCGGGGCGCAGACCGGCTGGCAGCCCGTCGTCGTCAGCCTCAAAGATCGCGCCGGTGGGCTCGCCGCCGCCTGCGTGCTGTATGTGAAGTCGCATTCCTACGGCGAGTATGTGTTCGACTGGGCCTGGGCACGCGCCTACTCCGAACACGGCCTGCCCTATTACCCCAAGCTCCTGCTCGCGGTGCCGTTCACCCCCGTCGGCGGTGCCAAGCTGCTCGGGCGCGACGACCAGGCGCGCCAGGCACTGCTGCAAGAGGTTCTGGCCTTGGCTAGGCGCAGCGGCCTGAGCTCCTTGCACGCCCTGTTCCTCGATCCGCAAGAGGCTCAGTGGTGCGCCGAACTCGGGCTGCTGGAGCGCACCACGTTGCAGTTCCACTGGCGTAACCCGCCCGCCGAGGGCGAGCCGCCGTGGCCCGACTATGCCGCCTTTCTCTCCAGTCTGCGGCATGACAAACGCAAAAAAATCAAACAGGAGCAACGCCAGGTCCGTGACGCCGGGGTCGCGTTTCGAGCCCTTCAGGGCCTGGAAATCACCGAACGCGACTGGGCCTATTTCAGCCGCTGCTACGAGACGACCTATGCCCTTCACGGCTCGACGCCCTATCTCAACGCCGAATTCTTCCGCACCGTGGGCCGCGACATGCCCGAGCATTGCCTGCTGTTCATCGCCGAACGCGAAGGGAAGCCCGTCGCCAGCTCACTCATTCTTCTCGACCCAAGCAGCCGCATCGCCTACGGCCGCTACTGGGGCGCCACCGTGGCGATTCCAGCCCTGCACTTCGATGCCTGCTACTACCAGCCCATCGCCTGGTGCCTCGCCCACGGCTACACCACTTTCGAAGGCGGCGCCCAGGGCGAACACAAGATGGCGCGCGGCCTGCAACCCGTGGCGACCCGCTCGGCCCACTGGCTCGCCCACCCCCGGTTTGCCCAGGCCGTGGAGGACTATCTGGAACGGGAGTCCGCCGATCTGGCGGCCCATCAAGAGCAGTTGCAGCAGCGACTGCCGTTTCGAGAGGTTCAGTAGGGTCGGTTCAACCGCGCAAGGCGAGCTGTTTTTCGACGAAGGCGAGCAAACCCGTGCTCGCCTCCTCCACGAGGTCGAGCACCCGCTCGAAATCGCGCTCCGTGCCGTAATACGGGTCGGGTACCGCCGCCACCGGCGCCTGCGGCGCAAAGCTCAGAAACAGGCGACAGCGTGAGGCAAATTGCGGGGGTGCCTGCTGCTCCAACAACGCAAGATTGTCCCAATCCATCGCCAGCAGCAGGTCGAAACGCGAGAAGTCGGCCTCCTCCACGGCGCGGGCGCGCAGCCCCGAGAGGTCGTAGCCCCGCTGCAGCGCGTAGCGTTGACTGCGCCGATCGGGCGCCGAACCCACATGGAAGGCGTGGGTGCCGGCCGAGTCGATGTGAACGCGCTTTTCCAGACCAGCGTCCCTCACCTTGGCACGAAACACGCCTTCGGCCGTGGGCGAACGGCAGATATTGCCCATGCAGACGAAAAGGATCGAAAAATCGGACATGACAGATTGCGAAAAAGGAATATCGGATGGTTCAGGACTCAAATTATCGTGATCGCCTTCAAAAATCTTTGCGCGGCATGTCAACGGATTCGACGCGTGCCCCATTAAGGCTTCGATCCGGCTTGGATCTCTTCCACTCAAATTTGAAAGTTCATCCCATGAAGAAGATTGTTGCCACTCTGTTCGCCTCCCTGTTCGCCACCGTTGCCATGGCGCAAACCCCCGCTCCGGCTGCTCCCGAGGCCGCCAAGCCCGAAGCGCACAAGGAAATGAAGAAAGAGCACCACAAAGTCGAACACAAGAAGGCCGAACACCACAAAAAGGCCGAGCACAAGGAAATGAAGAAAGAAGAGAAGAAGGCTCAGTAAGAGCGCCTTGAGCCCAGAGTCTCGGGCTCAGAGCCGACGGCCCTACGCCGAATTCGGCCCCAAAATCCCCCACAGTCCGCTGCGGGGGATTTTTTTCGTCCGCTCGAATGCCCCACACCCAGGCGCGCGGGCGCTGCTGCATCGACAGCCCTTGAAGTTCGCGCGAACACCCCCATAACACCAAGGTCAATTTTCAGCCGCATCGCGAACCATGCAGACTTCCCCCGAGACTCCGTCTTCGTCCGATTCCCACACCACGCCGTCGGCCGATCCGCGGGCTGCCGCCGACGCGTCGCCTCACGACCTGATTCCCGAGCCCGCGGTCGCCGATGAACTGGCGCAGGCGCAGGAAGAGATCACCAAGCTCAACGACCAGTTGCTGCGCGCCCGTGCCGAGGTCGAAAACATCCGCCGTCGTGCCGAGGAGGAAACCGCCAAGGCTCGCAAATTCGCGGTAGAGAGCTTCGCGGAAGCGCTGCTGCCGGTGAAGGACAGCCTCGAAGCAGCGCTGGCCGACACCAGCGGCAAGCCCGAGGTGCTCAAGCAAGGCGTGGAACTGACCCTGAACCAGATGAAATCGGCTTTCGAGCGCAACCGCCTGCAGGAGATTGCGCCAGCGCCGGGCGACAAGTTCGATCCCGCGCTGCACCAAGCCATTTCCGTGCAGCCCGCAGAACTGCCCTCGGGCTCGGTGGCTTCGGTCTTGCAAAAAGGCTATCGCATCGCCGAGCGCACCCTTCGCCCGGCCTTGGTCACGGTGGCGCAGTGATCGCGCGGCGGCCCGGGGCTTGAATTGGTGACGGGCCACCTCATTTAATCAGTAGTCAAAAATCAGCGCCACTCGGCGCGGCACATTCGGAGAGTTTCCATGGCAAAAATCATCGGCATCGACCTGGGCACCACCAACTCCTGCGTGGCGGTCATGGAGGGCAATACGCCCAAGGTCATCGAAAACAGCGAAGGCGCGCGCACCACGCCCTCGATCGTCGCCTATATGGAAGACGGCGAGATTCTGGTGGGCGCTTCGGCCAAGCGGCAGTCGGTCACCAACCCCAAGAACACGCTTTACGCCGTCAAGCGCCTGATCGGCCGCAAGTTCACCGAAAAGGAAGTGCAGAAAGACATCGACCTGATGCCCTACAGCATCGTCAAGGCCGACAACGGCGACGCCTGGGTGGAGGTGCGCGGCAAGAAGCTCGCGCCGCCCCAGATCAGCGCCGAAGTGCTGCGCAAGATGAAAAAGACCGCGGAAGACTACCTCGGTGAAACCGTGACCGAGGCGGTGATCACCGTGCCCGCCTATTTCAACGACAGCCAGCGCCAGGCCACCAAGGACGCGGGCCGCATCGCCGGTCTGGACGTCAAGCGCATCATCAACGAGCCCACCGCTGCGGCCCTGGCCTTCGGTCTGGACAAGCACGGCAAGGGCGACCGCAAGATCGCGGTGTATGACCTCGGAGGCGGCACGTTCGACATCTCCATCATCGAAATCGCCGATGTCGAGGGTGAGAAGCAGTTCGAAGTGCTGTCGACCAATGGCGACACCTTCCTCGGCGGCGAAGACTTCGACCAGCGCATCATCGACTACATCATCGCCGAATTCAAGAAGGAACAGGGCGTCGATCTGAGCAAGGACGTGCTCGCGCTGCAGCGCCTGAAAGACGCGGCCGAGAAAGCCAAGATCGAGCTCTCCAGCTCGACGCAGACCGAAATCAACCTGCCTTACGTCACCGCAGACGCTTCCGGTCCGAAGCACCTCAACCTCAAGCTCACCCGCGCCAAGCTCGAGAGCCTGGTGGAAGAACTCATCGAGCGCACCATCGCCCCTTGCCGCACCGCCATCACCGATGCTGGCGTGAAGGTGGGCGACATCGACGACGTCATCCTGGTCGGCGGCATGACCCGCATGCCCAAGGTGCAGGACAAGGTCAAGGAATTCTTCGGCAAGGAGCCGCGCAAGGACGTGAACCCCGACGAGGCCGTGGCCGTGGGCGCTGCCATCCAGGGCTCGGTGCTGGCGGGTGACCGCAAGGACGTGCTGCTGCTCGACGTGACCCCGCTGTCTCTGGGCATCGAGACCATGGGCGGCGTGATGACCAAGATGATCACCAAGAACACCACCGTGCCGACCAAGCATGCGCAGGTCTATTCGACCGCGGATGACAACCAGCCCGCGGTGACCATCAAGGTGTACCAGGGCGAGCGCGAGATGGCCGCCGGCAACAAGCTGCTGGGCGAGTTCAACCTCGAAGGCATTCCGCCGGCCCCGCGCGGCGTGCCTCAGATCGAGGTGACCTTCGACATCGACGCCAACGGCATTCTGCACGTCAGCGCCAAAGACAAAGGCACCGGCAAGGAGAACAAGATCACCATCAAGGCCAACTCCGGGCTGAGCGAAGAGGAAGTGCAGCGCATGGTGCGTGACGCCGAGGCCAATGCGGAAGAAGACCACAAGAAGCGCGAACTGGTCGACGCCCGCAACCAAGCCGACGCCGCCGTGCATTCGGTGCGCAAGTCGCTGGGCGAGTACGGCGACAAGATCGATGCCGGCGAAAAGACCGCCATCGAGGATGCGCTGAAAGCCGCCGAAGAGGCGATCAAGTCGGAAGACAAGGCCGACATCGAAGCCAAGACCAGCGCCCTGCTCGCCGCCAGCCAGAAGCTGGGCGAGAAGATGTACGCCAGCCAGGCCGGCGAACAGGCCGCCGGGGGCGCGTCTGGGGGTGGCTCCTCAGCCGGTGCGGGTGCGCAGGCCGCGGGCGACGACACCGTGGTCGATGCCGAGTTCAAGGAAGTGAAGGACGGCAAGGCCTGATCGCCGCGACGTTGATGTCCCCTGACGGGAGGGCCGCTGATTGCGCGGCCCTCCCGTTTGTCCATTGTTGTTGAACCGATTCGCAAGGCATAACCCGTGGCAAAACGCGATTACTACGAAGTCCTGGGCGTGAGCAAGAACGCCTCGGAAGACGAGATCAAGAAGGCCTACCGCAAGCTGGCCATGAAGCATCACCCTGACCGCAATCAGGGCAACAAAGAGTCTGAAGAGCAGTTCAAGATCGTCAAGGAAGCCTACGAGTGCCTGTGCGACTCGCAGAAGCGCGCGGCCTACGACCAATACGGCCACGCCGGAGTCGATCCGTCGGCTGGCGGGTTTGGAGGATTCGGTGGCGGTGCGGGCGGATTTGGCGACTTCGGCAACATCTTCGACGAAATCTTCGGCGGCGGGCGCCGCGGGGGCGGCGGGCCGCAGGTCTATCGAGGCAACGATCTGAGCTACTCGCTGGAGATCACCCTCGAGGACGCGGCGCACGGCGTGAGCAAGAACCTGCGCATTCCCGGCTGGGAAGAATGCGGCACCTGCCACGGCAGTGGCGCCAAGCCCGGCACCAAACCCATCACCTGCACCACCTGCCACGGCAGCGGCCAGGTGGCGCAGCGCATGGGGCCGTTCGCCATGCAGCAGACCTGCCCGACCTGCCACGGCACGGGCAAGCTCATCCCCGAGCCCTGCACCGCCTGTCATGGGCGCGGCCGCGTCCAGAAGCAGAAAACCCTGGAGGTGCAGATCCCCGCGGGCATCGACTCGGGCATGCGCATTCGCTCCACGGGCAACGGCGAACCCGGCATCAACGGCGGGCCGCCCGGCGACCTGTACGTGGAAATCCACATCAAGCAGCACCCGGTCTTCGAGCGCGACGGCGACGACCTGCACTGTCATGTCCCGGTGAGCATGGCCACGGCTGCTCTTGGTGGCAGCATTGACGTGCCCACGCTGGGCGGCAAGGCCGAGATCGACCTGCCCGAGGGCACGCAGACCGGCAAGACCTTCCGTCTGCGTGGCAAGGGCATCAAGGGCCTGCGTTCGAGCTACCCCGGCGATCTGTACTGCCACATCACCGTGGAAACGCCGGTCAAGCTCAACGAAGAACAGAAGCGCCTTCTGCGCGAACTCGACGAGTCGCTCAAAAAAGGTGGCGACCGCCATTCGCCGCAAGCCAAGTCGTGGTTCGACAAGGCCAAGGAGTTCTTCAAGCCGCTTTGAGCACGCGAAGCGCCAAGAGTCTGCCGGGCTTGAGGATCGCGGGCTGCAAAATGACCCTGCGGCGCCTTGCGGCAGCGGCTTTTTGCCCCATAGCTGCGGCTATGGGGCTGCAAACCCGCCGCCACATGGCATCCACAGGCCCATTTTTCGCTTTCCACGCCCCAAACCCGACAGACTCCTTAGGATGCGAAAATGGCACCCTTTTTCATTTCAGAAGCATCATGGAAGCCGAACGTCTCAACGCCATCTCCAACCGCATCGCCGACCTGCAACAGCGCGTTCAAGCGCTAAGGGGGTATCTTTGACTTCGATGCCAAGTCGGCGCGGCTGATGGAAGTGGCGGGGGCGCTCGAAGACCCGCAGGTCTGGAACGACCCCAAGCGCGCGCAGGAACTGGGGCGCGAGCGCAAGTCGCTCGAAGTCGTGGTGCTCGGGCTGCAGAAGCTCACCGCCGCGCTGGCCGATCACAACGAGCTGTTCGAAATGTCGCGCGAAGAGGGCGATGACGCCACCTGCGAGGCCATTGAAGCCGATATCGAGCAGTCGGCCGCCGAGGTCGAGGCGCTGGAGTTCCGCCGCATGTTCTCCAACCCGCTCGATCCGAGCAACTGCTTCATCGACATCCAGGCCGGCGCCGGCGGCACCGAGGCGCAGGACTGGGCGAGCATGCTGCTGCGCCAGTACCTGCGCTACTGCGAGCGCAAGGGCTTCAAGGTCGAGGTGATGGAAGAGACCGAGGGCGATGTAGCCGGTATCCGCAGCGCCACCATCAAGGTCGAGGGCGACTACGCCTACGGCCAGCTCCGCACCGAAACCGGAGTGCACCGCCTGGTGCGCAAGAGCCCGTTCGATTCATCCGGCGGGCGCCACACCAGCTTCGCCAGCGTGTTCGTCTATCCCGAGGTAGACGACTCGATCGAGATCGACATCAACCCCGCCGACGTGCGTACCGACACCTTCCGTGCCAGCGGCGCCGGTGGGCAGCACATCAACAAGACCGACTCGGCGGTGCGGCTCACGCACATTCCCACGGGCATCGTGGTGCAGTGCCAGAACGACCGCAGCCAGCATCGCAACCGCGACGAGGCCTGGCAGATGCTGCGCTCGCGGCTATACGAGCACGAGATGCGCAAGCGCATGGCCGAGCAGCAGAAACTCGAATCGAGCAAGAGCGATGTCGGCTGGGGCCACCAGATCCGCAGCTATGTGCTCGACCAGAGCCGCATCAAGGATCTGCGCACCAACGTCGAAATCTCCAACACCCAGAAGGTGCTCGACGGCGATCTCGACGAATTCATCACCGCCAGCCTGAAATCCGGCCTCTGATCCTTATCGCTCGCTAAAACGTCGCACCGCCATGACCGCCAAACCCGACACGCCCGCCCGCATCACCCGCCTGACAGACTACACCCCACCGGCTTACGCCATCGACAGCGTGCATCTGCGCTTCGACCTCGACCCCGCCAAGACCCGCGTGCACAGCCGCATGGCCGTGCGCCGCGTCGCGGGCGCCGCAGAGTCGGCAGCTCTCGTGCTCGACGGTGAGGACATCACCCTGCTGACCCTGAAGGTCAACGGCGAATTCGTCGCCTTCCGCCAGGAAACCGACAAACTCGTGCTCGACAAGCTGCCCGAGGCTTTCACGCTGGAGATCGAAACCCTCAACGTCCCCCAGGCCAATACCCAGTTGGCGGGGCTCTACATGTCGGGCGGCGCGTTTTTCACCCAGTGCGAGGCCGAGGGCTTTCGCCGCATCACCTACTGGCCCGACCGCCCGGATGTGATGAGCCGCTTTCACGTCACGCTGCGGGCCGACAAGGCCGCTTACCCCGTGCTGCTGTCCAACGGCAATCTGGTGTCGCATACTGACCTGGACGGCGGCCGCCACGAGGCGGTCTGGGACGACCCGTTTCCCAAGCCCTGCTACCTGTTCGCGCTGGTGGCCGGCAATCTGGTGTGCCGCGAGCAGACGGTGCGCGCCGCCTCGGGCAAGACGCATCTGCTGCAGGTCTATGTGCGCGCGGGCGATCTCGACAAGACCGAGCATGCGATGGAGTCGCTCATCAAGTCGATCGCGTGGGACGAACAGCGCTTCGGCCTAAGCCTCGACCTCGACCGCTTCATGATCGTCGCGGTGAGCGACTTCAACATGGGCGCGATGGAGAACAAGGGTCTCAACATTTTCAACACCAAGTACGTTCTGGCCAACCCCGCCACCGCCACCGATGCCGACTACGACGGCATCGAAAGCGTGGTCGGCCACGAATATTTTCACAACTGGACGGGCAATCGCATCACCTGCCGCGACTGGTTCCAGCTCAGTCTCAAGGAAGGCCTCACCGTCTTCCGCGACCAGGAGTTCAGCCAGGATCTGGCCGCCGCGGCGGGCGGCGAATCGGCGCGCGCGGTCAAGCGCATCGAAGACGTGCGCGTTTTGCGCACCGCGCAGTTCTCCGAAGACGCCGGGCCGATGGCGCACCCGGTGCGCCCGGAGCAGTACCAGGCCATCGACAACTTCTACACCGCCACCGTCTACGAAAAAGGCGCCGAGGTGGTGCGCATGATGCAGACCCTGGTGGGCCGAGCCGGTTTCCGCAAGGGTATGGACCTGTACTTCCAGCGCTTCGACGGCCAGGCCGTGACCTGCGACGACTTCGCCCAGGCCATGGCCGACGCCAATCCGCAATCGCCGCTGGCGCAACATCTCGTCGCCTTCAAGCGCTGGTACAGCCAGGCCGGCACACCGCACCTGCATGCCAGCGGATCGCTCGACCCGGCCTCGCGCACCTACACCCTCACCCTGCGCCAAACCCTGCCCGATACCCCGGGCCAGAGCGACAAACAGCCCCAGGTCATCCCCGTCGCCATGGGGCTGCTGGGGCCCGATGGCGCCGCCCTGCCGCTTTGGCTGGATGGGCAGGACAAAGGCTCCGACACCGTGCTGGTGCTCACCGAGACCGAGCAGACCTTCACCTTCGGCAACATCGACGCTGCCGCCGTCACCCCTTCGCTGCTGCGCCGTTTCTCGGCACCGGTCATCCTCGACTACGCCTACCCCGACGCCGACCTGCTCCACCTGCTGGCTCACGACGCAGACCCTTTCAACCGCTGGGAAGCGGCGCAGCGGCTGACCCTGGCACGCGTGCTGGCAGCCGTGCGTGGCGATGAGCTGCAACTCGATCCGGCCTATCTCGACGCGCTGCGCGCCGTGCTGCGCGACCCGAAGCTCGACCCCGCCTTCAAAGAGCTGCTGCTCACCCCGCCGGGCGAGAGCTATATCGCCGAACAGCTCGACGAGGTCGATCCGCCCCGCATCCACCGCGCCCGCCAGGCGCTGCGCACCGCACTCGCGCATGAACTCGCCGATGACTGGCAAGCCCTCTGGGACAGCCTCACACCCCAAGGCGGCTACAGCCCCGATTTCGCCAGCGCCGGCCGCCGTGCGCTGCGCAATCTGGCGCAGGCGCATCTGTGCGAGCTGGGACAGACGAGCTGGCTGGGACGGGTCTATCAGCGCGTGAAAGACGCCGACAACATGACCGACCGCTTTGCCGCCCTGGCGGCGCTGGTGCAGGTCGGTGCCGAACTGGCCAAACCGGCGCTGGAGCGTTTCGCCGCTCAATTCGCCGGCGAAGCGCTGGTCATGGACAAATGGTTCGCGCTGCAGGCAAGTAGCCCCGACCATGACGGTCGGCAACTCGATCGGGTGCGCGCGCTCATGCAGCACCCGGCCTTCTCGCTGCAAAACCCCAACCGCGCTCGCAGCGTGCTGTTCGCCTACTGCCAGGCCAACCCCGGCGCCTTCCACCGCGCCGATGGAGCTGGCTATGCATTCTGGGCCGAGCAAGTGCAGGCGCTCGATGCCATCAACCCGCAGGTCGCGGCCCGACTGGCGCGCGCCCTCGACCGCTGGCGCAAACTCGCGCCCGTTTATCGCGACGCCGCGCAGCAGGCGCTGCGCTCCGTGGCAGACAGCGCCATGCTGTCTTCCGACACCCGAGAAATCATCGAACGCGCCTTGGCCAACTGATCTCAGCGCGCCCCTTTCCTTCCAGAGACTTCCCCATGACCCAATCCGTCAACCTCACCCGCTACCTCGTCGAACAGGAGCGCGAGCACGGCATCATCACCCCGCAACTGCGTCTGCTCGTCGAGGTGGTCGCGCGCGCCTGCAAGCGCATCAGCATCGCCGTGAACAAAGGCGCCCTGGGCGATGTGCTTGGCTCCGCCGGAACCGGCAATGTGCAGGGTGAAGTGCAGAAAAAGCTCGACGTCATCGCCAACGACGTGCTGATTCATGCCAACGAATGGGGCGGGCACCTCGCGGCCATGGCCTCGGAAGAAATGGACACCGTCTTTCCCGTATCCGAGAACTACCCGCGTGGCGAGTATCTGCTGCTGTTCGACCCGCTCGACGGCTCGTCCAACATCGACGTCGACGTCACCATCGGCACCATCTTTTCGGTTCTGCAACTGCCAGCCAACGCCGGCGAGGTGCGCGAAGAACACTTCCTTCAGGCCGGCGCAAAGCAGGTCGCCGCGGGCTATTGCGTGTATGGCCCGCAGACCCAGCTCGTGCTCACCGTGGGGCGCGGCGTGGCGGTGTTCACCCTCGATCGCGAACAGGGCAGTTTCGTCCTCACCCAGAGCGATCTGCAGATTCCCGCCCGCACCAGCGAGTTTTCCGTCAACATGTCGAACCTGCGCCACTGGGCGCCCCCGGTGAAGCGCTACATCGACGAATGCCTGCAAGGCAAGGAGGGCCCGCGCGGGCGCGACTTCAATATGCGCTGGGTGGGCAGCATGGTGGCCGACGTGCACCGCATCCTCATGCGCGGCGGCGTGTTCCTGTACCCGTGGGACAAGCGCGAACCCAACAAGCCCGGCAAGCTGCGCCTGCTGTACGAAGCCAACCCCATGAGCTTCCTCGTGGAACAGGCCGGCGGCGCAGCCACGAACGGCCAGCAACGCATCCTCGACATTGCGCCCACCTCCTTGCACGAGCGTTGCAGCGTGATGCTGGGCTCGCGCGAAGAAGTCGAACTGCTGCAGCGCTACCACGCCGAAGCCGCTTCCCAAACCGCCTGAACTACCGGTCTTGCCACACCGCTGGTATAGAATGGCGGGCTTCGCCGGTGTAGCTCAGTTGGTAGAGCAGCGCATTCGTAATGCGAAGGTCGGGGGTTCGACTCCTCTCACCGGCACCAGACAAAACAACCCGCCCGATGGCGGGTTTTGTTTTTCTCGTCTTGCGCCCCCCGGGCAGGGCGTGGCTAATTCACCGGCGTGAGCTTGGCGATGTTCAGCGCCAGCCACTTGGTGCCGTGGCGGTTGAACCTGACCTGGGCGCGGGCCTCGTCGCCACTGCCTTCCAGGCTCAGCACCACGCCTTCACCGAACTTGTTGTGAAACACGCCCTGCCCTACCCGCAGGCCGTGGCTGGTCTTGGGCGGGGGCGGCGTGAAAGTGGAAGGGTCAAAGCCACCTGAAACAGCCTTGGAAGGCGCGTTCCATCCGCGCTGCTCGTCTCGGTCGAAGCTGCTTGCGAGCACCTGACTGAAACCGGGCTGCTTCGCGCTGAGCCATTTGAGCGCCTGGGGAGGGAGTTCGTCGAAGAAGCGGCTGCGCAGGTTGTAGCGCGTCTGTCCGTGGAGCATGCGGGTCTGGGCCAGGCTGAGGTAGAGGCGCTTGCGCGCGCGGGTGATGGCCACATACATCAGGCGGCGCTCTTCTTCCACGCCGTCGGCTTCGCTCAGGGCGTTTTCATGCGGGAACAGGCCTTCTTCGAGGCCGGTGATGAAGACCGCGTCGAACTCCAGGCCCTTGGCCGCGTGGACGGTCATCATCTGGATGGCGTCCTGTCCGTTCTGCGCCTGGTTGTCGCCGGCTTCGAGCGCGGCGTGGGTGAGGAAGGCGGTCAATGGCGAGAGGGTTTCGCCGGTGGCGGGGTCGATGGCCTCGATGGCCGCTGGACTGTCGGCAGCGTCGGATGCCGTGCCGAGCGCCTGGCGCTGCTGCGCCGTCGCGTTCAGACCGAAGCCTTCCTGGGTGACGAAAGCCGCGGCGGCGTTGACCAGTTCCTCCAGGTTTTCCAGCCGTTCCTGACCCTCGCGTTCCTCCCGATAGTGGGCGTTGAGGCCGCTGGCTTCAAGGACGTGCCGAACCAGATCGGGCAGGCTCATCGCCGCGGTCTGAAAGCGCATCTGCGCCACCAGATCGAGAAAGGCCTGGAGGCTGGCCGCACCACGTCCGCCGAGAGCGTCGACGGCTTCGCTCAGCGGCGTGGCGCGCAGGCGGGCGGCGTCCTGCAACTGCTCCAGGGTACGGGCGCCGATGCCGCGCGCCGGGAAGTTGACCACGCGCAGGAAGGCGGTGTCGTCCTGCGGGTTGTCGAGCAGGCGCAGGTAGGCCAGCGCATGCTTGACCTCGGCACGCTCGAAAAACCGCAGACCGCCATACACGCGATAAGGCAGGCCCGCATTGAAGAGCGCGCCCTCGATCACCCGCGACAGCGCGTTGGCGCGGTAGAGCACGGCGATCTCGCTGTGCGGCAGCCCTTCGCGCAGCAGTTGTCGCACTTCGTCGATCAGCCACTGCGCTTCGGCATAGTCGCTCGGCGCCTCGAACACCCGCACCGGCTCGCCCGCGCCGGCCTCGGTGCGCAGGTTTTTGCCCAGGCGGCGCGCGTTATTGGCGATCAGGGTGTTGGCCGAATCGAGGATGTGACCATGCGAGCGGTAGTTGCGCTCCAGCTTGATGAGGTGGCGCACATGAAACTCGCGCTGGTAATCGTCCATATTGCCAGCGTGCGCGCCCCGGAAGGCGTAGATGCTCTGGTCGTCGTCACCGACGGCGAACACGCAGGCGCCCTGTGCGTCTTCCGGCCCGGCCAGCAGCTTGAGCCATTGGTACTGCAAGCGGTTGGTGTCCTGGAACTCGTCCACCAGGATGTGGCGAAAGCGCTGGCGGTAATGCGCGCGGATGGCGGGGTTGTCGCGCAGGATTTCATACGAGCGCAGCAGCAGCTCGGCAAAGTCGGCCACGCCGTCGCGGGTGCATTGCGCCTCATAAGCCAGGTAGATCTCGACCAGTTGGCGGCTTTGCTGGTCGCGCGCCTCGACATCGCCCGGGCGCAGACCCTGTTCCTTGGCGCCGTTGATGAACCATTGCACCTGCTTGGGCGGATGGCGCTGCTCGTCCACGTTCAGCGCTTTGAGCAGGCGCTTGATGTTGGCGAGCTGATCCTGAACGTCGAGAATCTGAAAAGTCTGGGGCAGACCCGCCTCACGCCAATGCGCCCGCAGAAAGCGGTTGCACAGACCATGGAAGGTGCCGATCCACATGCCCCTGACCGAAATGGGGAGCTGGGCAGACAGGCGCGCCATCATTTCCTTGGCCGCCTTGTTGGTGAAGGTCACGGCCAGAATGCCAGCCGGGCTGACCTGCCCGGTGGAAATCAGCCAAGCGATGCGAGTGGTGAGCACTCGCGTTTTTCCGCTTCCAGCGCCAGCGAGGATCAGGGCATTCTCAGCGGGCAAGGTGACAGCGGCGTGCTGCTCGGGATTGAGTTGTTGGATGAGGGCAGACATGGACGGATTTTAGGGCGCCAGGGTCGAATGTCCTCTGCCTCGGTTCGATCTTCCCCCGGGCCTAGGAGTCTGTCGGACTTGAGGATCGCGGGCTGCAAAATGGGACAGCAAAGCCCTGCGGCAGCGGCTTTTTGCCCCATAGCTCGGGCTATGGGCCTGCAAATCCGCCTCCACATGGCATCCACAGGCCCATTTTTCGCCATCCGCGCCCCAAGCCCAACAGACTCCTAGAATGAATCACCGGGCCGCAAAAGTCTTGCCGCCCGGTTTTTTGTGTGCGCAGCAAACGTGCACTCTTTCTGGAGACCGTGATGGACATCTTCGACTACGACAACATTCTGCTGTTGCCGCGCAAGTGCCGGGTGGAGAGTCGCAGTCAATGCGATCCGTCCACCGAGTTCGGCGGGCGGCGGTTTCGCCTGCCGGTGGTGCCGGCCAATATGAAGACCGTGGTGGACGCCAACGTCTGCCGCTGGCTGGCGGCCAACGGCTACTTCTATGTAATGCACCGTTTCGATGTCGACGTCGCGGCCTTTGCCCGCCAGATGCGCGATGCCGATCTGTTCGTTTCCATTTCCCTGGGCGTCAAGGAGGATGACAGGGCGATCATCGACCAGCTCGCCGCCGAGGGCACGGGGGCCGATTACGTCACCATCGACATCGCCCACGGCCATGCCGACAGCGTGCAGCGCATGATCGCGCACATCAAGCACAAGCTGCCGCAGACCTTCGTCGTCGCCGGCAACATCGGCACGCCCGAAGCGGTGATCGACCTCGAAGCCTGGGGCGCCGACGCCACCAAGGTGGGCATAGGCCCGGGCAAGGTCTGCATCACCCGCATGAAAACCGGCTTCGGTACGGGCGGGTGGCAACTCTCGGCGCTGAAGTGGTGCGCCCGTGTGGCGACCAAGCCCATCATCGCCGACGGCGGCATCCGCGAACACGGCGACATCGCCAAGAGCGTGCGCTTCGGCGCCAGCATGGTGATGATCGGCTCCATGCTCGCCGGACACGAGGAATCTCCGGGGCAGAAAGTGGAGGTCGACGGGCGCATGTACAAGGAGTATTTCGGCAGCGCCTCCGAGTTCAACAAGGGCGCCTACCGCAACGTCGAGGGCAAGCGCATTCTGGAGCCGCTCAAGGGCCGTCTGGCCGATACCCTGCGCGAAATGGAAGAAGACCTGCAAAGCTCCATTTCCTACGCCGGCGGCACGCGGCTGGCCGACATCCGCAAGGTCAACTACATCATCCTCGGGCAGAACAACGCGGGCGAGCATGTGCTGATGTAAGGCAGGCGCAGGGCCTGCGCCCTACGATGCCTGCATTTGCCGTTGCCTCATGCCAGCCTCCCCCGCTCCCGCCGTCAGTGACGCGCAGCGCCTGCGCGTGCTGTTTGCCGGGATCTGCGCCCTGGTCCTCACCGTGGGACTGGCGCGTTTCGCCTACACCCCGATGCTGCCGGTGATGCACCGCGAGGCTGGTCTCACCGACTTGGCCGCGGGCTGGCTGGCCACTTTCAACTACGCGGGCTACATCACCGGAGCGATGATCGCCGCCTCGGTGGGCAACCCGCAGCAGAAGTTCGTGATGTACCGCGTCGGGCTGGTGCTGGCCGTGGTGACGACCGCCGCGCTGGGCCTTACCGACAACACCACGCTCTGGGCCGTGCTGCGCTTCGTCTCGGGCCTGTCGAGCACGGCGGGTCTGCTGCTGGCTTCGGGGCTGGCGCTGAACTGGCTGATGCGCAACGGTTTCCGCCCCGAGCTGGGGCTGCATTTCACCGGCCTGGGGCTGGGCATCGTGGTGTCGGGGCTGGCCGTGGCGGCCATGTCCGGCTGGCTGAACTGGGCGCAGCAATGGTTCGGCCTGGGGCTGCTGGGGCTGGTGTTCTTCGTTCCGGCCTGGCTGTGGCTGCCGCGGCCCGCACCGGCAGCGCCGCTGCGCGCGGCGGGAGCACATGCCCAAGCGGCAACGCCTGACAGGCGCTGGCTGTGGCTGATGGTGGCGATGTATTTCTGCGCCGGGTTCGGCTATGTGATCAGCGCCACCTTCATCGTGGCCATTCTGGTCAAGCTGCCGCTGCTGGCCGACCACGGCGGCTGGGTCTGGGTGATCGTGGGGGCGGCGGCGGTGCCTTCGAGCTTCGCCTGGGACCGCATCGCCCGCGCCCGGGGCGAGATCGCCGCGCTGCTGCTGGCCTTTGCGCTGCAGACGGTGTCCATCCTGCTGCCTGCGCTGACGACGAACGCGGCGCTGAATCTGCTCGGCGCCGTGCTGTATGGCAGCACCTTCGTGGGCATCGTCAGCCTGACGCTGACCCTCATCGGCCGACACTTTCCCGACAATCCGGCCAAGGCCATGGCACGACTGACGCTGAGCTACGGCGTATCGCAGATGGCGGCACCGGCGATGGCGGGGTTCATCGCCGCGCGCACCGGCAGTTATCACGGCGCGCTTTACGTCACTGCGGCGGTGATGCTGGCGGGAATAGCGCTGCTCGGGGTCATGCAACTCGACACCATTCGTGACAGGCGGCGCTGAAACGCTTTGCCTGATGTGCGTCGATTGCACGGTTGAAAATCGTCATTCGCAACCCAATTGTTCAACAGGCTGAAAGCATGGCCGTATAAGAAACCAAGGAGCCTCTCGATGATCATCAAACCGCATTTCGAAGGATTGTCCACAAGCGACACGAGCACATGGCAGGCCACCGTGGACGACTATGCCTCCAGGCAATTGCGCCCGATGCTGCAGGCGCACGGCGTCGGCAACGGCGTGCTGCACGCCACCCTGCGCAGGCTGTCGAAGCGACAACACACATTCGAAGCCGAGCTTTACATGCATCTGCCCGGGAAAAAAATCATCACCGCCACGGCACGCGGCGAGCAGGTGCCTGCGGTCACTGAACGCGCAGTGGATCGCCTGTTTCGCGAGGCAAAGCGACATTTCGCGCAATTGCACGGTCAGGGCCGCGATCGCCGCACCCTGCGCAAGCAGCGCCTGGACGAGATCGAACAGCGCTTGGCCGCGCTGCCTGCGCCGGTAGCCGAGCAGTCCCGGCAGGGCATTGAGACCTTGCTGCAGCAACTCACGCCGGTAGCAACTCGCGAACTCGCTTACCTGCGCGCAAACGGCGATCTACCTGCGGGCTATCCAACCGTGACTGACGTGGTCGATGAAGCTGCAGCCCAGACCCGTGCCGCCTGGAAAGCAGAGTACGACGCATCCAAGGTGTACCAGCAATTGCTCAAGCACCTGTTCAAGGCCATTGACCACGAGGTGGCTGCGGTCAGGCCTTATGCTGAGGCCGAATCGATCGATGCCGAAGTTGCACCGGACGCTGAGGATCAGGCCGAAGCGATGGTGCAAGAGGAGGTCTATGAGTATTACCAGCCAGACGACAGCCTGAGCTTGGCCGATGTGCTGCCAGCAGCCGATACGCAAGCCGAAGAATCGGCTCCTGAAAAGGAAGGAGAAGACACACAGGCTGAAGAACTGGCCATTGCGCAATCAGAGGATGAGCAGCCCGATGGCCCTCGGCGCAGCGAACAGGCTTATGCGCTGAATGTGGTCAAGGCACTGCCGATCGTTTGGCGGCGGGCGCTTTTGCTGCGGGCATTTGACGACCTGAGCAACGCCGACATCGCCTCGGTGCTGGAAGTGGAAGAGGCCGCGGTGAACGGCTGGATCGACCAATCGTGCAGCTTCGTCCAGGCCCGGCTGACCGACGCCGGTGTGCCGCTGCCCACCGGTCATGCACGCGAGGTGGTTCTCACGCTATTGCAAACCCGGCGTTGACCGACTGCTGCGGCGCCTGCGCCGCAGCCAGCGCGCGGACATACGCTGCAGTGCCCTCTTCCACCGTGGCGAAATGGTGGGTGCAGCCGACAGCGCGCAGATGGCTCAGGTCGGCCTGGGTGTGACACTGGTACCTGCCCACCAGGGCATCGGGGAAGGGGATGTAGGCGATTTCTCCGGCTGCCACCAGATCGGCCAGCGGCAACGCCGGTTGACCGCGCAACTGTCGCATGGTGTTGACCACAGTGCTTGCCACATCGTTGAACGGCTGGGCGCGCCCTGAACCCAGATTGAAAATGCCGGTCTTGCCGGGATGGTCGAAAAACCAGAGGTTGACGGCCACGACGTCGTCGATCCAAACGAAGTCGCGCTCCTGAAGGCCAGGGCCATAACCGCCGTACTCGCCGAACAGTTTGACCTGGCCTTGTTCGCGGTACTGGTTGAAGTGGTGAAAGGCCACCGAAGCCATGCGCTCCTTGTGCTGTTCGCGCGGGCCATAGACGTTGAAATAGCGAAAGCCCGCGATCTGCGCCGTGGCGTGCGGCAGCACCCGGCGCACCACCTGATCGAACAACAGCTTGCTATAGCCGTAAACATTGAGCGGGCGCTCGAACGCGGGGTCTTCGCGGAAGGTGCTGCTGGCGCCGTAGGTGGCTGCGCTCGACGCATAGAGCAGGCGCACGCCCTGCTGCTGAGCCGCGTCGAGCAGGGTTCTGCTGGCGCGGTAGTTGTTGTCGAGCATGTAGCGGCCGTCGTGCTCCATGGTGTCGGAGCAGGCGCCCTCGTGAAACACGGCCTCGACCTTGCCGTAATGCCCGCTGGCAAAGTGCTGGAAGAAAACCGTCTTGTCGATGTAGTCGCAGATCTGCAGGTCCACCAGATTGCGGAACTTGTCGCCCCGGGTCAGGTTGTCCACCGCGATCACTTCGGTGATGCCGCGGGCGTTCAGGCCCTTGACGATATTGCTGCCAATGAATCCGGCCGCGCCGGTGACGATGACTCTCATGCCTGCCCCCAGAGTTCCTTGGGTGTGACGCTGGCCGTGCCCAGCTTGCCCACCACGATGCCCGCGGCGCGGTTGGCGGTGCGCACCGCGTCTTCCATCGACATGCCGGCGCCGAGCATCACGGCGGTGGTGGCGATGACCGTGTCTCCGGCTCCGGAGACGTCATACACCTCTTTCGCCTCGGTGGGAATATGCAATTCACCCTCCTCGGTGTAGAGGCTCATGCCCTCTTCCGAGCGCGTGAGCAAAAGCGCCTTGAGGCCGAGCTTTTTGCGCAGGCCTTGCGCGCGCGCGGTGAGATCGGCTTCGCTGCTCCAGTCGCCCACCACTTGCGCGAGTTCGGCGCGGTTGGGCGTGAGCAGGGTGGCGCCGGCGTAGCGGCTGTAGTCGCGTCCCTTGGGGTCGACCAGAATGGTCTTGCCCTGGGTGCGGGCCAGATTCATCATCTGATCGAGGTGTTCCAGGCCGCCCTTGCCGTAGTCGGATAGCAGCACCACGTCGTGGAAGGCCAACTCCTGTTCGTAGCGTTCCATCATCGCCGCGAGCACTTCATGGTCGGGCTTCTGCTCGAAGTCGAGGCGGATGAGTTGCTGCTGGCGGGACACCACCCGCAGCTTGACCGTGGTCTTGAGCGTAGGGTCCTGCCGCATGGCGTTGCGGATGGGCGTATCGACCAGCAGGGTGACGAGCTTGCGACCGGGTTCATCGGCCCCCACCACCGACAGCAGCGTGGCCTGCGCCCCCAGCACCGCGGCATTGAGCGCCACGTTGGCGGCGCCGCCCACGCGGTCTTCATCGCGCTGCACGCGCACCACAGGCACAGGCGCTTCCGGAGAAATGCGATCGACGGCGCCGAACCAGTACCGGTCGAGCATGACGTCGCCCACGATGAGGACGCGGGATTGAGCGAGTTGTTCAGCGTTCATGATCCAAGAAGGGAGAGTTCTTCCAGGCGGCGGGGCGGGTAAGTCTCCCAGCCCTGACAGCCTGGACAGTGCCAGAAGTATTGCCGCGCCTCGAAGCCGCAAGCCGCGCAGCGGTAGCGCTGACGGCTGCGCAGCGCATTGTCCACCGCGCCCTGCATAGCCGTGGCCACCTCGGGCACCACGGCACCGGGCGCGGGATGTTCGAGCACGCGCTTGAGCGCCAGCAGGCTGCGATGCGATTGCAGATAGCCCTGCGCACAGCGCGCCCGCGAGGCCGGATCGGGGTCGAGCAGCAGCACGGCGTCGAGCAGGTCGATGGCCGGAGTCTGCTCCAGCCGCTGACGCAGCCAAGCCAGCCCCTCCTGCACCTGTCCGAGTTGCTGACGAAGCTGCGCGATCTGCACCGCGGCCAGTGCAAGGAATTCGGGCTGGACCAAGTCGATGGACTCCAGGCTCTGCAGGGCCAGCGCCAGATCGCCCCGTTGCTGCGCCCACTGCGCCCGCAACATCCTGGGGCGAACCCCCTGGGGCGACGCCTGCAGGGCCGCATCCAGCGCCTGCTGGGCTTCGGCTTCACGCCCGGCCGCCTGATGCTGCGCCGCCAGCTCGCACCAGTACTGCGCGATCTGGCGCTGATAGGTGCCGGTGGCGCGCAGCTCGAGTTCGGCGGCACGGGCGATCGCCTTGTGCCAGTCCTGCGTGCGCTCGCTGATCTGCAGCAGCGACGTCAGCGCCTGCGAGGCATAGGCGCTGCGTCGCAGGTCTTCATAGGCGGTCTCGGCGCGGTCGAGCAGACCGGCCTTGAAAAAGTCCTGTGCCAGCGCGAGCTGGGCGCGCTCGCGCGCCTCGCGCGGCAGATCGGCGCGCGAAAGCAGGTTCTGATGCACCCGCACCGCCCGCTCGTATTCGCCGCGGCGGCGAAACAGATTGCCCAGCGCGAAATGCAGATCGACGGTGTCGGGGTCGGCCGTCATGGCTTCGATGAAGGCGTCGATCGCCTTGTCCTGTTGTTCGTTGAGCAGGTGGTTGAGGCCGCGGTAGTAGGCCTGGGGGGCATCACGCCGCAAGGCGCGCTCCTTGCCCACCTGCCTCAGATCCACCCGCGAAGCCAGCCACCCCAGCGCGAACATCAAGGGCAGAACGAGCAGCCACCAGAGGTCAAACTCCATCGATGGGCCTGTCGATCGGATGCTGCGGGAAGTCGGTCTGCGCTGCCGGCGTGGCGACTGCGGCCGTCTGCGCAGTTTCGCCTCCGCGTGCCACCTTGCCGCGCTTGCGATGCCGCATCCACGACGGCAGCAGCGCCAGCACTCCAAGCACCGCGCCCAGGGCGAACACCACCAGCAGGAGCACGATCATGGGCGTGCGCCACTCGGTGCCGAACAGCAGATGCAGCGTGACCGGCTCCAGATTGTTCAGCGCCAGGCCAAATAGGAGCAGAAAGACGATCAGCCGCAGGAACCAGCTCAGGATGCGCATGAAAACCGAATTCGAAACGGGTAATCCGGCAAGCATATTGCATTCCCCCCGCCGGGCATCGCGGTCATGCAAAACGCCGGGTGGACAATAGGGCGCATCGTTCCACCAAAATCAGGATCATGTCCCACCGTCCCCAAGCCCTGCATTGCCCTGCCCCCGTCGCCGACGCCGTTTTCAGCGATCCGCAAGCCGCGCTGGATCAGGTCCAGGCCATTTACGCCGCCGGCATCGCTCATCTGCGCGGCAAGCTGTCCGAGTTCATCGCGGGCACCCTGCCCCCGGGGCGGGTGCGCGCCTGCTATCCCGTGGTGCGGGTGAGGATAGACAGCGTGGTGCGCCCCGATTCCCGGCTTGCCTACGGCTTCGTTGCCGCCCCCGGCGTTTACGAGACCTCGCTCACCCGGCCTGAACTGTTTGCCGACTACCTCCGGGCGCAGTTTCAACTGCTGCTCGACAACCACGGCGTTGCGCTGGAAATCGGCGTGGGCGAACAGCCGATTCCGCTGCATTTCAGCTTCGCGGGCAAGGCCCACGTCGAAGGACATCTCAGCCTGGAACAGCGCCAGCAGTTGCGCGACATCTTCGACCTGCCCGATCTGGCCGCGATGGACGACGGCATTGCCAACGGCACGCACGAAACCCCGGACGGCCAGCCCATGCCGCTGGCCCTGTTCACCGCGCCGCGCATCGACTACTCGCTGCATCGCCTGCAGCACTACACCGGCACCGCGCCCGAACATTTCCAGAACTTCGTGCTGTTCACCAACTACCAGTTCTACGTCGACGAGTTCGTTCGCATGGCCCATGCGCTGATGAACCAGGCCGCAACCACGGGAACCGACGACGACGCGGCCTACACCGCCTTCGTCGAACCCGGCAACTTCGTCACCCACAGGGCAACCGCGCACAGCCCTGCCCGCACCGAGGGACACGCCTCCACCCGGCTGCCGCAGATGCCGGCCTATCACCTCACCATGCCCAACCACGGCGGCATCACCCTGGTCAACATCGGCGTCGGCCCGGCCAATGCCAAGAACATCACCGATCACATCGCCGTGCTGCGCCCGCATGCCTGGATCATGCTCGGCCACTGTGCCGGACTGCGAAATTCACAAAGGCTTGGCGACTACGTACTGGCGCACGGCTATGTGCGCGAAGACCATGTGCTCGACGAGGAACTGCCGCTGTGGGTGCCGATTCCGCCTCTGGCCGAGGTGCAACAGGCCCTCGAAGGCGCCGTGGCCGACATCACCCAGTTGCATGGCTACGAGCTCAAGCGCGTGCTGCGCACCGGCACGGTGGCCAGCACCGACAACCGCAACTGGGAATTGCTGCCCTACCCCGGGCCGGACCGGCGCTTCAGCCAGAGCCGCGCCATCGCACTCGACATGGAAAGCGCCACCGTGGCCGCCAATGGCTTTCGCTTCCGCGTGCCCTACGGCACGCTGCTGTGCGTGAGCGACAAGCCGCTGCACGGCGAGCTCAAGCTGCCGGGCATGGCCGATCAGTTCTATCGCCAGCAGGTCGAGCAGCACCTGCGCATCGGCCTGCGCGCCATCGCCCGCTTGCGCCAGCAGACCATGGGAAGGCTGCACAGCCGCAAGCTGCGCAGCTTCGACGAAGTGGCGTTTCAGTGAGTCGGGCGCGGCTTCAGGCGGTGTAGCGCACCTGATGTGCCTCAGCACTGGGGCGCGATTCGATCTGGCCGATGACCCAGCCCGTCTCGCCCTCGGCGCGCAGGGTGGCGAGCACGGCTTCGGCCTCGTCTGCGCCGACGATCAGCACGAAACCCACGCCGCAATTGAACGTGCGGCGCATTTCCTCGTCGCTCACTCCGCCCTCGCGCTGCAGCCAGGCGAACAGCTCGGTCTGCCCCCAGGTGGAGGGATCGAGCACGCACTGCACGTTCTCGGGCAGCACGCGCGGAATGTTCTCGCTCAGGCCCCCGCCGGTGATGTGGGCCATGCCCTTGATCGTGTGTTGCGCCAAGGCCTTGAGCACGGGTTTGCAGTAGATGCGCGTCGGCGCCATCACCGCGCTGCGGAAGTCCTGACCATCGAGGGTCGTCGGCAGTTCACCCGGGCCGCTGCGGGCGATGATCTTGCGCACCAGCGAATAGCCGTTGGAATGCGCCCCGCTCGACGCCAGGCCGATGACCCGGTCGCCTGCGGCGATGCTGCGGCCGTCGATGATGCCGGCTTTCTCGACGGCGCCGACGGCAAAACCCGCCAGGTCATATTCGCCCGCCGGGTACATACCCGGCATCTCCGCAGTTTCGCCACCGATGAGCGCGCAGCCCGCCTGCTCGCACCCCTTGGCCACGCCCCCGATGACCTGGGTCGCGGTCTGCACCGCCAGCTTGCCGCAGGCGAAATAGTCGAGAAAGAACAGCGGCTCGGCGCCCTGCACCAGCACGTCGTTGACGCTCATGGCCACCAGATCGATGCCGACCGTGTCGTGCCGGTCCCACTCGAACGCGAGCTTGAGCTTGGTGCCCACGCCATCGGTCCCCGACACCAGCACCGGCTCGCGGTAGCGTTTGGGCACCTCGAACAGCGCCCCGAAACCGCCGATGCCCGCCAGCACGCCGTCGCGCAGGGTGCGCCGGGCCAGGGGCTTGATCGCATCGACCAGCGCATCACCTGCATCGATGTCCACGCCGGCGTCGCGATAGGTCAGGGGAGTTTTTTGCATGATGGGCGGCAGAGTGAGGAAGGGAAAGCGCGGGGACTTCGCACCCCGGCGCCAACAAAGGGCGGCACGGCACGGTGCCGCAGCACCCACCGCATAAAATGACAAGGCCGCGATTTTATCGAGTGCCACCTGCGCTTTCCGCATCCCAACAGACTGGCGCCACGGCACAAGCCTGTTCTCCGACCTTCCGACCTTCCGACCTTCCGACCTTCCGACCGCCCCCATGCTCCTGGCTCCGTCCGTCAAGAATGCCCTCATCTGGCTCGGCATCGGCTTGGTCGCGCTGTGGCTGATTTGGTTGCTCGGCAGCATTCTGATGCCCTTTCTCGTGGGGATGACGCTGGCGTATGTGCTGCACCCTCTCGTGGAGCGTCTGAAGCAAAGGCGCGTTCCGCGGGCGCTGGGTGCCGCCATGGCGCTCATCGTGGCCATTGGCCTGTTCGTCGGCCTGTTTCTGCTGCTCGTGCCCGTGGTCACCCAGCTGGTGCCGTTGATCCGCGAGAAGTTTCCCTTGCTGCTTCAGGCCATCATCAACTGGGGCACCCCGCTGCTGGCGCGCTTCGACATTCACGTGCAGTTCGATATCAGCAGCATGCAGCAGACCTTGGCGAAGTATCTCACCACCCATGGCGAAGACTGGGCGGCGCTGTTGCTGCGCTCGGCCAGCACCGGCGGCATGGGGCTGCTTGTGCTGCTGGGCAACCTGACGCTCATTCCGGTGGTCGCCTTCTACCTGCTGCTCGACTGGGAGCCCACGCTGGCGCGGGCGCGCAGCCTGATCCCCCCCAAACACCGCGACGCCGTGCTGAGCTTTTTCCACGACTGTGACGTCATCCTCGGGCAGTACCTGCGCGGGCAGCTGCTGGTGATGCTGATCCTGGCGTTCTATTACTCTCTGGGCCTGGTGATCGCCGGATTCAACCTCGCCCTGCCCGTGGGCATCTTCACGGGCCTGGCGGTGTTTGTGCCCTATGTGGGTTTCGGCCTGGGACTGCTGCTGGCCTTGCTGGCGGGTGCACTGCAATTCCTGAGCTGGTACGGGGTGATCGCCGTGGCCATCGTCTATGGCATCGGGCAGCTCATCGAAAGCATGTACATCACGCCGAAGTTCGTCGGCGAGAGCATAGGCCTGCATCCCCTGCTGGTCATTTTCATTTTGCTCGCGTTCGGCACCCTGTTCGGCTTCTGGGGCATTCTTCTGGCGCTGCCTGCGGGCGCGGTGCTGCTGGTGGTGGTGCGCCGCCTGCTGGCCTGGTACCGAGCAAGCGCGCTGTTCGTCTGACCCATGACCTCGACACAGCGCTCATCGTCCACCTCAGCCATCCGGTCGATCGCTCAACAGCAGATTCTCCCCCTCGACTGGGAGGATGAGCGCAGCCTCGACAATTTCGACACCGGCGGCCAGACCGACAACGCGCTGGTGCTGCAAGCCGTGCAGGATCTGCTGCTGCAGCGCCGCCATGCCGCGCTCTACCTCTGGGGCGACAGCGGCAGTGGCAAAAGCCATCTGCTCTGGGCCGCCTGCAACGCGGTGCGCAAGCAAGGTGCCTGGGCCCTGCTGCTGACGCCTCAAACGCCGACCTCCGCCTGGCCCGACGTCAACGACCTGCTCGCCCGGCCGCCCGGCGGGATTCTGGCCGTGGACGACGCGCACGCCCTTGCCGACTGGCAGCAGGACTGGGTGTTCGGGCTCTACAACGCCGCCCGCACGGCCGATCAGGCCTTTCTATCCAGCGGTCATGCCGCCCCTGCGGCGTTGCCGCTGCGCGCCGATCTGCGCACCCGTCTGAGCTGGGGACTGGCCTTGCGCCTGAGCCCGCCGGACGACGAGGTACGCGCCCGGGTGCTGCAGCGGCTGGCCCACGACCGGGGCTACAGCCTCAGTCCCGAGCTGCTGCACTACATGCAGACCCACCTCAGCCGCGACCTTTCGCAACTGGCCCGGCTGATGGCCGCGTTCGACCGCTATGCTCTGGCTGCTCAGCGCCCGGCCACGGTGCCTCTGCTCAAATCGCTCCTTGCCGAACAGCCGCAGCTGCTGCACACCGCAGCGCCCGAACCGGTCTCCGGTTGAGCCTTTCTGACTCCGACTCTCTTTTTCCATGCGCAAGCTCGCCCTGTTTGATCTTGACAACACCCTGATTCCCTTCGACTCCGATCATGCCTTCGGGCAATACGTGGCCGAGCTGGGCTGGGTCGATGCGCAGCAGCACCGCGAGCAGAACGAGGCCTTCTACCGCCAATACAAGGCCGGCACACTCGACCTTGCCGCCTATCTGCGCTTTGCCCTGCAGCCGATCGCCGGACGCGATCTCGACACCCTGCATGCGGCCCACGCCGCCTTCATGCGCGATGTCGTGATGCCGCAGATCCAGCCTGCGGCCCGGCAACTCGTCGAGCGCCACAAGGAGGCGGGTGATCTTTGCTGCATCGTCACCGCCACCAATACCTTCGTCACCCGTCCGATCGCCGATGTCTTCGGTGTCGAACACCTCATCGGCGTCGAACTGGAGCGCGATGGCCAGGGCCGCTACACCGGCAACTGGGTCGGCACGCCGTCGTTTCGCGAGGGCAAGATCGTTCGCACGGAGCAGTGGCTGGGTGAGCAAGGCTTGAGCTGGAAGGATTTCGACCAGATCTGGTTCTACAGCGACTCCATCAACGATCGCCCCCTGCTCGAACACGCGACCCATCCCGTGGTCGTGCATCCCGACCCCTTGCTGGCCGCCATCGCCCAGGAAAAAGGCTGGCCCACTCTCGATTTGTCGACATGATCCGTAAATTCATCAGCCGCCTGTTCACACCGAATAAGAACGAAGACGGCCCGCAACGGCGCGGCTCGCGCCGCGATCTGCCCAGAGCACAACACCAGATCGACGCCAACCGCATCTCGCCCAACGCCCGCAACACCGTGCAGACGCTGCAGCAGGCCGGGTTCGAAGCCTACATCGTCGGCGGCGCGGTGCGCGATCTGCTGCTGGGCCTCAAGCCCAAGGACTTCGACGTCGCCACCAATGCCACGCCCGAGCAGGTCAAGCCGCTGTTCAAGCGCGCGTTCATCATCGGCCGACGCTTTCGCATCGTGCATGTCGTGTACGGCCGCGACATCATCGAAGTCTCCACCTACCGCGCCCTGCACGATGCGCAGGCCGCCGAGTCGGTCGACGGCAACGAGCGCACCTCGCGCCGCGCCCTGGCCGACAAGACCCTGGCCGTCGACAGCAGCGGCCGCGTGCTGCGCGACAACGTCTGGGGCACCCTCGACGACGATGCCGAGCGCCGCGACTTCACCGTCAACGCCCTCTATTACGACCCGATCCGCGATGTCGTCGTCGACTATCACCAGGGCATGAAAGACCTCAAGGAGCGCCGTCTGCGCATGATCGGCGACCCCGCCGCCCGCTACCGCGAAGACCCGGTGCGGATGCTGCGCATTGCACGCTTCGCCGCCAAGCTCGGCTTCGACATCGACCCCGCCACGCTGGCGCCCATCGCCTCCAGCGCCGATCTGCTGGCCAACGTCCCCGCCGCCCGGCTGTTCGACGAAACCATCAAGCTGCTGCAGACCGGCCACGCGGTCGCCTCGCTGCAGCAACTGCGGCGCCTGGGCCTGCACCACGGACTGCTGCCTCTGCTCGATCCGGTGCTGGAGAAGCCCGAGGGCGAGCGTTTCATCATGAACGCCCTGCAAGACACCGATGCCCGCATCGGCCAGGGCAAGACCGCCAGCCCGAGCTTTCTCTTCGCCTGCCTGCTCTGGCACGATGTGGAACAGCGGTGGAACGCGCTGCGTACCGAAGGCACCGCCCCGCTGATGGCGCTCGACCAGGCTGCCGACGAGGTGCTGGCCGCGCAGGCCGAGCGACTGGCCATCCAGCGCCGCATCGCCACCGACATGCGCGAAATCTGGTCGCTGCAATCGCGCTTCGAACGCCGCACGCCCCGTTACGCCAACAGCCTGATCGCGCATCCGCGCTTTCGCGCCGCCTACGATTTCCTCAGTCTGCGCGCCCGCAGCGGCCAGGCCGAGCCGGAACTGGCGTCATGGTGGGAAGCCTTCCAGTTCGCCGATGCCGAAGGCCGCGCCGAGATGCTCGCCACCGCCCCGCAACCCAGTGCCGCGAGCAAACCCAAACGGCGACGCCGCCGCAAAAAGCCCGCCGACGGCAGCAACACCGACGACGCTCCGGCGCAGGCTTCCGACTCAGAGTAAGCACCGATGTCCTGCGCCGATGATGTCGAAGCCTTCATCGCCCTCGGCGCCAATCTGGGCGATGGTCCGGCCTCCTTGCGTGCGGCGGTGCAGGCCATTGATGCCTTGCCCCTGACCCGGGTGAGCGCGCGCTCCAGCCTTTACCTCACCGCACCACAGCAGGCCACAGGCCCAGATTACTGGAACGCCGTCGTGCAGGTGCGCACCGCGCAGTCGCCCGACGCCCTGCTCGACGCCCTGCTCGACATCGAAGCGCGCATGGGTCGCCTACGGCCCGCTGGCGAAATCAACGCCCCGCGCATCCTCGATCTCGACCTGCTGCTCTACGGCAGCCTGCAACGCCACGGCGAACGGCTGACCCTGCCGCACCCGCGCATGACCGAGCGCGCGTTCGTGCTGGCTCCGCTTGCCGAGATCTGGCCCGAAGGCCGCATCGCTGGCTCATCCGTGGCCGAACTGGCCCAGCGCTGCGTGGCCGAGGGTCAGCGCATCCAGCGGCTCGAACTGCTTTGAATCGACTCAAGCGCCACCGAAAAAACGCTGCAGCACATACGCGAGTCCGCCCGTGAGCGAACCCACGCTCATGAACAGCGCGAAGATCACGATCAGCACCGGCCCCCAGCCGTTGGCACTGCGGCGGGCGCTGCCCTGATTCCAGCGCGCGTCCCAGCGTTCATCGGATGTCAACCCAATCACCAGGGTCTGCACGACCACGGCGATGACCACTGCGACGAACACCCCGAGCAGCACCCAGGTGAGCGCGTCGTCCCTGTGCTGGGGCACGAAACGCCACACCCCCAGCAAGCCGACGATGAACAGCGGGCCGTGCAGCCAGGCCCACCGGTCTTTCCATCCGTGCAGATAAAAGCGATGCCCACCGACGACACCGGTCACCAGCGCCAGCAAGGCCGCGAGGAATTTGCTTTTGAAAGCGGTTTGTGCGGTCATCATCGGTTTTCAGACGGGATCGGTTGTGGCGCCAGAGCCCAGCGCGCGTTGCATCAGCACCACGTCCAGCCAGCGATCGAATTTCCAGCCGACCGCGGGCATGCGCCCCGTCTCGGCAAAGCCTCGCGACCGATGCACGCCCATAGAGCCCGCATTCGCCGAATCGCCGATGACTGCGAGCATCTGCCGCGCTCCGCCGCGGGTGCATGCCTCGATCAAGGCATCGAGCAGTCGACCGCCCACCCCCTGGCCTTGGGTCTGCGGGGAGATGTAGATGGAATCCTCGACGGTGAAGCGATAGGCCTCCCGGGCCCGGAACCAGTTGGCATAGGCAAACCCAACGACGCCCTGACCGCCCACCGCGACCAGCCAGGGCAACTTGCGCGCCTGCACTTCCTCCCACCTGCGCCCCATCTCGGCCTCGTCGGGCGCCAGGGTTTCGAAAGTGCCCGTGCCGTGCAGCACATGGTGGCGGTAAATGGCGGTGATGGAGGGCAAATCCAGCGGCGCGGCGGCTCGAATGGTGATTTCAGACATGAAGTGCGATATCGATGAGGGTCGTGGTTATAATGAACAGTTTATTCGAGCGCTGCAAAATGGCCGCCCAGGCATGCCCATGAGGCTCTCACCCGGATTTGATCCTGGTCTTGGCGTCTTTGCAGCAGTCGCGCGACGCATGGCTCGAAGCCCCTGATGCGAGCCTGCATGATGGTCGGCCTCAGGTGCGACACCCGACATACCGCCTGCGATTCGTCGTCGGCCCTCATTTTTGACAAGGAAGCAAAATGGTTGTGATCCGTCTGACCCGTGCCGGCGCCAAGGCACGTCCCTTCTACCACATCGTGGCCACCGATTCGCGCAGCCGTCGTGACGGCCGCTACATCGAGCGCCTGGGCTACTACAACCCGGTGGCTCGTGGTGCCGAGGTGCCTTTGCACATCGCCACGGAGCGTCTGAACCACTGGACCAGCGTGGGCGCGCAGGTTTCGCCCACCGTGCAGCGTCTGGTCAAAGGCGCGCAGAAATCCGGTCAGGCTGCGGCCTGACCCAGGTTTGCGACCGACCGCGACCTGACCGTACCCTGCGGGTCGGCTGAATAGAGTTCTATTCGGTCGGCCCGCGGTTTTTTCTGTTGCCGCCCAGCCCATGAGCCTTCCAGACGACCTGTTTCTCGTCGGCCATGTCCTCGATGCCTGGGGTGTGCGAGGCTGGGTGAAGGTCGCCCCCGATGCGCCGGATGCCGCAGCCCTGCTCAAGGCCAAGACCTGGTGGCTGAGCCGCCCGGGCTTCGAAGACGCAGCACCGTTCCCTGTGCGCCTGGCCAGACGCCACGGCAGCGCTCTGGTGGCCCTGTTTGAAGGCATGAACGACCGTAACGCCGCCGAGGCCCTTCGCGGTCGGCAGATTGCGGTACGACGCGCCGATTTCCCCCCACCGGGCGACGACGAGTTCTACTGGGCCGATCTGATCGGCTGTCGGGTCCGCACCCCCGAAGGCGCCGATCTCGGCGAGGTGACGGGTCTGATGGAGAGCGCGGCTCACGCCATTCTCCGCGTGCAGATCCCGCAGCCCGGCACCGACGCTAAACCGCGGGAGCGCCTGATTCCGTTCGTCGATGCCTACATCGTCTCGGTCGATCTGCCGAGCAAGACGATCGTCGCCTCCTGGGACGCCAGCTACGACTGACCCCCATGCTGCGCGTCGATGTCGTCAGCCTGTTTCCCGAATACTTCGAGCCGCTGAAGCATCACGGCGTCTCGCGGCGCGCTTTCGACTCGGGCCAGCTCCGCCTGCGATGCTGGAATCCACGCGATTTCACCTCGGACCCGCATCGCACCATCGACGACCGCCCCTACGGCGGCGGCCCTGGCATGGTCATGCTGGCCGCACCTCTGGAGCAGACGCTGGACGCGATCGCCGCCGACCGGCAACGCGCGGGCGGCGCTGATGCGCCGGTCTGGCTGTTCTCGCCCACAGGACGCCGCATCGATCAGCGCCTCGTCGAAGACCTGGCGCGATCCGAGGGTGTGACCCTGATATGCGCCCGTTACGAAGGCGTCGATCAGCGCCTCATCGACCACCGCGTGGACCTCGAGGTGAGCCTCGGCGACTTTGTGCTCTCGGGCGGCGAGATACCGGCACTGGCGCTGCTCGACGCGGCCTGTCGGCTCTTGCCGGGTGTGCTCGGAAGCGCCGATTCGGCCCAGCAGGACAGCTTTGCCAACGGCTTGCTCGACTGCCCGCACTACACCCGACCCGAGAACCATCGCGGTCACCTCGTGCCGGAAGCGCTGCTCAGCGGCGATCACGCACGCATCGCGCAGTGGCGCAGGGAACAGTCCTTGCGCCTCACGCTGCAACGGCGTCCCGATCTGATCGCGCGGTTGCATCAATCGGGCCAGCTCAGCCAGAAAGATCTGCGAGTCCTTTCGGCCTTGGGTTATACTCCACAGGTTTGATCCTCTGCTGGCCCGCCTGCGTGGCGCGCACTGAAGTGCCGAAACCCACGCGACAACCAAAACCCTTCCTACTTCGGTCGGCAAGATCATTGGAGAGCTTGAAATGAATTTGATCGCCACCTTGGAACAGGAAGAAATCGCCCGCGTCAGCGCAGGCAAGTCCTTTCCCCAGTTCAACCCCGGCGACACGGTCATCGTGTCCGTCAAAGTGGTTGAAGGCAACCGCAAACGTAACCAAGCCTATGAGGGCGTGGTCATCGCCAAGCGCAACCGTGGGCTGAATTCCAGCTTCATCGTGCGCAAGATCTCTGCTGGTGAAGGGGTGGAGCGCACCTTCCAGCTCTATTCGCCGCAGATCGCGTCGATCGAGGTGAAGCGCCGTGGCGACGTGCGCCGCGCCAAGCTGTACTACCTGCGCGATCGTTCGGGCAAGTCCGCTCGCATCAAGGAAAAGCTGGTGCTCAAGTCTGCCGCCGCTGCGCAGGCCAGCGCGTCTGCCGAGGCCTGATCCGCAAGGTCTTGCCGGTCGTTGAGGCCGGATCGCACCCCGAAGCCGACCTGCCCTGCAAGTCGGCTTTTTTGTTTTCGGCCCACCGTGTCTTCAAACCGATTCGCGACCATCGCCCCCGAAAGCGCCCGACTTATCGGGCGCGACGATGCGCTGCCCGCCGTCGGGGAGGAACTGCTGGCCCCGGATCGCCTTCGCCAGCGCTTCGCGTCGCAGCCATCCTGGACGCCGGAACTCTTCGAGGACTCCCTGCGCCTGCATGCCCAGCCGCTCCGCGGCGCTGCCGTGCTCATCGCCCTGGTGCAGCGCCCTCAGGGCTTGCAGGTGCTCCTCACCCGCCGCAATCTCCATCTGCATGAGCATGCGGGGCAGATCAGCTTTCCAGGTGGACGCTGCGACCGTCAGGACCTGCACCCGGCGGTGACGGCCCTGCGCGAGGCTCACGAGGAGATCGGCCTGCGGCCAGCCGGCGCCGAAATCCTCGGCACCCTGCCGCTTTACTGCACCGCCTCGCGCTATGCCGTCACGCCGGTCGTCGCGCTGATTTCCAGCACTGAGGGGCTGCATCCCCATCCCGATGAAGTGAGTGAGCTGTTCGAAGTTCCCCTGGCGTTTCTCATGGATCCGCGGCACCACGAACACCGGGAGTGGACTGTGCCGAGCAACTCGGTGGAGCAAACGATGCTCAATCCGATCCCATCGCGCCGCCGGTTTCTGGTCATGCCCTACGTCGTCGGCGATCGCAGTTACATCATCTGGGGTGCCACGGCAGCCATGCTGCGCAATCTCTACCGACTGCTGATTGCGTAGGATAGACGCATGGCTTTTCTCTCCGTTCTCATTGCCCTGCTTGTCGAGCAACTCAAACCCCTGGGCCGCGGCAGTGCCGTCTACCGCTTGCGCCAGAGCCTGGCCGATCTGGCCTCGCGCAACTTCGACGCTGGGCAATCGCAGCATGGCGTGGCCGCCTGGTTCATCGCCGTGCTGCTGCCGGCGCTGGTGACGCTGGCCATCTACCTGCTCGCGCTGCATTACAGCCTTTTGCTGGCGCTGGCGTGGAATATCGTCGTGCTCTATTTCACCCTGGGCTTTCGTCAGTTCAGCCACTACTTCACCGACATTCAGGACGCGCTCAACCACCAGGATGCCGAGACGGCGCGCAGCCTGCTTCGCCAGTGGAAAGCGCTCGACACCGTGGACATGAGCCCGAGCGACGTCACCCAACAGACCATCGAACATGCCCTGGTGTCGGTGCAGCGTTATGTACTGGGGGTGTTTTTCTGGTTCATCCTCCCCATCGGACCTGCTGGCGCGGTGCTCTATCGCCTGAGCGACTATGTCGCAGGCAAATGGAACAGTGCCGACAGCGAGGCGAGCGCGGCGCTGCGCGTGTTCGCGCAGCGGGCCTTTGACCTTCTCGACTGGGTGCCGTCGCGGTTGACAGCCATCGGTTATGCCATCGTGGGCAATTTCGAGGACGCCGTCGACATCTGGCGGGGCTATTCGCAGCTCTGGCCGAACCGCAATACCGGCGTCATGCTGGCTTCGGCGGCGGGCGCCGTGGGCATTCGCCTGGGGGCGACCGCCGGGGCGCCTCCCGCCGCGCCCACCGAACCGGGCTGGACGCAGGAGAGCGAAGGCCAGCCACCCGGCGCGTCCACGGCGATGCCCGGCGCCATTCCTCAACCGGCCCACTTGCGCAGCGTGGTGGGCCTGGTCTGGCGTTCGGTGCTGCTGTGGATGTTGCTGCTGGCCATGCTCAGCGTGGTCAGCTGGGTGAGCTGACCACGGGCCACACCCCCTTGCTCGTCAGTGAGCGAGCAGAGCATTCACCCGGCGCACATACGCCGCCGGATCGTCGAGCTGACCGCCTTCGGCGAGCAGCGCCTGATCAAACACCACCTGCGCCAGATCGTCGGCATGCGCCGCGTCGGCCACCACGCGCTTGATCAGCACATGCTCGGGGTTGATTTCAAGCACCGGTTTTGACGCGGGCATCTCGTCGCGTCCGGCCTGCTTGAGCAGGCGGGCCAGATGCGTGCTCATGCCGTCGTCGGTGGCAACCAGACAGGCCGGGGAATCGACCAGACGCTCGGAGATCCTCACGTCCTGCACACGTTCGCCCAGAGCCGCCTTGAAGCGCTCGATCAAGGCCTTGTGGTCTTCGGATTGGGCCGCCTCGTCCTTCTTCTCGGCCTCATCCTCGGCGCCCTTCACCTCGCTGAGGTCAACCGCGCCACGCGCCACCGATTGCAGCGGCTTGCCGTCGAATTCGTGGAGGAAGCCCAGCATCCATTCGTCCACCCGATCCGTCAGCAGCAGCACTTCGATGCCCTTCTTGCGGAAGATTTCGAGCTGAGGGCTGGAGCGAGCGATCTTGGGCGTCTCGGCGGTGATGTAGTAGATGGCCTTTTGCCCCTCTTTCATGCGGCTGACGTAGTCGGCCAGAGACACATTCGGCGTGTCGCTCTCGCTGTGGGTCGAAACCGCGCGCAGCAGCTTGGCCAGGCGCTCGCGGTTGGCGAAGTCTTCGCCGAAGCCTTCCTTGAGCACCGCGCCGAACTCGCCCCAGAACGCGGCGTACTTGTCGCGCTCGGCCTGATCGTCGCTGCCCGCCATGTCTTCGAGCATGGACAGCACGCGCTTGACCGAGCCCTCGCGGATGGCGCGCACGTCACGGCTTTCCTGCAGCATTTCACGCGAGACGTTCAGCGGCAGATCGGCGCTGTCGATCACTCCGCGCACGAAGCGCAGGTAGGTGGGCATCAGGCTCTCGGCGTCGTCGGTGATGAA
This sequence comes from Thiomonas bhubaneswarensis, assembly GCF_001418255.1. Lineage (GTDB taxonomy): Bacteria > Pseudomonadota > Gammaproteobacteria > Burkholderiales > Burkholderiaceae_C > Thiomonas > Thiomonas bhubaneswarensis. The sequence continues at coordinate 108,987 of NZ_LIPV01000005.1, forward strand.
CACGCGCTTCACATACAGCTTGACCCCGGCCTTCTGCTGCCTGTCCCACAGATCCATCGGCGCCTTGGCGGGGATGTAGAGCAACTGGGTGTATTCGCTGCGCCCTTCCACCCGGTTGTGCGTCCAGCGCAGCGGCGGGTTGCCGTCTCCGCTGAGCTGTTTGTAGAACTCGAGATACTGTTCCTCGGTGATGTCGGACTTGCTGCGCGTCCACAGGGCTGCAGCGCTGTTGATCTGCTCCCATTCGTCGGTGGCGACGTATTTGCTCTGCTCGGCATCCCAGCGCTCCTTGCGCATTTCGATGGGCAGGGAGATATGGTCGGAGTATTTGCCGATGAGGTCCTTGAGCGTCCAGACTCGCAGGTATTTGTCGATCTTGTCCTCGTGCGGGGTGTCGTCGGCGTCGGCGCGCAGATGCAGGATGACGTCGGTGCCGCGCTTGGCCCGTGCGATCGTCTCCACGGTGAACTCGCCGGTGCCGTCCGACACCCAGCGCACGCCCTCGCCTTCGGCCATGCCGGCCTTGCGCGATTCGACGGTGATGCGGTCGGCCACCATGAAGCCGGAGTAAAAACCCACGCCGAACTGGCCGATGAGCGCGGCGTCGGGCTTTTGCTTGTCGCCCAGCTTCTGCATGAACTCGCGCGTGCCCGATTTGGCAATCGTGCCCAGATGCTCGACGGCGTCTTCCAGGCTCATGCCGATGCCGTTGTCGCTGATGGTGAGGGTGCGCTGCTCGGGATCGACGGCGATGCGGATGCGCAGATCGGCGTCGCCCTCCATCAGCGCCGGATCGTCGATCGCCTGAAAGCGCAGCTTGTCGCAGGCGTCGGACGCGTTGGAAATCAGCTCGCGCAGAAAGATGTCGCGGTTGGAGTACAGCGAGTGGGTGACCAGGTGCAGCAACTGACGGACTTCGGCCTGAAACGCATGCGTATGCGCCGCGGTCGGCGCTTGGGTGCTTTGTTCTGTGCTCATGGTGCCAAGAGTGGATGGAAAAAATCTGCGCCAGCAGTTGAGGCCTGGGCAAAAAAAATCAAGAGCCGCCAACGCTCCGAGCCTGAGCAACGGCCAACACCGCGGCAAGCCGGGGCAGCGCGCGCAGGGCGTTGGCCGTGGTCTGCGCCGCGGTGTGCGGCAGCGTCCAGCCGCGCAACTCCGCGAGCGTCTGCGCGATGCGCGCCACTTGCTGCGGCGTGTTCGGCTCGGCGGGGACGTCGGCATCCTGCTGCGCGGCACGCGGCCGGTAGAGCCAGACGGGCGGGATGTCGGGCGCATCGGTTTCGAGCACGGGCACCGTATCCGGCACGGTCGCGGCCAGACGGCGGATGTTGAGCGCGCGCTCGAAGGTCATGGCTCCGCCGAAACCCAGCGCGAACCCTAGGTCGATGAAACCCTGGGCCTGCTGCGCACTGCCGTTGAAGGCATGGGCGATACCGGCCGGACGACCGGCGGCAAAGCCGTGACGGCGCAACCCGGCGAGCAGCGCGTCCTGCGACTTGCGCACATGCAGGATGACGGGCAGATCGAAGTCTCGGGCCAGACGCAGTTGCGCCGCATAGAAGTGCTGCTGGCGTTCGCGGTCCAGGCCGGGCACGAAAAAGTCCAGCCCGATTTCGCCGATACCGACGAAATGCGGATCGTGCAGCGCCCGCTCCACGGTCTGCCGCAGCTCGTCGAGGTCAGTGTCCAGCGCACGACCGACATACAGCGGGTGGATGCCCAGCGCGTAAGCCCAGCCGCTGGCGCGCGCCAGGGTCTGCACGGTGGCGAAGTTGGCCTTCTCCACTGCCGGAATCACGCCGCAGGCCACGCCGACAAGGCGCGCGCGCTCTGCCGCCACTGCACCCCGTCCTTCGAATTCACCCGCGTCGAGATGCGCGTGGGTGTCCACCCAGATCGGCTCGAAGGGAGCGCTTGGCGCGGAACGAGGTATCAGAGACATGAACGGCAGGGTAAAAAATCACAAACTCGTCAAGCATTTTGCCCAAACATAGAGTCAGGCGCCTGAAAAATGAAGAAAATCATGGGTATACCGGAACCGGCTGCCAAGGCGCATGAAGCTTTAACCCATCCGGGCACCGCACTTCACCTGATCCGATCATGCAACGCCGACGCTTTCTTCAATCTCTCGCCCAGACCCGCCTGTTCTCCAACCCGCTGGGACGCCGAGGCCTGCTGGGCCTGGGCCTGCTCGCGGCGGGCAGCGGGCGTGCCATGGCGCAGACCGCCTGCACCTGCGGTGATTGTCCATCCTGTCTGCAAGGCACGGCCGCTGCCAGCCCGGCGGACGCGCCATCGGTGGCTTTTTACTATGGCTCGCGCATTCCGGTGGACGACCTGCGGGCGTTCGACTGGGTGGTGCTGGAGCCACAGCACGCGCTGGCGCAAGACCCGAAGATCGTTTCCGCGCTCGGCCCCGACACCCTGGCGCTGGCTTATGTGTCGGTGGGCGAAGTCACGCCCGATCGCCCCTACTACGCCGACATGCCCAAGGCTTGGCTGCCCGCCTCGAATGCCGCCTGGGGCTCGAGGGTGGTCGACCAGACGGCCGCCGGCTGGCCCGCATTTCTGCGCGAACGCATCGTCAAACCGCTGTGGGATGCGGGCTTTCGCGCGTTTTTCCTCGACACCCTCGACTCCTACCAACTGCTCGCCAAAACGCCCGCCCAGCGCCAGCAGCAGGCCCAGGCGCTCACCGAAACCCTGCGCGGGCTGGTGGCTGCTTTTCCCGGCATCCGGCTGATGCTCAACCGCGGCTTCGAGCTGGTGGATGCCACGCTGGCGCCCAGCATCGTGGCGGTCGCCGCCGAGTCGCTCTACCGCGGCTGGAATCAGGGCGATTCGTCCTTTGTAGAGGTCGCCGCAGCCGACCGGGAATGGCTGCTGGCACGCTTTGCCGAGATGCGCGGGCAGTTCAAGCTGCCCGGCATCGCCATCGATTACTGCGCGCCGAAGGATCGCGCGCTGGCGCGGCAGACCGCGCAAAAAATCGCCGCGCATGGGCTCATTCCCTGGGTGGCCGATCCACAACTCGAAAGCCTGGGCGTGGGCAGTGTGGAACTGGTGCCAAGGCGTGTGCTGCTTCTGCACTCCTGCGAACAAGGCGACAGCCCCGAACTGCAATTACAGAGCGCGCATCTGTACGGCGCCATGCCGCTGGAATACCTCGGCCTGGTGCCCGAATACCGCTTCGTGGGAGCACCCGCCATCACCGAGCCGCTGGCCGGGCGCTATGCGGCCATCGTGCTCTACCCCGACGACGGCAAGGTGTCCGGCGAGGTGCGGACCATGCTCAGACGGGCGCAGGCCGAAGGCGTACCCGTGGCGATCCTGGGCTACACCGACTTCGACGTGCTGGCCGAACTGGGCGCGATGGTCGGCGAGGGCCAGCTTGCCGCACCGATCGCGGTGCAGCGCCAGCCGGGCACGCCCAATGGCGAGGTCATTCCGCTGATCACCGCACAGAACTCGGTTCCGCTGGCCGCTGGTCCAGGCGCTCAGGTCTGGCTGCGAGCCACCGGCGCCGACGGTCAGGTGATGGACGGCGCCGCCATCACGCCCTGGGGTGGGTATGCGCTGGGATCGTTTGGCGTCTTCAACCTCCCCGGCAACACCGGCACCCGCTGGTCGGTGGAGCCGATCGCCTTTTTCCGTGCGGCGCTGCGCGTGGGGCAAGACCCCATGCCCGATATCACCACCCGCACCGGACGCCGGGTGTTTTTTGTGCATTTCGACGGCGACGGCTGGCCCAACGCCTGCGACCGGCCTGGCTCGCCGCTGGCCTGCGAAGTGCTGGTGAGCGAATTCCTCGAAAAGTACAAGGTGCCCACGCTGGCCTCGGTCATCATCGGCGAGATCAGCCACGAAGGGCTGTACCCCAAGACCGCCGACACCAGCCAGAAATGGGCCAAACGCATGTATGCCCTGCCCTGGATCGAAGTCGGTAGCCACACCTGGAGCCATCCCTTCAACTGGGTCGAGGCCAGCAAGACGCACAGCCTGGGTACGCCGAGCAAGGCCTACCCCTACGGTTTTTACCTGCCCCTGCCCAACTACACCTTCAGCACCCGCAGCAATGTCATCGGCGCGGCGGAGTACATCGACGACAAGCTCTGCCCGCCGGGCAAGAAGTGCAACATGATTCTGTGGCCGGGTGACTGCAATCCGCCCAACGAGGCTGTGGCCATGGCCTACGAGTACGGCCTTGGCAACATCAATGGCGGGGGCGCGCCGATCAGCAAGACCCGGCCCACGCTGTCGGACATCTGGCCAATGGGCATTCCCAAGGGCAAGTATTTCCAAGTCTATGCGCCGTGCTCGAACGAGGAGGATTACACGCACAATTGGACCGGCCCCTACTTCGGTTTCGAGCGCGTGATCGAGAGCTATCAGATGACCGATACTCCCCGCCGCTTCAAGCCCATCGACGTTTACTACCACCCCTACATCGTGACCAAGGCCGCTGGCGCCAAGAGTCTGCACACCGTCTATCAATGGGTTCTCAAGCAACCGACCCACGCCATCTACGGCCATCAATACTTCCGCAGTGTCAACGACTGGCGGCGGGCCACGGTGGCCAGGCGGCTGGCCGGAGGCTGGCGGTTGCGCGGCGGCGCCGAGTTGCGACAGTGGTGCCAGCCGATGGGAGCCACCCCGCCGCAACTGGCGCAGTGCCAGCACGTCGTCGGCTGGAACACGCATGGCGAGCAGCGCTACATCCACGTCAGCACCGGGCAGGCGGTGCTGCTGACCGGCACCGAAGGCGCGGCCGCGCCGCGGCTGGTCGAGGCCAACGCCGATGTCCGGCGCTGGGAGATGCAGACCGACGGCAGCGTGCGGATCGAACTGCAGGGGCATCTGCCCGTCGAGGCGGAGTTCCAGCTTCCCGCCGGGTGGACGGCGCAGACGGCAGCCGCCCAACAGGACAAAACCGACAAAGGGTTGCGCGTGCGCGCCAGCACCACCGCGCTTGCCCTCACGCTGCGCCGGGCCTGACCGACAATAGGCCCCAATGCCGGACACCAAGCGCCTTGCCCCTCGCGACCCGCTGCACATCTCGCCCGATGACCCGCGGCGCAGCAGGTTGTTTCCGCGCGGCACGCTGCTGGGGTTGGGCCTGCTCTGTGTCGGTACGTTGGCGCTGGTCTACCCTGGGCAGCGGCTCATGCAGCTGCTGGCTTCGAGCCCCGACAACACCCTGGCCATCGATTACCTGCGCCACCTGGTCGATCTGCGCGGCGGAGACATCGACCTGCGACTGATGCTGGCGCAACGCTACGAGAGAATCGGCCGTCAGCAGCAGGCGCTCGACACTCTGGGCAACCTGCAAAGCCCGCAGGCCGACGCACTGCGGCTGAAAATCTGGAAGACCCGCTGGTTCGACGCCCGCGCTCTGGGGCATCGCGCTGAAGAAGCGCAGGCCCGGCAGGCGCTCTCCGCCCTGCTTCAGCGCACCACGCCCACCCGCTTCACCGAGTGGCGCGACACCCTGCTGCTTCTGCAGGGCCTGGACGAACCCAAGGCGGTGCAGCGTCTGGCGGCGATGGTCACCCATTTCCTGCCGCTGCCACCCGCGGCGGCCATGCAGGCCGCACAGTTGCTCGTAGGGCTGCACGCCGACGCGCTGGCGGCGCAGGTGCTGTTCGATACCGCCAAGACCCAGGTCACCGATGCCGAGCGCCAAACCCTGCTCCAGGCCGGGGCTCGGGCGCTGCTGGCCTCGGGGCAACCGAAGCTGGCCTACCAGCGCACCGCGGCGGCGATGCAAGGCTTGAAGCCCGCGCCGACGATGGCCTGGTTCATGGTGCAGCTGGCACTGGGCGCCAACCAGCCGCAGAACGCCGTGCTCTGGCTGCGGCAGGCCGTCGATCTCGATCAGCCCGCGCCACAGCTCGGCAGGGCACTCACCCCGGCACAGCGCGAACTGGCCTGGCAGGTCCTGCTGGCCGGTGGCGACCTGGCGGGCGCGGTGCGCATGGCCGACGCCGCGCTGGCCCAATCTCCCGACCGCGCCTGGGCCGAGCGCCGCGCGCAGGTGCTCGAATGGAGTGGCAAGCCCGACGCCGCGATGCAGCAATGGATCGCCTTGCTGCGTGCCCAGTTCAGCCAGCACGCGCTCGATGAACTGCGTCGCCTTGCGCTGGCACTGCATTCCAGCAGCGGCATGGACGTCTACTGGGAGCAGCGCGCCGCGCGCGGCACCCTTCTTACTACCGACGAATGGCTGCAATACGCCCAGGCGCTGGAAGTGCGCGGCCACCCGGAGCAGGCGGTGCGCATCCTGCGGCAGGCGTCGGCGAAAGAACCCGGAGTCCTGACCGCTCTGGCCTGGCTGCTGGGCAATATGGGCGAGGTCGAGGCGTCGCTCTCCACCTATGCACAGGCGCTGCAGCGTGGCTCGCTCGACCTGCGCGGCAGCATCGACTACGCCATCGCCCTGCTGCAAAGCGGCCAGTTCGCGCAGGCGCGGCAGGTGCTCGAAGCCACGCAGCGCCTGCCGGGCGCCGACGATCTGCGCGCCACGCACCAGGGTCTACTGGGCGACATCGCCTGGGACATGGGCGAATCGCGCAGCGCCGAGGAGGCTTACGACAGCATCTGGCAAAGCCTCGCACTGCGCGACCGCATCAAGCCCTATCAGCTTCAGCGTCTCATCGCCCTGGTGCAGAAATCGCAGGGCGACGCCGCTGCGCTGCGCCTGCTGCCGCAGGCCTGGGCGCGCTCGCCCTCGGAGGCGCTGGGGCTGCTCTGGCTGCAGTCGCTGGTGCGCCAGCCCAGCCTGCAGGGCATCGACACCTGGCAGCGCATGGTGCTGGGCAGCGAAGCCGGGGCTCCGCTGCGCCATGATGCGCAGATGTATGCCGCACGTGCTCAGGTCTGGCGCGGGCTGGGCCGCACCGATCTGGCCCTGGCCGACCTGCGCGAGGCGCTGCGACTTGATCCACGCAACACCGACAACCAGATCGCCCTGCTGTGGATGCTGATCGACGCCAACCAGCTCGACGCCTTGCGGCAGGACATGGCGCTTTACAGCCGCAGCCTGACGGGCCTGCCCGAAGGGCTCGACGTGCTCAGCGCCGCGGCGCAGACGGTGGGCGATACCGCTGCCGCTTTGCGCTACAGCCAGCCGCTCTACCCGCGCAAGAAGTCCGATGCGCTGTGGCTGCTCAACTACGGCGATCTGCTGGCCCAGGCGGGCGACAGCCGTCGCGCCCGGGCCGCCTACGATCAGTCCTGGCGCCTGTTGCAGCGCCCGTCGGCCGCCGCACCTGCCGCAGCCAAGGGCGGCACCGACCGCACGCTTGACCCGCTGCTGGCACGACTGCGCCTGAGTCATGGTCGCCTCGACGGCGCAGGCCAGCAGGCGCTGCTGGCGCAGTTGCGCGACAAGCTGCACAGCGGCACGCTCAACGCGCAGCAGACCCTGCAAGCCAATGCCGCCATCGCCGACTGGCTGCTGCGTCTGGACACCGACTCCGCGGCGCGCTGGTGGCTGGCGCGGCGCGTGCTCACCCCGGCGGCGCGGCAGTCCATCGAGCTGCAGATGGCCCTGCGCGAAGGTGACCGCGAGACCGTCCGCCGCCTGCTGCAGCAAGGCGCTGCACGCCATCTGCTGCCACAAGACAGGGCTGAGGCCGAGCGCATCGCCGGTCATCCCATGCAATCGCTGGCCGAGGCCGAGCAAGTGCTGGAGCAAGCCGCCGAACGCGGCCAGGACAACCCGGCGCTGCAAGGCCTGGCAAGGCAGACCGCAGAGCAGCAGCTCGCGCTGGCGCATCGCGCCACACTCACAATGGAGCACCGACAAATCGACAACGTGGTGCGCCAGGGACCGGTGCTGCGGCTGTCGCTGCAACTGAGCGGCCAGTGGCGGGTACAGGCGCAAGCCAGCCGACAGGCCATGCACAGCAACAACACCGAGGCGCTGGTCGGCGTGCCCTCGACCTGGAATGACGCGCAGTTCGGCCTGCAGTGGCAGGGCGAGCGCTCGCGCCTGGGGGGCACCCTCTCGCACAACACCGCGGTGGGCAGCCTCAACGGCTGGCGCCTCGACGGCAGCACCCGCCTGCCCGGACAGATCGAGGCGCAGGTGCAGGCCGAATACCACGCGGTGGCCGATGAGTCCGGCCCGTTGCAGATCGCGGGCAGCCGCGACCGGCTGCAGCTGCGGCTGTCGCGCGATTTCGGCCGGGTCTGGGCGAACGTGAGCACTGCGGTGATGTCGTATGACACCCGCCGCGGCAATCCGCTGGGGCATGGCACCAGCACCCAGTTCGAACTGGGTCTGTGGCTGCGCCGCCAGGAGCCCGATCTCAGCGTCAAGCTGCTGGGCTATTCCAACCGGTTCAGCGCCAACGCCGGGCCACCACTGCCCGACTACGCGCCTCTGGTGCCGGGCGGTGGCGCGCCCACCGCCGCGTTCTTCATGCCCGCCGGCGACGACGTCTTCGGCCTGGGGCTGGGTTTCAACATGGCGCACGGCGACACCTACACCCGGCGCTGGCTGCCCTATGCCGAGGTCGATGTGCTGCAATCACGCCGGTTGGGGCTGACCAACAACCTGAATCTGGGCATCCACGGGCCGCTGTTCGGGCCCGATGAACTGTCCTTCAGTTACCAGCGCCAACAGAACACCTCGGGCCTGAACCGGCAGTGGAATCTGCAATACCGTTTATGGTTCGGTCGATGACCGCGTTCTTGTCACCCTGATGAAGCAGGAGAGTTCCATGACCCCATCCTCCCCCACTCGCCGCGTCTTGCTCGGCATCGCTGGTTCCGCGGCCGTGCTGCTTGCCGGTTGCGCCGTCACCGCGCTGCCCGGACAGTCGCTCACCGTGCCCGCCGACGCCAAGTTCGCGGTGCTTCCCCTGAGCAATGCCACCGACGTGCCGCTGGTCGAGCGCCGGGCACAGGCGATCACGGTGTCGCTGCTGCAGCAAAAAGGGCTGCGCAATGTGCTGGTCTATCCGCAAAAGAGCGGCGACAACCCGCTGGAGGCCGAACCCGTGGTGAACCCGGCGCAGGCTCTGGCCTGGGCCAGGCAGCAGGGCGCACGCTACGCGTTGTCGGGCACAGTCACCGAATGGCGCTACAAGACCGGGGTGGACAGCGAGCCCGCCGTGGGCATCACCCTGCAGGTGACCGACTTACCCACCGGCGAGGTGGTCTGGAGCGCCAGCGGCGGACGGTCGGGCTGGGGCTATCAGGCGCTGGCCGCCGTGGGGCAGTCGCAGATCGAAGCCTTGCTGCGCGGCATCCGCTTGACGGCAGCCCAACCCACCGCGGCAAAGTGAGCACGTCGCGCACGCACACGCACCGGGCATGAAACTCGACAAACTCTCCACCCGCGTCACCCGCCGCATGCGCAGCGAATCGGCGCTCATGCGCTGGCGCTGGCTGCGCTACTGGCGACCCAACACGCAGTCGGGGCGGCTGGTCGCCATGGTCGAGAGCGTGCTGCTGCCGGTGCTGGTGCTGTGGCTCGGACATCTGCTGCGCCCGCTCGACCCGCTAGGCGCGCATGCCGGATTTCCCTGGTCCTGGTTCGGCCCGTGGCTGATCGCGGTGCGCTACGGCGCGGGCTACGGCCTGTTCGGCGTGGCGTTCTACGCCGCCTTCTGGAAGTTTTCGCCGATGCTGCTCGGCTCGGCTGCGAACAGCGCATTTCCGGCCGAGTTCTTTCTCGGCGGCATGCTGATGACGCTGATCCTGGGCGAGTTCGGCGCGGCCTTCCGCAACCGTCAGGTGCTGCACCGCGAAGTGACCAAAGACCTGACCGCGCGGCTGGAGCGCACCAAGCGGCGTCTGTTCGTCGTCAAGGAGGCGCTGTCCACGCTGGAACAGGAGCTGACCGACCGCCCCATGACCCTGCGCGACGCCCTGCTCGACCTGCGCCGCACCTTCGCCTTTCAGGGCAATCGCGCCGCGCTGCCCGCCCCTGCCACCACGCCGGGCCTGCCTGCGGCTGCGCCGCTGCCCGATCCGCGCGCCTTCCTGCAACTGCTCAGCCAGTCGTGCCGGCTAGTGGAAGCCGGCATCTTCGTGCGCGAGATCAGCCCGCAGGGCCTGCAATGGCGGCTGGCGGCTTCGCTCGGCCAGGCGCTGCCGGCGCTCGACGTCGACGATGTGCTGATCAACCGCGTGCTGGAATCGCACCAGTCGGTACATATCGCCCAGGCTGCGCTCAACACCTCCGAGACCAACCCCTGGGTATTCGCCGCCCCATTGCGGCTCGACGAATACGACGAAGTCGATGCCCTGCTGGCGGTGCACGACATGCCCTTCATGGCGTTCGAGGAAAACAATCTGCAACGCCTGCAGGTGCTGTGCGCCTCCTACCTCGACTTCAGCCAGCTCGAACTCACGGTCGAGGATGTGCGCTCGGCCTGGGTGCAGGCGCCCATCAGCCTGCAGCAGGAATGGGCCCAGCTCAGCGAGCTTGGGCAGCGCTTCAAGTTGCGCAGCTATTGCGCCGTCTGGAGCGGACAGGGCCGCGTCAGTGACGATGTGCTGGCCGAGTTCGCCGGCATGCAGCCGGTGGAGAGTTCCACCTGGACGCTCAAGGGACGCGGCGGCAAACCGGCGCTGGTGGTGCTGCTGCCGCTGCTTAGCGCCGCCGGGCTGGCCAACTACCGACGCGACATGATCACGCAACTCGGGCAGATTCTCGGCCGCAGCAATCAGCGCCCCGATCAGGCCTTCGATCTCGACTTTCTCGAGGTTGCAGGGCCGGGCGGCTTCCTGGAACTCAAGCGCCTGCTCAGCAGCGCCGCACCGGCGCCAGGCGCGGCAGCCGAATCGGGCAAGGCATGAACCCGCTGTTCTACAAGCTCGGTTCGGTCATCGTCCTGCTGGAGACCGCGGCGGCCTGGCTGCTGGTCAGCCGTGACGATGTCGACCTCATGGCGTTCTGGCTGGTGCATGGCGCGGCTGCGGTACTGGTCGGCCTGCTGCTGTGGACGCTGCTGCCCGCCGATCTGCGCCGCCCGCGTCGGCTGTCGCTGAGCCTGCTTACCCTGCTGGCGCTGTTCTTCCCCATCGTCGGCGTCTTCGGTCTGCTGATCGCCGCGCGGCTGGCGCAGTGGCTGCCGCAACGGCACAAAGCTACTGACCACTTGCGCGAGGCGCCGCAACTGCAGGTGTTCTCCGTATCGCACCTCGACGACGACCAGCGCCGCGATCTGCCTGCCGGGCAGACCGCGCGCATCGCGCGCGACCAGAGCCAGCCCCAGGCACAGCGCATCCGCGCGGTGCTGGCACTGCGCGAGATGTCTCCGCGCATGACGCTGCCGGTGCTGCGACGCCTGCTTTCCGACCCTGACGAAGAAATCCGCCTGCTCGCCTACGGCATCAGCAATACCTGGGAGCAGCGCCTGACCGACAGCCTGCAGGACGCGCAGCGCGAACTGGAGATCCATCGCCACGGCAGCAGCGGCCCGGCACTGGCGCGCGCGGCACAGCGGGTGGCCGAACTGCAGATGGAGTTCATTTATCAGGGTCTGGCGCAGGGTGATCTGCGCGATTTCGCGCTGCAGCAGGCTCTGCACTACTGCGGCATGGCGCGTGACGCCCTGCCACAAGACACCGGCCTGCAGATGATGTACCTGCGGCTGTCCTTGGCCGCGGGCAAGACCGAAGACGCACGCCGCGTGCTCGAACGCCTCGCGGCGGAAGGCGCCAGCGCCACCCTGTGGCGTCCCTATGCCGCCGAGCTGGAGTGGACCCTGCGCCATTTCAACCGCATCTCAGCCACGCTGGCCCCGCTGGGCACGCGCCAGGTGGCACCGCGCCTGCGTCCCGTCGTGCGCGTGTGGCAGACGCTGACCGAGCCTCAGGCCGCCCCCCTGACCATCGGCGATGCCCCGGCCGTGCGTCGGCCAGGCGATACGGCCCCCAGACCGGCCAAAGGCTCTGAGCCGTCAGTCCCAGGTGCCGACGACGCATTGCTGCTGAGTTGAACCCCCGGTGAATCGAGCCCCCATGTCCCGACCCGACTTTTCCGACACCCAGCCACAGCCGCACGAGGCCGACGCCGACATCGACGTCATGCTGCTGCTCGAGGGCACCTACCCCTATGTCTCGGGCGGGGTGTCGAGCTGGGTGCACCAGATCGTCAGTGGCTTTCCGCACCTGCGGTTTCATCTGGTGTTCCTCGGTTCGCGCGAAGAAGATTACGGCAAGCAGCGCTACCAGTTGCCGCCCAATGTGGCCGGGCTCACCCACCACTATTTGTTCAGCGATGCCGTGCTGCCCGCAGCGCATGAAGAACGCGGAGACGCCCAGACGGCCCAGCTCGTGGAGCAACTGCACGAGCTGATCCGCGAAGGCAACGACCGCGACAGCCGCGCCGAGGTGCTTCGCGCCAGCCTGGAGGCCATGCAGGACAAGCTCGACCTGGATTACTTCCTGCACTCGCACCAGTCGTGGGCTTACCTCACTGCCCAGTATCAACTGCGCTGCACCGACCCGTCCTTCGTCGATTACTTCTGGACGGTGCGCACCATGCACACCCCCATCTGGACCCTGGCCACGCTGGCGCGCAAGCTGCCCCGGGCCAAGGTCTATCACACCGTGTCCACCGGCTATGCCGGGTATCTGGGCGCGGTGCTGGCGCGGCTGCACGACAAGCCGCTGATCCTGTCGGAGCACGGTATCTACACCAAGGAGCGGCGCATCGACCTGTTCTCGGCCAACTGGATCAGCGACAACACCCCGGTGCTCGAACGCACCGCGGGCGACGCCGGCTACTTCCGTCAGCTCTGGATCCGGCTGTTCGAGTCGCTCGGTCGCATGTGCTACGACGCCGCCGACCCGGTGATCGCGCTTTACGAAACCAACCGCCTGCGGCAGATCGCCGACGGCGCCAATCCGGTCACCACCTGCTGCATCGCCAACGGCATCAACGTGCCGCCGTTTGCCGCCACCCGCGCGCAGCGTCCGGCGCAGCCGCCGCTGGTGATGTGCCTGATCGGCCGCGTCGTGCCGATCAAGGACATCAAGACCTTCATCCGCGCCGTGCGCGTGGCGAGCAACCGCCTGCCCGGTCTCGAAGGCTGGATCGCCGGCCCCGAGGACGAACACCCCGAATACGCCCGCGAATGCCGGGAACTCGCCGCAAGCCTGCAACTGGGCGATACGCTCAAATTCCTCGGCTTCCAGCGCCTGACTGAACTGATGCCCAAGGTCGGCCTGGTCGTGCTGTCGTCCATCAGCGAGGCGCTGCCGCTGGTCATTCTCGAAGGCTATGCCGGCGGCGTGCCCTCGGTGACCACCGACGTGGGCTCGTGCCGCCAGCTTATCTACGGCCTGGGCGCGGAAGACGAAGCGCTGGGCGCCTCCGGCGACGTCGTCGGCATCGCCGACGCGCAGGCGCTGGGCGAGGCCTGCGCCGAGCTGCTGGGCGACACCGAACGCTGGCAGGCCGCCAGCCAGGCAGGCATCGCCCGCGTGGAGCGCTATTACACCCAGCCCATGATGTTCGACAACTACCGAGCCGTCTACGACGACGCCCTGCAGCGCAGCGCTGCCCGCGCCGCGGGCTTTCACGATTCGGTCGGCGCCGTGGCCACCTGGCTGCGCGGCGAACCGCCCCTTGATGAACCCGCCGCTGCCGCCGAGCCGCCTCAAGGCGGCGGCAGCCCCCCCGGGGGGCAGAGAGGGCAAAGCCCGAACGTGGGGGCCAACTAGATGGCCGGCATCGGCTTCGAGCTGCGCAAGCTGCTTCGCACCGAGTCCTATCTCGGGCTGCTGCGCGCTTACACCTACGCCTCGATCATCAGCTCCGGGCCGTGGGTGTTTTCCATCATCGGTCTCATCGCGGTGGGCGTGCTGTCGCTCGGCGTGGTCACGCCCGATGCGCTCATCACCCAGTTCCAGGTGACGGTGACCTATCTCATCATGGCCTCGCTCATCCTCACCGGCGGGTTGCAGCTGGGCTTCACCCGCTGGGTGGCCGACCGCTTGTTCGAGAAGCGCAAGGACGACATCGCCCCGGCCTATTTCGGCGTGGTGCTCGTCACCACCGCGGTCAGCGGCGGGCTGGGCTGGCTCACCGCACTGCTGGGCTTTCATGGCGTGAGCAATCTGTACCGCGTGCTCATCGTCGCCGGATTCACGCTGCTGTCCAATCTCTGGATCACCACGGTGTTCCTCTCGGGGCTGAAGCAGTACCGGGCCATCGTCGGGCTGTATGCGCTGGGTTATGGCATCTCGGTGCTGCTGTCCTACCTCTTCCGTCCCTGGGGACTGGAGGGACTGCTGCTGGGCTTTCTCGGCGGGCAGTTCATCATGTGGGTGCTGATGCTCTGGCTGGTGCTGCGCAACTTCCCCGTGGTGCGCCCCATCAGTCTGGCGTGCTTTCATCACAGGCAGATGTATCTCTCGCTGATTGCCGGCGGGGTGCTCTACAACCTGGGCGTATGGGCCGACAAGCTCACCTTCTGGTTCACCATGGGCACGTCCTCCCCAGTGATCGGGCCGCTGCGCGCTTCGACCATCTATGACCTGCCGGTGTTTCTCGCCTATCTGTGCGTCATCCCGGGCATGGGCATCTTTCTGGTGAAGTTCGAGACCGACTTCGTCGAGTGGTACGACAAGTTCTACACCGCCGTGCGCGAAGGCGGAGCGCTGCAGGACATCGCCCGCTATCACGACGGCATGCAGGGCGTGGTGCGTGAAGGGCTCTACCAGATCCTGAAGGTGCAGGCGCTGACGCTTCTGGCGGTCTACACCTTCGTGCCCTCGTTGTTTGCATGGATCGGCATCAGCAGTCTCTACATCCCGCTGTTCCTGGTGCAGGCCGTGGCGGCGAGCTTCCAGGTGATGCTGCTGGCCGTGCTCAACGTGTTCTATTACCTTGACCGCAGGCGCGACGTGGTCGTCATCACCGCCACGCTCACCGTGCTGAACTTCGCGCTGAGCATGCTCTCCATCCACCTCGGCCCGGCCTTCTTCGGCTATGGCTTCGGCGTGGCCCTGCTCATCACGCTGATGCTGGGCATGGGGCTGCTGCAACGCCTGTTTCGCAAGCTCGAATACCAGACCTTCATGCTGCAGTAGCCTCACCCTGAGCGGCTGCAAACGGCCTGGTTTGGGACTAGAGTTTGGGAGTTAACAAAACAGGAGACTCATCATGCTGGTCCACAAGATCCATCATGTTGCCTACCGCTGCAAGGACGCGCTGCAGACCGCACGCTGGTACGAGCAGCATCTGGGCATGAAGCTGGTGCTGTGCATCGCCGAAGACACCGTGCCCTCCACGGGCGAGGCCGATCCCTACATGCACATCTTTCTCGATGCGGGTCAGGGCAACATCCTGGCCTTTTTCGAGCTGCCCACGCAGCCCGCGATGGGGCGCGACCCCAACACCCCGATCTGGACCCAGCACCTCGCACTGGAGGTCGGCTCGATGGACGAACTTCTCGCCGCCAAGAAGCGGCTGCAAGAGGCCGGCATCGACGTGATCGGCCCCACCGACCACGCGCTGTTTCAGTCCATCTACTTCTTCGATCCCAACGGCCACCGCCTGGAACTGGCCTGCAACACCGCCAGCCCGAAGATGCTCGCCGCGCTCGACGCCGTGAAGTGGGACATGCTAGAAGAATGGGGCCGCACCCGCAAGGCCCCCAGACACGCCGCCTGGATGCACGACGGCCGTTACAAGGAGATGTTCCAGTGAGGCTGGCCACGCTCAAGACCACGTCGCCCGATGGCCAACTGGTCGTGGTGAACGACACCCTGACGCAGTGCCAGCCCGTGCCCGAGATCGCCCCCACCCTGCAGGCCGCGCTCGACGACTGGGCGCGCTGCGAGCCGCTGCTGCAGGGCGCGTCACAAGCGCTGCAGGCCGGACACGCCCGCCATGCCCGGCCCTTCGACCCTGCGGCCTGCCACTCGCCGCTGCCGCGCGCCTATCAGTGGGCCGACGGCTCGGCCTATCTCAACCACGTCGAGCTGGTGCGCAAGGCACGCAAGGCCGAAGTGCCCGCCACCTTCTACACCGACCCGCTGATGTACCAGGGCGGCTCCGATAGTTTCATCGCCCCCTGCGATCCCATTGTGGCGAAAGAGAGTTGGGGCATCGACTTCGAGGCCGAGGTGGCCGTCATCACCGGCGAGGTGCCGCTGGGCGCCACGCCTGCGCAGGCGGCGCAGGCCATCCGGCTGGTGCTGCTGGTCAACGACGTGTCGCTGCGCCATCTCATTCCGGCCGAGCTGGCCAAGGGCTTCGGCTTCTTTCAGAGCAAGCCCGCATCGGCTTTCAGCCCGGTGGCGCTCACGCCCGACGAACTCGGCGCCGCCTGGCGCGACCACAAGCTGCACTTGCCGCTGCGGGTGCAGGTCAACGGCAAGCCCTTCGGCCAACCGAACGCCGGGGTGGACATGAGCTTCGACTTCGCCCAGCTCATCGCCCACGCCGCCAAGACGCGACGACTGGCGCCGGGCAGCATCATCGGCTCAGGCACGGTGTCGAACAAACAGGGCGGGCTGTGGGGCTCCAAGGTCGAGCACGGCGGCGTGGGCTATGCCTGCATCGCCGAGGTTCGCATGTACGAAAGCATCGAACAGGGCGAGGCCGTCACGCCCTTTCTGCGCGACGGCGACTTGGTGGAGATCAGCATGCACGATGACCAGGGCAGGAGTCTGTTCGGCAGCATCCGCAACCGCGTGCAGGCGCTGCCGGAATGAAGCTCTACACCTACTTCCGCAGCTCGGCGGCCTATCGGGTGCGCATCGCCCTGCACCTCAAGGGGCTGGCGTTCGACGCGGTGCCGGTGCACCTGCTGCAGGGCGGCGGCCAGCAGCATGCCGCCGCCTACGCCGCGCTCAACCCGAACGAAACCGTGCCCACCCTGGACGACGACGGGCTGGTCCTGACTCAGTCGCTGGCCATCATCGAATATCTCGACGAGACCCACCCTGCCCCGCCGCTGCTGCCGGGCTCGGCCGCCGACCGCGCCCGCATCCGCGCCATCGCGCAAACGATCGCCTGCGACATTCACCCCATCAACAATCTGCGCGTGCTGCAGCACCTCACCCAAGCTTTCAGTCTGAGCGAGGCGCAAAAGAACGCCTGGTACTGCCATTGGGTCGAGCGCGGGTTGCAGACCGTGGAAAAGATGCTGGCCCGCGACCCGCGCACCGGCCGGTTCTGCCATGGCGACGCGCCCACGCTGGCCGACTGCTGTCTGGTGCCGCAGGTGTTCAACGCCCGGCGCTTCGGCTGCAGCGTGGCAGGGCTGAGCACCGTTCTGCGCATCGGTGCCGAATGCGAAAAGCTGGATGCGTTTGCCCGCGCCGCTCCTGGCAACCAACCCGACGCGGAGTGAGCAACCTCATACCGCCTCGTCCACCTCGCCTGGCAGCACCGCGCCGGCCTCGATCTCGGTCTGGGCGGCGGCTTGGGCGTACAGCGGGGTGAAGTCGGGCGCGGTGGCTTCAAACAACTGCTCGAAGCTGTCGATGATGAAGTAGGTCGCCTGAAAGGTGTCGATGCGGTAGCGGCTGCGTAGCAGGCGCGGCAGGTTGAAGCGCAGGCGCCGCGCCTGCGGGGTGTGCAGGCTGTGCTCCACTTCGCCCCCCGACGACAGAATGCCCGCGCCATAAATCCGCAAGCCCTGATCCGACCGGATCAGGCCGAACTCCACCGTGTACCAGTACAGCCGCGCCAGGTATTGCAGCGCATGCTGCCCCTGGGCCTTGAGGCCACCTTGGCCGAAGGCCTGCATGTAATCGGCGAAGCGGGGCTCGAACAACAGCGGCACATGGCCGAACAGGTCGTGAAACAGATCGGGCTCGACGATGTAGTCGAACTCCTCGGGTCTGCGCAGCCAGACCGTCACCGGAAAGCGCCTCTGGCTCAGCAGCGTGAAGAACGCCGACTCGGGAATCAGCCCGGGCACGGCCACGATCTCCCAGCCCGTCTTCGGCTTCAGCCGCGCGTTGATGTCCGCAAAGCGCGGAATGCCGCTGTGCGCCTGCAGATGCGGCAGGGCGCGGACAAAGGCCTCGCAAGCCCGCCCCGGCACCAGTGCCATCTGCCGCGCGTAGAGCCGGGCGAACAGCGCGTGCTGGTCGGCGGTGTAGCGCTCCCAATGCTGCGCGCAGGTGTAGTCGGCGCGGCAATGAGCGTAGTCGCCGCGGGGGGTGATGCTGGCTTCGCCATAGGTCACGGGCACGCTGGACATGATGGCCTCCGCGGCTCAGGCGGTTTGCGTCTCCAGCACGCCGCGGCGCATCTGATCGAGTTCGATGCTCTCGAACAGCGCCTTGAAGTTGCCCTCGCCGAAACCCTGATCGCCCTTGCGCTGGATGATCTCGAAAAAGATCGGGCCGATGACGGTCTGGGTGAAGATTTGCAGCAGCAATCGGCGTTGCGGTTGCGTCGCGCCATCGAGCAGGATGCGGTCGTCGCGCAGACGCTCCACCGCTTCGCCATGGCCGGGCAGGCGCTTGTCGAGCAACTCGTAATAGGTGTCGGGCGTGTCGAGAAACTGCACACCGGCGCGGCGCAGGTCTTCCACGGTGGCGTAGATGTCGTCGGTCGCCAGCGCGATGTGCTGGATGCCCTCGCCGTGATAGCGGTCGAGGTATTCCTGGATTTGCCCGGCCTTCTCCTGCCCCTCCTCGTTGATGGGGATGCGGATCTTGCCGCACGGGCTGGTCATGGCCTTGCTCTTGACCCCGGTCACCTGGCCCTCGATGTCGAAGTAGCGGATCTCGCGGAAGTTGAACAGCCGGGTGTAGAAATCGGCCCACTCACCCATGCGCCCGCGGTGCACGTTGTGGGTGAGGTGATCGATCTCGGTCAGGCCTGCACCAAAGTGCGCGTCGCTGGCATCGTCGATCGGCTCGAAGTCCACGTCGTAAATCGAGATGTCCCCGATCCCGCCAGACCGTCCGCCCTTGCCGCGCCAGCGGTCGACGAAGTAGATCAGGCTGTCGCCGATGCCCTTGATCGCTGGGATATTCAGCTCCATCGGGCCGCTGTGTGCGTCGAACCCCCAGGCGCCGAGCTCCAGCGCGCGCCGGTAGGCAGCCGCCGCGTCGTTCACGCGAAACGCAATGGCGCAGATGCTCGGACCGTGCAGCCGCACGAAACGCTGGGCGAACGAGTCGGGTTCAGCGTTGACGATGAAGTTGATGCCACCCTGGCTCCAGAGGGTCACATTCTTGTGGCGATGGCGAGCGACGGCCTTGAAGCCGAGTTGCTGGAACAGCGCGCCGAGCTGGGCGGGATCGGACGCCGCGTATTCGACGAACTCGAAGCCGTCGGTGCCCATGGGGTTGGAGGAAATGGCGGTATCCATGCAGTGCGCTCCTGGTTTGCGGGTGAGCGAAATCTAGGCCCAGGCCCGCGCAGGTTTTCGTCGTTCTGCGCGCGTTTTGAAAAGAATTCGGGTAAATCCTGCGCAGCATGGGCCATACGATGGAATAAGCTGCATAGATAGGTAAGGCCGCATCCAAGGCCTAGTGCAGTGTTTCACGCTATCTGGAGCATAAAACCGCGTCTTTGCCGCCAGGGCGGCGTTGCAAATCCGCGCGATACCTCCGGGTATCGCTGTGGTTTGCGCCTTGCCCTGACGCCAAATCCATCGGTTTTCTTTGCTCCATCAAGCGTGAAACACTGCACGAGCGACGCACCATGACCCGTCTGTGGGACATTTCCCCCACCACCTCGCCTTCCGCCCCGATTTTTCCGGGTGACGCTCCCTACAGCCTGGAGTGGACCGCCCGGCTCGGCCCCGGCTGCCCGGTCAACCTCAGCGCGGTGCGCATGTCGCCGCATGTCGGCGCCCACGCCGACGCGCCATTGCACTACGCGAGCGATGCCCCGAGCATCGACGCGGTCGACCTCGCCCCCTACCTTGGCCCCTGCCGGGTGATCCATGCGCTGGACTGCGGGGAACTGATTGCCGTGCGCCATCTGCAGCACGCTGCCGCCGGCCTGCCGCCGCGCGTACTGGTGCGGACCCGCCAACGGGCGCTGACTGCTTGGTCCGACCAGTTCGCGGCGTTCGCCCCCGAAACCTTGGACTGGCTGGCCGCACGCGGCGTGCGGCTCGTCGGCCTGGACACGCCCTCGGTCGATCCTGCCGCCAGCAAGACCCTGGACAGCCACGCCCGCCTGTTGCGCCACGATCTGCGCGTGCTTGAAAACCTGGTGCTCGACGACGTGCCCGAGGGCGACTATGAACTGATCGCCCTGCCACTCAAGCTTCAGGGTGCCTGTGCCTCGCCGGTGCGTGCCGTGCTGCGCCGCCCCGATCCCTCTGCCGCGCCATCGCCATGACCCTCATCCAACGCACAGACTGCAGCGCGCTCGACGCCACCGATCCCCTGGCCAAATTGCGCGATCAATTCGTTCTGCCGAGCGACGTGATCTACCTCGACGGCAACTCGCTCGGCGCCCTGCCCCGCGCCACCGCTGCCCGCGTGCAGCAGGTGCTCACCGAGGAATGGGGCCAGGGGCTGATCCGCAGCTGGAACACGGCGGGATGGATCGACCTGCCCCACCGAGTCGGCGACAAGATCGCCCGGCTGGTGGGCGCCGCGCCGGGAGAACTGGTGGTAACCGACTCCACCTCGATCAATCTGTACAAGGTGCTTTCCGCAGCTCTTTCCCTGGCCCGGATCGACGCGCCGCAGCGCCGCGTCATCGTCTCCGAGCGCGAGAACTTCCCGACCGATCTGTACATGGCGCAGTCGCTCGCCGCGCAGCATGGCATGCGTCTCGAGCTGGTGGAACAAGGCCGGGCCACCAGCCACCTGCGCGACGATGTCGCCGTGCTGCTGCTCACCCAGGTGAACTACCGCAGCGGCGCGATGCACGACATGGCCGCCGTGACCGCTGCCGCGCATGCCGCAGGCGCGCTGACCATCTGGGATCTGGCGCATTCGGTCGGTGCCGTGCCGGTCGACCTCAACGGCGCGCAGGCCGACTTTGCCATCGGCTGCGGCTACAAGTATCTCAACGGCGGCCCCGGCGCGCCTGCCTTCGTCTGGGTGCATGCGCGCCATGTCGACCGGGTGCAGCAGCCGCTTTCCGGCTGGCACGGCCACGCCGCGCCCTTTGCGTTCACCTCCTACTATCAACCGGCGCACGGTATCGCCCGCTATCTCTGCGGCACCCCGCCCCTGTTGTCGCTCGCCGCACTGGAATGCGGCGTGGACACCCTGCTGGCCGCCGAGCCGCTGGGCGGCATGCCCGCGCTGCGGCGCAAATCGGTGGCCCTCACCGATCTGTTCATCCGGCTGGTGCAGCAACAACTCGGCGCCCACAAGGTGACGGTCGCCACCCCGATCGAAGCCGAGCGGCGCGGCAGCCAGGTGTCCTTGATCTTCGACGGCGACGGCTACGCCGTGATGCAGGCGCTGATCGAACGCGGCGTGATCGGCGACTTCCGCGCCGGCGACAGGGCAAGAGGCGACCCCGATCTACTGCGCTTTGGCTTCACCCCTCTGTACCTGCGCCACGTCGATGTGTTCGATGCGGTGGCGGCGCTGCGCGAGGTGCTCGATGGCGGCATCTGGCGCGAGGCACGCTTTGCCCGCAAGGCGGCGGTGACATGAACAGCCCCGCTACCGGAGCCAGCGGCGAAGACATCGTGCACGCCGAAGGCGCGCAGCTCGATTTCTCTGGCGCAATGAGCTACGGCGACTACCTGCAGCTCGACACCCTTCTCAGCGCACAGCGCCCGCTGTCGCCCACACACAACGAGATGCTGTTCATCATCCAGCACCAGACCAGCGAGCTGTGGATGAAGCTGATGCTGCACGAACTGCACGCCGCACGCGACCAGATCCGCGCCGACGCGCTGCAGGCCGCGTTCAAGATGCTGTCGCGCGTGTCGCGCATCATGGAACAGCTGGTGCATGCCTGGGACGTGCTCGCCACCATGACCCCGAGCGAATACACCGCGCTGCGACCGTATCTGGCATCGTCCAGCGGGTTTCAGAGCTGGCAGTACCGCTGCATCGAATTCCTGTTGGGCAACAAAAACGCGGCGATGCTGCGCCCTCACGCCCACCGCGGCGACCGTCTCGCCGCGGTGCAAGCCGAGTGGCGTGCGCCCAGCCTGTACGACGAAACGCTGCGACTCCTCGCCCGCCGTGGGCTGCCGATTGCGCAAGATCATCTCGAACGCGACTGGACCCAGCCCTACACCGCCAGCGACACCGTGCGGCAGGCCTGGCTCAGCGTCTACCGCGCACCGGAGCAGCATTGGGAGCTGTATCAACTGGGCGAGGAACTGGTCGATCTGGAGGATGCGTTTCGGCTGTGGCGCTTTCGCCATGTCACCACGGTCGAGCGGATCATCGGCTTCAAGCGCGGCACGGGCGGCACCAGCGGCGTGTCCTACCTGCGCAGGAAGCTCGACACCGTTCTGTTCCCCGAACTGTGGGCCGTGCGCACCGATCTGTGAGACCCCATGCGCAAGCCCCCACCCGACGCACTCGACCGCATCGACCGCAAGCTGCTGGCCCTGCTGCAGCAGGATGCGCGGCTGACGCAGGAAAGACTGGCCGAGCAGATCGGCCTGTCGGCCTCGGCGGTGCAGCGCCGCATCCGGCATCTGGAACAGATCGGCGTGATCGGCGGCTATCGCGCCGTGGTCAGCCCCCGCGCCCTCGGCCTGGGGCTGAGCGCCCTGCTCAGCGTGCGCCTGGAAAAACACCGCGCCAGCAGCCAGCGCTCGCCGCAGGAACTGTTCGGCGCGGCGGTGCAGGGTTGGCCGGAAGTGGTGGAGTGCCTGGCCATGACCGGCGAAATGGACTATCTGCTGCGCGTGAATGTGCAGGACATGGATCACTACGCCCACTTCGTGCTCGAAACCCTGCTCAAGCATGAAAGCGTCGAAGACGTGAAATCGAGTTTCGTCCTTACCGAGGTCAAGCCCTTCACTGGTGTATCGGTCTGACCGCCCGTCCTATGGGCAAGCTCGCGTCGCCCGAACCCAGCGTCGCGTGCGAGCCATGAAATCGCACCGCAACGCCAGCAACCGAGCGTTTCGCAATAAGCTTGCGGTCTGATCCTTCGACAAGCTCATGCACAACCCGCCCATACGCCATTGCACCGCCTGTGGCTCTCCGGTCATCTATCGCGTGCCAGAGGGCGACTCGCGCCCCCGTGCCGTCTGCCCGGCCTGCGGCCATATCCAGTACGAAAACCCGCGCAATATCGTGGGCACCATTCCAGCCTGGGGCCAGCAGGTGCTGCTTTGCAGGCGGGCGATCGAGCCGCGCTACGGTCTGTGGACCCTGCCCGCGGGTTTCATGGAAATCGGCGAAAGCACCGAAGGCGGGGCGCTGCGCGAAACCCGCGAGGAAGCCGGCGCGGAAGTGGCGCTGAGCGGGCTGTATGCGGTGATCAATGTTCTGCCCGCGAATCAGGTCTATTTCTTCTACCGAGGCGAGCTTACCCAACCGCATTGGCAAGCCGGGGAGGAAAGCCTGGAGGTCAGGCTGTTCCACGAGACCGACATTCCTTGGGAGCAACTCGCTTTCCGCAGCGTGGCGCAGACGTTGCAGCGCTACTTCGCCGACCAACGCGCCGGGCGCTTTCAGATCCACACCTTCGACATCGCCTGACGATTCAGGCGCAGCCCCCCATGGGCAATTCGGTACTGGCGTTGAACAATTTCCAGAATCCGTAAGCGGCAAACAGCAGCAGCACCGCACCTGCGGCGACATGAAACCAGCGCTGATTGGTGCGCTGGCTGATCCATCGCAGGGTGTGCCCTGCAAACAACATGTGCGGCAGCGTGCCCACGCCAAAGGCCAGCATGGCCAGGGCACCCTCCCACGCCGTGGCACTGAGAAAGGCCAGCGACAGCGCGGAATACACCAGACCGCAGGGCAACAGCCCCCACAGCAGCCCGGCGCCGAGGCGCTTGGGAAAGGTGTTGAACGGCAGCAGCCGGGAGAGCAAGGGCTGGGTCAGCCGCGTCAGCCCTCGCCCCACCCAACTGCCGCCCAGCCATTTCTGCTGCCAGGCCAGCCAGCGCGGCGAGAGCACCTGCTGCAGAATCATCCAGAGGCCCACCGAAACAAGCACCAGATTGCCGAGAGTGAACAGGCTCAATTGCACCGGGCGCGCGCTCGCGGCCCAGACGCCCGCACCCACCAGCCCGGCGATTCCCCCGAGAATCGTGTAGGAAAGCACCCTGGCGGTCTGCAATTGCAACTGATTGCGGAACAACTGCCGCGCCGGAAGCAACACATGCTCGGCCTGCGCACGCTCGGAGGCCACCACCAGCCCGCCGCACATCGCGGCACAGTGCAACCCGCCCGTGAGGCCCATCAACAACAGAGTCAATGGAATGGTTGTATTCATGGCGTTCTGCTGTATTCTGTAAACATCAACTCAAGTAAATATCGCAAGATCTCAATCCATGAAATCGACCCCGACGCCAGCGGCCACGCAGATGGACAAACCCCATCCCTGCGATGTCTGTTTCCAGAGCAAATTCTGCCTCCCGATCGGGTTGCCCCAGGCTGAAATGGGCCGAATCCGCGACGTGATTCAGGCGACCGTCCGGGTGCAAAAGGGCGAGACCCTGTTCAGCGCCGGCCAGCCCATGACCAAGGTCTATTCGGTGCACGCCGGGTCGTTCAAATCGTATGTCACCAGCCCAGACGGGCGCGAGCAGATCGTGGGTTTCCACATTCCGGGTGAGATGATGGGATTGGAAGGTCTCGGCCAGCATACCTATTTCACCGATACGGTCGCGCTCGAAGACAGCGAAGCCTGCGAAATCGATCTGCGCGCCCTCGAAACCACCACTCGCGACCTGCCTTCGCTGCAACATCAGTTGCATTGCATCGTTGGCAACAAGCTCGTGCGCGCGCAGCAAGACCAGTTTTCGCTGGGCAGCATGCACGCCGACGAGCGACTCGCGCGGTTTTTGCTCGACCTGTCGGAGCGGTTCAAGGCGCGAGGGCTTTCGCCCGACGAATTCGTGCTGCGCATGAGCCGCGAAGAGATCGGCAGTTATCTCGGCCTCAAACTCGAGACCGTCAGCCGTCTGATGTCCAAATTTCACTCGGCTGGCCTCATTCATGTGGCGCAGCGGCAGATTCGCATCACCGATCGCCGTGCCCTGGCCGAATTGCTCATGCCGCAAACCTGATCGACACCACATCAAGGCAAGAGTCGCAAAGGGCCCTGAAAGAGGGCCCTTTTTTTGAGCCTTCCTTGTTTACACGCCCGGTTCGAGCGTCAGTACCTTGCCCGGCACCCAGACCCCGGCAAGCCGCCAGTCAGCCGTCTCGAGATGCACGCGGTAGCGCACCGCCTCCAGCGGCGGAGAAAACGCGCTGTAATCGCCTGAGGCATTGCGATGCAGGTCGATCTGCACGTCCTTTTGCTGGCTCAAGGGGTGCCGCAACATCAGATGCAAGGTGTCCTGGGCGATTTTCTGATTCAGGTGAAGCTCGATGCGCCCAGCCGCGATGGACATCTGACCCGACAGCCGCAAGGCTTCGGCATGGCGCTCGCGCTGGATGTCGCCCCCCACCGCCAGCCCTTTCTTGTAATAGTGGTCCGTCACCAGACTATCGGGGGTTCGACTGGCCAGATAGATGGTGTAAACGCTGGCCAGAACGGCTATCAGCGGCAGGGCGATCAGAAACCAGGGCCAGGGTTCACGGTACCAGGGACGAGTGGCGGCGGGATGCATGATGACTCCTTGAAAATCTAAATTCAGGGCACGATGAAGGTGGTCTTGCTGCTGGCCGAGATCGGCTGGTCACCTTCGGATGTCGCGGTGATTTCGATCTTGTAGATGCCCTTCTTCGCGTTGTCGACCGGAATGGTCACTTCCAGCGGTTCGAGGATGTTGGTCGAGGCCGGCAGGTTGTAGAGATCGCGGTCGTGAACCGCCGCGCCCTCAAGGCCGTCCAGCCCTTTGACCGACACCCGAATCTTGCGTGGCTTTTCGGTCGTGTTCATCAACTGGATCTGGTAGACGTTCTCCACCAGACCGCCAGGAATTTCACGGGAAAGCACGCCGCGATCGCGCATCACGTTCATCTTGAGGGGATCGCGCGTGGCCAGCCCACCGACGAACAGACCCACCATGACCAGCAGCAGAGCCGAATAGATCAGAATGCGTGGCCGCAACAGATGCGCCCATTGCTGGCGCTTGGTCCATTTGTTCTTGATCGCATTCTCGCTGCTGTAGCGGATCAGCCCCCGGGGGTAGCCCACCTTGTCCATGACCTGGTCGCAGGCATCGACGCAGGCACCGCAGCCGATGCACATGTATTGCAGGCCATCACGGATATCGATGCCGGTCGGACAGACCTGAACGCAGATGCTGCAGTCGATACAGTCGCCCTTGCCTTCCGTGCGGGGATCGACGTTCTTGCTGCGCTTGCCGCGCGGTTCGCCGCGCTCGGTGTCGTAAGTGACGATCAGCGTGTCCTTGTCGATCATCACCGACTGAAAGCGGGCGTAGGGGCACATGTATTTGCACACCTGCTCTCGCATGAAACCAGCGTTGCCGTAAGTGGCAAAGCCGTAGAACAGAATCCAGAACGTCTGCCAGGGCCCGAGGCTGGCGCTGATGACCTGACCGGCGAGCACCGTGATCGGCGTGAAATAGCCCACAAAAGTGAAGCCCGTCCACAGCGCCACGGCGGCCCACAGACCATGCTTGAGCGCCTTCTTGCCGATCTTCTTCGCGTTCCAGTCGGAGCCGTCCAGACGAATGCGCGCCAGTCGATCACCCTCGACCTTGCGCTCGATCCACATGAAGATCTCGGTGTAAACCGTCTGCGGGCAGGCGTAGCCACAGAACAGCCGCCCTGCAATGGCCGTGAACAGGAACAGGCCATAAGCGGAGATGATCAGCAGCAAGGCCAGGAAAATCACGTCCTGCGGCCAAAGAATCATGCCGAAGAAGTAGAACTTCCGGGTGCTGAGATCGAGCAGGACGGCCTGGCGGCCGTCCCACTGCAACCAGGGCAAGCCGTAGAACAGCGCCTGCGTGAACACCACCATGGCGACGCGCCAGTTGTTGAACCAACCGGTGACGGATCGGGAGTAGATCTTCTTGCGAACCTCGTAGAGAAACTCTTCCGAGGCGGTGATGTCGTCTTCGCTGGGATCGGGCGCCTTGGCGTTCATGGCGTGGTAGGGCTTTCGAGACTAAGGGGCTGGCTGAAACAAACCGGGGGCGCAGTGTGCAGTGCGCCCCCAGCAAGTCCGACGAATGGAGACGAGGCGCGCGGATTACTTCGCGGCTTGCGCTCCGTGACTGATGCTGTAGACGTAGGCCGCAAGCAGGTGAATCTTCTCGGGCGAGAGGAAATCATTCTGTGCGGGCATCTGGCCAGCGCGCCCCTTTTCGATGGTGTGCGAAATAGTTTCGATGCTGGAGCCGAACAGCCACTGACGCTTGGGATCGGCCAGATCGGGAGCACCCAGCGCCTTGTTGCCCGTGCCGTCGGCGCCATGGCAGGCGGCGCACGCGGTGGCAAACAGCGGCTTGCCCTGCGCCGCCAGCTTGGCATCATGCGGCATGCCACTGAGGCTGCGCACATAATTGGCCACGGCCAGCACGCCGGGTTTGCCCCCCACCGCAGCTTCCATCGGCGGCATCATGCCCATGCGACCATTGGTGATGGTTTCCACCAGAACGTCGGGGCTGTTGCCGTAAAGCCAGGCGTTGGCGTTGTGAATGGTGAGGTTGGGAAATCCCTTGGTGCCACCCGCATCGGAGCCATGGCATTGCGAGCAGTAGGTCAGGAACATGCGCTGCCCCGTGGCCATCGCCGTGGGATTGGCGGCCAGCTCGGGAATGGGCGTCTTCATGTAGGCAGCGTAGAGCGGCTCGATGCGCGCGTCGAACGCGGCAGATTCCTGCTGGTACATCTTGTCGCTGGAAAACCCCAGGTAGCCCTTGTAGAAGGCCAGGCCGCCGTATAGCGCGAGGTACGCGATGCCGAAAACCAGGGTCAGGATGAACAGCCCCATCCACCAGCGAGGCAGCGGGTTGTTGAACTCCTGAAGGTCGCCGTCCCAGACATGGCCGGTGGTGGCGATGGGGTTGCCCGCCTTGTCGCGGAACACGGTCTGCTTGGCCGTTCCGCGCAAAAACACGAACAGGGCGATGATGGAAACAATGGTGACGCCGCCGATCCAGAAGGCCCACCCGGGGGAATAGAACTGGTTCATGATTTGGACTTGTCGGAGGTCTTGGAGTCATCGCCCTTGTCGAAGGACTCGGGCGGATGATTCTTGGAATCGAGGAAGGGGATCATCCCGTCCTTCTCATGCGTCTTCTTGAAACGCGGCGAAAACGCCCACCACACGATGGCAGCGAAAGCCACCACGGAGAGCAAGAGAACGATGGAACCGAAGGACATGGCTTATCTCAGTAATTGACGTAGTTGGCCTTGGACTTGTAGTTGCTCAGCACCGTGCCGAGCCCCTGCAAATAGGCGATGAGCGCGTCTTCCTTGGTCTTGCCTTCGAGCTCCTTCGGCGCCGCGGCAATCTCGGCATCGGTGTAAGGCACGCCCAGGGTGCGCATGGCGCGCATCTTGGCCTGGATCATGTCGGCCTCGGCGGGCTGATGCTGCAGCCAGGTGTAGGCCGGCATGATGCTCTCGGGCACCACGTCGCGCGGCTGGCGCAGATGTAGGCGCTGCCATTCGTCGGAATACTTGCCGCCAACGCGCGCAAGATCGGGGCCCGTGCGCTTGCTCCCCCACTGGAAGGGGTGGTCATAGACCGACTCACCCGCCACCGAGTAGTGGCCATAACGCTCGACCTCGGCACGCAAGGGACGGATCATCTGCGAGTGGCAGAGGTAGCAGCCTTCGGCCAGATAGACATCGCGGCCTTCAAGCTGCAGGGCGGTGTAGGGCTTGACCCCGGGAATGGGCTGGGTCGTGCTCTTGTCGAAAAACAGGGGCACGAGCTGAACCAGCCCGGCGATGCTGACGACGATTGCCACCAGCACGATCATCAGACCAACGTTCTTCTCGATGGTCTCGTGACTAAAAGTTGCCATGAATATCTCCGAATCGTGATCAGGCGTGGGCGGCGCTGAGTGCAGGCACCGGGGCGTCGACGGGCTTGCCCTGACGGATGGTCTTCCAGGCGTTGTAAACCATCAGGCACATGCCGAAGAGATAGATCGAGCCGCCGATGGCGCGAATCACGTACAGCGGAATGACGGCGGTGACGCTCTCGATGAAGCTGTAGGTCAGCGAACCGTCGGCCTGCATGGCGCGCCACATCAGACCCTCGGTCACACCGGCAACCCACAGCGAGGCGATGTAGAGCACCACGCCGATGGTGGCCGTCCAGAAGTGGACTTCGATGAGCTTCTTGCTCCACATCTGCGTCTGACCCCACAGCCGCGGGATCAGGTAGTACAGGCTGCCCATGGTGATCATGCCCACCCAGCCCATCGCGCCGGAGTGAACGTGGCCGATGATCCAGTCGGTGTAGTGACCCAGGGCACTGACCGTCTTGACGGAGAGCATCGGCCCTTCGAAGGTGGACATGCCGTAGAACGACAGCGCGGTGATGAGGAACTTGAGAATGGGATCTTCACGCAGCTTGTACCAGGCGCCCGACAGGGTCATCATGCCGTTGATCATGCCGCCCCAGCTCGGAGCCAGCAGGATGAGCGAGAACACCATGCCCAGCGATTGCGTCCAGTCGGGCAGCGCGGTGTAGAGCAGATGGTGCGGGCCGGCCCACATATAGGTGAAGATCAGCGCCCAGAAGTGCACGATCGAAAGGCGGTAGGAATACACCGGACGCTCGGCCTGCTTGGGGATGAAGTAATACATCATGCCCAGGAAGGACGTGGTGAGGAAGAAGCCCACGGCGTTGTGGCCGTACCACCACTGGATCATCGCGTCCTGCGCACCGCCATACACCGAGTAGCTCTTCCACGACAGCAGGCTGATGGGCAGCTTGATGTTGTTGACGATGTAAAGCAAGGCGATAGTGATGATGTAGGCGCCGAAGAACCAGTTGGCCACATAGATGTGCGGTGTCTTGCGCTTGAACACCGTGCCGAAGAACACGATGGCATACGCCACCCAGGTGACCACGATCAGCAGGCTGATGGGCCACTCCTGCTCGGCATACTCCTTGGCGCTGGTGATGCCCAGCGGGTAGGTGATGGCGCACAGCACGATCACCGCCGTCCAGCCCCAGAAGGTGAACTCGGCCAGCTTGGGCGCGAACAGCGGCACCTGACAGGTGCGCTGCACGATGTAGTACGAGGTGGCGAAAAGCGCGGTGCCGCCGAAACCGAAAATCACCGCATTGGTATGCAGCGGGCGCAGACGGCCCCAGCTCAGCCATTCGACGCCATAGGTCATGTCGGGCAAGACCAGTTGAACCGCGATGAACACGCCGACGAGCATGCCCACCACGGCCCAGACCAGAGTCATGACCGTGAATTTGCGCACCAGCGCGTAGTTGTATGTCTGCTTAAGCGTCAGATCGCTCATCTGCTCCACCTGTCGAGAAAAAGAAACGAAACGTAATGTAGAACATCGTCATTTACTTATGGACACACCAGCTTGACATGTATCAACACATTGCCGGGAGTAAGGGAAAGCACTAGGGATGGGCGTGTGTCAATGCGACACTCTGCCGCATCGGGAGGATCATTCGCGCCGCGCTTCAGGCGGTTGCGAGGCGTCGGTCTCGGCCGCTTTCGCCTCGGGTTTGGGGCGGTCGTCATCCATCAGAATGGCGTGCGCCGGGCCTTCCATGTCGTCGAACTGACCGCTGCGCGCAGCCCACCACAGCACGCCGACGATCAACAGCACCAGCAGCACGCTGATGGGGATGAGGATGAGCAAAGAGCCTTCCATGATCGAGATTCAGCGATGTCCAGATGTACCGCGCTCACGGCGCGCCAGCCTCGCGGCGTTGAGCACCACCAGCAGCGAGGAAGAACTCATGCCCACGGCCGCCCAGACCGGCGTGATGAACCCGGCTACGGCCAGCGGAATGGCGATCAGGTTGTAAACCACGGCCCAGATCAGGTTCTGCCGCATCACCCCCACCGTGCGGCGGCCCGTGATCACCAGCCGCGGCAGCGCCCGCATGTCGGGGTGATGCAGAATGACGTCGGCCCCGGCGCGGGCGATGGGCGCAGCCCCCGCGAAGCTCACCGACAGATCGGCCGCAGCCAGCACCGGCGCATCGTTGACGCCGTCGCCCACCATCGCCACCACCTGGCCCTGCTCGCGCCACTGCCGCACCCTCGCCAGTTTGTCTTCCGGGCTGAGCCCGCCTTCGGCGCGATCCAGCCCGAGCCGGGCGGCCCAGGCGGCGACCGTGCGCGGCGCATCTCCCGACAGCATGGCCACCTGCGCCCCACCCTGCCGCAGCGCATCCAGCGCCTCGCGCGCGCCGGGACGCAGGGTCTCGGCGATGTCGAACACGGCCAGTGCGCGTCCGTCCAGGCTCAGCCCGAGACGGGTGAGGGGGATGTCGGCGTCGCCCGGTGCGGCGGCTTCGGCCACGCCGCTGAATTCGGCATGGCCCAGACGCAAGGTTTGCCCTTGCCACTGCGCCTGCATGCCGCCGTGCGGCACGGCATGCAGATCGGTCAAAGGTTCGAGGCGCCCGTTCTCGGGCGCATCGGCGAGAAAAGCGCGCGCCAGCGGGTGTTGCACGCCTTGTTCCAGCGCGCGGGCCAGCGCCAGCACCTGTTCGCGGCTGAATGCCGGGTCGAGCACCCGCACCTGCGCCACCACCGGTTCGGCCGTGGTGAGGGTACCGGTCTTGTCGAACAGCCACAGATCGACCTTGGGCGCGCGATCGAGCGCATGGCCGCGCGCCAGCAGCACGCCGTGGCGCGAAAGCTGCGCGGTGGACGCCGCCAGCGCCGCCGGCACGGCCAGCGACAGCGCGCAGGGGCAGCTCACCACCAGCACCGCAACCAGCGTGGGCACGATGCGCGCCGGGTCCAGCCACCACCACAGCAGCACGGTCAGCAGCGCCACCAGCAGCAGGCCCGCGGTGAACCATTGCGCCGCAACATCAGCCAGCTGCGCCGAACGCGGCTTGCTCGCCAGCGCGTGCTGCATCAGCTCGACCATCTGGGCGATGCGGGTGCCCGCGCCGGTCTGCGTGGCGCGCACCACCAGCGGCGACTGACGGTTCATGCTGCCGGCGAGAACGGCATCGCCCGGCTGTTTGGAGACGGCGCGGCTCTCGCCGGTCAGCAGGGCTTCATCGACCTGAGAACTGCCGGCGATCACCACGCCGTCCACCGCGGCGGCACTGCCGCTGGGCAGTTCCACCTCATCGCCCGGGCGCACCTGGGTGATGGCCACGCTGCGCCACTCTTCCTGCGCGTTGGCTCGCACGCGCACCGCGGCAGGCAGTTGCTCCATCAGCTCTTCAGCGGCGTTGAGGCTGCGCTGACGCAAGCCGTCCTCGATCAGCCGCGCGGTCAGCAGCAGCGCGAGAAACATCACCACCGAGTCGAAATAGACGTGGCTCTGCCCTTGCGACACGCTCCACACGCTGGCGGCGAAGGCGCTCCACAGCCCGAGAGTGACCGGAACGTCCATGCCAAGACGGCGGTTGCGGATATCGCGCAGCGCCCCCATCAGGAAGGGCCAGCCCGAGAACAGCAAGGCGGGCAGCGTGAGCGCCAGACTGCCCCACTGGAAGATGCCCTGCTCGGCCGTGTTCAGTCCTTCGGGGTCGATGTAGCCGGGCCAGGCGAACATCATCACCTGCATCATCGCCAGCCACGCCACCAGGGTGCGCAAAATCGCCAGACGACGCGCGCGGCGGTGGCTGAGTTCGCTCTGATGCCGCGCATTGGGCAGCGGCCTGTAACCCACTTCGGCCAGGGCCTGAAACACCTGCGGCAGCTGCACCTTGCGCGCATCCCACTGCAAGGCGACGCGGCGCGTGGAGTAGTTGACCGTCGCCGCGAGCACGCCGGGGATGGCGCGCAGACGCTGCTCGATCAGCCAGACGCAGGCGCCGCAGTGAATGCCGTCCACGGCGATTTGGGTGCTCCACTTGTCGTCACCCAGCGATGTGGCGTAGGCGGTGAGAAAAGCAGGGTCGGCCAGCGCCATCCATTGCTGATGCAGGCGAGAAATCTCTTCGGGCGGCAGCGCGGCAATGGCGCCTTCGCCCGTGGTGCGGCGGTCGTAATAGGCGCAAAGACCGCCCTGAACGATGATTTCCGCCGCTGCGGCGCACCCTTGGCAGCAGAAACTGCGCCACTGCCCGTCGAGTTCCATGCGCACCGGGGCGTTGCCCAGCGGCAGACCGCAGTGATAGCAACCCGATTCGCCTGAAGGCGGCACAGACTCGGCGCCGCGCTGGCCCGACGCGGCCTGCAGAGGAAGGGTGGAACTCGACATGGTCGCATCCTAGGGAGTCGGATCGCAGCAGACCTTGAGATGTATCAAGAAGTTTCTATCTATCGATCAAGGAATTTCATACCTGTTCCCACTGCGCCCAGACTTTTTCCAGGCGCTTGAGCGACACCGGCATGGGCGTGCGCAGCTCCTGGGCGAACAGGGAAACGCGCAGTTCTTCGAGCAGCCACCGCAGCGTCTGCAGCCGCTCGGGCAAGGCGCCCCGGTACGCCGCCGCTTCGCGCTGCCAACGCGACAGCCAGGGGGCGAGCTGGGCGCTGAGTTGGGCGTCGCGTGCGGGGTCGGTGCGGAATTTATCCAGCCGCCGCGCAATGGCTTGCAGGTAACGGGGAAAGTGCGCGATCTGCGCTGGCGGGGTCTCGGTGAGGAAGCGCGGCGGCAACAGCGCCTGCAACTGGGCGCGGATGTCGCCGAGCAGCGCAGGCTGGTTTTTGAACCCTGCCAGCTTTTTCTGCACCTGGGCATGCTCCTCCAGAATCTGCCCGGCAAGCCGCGCCATTTCTGCGGCGAGAAGCTGAAAACGCGGCTTGCCTTCGCTCAGACGCTGCGCGAAGGCCGCCTTGTCGGTCGGCAGGGGCTCGGCCAGAAAGGCGCGGTCGAGCGCCGCATCGACGATCTGCGAGCGCAGCAGATCGGCCGTGCCCAGCGCCATGAACAGCATGGCCGCCTGCTGAAACCCGGGCAGACCCTTCTCCGCATGCTTGATCTGCTCGCGCAGTTGCAGGGCGAACAGGCGGCGCAGCCCAGCGCGATGCAGGCGCGCGGCTTCCTCTGCGGTATCGAACACTTCCACATCGACTGCGTTGCCCTTGTCCACCAGGGCGGGAAAGCCGATCAGGGTATGCGCACCGCGACGCAGTTCCAGCAGCTCGGGCAAGGCGTCGAAGGTCCAGTCGGTCAGGCCTTGCAGGGTGTCGGTGGGCACAGGGCTGGCGTCTGCGGCGGGACGCGCGCCCGCCTCGCCCGGGGATGTCGCGCCCTGCGGCTTGGCTTCGTTCGACGGCGGCAGACGGGTTTTGAGCTTGGCCAGCTCCGCGAACGCGTTGCGCGAGGCCTGGCCGTGGTCGGCACGCAGCTTGTCGATATCGCGCCCGGCGTCGATGCGCCGCCCATGGGTATCGATCACCTGCACGTTGAAGAACAGATGCGGGCCGAGGGTTTCGAGCTTGAAGTCGGTCCGCGGAAGCAGCAGCCCGGTGTGCTCGCGTACCAGGTCGCGCAGGGCGTCGAGCAGATCGCCCTGGCCGAAGCGGTCGGCCGCGGTGAGGCGCGTGGCGAAGGTCTCGGCAGTCTGCGGCAAGGGTACGAGGCGTGAGCGCGGCCGCTGCGGCAGGCTCTTGAGAAGCGCGAGGATTTTCTCCTTGAGCAGCCCCGGAACCAGCCATTGCAGGCGTTGCGCCGGGATCTGGTTGAGCGCGGCCAGCGGCGCGATCACGGTGACGCCGTCGCGCGCGCCTCCGGGGTCGAAGGTGTAGTCGAGCTGCAGCTCCAACGCGCCCAGCCTGAGGCGATTGGGAAAGGCCTCGGTGGTGATGCCCGCAGCTTCGTGGCGCATCAGCTCGTCGCGTTGCAGGAACAGCAGCTTGGGGTTGGCGCGCACCGCGTCGCGGTACCAGCGGTCGAAGCTGGCGCCGCTGTGCACCTCGGCGGGCACCTGCTGGTCGTAAAAGGCGTAGATGAGTTCCTCGTCCACCAGCACGTCGAGCCGCCGCGCCTTGTGTTCGAGCCGTTCGATGTCGGCGATCAACGCCCGGTTGTGCTGGAAGAACGTCCAGCGGCAGTCCCACTCGCCCGCCACCAGCGCCTCGCGCAGAAAAATCTCGCGCGCCTGGGCGGCATCGAAACGGCCGAAATCGACCCGACGCTGGTTGTAGACGACCAAGCCATAAAGCGTCGCGCGCTCGAAGGCGGTGACCTGCGCCGGTTTTTTCTCCCAATGCGGATCGAGCAGGCTGGTCTTGAGCAGATGTGCACCCACACGCTCCAGCCATTGCGGCTCGATGCGCGCCACGCCACGGGCGTAAAGCCGTGTCGTCTCCACCAGCTCGGCAGCCATGATCCAGCGCCCGGCCTTTCGGCCCAGCGGCGAAGACGGATGAATGGCGAATCGAATACCCCTCGCGCCGAGGTACTGGGTGTCCTCATCCCCCTTGTAGCCGATGTTGCCGAGCAGGCCGGCGAGCAAGGCGCAGTGAATCTGCTCGTAAGTCGCCTCGGTGGTGTTGAGGCGCCAGCCCTGCTCAGCCACCAGGGTGTGGAGCTGGCTGTGCACGTCGTGCCATTCGCGCAGGCGCAGCGGCGACAGATATTGCGCGCGCAGCTCGCTCCAGAGCTTGCGCTGCGATTTTTTATGAGCAATGGCCGCGTGATAGTGCGCCCAGAGCTTGAGCCAGCCGAGAAATTCGGAGCGCTCGTCGCTGAACTTGCGATGCGCTTCGTCGGCGGCCTGCTGCGCCTCGGCGGGGCGTTCGCGCGGGTCCTGCACCGACAGCGCCGCGGCGATGATCAGCACCTCGGTCAGCGCTTCGCGGTTGCGCGCTTCGAGAATCATGCGGCCTATGCGCGGGTCGACAGGCAGGCGTGCGAGTTCGCGGCCCAGCGGCGTTAGTGCATTGCGGTCATCCACCGCGCCCAGCTCGGTGAGCAGCTGGTAACCGTCGGCGATGGCCTTGCCCGGCGGCGGCTCAATGAAGGGAAACTGCTCGATCGCGTCCAGCCCTAGCGCCTTCATGCGCAGGATGACGGCCGCCAGCGAAGAGCGCAGGATTTCCGGCGTGGTGAACCGCGACCGTTCGGCAAATCCGGCTTCGTCATAAAGCCGGATGCACACACCATTCGCCACCCGCCCGCAGCGCCCGGCGCGCTGCTGCGCCGCGGCCTGGCTGACGGCCTCGACCTGCAGCATTTCCACCTTGTTGCGGTAGCTGTAGCGCTTGACCCGCGCCAGCCCCGAGTCGATGACATAGCGGATGCCCGGCACGGTCAACGAGGTCTCGGCCACATTGGTGGCCAGCACAATGCGCCTCGCCCCGCCCGAGGCGAACACCCTATCCTGCTCGGCCTGCGACAGCCGGGCGTACAGCGGCAGGATTTCCACACCGGCACGCTTCGTGTCCAGATGGTGCTTGCGCAGCGCCGCCTCGGCCTCGCGGATCTCGCGCTCACCGGGCAGGAAAACCAGTACATCGCCGGGGCCCATGCGCCACAACTCGTCCACGGCGTCGCAGATGGCCGCCGAAAGGTCGCGGTCGTCGCCCTTGTCCACACCGAAGGGCCGCCAGCGAATCTCCACCGGATACAAACGCCCGGAAACCTCGATGACGGGCGCGGGCCGACCCGAGGCATCGGCGAAATGCCGGGCAAAGCGCTCGGCGTCGATGGTCGCCGAGGTGACGACGATTTTCAGATCGGGCCTGCGCGGCATCAACTGCCTGAGATAACCCAGCAGCACGTCGATGTTCAGGCTGCGCTCGTGCGCTTCGTCGATGATCAGGGTGTCGTAGGCGCGCAGCAGGGGATCGGTCTGCGTTTCCGCCAGCAGGATGCCGTCGGTCATCAGCTTGATCGAAGCCCCGGGCTGCAATCTGTCGTTGAAGCGCACCTTATAGCCTGCGATGGCGCCCAGCTCGCTGTCGAGCTCCTGGGCCACGCGTCTGGCGATGCTGATGGCCGCCAGCCGCCTCGGCTGGGTGTGGCCGATCAGTCCCTTGCCGCCCGCGCCCAGTCCGCGTCCGATGGACAGCGCGATCTTGGGCAACTGCGTGGTCTTGCCCGAGCCGGTTTCGCCGCAGACGATGACCACCTGATGCTCGCGCATGGCCTGCGCGATGTCTTCTCGCCGCTGGGAAACCGGCAGCTCCGGCGCAAACCGCACCTCGCCCACCGGCGTGGCAGGCCCCGGCGTGCGTGGGGGCACGGGCCTGCGGGTTCGAGGCGGGCGGGAAGCGGTCGGTTCAGACATGAAAGACAGGGCATGCGGAAAACAACCCGTCATTCTCGGATAATCACGCCATGATCGCCACGCAGGAACAATTCGTCGATTGGCTGCGCTCCGTCGCACCCTACATCCACGCTCATCGCGGCAAGACCTTCGTGGTCGCCATCGCCGGCGAATTGATCGCTGCCGGACGCCTCAACGCCCTGGTACAAGACGTGGCCCTGCTCACCGCCATGGGCGTGCGCATCGTGCTGGTGCACGGCTTTCGCCCGCAGGTCGAGGCGCAGTTGCGCGAAAAGGGCGTGGGCTCGCGCTACTCGCACGGCATGCGCGTGACCGACGAAGTGGCACTCGACGCCGCGCAGGAGGCAGCCGGGCAACTGCGATTCGAGATCGAGGCGACGTTCTCGCAAGGGCTGCCCAACACGCCCATGGCCGGCGCCACCGTGCGCGTGGTCTCGGGCAATTTCATCATCGCCCGCCCCGTGGGCGTGATCGACGGTCTGGACTTCCAGCACACCGGGCTCGTGCGCAAGGTCGACGCGCCCACCATCTCCCGCGCGCTCGAATACGGTGCCGTCGTGCTCATGTCGCCCTTCGGCTACTCGCCCACGGGCGAGGCCTTCAACCTCAGCATGGAAGACGTCGCCAGCAGCGTGGGGGCCGCCATCAAGGCGGAAAAACTGGTGCTCATCACCGAAGTGGACGGCGTGATCGACGCCGAGCACAACCTCGTGCCCGAAATGACCGTGGCGCAGGCCGAGAGTCTGCTCTCGCGCCTGCCCGACCCGCAACAACCCACCGACACCGCGTTCTATCTGCGGCATGCCGTGCGCGCCGTGCGCGGCGGGGTGACGCGCGCGCACATCATTCCGTATGCGCTCGACGGCTCGCTGCTGCTCGAACTGTTCACCCACGACGGCGTAGGCACCATGATCGCCGACGAGCATCTGGAACATCTGCGCCAGGCCACGGCCGACGATGTGGGCGGCATCCTGCAGCTCATCGAGCCGTTGGAAGAACAGGGCGTACTGGTCAAGCGCAGCCGCACCGAAATCGAGCGCGACATCGCCAATTACACCGTTCTCGAACACGACGGCATCATCTTCGGCTGCGCCGCGCTCTACCCCTACCCGGAGCAGAAAACCGGCGAAATGGCCGCGCTCACCGTCCACCCCTCGGCCCAGGGTCAGGGCGACGGCGAGCGCATTCTCAAGCACATCGAACAGCGCGCACGCGCGCTAGGCCTGCAGAGCATTTTCGTCCTCACCACCCGCACCATGCACTGGTTCATCAAGCGAGGCTTCGTGCTGGTGGAGCGCGAATGGCTGCCACCCGACCGCCGCCTGCGCTATGACGACCAGCGCCGATCGCGGGTGCTGGTCAAACATCTCTCCTGATTGTCCCGCGTCATCCGCATGGCATGGCGCGACCCGCCCCTCCCCACCAAGGAACTCTCCATGACTCGAATGGTTCAATGCGTCAAACTCGGCCGCGAAGCCGAAGGCCTCGATTTCGCCCCCTACCCCGGCGAACTCGGCGCGCGCATCTACAACAACGTCTCCAAGGAAGCCTGGGCCGCCTGGCTCAAGCACCAGACCATGCTGGTCAATGAAAACCGCCTCAACCTGGCCGATGCCCGAGCCCGGCAATATCTGGCGCGGCAAATGGAGAAGTACTTTTTCGGCGAAGGCGCGGAAATGCCGCAAGGCTACGTGCCGCCGACGGCCTGAACGCCCGTCCCGGACTCACCGAGCG
The DNA here is from genome assembly GCF_001418255.1 of Thiomonas bhubaneswarensis. Classification (GTDB taxonomy): domain Bacteria; phylum Pseudomonadota; class Gammaproteobacteria; order Burkholderiales; family Burkholderiaceae_C; genus Thiomonas; species Thiomonas bhubaneswarensis. The sequence goes on from NZ_LIPV01000005.1 coordinate 148,081, forward strand.
ACGCCCATCTCAAGGGCCACCCAATACCCCCGTTAGTATTTTCTGGGGATTTTTCGCGCTCTCGTACAACAATTCGCAAAGTTGCGCAATCAACACTAAACACAATGTGGTGTATGCGCGTGCGCCCCTACCATCACGGCAGCCCTCAATACTCAATTGAGTATTTTGAGTCTGGGCCGCTCTTGCGGCGCAATCAACCACCGATGGAGGCCGGGTCGTTCGCCCGGTAGGAGACACAAGAATGCAACTCAAGAAACTGGCACTCTCGCTGGCCCTGGCCGGCATCGCCCTTCCCGCTGCTCACGCGACCAATGGTTATTTTCAACCTGGTTTCAGTGTGAAATCCGTGGGCATGGGTGGCGTTGGGATCGCTTTCCCGCAGGATGCCCTGGCTGCCGCAATCAACCCTGCTGGAATGGTCGATATTGGCAATCGCCTGGATTTTGGCGTGAGCGCATTCGAGCCCAAGCGTGACGCCAGCCTCAGCTCGAACGCGACCGTGTACAGCCCCCAGGCTGGCCAGTCGTTCCCGATTGGCGGCAGCTACGGCGGCAACGATACCAAAACGTTCATCATTCCTGAATTTGGCGTTAACTACATGCTCAACCCGACGATGTCGGTTGGCTTGAGCATCTACGGCAACGGCGGCCTGAACACCGGTTACTCAAAGATCTTTCCTCCGTTCGCCCCTGGCACCGGTGTTGATTTGCAACAGTTGTTCTTCGCGCCCTCGTTCGCGATGAAGGTCAATTCGTCCAACTCCATTGGTGTCAGCCTGAACATTGTCCATCAGTCGTTCCGTGCCAACGGTTTGACTAATCTGTGCAATGCACCGGTACCTGGTGCGCCTGCAGGCACGACCTTGTCAGCCAACCCAGCAGCGTGTACCGACAACGGTCATGCTGACTCTAACGGCGTGGGCGTGCGCATCGGCTGGATCGGCCAGCTCACTCCGACATTGGCAGTTGGTGCGACCTATCAGTCCGAAACCCATATGCAGGGGTTTGACAAATACAGAGGTCTTTTCGCGAATGCGGGTCAGTTCAACATCCCAGCCAACTTTGGGATCGGTCTGGCGTGGAAAGCGACCCCCGCTATGACTATCGCTGCCGATATTGTGCGTATCGATTACGGCAGTATCCCGGCGATTGCGAACGGCATGCTGCCGGGTCAATTGGGTGGCCAGACCAATGGACCAGGCTTTGGCTGGAAGAGCATCAATGTCTACAAGCTTGGGGTCGCTTATCAATACAACGAAGCGCTCACCTTGCGTGCTGGTTGGAATCACGGCGACAACCCAATCGACTCGTCGAATATTTTGTTCAACACCCTGGCTCCGGGCGTGATCAAAGACCATCTGACTCTGGGTGCGACCTACGCCATTGCGAAAAACATGGAGCTCTCGTTTGATTACGTTCATGCGTTCGGCAATTCTGTTACTGGACAGCTGCCCGGCAACTTCGGTTTCACTGGGACAGAGACTCTCAGCATGAGTCAGAATGTGCTGGGGGTGACTCTTGGATGGAAATACTGATTCCAGCCGACCCCAATCAAACCGCAGCCTCGGCTGCGGTTTTTTTATGCCCTCGAAGTCCGCCCCCGGGGCCGGTTCACCGACAATGCCGTCCATGCTGCCCTGTTATGTATTGCTGGACCTCGAAACCACCGGCGCCCATCCGGTGCATGACCGCATCACCGAAGTGGCGGCCATGCGTATCGAGGGCGGGGAAGTGGTGGCGAAGTGGAGCCGTCTGATCGATCCGGGGCAGCGCATTCCGCCGTTCATTCAGCAGCTCACCGGCATCACCGACAGCATGGTGGCGGGTGCTCCGAACTTCGGTGCGGTGTTGCCCGAGTTGCTCACGCTGCTCGATGGCGCCGTGCTCGTGGCGCACAACGTGCGGTTCGATCATGGTTTCCTGAAACAGGCCGCCGCACGCGAAGGGGTAGATCTGCGGGTGAAGACGCTATGTACCGTGCGTCTGTCGCGCAAGCTGTATCCACAGGCGCGGGGGCATGGGCTGGATGCGATCATGCGCCGTCATGGCCTGCACACCACGGCTCGGCATCGGGCCATGGGCGATGTCGAGTTGCTGCATCAATGGCTGGCCATCGCTCAAACGGAACTGGGTTCCGAGGCGGTGGAAAGCGCGGCGTACAGCTTGTTGCGCAGCAGCGCCAGCTTGCCGCCGCACCTGGAAACGCCGATGGACGAGGTTCCCGACACGCCCGGGGTCTACCTGCTCTTCGGCGAGGGCGACATGCCGCTTTACATCGGCAAGAGCGTGCGTCTGCGCAGTCGGGTGCTCGCGCACTTTCAGGCGGATCACCGCGACGCGCGCGAACTCCGCCTGGCTCAGGAGGTCCGGCGGGTGGAGTGGCAGCAAACGGCGGGAGAGTTTGGCGCCCTGCTGCTGGAAATGCGGCTCATCAAGGAACGACAGCCCCTGCTCAATCGCCAATTGCGCCGCGAACGGCAGCTCTGCTCTTGGGAGTTGAGCGACGATGCCCAGGCGCGGCCGCTGCTGCGCCTGGTGCGCGGCGAGGAACTCGATCCGCGATCGTTTTCCCGTCTCTTCGGCTGCTATCGCAGCAAACGGCAGGCCGTGGACGAACTGCGCTCGCTCGCCGAGCGTCATACGCTCTGTCCCCAGGCTCTGGGGCTGGAATCGGGCAAGGGCCGTTGCTTCGCCCACCAGATCGGTCGATGCAAAGGCGTGTGCTGCGGGCTTGAACCGCCACAGCAGCATCTCGCACGGCTGCAACTGGCGCTGGCCGCCGATCGACTGCGCACCTGGCCCTATGCCGGGCCCATCGGTCTGCGCGAACACGACCCGGCGCAAGACCGCACCGATGTGCATGTGTTCGACCAATGGCGCTATCTGGGCACGGCACGCAGCGAGCCCGATCTGGCTGCGCTGGCGGAGGGCCCACACGAGATCGAGTCAGGTGGCTTCGACCTCGACCTCTATCGTCTGCTTCTCGGTCGTCTGATGGGCGCCAAAGGCCCGCCGCCCGATCTGATCCGGCTGTGAGCGCGCAACGGCGAATCAGCCGTGTTCCTTGGCGTGGTTGATGGAGTACTTCGGGATCTCGATGGTCACGTCTTCGTCGGCAAGGATAGCCTGGCACGACAGGCGCGACGTGGGCTCCAGCCCCCACGCGCGGTCGAGCAGATCTTCTTCGCTCTCGTCGAGTTCGCCCAGGCTCTCATAACCCTTGCGCACGACCACATGGCAGGTGGTGCAGGCGCATTGCATGTCGCAAGCGTGCTCGATCGGCACGCCGTTCTCCAGCAGGGCTTCGCAGATCGAGGTGCCGCGCGCTGCGCTGACCTGCTTGCCTTCCGGGCAGTATTCGGGATGCGGCAGTACCGTGATGATGGGCATGGTGCGAATGAGATGAGAACGTCGGGGCGTCAGAGCGTTGTATTCGGCGGCGTGTCGGCGAGTTGCGCGATGCGATCGACCGACTGACCCGCCAGCGCGCGCTGAATGCTGCGATTCATGCGGCGAGCCGCGAACGCATCGGTCTGCCGGGTCAGTGCGTCGAGGGCCTGGCGGATCTGCTCGATGTCGCCTCCCTGCTCGGCCCGCGCCAGCGCCGCCATGCTGTCGTGAATCTGTGCATCTTCGTCGGCGGTCAGCAGATCGCGGTCGAGCTGCATGGCGGTTCGCGTGGCGGCCAGCAGGGCCTGGGCATCCACCCGCGCTTCCTGCAGCATGCGGACGTCGCGGTCGTCCTCGGCATGGGCCACGCTGTCTTGCAGCATCTGTGCGATCTGCGCGTCGTCCAGGCCATAGGCCGGCTTGACCTGCACCTGGGCCTGCACGCCGGTGGTCAGCTCCTGCGCGCTGACTTCGAGCAGACCGTCGGCATCGACGGCGAAGGTCACACGAATGCGCGCGGCGCCCGCCACCATGGGCGGAATGCCCCGCAGCTCGAAGCGCGCCAGCGAGCGGCAGTCGCTGACCAATTCGCGCTCGCCCTGCACCACATGAATGGCCATGGCGGTCTGCCCGTCGCGAAAGGTGGTGAAGTCTTGCGAGCGTGCCTGGGGAATGGTGCTGTTGCGCGGCAGAATGTGCTCGACCAGCCCCCCCATGGTCTCGATACCCAGCGACAGGGGAATGACATCGAGCAGCAGCACGTCGTCGGCCCCGGCATTGCCCGCCAGGGCATTGGCCTGAATGGCAGCGCCCAAGGCCACGACCTGATCGGGATCGAGATCGGTCAGCGGCGCCTTGCCCATGGCTTGCTCGACCGCGCGGCGGATCATGGGCATGCGCGTGGCGCCCCCCACCAGCACCACGCCCTGCACCCCGGCGGCGCTCACCCGCGCGTCGTTCAAGGCGCGGCGCAGCAGGGCAAGGGTGCGTTGCACGAGGTCGGCGCAGGCCTGCTCGAATTCCTCGCGCAGCAAGGTGCCGGTGTGAAGCGAACCATCGGGCAGCGCCACGGTATACGCGGCGGTCTCGGCCTGGCTCAGGGTCTCCTTGGCCTGGCGGGCCGTCATGCGCCATTGCCGCTGCTCGCTTGCCGACAGCTCGGGTTCTCCGGCCTGCTGCCGCATCAAGGCTTCGAGGCGGAGGTCGAAGTCGTCGCCCCCGAGCGCCGTGTCGCCGCTGGTGGCGACGACCTCGAACACGCCCTTGGTCAACCGCAGCACGGAGAGATCGAAAGTGCCGCCGCCGAGGTCGTAAATGACATACAGTCCCTCGACACCGCGATCGAGCCCGTAGGCCAGCGCCGCCGCCGTGGGCTCGTTGATCAGGCGCAGCACGTGCAAGCCCGCGAGCTGCGCGGCATCCTTGGTCGCCTGACGTTGGGCGTCATCGAAGTAGGCCGGTACGGTGATCACCGCGCCGACAAGTTCTCCGCCCAGGGTGTCTTCGGCACGCCAGCGCAGCACGCGCAGGATGTCGGCGGAGGCCTGAATCGGCGTGATCTCGCCCGCCGCGGTCTCGAAGCGGACGACTCTGGCGTCGTCGGCGATGCGGTAATGCGCCAGTGCGGCGGGCGGCAGATCGCTCGGAGCTCGCCCCATGAAGCGCTTGACCGACACCAGGGTGTTGGCCGGATCGAGCGCCTGCTCTTCGCGCGCGCGAAGCCCCACTTCGGCGCGGCCATCGGCGTGATAGTGCACGACTGAAGGCAGCAGCACCTGCCCTCGGTCATCGGGCAGACATTGCGGTGTGCCGCTGCGAACGGCGGCGACGAGGGAATGCGTCGTCCCCAGATCGATGCCCACGGCACGACGGTGCTGGTGTGGGTCGGGCGATTGTCCGGGTTCGGAGATTTGCAACAGGGCCATGGGCAGGGGCAAAAGGTGGCTGGCTTCGGGCTTCGACCTTGCTGACCGAAACCCGCAGACAAAGAATCAATGGGGCATCAAACAGCCTAGGGCACGAGATGTTCGGATGCCCGCCGCAGCTCCTCGACAAAACGGTCGAGGAACAGCAAGGCCCTCACCTGCTCGGCTGCTCTGTGTGGTGCGTTGTGTTCATCGAGCGCCTGACGCACGGCCTCGAGTCGCTCGGCCCGCTGGGCCAGCACTTCGGTTTCAAGCACCTTGAGCCCGGCGCCATCGGCCGCGTCGCGCAGCTCGTCCAGCGTTTCGCGCCAGGCCATCTGCTGCATCAGAAAATCGGCAGGCATGGCGGTGTTGTTTTCGGCCTGAATCGGCACGCCACGCCGCTCGCACAGGTAGGTGGCACGCTGCACCGGATTCTTGAGGGTGAGGTAAGCCGCATTGGCCTGTGCCGCCCATTGCATGGCAAGCCTTCGGTCGCGATCGCTGCCCGCGGCGAATCGGTCGGGATGGACCTGCGACTGCACCGCCAGCCGCGCTCGCTCGAGTTGCGCCAGATCGAGGGCAAAAGTCTCGGGCAGCCCAAACAGTGCGAAGTAAGACTGATCGAGATCCATCAGACCCGGAACGACTCGCCACAGCCGCAGCGGTCGCGTTCGTTCGGATTGTTGAATTGAAAGCCCTCATTCAAACCCTGTCGCACAAAGTCGAGCTCGGTGCCATCGACATAGGCCAGGCTCTTGGGATCGACCAGGATCTTGACGCCATGACTCTCAAAGGTCAGATCTTCGTCTGCGGCCTGATCCACGAACTCGAGCTTGTAGGCCATGCCGGAGCAGCCCGTGGTCTTGACGCCCAGACGCACGCCGATCCCGGCACCGCGTTTGGCAAGATGGCGCTGCACCTGCTGGGCAGCGCGTTCGGTAAGGGTGACTGACATGATCGATTCCTTCGTCGGTCTTGTCGCGCGGCCATCAGGCTGGCTGGGCCTGTTTGGCCTGCGCTTGTGGCTCTGCCTTCTGACCATGACGTTGCTGGTAATCGCTGACCGCCGCCTTGATGGCGTCTTCGGCCAGGATGGAGCAGTGAATTTTCACCGGCGGCAAGGCGAGTTCCTCGGCGATCTGGCTGTTGCGGATTTCGAGCGCCTGGTCGAGGGTCTTGCCCTTGACCCATTCGGTCACCAGGGAAGACGAGGCGATGGCCGAGCCGCAGCCATAGGTCTTGAAGCGCGCGTCTTCGATGACACCCTGATCGTTGACGCGGATCTGCAGCTTCATCACGTCGCCACAGGCCGGAGCACCCACCATGCCTGTGCCGACCTGCGGGTCGTCCTTGGCGAAGGAACCCACATTGCGCGGGTTTTCATAGTGATCCACCACTTTGTCGCTGTAAGCCATGATCTTGTCCTCCTCGAAGCGCCCGCCGAGAGCGGCGGACGACACATCCAATATTTCCGACCTCTATTGTCGGCTATTTGCACAACCCTGATGCGCATAGGCGCTTGAGCGCCCTTGGTGGCTCTCAAGAAAACGCAGGGCCGTCCCAAGTTTTCTTGACCCCCACGGGGGGCGGGCTGGGCGCAGCCCGGCCCTCGGGGCGCTCAGTGCGCCGCCCACTGGATGGTGCTGATGTCGATGCCTTCCTTGTACATGTCCCACAGCGGAGAAAGGTCGCGCAGCTTGGCCACGCTCTCGCGCAGTTGGCGCACGGCGGAATCGATCTCCTCTTCGGTGGTATATCGACCGATGGTCATGCGCAGCGAGGAATGCGCCAGCTCGTCGCTGCGCCCCAAGGCGCGCAGCACGTACGAAGGCTCCAGGCTGGCCGAGGTGCAGGCCGAGCCGCTGGACACCGCAATGCCCTTGATCGCCATAATTAGCGATTCGCCCTCGACGTAGTTGAAGCTGATGTTGAGGTTGTGCGGCACGCGGCGCTCGAGGTCGCCGTTGACATAGACCTCTTCGATGTCCTTCAGGCCGTCGAGCAGGCGCTTTTGCAGCATGCGCGCCCGCTCGATGCTCGCCCCGAGCTCGGCCTTGGCGATGCGGAAAGCCTCTCCCATGCCCACGATCTGATGCGTGGGCAGCGTGCCCGAACGCAGCCCGCGCTCGTGGCCGCCACCATGCATTTGCGGAATCAACCGCACCCGCGGCTTGCGCCGCACATAGAGCGCGCCGATACCCTTGGGGCCGTAGGTCTTGTGAGAGGCCAGGCTCATCAGATCGACCGGCCAGGCCTGCAGATCGATCACCATCTTGCCGGTGGCCTGGGCCGCATCCACATGAAAGATGATGCCGCGCTCGCGGCAGATCCGGCCGATTTCGGGAATATCCTGGATCACGCCGATCTCGTTGTTGACCAGCATGACCGACACCAGAATGGTGTCGGGCCGAAGCGCCGCCTTGAACTGGTCGAGATCGAGCAGGCCGTTGGACTGCACATCAAGGTAGGTGGCATCGAACCCGCGGCGCTCCATTTCGCGCACCGTGTCGAGCACCGCCTTGTGTTCGGTCTTGACGGTGACGATATGTTTGCCCTTGCCCTGGTAGAACTCCGCCGTGCCCTTGATGGCGAGATTGTTCGATTCCGTGGCGCCCGACGTCCAGATGATTTCCTTGGGGTCGGCGTTGATCAATTCGGCCACCTGAGCCCTGGCCTTTTCGACGGCTTCCTCGGCTTCCCAGCCCCAGGCATGGCTGCGCGACGCCGGATTGCCGAAGTGCTCGCGCAGCCAGGGAATCATGGCATCGACCACCCGCGGATCCACGGGCGTGGTGGCAGCGTAGTCCATGTAAATGGGTAGATGGGGCGTGGTAGACATGATGTAGAGAATCAGGGAATGTGGGGGTTACGGCCCAAATGCGATGCACCGGGCTGTCCATGACGCGCAAAGAACGCCGAAGCGCGGCCGCCAGGCCGCCGCTGCAGCATCAGCCCAGAGTCTGGGCCAAATTGAAGACCGAATTGGGCGCCTTGACCTTGATCGGCTTGGCCGTCACCGGCAGAGGCGAAACCGGCTTGCGCGCCACGGCAACTTCTTCTACCGTGACGCCTTTGGCAAGGTTTTGCTCCACCAGGGCCTTGAGATTGACCGAGTCGAGAAACTCGACCATCTTGGCGTTGAGCTGTGCCCACAGGTCGTGGGTCATGCACGGGCCGCTGTCTTCGCCGTTGCAGTTTTCCTTGCCGCCGCACTGCGTCGCGTCGAGGGGCTCATCCACCGCGATGATGATGTCGGCGATGCTGATCTCTTCCGACTTGCGCGCCAGCGTGTAGCCGCCGCCAGGACCACGAACCGAATCGACCAGTTCGTGACGGCGCAACTTGCCGAACAACTGTTCAAGGTAAGAGAGGGAAATGTGCTGGCGCTGGCTGATGCCGGCCAGAGTTACGGGACCCAGATGCTGACGCATGGCCACGTCGATCATGGCGGTCACGGCAAAACGTCCTTTGGTTGTCAGTCGCATGGCGGCTCTCCTCAACACATGAATGGCGGCCAGTTGCAAGGTCGGAGGCGGTCGCCCGGGGCGGGCTTGCAGCAGACATTACACAGTGCCGGAATGAAAAAATCCGACGAAACAGTAGGGGTGATGGTACGAATCCCGATCGTTTTCGTCAACTACTCAGACTTTTCCGGCCTCGCAAAGTTCCGGGCTGAAGTGGGTTTTTTTCTATGAAGGAAGTGTGGGTATTCGAAACATGTGGTTTATCCTTAGTGCTCAATCAATCTAGCGAATAGATCGAATTCATGCGACTCACCCTGCGGCAAATGGAAGTGCTGGTGGAAATCGCGCATAGCCGCAGCGCCACCGCGGCGGGCGATTCGCTCGCCATGTCACAGTCGGCCGTCAGCGCGGCGCTGGCCGAGCTCGAAACGCAGTTGGGCGAGCGCGTGTTCGACCGCGTTGGAAAGCGTCTGGTTCTCAACGACTCCGGCCGGCTTCTGCTTCCGCGCGCCATGGCCATTCTCGACCAGACGCGCAGCATCGAGGCGCTGTTCAGCGCCGGCGCCGCAGCGCTGCGCATCGGCGCCAGCAGTACCGTGGGCAACGCCATCCTGCCGGGGATCATGGCGGCGTTCTGCCGCGAATTCCCCGCCGCACAGTTCTGCCTACGCGTGGGCAACACCCAGGCCATCGCGGAAGCCGTGGCCCAGTTCGAAGTCGATCTCGGCTTAGTCGAAGGCGCCTGCCATCGCGACGATCTGGCCATACAACCCTGGCTGCAGGACGCGCTGGTCGTGGTCTGCGCTCCCGACAGCCCCTTGGCCGGACGCGAGGTCAGCCTCGGCGAGCTTCGCGCCGCACGCTGGCTCTTGCGCGAGGCCGGCTCGGGCACGCGCGAAACCGTGGAAGCGCTGCTGCTCGAACATCTGCACGGCTTCGAGCAGGTCATGGTGCTCGGCAGTTCCGAATCGATCCGTGGCGCGGCCATCGCCGGGCTGGGCCTGGCCTGCATTCCGCGGCGGCTGGTGCGCGAGGATCTGAACCACGGCAAACTCGTGACCGTGCGCAGCGCCCTGCCCTCGATGCACCGCACGCTGTATATCGTTCATCACCAGAAAAAGACGTTCTCCCAACCCCTGCAGCGCTTCCTGCAGTTCTGCCAGACCTGGCAGGACGATTCGCTGCCCGCCTGACCCTCAGCATCCTGCTTCTCATGACCTCTGCTCACTCCGCCCAGGCTGCCCCCCGCCTCACCTCGCTCTCGCACGGCGGTGGCTGTGGCTGCAAGATCGCGCCCAACGTCCTGTCCGAAATCCTCAAGAAGCACGCGCCCATGCTGCCTCGACCCGAGGCGCTGCTGGTGGGCACCGAATCGTCCGACGACGCCGCCGTCTACCTGCTCAACCCCGAGCAGGCGCTGATCGCCACCACGGACTTTTTCATGCCCATCGTGGACGATCCCTTCGACTTCGGGCGCATTGCCGCAACCAACGCCCTTTCCGACGTCTACGCCATGGGGGGCACCCCCATCATGGCGCTGGCGCTCGTGGGCATGCCCATAGGCGTCATCCCGCTCGAGACCGTCTCGGCGATTCTGCGCGGGGGTGAATCGGTGTGCGCAGAGGCGGGCATTCCCATCGCGGGTGGCCACAGCATCGACTCGGTCGAGGCGATTTACGGTCTGGTCGCCATGGGCTTGGCACACCCCAGCCAGATCCGCCGCAATGACAGCGCCCGGGCGGGCGACGTCATCGTGCTGGGCAAGCCGCTGGGTGTGGGCATTCAGTCGGCGGCGCTCAAAAAAGAGGCGCTCGACGCCGAGGGCTACGCCCGCATGATCGCCAACACCACGCAGCTCAACACGCCGGGCAGACATCTGGCGAAACTCGGCGGGGTGCACGCCATGACTGACGTCACCGGTTTTGGCCTGCTGGGCCATCTGCTGGAGGTGTGCCGGGGCTCACAGTTGAGGGCACGACTGAACTTCGCTGATGTGCCCATCATCGAGGGCGTCGCCGAGCTGGCTGCCGCGGGCATGAGCACCGGCGCCTCGGGCCGCAACTGGGCCAGTTACGGCGCCGAAGTCAACCTCGCGCCAAGCCTGCCAGCACTGGCCCAGACCTTGTTGACCGACCCGCAGACCTCCGGGGGGCTGCTGGTGGCGTGCGCTCCCGAACAGGTCGACGAAGTGCTGGGCATCTTCCATAGCGAAGGCTTTGCCCAGGCCGCCGCCATCGGTACCTTGGATTCGGGCCTGCCCGGCATCGACGTGCGCTGACGCGCGGCTATTACCTTCACAGCGCGCAAGACTGCTTCACACCATCGACCCCGGGCAAACCCGAGGCCGGGTTTTTCAATGCGCGTCTGTTACATCTTTATACTTCGGCCGCGGACTGTTGCAGGTCTGTCGTGCAAACCCGGTATTGCATGACAAGCCAGCGCCTGGACAGCCGACACTACACCGTTCACAAAACCATCGGGAGATGTCTTGAAAGCCCTACTAGCCCTGTCCCGCGGGATTGACTGGCTCAACGAGCGCGTGGGCCGCATGGCCCTCTGGCTCATCCTGGCCTCCGCCATCGTCAGTGCCCTCAATGCCGTGGTGCGCAAAGCCTTCGACTACAGCTCGAACGCTTTCTTGGAAATCCAGTGGTATCTGTTCGCCGCCGTGTTTCTTCTCGCAGCCGGCTACACCTTTCTGCACAACGAGCATGTGCGCATCGATGTGCTGTCGAGCAAGCTATCGCCGCGCGGCCGCAACTGGATCGACATCATCGGCATCGTGTTCTTCCTGTTTCCGTTCGTGTATGAAACCGTGCGGCTGTCGCTGCCCGTGGTAATCAACGCCATCGCTTCCGGCGAGATGTCGAGCAATGCCGGTGGATTGATCCGCTGGCCGGTCTACATCCTCTTGCCCATCGGCTTTTCCCTGCTGGGATTGCAGGGCGTATCGGAGTTGATCAAGCGCGTGGCGTTTCTGCGCGGGCTGATCGACGATCCGCTGGTGAAAAAGAACGAGAAGACGGCCGAAGAGGAGCTTGCCGAGTTCGTGCGCGCCAAGCAGCAGAAGGAGGCGAACTAAATGACCGCCTTTCTCATTGCCAATATCGCGCCCATCATGTTCGGGGCGCTGGTGCTGTTTCTGCTGGTGGGCTTTCCGGTCGCGTTCAGCCTGGCGGCCTGCGGCTTGCTGTTCGGCTTCATCGGCGTCGAACTGGGGCTGATGCCCCAGGCGCTGCTTGAGGCCATTCCGCTGCGCATCATCGGCATCATGCAGAACGACACGCTGCTGGCCATTCCTTTCTTCACCTTCATGGGCCTGCTGCTGGAGCGCAGCGGCATGGCCGAAGACCTGCTGGAGACCATTGGCCAGTTGTTCGGCCCGATCCGCGGCGGGCTGGCCATCGCTGTGATTCTGGTGGGCGCCCTGCTCGCGGCCACGACCGGCGTGGTGGCCGCTTCGGTGATCTCGATGGGCTTGATCTCGCTGCCCATCATGCTGCGTTACGGCTACGACCGCCGCGTGGCCACGGGCGTGATCGCCGCCTCCGGCACGCTGGCGCAGATCATCCCGCCCTCGCTGGTGCTCATCGTCATGGCCGACCAGCTCGGTCGCAGCGTGGGCGATATGTACAAGGGCGCTTTCATTCCGGGCTTCGTGCTCACCGGGCTGTACCTCGCCTATGTGATCGGCGTGTCCTTGCTCAAGCCGCAATGGGCGCCGGCGCTGCCGCCCGAGGCCCGCACCATCCGCGAGCCCAATGGCGACAGCGGCCTGCGTTCGCTGGCCGTGCTGTTCGGCGTGGTGTTGATTTCCAGCATCGTGCTGGCCAAGAACTATGACGCGCTACTGAGTTGGCGTGCGGGCCACGAAGTCACCGCCGCCCTGGACGAGACCATCGTCGTGGCCATGACCTTCGGCGTGATTCTTTCGCTGGTGCTGTCGCTGCTCAACCGCGTCTTCCGACTCAACCTGTTGTCGCAGATGGCCGAGCGCGTGACCTTCGCGCTGGTGCCGCCGCTCACCCTGATTTTCCTGGTGCTGGGCACGATTTTTCTCGGTGTGGCCACGCCGACCGAAGGCGGGGCGATGGGCGCAGTGGGCGCACTGATCATGGCGTTCAGCCGCAAGCGGCTCAACATGACCCTGCTCAAGCAGGCGCTCAACACCACGACCAAGCTGTCCACCTTCGTGCTGTTCATTCTGATCGGCTCCACGGTGTTCAACCTGGTGTTCCAGGGTCTCGATGGCCGCGTCTGGGTGGAGCATCTGCTCACCAGCCTGCCGGGCGGGGTGCTGGGCTTCCTCATCGTGGTGAACATCCTGGTGTTCGTGCTGGCGTTCTTCCTCGATTTCTTCGAGCTGGCGTTCATCATCATTCCGCTGCTCGGCCCGGTCGCGGAGAAGCTGGGCATCGATCTGATCTGGTTCGGCGTGCTGCTGGCGGTGAACATGCAGACCTCGTTCATGCACCCGCCTTTCGGCTTCGCGCTGTTCTACCTGCGCAGCGTGGCCGCCAAGGACGACTACACCGACAAGGAAACCGGCAAGCGCATCGCGCGCGTCACCACAGGGCAGATCTACTGGGGTGCGGTGCCCTTCGTGATCATCCAGATCATCATGGTCGGTTTGGTCATTGCCTTCCCGGGGCTGGTCACCAGTGGCCTGGGGCACCACAAAGAGGTCGATATCGACAAAGTGCAGATCACCGCCCCCATGGACGACAACAGCTATGAGTCGATTGTCCCGCCGAGCTTCGGCGGCTCGGAGGCTGCCCCGGCCGACGGCGCCAGTGCCCCTGCTGCGGCCGAGGAAGACCCGGCCGCCGCGGTGATGCGATCGTTGCAGGCGGAGCAACCGGCCAGCGCAGCGTCGAAGTAAACCGACGACACCCATGAAAAAAGCCCGGGCAATCCGGGCTTTTTCCATCTTCTGCCGCGCGATGGCCGTCAGGCTTCGTCGGCGATCAGTTGCTTGAGATCATGCACCCAGGCGGTGGGCGGATTGGTGTCGGAGGCCAGCAGGCGGATGCGTCCGTTGGGGCCGAAGATGTACACGCCGGCGCTGTGATCGACCACATAGTTGCCCTGCGCATCGGGCTTGCCGTAGCTGAAGGCCACGCGGTAGCGTCGGGTGATGGCGTCGATCTCCTTCATCGTGCCGGTCAGACCGATCGCATTCGGACTGAAGGCTTGGGTGTAGGCCTTGAGAATCGTGTTGCTGTCTCGCTTGGGGTCGACGCTGACAAACAGAATGCGCACGTCCTTCGCCTCGGGCCCGAGTTGCTGCACCACGTTGGCCATGAGCTGCATGGTGGTCGGGCACACGTCCGGGCAGTGGGTGTAGCCGAAATACAGCAGCACGATCTTGCCCTTGTAGTTCTCCGCCGTGACCTTCTGCCCGAGGTCGTTGGTGAGGTTGAACTGCAGATCGGGCATCACGCCGGTGATGTTGTTGAGTTGCCAGGTCTGGTCGGACTTGTGGCCGCAGCCCGCCAGGGGCAGGGCCAGCGCGGCCAGCAGCAACAGGCGGCGCGCGCGGGATGGAACTTGGGTTGACGACATCACGATTTCGCTGACTTCCAATGTTTCTGAGACACGCCGTATTGTGCCGCTGGCCTGAACCCCGCTACGGTTCGCACCTGTCACAACTGTTTACCACCTGCGCTGCAACCCACGGTCGCCAGAGCACTCCAAAGCACTCGATGCCACTGCGGAGTGCCCCATGTCCAAAGCCCCCCTGATCAAAGCCCTGTTGGCCGCAGGGCTCACCACCTTGGCCACCGCGGCGCTGACGGTTCATGCCGCCAATGCGCCACACGCACCGCGAAACGCCATCGACGTGCTGCACCTGACCCCCTCCCCAGGCGGCGCGCTGTCGCTCACCGCCCTGCCGCCGGGCGAGGGCGTCGTGGTCATCAACGAGATGCACCGCGCGCTGCAGATCCAGGGCGTTGCCCGCGGCGGCTACTCAGACTAGCTTCTGCCACCAGCTCTTGTTCGCATCGGCCAGGAGCTGACGCACATCGTGCGCAATGCCCTCGGGCGGCGTGAGTTCGGTGCCGATGAGTCGGCCCGTGCCGTGCGGCCCGAACACATAGATCGCCGCGCTGTGGTTGACCACGTAGTTGCCATGCGCGTCGGGTTTGCCGTAGGAGTAATTGACGTGATAGCGCTCGGCCAGGGTCTTGGTCTGGGCCACCGTGCCGCTGAGCCCGATGGCGCTGGACATGAAGGCATGCACATAGGCGTCGAGCACCTTGGGCGTGTCGCGCTTGGGATCGACGGTCACGAAGATGACCTGCACATCCTTGGCCTGCGGCCCCAGCAACTGCTCGGCCCGGGCCAGATGCGCCATGGTGGTCGGGCACACGTCCGGGCAGTGGGTGTAGCCGAAATACAGCACCACCACCTTGCCGAGGAAGTCCTTTGAAGACTCGGGCTGGCCGCTGCTCGACGCGATGTCGGTGAACTCCAGGGGCTGCATGATCTTCGGGCCGATGTAGTCCATCGCCCATTTCTGCTGATGCTCTTGCTGCGCGCAGCCCCCCAGGAGCAGCGTCAACGCCAGGGTCGCAAATGACAAACGAAACAAACCGTCCTCCCGAGCATTTGAGGGTGATGAGAACGAGAGCCAACGAAAACAGATTGGTTCTTGCGCCTAGCCTGGTGACACAACTCTCACACTTTGTCTTGCCTGAGGAAAACCCGCTCCGCCGATAGCGGCATCAAATGTAAATTGACCAGCGGAGCAACAGACTCCGCCTGCTTACAACCTTTTCGGAGACGCATTCATGCTGGACTTCATTGGCCGACGCGCCAAGCGGCCTTGGCACCCCAGCGGCATGGTCGCGGGTCTGTGCGTATGGGTTCTGGTCAGCTCTATGCTGTCTGTCACGGCCCACGCCGCAGCCGCCAAGAGCGCAACCGCGACTGCACAGCCCAAGGCGCTGTTGGGGCTGAATTTCGGTCTGGCCGTCGCCAACCAGCAGGAGCAGTACGTTGCGGCCCAGGCGCTTTCGACCCTGCTTGGCGATGCCGTCCATCGCAACACCATCTGGGAAACCGGCTTCAACCTCGGCAAATCCCACGCCGTCAACGGGACCGGCACGCCGCCTTACCGGTACGCCTTCATCAAACCGCCCAATCTCACCGCAGCCTTGCTCGCGGCTGGTTGGCATCTGGTCGCCGTCGCCAGGGACACCATTGACTTCGGCACCGACCTGATCGCCGCCTCGTGCCCCGGCCAGCCGGGCAAGGTGCTGCTCGGTGGCGACTCGCTGAGCATCCTCGACATGGGTACGCGGCCCGCGCAAACCTGCGTCACGCCGGATCAGGTCTGGCAATCCTCGTCTGCGGTCATGCTCGCGCCGAAGGCAGGCAGTCTCGTCGATCTCGTGGCGCAGAAGATCTGGCGCGAGCACGGCGCGCCGCCCCGGTACATCGCGCGGGTGCAGACGCAGAATGCCGTGCTCGGGCTGATGCGCGATATGCATGTGGCCGCTGTCGGGGTCGTCACGCCGGTCGTCGCCAAGGCCTGGGCAAAACAAGGCGGCATCGTGCTGGCGCATCGCCCCATGCCCTTCTGGGCCTTGGTGGCCGCCCCGGACGTGCCGACGCAGGAGATTGCCGATGCCCGCCGCGCGTTGATGAGTCCGCCTGCGGCCTCGGTGAATCAAGCGCTTCACATTCCCGGCTGGATCGACGGCGACCCCAAGCAGTACGCCGACTTCCTCAAGTGGCTGAAAGGCTGAAGAGATGAGGGGCTGAAGACATCAGCCCCTCAGCCCCGTGCGTCAGACGCGCTCGAACACGATCTCGCCGCCGCGCACGTTCACCGGAATCACATCCTTCGGACCGAAGCGGCCTTCGAGGATGAGCTTGGCCAGCGGATTCTCGATGCGTTGCTGGATGGCCCGCTTGAGCGGCCTGGCGCCGAACACTGGATCGAAGCCGGCACGGGCGATTTCCGCCAGCGCTTCGCTGCTGACGTCCAGCCGCATCTCGAGCTGCGCCAGACGGCCCTCCAGACCACGCAACTGAATCCGCGCGATGTCGGCGATCTGCTTCTCGCCCAGGGCGTGAAACACCACCACCTCGTCGATGCGGTTGAGGAATTCCGGGCGGAAATGCGCCTTCACCTCCTCCCACACCGCATCGCGTATGGCTTGTTGCGGCTGCCCGGTCATCGCCATGATGTGGTGCGAGCCGAGGTTGCTGGTCATCACGATCACCGTGTTCTTGAAATCCACGGTGCGACCCTGGCCGTCGGTGAGCCGCCCGTCGTCGAGCACCTGCAGCAGCACGTTGAACACGTCCGGGTGCGCCTTCTCCACCTCGTCGAACAGGATCACGCTGTAAGGCTTGCGGCGAACGGCCTCGGTCAGGTAGCCGCCCTCGTCGTAACCCACGTAGCCCGGAGGCGCGCCGATCAGGCGGGCGACCGAGTGCTTCTCCATGAACTCGCTCATGTCGATGCGCACGATGTGCTCATCGGTGTCGAACAGGAACTCGGCCAGCGCCTTGGTCAGCTCGGTCTTGCCCACCCCGGTGGGGCCGAGGAACAGGAAGGAGCCGTAGGGCCGGCGCGGATCGGACAGGCCGGCACGCGACCGGCGGATGGCGTCCGATACGGCGCGGATGGCCTCGTCCTGCCCCACCACCCGGCGGTGCAGGCGCTCTTCCATGTGCACCAGCTTGTCGCGTTCGCCCTGCATCAGCTTGGACACGGGAATGCCGGTGGCGCGGCTCACGACCTCGGCAATTTCCTCCGCGCCCACCTGGGTGCGCAGCAGCCGACGCGAGGGCGCCGATCCACCCGCCTCGGTTTCCTTGGCCTGGGCCTCATGCAGCTTGCGTTCCAGTTCCGGCAGCCTGCCGTATTGCAACTCGGCCACCTTGTTGAAGTCGCCCTTGCGCTTGAACTCCTCAATCTCGAAGCGCAGCTTGTCGAGTTCTTCCTTGATCTGCGCCGAGCCCTGCACCGCCGCCTTCTCGGCCTTCCAGATTTCCTCCAGGTCGGCGTATTCGCGGTCGAGCTTGGCCAGCTCTTCCTCGATCAGCGCCAGACGCTTGCGCGAGGCTTCGTCCTTCTCCTTTTCCACGGCGGCGCGCTCGATCTTGAGCTGGATGCGTCGACGGTCGAGCTTGTCCATCGCCTCGGGCTTGGAATCGATCTCGATCTTGATCTTGGCCGCGGCCTCGTCGATCAGGTCGATGGCCTTGTCGGGCAGAAAGCGGTCGGTGATGTAGCGGTGGCTCAGCTCGGCCGCGGCGACGATGGCCGGGTCGGTGATGTCCACGCCGTGGTGCACCTCGTATTTCTCCTGCAAACCGCGCAGGATGGCGATGGTGTCTTCCACGCTGGGCTCGTCCACCATCACTTTCTGGAAGCGGCGCTCCAGCGCGGCATCCTTTTCGATGTACTTGCGGTATTCGTCCAGCGTCGTGGCGCCGATGCAGTGCAACTCGCCGCGCGCCAGCGCCGGCTTGAGCATGTTGCCCGCATCCATCGCGCCCTCGGCCTTGCCCGCGCCGACCATGGTGTGGATCTCGTCGATGAACACGATGGTCTGTCCGGCATCCTGCGCCAGTTCCTTGAGCACGTTCTTCAGCCGTTCCTCGAACTCGCCGCGGAACTTGGCCCCGGCCAGCAGCAGCGCGATGTCGAGCACCAGAAGGCGCTTGCCGCGCAGGCTGTCGGGCACCTCGTCGTTGACGATGCGCTGCGCCAGCCCTTCGACGATGGCGGTCTTGCCCACGCCGGGCTCACCGATGAGCACCGGGTTGTTCTTGGTCCGACGCTGCAGCACCTGGATGGCACGGCGGATTTCGTCGTCGCGGCCGATCACCGGGTCGAGCTTGCCCTGGCGGGCTCGCTCGGTGAGGTCGAGGGTGTATTTCTTCAGCGACTCGCGGGCGCCTTCGGCCTCCGCGCTGTTGACGTTCTGCCCGCCACGCACCGCCTCGATGGCGCTTTCCAGCGACTTGCGGGTCAGGCCGTTCTCGCGCGCGATGCGGCCTGCCTCGCCCTTGTCGTCGGCCACGGCGAGCAGGAACAGTTCGCTGGCGATGAACTGGTCACCGCGCTTGGTCGCCTCTTTTTCCGTGACGTTGAGCAGACCGTTCAACTCGCGGCTGACCTGCACATTGCCGTCGGTGCCTTCCACTTCCGGCAGACGGTCGATGGCCTGGGCCGCTGCGGCCGTCATGCCGGGCACGTTCGCGCCGGAGCGCGCCAGCAGCGCCTTGGGGCCGTCCTGCGTCAGCAGCGCGTGCAGCAGGTGCACCGGCTCGATGTAGGCGTTGCCGTGATTGACCGCAAGCGACTGCGCGTCGCCCAGGGCCTCCTGAAACTGGGTAGTGAGTTTTTCGATCCGCATGGAATCCTCCGTCCTGAAC
Source organism: Thiomonas bhubaneswarensis (assembly GCF_001418255.1). Taxonomy (GTDB): domain Bacteria; phylum Pseudomonadota; class Gammaproteobacteria; order Burkholderiales; family Burkholderiaceae_C; genus Thiomonas; species Thiomonas bhubaneswarensis. Next base: position 167,242 of record NZ_LIPV01000005.1, read on the forward strand.
TGCCGCATAGATACGGCGTCTGCAAAAGATTTTCAAGCTTGCGCATGTCAATCCGGTTGATCTGCCACGGTGTTCTCAGCGCTTGAGTCTGGCGAAGGCGTCGGCCATGGCCGTGTTCTGCGGCGCTGCGGCATTCGTACGGGCGCTTCCGCCCCGGCCACCGCCGTCGTGACGCTGCGTGCGCACGGGCATGCCCTGCCCCGACCGTGGGCGCGCGCCGTCGCGCTCGGGGTCTGCCGGACGCATCGACAGCGCAATGCGCTTGCGCGCCACGTCCACCTCGACCACCCGCACCTTGACGATGTCGCCGGTCTTGACCACTTCGCGGGCGTCGTTCACGAAGCGCTGCGCCATCTGCGAGACATGCACCAGCCCGTCCTGATGCACCCCCAGATCGACGAAGGCGCCGAAAGCGGTGACATTGGTGACCGTGCCTTCGAGCTGCATGCCGGGTTCGAGCTGGGTGATGTCGTGCACGCCGTCGAGCAGCCTGGCGGTGCGGAATTCAGGGCGGGGATCGCGGCCCGGCTTTTCAAGCTCGGCGAGCACGTCGCGCACGGTGAAGGCGCCGAAGCGATCATCGACGAACTGCTCCGGGCGCAGCCGCTGCAGGGCGTCGCGGTTGCCCATCAGCGCATCGATGGGGCGACCGGCCGCCTCCAGCAGCTTTTGCACCAGCGGATAACTCTCGGGATGCACGCCGGTGCGGTCGAGCGGGTTGTCGCCGCCGTTGATGCGCAGAAAGCCCGCGGCCTGCTCGAAGGTCTTGTCGCCCAGGCCGCGCACCGCCTTGAGCGCCTCGCGGTTGGCGAAGGCGCCGGACTGGTCGCGGTGCAGCACGATCTGCTCGGCGATGCGCCCACTCAGCCCCGCCACGCGCGCCAGCAGCGGCGCCGAGGCGGTGTTCAGATCCACGCCAACCGCGTTCACGCAGTCTTCGACGATGGCATCGAGCTTGCGCGACAGCGCGGTCTGATTGACGTCGTGCTGGTACTGGCCCACGCCGATGCTCTTGGGGTCGATCTTCACCAGCTCGGCCAGCGGATCCTGAACCCGACGGGCGATGGACACCGCGCCGCGCAGGCTGACATCCAGGTCAGGGAATTCGCGGCTGGCCAGTTCGCTGGCCGAATACACCGAGGCGCCGGCTTCGCTGACGGTGAGCTTGGCCAGCCCGGGTTGCTGCACCAGCCGCAGCAGTTCGGCGGCGAGTTGATCGGTCTCGCGGCTGGCGGTGCCGTTGCCGATGGTGATGAGCTGAACGCCGTGGCGCTTGACCAGTGCGGCGAGAATCGCAAGCGAGCCCTGCACGTCGCGGCGCGGCTCGAAGGGGTAGAGGGTCGCGGTGTCAAGCAACTTGCCGGTGGCATCGACCACGGCCACTTTCACCCCGGTACGAATGCCCGGGTCCAGCCCCATCACCACCTTCGGTCCGGCCGGAGCGGCCAGCAGCAGGTCGCGCAGGTTCGCGCCGAACACGTCGATGGCCACAGCCTCGGCCTGCTCACGCAGACGCGCCAGAAGCTCCCGCTCCAGCGTCAGCGAGAGCTTGACCTTCCAGGTCCATTGCAGCACGCGGCGCAACCAGTCATCGGCGGCACGACCCTGATGGCTCCAGCCCAGTAGCACGGCCAGCCGCCCCTCGGCCAACGCGGCGAGGGGTGTGGCCTTGCCGCCATCGGCGGGCGCGGGCAGGTCGATGCGCACGTCGAGCACCTCCTGCGCCCGGCCGCGCAGGACCGCCAACGCCCGGTGCGATGGCACCCGGGCCAAGGGTTCGGCATAGTCGAAATAGTCGCGGAACTTGGCACCCTCCTGCTCTTTGCCTGCGCGCAACTGGCTGACGAGATGGCCGGTCTGCCACAGCCAGTCGCGCATGGGCGCAACCACCGCCGGGTCTTCCGACCAGCGCTCGCTGAGGATGTCGCGTGCGCCGTCGAGACAGGCCTGGGGGGTCGAGGTGTCAGCGGCGTCGGCACTGGCCTGCGCGCGAACAAATTCGGCCGCGGCCAGCAGCGGGTCGGTCTGCGGCTGCTGCCACAGCAGGTCGGCAAGGGGTTCCAGCCCGGCTTCCCGGGCCTTCTGCGCCCGCGTGACTCGGCGCGGCTTGTAGGGCAGGTAGAGGTCTTCGAGTTCCTGTTTCTGCATCACCGCGGTAATCGCGGTCTGCAGCTCGGGGGTGAGCTTGCCCTGCTCGGCGATGGACTGCAGCACCACGGCGCGGCGATCTTCGAGTTCGCGCAGATAGAGCAGGCGTTCTTCCAGGGTGCGCAGGTGATCGTCGCTCATGCCTCCCGTCACTTCCTTGCGATAACGGGCGATGAAGGGGACGGTGGCGCCACCGTCCATCAACTCGATCGCCGCCTGAATCTGCGAGGCCGGGAGCTGCAGCTCGGCGCTCAGCGCCTGCAGCACCCGCCGTGCGGCGACCTGCGGTTGGGCAAATGCGTTCGGTGAAGCGAAGTCAGCAACGGTCATGGCAGGCAAAAAACCTGCAGTCTAACCAGCCCGCGAACCAGCCTGAGGCCGGATCGACGACCGCTTACAGCACGTTCACGGGCACCTTGAGGTAGCTCACGCCGTTGGCCTCGGCCTTGGGCATTTCGCCGGCCCGCACATTCACCTGCACCGAGGGCAGGATGAGCGCGGGCATGCTCAACGTGGCATCGCGCTTTTTGCGAAAGGCGACGAACTCTTCCTCGGTGGTGCGGGCATTGAGCTGGATATTCCCTTCGCGCTCGGCCTGCACCGTGGTCTGCCAGATGGGCTCGCGTCCACCGGGCATGTAGTCGTGGCAGAGATAGAGCTTGGTTTCGGGGGGCAGGCTGTAGAGCTTGTGCACCGACTGATACAGCACATGGGCGTCGCCGCCAGGAAAGTCGCAGCGGGCGGTGCCGTAGTCGGGCATGAACAGGGTGTCGCCGACGAAAGCGCTGTCGCCCACAAGGTAGGTCACGCAGGCCGGGGTGTGGCCCGGGGTGTGCATGACGCGGGCCTGCAGCTTGCCGATGGCGAAGGTCTCGCCGTCCTTGAACAAATGGTCGAAGGGCGAGCCATCGGTGGGCATGGTGCTGTCGTTGAACACCTTGCTGAATACTTTCTGTACGTCTTGAATGTGCTCGCCGATGGCGATCTTGCCGCCAAACAGCGATTTGAGATAGGGCGCGGCCGACAGATGGTCGGCATGGGCGTGGCTTTCGAGCAGCCAGTCCACCGTGAGACCCTGCTCGCGCACGAAAGCGGCGATCTTGTCGGCGAAATCGGTCTTGGTGCGACCCGAGGCGTAGTCGAAGTCGAGCACGCTGTCGAGAATGGCGCAATGCCGGGTATCGGGATCGATGATGCAGTGCGTCGCCGTGAAGGTCGGGGCGTGGAACCAGCTCTGAACGATGGGGGACTGCGTACTCATGCGGGTATCTCCTAAGTGGAATATCTTGCAGTAACACTTTAGAAAAGCATATATTGTTTTTCCATTAGGAGTTACCTGATTGAGCCAAGTCAATGTCAAGCGCGCAAGATTTTGAAATCCCCAGCGTCGACGCCATGCGTCGCAACTCGGAACAGGCTGGCGCCTTGCTCAAAACGCTGGGCAACCCGGACCGACTGCTCATTTTGTGTCAGATCAACCGCGGAGAAATCTGCGTGAGCGATCTCGAAGCTGCCTGCGATGTGAGCCAGCCCACGCTGTCGCAGCAGCTCACCGTGTTGCGCGCCCAGGGCCTGGTCAAGACCCGGCGCGAGGGCAAAAGGGTTTATTACAGCCTGGCCAGCCCGGCGGCGAGCGCCGTGCTGATGACCCTCTACCAGATTTACTGCCACGGCGGCAGCGATCCGCCGGGCAAATGAGTTCGTGCCGCGGCGCTCGCATGTCGTCGCGGAGCGGCAAACGGCCTGACCAGATCACTGGCTGGCGTCAACAAAACCAGAGACAACATGCGATGTCACGAAGGAGAGACAGATGTTCAACATCGATTGGGCGCATTTCACGCCCGGAACCGCCATCCTCGGCGGCGCGCTGATCGGCGCGGCGGCGGGGGCCATGGCTCTGGGCGGCGGCAAGATCGCCGGCATCAGCGGCATTTTCGGCGGAGCCATCAGCGAGGCCATGCAGGGCAAATCGCCCACGGCCTGGCGGCTGTGGTTTCTGGGCGGCCTGATCGCGGCCTCCTTCATCTGGGTGATGTTTCGCCCCGTTCCGGGCGCTCACTACGGCGACTCGTGGCCCCTGATCGCGGTCGGTGGGCTGATCGTCGGCTTCGGCACGCGCCTGGGATCGGGCTGTGCCAGCGGCCACGGAGTTTGCGGACTTTCGCGTTTCTCTCCGCGCTCGATGGCCGCCGTGGGTACCTTCATCGGCATGGGCATGGTCACCACCTTCGTCATGCGTCACCTTCTGGGAGGGGCCTGAACCATGAAGATCCTGGCATTCATCTGTGGCGTCATCTTCGGCATCGGTCTGCTGGTCTCGGGCATGACCGACCCCGCCAAGGTCATCGCCTTTCTCGACATTGCCGGCCCCTGGGATCCCAGCCTGATTCTGGTGATGATCACGGCCGTTCTGGTCGCCCTGGTGCCCATGCAAATGGCGCAGCGTCGTACCCGGTCGATCGTGGGCGAGAAAATCGCCTTTCCATCAACCCGGGGCATCACCGGCAAGCTCATCCTGGGCAGCGCGATCTTTGGCGTCGGCTGGGGCATGACCGGCCTGTGTCCGGGCCCATCGCTGGCCTCGCTGGCGGCATCCACCTGGCAGGAATGGCTGTTCTTCGGCAGCATGTTTGCGGGGATGATCGGTTTCGAGCTGTTGCAGCGCCTGGGCAAGCCAGCGGCTAACGCCGCAAAACCAAGTCTGGTCAAAGCGCCCGCACCCAGCAAACTCTGATCTGAGCCAAGCCGATCCGGCCAACCACCGCCATCCGCTCGCCGGATGCGGTGGTTTTTTCATGGGTTCACACGTCGCGCAGTGTGGCATTGATCTGGTGCAGACTGCGTCGCACAGCGCCAGTTAAAATTACGAGCTTTTACATCATCGAGTCTGCACATGACTTTCGTCGTAACCGAGAACTGCATTCGCTGCAAATACACCGACTGTGTCGACGTCTGCCCGGTGGACTGCTTCCGCGAAGGCCCCAATTTCCTCGCCATCGACCCGGACGAATGCATCGATTGCGCCGTGTGCGTGCCGGAATGCCCGGCCAACGCCATCTACGCCGAGGAAGATGTGCCCGGCGATCAACAGGCCTTCATCAAGCTCAACGCCGAGTTGTCACGGCAGTGGCCCAGCATCACCAAGCGCAAAGCCGCCCCTAACGATGCGGACGAGTGGAAAGACAAGCCGAACAAATTGCAGTACCTGCAGCGCTGAAACGCACCCGCGCCGCCGCTGACGGCGGTCTTGATCGCAGCCTTTCATACCCTTCACCCACCCTCCGCATGGACATGTCCCACGCCTCCGCCGCCGCGTCGGCCGCATCCGTCGCAGCCGACATCATCGAAACCGACGCCGTCATCATCGGCGCCGGTCCGGTCGGGCTGTTCCAGGTCTTCGAACTCGGGCTGCTCGAGATCAAGGCTCACGTCATCGACACCCTGGCCCATCCCGGGGGGCAATGCGTGGAGCTCTACCCGGACAAGCCCATCTACGACATTCCAGCCGTCCCTGTCTGCACCGGGCAGGAGCTGACCGACAACCTGCTCAAGCAGATCGAGCCTTTCGGCGCCACCTTCCATCTCGGGCAGGAAGTCACGTCGCTGGAATCCCAGCCCGATGGGCGATTCCTGATCGAAACCACCAAATCCACGCGCCTGCTGACCAAGACGGTCTTCATCGCCGCCGGAGTGGGCTCCTTCCAGCCTCGCACACTGAAGGTGGACGGCCTGGACAAGTTCGAAGGCAGCCAACTGTTCTACCGGGTGCGCAACCCGGCCCAGTTCGCCGACAAAAACCTCGTCATCGTCGGCGGCGGCGACTCCGCGCTCGACTGGGCGCTGCACTTCGTGCAGACCACCGAGAACAAGCCCGAAAGCGTCACCCTGATCCACCGTCGCGACGGCTTCCGCGCCGCGCCCGCATCCGTGGCGCAGATGCACGCCCTGTGCGAGCAACATGAAATGCAGTTCCTCATCGGCCAGGTCACCGGCTACGAGGAGAACGCCGCCGGCCAGATGCACATGATCAAGGTCACCGGCAACGACGGCATCACCCGCCGCCTGCCCCTGGACATGCTGCTGGTCTTCTTCGGCCTGTCTCCCAAGCTCGGGCCAATCGCCGAATGGGGACTGGAAATCGAGCGCAAACAGCTCGTGGTGGATACCGAGAAGTTCCAGACCAGCATCCCCGGCATTTTTGCAGTGGGCGACATCAACACCTACCCGGGCAAGAAGAAGCTCATTCTTTCCGGCTTTCACGAGGCCGCGCTGGCCGCCTTCGGCGCCGCGCCCTTTATCTTCCCCGAAAAGAAAATCCACCTGCAATACACCACCACCAGCCCCAAGCTGCACAAGGTGCTGGGGGTGGAAACGCCGGTGTTCGATTGAGAACTGCCCTGACCACCACAACTGTTTGTTGACGGCACGCCAAGCGGACTATATACTTCAACGCTTCGCTGTTCCTCGATAGCTCAGTCGGTAGAGCGCCGGACTGTTAATCCGTAGGTCCCTGGTTCGAGCCCAGGTCGAGGAGCCAAAAAGACAGAGGAAAATCAAGGCCTTGCAGACGTACTGCAAGGCCTTTTTTGTTTCCCGGCACGATTGTGGCCCCTTTGTCAGTGAACTTGTCAGCGCTAGCCCGCCCAAAATGCGACCCAAGACCCGGGCGCAGGGCAGATTCAGGGATGAATCAGAACGCCCTCATCAATCTCCCCATACAGATGAACGCCGGAATGGCCGGACATCGGCGGGCTCTGGGCGGCACAACCTCCGAGCGCCGAAATGACCAACAGCGCGGAACCGAAGCGCCTGACCCAGCGGAACTTCATGCCGCCTCTCCATACTTGATGCCCGCAGAGATCGCCGCCGCCTGCGAACTGCGACAGTCAAGCGAGAATTCGCGGCGGCGCCTAGAATTGGGGTTAACCCTAAAACGATTAGGTGCCATCATGGGCATTGTGAAACAAATCCTCAACTTCTTCTTTGGCTCGAGTGGAAGCTCGGCCGAAACCATCCGCCTTTTTGCCGTGCGAACGACCAGCTTGAACGAGCTGGAGCATATGTTGCGCGATCGCTGCCCCGCTTCGCGGCGCTGAGTTTTCAAGGGCGGCCGCCGCCCGATCGACTTTTTCCTCCGGCGTTCACTCCACCAGTTTTTCGAGCTTGGCCTTGTCGAAGTGCTCTTCGCGCAGTGCTTCGGGGGGGCAGGCTTCGGCCGGGCAAACCCCGTGACGTTCGAGCGCCTGCCACAGCAGCGCGACCTGATGTTCGAGCTGGGCGGCGTGGTCGATCAAACCCAGCACGGCGCGCGACTGTGGATCGTCGCCATTTTGCGTAACGGCGTAGGCGGAAAAGCCCATGCGGGCCGCGGTCGCCTCGCGTTGCTGCTCGACTTCTTTCTGGATGATGCGGGCCGGGTTTCCCACGGCGGTCGCGCCAGCGGGCACGGCTTTCACGACGACGGCGTTCGACCCGATGCGCGCACCTTCACCCACGGTGAAACCGCCCAGCACCTGCGCGCCTGCGCCCACGACCACGCCCGCCTCAAGTGTCGGGTGCCGTTTGGCGCCCTTGTAGAGCGAGGTGCCGCCCAGGGTCACACCCTGGTAGATCGTGCAGTCGTCTCCGATCTCGGCGGTTTCGCCGATCACCACGCCCATGCCGTGATCGATGAAGACCCGGCGACCGATGGTGGCGCCCGGATGGATCTCGATCCCCGTCAACCACCGGCCCCAATGCGAAATCCAGCGTCCGAGCCAATGCCAGCCATGCCGCCAGCACCCATGGGCCATGCTGTGGAAAAGCAAGGCATGCAGGCCCGGATAACAGGTGACGACCTCCCAGGTCGAGCGCGCGGCAGGGTCGCGCTCCAAGATGATCTGGATGGTCTCACGCAATCGTTGCAGCATGGATCGGTCGCTCAGCAGCCATGAAAGGGAAGAGGCAGTGTATTGAACGCGCACCGAACGTGCAGAAGGCGCGCATCAGCCGGACGGCACCTTGCGCAGAATCGCCGTGCATACCCCCCGCAGAATCTGCACTTCGTCGCGGGTAAGCTCGGCGCGCGAGGCCAGGCGCTGTAACCGAGGCAAAAGCTTGCGTGGAGCACTGGGGTCGGCACCTCCAGCGCCAGCAGAGCCTGCTCGACGTGCTCCAGCATCCCCCGCACCTCCCCGGCGGTCGCGGCCACCGCCTCGGCCTGGGCGGGCTGTACCGCATGCAGGCCGACCGCCTTGCGCCATTCCCAAGCAATGACCTGCACCGCCTGAGCGAGATTGAGCGAGGTGTAGGCCGGATTGGCCGGAATGCTCAGCAAGGCATCACAGCGGTAGACATCGGCATTGCTCAGCCCGAATCGTTCACTGCCGAAAACGAACGCGACGCGGCGCCCCTGTTCGGCACTGCGCTGCGACAGTTGCGGCAACCACTCCGGTGTATGCAGTGGCGGCCCGAAATCGCGCACCCGTGCCGACAGCGCCACGACCACGCCGCAGTCCTCCACGGCTGCGCTCAGCTCGGGCAGCACTTGGGCCGACGCCAGCACGTCCTCCGCGCCGCTGGCGAATGCCAGGGTTTCGGGCTGGGTGAGCACGTCCGCATACCGCGGCGCCACCAGACGCAGCGTGCCAAAGCCCATGTTCTTGAGCGCGCGCGCGGCGGCTCCCACATTGCCAGGATGGCTTGTGCCCACAAGCACAAACACGGTGTCGTCCGCCGCATGGCCGCTCGGCGCGGCGCGGCCCTCGATAAAATGCGCGTCATTCATTTGTTCTTTGTCACTTCCCGATTCTCTTGCGCCATTGTCGTTGGTGGCGCTCTGGACACCATGCACCCCATGCTCAATGTGGCCGTTCGCGCAGCGCGCGAAGCCGGCAAAATCATCAACCGCGCGAGTCTCGATATCGATCTGCTTCGCGTCGCGCAAAAAGCGGCCAACGATTTTGTGACCGAAGTCGATCGCGCCGCCGAGCAGGCCATCATCGACGTGCTGCTCAAAGCCTACCCCCAGCATGGCATTCTGGGCGAAGAGACGGGGAGCACCTTCGGAGACGCGACCTCCGAATACCAGTGGATCATCGACCCGCTGGACGGCACCACCAACTTCATTCATGGAATGCCGGTGTACGCCGTGTCCATTGCACTGGCGCACCGCGGCGTGGTGCAGCAGGCCGTCGTCTACGACCCGACCCGCGACGAGCTGTTTACCGCCACGCGAGGGGCCGGCGCCTTTCTCAACAGCCGCCGCATCCGCGTATCCAACCGGGTGCGCCTGGAGGACAGTCTCATCGGCACCGGATTTCCGTTCCGCAAGCACGACGACTTCGACACCTATATGGAGATGTTCAAGCTCGTGGCTCAACGCTGTGTCGGCTTGCGCCGACCGGGCGCGGCAGCGATTGATCTGGCCTATGTGGCGGCGGGACGCTACGACGGCTTTTTCGAGAGCGGCCTCAAGCCCTGGGACATCGCGGCGGGCAGCCTGCTGATCACCGAGGCGGGCGGCCTGGTGGGCAACTTTGCCGGAGACGGCGATTTTCTCCACAGTGGCGAGGTGCTCGCCGCCACACCGCGCGTGTATGGGCAGATGGTCGGCCTGCTGCAGCGGTATTCCAAGGTCGCCCCACCCGGGGCCGAACACGCATCCTCCGCTGCGGCTTCGAGCATGACCGATGCCCAGATCGCCCTGATGGACACAGCCCCCGACAAGAAGGTCGGCACGCTGGCCGTTCCCGAAGGCAAACGGCCCAAGGCCTTGCCGCGCCGCATCAAGGCTGGCGATGTCGCCAAACCGCGCAAAGTCGAAAAATCGCTTCCGCCCTCGGTTTACAAGCCCAAAAAAAGCCGCGATTAGTCTCGCAAGTTATTGAAAATATTCCGTTTTCAAGAAATTTGCTGCGTCGCACAAAAAAGGACTTGCAATCCGACTCATCGTCTCTACAATACGAATTGTGCAGTGCACAAATGAACCTGGGCAATCCGTCATCTTCATGACACCGTTACGGGTTCAAAATGTGTTGGCTGCCGCCCCGCAGCCACCCCTTTCACCCCAGGAGAGACATCATGATGACCCCCGAGCAATTCGCCGCCGCGCAAAAAGCCCAGTTCGAAACCTTTTTCGGCCTGGCCGCCAAATCGATGGACAACATGGAGAAGCTGGTCGACCTGAACATGCAGGCCGTCAAGACCTCCATGCAGGAAAGCGCAGACCACACTCTGGCCCTGCTCTCGGTCAAGGATTTTCAGGAGCTGTCGGCCCTGCAGTCGGGCTGGATGCAACCGATGGCCGAGAAGGTGCTGTCGTATTCGCGTCATGCCTACGAAATCGCCTCGGGCGCCCAGGCTGATCTGACCAAGGCTGCCGAGTCGCAGATTGCCGACACGCACAAGAAATTCATGGATCTGGCCGAGTCTGCCGCGAAGAACGCCCCCGCCGGATCGGAAACCGCCGTGGCCATGATCAAGAGCGCCATGAACGCCGCCAACAACGCCTACGACTCGGTGCAGAAAGTCACCAAACAGGCTGCCGAAGCGGTGGAAGCCAATATGAATGCCGTCACCAGCACGGCCATGAAGGCCGCGCAAACAACCACGCGCGCCGCCAAGCGTGCTTCGGCCTGAGCGTACTTCAGCTTGCCCCGTTGCCAAGGCGATATTGCTGGCCCCTGACGACGTCACGCTGCCTGTCAACTTTGTCGGCAGCGTGACGTTAACCGAGCAAGAGCCGCGGCGGAGTTCATCGTTCTGATGGGCTTGCCGCCTCACAGGTTGTCTCCTCGGTACCCTCAAGGTACCCTTGAAGCCGGTCTCGATGACCGGCTCTTTTTTTTGTCCGTCGAGAGTCCGGGAATCATCGGGCTCGAGGATGAGGGCGGCAATGCGGCCCCGCAAAGCCCCAAGGCGCTCAATGCCCGCAGACCTGACGATCGAGTTCGCCCAGCAGGGCGCTGAGCAACTGCAGGGTCGGCATGGGGTGATGAGCCATCCGCGCCAGTTCCAGGGGAGCATGAAGCAAGGCGGCGATTTCCAGCGCACGGCCTCGCTCGAGATCCTGCAGCGTCGAGGCCTTCACCGCGCCGATGCCGCGGGCGATGGCGATGCGCTGGTCGATGCTAACCAATGGGTCGCAGCCATAGGCACGGGCCAGGCCCATGACTTCAGCCATGCCCTCGCGGATGAGGGCCTCGAGCTCGGGGTTGTCGCAGATCGCATTCATGCGAGCCCGGGTCAGCGCCGCGACCGGGTTGAAAGTGGCATTGCCGACGAGCTTCATCCAGATCGCATCGCGGATCCGGTCGGTCACCTCCGGCTCGCAACCGGCCTCGCGCAGCAGCTCGGCGAGTGCCTGCACGCGTGCGCTGCGCTCATGCGCGGGCTCGCCAATGACGTAGCGATACTGGCCGTTGCCTCGAATCATCCCGGGCGAGACGACCTCGGCGCTGGCATGCACCACGCAACCCACGACATGCTCAGGGTCGAGCGCATGCAACAGCCGCCCTCCGGGATCAATGCTCTCCAGATGAGCCGTGCGTCCGCTTGCCGTGGTCGCGTGGGGGCTGGCATCGCGATGGAAGTACCACCACGGCACGCCGTTGAGGGCCGGCAGCACGATGCTTTCCGCATGCAGCACCGACCGCAGCCCGGGCATCAGTGGCGCGAGCTGATGCGCCTTCGCCCCGAGAATCACCAGATCCTGCGGGCCGAAATCGGCCAGGTCGTCGCTGGCCTGAACCTCGACGCAGACGCGCTCGTGCGGATCTTCAAGGCACAGGCCGTCGCGGCGTATGGCTTGAAGATGCTCGCCGCGCGCCAACACGCCGACGGTGTTGCCTGCTGCGGCCAGTCGCACCGCCAGGGTGCCGCCCACGGCACCGGCGCCGACCACCAAAATCTTCCAGGGTGCGGACATGCTCTTTCCTTGATCGAGCGCGCGACCGCCATGGGCTCGCGCGCAAAGACTGCCTACTCGACCGACAATAGCACGCCCAAAAGCCACCCATGCTGACGCCGCGACAAGTCCTCGTTCTCCTGCACGGTCGCTATTTCACGGGCGGCCTGGTCTCTGCCGTGGGTGTGGCCGTTCTCGGCCTGGCCACCTACGCGCTGGCCGGGCTGGGCCCTGCCATCGCGCTGGGCACGGGCGCCCTCACCGTCTGCTTTGCGGACAATCCGGCTCCCACGCGAGTCAAGCGGGTGGAAATGCTGTTCGCCAGCTTCGCCAGCACGGGGGCCTTCGCCCTGGTCAGTGCCAGTCTGTGGTGGCCGTCGATCCAGATCGTGCTGATTCCCTTGCTGGGTTTTTTCAGCGGTCTGATCGCGGTCTGGGGCAAGCGGGCGCTGGCGATGAGTTTCAGCGTGCTGTTCATCTCGGTCATCACGCTGGGCTCGCCTGCGATGCACGGCCCGGCACAACTGGGCGCGGCCGTCGCGCTGTTTCTGGCAGGCGCCCTGCTCTACACCGTCTATGCCCTGCTGCTGGCGCTTGCGCTGCGCAGACGTACCAAGGAGCAAGCGCTCGCCGAACTGCTGGCACAACTGGGCCAGTTCGCCCATTGGCTGGGCGATCATCTGGGCGGGCCTTCGACCCGAGCGGGAACCGGCGGGTATGCCGCCCGGCCCTGGGGGCCGGCCGGCGTGAGCGCTGTCGTGGCGCAACTCACGGCGATCAACGACACCCTGCAGAACACGCGCGACATCGTGCTGCGCGACGTGCGCACCTCGGCCGACCGCGCCCTGGCGGCACGGCTGATTGTGCTGCTGGAAGTGAACGAGGCCCTGCTGGCCAGCCAGACCGATGTCGATCTGATCCTGAACCAGTTCGAGGCCACTGCGGTACCCGACGCCCTGGGCGATTGGGCGCGCCGCATCGGCGAAGCGCTCGACCAGCGTGCCGACGCGCTGTTGCGCGGCACCCGGCCTGAGCCACTGCCCGCACGTCTGCGCTGCGCCGAAACCATCCGACAGGCACTCGAGACGCTGCAACCGAGCCAGCCCAGCGCGGACTTCGCCCAGGCACGCATGGCCTTGCGCGCGAGCGCCGACAAGTTTCAGCGCATCACCGATCTGCTGGCGACGCCGCCCTCAACCGATACGGGCGCTGCAGCCGATCCGCTGCGGGGCATGGATCTGCAGTCCTTTCTCAGCCCCTTGCGCTATGACCCGCATGCGTTGTGGCAGTCGATCCGCTGGGAGTCGCCCATCCTGCGCTACGCCATCCGCCTGGCGCTGGCCCTGTTCGCCGGAGAGCTGCTGCTGCGCGTGCTGCCCTATCACCCGCATGATTACTGGGTTCTGCTGACCATCGGGGTGATCCTGCGCCCCAACTACAGCGTCACCCGCCAGCGCATCAAGGACCGGGTGCTGGGCACCTTGCTCGGCTGTGCGCTGGTGGCCGCGCTGCTCTCCACGCATCCCTCGCTGGGGCTGATGACGCTGGGCGTGTTCGTCTCCCTGGCTTTCGCGCGCTCCTTCATCACCCTCAACTATCGTTTCACGGCCCTTTTTGCCAGCGTCAATGCCTTGCTGCTCGTGGCGCTTCTGGAGCCGGGCAGCCCGTTCCTGATCTCACAGCGACTGCAGGACACCCTGATCGGCGCGGCGCTCGCGTGGGCATTCAGTTTCGTGCTGCCGCGCTGGGAAGCGAACGATCTGCGCCGCCAGGTGGATGCCCTGCAGCGCGCCATGCTGGGCTATGCGCAGGCTGTGCTCGACCCAGTCCATGTCAGTGACATGAACTACCGCAGGGAGCGCAAGCGCATTCAGGATGCGCTTGCTGCCGTGGGCGGCCTGCATGCCCGCATGCTCGAAGAGCCGCGGCAGCATCAGCGCATGCGCCGGGAGCTTGCCGCCTTCATCGCTCACAGCGACCTTCTCAGCGCCCACCTCGCCACCCTGCGCGTGCTGCGCGCGCAGCATGGCGACCGCGTGCTTTCCGCGGAAGAACAGGCCCGCCTGCAATGCACCCTCTCGCTGCTCCAGAGCTGCCTCGATCCCGATTCGCCGGATATTGCTCCAACGGCATTGGAAACCGGCTCCATCGACACACCGGTGGAGCGCCGACTGCGCGAGGTCGAGGCCGAAGGAAAGACCATCGCGCGTCTCTCGCGCCAGATTCGTTCTCCGGCACACTCTTAAAATGCGGGTTTGCCCAGCTACACCGACCTGATCGGCACACTCGCCGGGCGCACACGTCCCGTTCACCATGACATCCAAGCGCCGATTCTTCGTCACCACCGCCCTGCCCTACGCCAACGGCCCGTTTCACATCGGCCACATCATGGAATACATCCAGGCCGACACCTGGGTTCGCTTCCAGCGCATGCAGGGCCACGAGGTGCACTTCGTCGGCGCCGATGACGCCCACGGCGCGCCGATCATGATTGCTGCCGAAAAGGTGGGCAAGACGCCGCAGCAGTTCGTTGCCGACATCGCTGCGGGCAGGCCGCAATACCTCGACGGCTTTCACATCCGCTTCGACAACTGGCACAGCACCGACAGCTCCGAAAACACCCAGCTCGCGCAAGACATCTACCGCGCTCTGCGCAAGAACGGCCTGATCGCCGTGCGCGACATCGAGCAATTTTTCGATCCGGTCAAGGGCATGTTCCTGCCCGATCGCTACATCAAGGGCCAGTGCCCCAAGTGCGGCGCAGCCGACCAGTACGGCGACGCTTGCGAGGTGTGCGGCGCGGTCTATGCCCCCACCGAACTGAAACACCCCTACTCCGCGCTGTCGGGCGCCACGCCCGAGCTGCGCAAGAGCGAGCACTATTTCTTCCAGCTTTCTTCCGACCGCTGCGCCGAATTCCTGCGCGACTGGACGCACGCCACCAACGCCCACGGACAGCGGCATCTGCAAACCGAAGTGCTCAACAAGGTGCGCGAGTGGTTTGCGACCGACGAACACGGCCACGGCGGCCTGGCCGACTGGGACATCTCGCGCGACGCGCCCTATTTCGGCATCGAGATTCCCGACGCGCCCGGCAAGTATTTCTACGTCTGGCTCGACGCGCCCATCGGCTACCTCGCCAGTCTGAAGAGCCACTTCGACAAGGGCCAGGCCGCGCAGCACTGGCATGCGCCCTCACGCACCGCGCAGAGCTTCGACGCCTTCGTCGCCGATCCGGCCGTGGAGCAGGTGCATTTCATCGGCAAGGACATCGTGTATTTCCACACCCTGTTCTGGCCGGCCATGCTGCACTTCTCGGGCCGCAAGACACCGAGTCAGATCAATGTGCACGGCTTCGTCACCGTCGGCGGCGAGAAGATGAGCAAGAGCCGGGGCACCGGCATCTCGCCGCTGAAGTACCTCGACCTCGGCCTCAACCCCGAATGGCTGCGCTACTACCTCGCCGCCAAGCTGACGGCGCGCGTGGAAGATGTCGACTTCACACCAGAAGATTTCGTCGCCCGGGTCAACAGCGACCTGGTCGGCAAGTACGTCAACATCGCCAGCCGCGCGGCCAAGTTCATCAGCCAGTACTTCGACGGCAGGCTGGCCTATGCAGGTACGGGCGAGGAACTGCGCGCAGCCGCCAAGGCGCTGGCAGACGATGTGGCGGCCGCTTACGAGCAGCGTGAATTTGCCCGCGCGCTGCGCGAAGTCATGGCGTATGCCGACCGCATCAACGCCGCCTTCGATGCCGCCCAGCCCTGGATTCTGGCCAAGGACGACGCCCACCGCGCCCAGCTGCAGGATGCCTGCTCGCAGGCTCTGGCCGGGTTCTGGCTGCTGTCGGTGATGCTCAGCCCGGTGCTGCCGGCGCTCACAGCCCGCGTGGCCCGCGAGTTGTTCGGCCTCGAACGCGATTTTGTCTGGAGCGATGCAGCCGAGCTGCCGCAGCATGCCGCGCCCTACCAGCACCTGATGCATCGCATCGACCCTAAGCGCCTCGACGCCCTGTTCGAGACCGATACCAACCAGGCCGCCCCGACGGCTGCCCAGACTACCGCCTCCATGACCGCCCCCGCCGCCGAGACCGCGCAAGCCGCTTTCATCACCATCGACGACTTCGCCAAGATCGACCTGCGCATCGCCCGCATCCAGCACGCCGAAGTCGTCGAAGGTTCGACCAAGCTGCTGCGCCTCACCCTCGACGTGGGCGAGACCGGCCCGGATGGCCAGCCCCGTACCCGCAATGTGTTTTCGGGCATCTCCAGCGCCTACAAACCCGAAGACCTCATCGGCAAGCTCACCGTGCTGGTCGCCAATCTGGCGCCGCGCAAGATGAAGTTCGGCCTCAGCGAAGGCATGGTGCTGGCCGCCAGCAGTGAAGACGAGAAAAGCCAGCCCGGGCTCTACATCCTCGAACCTCATGCCGGCGCAAAGCCTGGCATGAGAGTGCGATAGCAAGTCTCCACCCACCCCGACCCCTCAATCCGAACCCGCCCCATGAAACGCGTCGAACATGCCCTGGAAGTGTTGATCTTCGGCAGCCGCTGGCTGCTCGCCCCGTTCTATCTCGGCCTGGTTCTGGGCATCGCCCTGCTGCTGGTGAAGTTCGTCAAGACCTTCGTCGGCGCCGTCTCGGTGGTGTTTTCAGGAACGGGCGGCGAGGCCATGCTGGCCATTCTGTCGCTGGTGGACATCGCCCTGGTCGCCAACCTGCTGCTCATCATCATTTTTGCGGGCTACGAAAACTTCGTCTCCAAGATCGACACCGGCGGCCATGAAGACCGGCCGGGCTGGATGGGGCATGTCACCTTCTCCGATCTCAAGCTCAAGCTGATCGGCTCCATCGTGGCGATCTCCGGGATCGAGCTGCTCAAGTATTTCGTCAATGTGCGCGAAGCCAGCCGCGACGACATGCTCTGGGCCATCGTCATTCATCTGGTACTGGTGTTTTCCGGCGTGATGTTCGCGCTGATGGACCGGCTGTCGGGCATCAAGGCTGACAGCCACTGAGCAGGCTTCAGCAGCAACGCCGTCCCTTCCAAGGAGTCTTTCATGGCCGCCCTCGACGACATCGTGCGCAACTTCCCCGATTCCGCCTGGAACGCCCAGACCTCCGAGCGCGCGCCCACCACCAACGTCGAGCACCTGCTCGAAGGCGGCCATGTGCTGTGCTTTCCGCAGCTGGCCTTCGATCTGACGGAGAGCGAGCGCCGCTTTCTGACCCCATCGATCAGCGACGGCAAGGCGAAGAACATCAGCCTGCGCGACGACGGCAGCATCCGCGGCGCCTTGGGCAATGCGCAGGATCAGGCCGAACTGCGCGACATGATCCAACGCTTCTCCAACCAGGCCCAAACCCTGGTCGATCGGCTGTTTCCCCACTACCGGGGCAAGCTTCGCGCCGCCAAGGCTTCGTATCGGCCCATGCAGGTCGAAGATCGCGAAACGAGCTGGCGCAAGGACGACACCCGGCTGCATGTCGATGCGTTTCCGTCCAACCCGGTTCGAGGCGTGCGGCTGCTGCGCGTGTTCACCAACCTCAACCCCGCGGGTCGTCCGCGGCAGTGGCGGGTCGGTGAACCCTTCCCCGAATTTCTGCAGCGCTTCGCGCCGCGCTTGACCCCGCCGGTGCCCGGCTCGGCCGCCGTGTTGCGCGCACTCAAGATCACCAAGTCGCGCCGCACCGACTACGACCACTACATGCTGCAACTGCACGACAAGGTCAAGGCCGATCTCGCCTACCAGCAAGGCGGCCCGCAACGCACAGTGGATTTCGCGCCCGGCACCACCTGGGTGGTGTTCTCCGATCAGGTGCTGCATGCCGTGATGGGCGGGCAATACATGATGGAGCAGACCTTCTATCTCGAGCCCACGCACCAGCTCTATCCGCACACCGCCCCGCTCAAGCTTCTGGAAGACCTCATGGGCAAGGCCTTGCTGCCCGCCGCATGACCGCCACAGGTTTGCCCCTGCATTGGGGACAGGGCGGTTTACCCACTGCGCCGCGCAGCGTGCTGCTGGTGCAGATCTCGGCCATGGGTGACCAGGTGCAGACGCTGCCCGCCGTCTCCGACATCGCCGCGCGCTGGCCGGGCATTGCCATCGACTGGGCGGTCGATGCCCGCTTCGCCGACATTCCCAGGCTGCACCCGGCAGTGCGAGAGGTGTTCGCCCTGCCGCTGAAGGCGACCCAGCAGCAACCCGGTCTGGCGTCGCTGCGCGCGCTCGGCTCGCGACTTCGCGCTCTTCGCCAGCAGACCTATGACGTGATCTGGGACCCGCACAGCGTACTCAAGAGCGCCATCATCTCGCGCCTGGCGCGCGGCACCTTGCGCATCGGCTACCGCGCCCAGGACTGCGGCGGCGAGCCGCTGGCGGCGCGGGCCTACCAGATTCACTTCGCCAGGCCCTGGGGCATGCACGGCACCGAAGGGCGCCGTGTGTTCGCGCGCGAAGTCTTCGACTCCGAAAGCGACCGCCCCGCCGACTATGCCATCGATCAGCGCTTTGCCAATCAGACCGATCCGAATGGGGCGAACGTGGTGTTCCTCGCCCATGGTGCGTCCAAACCTGAAAAGCTCTGGCCGCTCGACCACTGGCAGGCGCTGAGCGCGCACCTGGTCCAGGCCGGCATGACGCTGCGACTGACCTGGGGCAACGAGGCCGAGCGTGAGCGTGCGCATCGCATCGTCGCCGACTTGCCTGCGGGCAGCGCCGAGATCATCGACCGCCGCAGCCTCCTCGACATGCTGCCGCTGATCGCCCAAAGCCGAGCCCTGATCGGCGTGGACACCGGCTTCACCCATCTGGCCGCGGCGTTGCGCAGGCCCGTGGTGGGCCTGTTCGTCGCCACCGGGCCGGAATTGTTCACACCCACGTCCCCCGATCTGGCCCGTACCCTGGGCGGCAATGGCGTCACCCCCGGCGTGGACGAGGCCTGGCAGGCTTTTCAGCAGTTGATCCCTCCCCTGCCTGCCCCTTGACGATGCCCGTTGAAAGGATGCGCCGAGCCATGCGCCCGCCTGTTCCATCCCGCGTCCGGCTAGCCGCTCACCGCCTGGTCTGGCTGCTGGCCATGCTCTGGCTGGGGACGCAAACCGCTCTCGCCGCCTGCTGCGGCCCCATCACCCCGGCAGGCGACCAGTTGCGCCAGTTTCTCGATCAATCGGGCGTCGAGCACCTCTGGCTGCCGCACGAGCATGTGCATTGGCTCACCGGCCTGCCCGACCTGGAACGTCCGGGCCAATCAAGACACGCCACGCATTGCAGCGCCTACGTGGCCGCCATGTCGGTGCGTCTGGGCGTGCCGCTGCTCAGACCGCCAGAACACCGCGCCGACATGCTGGCCACCCCACAAACGCAGTGGCTGGAAACCACCGGGCCGTCCCAGGGCTGGCGCGAAGTCGACAGGCGCGTGGCGCAGAGCCTGGCGAATCAGGGCGAATTCGTGCTGGCGGCCTGGGCCAACCCCGATCCTCGTCGATCAGGCCATATCGCCATCGTGCGACCCAGCATGCAAACGACGGCCGAACTCGATCAGCATGGGCCGGAGCTGACCATGGCGGGCCATCTCAACGCCTTGCGCATCTCCACGGAAAGAGGCTTCGAGGATCATCCGGGCGCGTGGATCGCCGGTGGAAAGGGCACGGTCCGCTTCTTCGCCCACACCGTGGACTGGTCTCGCGTGCAAGCGCAGCCGAGCCCGACGCGGCCCTAGACAAAAAACCCCAGGTCGCGCGTCGTGTAGTTTCCGATCTGCGGCACCACCAGGGGCAGTTCGCTTGCCGAAACCCCCATCCAGCTCGCCAGCGTGGCGGCGAGTTGATCGACTGACGTGGTCGGCAGCAGACGGCCCTGGCCCACATCGTCGGTACCGTTGACCGAGACTTCAGGTTGCGTACCCCAGAAGCGCCCGCCGCGCACGGCGCCGCCCATGACGAAGTGATGCGCGCCCCAGCCGTGGTCCGAGCCATCGCCGTTGGAGCTCAGGGTCCGGCCGAAGTCCGAGGCGGTGAACGCGGTCACGTCGTTGGCCACGCCCAGTTCCACCATGGCGGCATCGAAGCTGTCGAGCGCGCTGCCCACGCGGCCGAGCAGTGCGGGGTGCTGGGCATTGAGGTTGTCGTGCAGGTCGAAGCCGCCGATGGAGACGAAGAACACCTGTCGTTTCACCCCCAGGGCGCCACGCGAAGCGATGAGGCGGGCGACCATGAGCAACTGGCTGGCCAGGGGATTGGTGGTATCGAATGGGGTGGTGAAGTTGGTGGGCGCTGCCGCCAGAGCCGAAGCCACCGTGCTCTGCGCCGAGATGGAGCGCGCCGTCACCCGGTTGAGCTCGTGCTCCATCCAGTGTTCGCGCGGAGACGTGATGAGGCTGCGAAGCGCGTTGGAGCAAGCTTGCGAGCCATAGAGGCTGCTGGTCGCACCGTTCACGCGAATCGCCCCGCCCGTGGAGATCTGGTATTGCACGGCCTGCTGGCCGGACAGAAACACCGCGTTGCCCGAGACGTTGATAGCGGTGAAGGTGGCACTGCTGTTGCTGGACAGAAACAGATCGCCGATGCGCCCGCCCCAGCCGGTGATCGCCCCTTCGGGCATGGCGGCTTGCCACACGCTTTGCTGGTCGTTGTGCGAGAACAGCTTGGGTGGCAGCGGCACGCTCTTGGCCTTGTATTGCGCCAAGGTGGTCGGCTGCACCAGGGTGCCGACGTTGAGCAGAACGGCCAGACGTCCGGCGTCGAATACCCGCTTGGCCCCGGTCAGCGTGGGCGCCAGGGCCCACTGCCGGCCACCGTCGAGCGCCACGCTGGGGGTCAGCGCAGTGGCCGCGAGCTGGTCGCGCGGCGTGGCCAGCGTTTGCCGGATGGCGGCGTAGGCGTCATAGCTCGGCTGGTCGTAGGGCACCACGGTATTGCCGTGATCGTTGCCCCCGCTGAAGAACACGCAGACCAGCGCCTTGTAGCCGGTGGCGTCTGCCGCGGCGGCCTCGCCGATGGCCGACAGGGTGAGCGCCCAGGGCGCGGCGCTGCCCACGAGGCCGAGAAGGGAGCCGCGACGCAGAAACTCGCGACGCTGCAATGACTTGATCGGGTTGATGTGCATGGCTCGCCCTCAGATTTGGATCAGATACTCGGGAGCAGCCATCACCAGCAGGATGGTTGCACGCACGCGGTTCAGACGCCCCGAGTCGGTCGTCGCCGCGATGCTGCCCACCGCCGAGGCGATCGCAGCCTGCGTATCCGCCCCCAGGCGCCCTCCGGCCAGCAGCAGATTGAACCGGCTCACCAGGGCCGCGGCATCGTTGGCGAGCGCGTAGTAGGCGGTGTAGTCGGGCTTGAGGTCGCCGATGCCGTTCTGGATCACGCTCTGCATGAAGTTGAGATAACCGGCCACGGTGGTTTCGTTGCAGAGCTGAAACTCCGGCGCCGTGACCGCGTTGGAACCCAGGGCCGAATCGGGCGGCAGATAGCCGGGACGGAAAAAATTGAACACCGACGGCGAGCGCAGCGGACTCTGCCCCAGGCGCGAACTGGGGTTGGAGGTGTCGCCCACCGCCCAGGCGTCCGAGGGCGAGGTTACGCCGAAGGTGCGCGCCCACTGCACGAGGCGCAGCACGGGTTCGCGCAGCTTGCCGCTGGCCGGCCCCGCTGGCGGGTTGATCGCTTCGGGGTCGAGCAAGATGGCGCGGATCACCGCCTTCAGATCGCCGCGCTGCCCCTGGCCGTTGTTGGCGAACACGGCCGAAACCCGGGCCACGTAGGCCGGGCTCGGCTGGGAACAGACCAGGCGCTGAATGAGCTGCCGCCCGATGAACGGGCCGACGTTGTCGTGCGCTGCCAGCACGTCAAGGGCTTTGTTCAGTGCCGTCGGCCCGTCGGCACTGGCGGGAATGGCCACGCCCAGCACGCTCTTGTCGCCCGTGGCGAAGCGCGCGGCGATGTGGCGCATGGGTTCGCGCATGAAGGCCGGGCCGGCGTTGACATTGGTGGTGTTGAAGTCCCATCCGGTGAACACCTGGGCCAGCGCGGTAACGTGCTCCTGGTTGTAGGTGTATTGCGTCCGGCCGTCGGCCAGGGTTTTGGGGCTGCCGTCGGGGTTGAGTTGCAGCAGGCCGATGCTGAACAACTGCATCACCTCGCGGGCGTAGTTCTCGTCGGGCTGGCGCCCCGTCTTCGGGTCGCCCTTCTGATTGCCGCGCATATTGAGGTAGACCCCCATGGCGCACGACAGACTGAACGCGCCGAGCAGGTCGCGGTAGCTGCCGAAGGCCCGCTCCTCCAGCATGTCGAGATAGGCGGCCAGCGCGAATTTGCCCCAACTGGTGCTCAACCCGGTCATGGAGACCACGAAAATCTCCGACAAGGCCAGCACCACCCGCTGGCGCAGCACATCGGGCGACGACAACAGCTTGCGCCAGATCGTGGCGTCCATGCCGTTGAAACTGTACTGGTCGGCCGCCACTCCATAGCCCTTGGCCAGCAGCCAGTCGAAATGCGAAAGACTGCGCGGCGCATTGAACTGCGCGTCGAGCCAGGCCTCGTAGCCACGGCCGGTGAGCGCGTCGATATCGGCCTGCGTCGCGCCAGTGCCGGCGATGCTGGCGAAACGTGCCGCCTGAGCCTGCGTGGGCAGCGGCAGCTTGGCCGCCGTGGGGCCGACATCGCTCGACCCCGAGCCGCCTCCTCCGCAAGCGGCCAGAGCCAGACTGCCCAGCGCGGCAAGCCCCAGGGCGTAAGCCGCAGGCGCCGTCGTTTCATCGTCGTGCGACGGGCGAGTCGGCGTTTGCGCCTCCGCGTCCTGCAAGGCCAGTTCGGTCATCGCTTCCCCCTTCAGTCACCACCCCGCAAATACGGGGGATTAATTGTGACCGAATGTTATGACGGCGATATACCGAACCAGAACAAGTTGCTGCCGAACGCCCGATCCCTCAGCTCTTGGCGCGTACCGCCAACAGCGCAGCACCCACAATCAGCAGGGCCGCAAGACCGACCCAGGGTGTGAGAGCGCGCCCGGTCAGGACGATCAGCAGCAGGGTCGAGGCCAGCGGGGTCAGGTAGCTCAACACGCCGATGGTGCGCGGATCGCCCAGCTTGAGCGCGCGGTCCCACAGAAGAAAAGCGCCGCCCAGCGGCCCCAGTCCCATCAACACGATGAGCAGCGCATCCGTCACGCTCAGGTGCACCGCGGGCTCCAGCCAGACATGACAAATCAGCGCGAGCACGCCGGAGATCAGGCCGAACAGCCCGAGCGCCGCCGTAGGAAAGCCCTGTCCCGTCTGGGCGATGCGGCGACTGCCCAACGAAAAAGTGGCCCAGACCAGCGCCGACCCCAAGGCCGGCACATAACCCCAGGCCCACGCCGCCTGCACCGAACGTCCGCCCAGAATGGCCAGCCCCGCGCCGAAAAACCCCAGACCTGCGGCCAGCACATGCACCGGGCGCAGCCGCAACCCGGGCAGCAGCAACGGCGCCAGCACCACGATGAACAGCGGCCAGAGGTAGTTCACCAGATTGGCCTGCACCGGCGGCGCGTGGCGCAGGGCGATGAACAACAGAAAGTGAAAGCCGAACAGCCCATAGATCCCCAGCGCCAGCGCCGCAGGCGATACCCGCCATTGCCGCCAATGACTCCAGGTAGGCATGCTGCCGATGATCAGCGCCAGCCCAGTCAAGGCAAACGCCGGCACATGCGACAGCGCCACCCCCAGCGTGGCCAGAGACGCCCACAGGGCAATGGCGCCGAGGGCGTAAAGATTGGCTTGTGTGATGCTTTTCATCGGCAGGCATGGTAGTGGCAGGTGCCGTGCCATCATCAAACCGTCACGCACTGCGCGCAGACTACCGCGCGGGTGCACGTCTGGCGCCCAGCCCCCTTCCCCGCTCCCTTGAATCCGCCCGTCAAACATGCTGTGCTGCGGCTGCACTTCTCCTCAGCCCAAGCGCCCTGCCTGGACAGCAACAGCCAGCCCGTCGCGACCGACGAGGCGCTGCAACGCCTGCAGACCGGCGACGCCTGGGCCGCGCTGGCCGCCAGCGGCGAAGACGTGGGCGCACTGACCAACTGGCTGATGCGCCTGCGGCAGCGCGTGGGCGGGCGACTGCCCGGCGTGATCGTCTTTCTGCCGGACTGTGCCTCGCCCGGCGCCATGGCCGCGCTCAAGGCCGGCGCAGACGCCCTGCTCCCGCTCGACAGCCCTCCCGCGCTCATCCGCATCCAGCTTGCACGGCTGCGCGAACGCATCACCCCGCAACCCGAGGGTGGCCTGCGGCTCGATCCCGGTCTGGAACTGGACAGCCAGACCCGCAGCCTGCGCATCGGCGATCAACACCTGCCGCTGCCCACCCAGCAGTTCCATCTGTTATGGACGCTGGGCGCGCGCCCCGGCGAAGTGCTCAGCACGCAGGAGCTGCGTCTGGCGATGGACGTTCCCGCTCGCGCTCGCGCCGATACGGTACACACCGCCGTGGCCCGCCTGCGGCGCCATCTGCGACCCCATGCCCTGGACCAGCGCGTGCAGACGGTGCACGGCGCAGGCTACCGCTGGGCTGCTGCGGCAGAGCCGACCGACGACTCCGCCACAACGTAACGCAGCCCGGACAGCGCAAGCCGAAGCCAAGACGCATTCGCACTGCCAACATTTGTGTACATCTTTGGCCGGTACGGACAGGCTTCGGACAGGTTTTTGCAACCCCACGGACATATCAGAAATTTGGAATGACGGCATTCGCAACTCGTGCATCAACTGCCCCAGGGAGCAAGCCGTCATGTCTCGCCATCGATACACCTTCAAGCCTACCCCGCTGACTCAGGCCCTCGTGGCCGCACTCATCGCCCTGCCCTTTGCCAGCGCCCATGCCCAGACTGCGCCGGACAACCTCGGCACGGTGCAGGCTGGCGCCGAGGGAGGCAGTGGCCAGACGGCCGCCGAGCGCGAGCAAGCCAAGCAGGCGAGTGCGGTGCATCAGGCGCCCACGCAAGGCTCGCTCAAGGCTGGACAGCCGCAATCGATCATCAACCAGCACTACATCGAGAACACCCAGGCTCCCACCGCGAACTACAGCGAGATCGTCAGCATCGCACCCAGCGTGGTCGATATCGAGCCCAACGGGCCAGGTCTGGGCAACAGCAAGGAGCTGTCGATTCGCGGCTTCCAGGACGGTCAATACAACCTGACCTGGGACGGCGTCCCGGTGGGCGACTCCAACGATTTCACCCACCACTCCGCCGAATACTTCATGCCCCAGGACATTGGCCAAGTCATCGTCGACCGTGGTCCCGGTAACGCTTCCACAGTGGGTTATGCCACGTTCGGCGGCACCATTGCCTTGTTGACCAAGGAACCGCTGGACAAGCCGCAGACCACGCTTTACGGCAGCGTCGGCAGCTTCGGAACTCGCATGCTGGGCGCCGAGTTCGACACCGGCGTGATGAAGAACTACGGCGACATGCGCGCCTTCATCGACTATCGTCAGCTGCAGAGCGACGGTTATCTCACCGGTGCCAATATCGAACGCAAAAACCTGTTCATCAAGGCCGAAAAGCCCATCGGTGACGACTCGCTGCTGACCTTCGTCTCAATGGTCAACCGCAACAGCGGCAGTAACGCGGCCATCGTCGGCGCCACATCCGCGCCCTACGTGGCGGTAAACAACGGCAAACCGCCTTACACCAGCACCTTGCCCGGACAGATTCAGAAGTTCGGCCCGAACTACGGCCTGAGCAGCAATCCGCTGAGCCAGGCCTACACCGGGTACAACTACGACGACTTTCAGACCGATTTCGAATACCTCGGCCTGAAGTCCCGCCTCGGCGGCGTGCAGATCGACAACAAGTTCTACACCTACGCCTATTACCACTCGGGCTGGAACGGCCTCGACCCCAACGGCGGCGGCTGTGACTATGGGCAGGTGAACTGCCTGAGTCCCGACGGCACCTTTCCGGCGGGGGCGGACACCCCCAACGGCACCGTCAACGGCGCGAGCAACATCCCCGGCCAGCACATGTACCTGAACTATCGCAACTGGGGTGACATCCTGCGCCTGAAGCAACAGATCGGCCCCGGCACGCTGAACTACGGCGTCTGGCTCAACTACCAGACCTACCATCGCTACAACTCGGAAATCGACTTTTCCGACAACCAGGCCTGGAATGCCACCGGCATCTATCCCAACGGCATCAGCAAGGCGGTAGACCGCCTCATCAACGGCACCTTCACCACCGCACAGCCCTACATTCAGTACGACTGGAACCTCACCCCGCAACTACAACTGCGCGGTGGTCTGAAATACGCCTGGTTCCAGCGTCACGACAACGCGCCGGTCGAGCAGAAGACCAAGAAGCCACTGGATTACACCCAGACCTGGAGCAAGGTGCTCCCCGCAGTGGAGCTGCACTACGCCATTGCCCCGAACTGGAGTGCCTACGCGCAAGTGGCCAAGGGCTATCTGGCACCGAACGAAAACCTGTTCTACATCCCGAACCCGCAAACCGGTGCGAACAGCGTGGAGCCTGAGCAGACCACGAACTACCAGGTGGGTACCACCTGGCGCTCCCAGGAGCTGACCGTCAGCGGGGACCTCTACGCTATCGACTTCACCAACCAGGTGCAGTCGCGCACGGTCGCCGGGCAGAAGTATTTCTACAACGCGGGCGGGGTGAAGTATCGCGGTGCCGAGATCGAAGCCACCTATTACGTCGGCGGCGGATTCAGCCTCTACGGCAATGCGGCCTACAACCAGGCCAAGCAGGATTCCGACGGGCTGCAGCTTGCAGGCGTGCCCAAGACCACGGGCGCGGCCGGTCTGATCTACAACCGTGGCCCCTGGTACGCGTCGCTCATCGCCAAGTACATCGGCTCCAACTATGGCGACATCGGCACCGACGCCGGCGGCAAATCGGTGGGCATCTACGCGATTCCGTCGAGCACCATTCTCAACGCCTCGTTGAACTACACCGTGCAAGATGCCGGTTTCGTGCCGCACGGCACCAAGATCGGGGTGCAGTTGTTCAACCTGACGAACAACACCAAGATCAACTCTCTCGCAGGCTACACGGGCGGGAACGTGCCGCTTTTCTATACCAACGCAGGGCGCAGCGTCATGGTGAATTTCTCCGTGCCGTTTCAGTGAAACCTTACCTGCAGGTCAGGGTTCGTCACCATGTCACGAACCTTGACTAGCTTGTGATGTTTTGCATTTTCTGGAGATCATCATGACCCTCGACAACCTCGTTCACCTCGCCGCCATGTCCGGTGGCATTCTTTACCTGATGGCCCTGCTGCTGCTCATCGCACTGGCGGTGAGCATCGAGCGCTTCTGGGCGCTATCGCGCATGCTCGGCCAGGGCAAAAGCTGGGTGCGCGCGCTCAAAAGCCACAAGCATCTGGATCACCAGGCCGTGGACGCTCTCGTGAAGCGCGATCCGGCCAGCCCTTTCGCCCAGGTCGCCGCCGTGGCGCTGACGCATGACATGAACGATCCGCTGGATCACTTCAACGCCCAGCTCGATGAGGCGGTGATGGATCAGGCTCCGCGCACCGACCGCGGGCTGTGGGCGCTCGACACCATCGTCACCCTGGCGCCGCTGCTCGGGCTGCTGGGCACCATCATCGGCATGTTCAACACCTTTTCCGCGCTGTCCAACCCGGGCGCGCAGACCCATGCCGTGACCGCCGGTGTGGGCGAGGCGCTGGTGGCCACTGCGGCGGGTCTGTTCATCGCCATCGTCGGCCTGATCACCTTCAACGCCCTGAATCAGCGCGTGCGTCTGGTCATGCACCAGCTCGACCGCATCAAGGTCATTCTGATGAACCGCATGTACCCGCACTACCGCGAAGGCGGCGTGCGGCCGGTGGTGGTGGCGCAGGGCGGGCAGGCGGTGCGGCCGACCGTGCAGCCTTCCAACATGCTGCAGCAGAAGATGGCCTGAGATCCATCGGAACCTCTCCAGATCGCGTGCGCTGGAGTTCGCACGCTTGCGCTGCGACGGACTCGTCGCGGCTTTTTTGCTGGATCGCCCATGAAGTATTTCGAAACCAAGAAGGCCCGCATCGAGATCATCCCGATGATCGACATCATGTTTTTCCTACTGGTGTTTTTCATCATGGTCACGTTGCACATGATTCCCGACGCCGGGATTACCTCGCGTCTGCCCACCAGTTCCACCGCGCAGGCCATGCCCAAGCCGCAGATCACCCTGGGCGTGGACAAGGACGGCGCCATCCATTTCGAGGATCGCATACTCTCGCCGCAACAGCTCACTGCGCTGCTCCAGAGCAAGCCCGACACCGACACCCTGCAGGTCACCATCGCGGGTGAAGAGGACGTGTCGCTGCAGCAGCTCATGTCGGTGATGGATGCCTGCCGCGTGGCCGGGGTCACCCGCATCGGTCTCGCCGCCCGAGCCGAGGGAGGGCAGGGATCATGAGCGCCGTGCTGCCGCAAGGCCCTGCGGCGTGGCACGAGCCCGACGACGGCAAACGCTGGCCAGTGGCGACGCTTGCCGCGCTGCTGCTCGAAATCGCCCTGATCGCCGCCGTGGCCTGGTGGAGCAGCCGCCCTGCGCCACCGCCACCACCGCCGCCGATTCAGATCGTGCTCGAAGCGCCCAAGCCTGCCCCCAAGACCGTCGCTCCGCCCGTGCCCAAGCCGCCCGAGCCCAAACCCATACCGAAGCCGGTGGTCAAGCCTCAGCCCAAACCCATCGTCCACAACGTGCGGCCCAAGCCGGTGCAGCCTCCGCCGCCGCAGCCCGCGCCTGAGCCGACGCCCAAGGTGCAGGCGCCCCCCGCCCCGGCGCCGGACACCCACCCGGCGATGCCGGTGGCAGCGCCCACGCCGCCCGCCCCGCCGCCACCGCCCGCCCCTCCGGCGCCCGACGTCGCCTCGATCAAGGCCACCTTCGAGGCCGAGCTGCGCAGCGCCATTCAGGCCGCGGTGCACTACCCCCAGGCCGCACGCCTGATGCAGCTCACCGGCAAGACTCTGGTGGGCTTCGACTTCCGCGACGGTGTGGCGAGCAACCTGCGCGTGGTCACCTCCAGCGGCGCCGACCTGCTCGACAAAGCGGCGATGGACGCCGTGCGCAACGCCCCCTACCCTGCCACACCCAAGGAGCTTCAGGGCAAGACCCTGGCCTTCACCATCTGGGTGCGATTCCATCTGAGCGACTCATGAGACCTGCCTTCCTCCGCCTGCCGCTGCGGCTGATGGCCGTCGCCTCGATCGCCTGGGTTGGCCTCACCACAGCTCGCGCCGCCACCCTCACTGTGTATGGCGCCATGGGGTATGACCAGCATGTCGCGCAGGCCTTCACCAAGGCCACGGGCATGCCGGTCAATCTCGTGCATCTCAGCACCGGCCCGCTACTGGCACGGGTGCAGGCCGAGAGCCGCAACCCGCAGTGGGACGTGCTCTGGCTCGACGGCAACCAGGCCATGCAGACCTTCGCCACGCAGGGTCTGCTGCAATGCGGCTGGGCGCCCGGCGTGCCCTACACGGCCCTGGGCCAGCAACTCGTGCCGCGCAGTCATTGCTGGCAACCCGTGGGCGTGACCTACGCCGGGGTCATCCTCTACAACCCCAAAGCCCTTGCCGAAGCCGACTGGCCCAGGACGTGGGACGACCTCGCCAAGCCCGCGCTGCGCGGCAAGGTGGGCATGGACAACCCGGCCATCTCCGGCCCCACCTACCCGCTGGTCGCCGGGCTGCTGCAACACATGGGCCAAGGGGCTGGCGAGGCCTACTTCGAGCATCTCAAGGCCAACGGACTGAAGGTGTTTCCGACCAACAGCGTCACCCTGCGGGCGCTGCAGTATGGCCAGATCGACGCCGCCGTGGTGCAAAGCTCGGCCGCGCTGGGCTTTCTGCACGAGATGCCGCAACTTCGCATCGCCGCGCCCGCACCGTCCACCGTGCTGCCCTCCGACCTGGCCATCGGCAAGCAGGTCTCCGGCCCCTTGCAACAGCAGGCGCGGCGCTTCGTCCAATGGGTGCTCTCGCCCGCAGGGCAGGCCGCGATGCAGGGCGGCGACACCAACGCTGATTCCAACTACCTGCCGCTGCTTCAGGGCACCCGGCCCCTGCCCAGCCTGGCCCGGCTGGGCACCGTGCAGCCGCTGGTGCTCGATCCCGCCGTATGGGGGCCGAAAGAGCCGCAGGTGATCGAATGGTTCAACGCCCACGTCGTGCACTGAAAGGCTGGGGCGAGACGTGAGCGTCGGCCAACCCGACTCCCTCTGGCACCCCCGGTCCGTGCCGATGCAGACCGGTCACGCCGTTCCTCGCCACGCAGGGCTGCGTCGCTGGGGCTGGCGCCTCGGCCTGTTGCTGGCCGCTGCCGCGTTCATCGCGTTGTGGGTCTATCCGCTTCTGGGCTTCCTGCTCTCGGCCGTCATGCCGCACCTGCTGCAGGGCGATCTGCGGCCCACGCTGGCGGCGTTGCGACATGCCTTTCAGGGCTATGAACTCCATGCCCTGTTCAACTCGCTGTGGGTCGCGTTCGCCGTTGGCCCTTTGGCCCTGCCGTTGGGTCTGTGGCTGGCCTGGCTGCGCGAGCGCACCGATCTGCGCGGCCGCAGCGGTATCGAGGCCGGGGTCTGGCTGCTGCTGATCTTCCCCGACTTCTTTCTCGCTTCGGGCTGGATGCTGCTGGCCGCGCCCATTGGCCCGCTGGCCGCATGGCCTTGGGCACTGCATGCGGCGCAGGCGCTGCTCGGGCCGGTGGGCATCGTCGTGACCCTCGTGCTCAAGGTCGTGCCTTATGTCTACTTGGTCGTGCAGGGCAGCTTGCGTCATACCAGCGCGGCGCAGCAGGAAGCGGCGCGGGTGCATGGCCTGTCCAGGCTGTGGCGACTGCGGCTGGCGCTCGCCGCCCTGCTGCCCGCGCTGGCAGCAGGCTTTGCCATCGCCTACGCCGAGTCGCTGCGCAATTTCGCCGTCGTCGCCACGCTGGGCGCGAGCAGCGGTTTCACCATGGGCACTTACGCCATCTATCAGGCGGTCAACGGCATGCCGCTGAACTTCCCGCTGGCGGCAAGCACCTCCTGGCTGCTGCTCGGTCTGGTGGTGCCGGCGCTCATCCTGCAGCACCGCGTAGGTCAGCGCGCCAGCCAGATGCAGACCCTCGGCGGTAAGCACCGGCCCGCCTCGCGCATACGGCTGTCGGCTAGCCACCAACTGCTGCACGGCACGGCTTTGCTGGCGCTGGCATTGTTTGCGCTCGCGTTGCCCACCTTTGCCGCGTTGGGGGTAGCCTGGCCGCGCGCTGGGTGGGAGCAGATTGCCGCCTCGATGCCGCCGCTGCTGGCCGCCGTGCGCTTTTCGCTGCAGATGGCCTTGGTGGCGGCCACCCTCACTTTGGCCATTGCCCTGCCCGTGGCCTGGCTGATCGCCAGGCCCGGTCGAGTGGGCCGCGTGCTCGACGTGGCGCTGCTGGCGATGATGGCGCTGCCGCTCATCGTGCTGGCCGCCGCCTATCTGCAGGCCTACAACCAGCCCTACGCCCCGCTGTATGGCGGCAGTCTGCTGCTGGGCATGGCCTATGTGGCGCTGGCCGTGCCGGCTACCAGCCGGGTGTTGATGGGGCCGGTGGCGCAACTGCACCGCTCGCTTGCCGACGCCGCGCGGGTGCATGGTCTTTCACGCTGGCAGACCCTGCGCCATGTGCATCTGCCGCTGCTGTCGGGCGCGCTGTTCTATGCCTGGCTGCTGGCGGTGCTGTCCATCGCCTTCGAGCTGCCGGCGTCCGAACTGCTGTACCCGGCGGGTCACCCGCCCTTGGCCGTCGCGTTGCTGCAATACGCCGGTGGCTTTCAGCTTCATCAGCAGGCCCGACTCCAGGTTCTGGGCATGGCCGTGCTGCTGACCTTCGCCCTGCTGGCGCGCTGGGTGTATGCGCGTTTCACTCCGTCTACCTGGCGCCAGATCGGCCAGACCTGAACCATGTCCCTGCTGCATATCGACGCCGCGCACAAGCGCTATGACCACCACACCGCGCTGCATGGCGTCAGCCTTCAGTTGCAGGAAGGTGAAATCCTCTGCCTGCTCGGCCCATCCGGCTCGGGCAAGACCACGCTGTTGCGTCTGGTGGCCGGGCTGGAGCGGCTCGACGGCGGCAGCATCCGGCTCGGGCAGACTCTGGTGGACGCTGCTGGCGGCCCTTTTCTTCCGCCTGAGCAGCGCCAGCTCGGCATGGTGTTCCAGGACTATGCGCTGTGGCCGCACCTGAGCGCGCTCGACAACGTGGCCCTGCCGCTGCACCGCCTGGGCCGCGTCGCGGCACACAAGCAGGCGCTGGCCATGCTCGACGAAGTAGGCCTGGCCGCGCTGGCCGACCGCCATCCGCACGCCCTCTCCGGCGGCCAGCAGCAACGTGTGGCACTGGCGCGGGCACTGGCCGTCAAGCCCCGGCTGCTGCTGTGCGACGAACCCCTGTCCAACCTCGACGCCGGACTGCGCGAGGAACTTCGCGAGCGCATCGGCAGCGTGGTGCGCGCGCATGGCATCAGCGCGCTGTACATCACTCACGACCACCGCGAGGCGCTGGCACTGGGCGACCGTGTCGGCGTGATGCACCAGGGACGGCTGCAGCAGCTCAGCACCCCGCGCGAGCTGCTGCGCCAACCCGTCTCCGATTTCGTCGCCCGCTTCACCAGCGCGCACGGCCCCTGGCCGGTGACCCTGCGCGCAGGTCGGCTGCAGGCGCCGTGGGGCGCGATGGATCTGCCACACGGCACCGCCGCGCGGGCCGACGGGCAGTATCAGCTCTACCTGCGCGCAGCGGCGCTGCGTCTTTCTGAAGGCAGTGGCAACGAAGCCGTAGCGCAGGCCCGTGTGCTCGGTTGCGTTACCGTCGGTGAACAGACCGAACTGCGCCTCGACCTCCATGGCGTATCGCTGCGCCTGCCCGTGGCCGACGAACACGCTACCGCCCCGGGCACCGTCACCTCGATTCACGTCAACGGCGCGCAAGCGCTGATCTACCCCGCACGCTCCACTGAACCTACCGAGGAACACCCCGCATGACCGCAACACACTGGGGCGCCATGAGCGCCATCTTTCTGGCCTCTGCCGTCGAATGGGTCGAAGCCTTCACCATCGTCCTTGCCGTGGCGCTGAGCATCGGCTGGGCGCGCGCCACCGGCGCGGCTGCCGCAGCGCTCGGCGTGGTGGCCGCGCTCATCCTCGTCACCGGCGCCGCACTGAACGTGGTGCAGGCCGACATCGACATCATCCGCGCCGCCATCGGCCTGTTCCTGTTGCTGTTCGGTCTGCGTTGGTATGTCAAGGCCATCCGCCGCTACGCCGGTCGCACCAAGCTGCACGACGAGGCCAAGGAATTCGCCGAAACCCGCCACAAGATCGACCACGCCGAAGCCCGAGTGGCCTGGGCCGTGGCCTTCAAGGGCGTGCTGCTCGAAGGGCTGGAGGTGTGGCTGCTGGTGGTGGCACTGGGCCGATCCCTCAGCTACGGTCAGGCTGCGGGCAGCGCCGTGGCCGCGCTGCTGGCCGTCATCGCCGCGGGCCTGGTGCTGCGCGCTCCGCTGACCCGGGTGCCGGAAAACACCCTCAAGTTCACCGTGGCCTGCGCCCTGCTGGCCTTCGGCACCTTCTGGAGCCTGGGCGGTCTTCTCGACGAAGCCCGCGTCTGGCCGCTGGGCGATGCCACACTGCTGATCCTGTTCGCCCTGTATGCCGCGGCGGGCAGACTCTCCGCGTTGAAACTGCGCGTTGCGCAACCCGCCGCGCAAGGAGCCCGCGCATGAAAAAGGTGTTTCAACTGATCTTCGGCGATGCCCGCAACATCGCCTCCGTGGCCGCCTCCGTGGCCCTGGCCTGGGCCGTAGCGCAATGGCTGCCCGCCGCCAGCGGCTGGACGCTCGCCGCCGCGCTCATCGCAGCGGCGTTCTGGCAGGCTGCCTGAAGCAGAGCACGACCACGGGTACGCGAAGACTTGAAAGGAATCCGCCATGCGTCCTCACGTTGCAGTCGAGTGCCTGTTCCGTACCTCGTCCGACGGGCGAAGGGTCTTCTACCCAAGGATGTGGCGCGGCCCGGGGGTACAACTGCGCGACGCCGCACAGGAGGCAGCGGTGCGACGCGAGTTGTGGGTCGGCTTCAACGTCATGCGTGCGCTGATGGTGCTGGCCTTGGCGCTTCTCATGACACCCGCCGCCGTGTACACACCTTTGCCGCCCAGCCTGCTCAAGGCCAGCGGCCTGTTGATCGGGAGCTTGGTCATTTTCGGCGTCATCGCACTGCAATGGCACATCGACCACCTGCTGAAGGACTGCCCGGGCATCACCGAACGGCTGACACAGCGCGACTATGAAACCTGCCTCGCCAGGCATTTCTCGGTCACGCACCTGAAGTTGCGCATCGCTGGCTTGCTGCTGCTTGCCGCAGCGACTCTGGGCCTTGCGCTCTTCGACGTCTCCACCATGCACATCTCGCAAGGTCTGCTCACGGCCATTCCGCTCGTTCTGCTTGCCGCAGCTTCCCTTTTGCCCTTGAAAAGATCGGCGCGCTTCCTGCGCTACAAGCGCAGCTCGGCATGAGCCGGGCGCCATGCCGCATCACGCCATGCCTGTACCGTCCAAGAGCCGCACACCCATGCAGCCCACGTCGTGCCTACTTGGCCTTCTTCGGTCGGCCGGTCTTGATCGCGGGCACGGCGTCGAGGGCGGCGAGAAGCGCCGTGTCGTTCAGAGTGGTCAGCACCGCGATGCCAGCACGCAGTACCTCGCTCTTCTTGGCAGGCCGGGCGAGCTTGATCAGGCGGGCCTTGAGGGCGTCGAGCGCCTCGTATTCGGTGCGGGGGATGGTGAAGCTGTCGCGCACCAGCTTGATCTTCGGCGGCTTGGCCTCTGCGGCGGTGCTGACGGGCTGGGCCTTGGGGGAATGGGTCGCAGACTCGACCGCGACCTTCTTGCGCGACGGGGTCTTGACGGGTACAGGCTTGACGGCCGACTTCGCTGCGGTCTTGACGGGCGCGGCGCGCCTCACGGCTTTCGTCGTAACGGGTTTTGCGGCACGCGCCGCGACGCTTGCGCGTTTGAGCGCTGCTTGCGCTGCGGTGCGCGGTTTGGCGACAGACATGATGCTCTCCGTTTGAAAAAGACATAAACAGTTTATACCGTTTATCTGGTTCCGCAACGCTACTCTGCAGCGTCCCCTCCTCCCTTGCTCATCCCGCCCCATGACCTTCCGTCCCGCTCTTGCATTCGTCCTGTCCGGCTTTGTCGCCAGCGCCGCCGCGGCGCAGCCCCCCGAGCAGCCCACGGCCATCCTCCCCAGCGGGCGGTTGCTCACGCCCGTGGGGCAACTCGCGCAGATGCCCAACTTTCCCACGCAGCTTGCGGTGCGTGACGGCATACTCGCCGTGCTTACCGGCGGCGCGAGCAAGCAGCAAAGCGTGCTGCGCTTCGACGCGGCCACACTGCAGCCGCAATCCGGCGTGCTGACCCTGCTCGACAAGGACAAGAAACACGCCGCGCCCGGCGCCACCGTGGCGCAGGGGGCGATGGACACCTCAGGCTCGCAAGAGAGGGCGAGCGTCATCCACGATCAGAGCCTGTTCCAGGGACTGGCCTTCGGCCCCGACGGCACGCTCTACGCCACCGGCGGCAACAGCGACGACCTGCTCGCACTCAAACCCGAACCTGACGGCACGCTGCGCATGGCGCGGCGCTACGCCCTGCCGTGGCAGCCCTTCCCGCGCGATCAGTACCCGTATCGATACGCGGGCAACTGGCAGCAGCCGCGGCATTTCTACCCCGACAGCGTGGTCATCGGCCCGGGCGGTCGACATGCGTATGTCACGGGCATGCTGGCCAACAGCCTGGCGCGCGTCGATCTGCAAAGTGGAACGGTCGATACGCTCAACGTCGGCAGCTATCCCTTCGCCGTCACCCTGGCCGACGGTGACCGCAAACTGGTGGTGAGCGACTGGGGCGGCAACGGCGTGACCGTGATCGACCGCGAGCGCTGGAAGGTGCTCGGCAGCGTCGCCACCGGCCCGCAGCTTGGCGCCCACAGCTTTGCCGCAGGCGCGCACCCCACGGCGCTTGCGGCGCAGCCGGGAACGCCGCTCGTATGGGTGGCCGATGCCAATCTCGATCGCGTCGTGGCGGTGAACACACGCAGTCTCAGACCCGTGCGCGTGCTCGATGACAGCCCCTATGTCGGCGCCCCGCCCGGCTCCTACCCCGTCGCCCTGGCCGTGGCGCAGGGCATGCTGTTCGTCGCCAATGCAGGCAACGATGACGTCGCCGTGTTCGATCTGGCCAGCGGCAGGCGGGTCGCCCTCATCCCCACCGCCTGGTACCCCACGGCGCTGGCAGTGCAGGGGCAGACCCTGTTCGTCGCCAGTGCCAAGGGCATGGGCAGCGGGCCCAATCTGCAGCATCAATGGGTGGGCAACAGCATGCAGGGCGTGGTGCAGCGCATCGACCTGCGCGAGCTTGGCGCGCGCGCTGCGCAGTGGACGCAGACCGCGCTGCGCAACGACGGCTTCGACGCCATGCAACGCCGCAAGCTCGCCACGGAAAACGCCGCTGCCACCGCCTGGCTGCATGCCCACATCCGGCACGTCGTGTTCATCCTGCGCGAGAACAAGACCTTCGACGAAGACCTCGGCAAGTACGCTGCTGCAGGCCAGTGGGCCGACCCGGCGCTCGCGCTGTATGGCCCGCGCGAATTGCCCAATCTGTTTCACCTGGCCGCAAACGGCGCGCTGTTCGTGCATTTCTTTGCCGACGGCGAAGTCACGTCGCAAGGCCACCAGTGGACCACCGCGGCGTCCGATTCCGACTTCGTCCAACGCACCTGGCCGCTGTACTACTCCAACCGCGGCTTTATCGCCAACTCGGGCTGGACGCAGTCGCTCGCGCCCGACGCCAGCGGCGCGCGCAACCCCTACGCCATCTACAAGAACCTTTCGGCGCTGGGCCACTGGAGCAACCCGTGGATCACCTACCCGGCGCGGCTGTTCCTGTTCAACGACCTGCTGGCCCACGGTGTGAGCTTCGAGGACTTCGGCGAGTTCGCCTCGCGCAACAAGATCGGCGACATCTCCCCGGCGTTGCGTGCCCACCTGGCCATGGACTATCCCGCCTGGGACCGTCTCATCCTCGACACCGACCGCGCCAAGGTCTTCGACCACTGGGTGCGCTCGCACGCCACCGACCTGCCGCGCGTGCTCTACATCTGGTTGCCCGATGACCACACCGCAGGCCGCCATCCGTGCCTGCCCACCCCGGACAGCTATGTCGCCAACAACGACCTGGCCACCGCACAAGTCATCCACAGCCTCTCCACCCTGCCAAGCTGGAAGCACACCCTGGTGCTGCTGACCGAAGACGATGCTCAGTCCGGCGCCGACCACATCGACGCCCACCGCACTTTCGCCGTGGCCGCTGGGCCCTGGGTCAAACCGGGTGTGCTGGTCACCCGGCATCTGTCGCAAGTCGATCTGCTGCGCACCATCGAGGCCGTGGCCGACATTCCGCCCATGTCGCAATGGGATGCCAATGCGCAGGTACTCAGCGGCATCTGGCGCCAGCGGCCCGACATCGATCCCTACCCCGTCTTGCCGATGCAGGTGCCCATGCAGCGCAATCCCGGCGTGTGCAGTGCCGATGCGCCTTTCGCTCACCTGCCCGTGGCCCACCCGCCCGTCAGCCCGACCGAGGCAGCAGCACGGCTTGGCCCCAGCTACACGCCAACCGCGCTGCTCAAGGTTTCCGGCCCCGAACAGATGCGCCAGGAATGGCTTGCCAGCAAAGGGACAAAGGCCTATGCCGCCATGCTGGCCCATGTGCAGACTCTTGCGCACACCCAGCATCGCCCGCAGGCCAGTCTGATCGCGGGCGACGACTGATCTGCCGATGCCGCAATCCCCAGCCCTGTGCTGTTGCGCGCAACAAACGTCACCAAATCTTCACAGGCGTTTCAAAACGCTTTCATCGGCGGTTCCAAGAATGGGCGGCTTGCGCATTGCGCAAGTCGTCCAACACCTTTCCTGGAGATCCGTCCGTGTTTGCCTCACCCACCACCCCGCGTTTCCGTCCTCGCCACATCGCCCTTGCCGTGGCGCTGGTGTGTTCCCCCGCCGCCTGGGCGCAGACACCGTCCAGCCTCGGCGAAGTCAGCGCCCAAGGGCAGGCTGCGGGCGGCACCTCCGGCAGCGGGCTGTTCGTCTCCGCGCCTGCGGGCACGGTGCAGTCCATCCCGAAGAAGCAGCTCGACAACGTGCAGCTCTTCAACCCCACCGCGACCCAGGCGCAGACCGAAATCACCGCTGGGCAATATCAGGCGATGGACCCCACCGAATCGTTCACCAGCGCCCTCAAGGTCATGCCCAACGTGGTCGTGACCAGCGACGGCGACAGCCAGAACGGCGACACCGTGTACATCAACGGCTTCGCGCAAAACCTCATCAACTGGACGCTCGACGGCATACCGCTGAACGACAACGACAGCTACGCCTTCTACACCAACGAATTCATCCCGACGCGTCTCATCTCGGGCACGCGCTACTTCCCCGGCGCGGCCTCGGCGGCCATTCCCGGGCTGGCGGCGTTCGGCGGCTCGGTGGAAACCTATTCGCTCAACCCCGGCCCCACGCCCTCGCTGAGCCTGTTCGGCGGCGTAGGCTCTTTCGGCAAGCGCAGCTA
The DNA here is from genome assembly GCF_001418255.1 of Thiomonas bhubaneswarensis. Taxonomy (GTDB): domain Bacteria; phylum Pseudomonadota; class Gammaproteobacteria; order Burkholderiales; family Burkholderiaceae_C; genus Thiomonas; species Thiomonas bhubaneswarensis. The sequence goes on from NZ_LIPV01000005.1 coordinate 205,956, forward strand.
CGGTCTGCTCGCCAACTCCGGGCTGCTGGGCGCCAACACCGGCGCGCCCACCGCGCTGTGGTTCTACGCCAACCGCAACAAGCTCGACGGCTATTACGACAACACCCCGAGTGACCAACGACAGTATCTGTTCAAGAGCGTGACCCAGCTCGGCAATGGCGCGCTCACGCTGTTCTACACGCAGAACAACCAGAACTTCAACTACTACGGCGGCTGCACCGCCGCCAACGTGGCCAAGTTCGGCGACACCTGCAACGTCTATACCGACGCTCCCATCGTCAATGGCAAACCCAACGGTCTGTTCACCGACTACAACAGCAACACCTACCAGAATTGGCTGACCTACGCCAAGTATGAAGGCACCTTCGGCAACGTCACCCTGTCCAACCAGCTCTACTACTACCGCGGCAACGGCTTCGGCGGCGGCGCTTACACCAACGCCACCTACAACCTGCTGCAGCCCAATGGCGTGTTCGGCAGCGTGAAGGCACCGGCTGGCGGATTGTTCCTTTCACACTCGATCAACGACACCCGCCGCATCGGCAACATCTTCCGCCTGAGCATGCCCCTGGCCGATACAGTGAAGATGGAAGCCGGGCTGTGGCTGAACAAGAACGACACCACGCACGACCAGCAGTTCATCAGCAGCACCACGGGCCAATACCTCGGCTCGGTGTATGACGAGCCGGTGGCCACCAAGCTCTACGAGCCCTATGTGAACTTCACCTTCACGCCCACGCAGGCGCTCACCCTGCAAGCCGGCCTGAAGTACCTGCACGTCAGCCGCGACTTCACCAACTACGCCGCGCTGGCGCAGAAAAAGCCCGGTCAATTCAGCAATACCTTCTCCACCACCATGCCCTCGCTGGGCGTGAACTACGCGGTGAGCAAAGGCATCAACCTCTATGCCAACGTCACCCGCAACACCAACCCGCCGCAGTACAACCAGTACTACATCGGCACTTACAACCCCGACCTCGCGCCGCAGAAGGCCACCACCTATGACGCCGGTGTGGTGTACGACTTCGGCATGTGGAGCGGCGCGCTCGACCTGTTCCGCGTCAACTTCGACGACTACATCCAAAGCTACACCTACACCCCGCCGGGATCGACCGGCTCGGTCACCATTCTGGCCAACGTGGGCAAGGCGGTGAACGAAGGTCTGGCCTGGCAAAACAACTTCACCTTCAACAACAACTGGTCGGCCTACGCCAACCTCGGCCTGCTCAATGCCCAGTTCACCTCGGCCAAGCTGCCCATGCCCTTTGCCCCACACAGCACCGTGGCCGCCGGTCTGACCTACCGCACCGGGCCGTGGAAAGCCAGCCTCGGCCTACGCCATGTCAGCGAGGCCTATTGGACCGACAGCAAGTCGCCCATCGACGCGCACACCACCGCCGACGCCTCGCTGGGCTACACCTGGAAGGCCGGAGACACCGCGGGCGGCCTGGGCTTCAAGCAGTTCAGCGTGAAGCTCAACGTGCGCAATCTGTTCAACGAACAACATGTCTACAAATACAAGACCGGCTACCCTGGCAGCGCAAGCAACCCACTGCTCTACACCAGTCGGCCGCGCAGCTTCTACCTCGGCATGGAGGCCCGGTTCTGATGGGCGCCGCACCGCAAACTCCGCCCCGGCTGCCCACGCGCCGGAGCTTTCTGCGCGGCGGCCTGGCCGCCTCGGCGCTGCTGGCTACGGGTGGCTGGACCTTTCCTGCGGCATGGGCCGAGCCTGCACCTCCCGGCACGCTGTTCGCCGGGCCTATGCAGGGCTATGTGGCTGCGCGTTCGGCCGTGGTGTGGCTGCAGACTCCCGGCGCGGCAGAAGTCGCGCTGGAGTATGCACCGGTCGATCAGCCCGGCAACAAGAAGCGCACGGCATCGCAGCGCACCGATGCTGCCGGTCAGTTCTGCGCCCACCTGGTGCTCGACGACCTCAACCCCGGCGTGAACTACGTTGCTGTGGCCCTGGTCAACGGCCAGCCTGCGGCAGACCGCGTCATCACCGTGCGTACCCAGCCGATCTGGCAATTCCGCAATCCGCCTCCCGACGTGACGCTGATCACCGGCTCGTGCGCCTACATCAACGACCCCGCCTTCGACCGTCCTGGTAAACCGTATGGCGGCGGCTATGAGATCTACGGCCCCATGACGGCCGAGCGCGCCGATCTGATGATCTGGCTGGGCGACAACCTCTACTACCGCGAGGCCGATACCCAGAGCCCCGAAGGCATGGCGCTGCGCTATCGGCAGACCCGCGGCTTCGCACCGCTCGATGCCTTCCTGCGCTCCACGCCGCAGGTGGCGATCTGGGACGATCATGACTACGGGCCCAACGACAGCGACAGCAGCTTCGAATTCAAAAGCGCAGCGCTCGATCTGTTCCAGACCTACTGGGCCAATCCCACTTACGGCGTGGGGAGCGTGGCCGGGGTGTTCACCAAGACCAGCATCGCCGATGCCGACATCTTTCTGCTTGACAACCGCTGGTGGCGCAGCGCCGACGCCACCAGCCCGGGCGAGCGTGGCAAGGTCATGTTCGGCCCGGCGCAGATACGCTGGCTCAAGAACGCCCTGCTGTTCTCGCGGGCGAAGTTCAAGATCGTCGCCGCCGGCGGGCAGTTCTTCAACGAGGACGATGCATACGAAGGCTGGAACCAGTTCCCCATCGAGCGCGCCGAATTCACCGGCTGGCTGCAGCAATACCGCATCCCCGGACTGGTGTTTCTCAGCGGCGACCGCCACATCACCGAGCTGATCCGCGCGCCCCGCCCAGCTTATAGCGGCAAGCACGACTACCCGCTGTGGGAGTTCACCAGTTCTCCGCTCAACTCCGGTCCTGCCCGCGGCGATGGCAACCCCAACCGCGTGCCCGGCACCCTGGTGACCGAACGCAACTATGGGCTGCTCAAGCTGCGCGGCGAAGGCAAGAGCCGCTCACTGGAGCTGGTGACCAAGAGCGCCGAAGGGAAGGTGCTGTGGTCGCACACCCTGAGCCTGAGCGACCTGGGCTGGAGCTGAGCGCCAGCGATGCAATCCGCTCCCCGCATCACCACGACACCTCGCGCTCCGGGGTGGCGCTGATGCGGTGGATGGAGAGATCGGCGCCATTGAACTCGTCCTCGGCATCGAGGCGGATGCCGAGGGTCTTTTTCAGCACACCGTAGACCACGAAGCCGCCGATCAGGGCAACCGTGATGCCCAGCAGCGTGCCGACGATCTGCGACAGCAGCGACACCCCGCCCAGCCCGCCCAGCGCCTTCATGCCGAAGATGCCAGCGGCGATGCCGCCCCAGGTGCCGCACAGTCCATGCAAGGGCCAGACGCCCAGCACGTCGTCGATCTTCCAGCGGTTCTGCGTCAGGGTGAACAGCCAGACGAACAGGCCACCGGCCACCGCGCCGACCACCAGCGCGCCCAGCGGATGCATCACATCCGAGCCCGCGCACACCGCCACCAACCCGGCCAGGGGGCCGTTGTGCAGAAAGCCGGGGTCGTTCTTGCCTGCGGCCAACGCCGCCAGCGTGCCGCCCACCATGGCCATGAGCGAGTTCACCGCCACCAGGCCGCTGATCTGGTCGAGTTTCTGCGCGCTCATCACGTTGAAGCCGAACCAGCCGACGATCAATATCCACGAGCCCAGCGCGAGGAAAGGAATGGACGACGGCGGATGCGCCGACATCTGGCCGTTGGCGTGGTAGCGCCCGCGCCGGGCGCCCAGCAGCAGCACGGCGGCCAGGGCGATCCAGCCGCCCATCGCGTGCACCACCACCGATCCGGCGAAGTCGTGGAACGGCGCCCCGAAGGTGGCCTGCAGCAAGGCCTGCACGCCCAGATTGCTGTTCCAGGCGATGCCCTCGAAAAACGGGTACACGAAGGCGACGATGGTGAAAGTGGCGAGCAGTTGCGGCCAGAATTTGGCGCGTTCGGCGATGCCGCCGGAGATGATCGCCGGTATGGCCGCGGCGAAGGTCAGTAAAAAGAAAAACCGCGTCAGCGCGTAGCCGTGCTCTTTGGTGAGCACATCGTCGCCGACCAGAAAATGCTGGCCGTAGGCGATGCCGTAACCGATGAGAAAGTAGGCAATGGCCGACACCGAAAAGTCGGTGATGATCTTGGACAGCGCGTTCACCTGGTTTTTCTTGCGCACCGTGCCCAGTTCGAGAAAGGCGAAACCGGCGTGCATCGCCAGCACCAGAATGGCGCCGAGGAGGATGAACAACACATTGCCGCTGGAAGGATCTTGCACCATGTCAGTTCCTAAAAAAATGCCTGATGCACCAAAAGCAAACCTCATGCCCGATTCAAGGGCTAAAAAGCTCCGTTCTTGTCATCATTCATCACAAATTGCCCTGACTCAGTGCATTTGCAGGCCAACAATGCACCAAATCAAGGCCTTTGCGCACCCTATTCGTGCCTTCGAGTCGTGTCCACCGCTTGCTTAGAATGCCTGAGCCATTTTTTGACAGAGACGACGCCCATGCCTTTCAAAGTCAAGCCCTATGTGTCCGAAGTGACCCACTTCATCCAGGACCTCAAGCACAGCGACCCTCAACTCGAGGCCAAGCAGCGCGAAGGCCGCGCGCGGTTCTGGGACAAGCCCCAGAACCCCGAGCTGGCCAAGGCTTTCAAGGAAGGCCGTGTGCCGCAGAAAGCCTACGTTTATGGAAGTCATTGAGCGCGCACCCAGACCGTGACGCGCTGACAAATGCTCCCCGCCCCCAGTGAATCCGAGCTGATTTCGCCCGTGGTGGACAGCACGCCCGCCACGGTCGATGGCATGGCGGTGGCGCGGCTGTATGGCGAGCCGCTGTTCGAGCTGCCGCAGGATCTCTACATCCCGCCCGACGCGCTGGAGGTCTTTCTCGAAGCCTTCGAAGGGCCGATGGATCTGCTGCTCTACCTGATCCGCAAGCAGAACTTCAACATCCTTGACATTCCGCTGGCGCAGGTGACGGCGCAGTATCTCAGCTACGTCGAGCAGATCCGCCGCAACAACCTCGAGCTGGCCGCCGAATACCTGCTGATGGCGGCCATGCTCATCGAGATCAAGTCGCGCATGTTGTTGCCGCGGCCGCCCACCGAATCGGGCGCCGAGCCCGAAGACCCGCGCGCCGAACTCGTGCGTCGGCTTCTGGAGTACGAGCGCTTCAAGCTCGCCGCGCAGCAGCTGGACACCCTGCCCGTGCTTGGCCGCGACTTCTGGCGCGCGCAGGTGCTGTTCGACCGCGACGCGGCGCCGCGCCTGCCCGATGTCGCCATCGCCGAACTGCAGCAGGCCTGGAGCGACATCCTCAAGCGCGCCAAGCTGCATACGCATCACAAGATCACCCGCGAGCAACTCTCGGTGCGCGATTACATGAGCCGAGTGCTGCGCCAGTTGCAAGGCCAGCGCTTTCTCGAATTCCACGAACTGTTCGACCCGACGCAGGGCGTGCCCGTGGCCGTGGTCACCCTGGTGGCGCTGCTCGAACTCACGCGCGAGGCGCTGGTCGAACTCACCCAGGCCGAAGCCTTCGCACCGCTCTACGTGCGGCTGGCCTATACCCCGAGCTGAATGCCGCGTATCGAACGCTCGTTCGCAAAACGCCCCCACGCACGGGCATAATGCCGTGGTTTTCCCGAAGCCCGACATGCCCGCTGAATCCACCCCGCCCCAGGCGCCCTACGGCGCCCCGCCCCGAGCCGACGCGCCGCGCAAGCCCGTCACCCTGCATCGCCTGCGCGCCATGCGCGAGGCCGGCGAGAAAGTCACCATGCTCACTGCCTATGACGCGGCCAGCGCCAGCCTGCTCGACGCCGCCGGGGTCGATTGCCTGCTGGTGGGCGACTCGCTGGGCATGGTGATGCAGGGGCACGCCTCCACCCTGCCGGTCACGCTGGAGCAGATGGTCTATCACACGCAGTGCGTGGCGCGCGGCAATCGCAGCGCCTGGCTCATCGCCGATCTGCCCTTCGGCAGCTACCAGGGCGGCGTCGAGCAGGCCGTGGCCAGCAGCGTGGCGCTGATGCAAGCCGGCGCGCAGATGATCAAGCTCGAAGGCGGCGGCTGGACCGCGCCGCTCGTCGCCGCTCTCGTGGAGCGCGGCATTCCGGTGTGCGCCCACCTCGGCCTCACCCCGCAGAGCGTGCATGCGCTGGGCGGCTACCGCATCCAGGGGCGAGACACGCAGTCGGCCGACACCTTGCGCCGCCATGCTGCCGAACTGGGCGCCGCCGGTGCGGCCATGCTGGTGCTCGAACTCGTGCCGTCCGATCTCGCCGCCGACATCAGCGCCGACTATCCGGGCATCACCATCGGCATCGGCGCGGGTGCCCGCACCCACGGCCAGGTGCTGGTGCTGCACGACATGCTCGACATCACCCGCGGCCCCAAGCCGCGCTTCGTGCGCAACTTCATGCAAGGCGCGCCCAGCGTGCTCGACGCCGTGCGCAGCTATGTCGAGGCCGTGAAGGAAGGCAGCTTCCCCGACGAAGCCGTCCACGGCTACACCGCCTGAAGCGCATGCAGACCGTCCATACCCTCACCGATCTCCGCGCCGCGCTGCGGCAATTTCCGAACTGGGCGCTGGTGCCCACAATGGGCAACCTTCACGCCGGGCACCTCGGGCTGATCGCCCGCGCGCAGCAAGAGAACGTGCCGGTGGTGGCGAGCATCTTCGTCAACCGCCTGCAGTTCGGCCCGAACGAAGACTTCGACCGCTATCCGCGCACCCTGCCGCGCGACGCCGAGCTTCTGGCGGGCGTCGGCTGCGACCTGCTGTTCGCCCCCTCCGAGGCCGAGATGTACCCGCAGCCGCAGACCTTCCGCGTGCTGCCCGATGCGGCCATCGCCGGCATTCTCGACGGCGCCGCGCGTCCCGGCCACTTCGAGGGCGTGGCCACCGTGGTGATGAAACTGTTTCAGATGGTGCGGCCGCGCTATGCCGTGTTCGGCAAGAAGGACTATCAGCAGCTGCTCATCATTCGCCGCATGGTCGAGCAGTTCGCCCTGCCGATCGACATCATCGGCCTCGACACCGTGCGTGCAGAAGACGGCCTGGCACTGTCGTCGCGCAACGGCTACCTCACGCCCGAGGAGCGCGCGCAGGCGCCGCAGCTTCAGGCTGCGCTGCGCGCCCTGGCCGACGATGCCCGCATGGCCACTGCGCCCGAGCAGATCCTTCTGCTCGAACAGCAGGCCATGACCCGTCTCGACCAGCTCGGCTGGACGCCCGATTACCTCACCCTGCGCCGCCGCACCGACCTGCACACACCCACCGCCCAAGACCTGCACCAGGGCGTTCCCTGCGTGGTGCTGGGCGCCGCCCGCCTGGGCCGCACCCGGCTGATCGACAACCTGGAGTGTTGAACCCAGTGCCGCAGTCCGCGCGGTTTCGCAGGACACGCCGTCAGATTCTGTAGCCAGGGTCGAGACGATCGAGCTTGCGCAACAGCGCAGGCCAGACGAAGGCGCCGCCCATGCCGCCGGTCTGCACGCGCATCGCCTGCGCAACGCCGTCGAGAATGTCCGGCTGCACCTGTCGCAGCCCCGCCGCGCCTTGTTGCCCCGCCAGCGCGGCAATCTGAATCTGGCACGCGCTCTCAAGCACGTACATGCCCAGAAAGGCATCGGCGATGCTCGGCCCCACGGTCAGCAGACCGTGGTTGCGCAGAATGAGGAAATGGGCATCGCCCAGATCGCTCTGCAGACGCGGCTTCTCCTCGGGCCGGAAGGCCACGCCCTCGTAGTCGTGATACGCCACCGAAGCCAGCGCGAAAGTGCTTTGCTGGCTGATGGGCAGCAAGCCATGCTCCTGCGCGCTCACCGCCACCCCGGCGCGGGTATGGGTGTGCAGCACGCAAGCGGCATCGGGCCGCGCCTCGTGCACCGCGCTGTGAATGACAAAGCCTGCCGGGTTGACCGGAAACGGACTGTCGCTGAGCTTGTTGCACTCCGCGTCCACCTTCACCAGACTCGACGCGGTAATTTCGTCGAACATCAGGCCATAGGGATTGATGAGAAACTGATGCTCGCCGCCCGTCAGTGAGGACGGCAGCTTGGCGCTGATGTGGGTGAACACCAGATCGCTCCAGCCGTACAGGGCCACGAGGCGATAACAGGCCGCCAGATCACAGCGCAGCGCCCACTCCTGCGGGTCCACCGCGTCTTTCAGATTCGGAAGTTGCATGCTTGTCTCCGTGTTTCAGGGATGCCCGATTCTCGACCCCATCGCGCGCCTTGTCAGCAGACAACACACCTCCCCGCGCGAAGAAGGGACAATCACGCTGTCTCCACCCTCTTCCAAGCGGCAGTCGTGACTGTCGATCCACCATGCCTCAAAGTGACGTACTCATCCTCGGTGCCGGTCTGGCCGGCCTGACCACCGCGCTGCATCTGGCCGAGCATCGGCAGGTCACGGTGCTGGCCAAGCGCACGCTCGACGTCTCGTCCAGCCAGTGGGCGCAGGGCGGCATCGCCGCGGTGCTGGCCGAGTGCGACAGCTTCGACGAGCATGTGCACGACACCCTGGTCGCCGGCGCCATGCTCAACGACCTGCCGGCCACGCGTTTCGTCATCGAGCACGGGCCCGACGCCATCGCCTGGCTGCGCGAACAGGGCGTGCCCTTCGACACCGAAGGCGCCGGGCTGCACCTCACCCGCGAAGGCGGCCACAGCCAGCGCCGCATCGCCCATGTGGTCGACGCCACCGGCGCGGCCATCCAGACCACCCTGCTCGCCCGCGCCCGCGCGCATCCCAACATCACCCTGCTGGAAAACCACGTCGCCGTCGATCTCATCACCCAGCGCCATGTGGACGGTCGCCAAGCCGACCGCCGCTGCTGGGGCGCGTATGCGCTCGATACCGCCAGTGGCCGTGTCGAGACCTTCGCCGCCGCGCACACCGTGCTCGCCACCGGCGGCGCCGGCAAGGTGTACCGCTACACCACCAACCCCGACACCGCCAGCGGCGACGGCCTGGCGATGGCTTGGCGCGCGGGCTGCCGCGTGGCGAACATGGAGTTCATCCAGTTCCACCCCACCTGCCTGTATCACCCCAAGGCCAAGAGCTTTCTCATCACCGAAGCCGTGCGCGGCGAAGGCGGCAAGCTGCTGCTGCCCGACGGCACCCGCTTCATGCCGGCGCACGACCCGCGCGCCGAGCTCGCCCCGCGCGACGTGGTCGCCCGCGCCATCGATTTCGAGATGAAAAAGCGCGGCCTCGACTGCGTCCATCTCGACATCACCCACAAGGGCGAAGCCTTCATCCGCCAGCACTTCCCCACCATCCACGCCCGGCTGCTCGAACTCGGCATCGACATGGCGCGCGAGCCCATACCCGTGGTGCCCGCGGTGCACTTCACCTGCGGCGGCGTGCTCACCGATCTGGCGGGGCGTACCGACCTGCCCGGCCTCTACGCCGCGGGCGAAGTCGCCTACACCGGCCTGCACGGCGCCAACCGGCTGGCGAGCAACTCCCTACTCGAATGCGCGGTGTTCGGCAAGGCGGCGGCGCAGTCCATCGTGCAGGCCGAGCCCACCGCCATCCCCACCCTTCGCCGCTGGGACGAAAGCCGCGTCAGCGATGCCGACGAGCTCGTCGTCATCAGCCACAACTGGGACGAACTGCGCCGCCTAATGTGGAACTACGTCGGCATCGTGCGCACCGACAAACGCCTGGAGCGCGCCGCCCACCGCATCGCCCTGCTGCAGGCCGAGGTGGACGAGTTCTACGCCAACTTCCGCGTCACCCGCGACCTGCTCGAACTGCGCAACCTGCTGCAAGTGGCCGCCCTCATCGTGCGCTCGGCGCAGTTGCGGCACGAAAGCCGCGGTCTGCACTACAGCCTCGACTGGCCGCAAACCGCCGCTCCGGCAGCGCCCACCATCCTCGTGCCCTGAAAAGGACTAGCGTGAACACCCCAGAGCTCGCCATCGTCAGCGCCCTGCTGCGCAACGCCGCCCGCGGTGAAATCCTGCCCCGCGCGCAGTCGCCCGACCCACGGTTGAAAGCCGACGGCACCTGGATCACCGACGCCGATCTCGCCATGCAGACCCGCGTGCAACGCGAACTCGCCGCGCTGTGGCCCGACATTCCCCTGCTGGGCGAGGAAATGAGCGCCGCCGAACAACAACGCCTGATGGCCGAGCAAGCCGCCGCCCCCGACGGCCCCGGCCTGTGGGTGCTCGACCCGCTCGACGGCACCAGCAACTTCTCCGCCGGCCTGCCCGTGTTCGGCCCCTCGCTGGCCTGGATACGCGGCGGCAGGGTGCGCCTGGGCGTGGTGGTGGATGTGATGCGCGACGAAGTCTTCAGCGCCGCCCTCGGCGCAGGCGCCCAGCTCAACGGCCAGCCGCTGCGCGTGCCCCAAGGCCCCCCGCCACTGCCCAAGACCATCGCCTGCATCGACTTCAAGCGCCTTTCCGCCCCTCTGGCCACCCAGTTGGCGATGCGGCCGCCCTACGCCTCGCAACGCTCCATCGGCTCGGTCGCCCTCGACTGGTGCTGGGTCGCCGCCGGGCGCTTCCACCTCTACCTGCACGGCAGCCAGGGCCTGTGGGACTACGCCGCTGGCAGCCTCATCCTGCAAGAAGCCGGCGGTCATGCGCAAACCCTGGGCGGCGAAGCCGTGTTCAACAACACCCTGGAAAAACGCTCAGCCGTCTGCACGGGCGATGCGGGGTTGTTTGCGCAGTGGGTGCAGTGGCTGGATGCGAACAGTGCAACATCCGGCTGAAGATTAGATGCATAAAGGGTAGACCTGACCCCGGAATCTTGCTCACCTTTGCAGGAGGGTCTAACCCTTCACGGTACGAGCGGGCAACAAAGACAAAGGGGTCTAGCTCCTTAGCACCCAACCAAGAAGCTTGATCTGATCCTGAAGGCACCCGTGATCAGCTCGTACCTGAGCCGCGCGCCAGCTCTTGCAGCGCGTCGCGCATCTGCAGATAGGCGATGATGAATTCAAACATCATGCGCCACATGAGCTCCATGCACAAAAAGCACATCACGAACAGCACCATGCCCGCCAGCCGCCAGCGTCGCGGCACCACGCGAGCGGTGGTTTGCTCGGCGGCTCTGCGCATCCAGTTCCAGAGCGCGTAGCGCCTGAGCCAGAGCCAGAGAGCCCAGGCCATCAACGGCATGCCGATGGCGCCCAGCGCGTAAACCACGCGCAGCACGTCCAGGCTGATGAAGGTGCGAAACGAGAAAAAATCGGCCAGCGCCTGCATCACTGCCCCAACGCCGCCCCAAACACCTTGCTCAGCAGCTTGCTTCCGGTGCCCACGGGGTCGGCGCGGATGGCTTTTTCTTGTTCGCCGATGGCCTGGTAGAGGCGGTCGAGCGCCTGTTGGGTGACGTAGCTCTGGATGCTGGCCTGATCGACTTTGACGAGGCCGAACTGTGCGGCCTGCCCGGCGAAGCGGTTGTAGGTCTGCGCCAGGCCGACCTTGTCGGTGGCCTGGGTGACGATGGGCAGGAATTTTTGCGTCAGCGGCGCTTCGGTCTTGCGTTTGAAGTAGTCGGTCGCGGCTTCGTTGCCGCCGGTGAGGATGCCCTTGGCGTCTTGCACCGTCATGCTCTTGACCGCGCCGACGAGCAGGGTTTTGGCCTCGGGCACGGCGGCTTCGGCGGCGCGGTTGATGGCGAGGTCGAGCTGATCGGCCTGCGCGCCCAGGCCCGCCATGCGCATCAGGCCGCTGGCTTTTTCGATGGCGGGCGGCAGGGGGATGCGCCATTTGGCGTTGCCGTAAAAGCCGTTTTCACGGCCGAGTTCTTTCACCGCGATGTCGGCCCCGCGCGAGAGCGCGGTCTTCAGCCCTTGATCGACTTCGCCGCTGCTGAGTGCGGCCACGGCGGCATTCATCGCCCCCGAGGAAGCTCCGCCGCCCTGCCCGGTCTGGTTCGGCTGTGCGGTTTGTTGCGCAGGAGCCTGCGCAGTGCCCAGCGCGCCGCTGAGCTGATTCGTGAGACTGCCGAGGTCGAACGCCATGGCGGGAAGCGGCGCGGCAAGCGCCAGCAAGGCTGCGAACGCAAGGGGTCGGAATGTCATCGGGCTCTCCAGTGGGTCAGCGTTGCGGATCGGGGGTGGCGCGCAGCACTTCGTCGAGGGTGGTGAGGCCTTCGGCCACCTTGATGGCACCGGCCAGGCGCAGCGGCTTCATGCCGTCCTTGATGGCCTGCGCCCGCAGTGGCGCAAGTTCGGGGCTGCGCACCAGCAGCGCACGCAAAGTCTCGCTACAGCTCAGCAACTCGTACAGCCCGATGCGGCCCAGATACCCGGTGTTGCGACATTCCACGCAGCCCACAGGCTTGTACGGGCGCACTTCGCTTTGGGTTTTCCACGGCGCCACGGCAGCGCGGAAGGCCTCTTGATCGAAGGTGTCGTCGGGCTGTTTGCAGTGCGGGCAGAGGGTGCGCACCAGGCGCTGCGCCAGCACGCCCAGCAGGGTGGCGCTGGCCAGATACGAGGGCACGCCGAGTTCGAGCAGGCGGGTGATGCTCGACGGCGCGTCGTTGGTGTGCAGGGTGGAGAGCACCAGATGGCCGGTGAGCGCGGCCTGCACGGCCATGTCGGCGGTCTCGCGGTCGCGGATTTCGCCCACCATGATGATGTCGGGATCTTGCCGCATCAGGGCACGCAGGCCTTCGGCGAAGCTGAGGTCGATGGCGGGCTGCACCTGCATCTGGTTGAACGCGGGCTCGACCATCTCGATCGGGTCTTCGATGGTGCAGACGTTCACCTCCTCTGTGGCCAGGCGCTTGAGGGTGGAGTACAGCGTGGTGGTCTTGCCGCTGCCCGTCGGGCCGGTGACGAGGATGACGCCGTTGGGCTGGCGGGTCAGACGCTGCCACTCACGCGCCTCGTGCGCCGGAAAGCCCAGCGCCGGCATGTCGCGCACCACCACGTCGGGGTCGAAGATGCGCATCACCAGCTTCTCGCCGAACGCCGTGGGCATGGTGGCCAGGCGCAGCTCCACTTCGTCGCCCGAGGGCCTGCGGGTCTTGATGCGGCCATCCTGCGGGCGGCGCTTTTCCACCACGTCCATGCGCCCGAGCAGCTTGACTCGGCTGGTCATGGCGCCCATGACCGAACCGGGCACCTGATAGACGGTATGCAGCACGCCGTCGATGCGAAACCGGATCACCCCCATGTCGCGGCGCGGCTCAAGGTGAATGTCGGAGGCACGTTGCTCGAAGGCGTACTGCCACAGCCAGTCGACCACCTGCACCACCCCGGCGTCGTTGGCATCGAGCGCGCGGCCGCTACGGCCCAGCTCCACCAATTGCTCAAACTGGTTGACGCCGCCGGTGTTGCCACTCTTCTGCGCATGCTTGACCGAACGTGCAAGGTTGAAGAACTCCACGGTGTAGCGGGTGATGTCGGCCGGGCTGGCGACCCGCAGCTCAATAGGGCGGCGCAGCATGCGCTCCATCTCGGGCACCCAGGCGCGGTCGAACGGCTCGCAAGTGGCGATGGTGACCGCCTCGGTCGAAGCCGCCACCGGCAGGATGCGGTGGCGCTCGGCATAGCTGGTGGACATGAGATCGCCGATCTTGCTGATCTCGACCTTCAGCGGGTCGATGCGCAAGTAGGGCATCTGCGCGCGCTGCGCCAGCCATTCGGTGAGCACGTCCAGATCAAGGCTGCGGCCATCACTCGCACGCTTGAGCCCGGCCAGCGCCACCCGCTGCAGGGCGTGCAGCTTGCCACTGGCGTGGGCGCAGCGCTCCCAGCCGTACTTGGCCGATGCTTCGTCGATCAGGCCGTCGGCCTCAAGCCATTGCAGCAGCTCTCGCCAGTCCAGACGACCCTGTGCGGCGGGCGGCGAAGTGGGCGCGGATCGCGCCTTCGGGAGCTGAGACGGGTCGGCGGTGCGGTTGGGAGTGCGTGGTGCGTCCATGGCGGCGAGTGTAGGACAGCCCCATGTGAAGACGTGTTAACGCACCGGCTGCAAGCGCTTGAGCAGCCGCGCCCATCGCCGCGCGGGCAGACCGCCGGTGAGCGCAGTCACCGCTTCGGCGCGTTCGAGCAGCTGCGCCCGCGTGGGCAGCGGTGACTGCGCGGCGTCGCGCAGCGCGATGGCGATGAGGTTGCCGTCGCGGTTGGGCGGCAGCTGCCAGACGCTGTCGCCGGGCTGATCGAACGCGGCGCAAATGCGTTGCAGATTGCGCTCGAGCACGCGCACATGGCCCGGCCCGCTGAACAGATTGACCACCATGACGCCCTGCTCGCTCAGCAACGCGCGGCAGTCGGCGTAAAACTCGGCGGACTCCAAAGCGGGCGCTGCGGCCTCCTCGTCGTACATGTCCACATGCAGCACAGCGGCGCGGCCGGCGTTGGCCGGGTCGGCGGCGAAGGCACCCGCGTCGGCGCACAGCACCTGCAGCTTGGGGCCGGGCTCGGGCAGCGCAAACCAGCGATGGGCCGCCAGAATCACGCCCGGGTTCAGCTCCACGGCCACACAAGACAAGCGCAGGCGCTTGAGCATGAACTTGGTGATCGCCGCAGCCCCCAGGCCCAGTTGCACCGCCGTGCCGCCGCGCCAAGCCTTTTCGGGCAGCAGCAGCATCCACGCCATCATGCGCTGCACATACTCCAGCTCGATGTCGTTGGGGCGGGCGATGCGCATGCTGCCCTGAATCCATGGCGTGCCCAGATGCAGGTGGCGCACGCCATCCTCTTCCGACAAAGTGGGCGCGGGGAAGACCGGTTTGGGCATCTTGTTTATCCGTTGATGAGTTGAGCGGCGACGAAGGCCTCGCGCCAGGCTGCGCGCTTGCGCTCCAGACTCCAGCTCGCATTCGCCGGGCTGGTGGAAGGCAGTCGACACACCTGCGGCCCCAGACTGCGCGTAAGCCGCATGGCGCGGGCGGATTCTCCACCGTTGTGAGCAATGAGCCGCAGCATCGCCAGACCCGCCACCAGTCCGGCCAGGTCGTTGGGTAGCTCGTCGGTGATGGCGCTGTCCAGGCTTCCCTCGCGGCGGCAATGGGCATAAACGTCCCAGATGCCCAGCCCGCGTTGCAGCACTGCCTCGACGCGCTCGGCGTACGGGAGACTGGGCAAATCCAGCCCGAGCAGATCGCCGACGATGGGCCAGAACTGGTTGCGCGGATGGGCGTAATACTGCTGCGCCCGCAGCGAGGCCACGCTGGGAAAACTGCCGAGCACCAGCAGCCGACAGTCTGCCCGGATCACCGGCGCCAGCCCGCGCAGCAGCGTTGCATCGACAGATTCGTTGCGAAGAGAGCGGACCATTCGCGCATTGTCGCCGCAGCGGCTCCGCCCTCCCCTGCCTGCCTATAATGCACGGCTTCGTCGCACGGCGGGTGTAGTTCAATGGTAGAACGGCAGCTTCCCAAGCTGCATACGAGGGTTCGATTCCCTTCACCCGCTCCAATGCAACAGCCTCTTTCATCCTCTCCGGCGCCTGCCGGTTTTTTTTCGCCATGACGGCCGATCACACCCCCGACGCAGACGACGCCCAGGCGCCACGGCACCGCGCCATCCGCAGTTTCGTGCTGCGCGCGGGACGTACCACCGAAGCCCAGAGCCGGGCGCTGGCCACCCTGGGACCGCGCTGGATCGTGCCGTTTGCCGATCGCGTGCCGGATTGGTCGGCGGTCTTCGGCCGCGAGGCGCCGCGGGTGCTGGAGATCGGCTTCGGCATGGGCGACGCCACGGCGAAGATCGCCGCTGCGCGACCCGAGATCGACTTCATCGGCGTGGAAGTCCACCCGCCCGGCGTGGGTGCGCTGTTGCAGCGCATCGACGAGGCGCGCCTGAGCAATCTGCGCATCGTGCAATTCGACGCCGTCCAGGTGTTGCGGCAGATGATCGCCCCGCGCAGCCTGCACGGTCTGCACATCTACTTCCCCGATCCCTGGCCGAAAAAGCGGCATCACAAGCGCCGCCTGATCCAGCCCGAGTTCGTACAACTGGCCACGAGCCGCCTGCAACCCGGCGGCTATCTGCATTGCGCCACCGACTGGCAGCCCTACGCCGAGCACATGCTCCAGGTGCTGCGTGCCGAGCCCGGCCTGGTCAACACCGCCGCCGATTACGCCCCACGCCCCGACTGGCGCCCGGTGAGCAAGTTCGAGCGCCGCGGCCTCAAGCTCGGGCACGGCGTATGGGATCTGATGTTCACGGCACTTTGACGCCCAAGCCGCGACCTTCCAAAGAAAGCTGAGTCACCCGCCGGGCCGCCCCAAGGGTGACTCGCCCCCTGGGGGGAGAACCGAGCAGAGCGAGGTTTTCGGGGGGGCCTTTACCCCGACCAGTTCACCCAGCCGCCCCAGGCAGTGACGAGCACCAGGATGCCGAACACCAGCCGGTACCAGGCGAAGGGCACGAAGCTGTGTCCGCCCACGTAGCGCAGCAGCCACCGCACCACCACCAGCGCCGAGACGAAAGCCACGGCCATGCCCAGGCCAAAGGTGGGCACATCGCTCAGGCTCAGCAGGTCGCGATGTTTGTAGAGGTCGTACACCGTGGCGGCCAGCAGGGTGGGAATGGCGAGGAAAAACGAGAACTCGGTGGCCGCGGCCCGGCTCAGGCCGAACAACATGCCGCCGATGATCGAAGCTCCCGAGCGGCTGGTGCCGGGAATGAGGGCGAAAGCCTGGGCCACACCCACCTTGAGGGCATCGACGGCGCGCATGTCGTCCACATGGTGGATGCGAACATGCTGGGCCGAACGCTTCTGCCAGGCTTCCGCCCAGAAGATCACGAATGCGCCCACGATGAACGCCATGGCCACCGGCACGGGCGCGAACAGCCAGCGCTTGATGGCGCTGGCGAAGAGCAAACCCAGAATGGCAGCGGGAATGAAACCGATGAGCACATTGACGGCGAAGCGCCAGGCCTTGCCCCGCCGCGCGGGCTCGGATGCGGCCATGCCGGAGAGCACCTCGGCGATGCGAGCGCGGTAATGCCACATCACCGCCAGGATGGCCCCGCTCTGAATGGCGATCTCGAACACCTTGGCCTTGTCGCTCACCCAGCCCATCAGGCTGGCGGCGAGAATGAGATGGCCGGTCGAGGAAATCGGGAGAAATTCGGTGATGCCCTCGACCAGTCCGAGGATGACCACCACGAAGGCGGAATGCGCGTCCATGCTGAGCCTTGTGACAAAAAGTTGCGATTATCCGCAAAGCCCGCGCCGAATTTATGAAAAAAGGCTGCTCAACCCGCCATACACCCCCAAACCGGCGGTCAGCAGAACCACCGCAACCACCAGCCAAAAGTAACCACCGCGCAGACGATGCTCCGGCGGCAGCGCCTTGGTAGCCAGCGCCACCAGAAAGCCGAGCACCAGCGGCAGCATCAGCGCGTTCATCACCTCCACGCCGATCGACAGCGCCACCAGATCGGGCACGAAGGCCACCACCAGCGCCCCGCCGATCACCCCGGCGCTGAACACCGCGTAAAACCAGGGCGCTTCGGTCGGATGCTGTTCCAGCGAATGTTTGTATCCGGTGACCTCGCCGAACCCCCAGGCCGCCGCCAGCGCCACGACGATGGCCGCCACCATCGCCGCGCCGAGGATGCCCAGGCCGAACAGCGTTCGGCCCAGCTCCTCGCCCAGGCTAGGGGTGAGCGCCTGCGCGATCTGCCCCACCGTATTCAGCGGCGCCGTGCTGTGCCCGTTCCACAGCACAGCCGCGGTGACCATCAACACCGCCGCCATGATGAGCTGGGTGAGCGCGGCGCCGATGGCCGTATCCCATCGGGCCGCCGTGTACTGCTCCGGCTTCAATCCCTTGTCGGCCACGGCAGACTGCTGATAAAACACCATCCACGGCATGATGACCGCGCCGATATTGGCCGCCACCAGATACCAGTACGCCGGATGGTGCATCGGCAGATGCCGCAGCCCCTCCCACACCTGCGTGCCGTGAATCGGCGCGCGAAACGCCACCCACACGAACACCAGCTCGAACAGCCCCAGCGCGATGGCCACGCGCTCCACCCGGCGGTACGACCCCGTCCACACCACCGCCAGCAGGAACAGCGCCGCCAGGCTCAGACTCCACCCGCGCGGCACGCCGAACAGCGACCCCACACCGGCCACGCCCGAAAACTCGGTGATGATGGCCCCGACCGACGCCACCGCCAGCCCAGCCACCGACACCCAGGCCCAGCCGCCGCCGAAGGTTTCGCGGATCAACTCGCCATGCCCCTTTCCAGTGAAAATGCCCAACCGCACCGTCAGCTCCTGAACCACGTACAGGATAGGGATGAGCACGAGCTGCAGGCTGAGCAACTGATAACCCCACTGCGCCCCGCTCTGCGCCGCAGTGATCACGCTGCCGACATCGGTATCGGCCAGCATGACGACGAGCCCGGGGCCGAGCACGGCAAAAAACACGGCAAGGCGGGATAGCGGCGCGGAGCCGGGCTGCTGCAGCGATGGACTGGCGGACATGAGCATGTGCGAAGGTTGCCGCGGCGCGGCAGTACCGATGCAAATGCTAGTTACTTTTATTTGAAATTCAATTCCATTTACGTTTGCTCACACCTGTTGCCAGAACATCCGCCTCACAACAGCTTCACCAGCAACAGCACATTCAGCCCGACGATCAGAACCGCGACTGCCCAGCCCAGGCGCCGCAGCGCCGGGCGGTTGACCTGCTCGCCCATCAACTCTCGGTTGGAGGTGAACAGCAGCAACGGCACCAGGGCGAAGGGAATGCCGAACGACAGCACCACCTGAGAGAACACCAGGGTGCGCGTGGGGTCGATGCCCAGCATCACCACGACCACCGCAGGCAAGCTGGTCACCAGCCGCCGCACCCACAGCGGCACGGTGAAACCCACCAGGCCCTGCATCACCACCTGCCCGGCCATGGTGCCCACCACGCTGCTGGAAATGCCGCTGGCCAGCAGCGCCAGCGCGAACACCGTGGCCGCCCCCGCGCCCAGCACCGGGGCAAGGGTGCGGTAGGCCTCGCTCAGATCGTCGGCCGCGAGCCCTTTTTGATGAAAGGTAGCCGCAGCCACGGCCAGCATGGCCATGTTGATCAGCCCGGCCAGGCCCATGGCCAACATCACATCTTTCCAGGCAAACCGCACGAGCAGCGCCCGTCGCTGCACCGGGGCCTGGATGCGTCGCTGCGTGAGGCTGGAATGCAGGTAAATCACATGCGGCATTACCGTCGCTCCCAAAATGCCCACGGCGAGATAGACCGCATCGGGGCTGCCGCCGAAACTCGGCAGCAGCGTGCCCTGAACGATGGGCAGCAGGGCCGGACGACTCAGCGCCAGTTGCAGGCCATAGCCCAGCGCGATGACCGCGACCAGCGCGGCCACCACCAGTTCCAGCGGCCGAAAGCCCCGGCGCTCCAGCATCAGAATGCCCATGACGATCACGAACGCCGCCAGCACCGACACCCCCATCGGCAGGCCGAACAGCAGATTCAGCGCCAGCGCCGCACCGAGAAACTCGGCCAGATCGGTCATCATCGCCACGATTTCAGCCTGCACCCAGTAGAACCACACCAGCTTGCGCGGAAAGCGCTCGCGAATCAGCTCCGGGAGATTACGCCCTGTGGCAATGCCCAGCTTGGCCGACAGGCCCTGGACCAGAATGGCCGCCAGATTCGCCCAGAGCACCACCCACAACAAGGTGTAGCCGTGCTGGGCGCCGGCCTGGATGTTGGTGGCGAAATTGCCCGGATCGACATAGGCCACCGACGCGACGACCGCAGGCCCGATGAAAGGCAGCAGACGCCGCATGCCGCCCCTTCCCGGCCCGCCACTCAGCACAAGCTGCGCCGCGTGCGCCGTGCGCTGATCGAGTGTGGTGACATACGACATGGGTATCTCCCGGAGAACGTCCTGGAGATAATTTAGGCCGATCGATTTTTATTTCTAATTGGATTTATGTATTGCACCGTTAGCCCATCCGGACCGAAACGGCGCGGAATTTGCTTGACCGCAGACACCGGCGCGCACTGGGGGTAGGTGTGACAAATTAAACTATGCGCATTTTTTTGACTGCGCCAGCGGAGGACCGATGAGCATCGAGCAAGCCCGTTTCAACATGATCGAACAGCAAATCCGCCCGTGGAACGTGCTCGACGCCGGTGTGCTCGATCTGCTGGCCAGCGTGCGCCGCGAGGATTTCGTGCCTGCCGCCTACCGTGGTCTTGCCTTCATGGACATGGAAATTCCCCTGCCCTGCGGCCAGAACATGCTGGCGCCCAAGGTGGAAGCGCGGCTGCTGCAGGAACTCGCCGTGCGCAAGGACGAATGGGTGCTCGAAGTCGGCGCGGGCAGCGGTTTCATGGCGGCGCTGCTCGGCCATCGCGCCGCGGCGGTGCAGACGCTGGAACTGCACGAAGAGCTGGTGAGCATGGCGCGCGCCAACCTGCAGCGCGCAGGCATGACCAACGTCACCGTGGAGCAGGCTGACGGCGCTCACTACACCAAGCGCGGCGAGTTCGACGTGATCGTGCTCTCGGGCTCGGTGGCGCAGATTCCGCAAGACCTGCTGCAACGCCTGAAGGTCGGCGGACGGCTGGCGGCCATCGTCGGCTTCGAGCCAGTGATGCGCGCACAGATCGTCACCCGCGCCACCGAAACCGACTTCCGCACCCGCGACCTGTTCGACACCGTGGCCACGCGGCTGGAGCATTTCCCCGAACCGTCCCGCTTCCAATTCTGAATCTGAAAAAAGGACTCCCTAATGATCAAGCAACTCAGCGTGCGCGAGCTGGCCGACAAGGTCGAAGCTGCCACCGGCCCCATCACCGAATGGCAATTCCTCGACGTGCGCGAGCCCTGGGAGTTCCAGATGGCGGCCATCAAGCATCCCAACTGCCCGGTGGTTCACATCCCCATGAGCGTGGTGCCTCTGCGCCAGAACGAGCTCGATCCGGCCAAGCCGCTAGTCGTCATCTGCCGCAGCGGCAACCGTAGCATGATGATTGCCCGCTTTCTGGAGCAAAACGGTTTTGGTGAGCTTTACAACCTCAACGGCGGCATGACCGCATGGTCGCGCGAGATCGACCCTTCGGTGCCGCTTTACTGAGCACTGGCGTCGGGGGCGAGCGCCGCAGCAATCCACTCGGCCTGCCTGCGCGCCGCACCCTGATGCGCTGACGCGAATGCCAGCGCCTGCTGCGCCGCCTGCTGGCTAGCGTCGGCGTTGTCGATCCAGTCGCTCAGAGCCGCCCAGACCTGCGCAGCGTCGGCCGCCTGCACGGCAGCCCCTGCATCCAATGCCGCCTGCGCCGCAGCCGCAAAATTGAACTGCGACGGCCCCAGCACCACCGGGCAGCCGCAAGCGCAGGCCTCGATCAGATTCTGCCCACCCAGGGCAAGCAGACTGCCGCCGATGAAGGCCGCGTCGGCCATGGCGTAATACGCCGCCATTTCACCGACCGAGTCGCCCAGCCAGACAGCCGTCTGCGGCGTGGGCTGCGATGCGCTGCGCCGCTGCACCGACAGGCCCCGCGCCTGCAGCAACTGCGCGACCATGTCGAAACGCTGGGGATGGCGCGGCACCCACACCAGCAGCACCCGTTGCGCGAGCGCCGCGGGCAGCGCGTCCAGCAGCAGCGCCTCTTCGCTGCGCCCGCCCGACTCGCGGGTGGAGGCCAGCAGCAGCACCGGCCGCCCCGCCGCCGCCTTCCATGCCTGGCCGCGCCGCAGCAAAGCCGGGTCAGGATGCATGTCGAACTTCAGATTGCCCAGCACCAGCGCGTTCGCCGCGCCCAAGGCCAGGATGCGCCGGGCGTCGTCGGTTGTCTGCGCCGCAGCCTGCAACCCGCCCCAGGCCACGCGCGCCAACGAGGGCCAGCGCTGCCAGCGGCGCGCGCTGCGCTCGCTCAACCGCGCATTGGCCAACAGCAGCGGCACCCCGGCGCGGAGGCATTGCGCCGCCAGATTCGGCCAGACCTCGGTTTCCATCAGCACCGCGCAATCCGGCCGATGGCGCGCCAGAAACCGGCGCATCGGCCCCGGCAGGTCATAGGGCAGCCAGACCTGTTCGTCACCGGGCAGCAGCAGCGCCCGCCCCGCCTCACGCCCAGTGGCCGTCATGTGGGTGAGCAGCAGTCGCATGCCCGGCACCTGCTCGCGCAAAGCGGCGATGAGCGGCGCCGCCGCACGGGTTTCACCCAGCGAGACGGCGTGAACCCAGATCCGCGGCCCGTCCCCACGAGCGAATAAGGGCGATTCGCCGCGATACCAGCCCAGTCGCTGCGCCCAATGCTGGCGATAGAGCGGCTCCGCGCGCCCGCGCCACCACAACCGGACGAACGCCAGCGGCAGCAGCAGGCGCCAGAGCAAGGTGTAGAGGCGCAACACCGATCTCACCCGCGAGGGCGGTGACTCTCTGCCAGAACGGCCTGCGTCGCCTGCCACACCGCGTCCACCGCAGGCTGTTGGCCGCTGTCACCCAGACTGCGCCAGGGCCCGGCCGATTCGAACTCCACACTGTGCGGCGACGAGCCGGTGTAGATCGCCACAGCGGGTGTGCCCACCGCCGCAGCCAAGTAGAGCAGCCCGGTATCGACCCCGACGACGGCGCTTGCGCCTCGCAAAACCCGCATCCATTCGGCCAAGCCGAAGGCCGACGGTGCCGCCTGCGCCGCAGCAGCGGCCGCGCCATCACCCGCCCGCACCGCCGCGGCCAGACGCTCGGCGCGCTCGCGCTCGGCGGCATTACCCCAGGCAAACACGCACGCCCTGTCCTGCGCCGCCAACGCCTGACCGAGGGCGATCCAGCGCGCCTCGTCCCACAGCTTGCGATCCTTGGCCGTGGCGCTGAGCAGCATGACGTAAGACGCCTCGCCGGGCAACCATTCGGGACACTTGGCCTGCAGGCTCAGGCCGTAGCGTGGTTTGCCCTCCGGGGCGTAACCCAAAGCCCAAGCGACTAGCGCGCGATAACGCGGCACGGCGGCCTCGGTACGGTGCAGTGAGGTTTTCTGGCGGTGGCGGTAAAACAGCGGCGCCAGAGCTTCGCGCGCACTGGCCCACGACAGGCCGTAAAGCGGCCCGCGCGCCAGGCGCGCGATCAGCGCGCTTTTCACCAGACCCTGCAGATCGATCACCGCGTCGTAGGTCTCGGCGCGCAGCCCCGCCTTCCACTCGCGCCATTCGCGGCGCACGTCGGCCCGCCAGAAACCCTTGCGCCAGCGCCGCAGCGCCAGCGGGATGACCCGCCGCACACCGGGATGCGCGCGCACGATGTCGGCGTAGGCTTCCTCGACCAGCCAGTCGATCTGCGCGCCGGGGTGTGCGCTCAGGATGTCGTGCACCACCGGCAGGGCGTGCACGACGTCGCCCATCGAACTGGTCTTGACGATCAGGACGCGCAAGATGAAGTCAGTCCGGTTCAGAACGGCAGCTTCAGCGCCGGGTCCAGCGCGAGCAGGGCTGCGCGGAACTCGGTCTGCACCCGCGCCAGCGCGGCGGCATCGACGCCCTCGAAACGCAGCACCACACAAGGCGTGGTGTTGGACGGACGCGCCAGGCCGAAACCGTCGGCGTAGTCGGCGCGCACGCCGTCGATGGTGCTGATCTGCACCGCGCCGGGAAAGCGGCCCTCGCGCTGCAGGCGCTCGCACAAGGTGAAGTTGACGCCCTCGGGGGTATCGAGCTTGAGCTCCGGGGTGGAGACCGAATCGGGCAGTCCTTCAAGCACGGCGCCGGGGTTGTCCGTGCGCGAAAGGATTTCGAGCAGTCGCGCCGCGCCGTACTGCGCGTCGTCAAAGCCGTACCAGCGATCCTTGAAAAAGATGTGGCCACTCATCTCGCCGGCCAGCGGGGCTTGGATTTCCTTCATCCTGGCCTTGACCAGCGAATGCCCGGTGCGACCCATCACCGGTTCGCCGCCATGCCTGCGCACCCAAGCGGGAAGTTGCGCGGTGCATTTCACGTCGAACAGAATGGGCGCGCCGGGATTGCGCTCCAGCACCTCGGCGGCGTAGAGCATGAGCTGCCGGTCGGGCCAGATGATGGCGCCGCTGGGCGTGACCACGCCGAGCCGGTCGCCGTCGCCATCGAAAGCCAGCCCGAGTTCGGCGCCGGTGTCGCGCACGGTGCTTATGAGATCTTCGAGGTTGTGCGGGTCGGCGGGGTCGGGGTGATGGTTGGGAAAGGTGCCGTCGACTTCGCAAAACAGTTCGACGACGTCGCAACCGATCTCGCGCAGCAGCCGCGGCGCGAACGCGCCCGATACCCCATTGCCGCCATCGACCACCACCTTCATCGGGCGCGCCAGCTTGATATCGCCTTTGATGCGGCCGATGTAGTCGTCCACGATGCTGGCCTGGCGCAGCGTCCCCGTGCCGATGGCGAAGTCTTCACTCACCGTCAACTCGCGCAGCGCCTGAATCTGTTCGCCGAACAGGGCGTTGCCGCCAAGCACCATCTTCAGGCCGTTGTATTCCGGCGGGTTGTGGCTGCCGGTGATCTGGATGCCACTGACCACCGGCGTGGTGGCGCAGGCGTAATACAGCATGGGCGTGGCATTCATGCCGAGGTCGATCACGTCCGCCCCGCCGGCACGCAGCCCATCGCCCAGCGCCTTGGCCAAGGCGGGGCCGGAGAGCCGCCCATCGCGGCTGATGTTCACCGCCGTCTCGCCGCCACGGCGGGCCAGGGTGGCGAAAGCCTGGCCGATCAGGCGGCAGGCGTCTTCGGTGAGACTCTTGCCGACAATGCCGCGAATGTCGTAGGCCTTGAAAATCGAGGGATCGAGCTGCGCCATGAGGGCTCCGGTGAACGACGGGCAAGCAAACTTCAACTTGCGTCGATAGTATGGTCAGTTTGAAGATTCTAAGGAGAGGCTTTGGCGACCTATCTGATCGGCGACGTGCAGGGCTGTGCAGACGCGTTCAGCGCCCTGCTCGACGCGCTGCGGTTCGACCCGACGCATGACAGGCTCGTCGTCCTGGGCGATCTGGTCAACCGCGGTGCGCAATCGCTTCAGAGCATCGAGCGGCTCATGGCCCTGGGCGACAGCGCGCAGTGCCTGCTGGGCAACCACGACCTTCATCTGCTGGCTGTGGCGCACGGTGTGCGCAAGGCGCACCGCAATGACACGCTGGACGACATCCTGCAATCCCCGCGCCGCGCCGAGTTGCTCGACTGGGTGCGCAGCCGCCCTCTGGCGCTGATGGAACAGGGTTGGCTGCTGGTGCACGCTGGCGTGCTGCCACAGTGGTCGGCCGAAAAGACGCTGCAACTCGCTGCCGAAGTGGAGCGTCGCCTGCGCGCGCCCGACTATGTGGACTTCCTGCGCGTCATGTTCGGCAACCAGCCCGACGAGTGGAGCGAGAATCTGGCAGGGTTCGACCGCCTGCGCATCGTGGTCAACACCCTCACCCGCGCCCGCTTCCTCCAGGCCACCGGCCCTCACGCCGGGCGACTGGATTTCCACCACAAACAGGCCAGCGCCAACGGCGCCTCCGCCGAACTCCAGCCCTGGTTTGCGCTGCCGCAGCGCCGCACCGCGAAGACCCCCATCGCCTTCGGCCACTGGTCCACCCTGGGCCTGCACTGGGCACACAATGCCCTGTGCCTGGACAGCGGGTGTCTGTGGGGCGGCACGCTCACCGCGGTGAAGCTGCCGCCCGCCGGACAACCCTGGCTGGAGGTCACTCAGATCCCCTGCGACCGCAGCCTGGCGCCGATGACGGACTGAATCCGCACGGCGCCTAGCTTACTGCCCCAGCGCCTTGTTGATGACGTAGAAGTAAGACTGCGGCGAGACGATGCCGAAATCGTTGTCGGTCGTCAGCACAAAATTGTTGGGATCGAGAAAAGCTAGACCCTCGACCTTGCCGGGATTCGTGGCGGCCTTGGCGTCGGTGGCGGTGTTGAACACCAGCGTCTTGGTCACGGGGACGATGCCCGCCGATGCCAGGTCAGTCTGCTGCTCCAGCGACGGCTGGGTCGCGCGATCATCCCACTTGGTGCCGAGAATATTGGTCGCTTTGCTCAGATCGACTGCATAGAGTTTGGTGGTCAGACTGATGCGCTCGAGCTGGATGAGCTTGCCGCCTGGCGTCACGCTCATCTCGGAGAGTTTCACGTCGTTCTGCTTGGTCGAGTTGTCGAGGGCAAAGGTGTCGGGCGTATCGAGCACATACACATACTCCCCCGTCACCTGGCCAAAGCTGCCGTCTGACTTCAGGGAAGCCGTGAACAGTCGCACATTGCGCGAGATCTTGTAGGCGTCTTTCGACGGGTTGGACAGCGGGCTTTGGATCGAGAAATACAGTGTCTTGCCGTCTGCCGACAGGGCAACGCTCTCGATGCCGCGGTTCAAGCTGCGCAGATCCGTGATGCCAAGAAGCGCGCAGTTGATCGGATAGTTTGCGGCTTGCGCGCCAGCCGTGCCGTTTTTCAGCGCATCGCACACGCTCATGCTCTTGTTCGTGATCGGGTTGACCACGCCGCTGTCATTGGGCACGACACGCTCCAGCACCTGACCCGTGGCCGAGACATGCACCAGGCTGGGACCATATTCGTCGCCCAGCCAGAAACTGCCATCGGCCAGACGCACCATGGCCTCGGTGTCCAGCCCATTCTGGTTGAATGGCAGGGAGCCCAGCGTCTTGGTAAAGGCCAGTTCGGTGTTGGACACCGATTTATCGCTAGAGGTCGTTTTGGTCAGATCCTTGGGGCGATCGGGCAGGTCGTTGGAAAGCCCAGTCACTGGATTGCCATTGTTGTCGACGATTTTCAGAGTCTTGAGGGTTGTGGCCATGTTTTGGCCACCCGACTGAGCCAATTGCACCTGATAGATCGAAGGATCGAAACTCGGATCCGGGAAGATCTTGCCCGCCAAATTGCCGCAAAACCCTTTGATGCTGATGGGCGCATCGGCGACGTCCTCACAATCGATGTTCGGCCCGCGGTCGGAGGACGTCCACAGCACATTGAGCGCATCCTTGGGGTCGTGAAACGCCGCGCTGCCATAGCCCACGGTCATCTGGAACGGCTGAGATTGCGCTTGTGGCGCACTGGCTGCTGCTGGCGCACTGGCCGTGCTGAAGACGACGGGCGCCAGCAGATCCGTCGTGATGCTGTAAGTGCCCGCTGCGGCCACCACAGGTGTTACCGGTGTGGACTGCTGAACAACGGAATTACCAGAGCCGCCTCCGCAGGCGCCCAGCGATAGCGCGGCGAGCGCGGCAGTCAGCCAGTGCCATGATGTGGTCGGGTGATGCATGAAAACCTCCGTGGTGTCGTCTTTTTTGTAACCTTATGTTCTTTTTGTGACATCTCAGTGACCAGGTGTCACTGTGGTCTTGATCGCCTACCATCAAATCAGGCGAAACAGACCCAGACAAAGAGGAGACACCATGGTCCATCAAGACTTTCTCACCGCGCGCGACCTGCTGCTACGCCACCGCACCGACTACGTCCGTGCCTATGCCGAGTTCCAGTGGCCCGCGCTCGACCGTTTCAACTGGGCGCTGGACTATTTCGACCCCATGGCCGAGGGCAACGAGGCGCTGGCGCTATGGATCGTCGAAGAAGACGGCAGCGAGGCCCGCCACAGCTTTGCCGACATGGCACGACGTTCCGCGCGCATGGCCAACTTCCTGCGCGCACAGGGCGTGGGGCGAGGCGATCGCGTGCTGCTGATGCTGCCCAACTGCGTGGCTCTGTGGGACGTCATGCTCGCCTGCATCAAGCTTGGCGCGGTGATGATTCCGGCCACCACGCTGCTCACGCCCACCGATCTCGAAGATCGCATCGTTCGCGGCGAGGTCCGCCACGTTGTCTGCCTTCCAGCCGACACCGCGAAGTTCGCCGCCCTGCCCCAGGCGATCTGGTCGCGAGTCGCAGGCCGGTTTGCCGCAGGCGACGCACCGGCCGGATGGATCGCGCTCTCGGGGGCCGACGACGCCCCGACCGCGTTCACCCCGTACGGCATCACCAATGCCACCGACCCCTTGCTGCTCTACTTCACCTCCGGCACCACGTCCAAACCCAAGCTGGTTCTGCACACCCACCAGAGCTATCCCGTGGGCACGCTGGCGACGATGTACTGGATCGGACTGCAGCCCGGCGATGTGCACTGGAACATCAGCTCTCCCGGCTGGGCCAAGCACGCCTGGAGCAGCTTTTTCGCGCCGTGGAACGCCGGCGCCGCGATCTTCGCCTTCAACCAGAGCCGGTTCAACGCCGCTGCCACGCTGGCCACGCTGTCGCGCTGCGGCGTGACCACGCTGTGCGCGCCGCCCACGGTGTGGCGCATGCTCATCCAGGAAGACTTGAAGAGCTATCCGGTGAAGCTGCGCGAACTGGTCGGCGCGGGCGAGCCGCTCAACCCGGAAGTCATCGAGCGGGTGCGGTCGGCATGGGGCATCATCATCCGTGACGGCTACGGCCAGACCGAGACCTGCGCGCTCATCGGCAACAGTCCCGGCCAGCCGCTCAAACCCGGTGCCATGGGGCGGCCGATGCCGGGTTACCGCATCCGGCTGGTCGACATCGACGGCAACCCGGCTGAAGAAGGCGAAGTCTGCGTCGAGACCGAGCCGCGCCCGACCGGCCTGCTCGTCGGCTACGCGGGCGATGCCGAGAAGACTGCCCAGGCGCTGCACGACGGCCTCTATCACACCGGCGACGTGGCGCAACGCGATGCCGACGGCTACTACACCTTCGTCGGCCGCACCGACGATGTGTTCAAGTCGTCCGACTACCGCATCAGCCCCTTCGAGCTGGAGAGCCTGCTGATCGAGCACCCGGCCGTGGCCGAAGCCGCCGTGGTGCCCTGCCCCGATGCGCTGCGGCTGACCATTCCCAAGGCCTTTGTGTCGTGCCGCGTCGGCTTTGCGCCCAGCGCCGACCTCGCCCGTGAGATTCTCGCCTTCGTGCGCGAGCGCGCCGCGCCGTACAAGCGCATTCGCCGCATCGAGTTCTTCGATCTGCCCAAGACCATATCCGGCAAGATCCGCCGTGTGGAGTTGCGCAAGATCGAGTCCACACGGTCGCCAGGCAAGCGCGGCGAACAGGAGTTTTACGAGGAGGACTTCAACGGCTAGACGCAGCCCGTTCGCGACCACGCGGCTATAGTTCTCGCATGGACATCGGATTCGCCATCAAGGTGTTCACCGCGCTGTTTGCCATCATGAACCCGATCGCGAACATCCCGGTGTTTCTCTCGCTGACCAGCGGAGCGTCCGATGCCGCGCGGCGGCGCATCGCCTTGACCGCAATCCTGGGCGTCACAGTCGGCTGCATCATTTCGGCTGTGGCCGGACAGGCCATCCTGCATGTGTTCGGCCTTGGCATCGACGACTTTCGGCTCGCCGGCGGTCTGTTGATCCTGCTCATCGCATTGTCGATGGTGCATGGCAGCCCGAGCAGCCAGCACGCGTCCACGCCTGCGGAAAACGGCGACCTCGCCGACCGCAACGCCGAGGACATGGCGGTTTACCCGCTGACCATTCCGCTGCTGGTCGGTCCGGGCACGATCACCAGCATGATCATCCTTGGCCATGAAGCCGCCGTGAGCGGGCAGGCCATCGCCTTCGGCATCGGTCTGGGCGCATTCCTGCTGCTGCTCAGCGCCGGGCTGTTTGCCGCGCCGCTGATCGGCCACTACCTGTCGGCCAAGGCCACCGCCATCACTCAACGTCTGATGGGCATGATCCTCGCGGCCATCGCCATGCAGATGATGCTTGCCAGCCTGCAGCATGTTTTCATGTCCCGGAGTTGACCGGCCCGACAGGCTCCTAAAATTTGCGCCCATGAACCCGCAGCAAGATCTCGTCACCGACGAACTCCAAGTCCTGTCCGCTCTGGTCAGTCTGCCCGAAGCGCATGATCTGATCGAACTGGGCTGCGGCAATGCCCGCATGCTCACCGATATGCTCCGTCGCCATCCTCACCTCAGCGCCGCCGCGCTGGAGGTGGACGCGGTGCAGCACGCCAAGAACCTCGCACGCCTGGCGCCCGAGCTCAGTGGCCGACTGCAGTTCCTGCCCGACAGCGCCACGGCCATTCCTTTTCCCGACGCGCGTTTCGACGGTGCGTTGATGCTCAAATCGCTGCACCATGTGCCGGTAGCTCAGATGCCGCAGGCGCTGGCCGAGGCATGGCGGGTGCTCAGGCCCGGCGGTTGGTTTTACGTTTCGGAGCCGGTTTACGACGGCGCGCTCAACGACATCGTCAAGCTCTACAACGACGAGGGCACGGTGCGCGCCGCAGCCCAAGCCGCACTCGACCAGGCCCTGCAGACCGGCGCCTGGGAGCAGACCGCCGAGCGCCGTTTCGACATGCCCGCGCATTTTGCGAACTGGGAGTCATTCGAGCAGCGCATGCTCTACCCCAGCTTCGCTGATCATCAGATCACCGAGGATTTGCGGCAACGCGTGAAAGCCGCGTTCGATCCTCATTGCGGTGCGGACGGCGCGCATTTCACCCGCCCGATGCATGTGCGCCTGCTGCGCAAACGCACGGACTAACTCACCCCGCCACTTCAGGATCGATCCCAGCCGCGGGCACGCGCAGGAAATGCTCACGGTAGTGGCGCAACTCATCGATGGATTCCTGGATGTCGGCCAGCGCGGTGTGCGCTTGCTGCTTCTTGAAGGCGCTCACCAGCTCCGGGCGCCAGCGCCTCGCCAGTTCCTTGAGGGTGCTGACATCCAGATTGCGGTAGTGAAAATAGGCTTCCAGCTCGGGCATGGTGCGGGCCATGAAGCGGCGGTCCTGGCAGATGGTGTTGCCGCACATGGGCGACTTGCCCGCAGGCACATACCGCTTGAGGAAGGCGATGATGTCGCGGCTGGCCTGGGCCTCGTCCACCGTGCTGGCGCGCACCCGATCGGTCAGGCCGGATTTGCCGTGGGTGTTCTGGTTCCACGCGTCCATGCCGGCCAGCACGGCGTCGCTCTGATGGATGGCCAGCACCGGGCCCTCCACGCGCACGGTGAGCTGCGGGTCGGTCACGACCACGGCTACCTCGATGATGCGATCGGTGTCCGGATTCAGCCCGGTCATTTCCATGTCGACCCAGATGAGGTTATCGTCGTGACAGGCGAGGATGGAAGCGGCGGAATCGGACATGGAATGCACTCAGTGGGGACAAGGCTGCGGCGCGCGGCGAAAAACGGCCGGGTGGAATAATCTGCTATCAAGATCTGGCGCATGGCCGGAGCAAATAGGATTTTCGCATGAGCCCGCAACATTTCGCCCTCGCCTGGAGCGTGCTGTTCGCTAGCGCGCTGATCGGCGGCACCGCCCTGAAGCTCTGGCTGGCCCAGCGCCAGCAGCGCCATGTGCTGGCGCACCGCGAGGCCGTGCCCGCACCGTTTCGCGACAGCATTTCGCTCGAGGCGCATCAGAAGGCCGCCGATTACACCGTGGCCAAGCTGCGCTTCGGTCTGTGGACCACCTTGTTTTCGGCCATGATCGTGCTGGTGTGGACGCTCGAAGGCGGGCTGCATCTGCTCAACACCTGGGTCAGCAGCACCTTCGGCACCGCTTTGGGCGGGCAGCTTGCGCTGCTGGTGGCCTTCGCCGTGATCGGCGCCTTGCTCGATCTGCCCTGGGACATCGCGCGCACCTTCGGGCTGGAAGCGCGTTTCGGCTTCAACCGCCAGACGCCGCGCTCTTACGCGCTGGATCTGCTGAAAAACACTCTGGTCAGCGCCGTGCTCATGCTGCCTCTTGCCCTGCTGGTGCTGTGGATCATGCAGGTCGCCGGAGGCTGGTGGTGGCTCTGGGCCTGGGCTGGGCTGACCGCGTTCAGCCTGCTGATGATGGTGGTATATCCGCTGGTCATCGCACCGCTGTTCAACAAGTTTCAGCCGCTGCCCGACGGCGAGGTCAAGACCCGTGCGCAGGCGCTGATGCAGCGCTGCAACTTTGCGCTGTCCGGACTGTTCGTCATGGATGGCTCGCGCCGCAGCGCGCATGCCAACGCCTACTTCACCGGCATGGGCGCGGCGCGGCGGGTGGTGCTGTTCGACACCCTGCTCGGCCAGCTCAGCCCGGCGCAGATCGAGGGCGTGCTCGCGCACGAAGTCGGTCACTACAAGCGTCACCACATTCGCAAGCGCATGGTGGTGATGTTCGGGGTCAGTCTGGCAGGCTTTGCTCTGCTCGGTTGGCTGTCCAACCAGGTGTGGTTCTATGTGGGCCTGGGGGTGATGCCCAATCTGTTCGCGCCGAACCATGCGCTGGCGCTGATTCTGTTCAGTCTGGTGCTGCCGGTGTTCGGCGTGTTTTTCAGCCCGCTGGCCGCGGCCACTTCGCGCAAGCACGAGTTCGAGGCCGACGCCTACGCGGCCCAGCACAGCGACGCTCGCGCCCTGGGTGAAGCCCTCGTCACCCTGTACCGCGACAATGCCAGCACGCTGACGCCCGACCCGATGTATGTGCGCTTCTACTACAGCCACCCGCCTGCGCTGCAACGCCTTGAGCGGCTTGGCGCGCTGCCTGAAGCTGCCCCCAACTCGACCCATACCCCGGCAACCGCCTGAACGGCCATGACTATCGACGATCTGCGCAACGCTCACTGCACGCCGCTCGACGCCAGCCATCGCCTCGAAGGCGAGGCGCTCGCGTCCTATCTGCAACGACTAGACGGCTGGACGTTCGAGAACGGCAGCATCCGCAAGACCTTCTCCTTCGGCAACTATTACCAGACCCTGGCCTTCGTCAATGCGCTGGCCTGGGTGGTGCACCGCGAAGATCATCACCCCGATCTGCTGGTGCAGTACAACCGTTGCAGCGTGGCGTTCAACACCCATTCGGCTGGGGGCATCACGCGCAACGACTTCATCTGCGCGGCCAAGGCCGACGCTGTGTATGCGCAGGGCGTTGCGCGCTGACCCGCCTGCATGGACGCGCCTGACCGCATCGCCCCCCAGCGCCCCAAAGGCAAGCGCAACACGAAACATCCCCCTGCAGAAGCCCACAGTCTGGGGGCCCTGATCGTCGGCGCGTTCGGGCGACACTACCTGGCCCGGCTCGACAACGGCGAGGCTGTCGCCTGCGTGCCGCGCGGCAAGCGTGCCGAAGTGGTCTGCGGCGATCGGGTCTTGCTCGCGCCCGGGCATCCGCCGCTGGCCATCGAGCAGGTGCAGCCCCGGCGCAACGCCTTGTGGCGCGAAGACGCCTGGCGTAGCAAGATGTTCGCCGCCAACCTCGACCGGGTGCTGCTGGTCACGGCAACGTACCCCGGCATCCAGCACGGGCTGATCGGCCGGGCGCTCATCGCCGCCGATGCCGCCGACATCCCCGTCACCCTGGCACTCAATAAATGCGATCTGCCGCAGGCCACCGCCGCGCGCGCTGAAATGGCGCTCTACACCGCGCTGGGCTATGAGGTCGTCGAGCTCTCGGTGCGCACCGCACCACAAGCGGCGTTGGAGGCGCTCACGCCCTTGCTCAGTGGCCAGACCACCTTGTTGCTGGGCGCGTCGGGCGTAGGCAAGTCGAGTCTGACGAATCTGCTGGTTCCGCAGGCGCAGGCGCCCACCCGCGAGATTTCGCAAGCCCTGTCTGCCGGCAAACACACCACCACGGCCACAAGGCTTTATGCCCTGCCCGGCCTGCCCGAGGGCAGCGCGCTGATGGATTCGCCGGGGTTTCAGTCCTTCGGCCTGCACCATCTTTCCGTATCGCAACTGCAGCATGGCTTTCCCGAAATCCGGGCGCGCATCGGCCAGTGCCGATTCCAGAACTGCACCCACCGCGATGAGCCGGGCTGTGTCTTCACCACCGATCCGAACGCCATCTCGGCGGCGCGATTGGCGCTGTACCGCACGCTCTACGCCGAACTCACCTCGGCCGCCTCACGATGAAGCGGGTGGAAATCGCCCCCAATCTGGTCATCGCCACGCTCTGGGCCGATGCGCTCAACGCCGCGGGCATGCGCGCCGAGGTGTTTTCGCGCTACCTCACCAGCATCGCAGGCGAGATCCCGCCCGACCAGTGCGACCCGGCCGTCTGGGTGCTCGACGATGCCGATCTGCCGCGCGCCCGGCAACTGGTGCGCGAGTTGCGCAACCCTGTTCGCGGCGCCGTCTGGACCTGCGCCGAATGTGGCGAACGGCACGGCGCCCAGTTCGCTCAGTGCTGGAAGTGCGGTCACAACCGACCGATGTCGACACCCGACTGATCGCTTGCCCGGCGGGCTTGCGCATCGAAGGGCGCGGCCACGGGCGGCTCGGCCAGCCAGTCTTGCGCCCCCAGGAGCATGGCGAAGAGCAAAGCCCCGATCGCCGCGCCACTGATGAGGTCGCCACGCCCCAGCGTCCAGACGCCCCACCCGCCATGCAGGCTCCACTCCAGAAGGCTGAAGACCCCTCCACCCCAAAGCAGCGCTTGCCGAGAAGATCGTGACAACCAGGGGGCAAGAAACAAGCCCAAGGCGATCAAGGAAACGACCCCGGCGACAAACACCGCAAGAAGCTCCATGCCCATCGCATG
Organism: Thiomonas bhubaneswarensis; assembly: GCF_001418255.1. Classification (GTDB taxonomy): domain Bacteria; phylum Pseudomonadota; class Gammaproteobacteria; order Burkholderiales; family Burkholderiaceae_C; genus Thiomonas; species Thiomonas bhubaneswarensis. The sequence continues at coordinate 240,366 of NZ_LIPV01000005.1, forward strand.
GCCAAGCTCCATCCAGACGGCGATCCACTCGGCCTGCCATCCTGACGCGGTGGTCTGGGCCAGCGCCAGAGACTGCGAAAGACGCATCCCCAAACTCGGTTGCCACGCCGCCCACGCCGCTGTGGCCCAGAGTATTGCTGTGAGCCAGAAAGCCCACCGTACCCGCAGCGCTGCAGGCCGCCGCAATGCCGCGTCTGACCAGGCCGAGCCCTGCCAGGCGCGCAGCAGCAACAACAAGGCGAAACCCAGTGCATAAACGATCGTGACCCTGCTGGCCGCTCCACCTCCGAGCACGCCCCACATGAGCCCTTCGTAGGCCAGCCCCAGCCAGCCCAGCACCGGAAAGGCCCAACCCGTCAGCAGACCGACGGTGAGCAGCGCCTCGATCCCGAACAGCAGTGCCAGCGCCTCATTCACGCCGATCGCCGAAAAGACATGCCAGACCGCGCCATGCAGCGCCGCCTGCCACGACGACTGAATGCCCGCATCGCCGGCCTGCCGAGCGATGGCGGCGAGATGGGCCGCATATTCCGGGTGAAAATGCAGCCCGAGATTGAAGGCAAAGCACACACCAAACACAATGCGCGCCCAACGCAACGCCCGCATCGCCGCCAGGTCGTTCCACCGACTCGGCGCATCAGGGCGCGGCTCGGTCGTGGGCAAGGGCAGCCTGACTTTCGGCACGCCACTGCCGTGATGCGACGCCGGAGATATCTGTTGTGTGGACGCCATGCCTGTACTCCCAGACGGTGCATCGTTCGATGATGCACCGCAGCGGAATTTTGCTCAGGCAGGCTTAAAGGCGACTTAGGACTCGTCAGTCGAGACGTCCGAGCAGCAGAAATTCCATCAAGGCCTTCTGGCCGTGAAGACGGTTTTCGGCCTCGTCCCATACCACGCTCTGCGGCCCATCGATGACCTCGGCGGCCACTTCCTCGCCACGATGTGCCGGCAGGCAGTGCATGAACACCGCGTCGGCCTGGGCGCGCGCCATCATCTCGGCATCGACCATGAAGCCGCGGAATGCCTGCTCGCGCGCGAGTTTCTCGGCTTCAAAGCCCATGCTGGTCCACACATCAGTGGTGACCAGATGCGCGCCCTCGCAGGCCTGCCGCGGATCTTCGAACTCGCGCAGATGCGCGATCTGCGCGGCACTCAGCGCATAGCCCGGCCGCTCTTTCTCCACGCCATAGCCTTTGGGCCCGGCGAAGTGCAGGGTGAAGTCGAGCACTTCCGCGGCTTGCAGCCAGGTGTAGAACATATTGTTGGCATCGCCGATCCAGGCCACGGTCTTTCCCTGGATCGGGCCGCGATGCTCAATAAAGGTCATCACGTCAGCGAGGATCTGGCAGGGATGGAATTCATTGGTCAGGCCGTTGATCACCGGCACGCGCGAATGCGCGGCAAAACGCTCGACGATCTCCTGACCGTAGGTGCGGATCATCACCAGATCGACCATGCGCGAAAACACTTGCGCTGCATCCTCGATGGGCTCGCCACGCCCCAGCTGGCTGTCGCGGGTGTTGATGTAGATGGCCGCGCCGCCGAGTTGATGCATGCCGGCTTCGAAGCTCAGGCGGGTGCGGGTGGAGTGCTTCTCGAAGATCATCGCCAGCGTGCGATCGGCCAGGGGCTGATGCGGCTCGTAGCGCTTGAACTTGGCCTTGATCAGCGCGGCGCGGGCGAATACATAGTCGTACTCCTCGCGGCTGAGGTCGGAAAATTGCAGGTAGTGCCGCAGCGTCGTTTTCATCACAGTCTCCTTGTTCGTCACGGCGTGGGTGCGGTTTGCAGAAACCCGTGCACTGCAGGAACCAGCGCCTGCACCAGAAGGTCGGCCTGCTCTTGCGTGAAGATCAGCGGCGGAAGCAGGCGGATGACGCGCTCCTGCGTGACGTTGAGCAACACGCCGCGCTCCAGCATCTGCCCGACCAGGGCGCCAGCCGGGCAGTCGAGCTCGATGCCGATCATCAGCCCCTGGCCGCGCACCTCCACCACGCCGGGCGTGCCCGCAAATGCCTGGCGCAAAGCCTGCTGGATCTGCTCGCCGCGCGCCTGCGCGTTGGCCAGAAGGCCGTCCTCGTCGATCACGGCGAGGGTTTCCAATGCCGCGCGACAGGCAAGGGGATTGCCGCCAAAGGTCGTGCCATGCTGGCCGGGGCCGAACGTCGTCGCGGCGGTTCCGCACGCCAGCAGCGCACCGATGGGCACGCCAGAGGCCAGCCCCTTGGCCATGGCGATGACATCGGGCTTCACCCCGGCCCACTGGTGGGCGAACCACTTGCCGGTGCGGCCCGTTCCGCACTGCACCTCGTCGATCATCAACAGCCAGCCCTGCCGGTCGCAGAGCGCGCGCGCTGCGCGTAGAAAGTCGGCCTGCGCCGGCTGAATGCCGCCCTCACCCTGAATCGCCTCGACGAAGACCGCCACGACGTCGGGATGGGTATCGGCCACTGCCTGCAGCGCCGCAACGTCGTTGAGCGCAACACGCACGAAGCCTTCGACCAGAGGCTCGAAGCCCTTCTGCACCTTGGGGTTGCCCGTGGCCGACAACGTGGCCAGCGAGCGCCCATGAAATGCACGCTCGAACACCACGATCTCCGGGCGGGCAATGCCACGATTGTGTCCGTGCAGACGCGCCAGCTTGATCGCGGCCTCGTTGGCTTCCAGCCCGGAATTGCAGAAGAACGCCGTGTCCATGCCGCCCAGAGCGCAAAGACGATCGGCAAGCTGCTCCTGGAGCGGAATCTGGTAGAGATTGGAGGTGTGGATGAGCTTGCCGACCTGATCGCGCAGCGCGGCCACCAGGCGCGGGTGGGCGTGACCCAGCGTGTTGACCGCGATGCCCGACAGCGCATCCAGATATCGCCTGCCCTGCGTGTCCCAGACCCAGGCACCCTCTCCGTGCGACAGCGCTATCGGCAGCCGCGCATAGGTGTTCATCACATGGGAGGGCATGGGCAATTCTCCTTTGCAAAAAAAGCAAAACCGGCGGGCAGATGTCGCAAAAAGCGCCGCGCGCCGGGGGGAAAGCCGGAATTATAGAGAGCACGCCGTGACAGACGGACCGGCGCGGTGACATGACGTTTGTTGCAACTGAAACACAGAATCACGGTTCGGGTTTACCCGGAAATACTGCGATGCAGCATAATTGCGGCACCGCAGCAAAACTGCCTCTTCAAGGATTCAGCCATGAGCGCCCTTCCCCACTCCCTCCAACTGGTCAAACCCAGAGAAATTTTCATTCGCGGCATCACCAAGGATGGCCGCACCTTCCGTCCCAGCGACTGGTCCGAGCGTCTCGCCGGGCTGATGGCGCGGTTCCGCCCCGCCGGTCAGGGCACCAAGGAAGCCCACCTCGGCTACTCGCCCTATTGCGTGCCCACGCTGGTGGAAGGCGTGCGTTGCCTGGTGGTGAGCGAATCGCTGCGCGACGTCGAGCCGATGGCGTTCGACTTCCTGATGAACTTCGCCCGCGACAACCAACTCGACGTGTTCGAGGCCTGCCTCACCGACCTCGCCGAGGAAGAGGCCGAAGTGAGCGATCTGCAAGTGGCGCGTGACGCACTGCAACGCGTGTTTCAGGCCGCTTGAGGCGAAAACGCTTCGCCCTGTTGCCCTCAACTGAGGAAGAAGGCGCAACAAAAAGCCCGCATCTGCGGGCTTTTTTGTGGGCCGATGCGGAGAATCGGCCGGAGCAGGCAAGGCAAATCAGGCTGCGAGCGCCTTGATCGCCGCGTTCAGACGGCTCTTGTGACGCGCTGCGGTGTTCTTGTGGAAAATATTCTTGTCGGCGATCGAATCCAGCACGGGAGCGTTGGCCTTGAATACTTCCATGGCCTTGGCGTGGTCGCCAGCGGCGATGGCCTTGCGCACCGACTTCACGGCGGTACGGAAGCGCGAACGCAGCGCGGTGTTGGCGGCGTTGGCCTTGATGGATTGACGCGCGCGCTTGCGACCCGACGGGGTGCGAACGCTCTTCTTTTTGGCTGCGGCTTTGGTTGCCATGTGAAATCCTTCCTGTTGCCTGCTCGGAAAACCCGCCATTATAGACCAAAACAGGCCACACGCCAGCCGTTCCTAGAATCCCAGATTGTCCATCAGGCGGCGCTTCGCGCCTGCACGGGCGCTGGCGGTCGGGTTGGGGCGTCTTTGACCCCGGGCGACAAGCCCATAGCTCGAGCTATGGGCGCGAAGCGCGGGGTCAAAGACGCCCCAACCCGCCTCGCCATCATCCCGTGCCCTCATGAACGATCTGGGATAATGCTGCCCGGTGAATCTGCTCAAGGCTGCCTCCACCATCTCCCTGCTCACGCTGACCTCGCGCATCACCGGCCTGGTGCGCGAAATCATGGTGGCGACCTATTTCGGCGCCAACGCCTGGACCGACGCCTTCAACGTGGCGTTTCGCCTGCCCAATCTGCTGCGGCGCATGTTTGCCGAAGGCGCGTTCTCCCAAGCCTTCGTGCCGCTGTTGTCGCAGACGCGACAGACCCAGTCGGAGGCGCAGACCCAGGAACTGATCGATCAGGTCTCGACCGCCCTGCTCTGGATACTCGCGGGGATCAGTCTGGCCGGGGTGTTGCTGTCGCCCGTACTGGTCTGGCTCACGGCCTCGGGGTTGCACCCTGAGGCCTTTGACGCGGCGGTGTGGATGACGCGGCTGATGTTTCCCTATGCCGGACTGATCTCGCTGGTTGCGCTCAGCGCCGGCATTCTCAACACCTGGAAGCATTTCGCGGTGCCTGCGGTCACACCGGCGCTGCTCAATCTGGCCATCATCGGCGCAGCCGTGGCCTTTCACAAGCTGGTGCACCCGCCCATCTTTGCCCTGGCGATCGGGGTGATGATCGGCGGCGTGGTGCAGCTCGCGGTGCAATGGCCGGCGCTGCGCAGATACGCCGTGGTACCGCGCTTTCGTCTGAGCTTTGTCAAGGCTTGGCGTTCGGAGGGCGTGCACCGGGTGGTCAAGCAGATGCTGCCCGCGAGCCTTTCGGTTTCGGTGGCGCAGGTCTCGATCGTCATCAACACGCAGATCGCCTCGCACCTGCACCCGGGTAGCGTCTCGTGGCTGGCCTATGCCGACCGGCTGATGGAGTTTCCGACTGCCATTCTGGGCGTCGCGCTGGGCTCCGTGCTGCTGCCCAGCCTGTCGCGCGCCAGCGCGGCGCAAGACAGCGCCCAGTACAGCAAACTGCTGGACTGGGGCCTGCGCCTCACCCTGGTGCTGGCCCTGCCCAGCGCCATCGCCCTGCTGCTGTTTGCCCAGCCGCTGGTGTCGATGCTGTTCAACTATGGCCGCTTCGACCATGCCGACGTCCTGGCCACGACCAGTGCACTGCGTGCCTACGGCATCGGCCTGCTCGCGCTGATCGGCATCAAAATTCTCGCGCCGGGTTTTTACGCCCGGCAGGATTTGCGCACGCCGGTCAAGATCGCCCTGGTCGTGCTCGCCTGCACGCAGTTGATGAACCTGCTGTTCGTACCCTGGCTGGGTCACGCGGGGTTGGCCCTGGCCATCTCCATCGGCGCGCTGCTCAACGCCAGCCTGCTGTTTCGCGGCTTGCGCAAACGCGGTATGTACCAGCCGCAGCCCGGCTGGGGGGGCTACGCCCGCCGCATCGCGCTGGCGCAGTTGCCCCTGGCTGGCGTGCTGCTTTGGGGCGCGCAGAATCTGCCCTGGGATCGCGCGCACGGCGATCTGACGCGGCTGGGCATGGGGCTGGGCCTGCTAGCGGTGGGCGCTGTGCTGTATTTCGCAACCCTGGCGCTGCTGGGTTTTCGGCTGCGCCAATTCATCCACCGCGAATGAGCTGTTGCGCCAGCGCAAGCCGCTGGCTGAGGTAGGGTTTCACAATGGATGCATGATGGGCGCTGAGATCCATTCATGCGACAACCGGGAGAACGCTATGAGCCTAAGCACCGAACAACGTCAAACCCTGCGCGACAAGCTGTTGCAGCGCCGCAGCCAGATGGTGGACGATCTGCGCGATGAATCGATCAGCGACGAGGGCACCCTGGCCGTGCGCAGCCATCGCGGCGAGACCGACGACGAGGCTGTGGTCGAGGCCATGGACGCGGTGGAGATCGCCTCCACCGCGCGTGACGCCAACGAGCTGGCGGCGATCGACCGCGCCTTGCAACGGCTCGATACGCCCGACTTCGGCATCTGCATCGATTGCGGCGCCGAGATCGAAACGGCCCGGCTGATGGCCGAGCCGACCGTGTTGCGCTGCACCGCGTGCCAGCAGCGCTTCGAACACCAGCACCACACGCCCGGCGGCGCACGGCTGTAGCATCCGGGCATGTCTGCACGCCCTGCCCTCCCGTCTGATCCACCCGGCCTGGAGCGCACGCTCACGCGCTGGCTGATCCCGGCTTACATCGTCGGCGTCGGCCTGCCCTGGGTCATCGGTGCCTGGATCAAGACCCGCTACGAGCCAGGCCTGCTCAACACCGATCCGCAGCCCATGCGCGATCTGGTCGATATTTTCTGCATCGGCGTCAGCCTGTTCGACGCCACGCTGGTGTTCACCGTGGGCATCGGCTGCCTGGTGGTGTCCATCATGAAAGGCCCGGTTCGCTGGGCCGACGGCTCCCGCGCCACGCAGCATGTTCGCGAACCGGACGATCGGGAGCTTCCTTGACATGGTTTCTGCGATCGACCGTGCCGACATCACCGGCCTGATTCTCGCGGGCGGACGCGGCAGCCGCATGGGCGGCATCGACAAGGGACTGCAACCCTGGCGCGGGCTGCCCATGGCGCAACAGGTGCTCGCGCGGCTGCAGCCCCAAGTCGGCCCAATGCTGATCAACGCCAACCGAAACTTGGACGTCTATCGCACCTGGGGGCTCCCGGTGCTGAGCGACAGCCCGGAGCGCGACTTTGCCGGGCCGCTGGCGGGTTTTCTCGCCGGGCTGGAGGTCTGCACCACGCCGTATCTGCTCACCGCGCCGTGCGATTCGCCGCTGCTACCCCCCGATCTGGCCGCACGTCTGGGGGAGGCGCTGCTAGCTGAGCGCGCACGCATTGCGCTGCCGCGCGCGGGAGGAAGACTGCAGCCGGTGTTCTGTCTGATGGAGGCGGGTTTGCGCGACGATCTGCGCGCCTTCGTCGCCTCGGGCGGCAGCAAGATCGACCTGTGGACCACGCGGCATCCGCTGGCCATCGTCGATTTCGACGACGCCCATGCCTTTGAGAACATCAACACCCAGGCCGATCTGCAGCGTCTGGAGCAAACCCCATCGCCATGACAGCTTCCTTCGATCTGCAGCAGGTCGTGTCCTGCGTCAGCGGTTATGACCCCAACGCCCTGCGGGTGGACGCCGCGCTGGCCGTCATCCAGGCCAGCGTGCAGCCGGTGCAGGCGATCGAGCGCGTCGCCGTGCGCGAGGCGCTGGGCCGCGTGCTGGCGCAGGACATCGCCTCGCCGATCGACGTACCGGCGCACGACAACTCGGCCATGGACGGCTACGCCCTGCGCGGTGCCGATCTCGCCGCCCAGGGCGACACGGTGCTGACCATCGCCGGGCGTGGTCTGGCCGGGCATGCCTTCGAGGGCGAAGTAACGGCGGGCAGCGCCTTGCGCATCATGACCGGCGCGGTGATGCCCGCCGGATGCGACACCGTGGTGCCGCAGGAGTTCTGCCGCGTCGAAGGCGACAGAGTCATCATCCCGCAAGGCGTGGTGCGCCCCGGCGACAACCGCCGCCTGCGCGGCGAGGATCTGGCGCGGGGACGAACCGCGCTGCCTGCGGGCAAGCTGCTGCGCCCGGCCGATCTGGGGCTCATGGCCTCGCTGGGCATGGCCGAAGTGCCGGTGCGGCGCAGGCTGCGCGTGGCGTTTTTCTCCAGCGGCGACGAACTTCGCTCCATCGGCGAGCCGCTCGATGCGGGCTGCGTCTATGACAGCAACCGCTACACCCTCTGGGGCATGTTGCAGCGCCTGGGCTGCGAGGTCATCGACCTCGGCGTGGTGGCGGACGAGCCGCAGACGCTGCAAGCTGCGCTGCGCACCGCCACCGAATGTGCCGACGTGGTCATCACCTCGGGCGGGGTCAGCGTGGGCGAGGCCGACTATCTGCGCAGCACCCTCTCCAGCATGGGCGAAGTGGCGTTCTGGCGCATTGCCATGCGGCCCGGGCGTCCGCTCGCGTTCGGGCAGTTGCGCTCGGGCGCGCGCAGCGCATGGCTGTTCGGCCTGCCGGGCAACCCGGTGGCGGTGATGGTGACGTTCTACGCCTTCGTCCGCCCGGCGCTGTTGCACGGCATGGGCGCCAGCCCGCAGCCGCAGCCCATGCTGCGCGCGGTCAGCAGCCAAACCCTGCGCAAAAAGCCCGGCCGCACCGAATACCAGCGCGGCCTGCTCACCGCCTTGCCGGACGGCCGCTGGCAGGTCAGCCCCATCGGCAATCAAGGCTCGGGCGTGCTGAGCTCGATGTCGCAGGCCCACGGCCTGATCGTGCTGCATCACGATCAGCAAACCGTGCAGACAGGCGGCGAGGTCGATGTGCTGCTGTTTGAAGGGCTGGTCTGATCAAAAGAGCTTGTTGATCAGATCGTCGCCCAGCCCCATGCCGGCGCCCATTTCCATGGCGCGGCCGAAACCCGAGTTGAGAAAGCCGTCGAGCGCGCCCATGATGCCGCCGCCCTGCTGCATCGGCATGGCCGCGTTCTGCGCCATCATGCCCTGCGGCATATAGCCCGGCTGCATCGCGGCGGGCATGGCCTGCATCTGCTGCGCCTGGTTCTGCCACATGCCGTGAATCGCCTGCAACACCTGGCTCATCTGCTGCTGCTCGGCCTGCACGCCCAGTGCCACTTCGCGCAGATCGAGCAGCCATTCACGCGCATCCTGATTGCCGCCCTGCGCGGCGGTCTGCAGCTTGCCGGCCAGTGCCTGCAATTGTTGCCCGACCTGCTGCGCCTGACCTTGCAGTTGCTGATACTGCTGATCGATGGTCTGAATGTCCATGCGTCACCTTTCTTGCGTCTTTGACTGCCGTTATTGCACGCCAAGTGACGTGAGATGGGGGTCAGCGAAAGTCAGAGTCGCAACAGACGGTGACACTGGATCCATGCGCACACGCGACTTACTCGACCGCGTCGAGAAGCCTGTCGCGCTGGTCGGCTGCAGCACCGCGCCGGCCGAGCAAGGCGTAAAGCAGGATGGCGCCGAAGGTCGCGGTGCCGATGCCGCCCAGGGCAAAATCGCCGAACTTGAGGGTGAAGTCGGCCGTGCCCAGCATCAGGGTGATGGCGACGATGATGAGATTGCGGCTGTCGGAGAAGTCCACCTTGTTGTCCACCCAGATCCGCGCACCCGACACGGCGATCAACCCGAAGATGACGATGGCCACGCCCCGCAGCACCGGCGGAGGAATGAGGTGGATGAGCGCACCGAATTTGGGGCTCAAACCGAACAGAATGGCGATCACCGCGGCGGTGGCGAAGATCAGCGTGGAGTAGATCTTGGTCGCTGCCATCACGCCGATGTTCTCGGCGTAGGTCGTCACCCCCGTGCCGCCGACCGAACCCGACACCATGGTGGCGATGCCGTCGCCCAGAAAAGCCCGCCCCATGTAGCGATCGAGGTTGCGGCCCGTCATGGCGGTGACGGCCTTGATGTGGCCGAGGTTTTCCGCCACCAGGATGACCACGACCGGCACGATCAGGGTCATCGCCTTGGGTTGGAACTCGGGCGTGGCGAACGCAGGCACGCCGAACCATGCCGCCTGGGCGACGCCCGAAAAGTCCATCGGCGTGCCCAGGCCCAGGCCATTGGTCAGCACGGCGTAAATCACGCTGGCGATGATCAGCCCCACCAGGATGAGCAGCCGCTGCACCATGCCCCGGGTGTACACCGCCACCAGACCAATGCTGATGAAGGTGATCAGCGCCATCCAGTCGTCGAAGGAACTGGCGCCGTGGCTCTTGATGGCGATCGGCGCCAGGTTCAGCCCGATCACCGCGACCACCGAGCCCGTCACCACCGGCGGCATGAGCCGTTCGATCCACTTCACGCCCACGCCCATGACGATGAGGCCGATCGCCGCATACACCACGCCGCAGGCGATGATGCCGCCCAGCGCCACACCGATGTTCGGGTTGGCTCCGCTGCCGGAATAGCCGCTGGCGGCGATGACCACGCCGATGAAGGAAAACGACGATCCCAGATAGCTCGGCACCCGGCCGCCGACGACCAGGAAGAAGATCAGCGTGCCGATGCCGCTCATCAGAATAGCGATATTGGGGTTAAAGCCCATCAGCAGCGGCGCAAACACCGTGGAGCCGAACATGGCCACCACATGCTGCAGCCCCATGGCCAGGGTCTGCGGCCCTGGCAGGCGTTCATCCGGGGCGATCACCCCGCTGGTCTTGAGTTGCCAATTTGGGAAATAGCCTTCGGCCATGTCGAGCTCCGTGTGTCGTGTTGTTGTGCCGCGGCCATGGGCTGGCCGCGGTGGTGGCGTGCTGCCACGCCGTCATGCTACGAGCACAGGACACCCTCGACGTCGAACGCGCGGGTTCACCGGCTAGAGCCGCGCAGTTCGATGCGGCGCAGAGCCAGATAGACGACGGCCGCGAACAGCACGCCAAGCTCGAAGCCGATGTCCATGCCGTAGGGCGGATTGAACAGCCCGGCGACCGGCCCGACGAACAGCGACTGCGCCGCGCCCAGATACACCCCGAACAGCCCCGCCGCCATGGCGATCACCGCGGCCCAGCCCACGGGCAGCTTGCCCGGGGTATTCCAGCCGTCGAGGTCGTAGCGACCTCGGCGGAAAACCGCATGTTCCAGGATCAGGATGATGGCCCACGGCCCCAGCCAGTAAGCCACCACCAGGAGAAAATTCTCCAGCGTGGCGTTGAAGTGCGCGGCCGAAGGAATGGCGATGAGCACATAGACCACCGCGCCGATCAGCGTCCAGACCGCGCGATTGATCTTCTGAAAACCGCGACCGAGCACCTGCATCGACAGGCCGGCCGAGTAGTCGTTGGGAATGTTGTTAGCGATGACCGAGAGCGCCAGCAGCAACAGCAGCAATTTGCCCGCCCCGCCCAGCGGCTGCAACGCATCGGACAGCAGGGCGCCACCGCCACTCTGCGCTGCCTTGCCGAACGCCGTCACCGTGGTCAACCCCAGACCGAGCGACTCCAGCAGCATGCAGGGCACGATCACGCCGAAAAAGGTCAGCCAGAACACCCGTTTTGCCGAAGTGTCCTCCGGCTGGTTGACGTTGTAGTCCGCGGCGTATGAACTCCAGCCCGTGGCGAAGCCGAAGATCGCCCCGCCGAACGACACCAGCGAGGCGACATGCGCCATGGTCCACACCGGGGTGGGCAGCGCCTGCATCTGGCCGCCTGCGGTGAACAGCACGATGAGAAAGATCGCCGCCATCGGCATCCAGGCAAAGCGCTCGTAGCGATGCACGTAGCGATAGCCGTACAGACTGACCGCCGTGGTCAGCAGGGCGATGAGCAGAATGCCTGCCCATGTGGGCACCGCGCCGCCGCTGATGGCCGTGACGATCTGCGCGCCGACGATCACGTTCACCGCCGACCAGCCGATGCACGCCGCCACATTGAACAGCGCCATGATCTTCGCGCCATGCCAGCCGAAGGAATAACGCGAGATCGTCATCTGCCGCAGACCGAGCCGGGGGCCGAGCGTGGCGAAGAACGCCACCGGCAACACGCCCAGTACGTTGAACAGCACGATCACGCCCAGGCTGTCCCAGAACCCGAGCCCGAACACCGGCACCGCCAGCGCGCCCAGCGCCACGGTGGAGATCACCAGATTGGCCGACAGCCACATGGTGAAGTTGTCGAACACACGAATGTGCGCGCGCTCGTGCGGCATCACGCGCTCGATGCCGCGTTGCTCGATGCCTGATGGGGCAGAGACCTTCGCCTCGGCCGCCGTGGAAAGGGTCGACATGGGAGTGTCCTTGTGCGTGGTGTGAACGGATCGATAGACCGCACTGCGATGGTGCGGATCGGATTCTGGCCATCCACGTTAGCACGATCCATGCCGGAATACCCGGCAGCGGTAACCGGGTGTTGCGCCTGTCGCCGCGCTGATACCGACGTTTACTTCGTGCCGAAAATGCGGTCGCCCGCGTCGCCCAGGCCCGGCACGATGTAGCCGTGATCGTTGAGCCGCTCGTCGATGGCGGCCAGGGTGATGGGCACGTCCGGGTGGGCCGCGCGCACGGTGCGCACGCCCTCGGGCGCGGCCAGCAGGTTCACCAGCTTGAGCGAGGTCGCCCCGGCGCGCTTGAGGTGGGTGAGCGCGGCGGCGGCCGAATTGCCGGTGGCCAGCATGGGATCGACCACGATGACCAGGCGCTCGGCCATGTCGTCAGGCACCTTGAAGTAATACTCCACCGGCTCCAGCGTGGCCGGGTCGCGGTACAGGCCGATGTGGCCGACGCGGGCGTTGGGCAGCAGGTCGATCATGCCGTCGAGCATGCCGTTGCCCGCCCGCAGGATGGACACGAGGCACAGCTTCTTGCCCGCAAGGATGGGCATGCGGCAGGCGGCCACCGGCGTGGTCACGTCCACCAGTTCGGTGGGCAGGTCGCGCGTAGCCTCATACGCCAGCATCGCCGCGATCTCGCGCACCAGGCGGCGGAAGTTGTCGGTGGTCGTGTCTTGGCTGCGCGCCAGCGTGAGCTTGTGCTGCACGAGCGGATGGGTGACGACGTGTACCTGGGAATCAAACATGGCGAGTCTCGTTGGAAATGTGACGTTGTGGGAACAAGGGCAATTTTGCGTCAGGGCGCTGTGCGCACCTGCAACACCCGCAACCGTTGGTATGAAACGACCGGGAAATCGGCTCTGAGGGTTTGCACGGATGCCGTCGGTGAACCATACTGCATTGCAGCAGAACAAAAATCCGCGGCGCCATTTGCAACGCATTGGCGAGGCATTTCCCGGAGACCCTCATGCGTTCATCCCTTCTGACCCTGGCCGCTGGCTGCGCGCTCGGCCTGCAGGCTCACCTCGCCCTTGCCGCACAGGCCACGCCCAACGACCCCGAAGTGCTGCACGGCGCCTACCTCGCTCGGGCCGGCGACTGCATCGCCTGCCACACTGCGCCGAAAGGCCAGCCCTTCGCCGGTGGCCTGCCGATGAATCTGCCGATGGGCATCGGCAAGGTGTATTCGCCCAACATCACCCCCGACAAGACCGACGGCATCGGCAACTGGACCTTCGAGCAATTCGACGAAGCGGTGCGCCACGGCAAGTCGCCGCGGCTGGGCTATCTCTACCCGGCCATGCCCTACCCGTCCTACGCGCGCATCCAACCTGAAGACATGCGCGCGCTCTACGCCTACTTCATGCATGGCGTGAAGCCGGTGGCGCAAGCCAACAAGCCCGAAGACATCCCCTGGCCGCTGAACATGCGCTGGCCGCTGGCCATCTGGGACTGGATGTTCGCCCGCAGCACCGTCTATCAACCCGACCCGAAGCAGACCGCGCAATGGAACCGCGGCGCTTATCTCGTCGAAGGTCTGGGCCACTGCGGCGCCTGCCATACCCCGCGCGGTCCGTTCCTTCAGGAGAAGGCGCTGGAGCCCGGCGGGCCTGATGGCAGCCTCTACCTGTCTGGTGCGCGCATCGACAACTGGTACGCGGCCAATCTGCGCGGCGACCTGCAGGACGGCCTGGGCCGCTGGACTCCAGCGCAGGTGGTGCAGCTGCTCAAGACCGGGCGCACCTCGGACTTCACCATCGTCGGCAGCATGACCGACGTGGTGCACGACAGCACCCAGCATCTCGACGACAACGACCTGCAGGCCATCGCAGTGTTCCTCAAGTCGCTGCCCCCGGTGCGGCCGAACTCGGCCATCAACCAGCCGCAGACGCCGGTGATGACCGCAGTTGCCCGGGCCGGCGCGCCGCTGTATGCCGCACATTGCGCCATGTGCCATCAGGCGCAGGGACAAGGCATACCGAATGTGTTTCCCGCGCTGGCGCTCAACCCCACGGTCAACACCCCCGACCCGCTCAACACCATCCGCATGATGCTGCACGGCGGCCACACGGTGGTGACCAAGGGCAACCCCACACCCATGGCCATGCCCGACCTCGGCGCCACGCTCAACGACCAGCAGGTGGCCGAAATCGCCAGCTATGTGCGCAGCAGCTGGGGCAACGACGCGCCGAACGTGGGCACGAGCGAGGTGGCGAAGATCCGCAAGATCGTGGCGCAGCAGTAGGTAAGGCGCGGCCATTTGCGACGGCGCGCACATGCAGAAAGACGCTGCGCGCAGGCTTTGGACATGACTCGTTGCAATTCAATGCACTTGTTCACCGCTTCCCGCAAAGTCCGGCAGGAGAATGAAACATGACATTCACCGGCGCGCGATGCACGCGCCGGTTCATCCTCTGGAGACTCTCATGCCCCTGCATACATCCCGCAACATCCTGCGCCAATTCGCCGCCGGTCTGGCGCTGAGTGCCACCGCGCTGGCTGCCCATGCCGCCACCGCGCCTTCCGAAATCAAGATCGGCACGCTCTACGCCAGCAGCGGTCCCTTCGCCGTGGCTTCGCAAGGCCAGTATGAAGGCCTGAAATACTGGGCCGACGCCATCAACAAAGAGGGCGGCGTGTTCGTCAAGGCCTTCAACAAAAAGATTCCGGTCAAGCTCGTCGCCTACGACGACCAGAGCTCCACCTCCACCGCCACCACGCTCTACAACCAGCTCATCACCCAGGACAAGGTGGACGTGCTCGTGGCCGACTTCGGCTCGGTGCTCACCTCGGTGGCCGTGCCACTGGCGGCCGAGCATCACATGCTGTTGATCGACCCCACCGGTTCGGGCGCCAACTTTTTCACCAAGCCGACCAACTACCTGGCTGACGTGAGCATCCCGTCGAGCACGGTGTGGCCCATCCCGCTGGCCAACTATCTGGTGCAGCAGAACATCAAGAAAATCGCCATCCTCTACGGCGCCAACGACTTCGACGCCTCCCAGGCCGCCACCCTCAAGGAGGTTCTGGCCAAGCATGGCATCAAGCCGGTGTACGACCACGGCGTGCCGACCACCGAGTCGAACTACACCATCCTGCTGCACGCCATCGCGGCCACGCAGCCCGAGGCGGTGCTGGAGTTCGGCTATGCGCCCAATGACATCGCTTTTCTGAAGGCACTCGATCAGAGCGGCCTGCACTTCCCGATGACCTTCACCATCTTCCCCGGCCAGTTGCTGCAACTGCTGACCAAGAACGTGGGCGAGAAGGCGCTGGCCTATACCTACACCTACCCGACGCCGCCGCTGGTGAAGTACGAGAAGGTGAGCTATGGCATGAACACCCAGCAGTTCGTCGATGCCTTCAAGGCCGCGACGAAAAAGGAACCCAACTTCCTCGACTGCTCGGGCTACAACACCGGCCTGATCGTGCAGCACATGCTCGACATGGCGCCCAAGTTCGACCAGCTGGCCTTCCATCAGGCCATCATGGACATGTCGGGCAAGACCACCACCCTGCTCGGCCCCTTCGATGTCAACGCCAACGGCGCCCAGCTCGGCCAGCCCTTCCCGGTGGCGCAGCTCCAGCCCAAGGGCGGCAAGCTCGACGTGGTCGTGGTCTATCCGCAGGACAAGGCCACCGGCAAGGCGGTTTATCCGGCGCCAAAACCATAAGCATCGAAGTCGGGCAGGCGAATAACCCCGCCCGCCTTTTGCAGACTGACGCAAAGCTCAGGGAGGGCGCGTGGAACTGCTCGAATACGCCATCATCGGCGGCATTCTGTATGGCATTTTTTTCAGCCTGATCGCCATCGGGCTGAATCTCATTTTCGGCGTCATGCGCATCATCAATCTGGCGCATGGACAGTTCATCGTGCTGGGCGGGTATGCCGCCTGGGTGGTGTCGCGCCACTTCGGGTTCAACCCGCTGTGGGCCGTGCCGCTTTGCATCGTGGCTGCAGCGGTCATCGGCTATCCCTTGTATTACGCGGTGGTGCCGCGGCTGCAGCGTTCGCAAGACCCGGAGATGCTATCGTTCATCCTGTTCTTCGGCATCGGGCAGGTGCTGGAGGCGATCACCGTTCTGGGCTTCGGCGCCGACCAGCGCTCGCTGCCCAGCGAGGCGCTGGGGTCGGGCAATATCGGCGTGTTCGGCCAGGCATTCCCGGACAGTTGGTGGTGGGCTGCGGCTGTGAGCATCACCGCCATCGTCGCGCTCTGGCTGTACTTCACCCGCACCAAACTGGGCTACGCCACCCGCGCCATCATGGCCAACCGCGACGAGGCGCTGGCCACCGGCATCAGCGTGAACAAGGTATCGGCGCTTGCCTTCATCGCTGGTCTGGCACTGGCGGGCATGGCCGGGGTCTTCCTGCCGTATCTGCTGGGCTCGGTTTCGCCCGATCAGGGCAGCGAGCTCACCACGACCTCGTTCGCCATCGTCATCATCGGCTCGCTGGGCAACCCGCTGGGCACGGTCATCGGGGGTCTGGTGTTCGGGCTGGGCACCATGATCATGCAGACCTTCTATTCGTCGTGGTCGAACCTGGTGCCGTATGTGCTGCTGCTGGTGATCGTGCTCATCCGTCCCACGGGTCTGCTCGGAAAGGCGGTGCGCAGTGTCTGAACGCTTTCTGCTGCAGCGCTGGCGTACCGGGCTCATCGTCCTGGCGCTGCTGATCGCGGCATTCCTGTTGCTGCCGCATGTCTACGGCAACGAGTCGCTGCTGTTCACCTTGATGACCTTCATTGTGCTCGCGCAGGGGCTCAACCTGCTCTATGGCTTCACCGGCTACCTGCCCTTCGGCTATGTGGGCTTTTTCGGCTGCGGCGCTTACGCCACTTCGCTGCTGGTGCTGCACAGCGGCCTGCCGGTGCTGCTGTGCGTGGTCGGTGGCGGGCTCGCCGCCGTGGTGATGGGGCTGATCCTCGGACCGCTGCTGCGGCTGTCGGGCGCGTATTTCTCCATCGCCAGTCTGGCGGCGTCGCAGATTCTGTATGACGTCGTCTCCAACACCAATCTGGCCGACATCACCGGCGGGCCTTATGGCCTGAAGATCGAGCAGGTCTACGCGCCGACGGCGAGCTACCACACTATGCTCGTGATCCTGGTGCTGGCCACCGCGCTGGCCGCGTGGTTCCGGCTCTCGGCCTTCGGCATGGGCCTGCGGGCCATGAAGCAGGACCCGGTCAGCGCCGCCATGGCCGGCATCAACGTCGTACGCGCCCGCCTCATCACCTGGCTGATCTCGGCCGGGGTGGCCGGACTGGCCGGCGGCGCTTATGCCTGGAATCTGTCGGTGTTCTATCCCGAGGCGGTGTTCACGCTGCAGATCTCGGTGTTCGCCATCGTATTTTCGCTGTTCGGCGGCGTGGGCACGGTCATCGGCCCCATCATTGGCGCGAGTGTGCTGTACAGCCTGTATTCGGTCATCGGCATTTCGACGCCGCAATACTTTCAGCTCATCTACGGCCTGCTGATCGCGCTTCTGGTGCTGTTCATGCCCGGCGGAGTGCTGTCGCTGTTTGCGCGCAGAGGTGTCCGTGTCTTCTAACCCGCCCCCCCTCCTCCGGCTCGAAGGCGTGAACAAGCGCTTCGGCGGGCATGTCGTGCTCAACGACGTCAGCTTCAGCCTGGCGCCCGGCGAGATCGTCGGTCTGGTCGGCCCCAACGGCTCGGGCAAGACCACGACCATCAATGTCATCTGCGGTCTGTACCGCGCCGACAGCGGCAGCATCGTGTTCGACGGCAAGCCCGTGCATCGCGTCCCCATGCACGAACTGGCGCGAATCGGCATCAACCGCACCTTTCAGGTGCCCAAGACTTTCCGAGACATGACGGTGCGCGAGAACATCGAGGTCGCCGCATATTTCGGCCACGCCGATCAGCGCGCCGATGTGAACGCCCTCCTGCGCGACATCGATCTGGAGGCACAGGCCGACAAGCTGGCCGGGTCGCTCACCGTGAACCAGCAAAAGCTGCTCGATCTGGGCCGCGCGCTGGCCACCGGCCCGAAGCTGCTGCTGGTCGATGAGATCGGCGCCGGTCTGAACCCGGCCGAGCTCGGCGGCATCGCCGAGTTGCTGCGCAAGCTGGCGCAGCGCGGCATTGCGCTGATCGTGGTGGAGCATCTGATGGCCTTTCTGGGCAGCATCACCCAGCGGGTCATCGTGCTCGGCGCCGGGCGCATGCTGTTCGAGGGCTCGCTCGACGCCGCCTCGCGCCACCCCGAGGTCGTGGCCGCCTTTTTTGGGGAGGCGGCATGAGCGCCGTTTTTGAATCTACGCTGCTGAGCGTGCGCGGGGTGCAGTCCGGCTACGGCGCGCTGCAAGTGCTCTGGGGCGTGGATCTGGACGTGATGCCCGGCGAGACCGTGCTGCTGCTCGGCGCCAACAGCGCGGGCAAGTCCACTCTGCTGCGCACCCTCATCGGCCTGCTGCCCTGCTGGCGCGGCGAGATTGCCTTCGCCGGTGAACGCATCGATGCCCTGCCGCCCGAGCAGCGCATTCGCCGCGGCATGGCCTATATGTCGGAGCTGGGCGTGTTCCCGACTCTGTCCATCGACGAAAACCTCGCCCTGGGCGGGTACTTCCTCAGCGATGCGCAGGTGCGCAAGCGCAAGGAACAACTGTTCGCCCTGTTTCCCGATCTGGCCGCCAAGCGGCGCGACGCTGCCGGCACGCTCTCGGGCGGGCAGCGCAAGATGCTGGGCATCGCCAAGGTGCTGATCTCCGAGCCCCGGCTGCTGCTGATGGACGAACCGTCCTCGGGCCTGGCGCCGGTGTTCGTGAAGCAGGTCATCGAGGTGCTGAAGACCAGCATCGGCGCAGGCACCGCCCTGCTCATCGCCGAGCAGAACGTGGCTTTTCTGGAACTGGCCGACCGCGGCTATCTGATCGATCACGGCAAGGTGCGCCTGTCGGGCACCCGCGCCGAACTCGAAGCCAGCGACGCGGTTCGCGAGACATATTTCGGGCTATAAACTCTGGCCGCTGCGCGCATTCGGCCGCGCTTCCTACCCCATGTCCCCGCCTGCGCCCCATAGAGAACTCGCCCAGCAAACCGCCTTCCGTCGCATCTACCCTCTTCGCGTCATCGGCATGGGCTTGGGCGGGGTGGCGATTGCCGGGGTGCTGATCGAACAGCAGGCGTCGCCCTGACGCTGGGCGCTCATGGTCGCAAGCTGCCTGCTTTGGCCGCAACTGGCCTACGCCATGGCCCGTTGGAGCCAAGACAGCTACGGCGTCGAAAAGCGCAACCTGCTGATCGATTCGGCCATCGCCGGGATGTGGGTGCCCTTGCTGCACTTCAATCTGCTGCCCAGCGTGGTGCTGGTGACCGTGACCACGTTCGACAAGCTCAGCAGCGGCATGCGGCGGCTGTGGCTGGCCTCGCTGCCAGGGTTGTTCGGCGCAGCGGCGTTGGTGACGCTGTTGCTGCGTCCGCCGCTGCAACTGGAGAGCTCGTTGCTGGTCGTCATCTGCACCCTGCCCTTGCTGGTGGTGCACACGCTGTCGAGCAGCATCGCCAGCTACCGACTGATCCGCACCGTGTCGCGGCAGAACAAGATGCTGGAATTGCTGCGCCGCACCGACGCCCAGACCGGCCTGTTCGCCCGTGAACACTGGCAGACACAGGCCGACGCGGCGCTGCAGCGGTTTCATGCCACCGCCCAACCCGCCTGCCTGCTGATGATCGACGTGGATCATTTCAAGAGCATCAACGACAGCTTTGGCCATCTTGCCGGCGATCAGGTCATCGCCCAGGTGGGCGAACTGATCCGCAACACCGTCCGCGCCGAAGACTGCGCCGGGCGTTTTGGCGGCGACGAATTTGCCGTGCTCTGCCAGAACCTCGTCATCGCCGATGCGAGCCCCATCGCCGAGCGCATCCGCGCCCAACCGCTGACACTGCGGCTGCCGGATCACCCGACCCTGCGCCTGAGCAGCAGCATCGGCCTGGCCGCAGCCAAGCCCGGCTACACCAACCTTCAGGCGTGGATGGCCGCGGCCGACGCCGCGCTCTATGCGGCCAAGCAACAAGGGCGCAACCAGGTGGTCAACGTACCTTTGGCAGCGCTGCCCTGAGCGCCACGGCGTCCGGCACCGGCGGCGCCATCAGCTCGACGAGTCGGCTTCCGTCGGCGCAAAAATCGTCCGTTGCAGGACTTAGTCGCGGTTTTGGCTGATTTGCAGCGTCGGCACCCCCCTCTTTCGGGGTGGATTCGCTTACATTCGTGGGCATCAAGACCTCGACCCGTCCCATGCCCACCGTCCGACCCGATGCCAGCCCGCCCCAGACGCTCGTGGTCGAGCGCTGCAAGCTGCTGTTGCACACCATGCCCGTCTCGGCGCTGACCAATGGTGTGGTGGCGGCCATCGCCGTGGCGCTGCTCGGCCCGGTGTTGCCGGACGGCGGCATGCAGCTCTGGGGGGCGGTCATGCTCGGGCTGCAGGTCTTGCGCCTGCTGCTTTGGCTGATCTGGCGCCGCAGGCCAATCGCGTCGCTGAGCGAAGCGCAGCAAAACCGCAAGTTGTTGCAGTTGCGTGTGTACGCCTGGCTCACTGCCGCAACCTGGGGCGCGCTGCCGATCACCCTGTTTCCGACCGAGACGCTGTCGCAGAGCTACCTGGCGTTCATCCTGGCGGGCATCAGCGGCGCCGCCGTGGCCGGGCTGTCTTTCGACGCCTGGACATCAGCCGTCTTCGTGCTCGCCGTGGTCGTGCCGTTGATTCTGCGGCTGTTCCTCGTCGGCACATCGTCCACCCTCGCCCTGGGGCTGTTGGTGTGCGTATACCTGATTTACCTCATGTCTGCGGTGCGCCGCAGCCAGAGCCAGTTCCTGCAGATGCTCGACTGGCGCTCGAGTGCCGAAGCCGCAGGTGCCAGCGCACAGTTGCAGGCGCGGCGCAATGCTGCCCTGGCCAGGGCCAACCAGCTCGGCACCTTGGCAGACGACCAGAACGCGTTTTTCGAGGCGCTGTGCGTGGCGGCGGTCGAGCAGACCGGGGTGGACTCGATCGCCATCCTGCGCCTGAACGCACAGGATGAATTTGTCGTCATCGCCCAGGTCGGCGCGCCCAGGCCGACGAGCATCGACGCCACCGCACGGCTGGCCTGGCAGTCAGGCGCAGCGCAGTTCGTCCAGGAAGGCCCGCGGCAGCATGGCCTGCTGCCGTTGCGCCGTCACGGCGAGCGCGTTGCACTGCTCCAAGCCTCGGGCAGCACGACGTCGCAGGGCGACACGGCACTGCAAGACTGGCTCAGCAGCCTTGCCGCGAGCATCGACCGCGGCTTGCAGGCCCTCTGGCAGCGCGAGCGCATCGACCGGCTGCAAAAGCTCTATCGGGCGCTGATCCGCGAAGGCGAAGTGGTGCTGCAGTCGCGCAGCGCCGAAGACATGTTGCAGCACACCTGCGACACCCTGACCAGCGACACCCCGTTCCACGCGGCATGGCTGGCCCGCCCCGACGACAGCGGCGCGTTTCGCGTGCTGGCGCGCGCCGGGTCGGGTGCCGAACAGCTCGATCATTTCCGCGTGCATCTCGACGATGCGAACCGGGCGCCCCTCGTGCTGCGCGTCTGGGACAGTCGGGCGCTGCAGGTCTGCAACAATCTGCTGCACGACCGCGCCATGCAGCCCTGGCACGCCACGCTGGCGCGCTACCGCTGGCATGCGGCGCTGGCGACCCCGGTGCTTCGCGACGGTGAGCTGTGGGGCGTGCTGGTCTTCACCTCGCCCCAGGCGCAGATTTTCGACGACCAGACCATCGCCCTGTGCGAGCAGGTTTCGGCCCTGCTGGGGCATGGGCTCGACGAGCTCGACCTGAAAGACCGGCTGGGCCATCTGCAGCGCATCGAAGCGCACCGCGCGCGCCACGACACGCTCACCGGCCTGCCCAATCGCTACGCCCTTGAGCAGCATCTGCCCGAAGTCATCGCCCGCGCGCGCAGGCAGGGCAGCGTCTTCGCTCTGGGCATGATCGACCTCGACGGCTTCAAGCGCATCAACGACACCTGGGGGCACAGCGCCGGCGACCGTGTGCTGCGCGAACTCACCCGCCGCCTGCAGGCCGTGCAGCGGCAGACCGATTTTCTGGTGCGTCTGGGTGGCGACGAGTTCATCGTGGTGATGGAAGACCTCAACCCGCTGGAGATCCAGACCGGCTTCGCCAACAGCATGCGGCGGCTGCGTCAGGCCGTGGCCGATCCGTTCGACATCGCGCCCAACGTGCAATTGCCGATGGAGATGAGCATCGGCATCTCGGCCTACCCGCTCGATGCGCAAGACGCCGACAGCCTCATGCGCCTGGCAGACAAGGCGATGTACGCGGCCAAGGCGCGAAACCAGGCGGCGACGGATTGAGCCAGCTTCTCACTTCACCAACGGCCGAATGGTGGTGAAGCCGCCGTCCACCGCGATGCACTGGCCGGTGATGCGGCTGGCTGCGTCCGACAGCAGCCAGGCCATGACCTGCGCGATCTGATCGGCCGTCTGCACCCCGCCCAGCGGATACTGCTTGCCCGCGCCCTCGCGCATCGCCGGCATCTTGAGCATGCCCGCCGTCAGCGGCGTGTCGGTCATGCCCGGCGCGACGGCGTTGACCCGCAGGCCAAGCGGCGCATAGGTCGCCGCCGCGCTGCGCACCAGGCCCTCGATGCCGGCCTTGGCCGCGGCAATGCTCTCGTGGTTGGCCACGCCGATCTGCGCCACCACCGAACTCACCATGACCGCCGCGCCCGGCTGTTGCGCCGCGCGCCGCGACTCGACCCACGCCGCGAGCATGCACAAGGCGCTGTCGAGATTCACCCGCAGCACCTCGCGCCACTGCTGCGGGGTGGTGCGATGCAGGGGAGCGATCAGGGTGTTGCCTACGCAATGGGCCAGGTGCGAAGGCGCGTCGCCCAGGCTTTCGGCACACTCGCTGACGGCCCGCGCAGCGCCTTCGGGCGTGGTCACGTCGGCGCTGATGCGCAGCGCGCAGGGGACGTCCTGCATGGATGCGGCATCGCGCCCGACCGCCGCCACGCGCCAGCCTTCGTTGTGGAGCTGGGCGCTCAGCGCGCGGCCGATGCCGCCGCGCGCGCCGGTGATGAGAACGATGGGCTGTGTACTCATGAAACATCTCCTTCGGTTTGGGGGCTCGGGTGCAGCACGCGAACCCGAGACCAGTAGGCGGAAAACGATCGGCAAAACCCGGCCGGCTCGTCGAAGGCGGGGGGTGGCGCAGCCAACCCGACTTCGTTCCAGGCAACGGGAAGATGGCCATTGCGCCAGCCTCGCACCGAACGAGCAGTGCGCATTGCATGCACTAGCGCCTGGGTCGATCCGATCCAGCGCAACGGGGTGAGCGCCTGCATCCGGCTCACGACAAAACGCCAGCGCGCCTGCGCCCACGGCCACGAGGCGTGGGCATCGACATCGCACACCGCGACCGGCAACGCACCAGCGGGCACCTCGCCGAGAGACCAGGGGTGGACGAGCCAGACGTCGCGGCCCGCGACCGCGGCGGCATCGGGCACCGAAAACACTTGGGCTGGAGGATGCGATGACCGCACCGGCTCGACCACCCCTGCATGCTCGCCCGGCTCCGGCCCCCATGCCTGCGGCTGCCGCGCGCGCTGATCGAGCAGCTCGTAGGGCACATCGACGCTCGTGCCCTTGCAACCCCAGGCCGCAGGCGCGAACTGCGCGACATTGTCGGCGTTGAACAGATAGGGCTTGTGGCTGGCCGTGCCCGCCACCCATTGCCACGACAGATGGTTGCTCGCCAGATCGCCATCGAGCAGGTGACCCAGCATCCAGTCCGCGCCGGCCCGCCAGTGAACCTTGCGCAGATGCACCGTGTACGACGCCAGCCAGAGCCGGGCGTGGTTGTGCAGATAGCCGTCGCGGTACAACGCGCGCACGGCCAGGTCGATGGCCGCCACCCCGGTGCGCGCCTCGCGCAGATCGGCAGGCAGCTCGCGCGAGTAGGCCTCGTCCGGCAACGGGCCGGGATGGCGCGATTGCAGGATGCGCTCGCCCTCATGCCGCCAGACATGCTGGAAGTAGGCACGCCAGCCAAGTTCCTGCAACAGTTTGTGCTGCGGGGGCAGTTGATGACGGTCGCGCAGGTGGCGCACCACCGCCGCCAGATCGAGAAAGCCGTGTGTGAGATAGGGCGACAGGCGCGTGACCCGGCCTTCGAGGTGATTGCGGGTGCGCGCATAGTCTGCGGGCGACACCGCATGCAGCCGGGCCTGGGCCGCCTCCAGGGTGGGCTCGAACGCTGCGGCAGGGGCGACGGCCAAGTTCACTGCATATCCCGTATGGCCTGAGCCTGCGCCACGATGCGCGCCCGTTCCTCGGTGGACACGCGCGCAAGATTGCGCACCTGCATGACGGTGCGGGGGTTGGCCGCCAGCGCCGATTCGTGGCGCAGCAGAAAGTCCCAGTACAGCGTGGTGTAGGGGCAGGCGCGCTCACCCACGCGCTGCGCCGGATCGAATCGGCACGCCGCGCACAGACTGCCGCCGCTCATACGCTGGATGTACTTGCCGCTGGCGATGTACGGCTTGCTCGCCATCAGGCCGCCGTCGGCTGCCTGACTCATGCCCAGGGTGTTGGGCAGCTCGACCCATTCGACGGCATCGACATACACCGCCAGAAACCACTGATGCACCTGCTGCGGCTGCACCCCGAGCAACAGGGCATAGAGACCGATGACCATCAGCCGCTGAATATGGTGAGCGTAGCCGTAGCGCAGGGTCTGGCCGAGCGCGTCGCGCAGACAGACCATGTCGGTCTGGCCGGTCCAGAACCAGGCGGACAGGTTCGCCGTGGCCTGCAGTGCATTGCGCTCGGCGTAGCCCGGCATCTGCGTCCAGTAAATGCCGCGCACATACTCGCGCCAGCCGAGGATCTGCCGGATGAAGCCCTCCGCGCTGGCCAGCGGCACCCTGCCTTCGCGCCACGCGGCCTGCGCCGCCTGCACCACCTCGCGGGGGTTGAGCAGCTTGAGATTGAGTGCGCTGGAAAGATGCGCATGCCAAAGCCAGGGCTGGCCGGGCCAGAGCGCGTCCTGCCAGCGGCCGAAGTCGGGCAGGCGCTGCTGAATGAAGCGATCGAGCGCCTGCAAGGCCTGGCTTCGGGTGACCGGCCAGGAAAAATCGTCCAGCTCGCCGGGGTGTCGGGCAAAGCGCTCGGCCACCAGGGCGATGACCTCGCGGGTCGTGGCATCGGGCGCGAAGCGCAGCGTTTCGGGCACATCGCTAGGCCCGGTCTTGGGAAAGGCCTCGCGGTTTTCGGCATCGAAGTTCCACTGTCCGCCTGCGGGCTGGTCGCCTTCCATCAGCACATCGTGGCGCTGGCGCATGACGCGGTAGAAATACTCCATGCGCAACTGCTTGCGTCCTCGGGCATGGGCGGTGAAATCGCGCACCGTGGCATAGAAATGCCGGTCTTCGCGCAAATCCAGCGGCACGCCGTGAGCCGCCACCGTGGATCGGATGGCCTGCAGCACCCGCCAGTCGCCGGGCGCGGTCATCACCACGCGCTGGGGCTTGAGCCGTTGCAAGGCCAGGTCCAGTTCAGCCGCCAGCGTGCCCGCGTTGTCGGGGTGGTCGAGCGCGGTGTAGTGAACCACCAGCCCACGGTCGCGCAAGGTCTGGGCAAAGTGCCGCATCGCCGCCAGAAACAGCGCAATGCGTGGCTTGGACGACCAGACGTGGGTAGATTCCTCGGCGACCTCGGCCATCCACACGGCATCGACGCCGACATCGACATCGTCGAAGACCCCGGCCTGCGCATCGAGCTGGTCTCCGAGCACCACGATCAGGTTTCTGATGGGCGGGCCGTCAGACTTCGGGCTTCGATCCGTCATGGTCTCTCTTGCCCCTTTTGTGTTTGCGGCAAGCCTCGGAGCAATAAAGCACCGACTCCCAGTTCTTCGCCCAGGCGCGCCGCCAGCTCATCGGGCGGCCGCATGCCGCGCAAGGCTTGCTCGGCAGCTGGCTCTTGTTGCCCTTGTGACCGGATCGCGTCGCGCTCATTCGAACAGCTCCTGCTGCTGCGGTGCCTCGCCGTGATCGCTCTGCGCGCGCCGCGAGGTGGAGGTTTTCCTCGGTCTGCCGCTGGGCGGCAGGCCGCTTTTGCGCGAGCCGTGGCGCTGCTGCACGGCGTCAGCCTCGGCGCGTGCCTGCGTGCTTTGGCGAATGGCATACACCCGGTCTTTCGCCCGCCTGACGGCGCTGCGCTCATCGACGATGGGCGAGGGATAGGCCGGCGTGCCCCACTCGGGCACCCAGCGGCGGACGAACTCGCCTTGCGGGTCGTGGTCGGCCTGCTGCTTGCTCGGCGAGTACACGCGCAGGGTGTTGATGCCGGTGGTGCCCGATTGCATCTGCATCTGGCTCCAGTGGATGCCTGGCTCGAAATCGAGAAACTGCCGCGCCAGATGCAGCCCGGTCTCGCGCCAGTGCAGCCAGAGGTGATAGGCGGCAAAGCTCACCAGCATCGCGCGCATGCGGAAGTTGATCCATCCGGTGGCGTTGAGGCAGCGCATGCAGGCGTCCACCATGGGAAAGCCCGTACGTCCCTCGCGCCAGGCCTCGAAACGCTCGCGGTCGAACTCGGTCTCGCGCAGGCCGTCGTAGGCACGCGCAAAGTTGTGGAACTCGATCTCGGGCTGGTCTTCGAGCTTCTGCATGAAATGGCAATGCCAGCGCAGACGCCCGGCAAAACCGCGCAGGTGATAGGCCATGCTGCGCTCGGCCGCATCGGGGCTGGCCAGGCAGGCGCGAATGCGGCCTTCGGTGGCCTGGTGCACCTGCCGCATCGACAGCGTGCCGAAGGCCAGATGCGCACTCAGCCGCGAGCAGCCTTGCTCCGCGCTCAGCGGGCTGGACAGATCGCGGCGATAGTGGGCGCCGCGGTGGGTCAAAAAACTGTGCAGGGCGTCGAGGGCCGCAGCGCTGGAGGCTGGCGGCGTGGGCCGCGCCCGCGGCAGCTCGAGCTCGGCGTGAGTGGGAAAGACACCGGCATTGAGCGCGGTCGGCGCGGGCCGCAGGCCTAGCGGGCACGGCAGAACCGGCGCGTCCATGCGGGCCTGCCACGCCGCGGCCCAGCCCTCACGACGCCGCAGGCGACGCACCACGCCGTTTTGCGGCCACTCCTGCCATGACACGCCGCTGGCGCGGCACCACGCGGCCACGCGCTTGTCGCGCGCATACGACCAGCCGGGGCCGGTTTCCTCGTGACTGAACAGGTGGGTGAACGGCGCAGCGCGATGAATCTCGGCCAGCACCTGCGGCATGTCCCCGACACGAACCAGCAGCGTGAGGCCGAGCGCGGCGAGGTCTTGGCGCAGCGCGGCAACCGCATCCGCGGCGAACTGCACATGCTGCGGATCGCATTCCGTACTGCGCAGCCACTCGGGCTCGACCACATAGAGCGCCATCGCCGCATCGCAACGCGCGGCCGCATCCAGAGCGGCATGGTCATGCACGCGCAAGTCACGTTTGAACCAGACGAGGGCCAGGCTGGACATGGGAAAATGATGCCATGCCGCCTTGATCCTTTGCAGCCAGGGGGCATAGACCCTCAGAGCACGGCTGCCATCACCCCGCGCAGGCTGTTGACCACCGCCAGGCGTTCGGCGTGGTGCAGGGCCGAGGCGGGCAGCACCGCCTCGCGCAGGCCGCCGTGGTCGATCAGCCACTGCCGCCCGACGCCGGGCAGCAGACCGCTGGACAGCGCTGGAGTCGTCCAAACCCCATCCAGGCGCAGCAGCAGCGAACTGCGCGCGCCTTCGCACAGTTCGCCGCGCTCGTTGCAGAACACCTGATCGAACGCGCCCTGCGCCTGCGCGGCCTGCCAGGCGGCGTCGTAGCGGGCGCGATGCGTGGTCTTGTGCCGCAGGAACGGATCGGTGGAATCGAGCACACCCGCCGCCAGCAGCAGCCGCACCGGCTGCGGTGGCGGGCTCGGCATGGGCTGCACGTCGAGGTCGAAAGCACCCGACTTGCGCAGCACCAGCCGGGTGCGCCACCCTGCCGGGGCGAGCGCGGCGCAGGCCGGCTCCCAGCGGTCGTTCGCGGCGGGCTGCGGCTGCGGCACGGCGTCGGCCAGGTCGGCATGCGCCTGCACCAGGGCCCGCCGCAGCGCCGACAGGTCGCAGGCAAAACCGAAGAACGCCGCCGAAGCGGCCAGCCGGGCGAGGTGCCGCTCGATGCGCTTGCTCTGCGCGGGCCAGATCGCGGCGAAGGTCTCGATCAGGCCGAAGCCGGGATCGAACGCGGTGACGAAGCGCAGCTTGTCCCAGCATTCCTGCCATTCGGCCGCGGGGTCGGAGTCGATGACCACGCCGCTACCCACGCCCAACCGGAAGGCGCGCGTGCCTGCAGTCTCGCCCGCAGTCTGCACCTCGGCATCGACCTCCAGGGTGCGGATGGGCACGCTGAACACCGCCAGCGGACCTTGTTGCGCGGTGCGCGGGTCGATGAATCCCAGCGCCCCGGTATAGAGCCCGCGCGGCGCGGCTTCGAGCGTGCGGATGATCTCCATGCTCTTGCGCTTGGGCGCGCCGGTGACCGAGCCGCAGGGAAACAGCGCGGCGAAAATCTCCGCCCAACGACGGGGACCTTCCCGCTCGTCGAGCACGGCCTGCAGGCTCGACGTCATCTGCCACACGGTGGGATAAGGCTCGACGGTGAAGCGCTCGGGCACCTGCACACTACCGGGCACGGCCAAGCGCCCGAGGTCGTTGCGCAGCAGGTCGAGGATCATCAGATTCTCGGCGCGGTTCTTCGGATCGGCGGCCAGCACCAGCGCGGCCTGGGCATCGGCTTGCGCATCGGCCAGGCGCGGCGCCGTGCCCTTCATCGGCCGCGCCCGCAGGGCCGCGCCGTCGCGCGCGAAAAACAGCTCGGGCGAAAAGCTCAGCACCCAACGCGCGCCCAGCTTGGCCAGACAGGAATAACGCGTGGGCTGCGCCTGCCGCAGCGCGGCATAGAGTGCCAGCGGATGACCGAACACCTGTCCGTGCAGAGGCCAGGTGAAGTTGATCTGATAACTGTCGCCCGCACGCAGATGCTCTGCGATGCGCAGCAGCTCCGCTGTGTACCGCTTGGGCGTGATGCCGGGCCGTAAGCCAGCCACGCCGCAGGGCTGTTCAGCCTGAGCTGCCGGCAAGGTAGCGATCTGCGTCTGCAGCCATTGCTGCGTCTGCTGCGCGCTCAGCAGCGAAGCCCGCGCGAAGGTCAGCACCTCCACCAGCGGCGTAGCCTCTGGCGCGCTCGCATGCACGGGCAGCCCGGCCAGCGCCTGCGCCGCTTCAAAGGCCACGAACACCGCCGCGTGCAGGCCTTCCGCCGCGGCGGCATCGATCTGGGCAAACACCGGCAACACGTCCTGCTGCGACAGCGCGCGCCACTGCGCCTGCGGCGCCCACAGCAGCCGGCTCGACGGCTGCGCCGTGCTGGCCTGGGCATCATCGAACAACACGAAATCCTGCATCAGAACACCTTGTTCGCCCGGGAAAACCCCTGTGCATCCATCCCCACAACTGCGACTTTTTGTCGCGCAGGTGTGTGCCGTGCCTGCCCTAGATTCCCACGTTTCGTCGTTCTGTCACATTCTGTCACCATGTCCTCCACCATCCCCGCAACGCTTGCCCCCACCGCCGTCGCCCTGGCCCTGGCCGCCCTGTTCGGCGCCAGCGCCGCCCACGCCGCAGACGGCGCCAACATCCTGCCCGAGGTCACGGTCAGCGCGTCCGGTCTGCAGGGCTTCGGCAGCAGCGATGTCACTCTGCAGCCCAGCGCCGCGCAGCGCGCCAGCACCGCAGACAGCGCCAGTCTGCTGAACCAGGTCGCCGGCGCCGCCGTGGTGCGCAACGGGCCGCTGACCGGCATTGCCGAACTGCGCGGCCTGATGGGCGACAACGTCAACGTGCAGGTCAACGGCATGACCATCACGCCGGCCTGCCCCAACCACATGGACCCGCCGCTGCACTACATCACCCCGCAGACCTTGGGCACGCTCACGGTGTATCCGGGCATCGCGCCGGTCAGCGTGGGGGGCGATCATATCGGCGGCGCCATCGTCGCCGAGGCCGCGCCGCCGCAGTTCGGCGCGGGCAGCGGCCTGACCCTGCACGGCCGCATCAACGCCGCAGCCGACAGCTCCAACGACGGCAGCAGCCTGCTGCTGGGCGCCACCGCCGCCAACGACCGCATGAGCCTGGGCTACACCGGCCAGTGGCTCAACGCCGGCAATCTGCGCTGGCCCGGCGGCACCGTGGCCGACACCGGCTACCACGCGCTCAACCACGACCTCACCTTCGGCCTGAAGCTGCCGGGCGACGGCCTGTTGCAGCTCGACGCCAGCCAGCACCACACCCGCAATGCCGGCACCCCGGCGCTGCCCATGGACATGATCGACGACAAGGCCGAGAGTTACAGCGCCCGCTACACCGGCAAGCTCGGCGCGGGCATCCTGGCGGTGAAGGCCTATCACCACAACATCGACCACCTGATGGACAACTACAGCATGCGCAAGGTCATGCCCGGCGGCATGGCGATGCAGGCCCCGGCCACCAGCACCGACAAAGGTGCCGCCATCGACTACACCCTGCCCGATGGCGCCAACACCTGGAGGGGCGGTCTGAGCTGGCATGGCAACGACTTCCAGGCCTACTCGCTCGCCGCAAGCGGCCTGCCCGCCAGCAAGCGCGACAACATCACGCCCTCGACCCGCCGTCACCTCGGCGCCTACGGCGAATGGGAGCGCGCTTGGACGCCGCAGTGGAACACCCTGTTCGGCCTGCGCGCAGACCAGATCAAGACCGACGCCGCCCCCGTCACCGCCCTGGGCATGGCGCCCAACGCCATGAGCCTGGCCGATCAGGCCAAGTTCAACGCCGCCAACCGCGCCTTCACCGACAACAATTGGGACGTGGTGCTGCAAACCCGCTTCAAGGCCGCTGAAAACCTCACCTACACCGCAGGCATCGCCCGCAAGATGCAGTCGCCCAGCCTGCTGCAGCGCTATCTGTGGAGCCCCGCCAACGCCAGCGCCGGCATGGCCGACGGCCGCACCTATCTGGGCAATCTGGCGCTGCGTCCCGAAGTGGCCGACACCATCGACCTCGGCGCCGACTGGCGCGGCGCGGGCTGGCGCATCGCCCCGTCGGCCTACTACAGCCGTGTGCACGACTACATCCAGGGCACACCCATTGCCCGCAAGGACGCCGCCGGTCTGCCCGTGCTGCAATACAACAATGTGCAGGCCGAGCTGTACGGCCTCGACATGAACTGGGCCTACGCGCTGGGTCTGCCGCGCGGTGTCAGCCTCGACGGCGTGGTGAGCTATGTGCGCGGCAAGCGCACCGACGTGGCCGACAACCTCTACCGCATCGCTCCGCTGCGCGCCACCACCAATCTGCGCTACGCCAGCGGGCCGTGGAGCGCCAATCTGCAATGGGTGCTGGCGGCAAGGCAGAACGAGGTTTCGGCCTACAACGGCGAAAAGCCCACCGGCGGCTATGGCGTGGTCAACCTGCACGGCACCTGGCAGGCCAGCTCCGCGCTGCAAGTCACCGCCGGGCTGAACAACCTGTTCGACAAGAACTACGCCGACGCGCTCAGCGGTGTCAACCGCGTTTCCGGCGGCGATCTGCCGGTGGGCGCGCGCATCCCCGGCGCCGGGCGCTCGGTCTTCGTCGGGCTGAACTACGCGTTGTAAAAGCGGAAAAGCCCATGGCCGACGCCATGGGCGCGAAGCCCCCGCGCTTGAGCCCACAGCCGCGGGGATTTGTGCCGCCCGACAGGCTCCTAGTCCGAGTCTCCCGGGTTGATAGCATTGCCTCTTTGACCGTCTGCGCCAAAGCTTGCGACCGACGGCACAGAACAAGAGGCAACGCGAACCATGCACAGTACCCGTCGAGATTTTCTTTCCACTCTGGCTGCAGGCATGCTGCTGGGCGCAAGCCCAGTGAAGGCGCGGGAGATTCCCACCGTCAAGCTGGCTTTCATCGACCCGCTCACCGGCCCCTTCGCCGCCGTGGGACAAAATCAGTTGCAGAGCTGGCAGTTCGTCGCCGACCGGGTCAACCGCGCCAACACGGCCGGCGTGCGCTTCGAGATCGTGCCCTTCGACAACAAGGGCGCTGTGCAAGACACCGTCAACGCCCTGCAGGCCGCGGTGGACCAGGGCATACGCTATGTGCTCCAGGGCGATGGTTCGGGCGCGGCGTTGGCCTTGTCGAAGGCCGTGAGCCGCCACAACAGCCGCCATCCGGGCAAGGAAGTGCTCTACCTCAACTACGCGGCGGTCGATCCGGCGCTCACGGGCAGCGACTGCAGCTTCTGGCATTTCGCGCTGCAGCCCAGCGTGCCGATGACCATGCAGGCGATGACCGACGACATCCGCAACCGGCCGGAGATCAAGCGGGTCTATCTCATCGAACAGGACTATTCCTTCGGCCATCAGGTGGCGAAGTACGCGCGCGAAATGCTCGCGCTCAAGCGCCCGGACATCCAGATCGTCGGCGAAGATTTCGTGCCCCTGGGCCAGGTCAAGGACTTTTCGCCCTACATCGCCAAGGTGCAGGCGTCCAAGGCCGACTGCGTCATCACCGCCAACTGGGGGCCAGACCTCACCCTACTCATCAAGGCCGCGCAGCAAGGCGGACTCAAGGCCGATCTCTACACCTTCTACGCCAGCAGCCTGGGCGCTCCCAGCGAAATCGGCCCGCACGATGCCGGGCGCGTGAAGCTGGTCTATTACAGCGAACCCAACCTGCCCGGCGTGCTGCAAAGCCTGCAAAAGGGCTTTAGCGACAAGTACAAGCAAGACTTCTCGGTGCCCGTGACCTACACCGGCCTGGCCCTGCTCACCGCCGCGATGACCAAGGCGCACAGCACCGAACCGCTGAAAGTCGCGCAAGCGATGGAAGGCCTCAAGTTCCACACTTTCAACGGCGAAGTCACCATGCGCGCGGCCGACCACCAACTGCTCCAGCCCATTTACGTCAGCGTCTGGCAGCCGGTCTCGAGCGCCAACCCCTACAACGTGGAGCAAACCGGCTACACCTTCGCGCTGGAGCACACCTACCCGCCGGGCAAGACCACGCTGCCCGCGCAATGCACCATGCAGCGGCCGCTGACCACGGAGGTCTATCCGGTCAAACAGCCCAAGCTGTCGGCCAGTGCCGTAAGCACGAGCGGCGCCGCACCCGCTTCGCGCTGAGGCTTCGGGAGCCCCGGTTCCCGCATGGACGCGCTCGCCCTCTCCGCGCTCAACGGTCTGAGTTACAGCCTGCTGCTGTTCTTGCTGGCTTCGGGCCTGACGCTGATTTTTTCGCTGCTCGGCGTGCTCAACTTCGCCCACGGCAGCTTTTACATGCTGGGCGCCTATCTGGCATGGCAAAGCAGCCAGTGGTTCGGCTTCTGGGGCGGCTTGGTCATCGCCCCCCTGGGCCTGGCGCTGCTGGGCACGGCTTTCGAGGTCGGGGTGCTGCGGCCCCTGCGGGCCCGCGGTCATCTGCCTGAACTGCTCGCCACCTTCGCCCTCGGCATCGTGCAGGTGGAAGTGGTGCGCCTGCTGTGGGGCAATGGCTCGGTGCCCTATGCCATTCCCCATGCGCTGCAGGGCAGCCTGCTGACGCTGGGCGGCGTGGACTTTCCGGTCTATCGTGGATTTGTCATGGCCATGGCGCTGGCCGCGCTGGCGGTAGCCTGGCTGCTGCTGTGGCGCACGCGCGCCGGCTTGATCGTGCAGGCCGCGCTGACTCACGCCCCCATGGTGCAGGCCTTGGGTCACGACGTGCGGGCGGTGCAGACCGGGGTTTTCGCCGCGGGCGCGGCGCTGGCCGGTCTGGCCGGCGCGGTGGGCGGGCCACTGCTCATCACCGAACCCGACATGGCCGCGCAGATGGGCGCGCTGCTGTTCGCGGTCATCATCATCGGTGGATTGGGCTCGCTGCGCGGCGCCATGCTGGGCGCCTTGCTGGTGGGCGAGGTGCAGACGCTCGCGGTGGCGGTCAACGGCTCCATCGCCGACGTCCTGGCTCGCCTCGGCTGGCAGACGCCCGCCGCATGGCCCGCGCGCGATGGCCTGCTGGCCAGCCTGCTGCATCTCGATCTTGCGCGCGCGGCTCCCTTGCTGCCCTATCTGCTGCTGGTCGTCGTGATGGTGCTGCGCCCGCAGGGACTGACCCGCCGATTCGCTTTGAGAGAGCCTTCGTGAGTACGATCAGGCGGCGTCGGACGCTCACCGCATCGGCGCTGTTCGCGGCGACGGTCGCCTTGCCGCTGGCGCTGCCGCTCAGTGGCGCTACCTTTTCCCTGCTGTCGCAACTGACCGTGGCCTGGCTGATGCTGCTGTCGGTCGGTCTGCTGGCCTCGCGCGCGGGGCTGCTCAGCTTCGGGCAGGCGATGTATGCGGGTCTGGCGGCCTATGCCGCGGCGCATGCGATGAACGCCATCGCCGCAGCGGGCTGGCCGCTGCCCTTCGCGCTCGTGCCGCTGTACGGCGGGCTGTTCGCCGCGGGCGTCGCGCTGGTGGCTGGGCCCATCAGCGTGCGCCACGGTGGACTAAGCTTTGCCATGATCACCTTAGGGCTGGGTGTGCTCGTGGCGCTGGCCGCACCGATGCTGCAAGGCTTTTTCGGCGGCGAAGGCGGCATCTCGACCGACCGCACCGCGGGGCCGGTCTGGCTGGGGCTGAATCTGCTGTCACAGCGTCAGGTCTATGGCGTGAGCGCCGCGTATGTGCTGCTCGGCGCGGGCCTGTTGCGCTGGCTGGACGGCACGCGGCTCGATCTGCTCGCCCGCGCGGTACGCGACAACCCGCTGCGCGTGGCCACGGGCGGAGCCGCACCCCGGCGCGTGCGCTCGTATTTCGTCGTGGTGAGCGCCTTTCTCGCCGGTTTGTCCGGTGCGCTGCAAGCCCTGCACTTCGAGCAGGTCAGCGCCGGATCGCTGGGCCTGGCGCCATCGAGCATGGCCCTGCTCTTCAGCCTGGCTGCGGGCAGCGGCACCGCATGGGGCGCGCTGCTCGGCTCGGGGCTGATGGTCGGCAGCGAAGTCCTGCTCGCCTCGATCTCCCAGGCCTGGATGTTGTATGTCGGCCTGGGCTTTCTGCTCATCGTGATGTGGGCGCCGCAGGGTCTGGCCATGGTGCTGGGCGATCTGACGCAGCGTCTGCGCGCGCGGCGCGACCCCGATGCTCTGTGGGGTCTGGCCGCGCTGCTGCTTTGCGGCGCAGTGACGCTCATCGGCGCCAGCAGCCTGATCGAACTGCTCTACGCGGTGCGGCAACAACTGCTGGCGCATGGCACGCTGCGGCTCTGGGGGGTGACGGTGCGCGCCTACAGCGCCGAGGTATGGGTCGGCGCGGCCTGGCTGGGCGTTGTGGGCGCGGGGCTAGGCGCCCTGGTGTGGCGCCAACTGGCGACGCGGCTGCATGCCGGGGAAGGGCCGACATGAACGCAGCCACGACGCCTGCCGTGCTCGAAGTGCGCGGCGCGAGCTGTGTGCTCGGGGGCCAGACCATTCTTTCGAACGTGAACCTGCGCATCGGGACGGGCGAGCGGGTGGCGCTCATCGGGCCCAACGGCGCGGGCAAGTCCACGCTGTTCCAGGCGATCAGCGGGCTGGTAGCGCTGAGTGCGGGCAACATCTGGCTCACCGGACGGCGCATCGACCGGCTGCCGCCCAGCCGCATCGCGCTTGCCGGCGTGGGGCGCAGCTTCCAGTCGCCGCAGGTCTTCGCCTCGCTGAGCGTGGCTGACCATCTGCGCGCCGCCCTCATCGCCCGCCAGCGGCCGCGCCAATGGTGGCGGCAACGAGCAGCCGACGCCGCGACGGAGCGCAAAGTCCAGCATGGGCTGAGCCTGCTGGGTTTGCAGACCTGCGCAGACCTCACGCCGCAGCAGATCGACTACCCCCGACTGCGCGCGCTCGAACTCGGCCTCGCCCTGCTGGGTCAGGCACCGCTGCTGCTGCTCGACGAGCCCACCGCGGGCATGAGCCGCGCTCAGGCGGCAGCCATGTTCGATCTGATCGCCCGCGTCGCTACCGACCGCACCCTGCTGCTGATCGAGCACGACCCCGACAGGCTGTTGCGCCTGGCCAGCCGGGTGATCGTGCTGCATCAGGGCCAGGTGCTGGCCGACGGCACTCCCGAGCAAATCCGTCAGGATGCCCGGGTGCAGGCGGTCTATCTGGGCGCGGCGACATGACGGCCATGCTCACGCCCGAACCCATGCTCCAGGTCGAGGCGCTGCACGTCGGCTATGGGCGGGTGCAGGTGTTGCGCGGGGTGCATCTGCACCTGCGCGCCGGGGAATTGCTGCTGCTGCTCGGACGCAACGGCAGCGGGCGCAGCACCCTGCTCAAGGCGCTGATGGGTCTGGTTCCCGCCACCGGATCGGCCCGTCTGGCCGGGCGCGAACTCCTCCCCCTGCCCGCCCACCATCGCGCCCGACTGGGGCTGGGCTATGTGCCCGAGCAGCGCGAGATCTTCCCCCGCCTGAGCATGCGGCAAAACCTTCTGCTGGGCGCCAAGCCCGGCCCCAGCGGCGCGGCGAGCTGGAACGAGGCGAGCGTGCTGCGCCTCTTTCCGGCCTTGTCGCCCCGCCTGGATGTGTCGGCGCAGGCGCTTTCGGGCGGCGAACAGCAGATGCTCGCCATCGCCCGGACGTTGATGGGCAACCCCACGGTGCTGCTGCTCGACGAGCCGACCGAAGGCCTGGCGCCGCAGCGCGTGGCCGAGACGGCCGCTCTCGTCGATCAGCTGCGGTCGCAGGGACTCGGCCTGCTCATGGCCGAGCCCAAGCCCTGGGCCTGGTCGCTGGCCGATCGCGTGATGGTGCTGGGCGATGGACAGGTGCAGTTCGACGGAGCGCCGCATGAACTGCCGCAGGACGTTTCAGCCGCCTGGCTTTGAGCGCGCCTTGTGACGCGCCGCCGCTGCGCGCAGACGGCGCGCGGTCATCGGATCGACCTGCAGCGGGCCGCACAGGTCGATGCGATCGCCGTCGCGCAACACCTGTTGCGGGCCGACACGGCGACCGTCGATGCCCGCGGCAAATTCGGGCCGGCTCAATTCGGGATGCGCGGCCAGCATGCCGCTGACTTCGATCGCCTGCGCCACCGTGGCGCCTGCGGGCAAGGTGATCTGGCGCAGGTCCGCCTCGCCCGTCTCGGGCGCGTAGAACACGGCAATACGCAACTCCCCGCTGGCTTCAGCGTGGCCCATAAACCTGCTTGGCGCGCTGCACGAAGGCATCGACAAAGCTGC
The DNA here is from genome assembly GCF_001418255.1 of Thiomonas bhubaneswarensis. Lineage (GTDB taxonomy): Bacteria > Pseudomonadota > Gammaproteobacteria > Burkholderiales > Burkholderiaceae_C > Thiomonas > Thiomonas bhubaneswarensis. The sequence continues at coordinate 277,638 of NZ_LIPV01000005.1, forward strand.
TGGCGATGTGATTGAACACCGGGCCGATGACCTTCTCCACCAGAAAATTGGAGAACTTGTAATCGAGCAAAAACTCGACCTTGCACGCCTTGCCATCGGCCAGCGGGTTGAACACCCAGCGACCGTGCAAGGCGGAGAACGGCCCATCCACCAGCCGCATGCGCACCTCCTCACCGGGCACGTTGGTGTTCTGCGTGGTGAAGCTCTGGCGTATGCCCTTGAAGTCGATGGTCACGCTGGCGCGCACCGAGTCGCCGTCTTGTTCCTGCACCGAAGCGCCGCCGCACCAAGGCAGGAACTCGGGATAAGCTGCCACATCGGTGACCAGGTCGTACATCTCCCGCGGGCTGTACCAGATGAGGACGGATTTGTGAACCTGGGGCATAGACGAGCGCGTGCGGTTGAAGGCTTCTTAGAATCGGTCGATTGTATTGAGCCGGGCAAACCCCATATCCCCAAGCATGAGCATCGCCGAAAACCGCAAGGCCCACTTCAATTACTTTCTCGAAGATCGCTTCGAGGCGGGCATCGTGCTCGAGGGCTGGGAGGTCAAGTCCATCCGCGCCGGTCAGGTGCAGCTCACCGACGGCTATGTCGTCATCCGTGATGGCGAGCTGTTTCTCATCGGCATGAACGTCACCGCGCTGAACAGCGCCTCCACCCACGTGCGGCCCGACGCCTCGCGCACGCGCAAGCTGCTGATGCACAAGGACGAAATCCGCAAGCTCATCGGCAAGGTCGAGCAACGCGGCTACACCCTGGTGCCGATCAACCTGCACTACAAGGGGGGACGGGTGAAGGTGGAGGTGGCACTGGGCAAGGGCAAGAAAGACCACGACAAGCGCGACACCGAGGCCAAACGCGATTGGCAACGCGAAAAGGCGCGCATCATGAAGACGCGGTAGTCGCCGCATGTTTTCAGTGCAGCGCAGCGCGGCAGCGCACCAATGCCGTGCCGTCGCTTGCGATTGCTTGCACCCCACCCCAACAGGTGCTTGCGCAACAGCGTGGTTTGTGATTTGTTTCACACCCCACAGCGATCGAGCCGCTGCTGTGCGCTGGTCTGGAAATTGCGAAATCCCCTTCACAAACTTGATCAGGGGCTTTCATGCACAGCACGCTTTCACACCCAGACAACATCTTGCGCAGCAGGCTATCCCGCAGCGCCATACTGGCCGCTCTTGCCAGCTTCTTCCCAATCGGTGCATTGGCGCAGACCGCGCCAGCGTCGCTGTCGGTACCGCACGTCGTCAATACCTCCACGCTGAATTCCGGTGATACCGCCTGGATGCTGGCCTCCACCGCGCTGGTGCTGATGATGACCATCCCCGGACTGGCGCTGTTCTACGCCGGCATGGTGCGCAAGAAAAACATTCTCGGCATCACCATGCAGGTCTTCGCCACCACGGTGCTGGTCACCCTGCTGTGGTTCATTGCCGGGTACAGCCTGGCATTCATGCCGGGCAGCCCGTATATCGGTGGCCTGTCGCGGCTGTTTCTGGATGGGGTGTTTTTCAGCAAGAGCAGCGGTACGGTGTCGGTCAGTGAACTGGCACCCACCATCCCCGAGTCGGTGTATGTGATGTTCCAGATGACCTTCGCCATCATCACCCCGGCGTTGATCGTGGGGGCGTTTGCCGAGCGCATGAAGTTCTCTGCCATGCTGGTGTTCATGGGACTGTGGTCGCTGCTGGTGTACGCCCCGGTGGCGCATTCTGTCTGGGAGCCGTCGGGCTGGCTGGCGTCGCTGGGCATGCTCGACTTTGCCGGCGGCACGGTGGTGCATGTGAATGCGGGCGCTGCGGGCCTGGCCTGCGCCATCGTGCTGGGCAAGCGCCAGCGCTGGGGGCAGGAGCCGTTCCTGCCCGCCAATCTGACCTACACCATGATTGGCGCGGCGCTGTTGTGGGTGGGCTGGTTCGGTTTCAACGCCGGCTCGGCCTGCGCCGCCGATGGCCGTGCCGGCATGGCCATGCTCGCCACCCAACTGGGCACCGCTGCGGCCGCGTTCAGTTGGATGCTGACCGAATGGACTCTGCGCGGCCGCCCCACTCTACTTGGCATCTGCTCAGGTGCCGTGGCTGGACTGGTGGCCATCACCCCGGCGTCGGGCTTTGTCGATCCCATGGGCGCGGTAGCGGTCGGCCTGATCGCCGGTGTGATTTGCTATTGGGGCGCCACCGGGCTCAAGCGTCTGCTCGGCGCGGACGACGCGCTCGACGTATTCGGCATTCACGGCGTGGGCGGTTTTGCTGGCGCGGTGCTGACCGGTTTATTCGCCGTGCCGTCGTACAGCGGTCAAACCGCCTCGGTGCTGGTGCAGACGCTGGGAGCCTGCGCCACGCTGGTCTACAGCTTCGTCGCCAGTTTCATTGTGCTCAAGCTGATCGATGCCGTCATGGGCCTGCGGGTAGATGCCGAGGCTGAAGAGGCTGGGCTGGATCTGAGCCAGCATGGCGAGCGCATCGAATAAGGAGTGCACGACATGGGAAGTTCCGAAGCCCTGGCACTGGCCGCTCACCTGCACGTGCTGTTGCGCCGCAAAATCGGGCGGGTGACGGACACGGAGTGGATGGCGCAGAACGCCGATTACGCGAAGGAAGTGCTGCGCGTGGCACGCGCCGAGAACGACGCGGACCTCAACCAATGGGCCGACCGTTTCGAGGCGGTGATGTTTCCTGGTGGCATCGACAAGGGCGCAGGAGAAGGTGGCAAGGACAAGGGTGCAAGCGCCAAGCCTGCCGCCCCGGCGTCTTACCTGGGGCGGCTGCGCTGAAAAGCCGTGAGCCAATCACTTGACGTGCCCGAGGCGATCGATGCAAGCTGGAGCGCGCCACGGCGTGCGCGGCAGCCAAAGGCGACCTGATTGCACTTGGCGCAGCCGCAACGAGCCTGCGAGGGCCGCTGGCTCAGGTCTGTGGCACCAGATCCAGCGCAATCATGCGTTGCAGGTTGTGCGCCAGCGCATGCCACAGCATCACGGCACGGGCCTTGACCAGGCCGCGCACGTTGAAGCGCCACAGGTGGCGGCGTCGCAGCAGCGCGCCGAGCCCACGCCGTCCAGCGTCGCGTACAGCCACAGTGTCAGCAGGATCGCCGGGTCAATGGGCGGGCGCCCGGGCCGACCCTCCACAGCACGGATGCCCTCGTGCAACTCGGCCAAGTCCAAGGATTGCACGAACTGCCAGACCGATCGCGCCCGATGGTCCGGCGCAATGAGCGATTCGAGGTCACACGCTCGCTACTCGACCTGATCACGCACCGCGCGCTGCAGTCGTGGCACCACGCTGCGCATCGCCACAGCCTTGCCCCCTTCGCTCACGGCTGGTATGTCGTCGAACAGCGCCACAGTGCCCTTGTCTTCGCTCATGCGTTCCTCGTCCCTAAATCACACCCCGGATTCAACGAACGAGATGGACGACTGGTTCACGGCTGCTGAGAGCTTGTGAACATTTCAGTCCTGTACGCCATGCACGTCAACACAGCCCAGCGATTTTTCAGGCCGCGCCGATGCCCGGCACCAGGCTGCCCCGTGTTGCTGCCGTGGCCTGGGCCGCGGTGAAATCGAGCATGCGCGCAACCGGCAGGCGGGCACGCTGGGCCAGATCCGGAGCGAGTTCGATGGTGTTGTGACCGCTTTCCAGGACCCGAGCCAGACCGGCCAATGTGTTCATCGCCATCCAGGGACAATGCGCGCAGCTCTTGCAGGTCGCGGCATTGCCTGCGGTGGGCGCGGGGATGAAGGTCTTGCCGGGGTTCTGCTGCTTGAGCGCGTGGAACATGCCGGTGTCGGTGGCGACGATGAACTCGGGCGCGTCGAGCTCGCGCGCCGCTTTCAGGATTTGCGAGGTCGATCCCACCACGTCGGCCAGCGCCACGACCTGCGCCGGGCTCTCGGGGTGCACCAAGACCTTGGCGCGAGGATGCTCGGCCTTGAGCATCTCGAGTTCGAGCGCCTTGAATTCGTCGTGCACGATGCACGAGCCCTGCCAAAGCAGCATGTCGGCGCCGGTCTGCTGCTGGATGTAGCCGCCCAGATGACGGTCGGGGGCCCAGAGGATTTTTTCGCCGCGCGCGTGCAGGTGGGCCACGATGTCGAGCGCGCAGCTCGAGGTCACCACCCAGTCGGCGCGCGCCTTCACCGCCGCGCTGGTGTTGGCATAGACCACCACGGTGCGGTCGGGATGGGCGTCGCAGAAGGCGCTGAACTGCGGCGCGGGGCAGCCCAGATCGAGCGAGCAGTTGGCGTCGAGATCGGGCATGAGCACGCGCTTGTCCATCGACAGCATCTTCGCCGTCTCGCCCATGAAGCGCACTCCTGCGACGACCAGGGTGGAAGCCGCATGACGGGCGCCGAACCGCGCCATTTCCAGCGAATCGGCCACCAGCCCGCCGGTGGCCTGCGCCAGATCTTGCAGGTCGGGGTGGGTGTAGTAATGCGCCACCAGCGCGGCGTCGTGCGCGCGCAGCAACTCGGCGCAACGCGCCATGAGGACGTCGCGCTCGGCCGGATCAGGCTCGGCGGGCACACGCGCCCAGGCTTGCGAAGTGCCGGTGACGGGACTCTCAAACGTGACGGCAAAGGTGGCGGACATGCGAGGTTCCTCTTGGGCGAAGCAGGTGGCTCAGATCCGGGTGAAGCGCATCGACAGATCGACGGCCTGCACATCCTTGGTGAGTTTGCCTACCGAGATGCGGTCGATACCGGTTTCTGCAATGGCGCGAACGGTGTCCAGATCGACTCCGCCCGAGACTTCGAGCACAGCACGCCCGGCGTTCAGACGCACGGCCTCGCGCAACTGCTCCAGGCTCATATTGTCCAGCAGGATCATGCTCGCCCCTACCTTGAGGGCTTCATCGAGCTGAGCCAGGGTCTCCACTTCGATCTGGATGAACTGCGCCTGCGCCGCGACCCGCCTGGCCTGCTCCAGTGCAGCAGTCACGCCACCGGCTGCGGCGATGTGGTTTTCCTTGATCAGCACGGCATCGAACAGACCCAGGCGGTGGTTCATGCCGCCGCCCACGCGCACGGCGTACTTCTGCGCCAGACGCAGTCCGGGCAGGGTCTTGCGGGTATCGACGATCTGCGCCCGCGTGCCGCGCACCGCCTCGACATACTCGGCGGTGCGCGTGGCCACGGCGCTGAGCAGTTGCAGAAAGTTGAGCATGGTGCGCTCGGCGGTCAGCAACGCTCGGGCGTTGCCGCGCAATTGCAGAAAGACCTGATCGGCCTCCAAGGCGCCGCCCTCTGGCGTCAGCCACTCCACATGGGCGCCGGGATCTAGCGCGCGCAGACAGGCGTTGGCCCAGGGCGCGCCGCACAGGCGTGCCGCCTCGCGGCTGCGCACGGTGGCCAGAGCGACGGCATCGGGCGAGATGAGCCCGGCCGTGAGATCGCCGCTCCCCACATCCTCCTCCAGAGCGCGCCGCACGTCGCGGGCCGCCAGCGTTTGCACATCCATCATGGTGATCCTCGTCATTCTGTGTCGGCCAGGAAGCGCGGACAGCAAAAAAGTGCAGTTTAGGCGCTTGCGTGAGCCCGCTGCGGCCGCGGCTCCCAGCGCGTCTGTCGCCGCATCGACACAGTGCGCGCATCGGAATGCGGCAAATTGCCGCAGATTTGTGCGGTGCAAAAATCGACTATCCGCAATGAAGTTTCAAAATTTTCAGGGTTTTCCCTAGTTCCAACCGTGAATTCCCTATATTGACAAAGCTATATCAGCATTCGCTAATATTGCGCCACGTCAATTCGAGCAAGCCATGGAAACCACCTTCGCCAGCCCACCGTCCACCACTGCCATTCCGCTGAGCAATCTGCGCAAGTCGCTTGCACGCTCCAAGGAGCCCGCAGCCAGTCGCATGGCGCACAGCGAGGTGGTCAATGCCTGGCGTGGGGCGTCCGATTGTCGCAACTGCGGCGTGCGCCGCATCGCGCTGTTCGGCGCATTGCGCATGGAAGATTTCGATACCTTTCATCAGGTCATCGACGACATGCAGTATGCCGCGGGCCAGCAGTTGTTCAGCGAAGGCCAGCGGGGCGACTGGCTCTACACCATCAAGACCGGCTATGTGAAGCTCGAACGGGTGCTGCCCGATGGCACCCGCCGCATCACCCGAGTCGCCCGCCGCGGCGACCTCATCGGCCTGGAGTGCTTCATTCACGAGCCCTATATGCACCACGCTTCGGCCATCGGCGCGGTGCGGGTGTGCCGCATTCCGGTGGAAGTGATCCGAAAAATGGAAGAGCAGGTGCCCAATCTGCGCCAGGAATTTCTCGAGCGCTGGCACCGCGCGCTGCGAGACACCGACGAATGGGCGCTGCTGCTGGGCTCGGGCGCGATTCCGGCGCGCATGGCGCGCCTGCTGCTCAAGCTGGCCGACCCGGAGCTCAACGACACCATCACATTGCCGAAGCGCAGCGACCTGGGCGCCATGCTCGGCGTGGCGCTGGAGACTGCCAGCCGCGTCATCGCCCAGTTCGAGCGCGACAAGCTGCTCGAACACGTCGGCCCGCGCCTGTTCCGCATCAACCGTCCTGCCCTCGGCCTGATCGCCCAGCCCGAACGTGCAGCCTGAAGCCGATCAGCCGACATCTCTCACACCACGGCCGCCAGACCACGACAGCGCCATCGATCCGTATCCTTGCAGCTTGGGCACATCCTGAGGAGTGATTCCTGGATGTGCCTTATTTTTTGCCCCCCGGCGTCTGCAGCCAGTCGATGATGGGCTGCCATTGCTCCAGATCCCTGGCGGCCTGGCTGGGCGGCAAGTCCCAGAGGGTTAGCCCGTGCGCGGCCATCTGCGGATACAGCGTGGTCTGGCGCAGATTGGTCAGCATCGGCAGGCCGCTTTGTTCCACGAAGGCTTGCAATTGCTCGGCGGCGTGGGTGCGTGGGTCGATGCGTACCCCGACCAAGGCCAGGTCGAAACCGTGCTTCTCGCGCACGTCGCGCAACTTCAGCACGAAATCCTGTGTGGCGTAGATGTCGAAAATCGAGGCCGACAGCGGTACCAGCACTTTGTCGGCCTGTTTCATCACATCGTTCAGCCGCCAGCCGTGCAGCCCGGCCGAGGTGTCGATGACGGCATGCGTCGTGCCCTTGGGGGGCCGCGCGATGTAGTCGTGGCTCATGTCCCAGGTGTCGATGCGGGGCAAGGTCGGCTCGCGCAGCGACAGCCATAGCCGCGCCGATTCCTGCCGATCCGAATCGCCCAGCATCACCGCATGGCCCTGCCTGGCGAAATAACCTGCAATCTGCGTCGACAACGTGGACTTGCCCACCCCGCCCTTGGGATTGGCGACAACGATGACCGGCATGGCGCTCCCTTTCAAGTCTGGTGTTCTGGAAATGATGCCCTAGGAGCCTGTCGGGCTTGGGACGCGGAAGGCGAAAAATGGGCATGTGGATGCCCTGCGGCAGCGGCTTTTTTGCAGCCCGCGATCCCCAATCCCGACAGGCTCCTACAAATTACCAGAACCAGCGGGCGACGCCTTACTCGATGCGGCAGGCCTGCTCGAAACTCAGCCGCGGGCTGCGCGGGAACAGCGCCTTGGGGTCGCCGTAGCCGAGGTTGCAGATGAAATTCACCTTCACGTTGCTGTCCGCGAAGAAGGCGGCGTTCACCGCCGCTGCGTCGAAGCCGCTCATCGGGCCGCAGTCCAGGCCCAGGGCCCGGGCAGCGAGGATGAAGTAGCCCCCTTGCAGGCTGGAGTTGCGCATCGCCGTGGTGGCGATGAAGTCGGGTTTGCCCGCAAACCAGTTGCGCGCATCGGGGTTGTGCGGAAACAGCGTGGGCAGGTGCTCGTAGAAGGCCATGTCCATGCCGATGATGGCGGTCACCGGGGCCTGCTGGGTCTTGGCGCGATTGCCCTCGCTCATGCAGGGCGCAAGCCGCGCCTTGGCCTGTGCCGACTGCACGAACACGATGCGCGCCGGGGAACAGTTGGCCGAGGTCGGCCCCCATTTCATAAGGTCGTAGAGCTGGTGCAGCAGATGCTCGGGCACGGGCTTGTCCAGCCAGGCGTTGTGTGTCCGGGCTTCGTCGAAGAGTTGGCGCAGGGCGTTGGCGTCGATCATGGGCATGGCTGTTTCTCCGTAAGTGGCAATGCTGAAATGGTCGCTGAAATCGCGCATGTAAGCAGATGCAAGACGAAGCTGAGCGTCAACGGCGACAATGCTCCCATCATGTTCAATCCGACCAAAGACGAAGTCCGGCAGTTCTTTCTCTCCGCCTGGCAGCGGCACCGAGGCGGCGGCGTGCTCACGCCGCTGGAAATGATCGCGGCCGACTGGATGGAACTGCACCCCGAATACCACGCCGAGCTGTCCGACCCGCAGAGCGCCGACCGTGATTACAGCGTGGAGCAGGGGCGCACCAACCCGTTCCTGCATCTGTCGATGCACCTGTCGATCGCCGAGCAGGTGTCCATCGACCAGCCGCCGGGCATACGCCAGGCATTCGAGCTGCTGCGCAGCAGGCTGGGCGAGCACGAGGCGCACCACGCCATCATGGAGTGCCTGGGCGAGATGCTGTGGACGGCGCAGCGCAGCGGCCTGCCGCCCGACGGCGCGGCGTATGTGGACTGCGTGCAGAGGCGAGCCACCGCACGTTGAGCAGAGGTCAACCCTCGACCGCTTCGAGCACCAGTTGCACCGAGGTGAGGCCTTGCCAGGTGTTGCTCTCCAGACGGTAGGCGATGCGCGCCTCGTCGGGCAGGAAGTCGGTGCGACCCCAGGCCAGAAGGTCGAACAAGGCGTTGCCCGGCACGCCTTCGGCATCGACCAGCCTCACCTTGGCCTTGAGGTGTCGCTCGCCGATCAGACGCTGCTGCTTCACCTGCACCCTTGCGCTGAATAGGGGCGCGGCGAAGCCCTGCCCCCAGACCTGTGCGCTCAGCAACGTGGCTATTTCGGGCAGCAGCCATTGCGCGGGCAGCGGCCCGTCCACCTCCACGCGGCGCTGCAACTGCGAGGGTTCGAGCCATTCGCCCGCCACCTGTGCGAATGCGGCGCGAAAACGCTCGAAACCGTCGGGCACCAGCGAACACCCCGCCGCCATGGCGTGACCACCGAAACGCAGCAGCAGCCCCGGCTCGCGCTTGGCCACCAGATCGAGTGCGTCGCGCAGATGAAACCCGGCAATCGACCGGCCTGAGCCGCGCAAGGTGCCATCTTCGGCCGGTGCGAACACGAAGGTAGGACGATGCTCGCGGTCTTTGATACGCCCGGCGACGATGCCGATCACGCCTTCGTGCCAGTGCGGCGCGAACAGGCTGATGGCTGCGACGTTGCCGCCCGCCTCCTGCCCCGCGCCATGGTCGAGATCCTCCAGCATGGCCAGCGCCTCGGCCTTGATGCCGTCTTCGATGCCGCGCCGCTCGCGGTTAAAACTGTCGAGCATCTGGGCCAGTTCGAGCGCGCGCGCCGGGTCGTCGGTGGTGAGACATTCGATGCCCACCGTCATGTCGGCCAGCCGCCCCGCGGCGTTGATGCGCGGCCCCAGCGCGAAGCCCAGATCAGCGCTGTTGATGCGCGCCGCCTCGCGCCCGGCGACCTGCAGCAGGGCGGCGATGCCCGGCTGCAGGCGACCTTCGCGGATGCGTTTGAGCCCCTGCGCCACCAGCAGCCGGTTGTTGGCATCGAGCCGCACCACGTCGGCCACGGTGCCCAGCGCCACCAGATCGAGCAGGGCGTCGAGCCGGGGCTGATTCGCCGCATCGAACACGCCGCGGCGACGCAGCTCGGCGCGCAGCGCCAGCAGCACATAGAACATCACTCCGACCCCGGCGATGGACTTGCTCGGAAAGCCGCAGCCCGGCTGGTTCGGGTTGACGATGACCTCGGCCTCAGGCAGTGCGTCGCCAGGCAGGTGATGATCGGTGACGAGCACGCGCATGCCATGCGCGTGGGCATGCGCCACGCCCTCCACACTGGCGATACCGTTGTCCACAGTGACGATCCAGTCGGGTTTTCCGCCTTCGAGCTGCAGCGCCAGTTCCACTACGGCGGGCGACAGGCCGTAGCCCGTGGTGAAGCGGTTGGGCACGAGGTACGAAACCTTCGCGCCCATCGCCCGCAATCCGCGCAGCCCCACGGCGCAGGCCGTGGCGCCGTCGCAGTCGTAGTCGGCGACGATGAGCAGACGCTCACCCCGGGCGATGGCATCGGCCAGCGCCTGCGCCGCCTGTTCCGCGCCTTTGAGCAGGGCGGGCGGCAACAGATGCTCCAAGCCCTGCTCCAGCTCGGCCGCATCCTTCACCCCGCGCGCGGCGAACAGCTGAGCCAGCAGCGGATGCGTGCCGGCCTGCTCTAGCCGGTGCTGGGCGCGGGGATCGGGCTGGCGAAGCAGAAATTGCATGGTGAGGTTGAGGAGTCTGTCGGGCTTGGGGCGCGGATGGCGAAAAATGGGCATGCGGATGCCATGTGGCGTCGGCTTTTTGCCCCATGTCGGGGCTGTCTGAATTTTTGTGTTCGAGGCGCTGGGAGACTTGTCCACGGCGTCGGTCGGCGCTTGCGACGAACCGAACGACGCGGTGGGCAAGTCGGTTTTCATCTTACGCGGTGGTTTGCGTGAATCGGTCGGCGTACAGGATCGCGAATTGGTTCATCGCCACCTTCCAGTCATGCGCGGCACGGCCCCAGTCGGCCGTGATGTTGCGCAGCGCCAGCCAGATCAGCTTCGTGGCCGCGTCGTCGCTGGGAAAGTGCCCGCGGGTCTTGATGATTTTGCGTAGCCGCGAGTTGATGCTCTCGATGGCGTTGGTCGTGTAGATCACTTTGCGCAC
>NZ_LIPV01000006.1 GCF_001418255.1 Thiomonas bhubaneswarensis
CCGTTGCGGCACAGCTCCTTGATCGGCATGCCGACCTCGGCCTGCTTGAGGAAGCCGATGATTTGTTCTTCGGTGAATCTGCTCTTCTTCATGTCCGTCATTCTCCAACTGGTTGACGGACTTCACTAACTTCAGGCTGGTACGGCTGGCGGGGAGCAGGTCAATGCCACATGACGCCGATATTGAGTTTGAGGCGCCGCGCGTCATCATCAAACCACGGCCCGCCGATTTGTCATGATGTTCGTTCTCGACACCAATGTGGTGTCTGAACTGCGTAAGGTGCGGCATGGAAAAGCCGATGCGAATGTGACCGCTTGGTCGCAAAGTGTGGATGCAGCCGCCCTTTTTTGTCCGCCATCACCATCATGGAGCTGGAGCTTGGCGTTCTGTCGATTGAGCGTAGGGACGTAGCCCAAGGGGCCATGCTGCGCATGTGGCTTGAGCAGCAGGTCTTGCCCGAGTTCTCCGCGCGTACCTTGCCTGTCGATACCGCCGTGGCTCAGCGTTGCGCCCGGCTTCATGTGCCCGACAGGCGCGGTGAGCGCAATGCGCTGATCGCGGCAACCGCCTTGGTGCATGGCATGACGATGGTCACTCGCAACGTTGCGGATTTCAAGTTCTCGGGTGTGCCGCTCGTCAATCCGTGGAAGTTCTCACCGTGACGGTTGTGCAAGAGGGACGACTCGGCGGGTGAGTGACAGAGGTTCTGGTCGCTTCAGTCCATCCACCGCCCCGCCTGCTGCCGCACCACCTCGGGAAGGTGGTGCTCGCGGACAAACACCTTGCGGATCCATTCGGCATCGTTGCCGCGGACGCTCACATCCGCCAGTAACTCGCGCAGGGCGACATCTGATTTGCAGTCCGCCGCGTGGCCTTCCAGCCGGACGAGAGTGCGGATGAGGTCTTCGCGCAGGGTGCGGTGTTCGCGGGTCGCGGGGTCGACGAAGGTGCCGTCGAAGCCGAAGCGGCAGGCCTGAAAGCGGTTGAAGGTGTAGACGAGGTAGTCGTCTTCCTGCGGTTCGAAGGGTCGCTCGCGCTGAATGTAGGCGCCCAGGGTCTGGATGTAGGCGGCAATGCGCGCGGCCTTGGTGATGGTGAGCGGGGTGTCCATCACGCGCACTTCAATGGTGCCGTATTCGGGCTTGGGGCGGATGTCCCAATAGAAGTCTTTCATGCTCTTGACCACGCCGGTGGCGGTCATTTTGTCGAAGTAGCGCTCGAAGTCCTCCCAGCTCAGGGCGAAGGGCGCCCGGCCCGAGAGCGGGAAGGCGAACACCGAGTTCAGCCGCGCGGAGTGAAACCCGGTGTCCTCGCCCTGCACATAGGGCGACGAGGCCGAAAGGGCGATGAAGTGCGGAATGAAGCGGGAGATGCAGTGCAGGGTGTAGAGCGCGGTGTCGGCGTCGGGGCAGCCCAGGTGCACATGCTGGCCGAACACGGTGAACTGCTTGCTCAGGTAGCCGTACAGCTCGGAGAGCTGGAGAAAGCGCGGTTTGTCGAAAATGCGCTGCTGCGCCCAGTGCTGGAACGGGTGGGTGCCGCCGCCGGCCAGGCCGACGTCGAGCTTGTTGGCGGCTTCCACCAGGGCGCCCTGAATTTCGGTGAGCTGGGCCAGGGCGTCGTCATAGCCGGTGCAGATGCCGGTGGCGAGCTCGATCATGCTTTCGGTCATTTCCGGGGTGACCACGCCGGGCAGCTTGCGGCCTTGCAGCAGGCGCAGCAGGTCGGGCGCGCAGGGCATGAGGTCGTAGTTGTGGCGGTTGACGATCTGCAGCTCCAGCTCGACGCCGATGCTCAGCGCCCCCGACTTGGTGAACGGCCCCAGACTCATGCTGCACCTCCACTCGCACGGCTGGCCGGGCTTGGCGCGATGTCGCCGCTGTAGCCCAGCGCCCAGCGGGTGAGCAGCGGGGCGAGCAGTTCCAGAAAGGCAATGGCGCTGAACGCCACGGCCAGCATGGGGTGCAGCACCGCTCCGGCCGAGCTGCCGAGAAAGCTCAGCGCCAGCACGAAGCTCACGCCCGAGGCCGGGTTGAGCGACAGGCCCAGCGCAACAGACTGCCGCCAGCTCGCTCCGCTGACGCGGCTGAACGCCAGCGCCCCAGCCAGCTTGGCCACCAGTCGCACCACGATGACCAACGCTGCCGCCAAGCCGCCGGCCAGCAGAATGCGGGCGTTGAGGCTAAGGCCCAGAATGAGGAACATCAGCACCATGAGCACCCCACCCGCCGTACCGAAGTGCCTAGGCCACAGCCGCGGGCGCGGGCTGCGCCAGCGCAGCAGGGCGCCGCCCAGCAGCGGCGTGAGCAGGGCCGACCAGTTGAGCATGCGGGTGAGCGACAGGGTGAGCACGATGAGGCCGACGAGCATCAGCGCGCCACCTTCGTCGCGAAAGTCGAAATGCCGCTCCACCCAGTTCACCGCCCAGGCCAGCAGCGCCGCCGCCAGCACCGAGCCGCCGAGCAGGTACAGCAGATGCAGCGCCGAGGCGGCCGCGCCCTGCGGGCCGTCGGCGTCCATCATGCCCAGCAGCAGGCTGCAGACCAGCAGCGCGTAAAAGGTATTGAGGGCCGAGAGCAGCAGCAGGCGCTCGGTCACCTGGCCGCGGGCGTTGAACTCGCTGCTGATGCGTAGCACCACGGCGGGCGATGTTGCGACGAGCAGCGCGGCGACGATGGCCGCCTGCATCGCGGCAAAGCCCAGCAGCGCGAGGGTGATCCAGACGGCCGCGAAGCCCAGCGCCGATTCGAGCAGGCTCATGCCCAGCAGGGCAGGGTTGGCGCGCAGCCAGCGCAGATTCACCCTGTGGCCGATTTCGAACAGCAGCACGGCCAAGGCCGTGTCGACGATGGCGCGGGCACTGTTTTGCAGGTCGTACACATTCAGCCCCGCGCCGCCAGCGGCCAGGATCATCCCTGCCGCCGCATAGCCCACCAGCCTCGGCCACCTGAGAAAGCGAAACACCGATTCCCCGGTCAGCGTGGCCAGCACCAGCGCGGCACCGACCCAGAACACCCCGTCGGGGTGCAGGGGCCATGCGGGCAGGTAGCTTTCGATCATCGTGCGGGGTCTCCGGTATGTGGCATAGACGGTCGTCGCCGCCTTGGCTGACACCATAGCAGAGAGAAAAGTTGCAGGAATGATGGGCGGAAAAGAACGAAAATGAAGACAATAAAAGTTGAAATCACGCGGGTCGAAGCGTCATGCCTTTTCCCAATCGCACCTGAGCGGGGCGGATGTCACTTGCCTTAGTCCCATTTTGGGACTAGGCTTCGATCCATGCGAGTGATTGAGGTGTCCACCCTTCGAGCCTTCTGGGAGCGCCATCCCGACGCCGAGCAGCCGCTGAAGGCTTGGTATGAGGAGGCCACAAGTGCGATCTGGACCCAGCCCGCTGACATCAAGGCGAAGTACTGCAGCGCCAGCGTGCAGAAGAGCCGTCGCGTGGTCTTCAACATCAAAGGCAATGACTATCGGCTGATCGTGGCCATTGCGTACAAGTTGCAGATCGTCTGCGTGGAGTTCGTCGGCACCCACAAGGAGTACGACGCCGTCGACGCAGAAACCATCGATGCGGCCTGACCGGCCACGGAAGAAATCATGGACATCCGCCCCATCCACACCGAAGCAGACTACAAGGCCACGCTCAAAGAGATTTCGGCCTTGATGGAATCTGATCCTGATCTGGGCACGCCAGAGGGGGATCGCCTGGATATCCTGACCACACTGGTGCAAGCCTACGAAGCCAAGCACGTGCCCATCACCGCGCCCGATCCGGTGGAAGCCATCAAATTCCGCATGGATCAGAGCGGGCTGTCCGTCAAAGACCTTGAGCCGATCATCGGCAAAAGCAACCGCGTCTACGAAGTCCTGAGCCGCAAGCGCCCGCTGACATTGGCCATGATCCGGCGATTGCACAAGAGCCTGGGCATCCCGGCCGAAGTGTTGATTGCGGAGACGGGCGCCGGGTGATCAGCGAGCCCTGGGCTGGCCTCTACGGTGAACAGCGTTGCCTAAAATGCCCCGATGCCCTACGTCCACCTCCGCACCCATACCGAGTACTCTATCGTCGACGGCGCCTTGCGCGTGGACGATATGGTGCCTGCGGCTGCCCGTGACGGGCAGGGGGCCCTGGCGATCACCGATTTCAACAACCTGTTCGCCGCGGTGCGGTTCTACAAGGCCGCGCTGGACGCCGGGGTCAAGCCGATCATCGGTTGCGACGTGCTGCTGGGCAGCGCCCGCCACGCGGGGCAGTTCACCCGGCTGTTGCTGCTGGTGCAGAACCGAAAGGGTTATCTCAACCTCTGCGACCTGCTCAGCCAGGCGTGGCTGCACAACCAGCAGCGCGGCCGCGCCGTGGTGCAGTGGGAGTGGCTGGAAGGCGGCCTGGCCGAGGGCCTGCTCGCCCTCTCGGGCGCGCATGAAGGTGCCATTGGCCAGGCGCTGCTGCAGGGCGACACCGCCACCGCGCACGACCTGGCCCGGCAGCACGCAGCCGTGTTCGACGGCCGTTTCTACATCGAGTTGCAGCGCAGCGGCCATGCCGCCTGCGAGCCGCATGTGCAGGCGGCTGTGCCCCTGGCGGCCGAACTGGGCCTGCCCGTCGTGGCCACGCACCCGGTGGAGTTTCTCAAGGCCGACGACTTCGATGCCCACGAGGCGCGAGTGTGCATTGCCGAGGGCGAGACCCTGGGCAACCCGCGCCGCCAGCGCAAGTTCACCGATCAGCAGTATTTCAAGTCGCAGGCCGAGATGGAGGCGCTGTTCAATGACGTGCCCTCGGCGCTGGCCAACACCGTGGCCATTGCCCAGCGCTGCAATCTGGTGCTCGATCTGGGCAAGCCGCAGTTGCCGCTTTTTCCCACGCCCGAGGGCATGACACCGGCCGAATTCTTCCGCCAGCAGGCGCAGGAGGGGCTGGAGCAGCGGCTGGCCGTGCTCTACCCCGATGCCGCCCGCCGCGACGCCGCCCGTCCGCGCTACCAAGAGCGGCTGGAGTACGAGCTGGGCATCATCGCCAAGATGGGCTTCGAGGGTTACTTCCTCATCGTGGCGGACTTCATCAACTGGGCGAAGAACCACGGTTGCCCGGTCGGGCCGGGGCGGGGCTCGGGCGCGGGCTCGCTGGTGGCATACAGCCTGCGCATCACCGACCTCGATCCGCTGGAATACGCCCTGCTGTTCGAGCGCTTTCTCAACCCCGAGCGGGTGTCGATGCCCGACTTCGACATCGACTTTTGCCAGGAGAACCGCGACCGCGTCATCGACTATGTGAAGGAGAAGTACGGCGTCGAGGCTGTGTCGCAGATCGCCACCTTCGGCACCATGGCCGCGCGCGCGGCGGTGCGCGATGTGGGCCGCGTGCTCGATCTGAGCTACACCTTCTGCGATGGCATCGCCAAGCTCATTCCGGCCAAGCCGGGCCAGCACATCACGATTGCTGACGCGCTCAAGCAGGAGCCCATGCTGGCGCAGCGCTACGAGGAGGAAGAGGAGGTCAGGCAATTGCTCGACCTCGCCCAGCAGCTCGAAGGGCTGCCGCGCAACATCGGCATGCACGCAGGCGGCGTGCTCATCGCGCCGGGCAAGCTCACCGACTTCTGCCCGCTGTACGCCCAGCCGGGCAGCACCGACGCCGTGTCGCAGTATGACAAGGACGATGTCGAAGCCGCAGGGCTGGTGAAGTTCGACTTTCTGGGCCTGGCCACGCTGACCATTCTCGAACTCGGCGCCGAGCTGATCCGCCGCAACCACCCCGACCGGGCGGACTTCAAGCTCGAAGACATCCCGCTGGACGACGCCAAGAGCTACAAGCTCATGGCCAAGGGCGACACCGTGGCCGTGTTCCAGCTCGAATCGCGCGGCATGCAGGGCATGTTGCGCGACGCGCGGCCCGACCGCTTCGAGGACATCATCGCCCTGGTGGCGCTGTACCGCCCCGGCCCAATGGACCTCATTCCCACCTACTGCGCCCGCAAGGCCGGCAAGGAGGACGTGGTCTATCCCGACCCGCGCATGGCGCCGGTGCTGGAAGAAACCTACGGCATCATGGTCTACCAGGAGCAAGTGATGCAGGTGGCCCAGGTCATCGGCGGCTACTCGCTCGGCGGTGCCGACCTGCTGCGCCGCGCCATGGGCAAGAAAAAGCCCGAAGAAATGGCCAAGCACCGCGGCATCTTCGCCGAAGGCGCGGCCAAGAACGGCATCAAGCCGGAGAAGGCCAACGAAATCTTCGACCTGATGGAGAAGTTCGCGGGCTACGGCTTCAACAAATCGCACGCCGCCGCCTACGCGCTGCTCGCGGTGCAGACGGCGTGGATGAAGGCGCACTACCCCGCCGAATTCCTCGCCGCCAACATGAGCATCGCCCTCGACGACACCGACAAGCTCAAGGTGCTGGTGGAAGATGCGCAGGCGCGCGGCATCGCCGTGCTGCCGCCCGATGTGAACGCCTCGCAGTGGCGCTTCGACCCGGTGGACAGCAAGACCATCCGTTACGCGCTGGGGGCCATCAAAGGCAACGGCCAGGCCGCCGTGGAAGCCATGATCGCGGCCCGTCAGGAGCGGCCCTTCAGCTCGCTGTTCGACTTTGCCGAACGGGTGGATCGCACCCGCCTCAACAAACGCGTTCTCGAAGCCCTGGCCAAGGCCGGCGCCTTTGATACCCTGCACCCGGAGCGCGCTGCCGTGCTGGCCGCGGTGGAAACGGCCATGGATTACGCCGCGCAACGCGAGGCCGCCCGGCAGCAGGCGGGGCTCTTCGACCTGTTCGCCGCCGACGCCGAAGGTGACGGCCACAACCCGGCGCACGAGCCGCTGCTGCCCGAGGTCGAGCCCTGGGATCTGCGCACCAAGCTCTCGAATGAGAAAACCGCCATCGGCTACTACCTCAGCGGCCACCTGTTCGACGCCAGCGCCGAGGAAGTGCGGCGCTTCGCCCCGACCGCGCTGATGGATCTGGTGGATTCGCGTGACCCGGTGCTCATCGCCGGCATCGCCGCCGGGGTGCGTCTGGTGCAGTCGCAGCGCGGGCGCATCGCCATCCTCACGCTGGAAGATCGCTCCGGCGCGATGGAGATCGTCATCGGCGAGGGCCTGCTCGACACCGTGCGCGACCGCCTGCGCGACGACGCCCTGCTGGTGCTGCGCGGCAAGGCGCAGACCGATCGCTTCAACGGCGGGCTGCGTTTCAACGCCGATGCGGTGTGGACGCTGGAAGAAGCCCGCGCGCGCCTGGGCAAGAGCATCCGTCTCAAGCTCAACGGCAGCAGCTCGGCGGAACCACTGGTGGGACTCGTCCGCCAGCACGTCTGCGAGGAAGGGTTGCCGCTGCTGCTCGACATCGAGCGTGCGGGGGCGCAAGTGCGCCTGAGCGTGGCGGGTTACCGCCTGCCGACCACCGACCCGGTGCTCAGCGCGCTGGCCCAGCTTTCAAAGGACGGCCGGGCGGAGATCGATTACTAATCAGCCCGGATCACGCGGCCCGGCCTTGATCAGCATGGGGGTCCAGATCCTGCCGTTGCTGTCGGGCGGGAAGTGGTGGACGCGTTCGATGGCGCGCAGCACCGCCTGATCCCAGCTCGCCACGCCGCTGGAGCGCTCGATCTTGGCCGTGAGCACGGTGCCGTCCGGCGCGAGGTTGACCAGCACGGTTACGCGGGGATCGCCGGTGATCTGGTTGATTTCAGGGTAGGTCACGTTCTCCCGCACCAGGCCGGCGATGCGCGCCGCATAGGTGCCCGACGGCCCCGAAGTCTGCGCCGCCGTGCCCGTGCTGGTGGCCGCGCCGGTGCCCGCCTGCTTCATCAACTGCTTCATGTAATCGTCGCGCGACGAGGCGGCCAGCTGAGCCTGCTGCTGCTCGAGCTTCTTATGCTTCAACGCTTCTAGCCGCTTCTGCTCAGCGAGCTTTTGCTGTTGTTCGAGTTTTTCCTGGCGCAGCTTGTCCTGTTGTTCCTGCTTCTCTTGCGCCAGGCGTTGTTTCTCTTCCTGTTGCTTCTTCTGCTCGGCCTGGCGCTGCTTTTCCTCGGCGAGTTTCTTCTGTTCCTTTTCCAGCTTCTTCTCAAGCAGGGCCTGCTGCTGCGCCTGCTGTTTCTTCAGCGCGGCCTCGCGTTGCTGCTTCAGGACGATGTCGGCCTGCTGATCCTGGGGCTGTGGCTTGGGTGTGGCGACCGGCTGGGGCGGTGGTGGTGCCGGGGTGGGCTGCGGCTGCGGTTGGGGCGCCTTGCGCTCCATCGGCGCGGTGGGGCGCGGAGCGGCGCGCTGCACCGTGGGGGACCACAGTTCGGCCTCCACCGCTTCGGGCGGATGGCTCTTCCAGTGCACGCCGAAGGCGATGAGGGCGATGAGCAGCAAGTGGAACAGCGCGGCCAGGCCGAAGGCGCGCAACGTGCCCCGCTCGTGCGGTGGCCGCAACGCCGTGGGTTCAGTCGAAGGAAACCGTGCCGTGCTCATGCCCGATGCTTCAGGAAGGATTGGACTGCACAGCCAGGCCGACGCGTTCCACGCCATGTTGCTTGAGCAGGTTGAGCGCGCGCATCACGGCGTCGTACTTCACGTCCTTGTCGGCTGCGATCAGCACCGGCATGGCGTCGAGGCTGAGACCGGCCTGCGACGCCAGTTGCTGCACGGTCTGCGGCAGGTCCTTGAGACTGACCGGTTGCGGGCTGGCCTGCGACGCCTTGTTCTTGGGATCGCGCAGCGAAACCTGAAGGGTGTCGTCCTTCTGGATGGTGACCTGCACCAGGGTGCTGGGCGCCTGAGGCGCGTTGCCCACGGTCGGCAGCTTGACCATGGTGGGCGTGATGAGCGGCGCCGTGACCATGAAGATGATCAGCAGCACCAGCATGACGTCGATATACGGCACGACATTGATGTCGGCCAGCGCGCGGCGCGAGCGATGCCCGCGACTGCTGGATTGGAGGGCGGGCATGATCAGCGGCCTCCGCCGAAGCCCGTCGCCGGTCCGGCACGTCCTGCAGCCGCGGCGGCAGCAGTCTGCGCGGCGGCCGGGTGGGGGGCGCTTTGGCGCTGCAGGATGTTGGAGAACTCCTCGGTGAACGACTCAAAGCGATTGGCCAGGCGGTCGATGTCGCGCGCGAAGAAGTTGTAGGCGATCACCGCAGGAATGGCGGCGAACAGGCCGATGGCCGTGGCCACCAGCGCTTCGGCGATGCCGGGCGCCACGGTGGCGAGGGTGACCTGCTGCAGATTGGACAGGCCGACGAAGGCGTGCATGATGCCCCACACCGTGCCGAACAGGCCGACGTAGGGCGAGACCGAGCCGACCGAGGCCAGGAAGGACAGATTGGCTTCGAGCGCGTCCATCTCGCGCTGGAAGGCGGCGCGCATGGCGCGGCGGGCGCCATCCACCAGCGTGGAGCCGTCGAGCACATGGCGCTCGCGCAGCTTGAGGTATTCGCGCATGCCCGAGGCGAAAATGCGCTGCAGCGGGCTGCCGTGACGGCCGCTGCTCAGCGCCGATTGGTACAGATCGTTCAGCCCGGTGCCCGACCAGAATTCCTGCTCGAAGTCCTCCGATTTGATGCGCGCCGACTTGATGGCGAAATATTTGCGGAAGATGACCGTCCAGCTCGCCAGCGAGACGGAGAGCAGGAGAGCGAGCACCAGCTGCACCACGATGCTGGCGCCGAGCACCATGGACACGATGGAGAAGTTTTGATCCATAGGGAGGTCTGGCTGAGGGTTGTAAAAGGAAGCGGCGAGGAGCGACCAGGGCCGGATGCAACAGCCTGCATTACAACAAATCCCGCAACGGGCGAGGGTGACCCCAAGAAGACAGCGCCACGGGAGAAAGGTTCACGACGAAGCCGTGCGACGGCTCAGGATGCCGAAGCGCCCGCCGCCGCCCACTGCACGACGCGTTCGTGGACATCCTTGGGAATGCGGGAGGGCCGCAAGGCGGCTGCGCTCACGCAGCCTACGCGCACGGTGGCTACGCAAAGCAATTGGGCAGGAGTGCCCTGCGCGTCGCACCGCCAGGCCTGCTGCTCGACGGTGAGGCTGGCTGTGCCGATCTCGCTCACCCGCAGCTGGATCTGCAGGACATCGTCGAGCTTCGCGGGGGCGGCGTAGCGCAGGTTCACCTCGGCCACGACGCAGACCAGTCCGGCCTGCGCCGCCAGTTCGGACTGCGCAAGCCCGAGGCTGCGTAGCCATTCCGTGCGCGCGCGCTCGAAGAACTTGAGATAGTTGGCGTAATAGACGATGCCGCCGGCATCGGTGTCTTCCCAGTACACCCGCACGGGCCAATGGAAAACGGTCGTGTCCGCGCTCAATGGACAACCCTCCGCGCTGCGCGCCGCGGGATGAGCGCTTGGGAACGGCCCGGCGCGCTCATGCCGCCTTGCGCTCCAGATAACCCCGCAGCCGGTCCAGAGCTTCCTGCAGGTTGGCCAGGCTGTTGGCGTAGCTCAGGCGGAAGTAGCGCTGCGGCTCGGCGGTGCCGAAGTCTTTGCCGGGCACGAGCACCACGCCGGTGTCGCGCATGACGTCGAAGCAGAAGTCCCAGCTGTCGGCGCTGTAGGCTGAGCAGTCGGCATAGACATAGAAGGCGCCATCGGGCCGCACCGGCACGCGCAGGCCCAGCGCTTCGAGGCCGGGCACGATGAGGTCGCGCCTGCGCTTGAATTCAGCGCGGCGGCGTTCGTACTCGGCTAGGGCGTCGGGCTCGAAGCAGGCCAGCGCCGCGTGCTGGGCGACGCTGCTGGCGCAGATGAACAGGTTGCCGGCCATGCGCTCCAGCGGGGCGACGAGTGCGGGTGGCACGACCAGCCAGCCCAGCCGCCAGCCGGTCATCTGGAAGTATTTGGAGAAGCTGTTGATGGTGATGACGTCGTCGCCCAAGGCCAGCGCGGTCTGGCCGAAGCCGCTATCAAAGCTCAGGCCGAGGTAAATCTCATCGATCAGGCTGACACCACCTCTGGCACGCACCGTGTCGACGATGCGGCGCAACTCGTCTGGCGCGATGGAGGTGCCGGTGGGGTTGGAGGGCGAGGCCAGCAGCACGCCTGCGGTCTGCGCAGTCCACGCGGCCTCGACTTCGTCGGCGGTGAGCTGAAAGCGCTGCGCTGCGGGCGCTGGCAGCATGCGCGCCCGTGCCCCGGCGGTGGCGACGAAGGTCTTGTTGCACGGGTAGCTCGGATCGGGCATGAGCACCTCGTCGCCCGGATCGAACAGCAGCAGGCTGGCGAGGGTGAGGGCGCCGGAAGCTCCGGCAGTGACGAAGATGCGCGAGGGATCGATGCTTACGCCATGCGCCCGGACGTAGTGCTGCGCGATGCGTTCGCGCAGCGCGGGCAGGCCGGGGGCCAGGGTGTAGCCGGTGCGGCCGTCGCGCAGCGCGCGGGTGGCGGCTTCGATGACGGGCTCGGGCGCGGTGAAATCGGGTTCGCCCACGCTGAGGTGAATCATGCGCTTGCCCTGTGTTTCCCAGGCGGCCTGTTGCTCGGCAGCGGCGCGCACCACGTCCATGACGTAGAACGGCTCGATGGACTGGTTGCGTTGGGCTAAGCGCATGGTGTTCGTTCGCGGAAGATCAGTCTTTGCGCGGCGTGCGTGGGCTGGCACTGGCGCGCCGAGGGGAGGAAGCTGCCGCGCGCCCTTTCGAGGTTATGGGAGCCTTGGCCTTGCGGCTCACGGGCACGTTCGCGTAGGGGTTGGGCGGGGGGCTGTCATCGGCGGCACGCGGCTCCTGCGGGTGCGACTGGTTGGCGGCCTCGACTTCGGTCTTGCGCACAACGGCCGCAATACGGTCGAGCACGCCGTTGACGTATTTGTAGCCGTCGGTGCCGCCGTACACCTTGCCGAGCTCGACGGCTTCGTTGATGACCACGCGATAGGGCACGTTGGGGTGGCGCTGCAGTTCGAAGGTGCCCATCAGCAGCAGGGCGTGCTCCACCGGGGACAGCTCGCTGGTCTGGCGGTCGATGTGCGGCTGGATCAGTGCATCGAGCGCACCGGCGTCGGCCAGCGCGCCGTGCAGCAGCGACTGAAAGTGCTCGTCGTCGAGCTTGATGGTGGGGTAGCGCTCATGCAGGAAGGCTTCGATGGCGCCCGCGTCGCTACCAGCGATCAGCCATTCGTAAATGCCTTGGAATGCGAGTTCGCGCGATTTGCGCCGCGCGCTCTTGGGGGCGGTGGATGCGCTCATGCGTCTTCTTCGTTGTCGCTGATCTCGATGAACAGATTGGCCATTTCCACCGCGACGCGGGCGCATTCGGCGCCTTTGTCGATGCGGGCTTCGGCCTGCGCTTCGTTTTCCACGGTGAGCACACCGTTGGCCACCGGGATGTTGTAGTCGAGCGCCACCTGACCGATGCCGGCAGCGCTGGTGTTGCACACGACTTCGAAGTGGTAGGTGTCGCCCCGAATCACGCAGCCGATGGCGATAAGCGCGTCGAAAGCCTCGCTCTCGGCCAGGGCCTGCAGCATCAGCGGCAGCTCCAGCGCGCCGGGGACGGTGTAGAGGCCGATGTCGTCTTCGCTCACGCCCAGGCGCTCGAGTTCGTCGAGGCAGGACTGGGTGAGCCGATCGGTCAGCGCGGTGTTGAAGCGCGCCTGCACCACGGCGATGCGCAGATCACGGCCGTCGAGTTGTTCGGAAAGAATGCGGTTCTGGACGTTTTGCATGGCGTGGGCGGAACGGTGAAAAGGGCAGTGAAGGACGGCGCGCCGACAAGCCGCGCGAGCCGTTCGTTTGAAGGCGACAGCTTACGCGCTGGGCGTGTCGCTGCAGCGGGTTGGCGGCGCGGGCTCGAAACCCATGATTTCGAGGCCGTAGCCCACCATGCTGGGCATTTTGCGCGCCTGCCCGAGCAGCCGCATCTGCCGCACCCCGAGATCACGCAGGATCTGGGCGCCGATGCCGTAGTCGCGCAGCGCGGTGACGCCCGACTTGGGCGGCATGGCCACAGGCTGCATCAGACGCTGGAACTGAGCCTGCAACTGCGCGGCCGATTCGCCGCAATTGAGCAACACCGCCGCTCCGCTGCCTTCGCGCACGATGCGGGCGAGGGCCTGCGGCAGATTCCAGGAATGGCGCTGGCATTCGGTGTCGAGCAGGTCGAGCACCGACAGCGGCTCATGTACCCGCACCAGCGGCGCAGCCTGGCTCGCCAGATCGCCATGAACCAGCGCCAGATGCAGGCCGTGGCCGGCGCGATCGGTGTAGGCCACGCAGCGCATGGCGCCGAACGGCGTCTGCATCGGTTGCTCGCCCAGGCGCTGCACCAGCGATTCGGTGCGGCTGCGGTATTCGATGAGATCGGCGATGGCGCCGATTTTCAGATGGTGCTGCGCGGCAAATCGTTCGAGGTCGGGCAGCCGCGCCATGCTGCCGTCGGCGTTCATCACCTCGCAGATGACCGCGGCGGGTTCCAGGCCGGCCAGGGCGGCGAGGTCGCAGCCGGCCTCGGTGTGGCCGGCGCGCATGAGCACGCCGCCTTCGGCGGCCATCAGCGGGAAGATGTGGCCTGGCTGCACGATGTCGCTGGCCCGGGCGTTGCGTGCCACCGCGGCCTGCACGGTGCGCGCGCGGTCGGCTGCCGAAATGCCCGTGGTCACGCCTTCGGCCGCTTCGATGGACGCGGTGAAGGCGGTGCCGTGGGACGAGCCGTTGTGCTCGACCATGTGCTTGAGGCCGAGCTGCGCGCAGCGCTGGGCGGTCAGCGTGAGGCAGATCAGGCCGCGCGCATGCGTGGCCATGAAATTGATCGCCTGCGGCGTGATGTGCTCGGCGGCGATGACCAGATCGCCTTCGTTTTCGCGGTCTTCCTCATCGACCAGGATGACCATGCGCCCGGCCTTGAGCTCGGCAATGATGTCGGGAACGGGAGACAAAGGCATGATGGGCGAACGCTGCGGAAAGCCAGTGATTCTAAAAGCGCCGCACGGGTCGCGCTCGGCGCCAGCCGGTGCCATCAGAACTCGTAGCGCCCGAAGAAAAACGCGACGTTGCCGTTGTTGAGCTTGTTGTTCACCTTGGGGATGAAGGTGCCGTAGATCGAAAGCTTGCCGAATCGCACTGAGGCGATGGGCAGGGCGATGGGGAAGGGGATGTTGTTGAAAATATCGGCCCGAGAAGTGACGGCCAGGGTGTAGCCTAGACCGAATCCCACCGGGGAGTCGTTGAAATACATCCACTGGTGGGCGTAGCCGACCACCGGCTCGGCATTCCAGTGCGAGTCGGAAAAGATCATGGCGTAGACCATGTCTTCATTGCCGTCGGCATCGGTGAGATGGCGGCCCCAGCCTATGCCCCAGGCGTGCTTGTTGAGGGTGGCGCGCTTGGCCGCGGTGTAGGTGCCGGGGTCGTGCCAGGTGTAGCCGCTGAAGTACAGATCATCCTTGCCGGTCTTGGTGGTGGTGACGGCGGCATTCCAGGTGGACTGGGCCCAGTCGCCGATGTCACCCAGCCCCATGGCCCAGCTCAGGCGCGGCATCAACGTCAACCCGACGAGGGCGATTGAGGGCAACAGGCTGGATCGGATGAGGGGTTTCATGCGTGCAATGGGCGGCGTGGGTCGGGCAGACTTTATCAGTCTGCCGTGCCGAGCCTGTGTCCGTTTGCAACGCAGGGCGGGAAGCTCAGACTTGAGTCGGGGTGTCCAGACGGGCGAGCAGTCGCCCCTGCTGAATCACGAGCAGGGTGTTTTCGGGCAGCGGCTCCCAGTCCTCCGGCGTGAGGGGCACGCTGGCGAGCAGCACCGCGGGCGCGGGCTTGTCGTCGCGGCCCTGGACATGCAGCCCCAAGGCGCGCATCTGATGGTCGCTGGCGGCCTCGCGCACGAGCATGTGCAGGCCCGGAACCCAGTCGTTGCCCGGATGGCTGCGCCGCCGATGGGCGTGCGCGAACAGCAGATCGCCGTCGGTGAACAGAAAATTGGCCGGGCCGATGGCGCGCAGGCGCGCGGCGAAATCGGCGACCACGTCGATGCGGCGTTTCAGGTCGCCGCTTTCACCGGCGGCATCGAGCGCCAGCAGCGACTGCATGAGAACGTAGAACGCATGCTCGGAATCGGTCTGGCCCATGGGCCGGTGCGCCGCACGCGCCAGGGGCAGGGCGCGTTCGACATCGGGCAGATCGCCGTTGTGGGCGAAGATGTGGCGCCGTCCGAACAGCTCGCGCGCGAAAGGCTGCGTGTTGGCAAGCGCCACCGGCCCGCGCGAGGCGCGACGAATGTGCGCGATCACCAGCGGGCTGTGAAAGTCGTGCTTTTCGAGCACCGGCACGAAGGCGCTGGTCAGCGAGGGCTGAGCCTCGCGCAGCACATGCGCGTCGACACCTTCGTAGTACGCCGCGCCCCAGCCGTCGGGGTTGGCCGCGTGCGGGCCGCCGTGGCGCGCAAATTCGCGAAAGGCGATGCGAATGCGCGCGGGCACGCGGCTGGAGTAGGCAAACAGCTCACACATGTTGCGTTTCCTCCTTGGCGCCGAGCATGCGCTCGACATAGCGGGCGATGAGGTCGATTTCGAGGTTGACCTCGCTGCCCTGATGCAGCCGATGCAGATTGGTGTGTTGCAGGGTATGGGGAATGAGGTTGATGCTGACGCGGCAAAGCCCTGGCAGGTCTTCGACGCGGTTGACCGTGAGGCTGACGCCGTTGACCACGATGGAGCCCTTGTAAGCGAAGAATTTGCCCAAGGCGGCCGGCGCATCCACCTCCAGCAGCCAGGATTCGCCGATCGGCTCGAACCGCGCCACCCGGCCGACGCCGTCCACATGGCCGGTCACCAGATGGCCGCCGAGCTTGGTGGCGAGCGAGACCGACTGTTCCAGGTTGACCAGCTCGTCCGGCTGGTCGAGCCCCGTGGTGCGCGCCAGGCTCTCGGCCGAGATGTCGAAAGCGAAGGCGTCGGGCGCGAGCTCGACCACGGTCATGCAGGCGCCGCTGACGGCGATGCTCTCGCCGAGCTGCACGCCCAGCAGCCAGGCAGGATCGACCTGCAGGCGCACGCGCTTGCCGTGGCTGGCCTGGGAACCGAGGGGAACGACGCTGGCGATGCGGCCAACGGTGGTGACGAGTCCGGTGAACATGGCGGTTTAGAAAGAAGCCGAGGGAAAACGGGCGAGGATGCGCAGATCGTCGCCGACGGGATCGACCGCATGCCATCGCAGCCTCAAACCCTCGGATAGCGACAGGTAGGGCCCCAGCGCCGCCAATCCCGCACCCTCGCCCAGCAACTGAGGCGCAAGATACAGCAGCAGCTCGTCCACCACCCCCGCGCGCAGCATCGAGCCGTTGAGCTTTTCGCCGGCCTCGCAGTGCAGCTCGTTGATGCCGCGTTGGCCGAGCACCTGCATCAGCGCCCGCAGATCGTTCTTGCCCGGCTTGTCGGGGTCTGCGGGCAGGGCGATGGCCTGCAGGTCGAGCTTCGGCGTGGCCGCATGGCGTAGCGCGTCAAGCCTCGGCGCGGCCAGTTCTGGCGGCACGGCGTGGACGATCCACAGCGGCGATTCGGCGCTTTGCAGCAGGCGGGCGGTGGGCGGACATTCAAGACGGCTGTCGATGACGATGCGGATGGGCTGTCGCGGCGTTTGCACCGCCCGCACATTCAGCTGAGGGTCGTCGGCGCGCACCGTGCCCAGGCCGGTGAGCACGGCGCAGGCCCGGGCGCGCCAATGATGGCCGTCGGCGCGCGCGGCTTCGCCGGTGATCCACTGGCTGACGCCGTTCGGCAGGGCGGTGACACCGTCCAGCGACGCGGCCACCTTCAACCTCACCCACGGCGTGCCGCGCACCATGCGGGAGACAAACCCCAGGTTGATCTCGCGCGCCTCATCGGCGAACAGGCCGACATCGACCGCTATGCCGGCGTCGCGAAGGCGCTGCAATCCCTGCCCGGCCACCTGGGGGTTGGGGTCGACCATTGCAGCGACCACGCGGGCCACCCCCTGCGTCACCAGCAGAT
Source organism: Thiomonas bhubaneswarensis (assembly GCF_001418255.1). Classification (GTDB taxonomy): domain Bacteria; phylum Pseudomonadota; class Gammaproteobacteria; order Burkholderiales; family Burkholderiaceae_C; genus Thiomonas; species Thiomonas bhubaneswarensis. Next base: position 16,936 of record NZ_LIPV01000006.1, read on the forward strand.
CGGCGCAGGGGGGCGTGCGGCCATGATGCGAGCAGGGCTCCAGGGTGACGTAGGCCGTGGCGCGCTGCACATCGTGGCCGCGCTCCCAGGCCTGTTTGACGGCCTGGACTTCGGCATGATCCTGTCCCGCCGCCTGCGTGGCGCCTTCGCCCAGCACCTGGCCGTCGCGCACCAGCACGCAGCCCACACGTGGATTGGGGCTGGTGCGGTACATCGCCCCGCGCGCCAGATCGAGCGCCCGCCGCATGTGGCGCTGATCCTGCGCGTCGAAGCTGCCTTGGGACGGCGAAGGGTTGCTGGCGTTCATGCCGAAGGTTTGCCGCGCCGGGGTTTGGCGGCGGGTGATGCGGGCTGCACCTCCTGCAGCACGTCGAGAAACTGGCCCAGGTCCTTGAAGCTGTGATAGACCGAGGCAAAGCGCACATAGGCGATGCTGTCGAGCGCGCGCAGTTCTTCCATGACCCAGTTGCCGATCTGGGCTGCGGGCAGTTCCCGGGCGCCGCTTTGCAAAAGTTGCTGCTCGACATGGCCGATGGCCGTGTCCACCGCGTCGGCGCTGACCGGCCGCTTGCGCAGCGCCAGCAGGAACGAGGCGCGCAGTTTGTCGCGGTCGTAATCGGTTCGCCGCCCGTCCTTTTTCACCACGACCGGAAAGCTGACTTCGGCACGCTCATAAGTGGTGAAGCGCTTGTCGCAATGGCCGCAGCGTCGCCGTCGGCGCAGGGCGGTGCCGTCCTCCACTTCGCGGGTTTCAATCACCTGCGTGTCGTCGCTCTGGCAAAAAGGGCATCTCATGGCGTGCTCGAAATAAACCCGTGATTATTCATCTCGGCGGAACGGGCCGTCCCCGCGGCTACACTGCGCGCCGATGAAAAATCTGGTTCTCCTCATTTCCGGGCGCGGCAGCAATCTGCAGTCCATTCTTCAGGCTCAGCGCGAGCAGGGCTGGGAAGTCGATGTGCGCGGTGTGATCAGCAACCGGGCCGACGCTGCGGGGCTTGAGGTTGCGCGTGCTTTCGGCGTGCCCACCCAAGTGATTGCGCACAACGATTTTGCCAGCCGTGAGGCTTTCGATCAGGCCCTGGCCGAGGCGATCGAGGCGCTGCAGCCCGATGTCATCGCGCTGTGCGGTTTCATGCGCGTGCTCGGGGCTTCCTTCGTCGAGCGCTTTGCGGGGTGTCTGGTCAATATCCACCCGTCTCTGCTGCCCGCCTTTTCCGGCCTGCACACCCATGCCCGTGCGCTGCAAGAGGGCGTGAAATGGCACGGCGCCACCGTGCATCTGGTGAGCAGTGCGCTCGACCACGGGCCGATCCTGGCGCAGGCCGCCGTGCCCGTTCTGGATGGCGACACCCTCGAGACGCTGGCCGCGCGCGTGCTGCTCGAGGAGCACCGCATCTATCCCCCTGTGGTGCGCGCCCTGCTCGAAGGCCGGGTGCAGATCGACGGCCTGCGTACCCGCATCCTGCCTGCCACTGAATCTCCTTCCTGAAAGTGCGCCATGAAACCGCGTGACCTGCTTTACATCGCGCGCGACGTGCTGCGCGACATGCTGCGTTTCGACGCTGCCGCCGATGCCGTGTTGTCGCGCTGGTTCCGCGCCAAGCCGCAACTGGGCAAGACCGATCGCCAGATCCTGGCCGACACGGTGTATCAGGTGTTGCGGCATCTGCGTCTGTTTCAGACCCTTGCCGCCGCGGACGACGGCATCGGCGGGCCCATGGAGGTGCGGCTGGCCATTCTGGGATGGTCGGGCAACGCGCCATCGCTGCACGCCGCGCTCACGCCGGAGCAACTGGAGTGGCGCAAGCGGGTGCTTGCCCAGGACGCAATGGCGCTGCCCGAGGCTGTGCGCTGGAGTCTGCCGGAATGGCTCGCCACGGCCTTGCAGGCCCACTATGGCGCGGAATACTCGGCGCTGGCGCAGTCGTTGTTGCGTCCGGCCCCGCTGGACTTGCGGGTGAATGTGCAGAAGACGCGGCGCGAAGCCGTGCTCGATGTGTTTGCCCGCCTCGATCTGCCCGCGCGCGCCACGCCCTATTCGCCCTGGGGCATCCGACTGGAGGGCAAGCCCGCCCTGCAGGATCTCACCGTATTCCGCGAAGGCTGGGTGGAGGTGCAGGACGAAGGCAGCCAGTTGCTGCCCTTGCTGCTGGCGCCGCGCCGCGGCGAGATGGTGGTCGATTTCTGCGCCGGGGCCGGTGGCAAGACCCTGGCCCTCGGTGCCATGATGCGCGGCACCGGTCGCCTCTACGCCTTCGATGTGGCCGACTACCGGCTGGCCAAGCTCAAGCCTCGTCTGCAGCGAAGTGGGCTGTCCAATGTGTACCCAGTGGCCATTGCCCACGAACGCGACGAGCGGGTCAAGAGGCTGGCTGGCAAGGTCGATCGTGTCCTGGTGGACGCGCCGTGTTCCGGTCTGGGAACCCTGCGGCGCAACCCTGACATGAAATGGCGTCAGAAGCCCGAGGATGTGGCTGAATTGACGACAAAACAAACCAATATCCTGCAGGCGGCCGCCACGCTGCTGAAGCCGGGCGGCCGTCTTGTGTACGCCACCTGCAGCATCCTGCCGGAAGAGAACGGCGCGATCGTCGATGCCTTTCTGGCGTCGCACCCCGAGTTCGAGCGGGTTCCGGCCGACTCGGTGCTGCGCCAGCAGGGCGTGGAAGGCGATGATCTGGTGACGCAGGGCGATCTGCAACTGTTGCCGAACCGCCACGCGACCGATGGCTTTTATGCCGCGGTGCTGCAAAGACGCGCCCCGTCGGCCCGCCCGGCGGACGTGGCTTCCGACGTCGCGATTGCGAACTGACAAGCGCTTCGCGTTTGCCCTGTGCGCGTGGGGCACGACCCGTCCGATAATGCATGCAACTTCTGCCGCGGGCAGAGTTCCAATCGCGTTGTATCGATCTGAAAGTTTCTGATGTTTGATGTGTTTTTGACTTGGGCCGGACACGGCCTGTTGCAGGCTTCCTGGTGGCAAATCGCGCTATTTGCACTGATCACCACGCATATCACCATTGCGTCCGTCACCATTTTTCTGCACCGGGCGCAGGCGCATCGGGCTCTTGAATTGCATCCGGTGGCCTCGCATTTCTTCCGCTTCTGGCTCTGGTTCACCACCGGCATGGTCACGAAGGAATGGGTGGCCATCCACCGCAAGCATCACGCCAAATGCGAGACCGCCGACGACCCGCACAGCCCGGTGACGCGAGGCATCGATACGGTTTTGCTGCGCGGCGCCGAGTTGTATCGCGCCGAATCGAAAAATGCCGAGACATTGAGCAAGTTCGGGCATGGCACGCCCGACGACTGGCTGGAGCGCAACGTCTATTCCCGTTATGCCTGGCAGGGGGTCGGGTTGCTGCTCATTCTCGACGTCCTGTTGTTCGGCGCCATCGGCGCCACCGTCTGGGCCGTGCAGATGCTGTGGATTCCGATCTGGGCGGCCGGGGTCATCAATGGCCTGGGGCACTGGTGGGGCTACCGCAACTTCGCCGCGCGCGACAGCAGTCACAACATCTCGCCCTGGGGCCTGCTGATCGGCGGTGAAGAGCTGCACAACAATCACCACACCTACCCGACCTCGGCCAAGCTGTCGGTGAAATGGTGGGAATTCGATATCGGTTGGGCCTATATCCGCGCGCTGTCGTGGGTGGGTCTGGCCAAGCCCCGCAAATTGCCGCCGCAGTTTCGCCTGGGCGAAGTGCGCGCCGAGGTGGATCAGCTCACGTTGCAGGCCGTCATTGCCAATCGTTATGAAGTGATGGCGCGTTACGCGGCAGAGCTGCGCACGACCCTCAAGGCAGAACTGGCGCGTGCAGCCGAGCAGGGCGCTGCGGCCAATCTGCCGGTCTTGCGCGCTGCCCGGCGCTGGATCGGGATGGAGCGTGAGATTCTCTGCGAACGCTCGCGCGCTCTGGTGGATGCTGCAGCCAACGCCAGCCCCAACCTGAGCAAGTTGCTGCACATGCGCGAAGAGCTTAAGGCGGTGTGGGAACAGACCAATCTGAACGCCGAACAACTGCGCCTCAAATTGCAGGATTGGTGCCACCGTGCCGAAGACAGCGGCGTGACGGCGCTCAGGGAACTGTCGTTGCGCATGAGGCGATATACCCCGGCCGTCTGAAGGTCGCCCTTGGGAAGGGCGGGAGGCTGAGCCTCGTTGCCCCTGCTGTGGGCGAGTCTTCATCTACCGACTCATGCCATGCAAGGCAGACGCCCATGAAAAATCCGCTGTTCTGACCGCCAACCTCTCAAGGTGGCGGCAGATACAGCGGATCGTTCTGGCTTGCGGGTCAGCCGATCAACTTATTTGATCTTGCCTTCCTTGTAGCTCACATGCTTGCGCGCGACCGGATCGAACTTCATGATTTCGATCTTTTCGGGGGTGGTGCGCTTGTTCTTGGTGGTGGTGTAGAAATGGCCGGTGCCCGCAGAGGATTCCAGCTTGATTTTTTCGCGTCCGCCTTTGGTTGCCATGTTGGGCTCCGTGTGGTTCTAGAGAAAAGCGACGATCAAATCTCGCCGCGCGAGCGCAGCTCGGCCAGCACGACGTCGATGCCTTTTTTGTCGATGGTGCGCAGGCCCGAGCTCGTCACGCGCAGGCGCACGAAGCGGTTCTCGCTCTCCACCCAGAAACGGCGATATTGCAGATTGGGCAGGAAGCGGCGCTTGGTCTTGTTGTTGGCGTGGGACACATTGTTCCCGACCATCGGCCCTTTACCTGTCACTTGACACACTCGTGCCATGGCACACCTCAAAATTTTGTAGAACAAAAGCTAAAGATTATAACCGGAAAGATCCGCTTGTCCATGGGTTCCTAAGCCCGACAGGCTCCTAGGCCGACCCGTGATCGCTCAAAGGTCGGCGTTTTGGGCAAACCTCAGGACTCCGCATTCTCCAGATAGCGCTGCGCGTCCAGGGCGGCCATGCAGCCCGTGCCGGCGCTGGTGATGGCCTGCCGGTAGACGTGATCCTGCACGTCGCCCGCCGCGAAGACGCCGGGCACACTGGTTGCGGTGGCCATGCCTTCGTTGCCGCCTCGGGTGATGATGTAGCCGTCTTTCATCTCGAGCTGGCCCTTGAAGATGTCGGTGTTGGGCTGATGGCCGATGGCGATGAAGCAGCCGGCAAGCGTGATGTCTTCGTCGGCGCCGGTCTGGCTGTTGCGGATGCGCACGCCGGTCACGCCGCTGTCGTCGCCGAGCACTTCCTGCAGCTCGCTCCAGAGCTTGAGTTCGACCTTGCCTTCAGCAGCGCGCGCCATCAGCTTGTCGACCAGAATGGGTTCGGCGCGAAACTTGTCGCGGCGATGGATGACGGTCACCTTGCTGGCGATATTGGCCAGATAGAGTGCTTCTTCCACGGCCGTGTTGCCGCCCCCCACAACGCACACCGGTTGGTTGCGATAGAAAAAGCCGTCGCAGGTGGCGCAGCCCGAGACGCCCTTGCCCATGAAGGCCTGTTCGGTGGGCAGGCCCAGGTATTTGGCGGAGGCCCCAGTGGCAATGATCAGGGTGTCGCAGGTGTAGACCCCGCTGTCGCCTTCCAGGCGGATGGGCTTTTCGTTCAGGTGGGCGGTGTGAATGTGATCGAACACGATCTCCGTGTTGAATCGCTCGGCATGCGCCTGGAAACGGGCCATGAGATCAGGGCCCTGCACGCCGTCCACGTCGGCAGGCCAGTTGTCGACTTCGGTGGTGGTCATGAGCTGCCCACCTTGCGCGAGACCGGTGATGAGCAGCGGGTTGAGGTTGGCGCGGGCGGCGTAAACCGCGGCGCTGTAACCGGCAGGGCCGGAGCCCAGAATGAGCACTTTGGCGTGTTTCGATGTCATGATGTGTGAGAAAATTGAGGCTTGAGCCCATCAAAAGAGAGAAGCGCCCGCTTTGTCGCTATTTGCTGAACATGCGGCAAGCAGCAATCGCGCAATGCGCAAGATTTTAGGAGCGCTGGGCGCGGGGGTTTGACGCAAGGCTAATTCCTGGCTGCTCGATCCCGTTGTTCCCCATCACTCTGCCGCTGTGCAAACTGGAGAAACAGATGTCGCAAATCACCGATATTGACCTGGTTCGGCGCGTGCCGCTGTTTGCCGTGCTCACCGAATCGCAGGCCTGGTCGATTTCGCAATCCATCGTCAAGAGGCGCTACAAGCGCGGGGAAAACATCGTCGAGCAGGGCAGCAAGTCCAACGCCCTGTTCATCCTGCTGTCGGGCCGGGCGCGGGTGGTGAGCATGGACGCCAAGGGCCGCGAGGTCATCATCGCCGTGCTCCACGCCGGCGACTACATCGGTGAGATGAGCCTGATCGACGGCGAGCCGCACAGTGCAACTGTTCAGGCCGAAGTTCAGACCGATGTGATGATGCTCGGCCGCGTGGCCTTTCTGCAGTGCCTGCCCGAGAATACAAGCATGTCCTTCGCCATCATGCGGGGACTGGCGCTGCGGCTGCGACGGGCCGACCGCAAGATCGAATCGCTGGCCTTGATGGATGTCTACGGCCGCGTGGCGCGCGCGCTGATGGAACTCACCGATGTGATGCAGAACGAGCATTTGATCCGCAACAAGCTCTCGCGCCAGGATCTGGCCAAGATGGTCGGGGCCTCGCGCGAGATGGTCAGCCGGGTGATGAAAGACTTTGAACAGCAGGGCTTTGTGGTCGAGCGCGAGGATGGCAGCATGCTGATCCGCGAACATCTGTCCAGCTTGCTGTGATTGTGGTTCCCGGGAGCCCCGGGAAGGCGCGCACGCCCTATCGTCTGGTCGGCTGAGACAGACGGGCAGGGCCTGTTGACCCCATGTTGGCCTTGCTGCCCATGCGGTAGTCGAGGGCGGCACAATGTGATGCGATGCATCACCCCGGATTTTGAACACCCCCATGCCGAAAATCGATACACGACGCCGTTCCGCCGCGACGGCTTCCCGCTCCGAGCCACGCAGTCGCCTGCAGCGGTTTGCCGGTGAAGTTCGCCTGACCGCTGCGTTCATTGGCTGGATCCTGCTCAGCCTCAGCCTGTTGAGCTTTCACAAGACCGATCCGTCCTGGTCCAGCTCGGGTACCGATGGCCATGTGGCCAACTGGGTCGGGGTGCTCGGGGCCTGGTTGTCCGACATTGCCTACTTTCTGCTCGGCTATTCGGCGCTCTGGCTGATCCCCCTGGGGCTGTACGGCTTGCTGCGCATGTGGCGCCGGACACAGGCCGAGCCGTCGCCAGTGGAAGAGCCGGTGTCCGCGAGCCGGTGGCGCAAGCTGCAGCCCGTGGCCGCCGTCGCAGGATTGCTGCTGCTGCCGCTATCGAGCGCGGCGCTGGAGGCCACAAGGCTGTGGAGCCTGGCCCGTGGCCTGCCCGGCGAAGCTGGTGGCCTGCTGGGCCATGCTTGCGGCATGGCGGTGGATACCCTGCTGGGCGACACCGGAGGCACGCTGGTGCTCCTCGTCGTCTTTCTGTTTTCGCTGAGTTGGGTCGGTCATTTTTCGTGGGCCGATGCGGCCGAACGTCTGGGCGGCTGGATCGAGCGGCTGTGGACCTGGCAGCGCGACCGGCGTGGGCGTGAGGACGATGTGCTGGCGGGGCAGCAGGCCATGCAGGAGCGCGAGAAGGAAGTCGAACTGCAGCGGCCTCTGGCGGAGGAGCGCGACGTGCTGGCCCCGGTGCTCATCGAGCCTTCGGTGGCGTTCGTGCCGCCATCGCCCCGCGTCATGAAGGAAAAGCAGAAGCCGCTGTTCAATGAATTGCCCGATTCGGCCCTGCCGGCGCTGAGTCTGCTCGATGCCGCCCCGGCGGTGCAGGCGGAGACCGTCAGCCACGAGACGCTGGAATTCACCTCGCGGCTGATCGAGAAAAAGCTCAAGGACTTTGGCGTGGAGGTGCGGGTGGTGGCGGCCTATCCCGGCCCGGTGATCACGCGCTACGAGGTGGAACCTGCCACCGGCGTGAAGGGCTCGCAGATCGTCAACCTCTCGCGCGACCTGGCGCGGGCCCTGTCGCTTGTGAGCATCCGCGTGGTCGAGACCATTCCGGGCAAGAACACCATGGCGCTGGAGTTGCCCAATGCCAAGCGGCAGACCATCAAGCTGTCGGAAATTCTGGGTTCCAACAACTACCACGAAGCCGCCTCGATGCTGACCCTGGGGCTGGGCAAGGACATCGTGGGCAACCCGGTCGTGGCCGATCTGGCCAAGATGCCGCACCTGCTGGTGGCGGGCACCACCGGCTCGGGCAAGTCCGTCGGTGTCAACGCCATGATTCTGAGCCTGCTGTACAAGGCCGAGCCCAGCGATGTGCGCCTGATCCTGATCGATCCGAAGATGCTCGAACTCAGCGTGTACGACGGCATTTCGCATCTGCTCGCGCCCGTGGTGATCGACATGAAACAGGCAGCTCAGGCGCTGAACTGGTGCGTGGGCGAAATGGAGCGGCGCTACAAGCTCATGAGCAAGCTCGGCGTGCGCAATCTGGCGGGCTACAACACCAAGGTGCAGGAGGCCCGGGCGCGCGGCGAACCTCTGACCAACCCGTTCAGCCTCACCCCCGAGTCGCCCGAGCCGCTGGAGAAGCTGCCCAACATCGTGGTCGTCATCGACGAACTGGCCGATCTGATGATGGTGGTGGGCAAGAAGATCGAGGAACTCATCGCGCGTCTGGCGCAGAAGGCGCGGGCTTCGGGCATCCATCTCATCCTGGCCACCCAGCGTCCCAGCGTGGACGTGATCACCGGGCTGATCAAGGCCAATATTCCCACCCGCATGGCCTTCCAGGTGTCGAGCAAGATCGATTCGCGCACCATCCTCGACCAGATGGGCGCGGAGAGTCTGCTGGGCATGGGCGACATGCTTTACCTGCCGCCCGGCTCGGGCATGCCGCAGCGGGTGCACGGCGCCTTCGTCAGCGACGCCGAAGTGCACCGCGTGGTCGAAGACATCAAGAGCCGCGGCGGGCCGAACTATCTCGACGGCATCCTCACGGGCGAGGAAGACCTGGAAGGTGCCGGAGGCGCGCTGGGCGGTGCGGGCCAGGCCGACGGCGAGAGCGATCCGCTCTACGATCAGGCGGTTCAGATCGTGCTGCAGCACCGCAAGGCGTCGATTTCTCTGGTGCAGCGTCATCTGCGCATCGGCTACAACCGTTCTGCCAGACTGTTGGAACAGATGGAGCAATCCGGACTGGTATCGGCGCTGACCGCCAATGGCAATCGCGACATCCTGGTGCCGGTGCGGCCGGAATGAGCCTGCGGCTGCGCCGCGCCTGTCTAACGGACTTGAAAAACCATGACCATGATTTCCCTGATCGCCCGCCGCAGGGCATTGCTGCGTGCCGCTTTGCTGGTCGGCGCGCTGCTCGCTGCGGCCGCGCCCGCCGCAATGGCCGCCACCTCGGTGCAGTTGCTCGAACAATGGCTCAAGCAGACCCGGGGCGGCAGCGCCCAGTTCACGCAGACCGTGAGCAACCCCAAGGGCCCGGCGCAGGCGCCCGCGGCGGGGCAGTTTGCCTTCGAGCGCCCCGACCGCTTCCGCTGGGACTACACCAAGCCCTATGCCCAGGTCATCGTCAGCGACGGCAAGCAGCTCTGGACCTATGACCACGACCTCGATCAGGTGACGATCACCCCGGTCACGCAGGCCTTCAAGGGCACGCCGGCCGCCATCTTCGCCGGTACCGATCTGACCCGGCTATTCACCTTGCAGGCCCTGCCCGATGCCAACGATCTGCAATGGGTGCAGGCCACGCCCCAGGCCAAGGACAGCAACTTCGACTGGATTCGCATCGGCCTGCGCTCCACAATGCAGGGCCCGGAGGTCGTCGAGCTTCAACTGCGCGATGCCTTCGGTCAGGTTTCCACCATGCGGTTCAGCGCCATCAAGAGCAACCCGGTGTTCGCTGCCGACAGCTTCCACTTCACCCCGCCGAAAGGGGCCTCGGTCATCCGCCAGCCCTGATCGCCATGCCACGCAGCCCCGGCCTGTTCGACGACGCCGAGCCGCCCGCCGCCGCGCCAGCCGGGGCGGCCGCGTCGGCACACGCGCCGCTTGCCGAGCGGCTGCGGCCGCACCGGCTCGACGACGTGGTGGGCCAGCGCCACCTGCTTGGGCCCGGCAAGCCGCTGCGCGTGGCGTTCGAGACGCGCCGGCTGCACTCCATGCTGTTCTGGGGGCCTCCCGGCGTGGGCAAGACCACGCTGGCGCGCTTGATGGCCGATGCCTTCGATGCCGACTTTCTGCCTCTCTCGGCGGTGCTCGCCGGGGTGAAGGACATCCGCGACGCGGTGGCACAGGCCCAGGCCGCGCAGCAAAGGGGACGCGCCACCATCGTGTTCGTCGACGAGGTGCACCGGTTCAACAAGAGCCAGCAGGATGCGTTTCTGCCGCATGTCGAGTCCGGGCTGTTCACCTTCATAGGCGCGACCACCGAGAACCCGTCGTTCGAGGTCAACAGCGCCCTGCTGTCGCGCGCCGTGGTCTATGTGCTCGAACCGCTGGACGACGCCGACCTGCAGTTGCTGATGCAGCGCGCGCTGGCGGGCAGCGGGGTCGAGTCCATCGAGCCCGCCGCGGCGCAGCGCCTGATGCGCCACGCCGACGGCGACGCCCGTCGCCTGCTGGGCGCACTGGAACTGGCGCTTCAGGCGGCGCAGCGCGCGGCGCAGACCACCCTGAGCGCCGACTTGCTGGAGCAGACTCTGGGCGCCACCCTGTTGCGCTTCGACAAGGGAGGCGAGCAGACCTACGACCTGATCTCGGCGCTGCACAAATCGGTGCGAGGCTCAGATGTGAACGCCTCGCTCTACTGGTTCGCGCGCATGCTCGAGGGTGGCGCCGATCCCCGTTATCTGGCTCGTCGGCTGATCCGCATGGCGGTGGAGGACATCGGCTTGGCCGACCCCAAGGCGCTGACCCTCGCGCTCGAAGCGGCGCAGACCTACGAGCGCCTGGGCAGCCCGGAGGGTGAACTGGCGCTCGCCGAGGCCGTCGTCTATCTCGCCGTCACCCCCAAGTCGAACGCGGTCTACAAGGCCTACAACGCCGCACGCGCCTTCGCCCGCGAGCAGGGCACCCAGCCCGTGCCATTGCATCTGCGCAACGCGCCGACCAAGCTGATGAAGAACCTGGGCTACGGCCGTGACTATCGCTATGCCCATGACGAACCCGATGCCTTTGCCGCCGGTGAAACCTACTTCCCGGACGGCATGGCCCCACCGCGCTTCTACCAACCGACAACGCGTGGGGTGGAAGAGCGCATCGCCCGGCGGCTGCACGATCTGGCCGAGCGCAATGCCCAACGCGGCACGGTGTCATCTTCTGCCGCAGAAGACGACAGTGCCGCAACGGCGCCATCTGGTGACTGAGAAGGATCAAGCTGCGGGTTGACCCGATGCAGGGTGAGCCTTTCGAGGCAGTTATCATCGCGCCACCCAAAAAAGCAGGTGGCCAGGATAGCCCGGCCCCCAGAGAAGATCATGAAGCCTGTTCACCCCCGCCCGGCGCTGCCTGTGCCGGGTCTGGCCGTGCCCAACCACGGGTTCGCCCGCTTCGCGTCCGGCACGGTGTCGATTTCACGCGTCTTGCTTTCACAGCCTGCACCGCAACGGTGCGGCAGCGTCGGCATGCCGCTTGCTTTCAACCCCGATTCCCTGGTTTCACTCCGGCAGCTCCAAAAGAGTTCAGCCGTTACTCACTAGCCATCCGCTCGTCAGGAGATTGCAGGTATGGATATCTTTCTTCAGCAGATCGTCAACGGTCTGGTTCTGGGCAGCATGTATGCCCTGATCGCTCTCGGCTACACCATGGTGTACGGCATCGTCAACCTCATCAATTTTGCGCATGGGGACGTGATGATGGTGGGGGCGCTCACGGCCTACACCGTGTTCAAGGTGCTCGATCACGTGGCGCCGCATCTGCCCGGCTGGCTGACGGTGATCATTGCCCTGATCATCGCCATGCTGGCGACTGGCGTGCTCAACTACTTCATCGAGCGCATCGCCTACCGGCCGCTGCGCAACGCGCCCAAGCTGGCGCCGCTGATCACGGCTATCGGCATGTCCATCCTGCTGGAGACGCTGGCCATGATCATCTGGGGGCGCGACTACAAGGTGTTCCCGGCGGGCTTGCTGCCGAGCAACGTCATCAACGTCGCTGGCATTGTCATCACCCCGGTGCAGATCATGATTCTGGTGGTCACCGCCGTGCTGCTGGCGGGGCTGACCTGGCTGGTCAACCACACCAAGCTGGGCCGCGCGATGCGCGCCACGGCGGAGAATCCGCGCGTGGCCTCGCTCATGGGGGTGAATCCGAACTTCGTGATTTCGTCGGCCTTCGTGATCGGTGCCATGCTCGCGGCCATTGCCGGGGTGATGTGGTTCGCCAACTTCGCCACCGCCAACTTTTACATGGGTTTCACGCCGGGTCTGAAGGCCTTTACCGCGGCGGTGCTGGGCGGTATCGGCAACCTCTCGGGCGCGATGCTCGGAGGCATTCTGCTTGGCCTGATCGAGGTGCTCGGTGCGGGCTATATCGGCACTTTCACCGGCGGGATTTTCGGCAGCAACTACCAGGACATCTTCGCCTTCATCGTGTTGATTCTGGTGCTGACCCTGCGCCCGCAAGGCCTGCTGGGTGAGCGCGTGGCCGATCGCGCCTGAGGAGACCGAACATGCAAAAGCAAAGGAATTGGGTCTGGGTCGTTGCGGGTGCCGCAGCGCTCATCGCGCTGCCCATGGTGCTGCAGATCGCCGGTGACGCCTGGGTGCGGATCGCGGCATTCGCCATGCTCTACATCATGCTGGCGCTCGGCCTGAACATCGTGGTCGGCCTGGCCGGTCTGCTCGATCTGGGCTATATCGCGTTCTATGCGGTGGGGGCGTATCTGTACGCACTGCTGTCGTCCAACCAGCTCACGAGCAATTTCGATGCGCTGGGGGCGATGTTTCCCAACGGTTTCGACGTGTCGATCTGGCTGGTCATTCCGATGGCGGCGGCCCTGGCGGCCGGTGCGGGCATTCTGCTGGGCACGCCGGTGCTCAAGCTGCGCGGCGACTACCTGGCCATCGTGACCCTGGGGTTCGGTGAGATCATCCGTATTTTCATGAACAACCTGAACGCGCCGGTGAACATCACCAACGGCCCGCAGGGCATTTCCGGCATTCATGGCATTCGCCTGTTCGGCTGGGATCTGAATCAGAACATCGACATCGGCAGTTTCACCATACCCTCGGTGGCGCAGTATTACTACCTGTTCCTGGTGCTGGTGGTATGCGTGGTGATTCTGAGCTACCGCCTGCAGGACTCGCGCATCGGCCGCGCGTGGATGGCGATGCGCGAAGATGAAATCGCCGCCAAGGCCATGGGCATCAACACCCGCAACATGAAGCTGCTGGCGTTTTCGATGGGGGCGACTTTCGGCGGCGTGGCCGGGGTCATGTTCTCGGCCTTCCAGGGCTTTGTCTCGCCCGAGTCGTTCTCGCTGCTTGAGTCGATCATCGTGCTGGCCATGGTGGTGATCGGCGGCATGGGGCACATCCCCGGGGTCATTCTGGGCGCCGTGATGCTGTCGGTGCTGCCCGAAGCGCTGCGCTACATGGGCTTCATCTCCGACTGGCAGCAGCACGCCTTCGGCCATGTGTATATCGACAGCGGCATTCTGCGTCAGCTTATCTACGCCCTGGCCATGATCATCATCATGATCATGCGGCCCAAAGGCCTGTGGCCTGCGCCCGAACACGGCAAGAGCTTCGCCAAACTGCCCACCCCGTTGCAGGAAGGAGGCAAGGCATGAGCGATACCTCCGTGTTGCGCGTGAGCGGCGCGTCCAAGCGCTTTGGCGGCCTGCAGGCTCTGAGCGACGTGGGCATCCAGATCGACCGTGGCCAGATCTATGGTCTGATCGGCCCCAACGGTGCGGGCAAGACGACGTTCTTCAACGTCATCACCGGGCTGTATCCGCCGGATTCGGGCGACTTCATCCTGGCCGGCAAGCCCTACAAACCGGCGGCGGTGCATCAGGTGGCGCGCGAGGGCATCGCGCGGACGTTTCAGAACATCCGCCTGTTCCCCGACATGACGGCGCTGGAGAACGTGATGGTGGGCCGGCATGTGCGTACCAACAGCGCGCTCATCGGCGCGGTGTTCCGCACCCGCCACTTCCGCGATGAAGAGCGCTCCATCCGCGAACGTGCGCGCGACTTGCTGGCCTATGTGGGCATCGAGCGCTATGCCGATTTCCGCGCCCGCACGCTGTCGTATGGCGACCAGCGTCGCCTGGAAATCGCCCGCGCCCTGGCGACGGATCCGCAGTTGCTCGCACTCGATGAGCCCGCCGCCGGCATGAACGCGACGGAAAAGCTCCAGTTGCGCGAACTGCTCACCGCGATCCAGAAGGACGGCCGCACCATCCTGATCATCGAACACGATGTGAAGCTGGTCATGGGCCTATGCGACCGTGTGACCGTGCTCGATTACGGCAAGATCATTGCCGAGGGGGTGCCCGCCGAAGTGCAAAAGAATCCAAAAGTCATCGAAGCCTATCTGGGCGCAGGGGAGCACTGAGCATGTCCGAAACCGTACTCAAAATCACGGGCCTGCGCGTCTCCTACGGCGGTATCCAGGCGGTCAAAGGCGTCGACCTCGAAGTGCGCAAGGGCGAACTGGTGAGCCTCATCGGTGCCAATGGCGCAGGCAAGACCACCACCCTCAAGGCCATCACCGGCCTGCAGCCCATCACCGACGGCGAGGTTCACTACGCCGGCCGAACCATCAATGGCCAGGGAGCCTTCGATCTGGTGCGTCAGGGTTTGTGCATGGTGCCGGAGGGGCGCGGGGTGTTCACCCGCATGACCATTCAGGAAAACCTGCAGATGGGCGCCTATACCCGCAAGGACAAAGAGATCGACAGCGACATCGACAAGGTCTACGGCATCTTCCCGCGTCTGAAGGAACGCCGCGATCAGCTCGCCGGCACCATGTCGGGCGGTGAACAGCAGATGCTGGCCATGGGCCGCGCGCTGATGAGCCGCCCGCAGGTGCTGCTGCTCGATGAACCGTCGATGGGGCTGTCGCCCATCATGGTCGACAAGATCTTCGAAGTGGTCGAAGACATTTCCAAGCAGGGCGTGACCATTCTGCTGGTCGAACAGAACGCCAAGCGCGCACTGGGGCTGGCCGACCGCGGCTACGTCATGGACTCGGGGCAGGTGACCATGAGCGGGCCTGCGGACGAGCTTCTGCACGACCCGCGGGTGCGCGCGGCCTATCTCGGCGAGTAAGCGTCACACGCTCAAAAAAGGCCTGCATCAGCAGGCCTTTTTTGGTTTGCGCAGTCGCGTTCAGGCCTTTGCGCCCGCCTTGTCGGCTTCGGTGGTGAAGGCGTCGGCGAAGAAGGACTCTTCGGGCAGACCGCATTGCTGGGTGAAATCGCGCCGCGCGGCTTCGACCATGACAGGAGCGCCGCAGGCGTAGACCGCGTGCCCGGCGAGATCGAGCAGGTCGGCCATCACCGCCAGATGCACGAACCCGGTGCGCCCGGCCCAGTCGGTCTCGGGCTCCGAGAGCACGGGCACGAAGCGAAGATTGGGCATGGCCGCGCATTGCTGCTCGACCCAGTCGCGCATGTAGAGATCGGGTAACTTGCGACCGCCCCAGTAAAGCGTCACGGCGCGCTCGTCGGCGTTGGCGCGCATCTGCTCCAGCATGGCCTTGATCGGCGCGAAGCCCGTGCCAGAAGCCAGAAAGATCATCGGCTTGTGCTCGGGATCTTCGCGCAGAAAAAAGCTGCCGAACGGGCCCTCGATGCGCTGGATCTCCTTTTCCTTCATCGCGTTGAACACATGATCGGTGAACTTGCCGCCGGGCATGTGGCGCAGATGCAGTTCGATCTGGGGCGACTCGGTGGGCGCGTTCGCCATCGAGTAGCTGCGCCGCGCGCCATCGCGCAACAGAAACTGGACGTATTGCCCGGCGCGAAAGCGCAGCGGGTCGGCGGCGGGCAATTGCAGCATGACCCGCACCACATCGGGCGCCAGATGCTCGATGCTGCTTACGCGGGCCGGCATTTTTTTCACCGGAAATTCGCCCGCACCGACGACCTCGTGGCTTTCAATCACCACATCGGTGAGCGCCTTGGCGCGGCAGGCGAGAATGAAGCCCTGCGCATGTTCGGCCTCGCTCAGGGCCTTGAGCTGATGGGTTCCCAGGGCAATCTCGCCTTCGAGCAGCCTGCACTTGCACGATCCGCAGGCGCCGTCCTGGCAACCGTAAGGCAGACCGACGGATTGACGGATGGCGGCGGCGAGCAGGGTTTCTTCCGCCTCGGCGGTGTACTGATGGCCGCTGGGTTGAACGGTGACGAGATGGCTCATGAGAAGAATGACTGGATAGGAACTGTGAACGATAACTCTGGACGCGGCCGTGCCCGGCTGCTCATCGTGGGTTGCGGTGACATCGGCCTGCGGGTGGCTGCCCTGGCGCGCACACGCTACCGGCTGCTGGCGCTGACCTCCTCACCCCAGCGGCTGGAGCAACTGCGGGCCGCAGGCATCGTGCCCATCGTCGGCAATCTCGATCAGCCCGAGACGCTGTGGCGTCTGGCCCGGCTCGCGCCCCAGCGGGTCTTGATGCTGGCGCCGCCGGGCGAAACGGCTGGAGCACGCGATCTGCGAAGCCGCCACCTGATTTCCAGACTGAAACAGTCGGGCATCTTATCCGGCCCCGGGAAAAAAGCCTTGCGCGTGGTCTATGCCAGCACCACCGGGGTGTACGGCGATTGCGCGGGCGAGTGGGTGCCTGAAACCCGTCCGTGCAGACCGCAGACCGAACGCGCCCAGCGCCGATGCGATGCCGAGCGCCTCTGGCGCAGCGCAGGCGCCGCGCGAGGCTGGCGCGTCGGGCTGCTGCGGATACCGGGCATCTACGACGCGCAATCACGCTCTCCCAGGGCACGGCTCGAGCGGGGTCTTCCGGTGCTCGAGCCCGACGAGGACGTCTATACCAACCACATCCACGCCGATGACCTCGCCCGCCTCTGCCTTCTGGCGCTCGATCGTGCGAGGCCGGGCCGGGTCTACAACGTGAGCGATGACAGCGCGCTGCGCATGGGCGATTACTTCGATCTGGCCGCCGATCTGTACGGCCTTCCGCGGCCACGGCGCGTGGCCCGCGTGCAGGCTGAGCAGGCGGGCCTGAGCTCGATGATGCTCAGCTTCATGCGCGAGTCCCGAAGGCTGGACAACACGCGCATGAAGGCCGAACTCGGGGCGTGGCTGCGCTATGCCGATGTGAGCCTGGGGCTCAAGGCATAGGCTGATCGTTATCCGGCAGTTGCAGCCTGGGCAACGGGCGGACGGTTTCCACCAGAATCAGCGGGCCGTCGTCGAGCTTGGGCGCGGGCTTGCGCTCACGCGGCACGTGGATGGGGGCCGGTTGCGCTGCCAGTTCTTCCTGGACGCGACGGATGGCCTCGGCGTTGGACTGCACCCATTGCAGCCCCGCGGCCTGCGCGGTGGCCTGAAGGGCATCGACCGGAAGCACGTAGCTGGCGGCCGCTGCCGAAGCGCTCTCGCCGTCGTTCGCAACATGCGCAGAGGCCTGCAGCGCAGTGTCCGGGGTTGCCTCGATGGCAGGCTCGGCAGCCGCGAGATCGACGGCTGCGGGCTCGACCTCGACCGCAGGGGAGGCCGGGGCGGCCACCGGTTCGGCAGCGCGAGGAACATCGGGCGCTTCAGGTGCAAGCGGGGTCGATTCGTCAGCCGGGGCAGCGGCGGCGGTCGCGGCGACCGTACCCAAGACCAGCGGCGCGGCCAGCGAGCCGAAGCTGCGTCCGGTGTTTTCTCCGGCATCAGTCAAATCAGCTTCGGGCGCCGATTCAAGTGCCTCGGCGCCGATTGCGACGTTCTCTTCCGCCGCCCCCCCCTCACGACGACCACCCCGACGTCCGCGACCACGACGGCTGCGCGACTTGCGCTCGGTCTGGGCCTCGCCGCTGGCTTCTGCGGCGGGCGTGGCATCGTCGGCACTCTCGGCTGCTGCCTGGGCTTCGGCGGAGGCGGTCTCGATCCGTTCGACTTCAGGCGTGCCCTCGGCGGTTTCGCGGCGCGGGCGTCGATTGCCCCCACTGCCGTTCGTGCGGCCAGTACCTTCCGCGGCCGCGGCCTCAGGGGCTGTGTCGACGGCGGGCGTGGAAGCGGCTGCACGGTCCTTGCGCGCGGAGGCTTCTTCCGGTGCGCGTTCGCGTTTGCTGCGCTCGGTCTGGCCCTGCTGGCCGCGGGGCGGACGGGCGCGGGAGGCTGCGGATTCGGCCGAGGCGGTCTCGGCGGAGTCGCTGTTCACATTGGGGGTCTGGCGTTGGCGGGACTCACCTTGGCCTTCACGTTGGCGGTCTCGGCCACCGCGGCGGCGGTTGCCGTTCTGGCCGGAGGCGCCGCGTGGCCCGCGCTCGCTCCGTGCATCGGCCTTGGTCAGCGCGGGGGTGAGTGCAGGGGTTTGAGCCATCGGGGCCGTAGGCGCTTCAGATGCCGCCACCGAGGGCTGCGGCTCGCCCGAGAACAGGCGCTTGACCCAGCCGAAGAAGCCGCCGCCATTCGCTGCGGGCTGGGCGGCTGCGGGGATGGCGGCAGGGATGGGTGCTGCGGCCTCGGAAGGTGTCGGCTTGTCGGCGGCCGCTGCGGGCATGACGGGCGCCGGTCCTTCCGGGGTGATGCCCCGCACCAGGGCTTCCTGGCGCGGGCGCTGCTCTTTTTCGCGGCGGGTGATGGCGGTCTCTTCCTCGATGTCGTCGGCCATCTTGTAGCTGGTGGGCAGATTGTCCAGCCGCGGATCGTCGTGCTTGAGGCGCTCGAGCTTGTAGTTGGGCGTGTCGAGATGCTTGTTGGGAATGAGCAGCACCGACAGACGTTGGCGCAGTTCGATCTTGGTGATCTCGGCGCGCTTTTCATTGAGCAGGAAAGACGCGACCTCCACCGGCACCTGCACATGCACCGCGGCCGTGCCTTCCTTCATGGCCTCCTCCTGGATGATGCGCAGGATCTGCAGGGCGCTCGATTCGGTGTCGCGGATGTGACCGGTGCCATTGCAGCGCGGGCAGGTGACATAGGCGCCCTCGGAAAGAGCGGGGCGCAGGCGCTGGCGCGAGAGTTCGAGCAGGCCGAACTTGGAGATCTTGCTCACCTGCACGCGGGCGCGGTCCTGGCGCAGGGCGTCGCGCAGACGGTCTTCGACGGCGCGCTGGTTGCGCGGCTCTTCCATGTCGATGAAGTCGACCACGATCAGACCGCCCAGGTCGCGCAGCCGCATCTGTCGCGCGACCTCGTCGGCGGCTTCGAGATTGGTGCGCAGGGCGGTATCTTCGATGGCACTGCCGCGGGTGGATCGCGCGGAGTTGACGTCCACTGCGACCAGCGCTTCGGTGTGGTCGATGACGATGGCGCCACCGGCGGGCAGATTGACCGTGCGCGAATAGGCGGTCTCGATCTGCTGCTCGATCTGAAAGCGCGAGAACAGCGGCAGATCGTCACGGTAGCGTTTGACCCGCTCGACCGTGTCGGGCATGACGTGCAGCATGAACTGCCGCGCCTGCTCGAACACGTCCTCGGTATCGATCAGGATTTCGCCGATGTCGCTGGTGAAATAGTCGCGGATGGCGCGGATGACCAGCGACGATTCCTGGTAGATGAGGAACGCGCCCTTTTGCGTCTCCGAGGCGTCGCGCACGGCGCTCCACAACTTGAGCAGGTAGTTCAAATCCCACTGCAGTTCTTCCGCGGTGCGGCCGATGCCCGCGGTGCGGGCGATCAGGCTCATGCCTTCGGGATACTGGAGCTGGTCCATCGCTTCCCGCAGTTCCTGGCGGTCTTCGCCTTCGATGCGGCGGCTCACCCCACCGCCGCGAGGATTGTTGGGCATGAGCACCAGATAGCGCCCGGCGAGCGAGATGATGGTGGTCAGCGCAGCGCCCTTGTTGCCGCGCTCTTCCTTTTCCACCTGCACCAGCATTTCCTGACCCTCGCGGATCACGTCCTGAATGCGGGCCTGCGAGGGGGAGACGCCTTCCTTGAAATACTGACGCGAGATTTCCTTGAACGGCAGGAAGCCGTGGCGCTCTTCGCCATAGTCGACGAAGCAGGCTTCGAGCGAAGGCTCGACGCGCGTGACGACGGCCTTGTAGATATTGCCCTTGCGCTGTTCGCGCCCGGCCTGTTCGATGTCGATGTCGAGAAGTTTCTGTCCATCGACGATGGCCACGCGCAATTCTTCCGACTGCGTGGCGTTGAACAACATGCGTTTCATGTCAAAGCTCCTGGCCGCTTCAAGCGGCCGATACAAAGCGGGTGCCTGGGCACCCCCATGCGTTGATCGCCGGAGCTAAAACCAGACCGGGCACGCCGCGAAGGTGCGGCAATCCCGGCGGGCAGAATCAGACGGTGCTCATGCCACAAGCTCCGCCTCTCGGTCGGTCTCGATGTGCGTCGGGTTCGCGCCTGCGGACGTATGGCCCGGGCGCAACGATGCGCAGGCTGTTGCAACGATCGAGCGCAACAGCGGGAGAGGTGAGATTTCGCGGCAGGCGAGCACAAGCGGATTTCGCAGGCGACAGAAGCTCGCTGCGCAGAATCAGCGCGGCGATGCGGTCGAAGGCGAAGAGTCGATTCAAGGGTTCCAGATCCAGGATGGCAAAGCCGGGCGGTCGTCGCGGGCGTCAGACGCATTCGCGCGACGGCACACAGCAGGCTTTGGGCCAACGCTCATTTCGATGAAGTCCGTCCGAGTTGCTGCGACCGAAACCGGCCGCGCAGGCAAAACAGGCGGTGTGAAGCTGAATCTAAAATGACGGCCCTGTCATGGCAGATTCGCCGGTTCCGCATCGGCCCTTATCGGGTCGAGCGCGCAACACCGGCAGGAGAATCTGTCAGGTGGCAGTCTGTCCATTCTTGGCACGTCGCGCGGCTGCTTCATGCAAAACAACACGCAACCCCGCGGAAAGCTTGCCAAAATTCGCTCTTTCAGCTTCACGACTTCACGCCCGATTATATGCACACCGCGTCTTCCCCCCAGGTTCGGCTCCTCCAGGTCGGTGACGCGGGCGAGGGGCAGCGCCTGGACAACTTTCTCGCGCGTCACCTCAAGGGTGTGCCGCGCAGTCATATTCACCGCATCGTCCGCTCGGGCGAGGTCAGGGTCAACGGAGGCCGGGCGCGAGCCGAGCAGAAGCTGCAGTCCAGCGATCAGGTGCGGATTCCGCCGGTGCGCGTGGCGCAGCCCGATGCGCCACGCGCGGCACCCGCCCTGGAATTTCCCGTGGTGTTCGAAGACGATCACCTTCTGGCGATCAACAAGCCTGAGGGCGTAGCCGTGCACGGCGGATCGGGGGTGAGTTTCGGCGTCATCGAAGCGCTGCGGGCAGCGCGACCCCAGGCCAAATTCCTCGAACTGGTGCACAGGCTCGACCGCGATACCTCCGGCCTGTTGCTCATTGCCAAGAAGCGCAGCGCCTTGACGGCGCTGCATGCCGCGCTGCGCGAGCGCCACGCCGACAAGCGCTACCTCGCGCTGGTGGCCGGGCTGTGGACGCGCGGGGCCGTGACCGTCGATGCTCCGCTGCACAAATATCTGCTCGCCAACGGCGAACGTCGTGTGCGGGTCGATTCCGAGCAGGGACAGGCATCGCGCACGCAGTTTCGCCCGCAGGAGCAGTTCGCACTGAAGGGGCTGGAGGGGTGGAATGGGCTGACGTTGATGCAGGCCAGGCTGCTGACCGGGCGTACCCACCAGATCCGGGTGCATCTGGCCCACAGCGGACACCCCATTTTGGGCGACGACAAGTATGGGGACGACAGCCTGAATGCCGCCCTGGCTCGAGGGCAGACGGGTCTGCCGCCTTTGCGGCGCATGTTTTTACACGCTCAGAGCCTTGCCCTGGCCCACCCCGCCACGGGAGAGCGGCTTGAACTCCAGGCGCCACCGCCCGAGAGCTGGGTGCAATGGCTTCAACATTTGCGGGCACAATGCGCGCAGTCCTGACTTCCTCCCCGCCTGCGCCATGCACCGACAGAACTACGACCTGATTGTGTTCGACTGGGACGGCACGTTGATGGATTCCACCGCGGCCATTACCGGGGCGATCCAGCAGGCGTGCCAAGACCTCGGCCTGCCCGTGCCCAGCCGTGAAGACGCGTCCTTCGTCATCGGCTTGGGCCTGGAAGATGCGCTGCGCCACACCGCGCCGACCTTGCCGCATGGCGATTACCCCCGATTGGCAGCGGCCTATCGCAAACACTACTTCGCGCTCGATGGCCAGCTCACGCTTTTCGATGGTGTTCTAGACCTGCTGCATGGACTCAAGTCAGCGGGGTACAACCTGGCCGTGGCCACCGGAAAGTCGCGCATCGGACTGGCAAGAGCCATGGATCGGCCTGAACTGCGCGGTCTGTTCGATGCGACCCGTACCGCCGATGAAACCTTTTCCAAGCCCCACCCGGCGATGTTGCACGAGCTCATGGCCGAGTTGGCCAGCCCGCCACAGCGCACCGTCATGGTGGGTGACACCACGCACGATCTGCAAATGGCGATCAACGCCCAGTGCAACGCGATCGGCGTGAGCTACGGCGCTCATGACGCCGAACAGCTTCAGTCGCTGGAGCCGCTGGGGCTGGTGCATTCCGTGGCCGAGTTGCGCGACTTCCTCGCTGCAAACGGCTGACAGCCTCTGTTGCCGAGCGGCAAACAGAGGCTGAATTCACGGCCCACCGAGGGCTAGGTGGACGTCAGGGACGCATCATGTTGGGCATGTTCACCATGGGCGGCGTGACGACCGGCACGTTGACTGCAGGCGTGGCCACCGAAGGTATGTTGACGGTGGGCGTGTTGATCACGGGCACGTTCACCGCCGGTGTTGCCACCGATGGCACGTTGACCGAGGGCGTATTGACCACCGGCACTGCCACTGCAGGCGCGGTCACTGCGGGAACGCTGGGAGTTTGCACCGAGGCGGGGTGACCCACCCCTGGCGTGCCGAAACCGTGACCGAGGCGATGACCTGAACCTTGCGGAGTCTGTGCCGCGGTGTCCTGTGTGCTGGTGCCGATCTGGGCGGAGGTGCGTGATTGCGTGGTCTCGCGAGTCTGCGCCTGGGTGCGGGTCTGCGTTGCGGCGCCGGAGGTGCTCACCGTGGTTTCAGCAGTCGGTGTGCGGGTCTGGTCGCGCACGGTGGACTGCGTGGTCGCGCGCGTCTGCGCTTGCGTGCGAGTATGCGTGCGGGTTTGCGCCGCCGCACCGCCTGAGGCGTCTACCGTGGATTCAGCAGTCGGGGTGCGGGTCTGGTCGCGGGTGGTGGCGCGCGTGTTCACCGTGGCGGACTCGGTGGTCTGCGCTGTTGCAGCTGTCTGCTGATGGTAGGCACCGACGCCTTCGGCCATGGATGCATGCGCCTGTTCCGTGGCGCGGATCGCGGTTTGTGCGCTGGCGATGCCGAACGAAAGCGAAACTGCGGCCACGGCGGCGGACAGGACGGTGAGGGTACGGGTCTTGGACATGATGATTCTCCTGAAGCAAAGGATGAGTACTTTCACTAAGCGTGGTAAAAAATCCCACACACGCTTGAATCCATAATAGTGGTAAAATTCCCCACGTCAAGCAAAACCTCGCTCCTCTATGTCCTCGCCATGTATGACGCTCTGAAATCGGCGGCGCTTTCCATCCTGCGTCCCTTCGTCCGCTACCTGATCACCCAAGGTTGGACGTATGGCGCTCTGGCCGAATTGCTGAAGTTCGTCTATGTCGGCGAGGTGATCGCCCTCGATGAGCGCAGCGGCAAGCCCGTGCCGACGGACAGCCGGGTGAGTCTGCTCAGCGGCATTCATCGCAAGGAAGTGCGTCGTGTGCGCGAGGAACTGCAGGCTGGTTCCGGCCAGATCGCGCTGCGGCACGGCGCCAACGTGTCGGCCCAAGTGGTGGCCGCCTGGGTGGCCTGCGAGGCGTATCGCGACGTGCAAGGCGAGCCACGCTTGCTGCCCCTTCGGGCGCCGGAGCCCGTACCCAGTTTCGAGAGTCTGGTGCGGCTCGTGAAGGCCGATATGCGTGCGCGCACGGTGCTCGATGAATTGCTGCGGGCTGGCGTGGTTGAACTGCAGGGCGATGTAGTGAAACTTGCGCGTACGGGCTATGTGTCCGATCTGCCGCAGGATCGGCTGGCCTTCATGGGCGCGCACATCGGCGATCACCTCAGCGCCACGGTGCACAACCTGGAGGGAAAGACGCCGTTTCTCGAACAGTCGGTGTATTTCGACGATCTGCCGACGGACGTGGCCGCCGGTGTACGCGACGACTTGAGGCGCCTCGGCGAACGTGTCTTGCAGGAGGCCTATCAGCATGTGGCGCGCGCCGAGAACGATCGGGCGCCTGCTGCCGAAGGTGAGGAAGCAGACAGCGCCTCCACGCCACGCCGCCGGTTGCGGCTGGGCGTTTATTACTACGAAGAGGATATGCCGCAGTCGGCACAGTCCCCTAACCCGGCGGGAGAAGCATCATGAGCCGACGACCCAGGCGTGCACCGCTTGCCTTTCGCAGGACTTGGATGTTGCTCATCGGCCTGTTGCTGAGCGTGGCAGTCTCGGTGGCGGCCACGCCCGGAGGCATAGGCGGCACGGGGATCGAGCCGGGAGGCATAGGTGGCACCGGCATCAACCCGGGAGGAATCGGCGGTACCGGCATCGTGGCGATCGGCCCGGTGCAGCGCTTCGGCAGCATTTTTGTCAATGGCGGTGAGTACGAGCTCCCGTCCGAAACGCGGTACCGGGTGGATGGCAGTCCGGCCGACGCCCGCAGCGTGCACCTTGGCGACATGGTGCGCGTCAACGCGGTCGATCGCGGCGGGCGGCTCGATGCGATCGAGGTTCGCATCGACCATGCCCTGATCGGTCGCATCACGCAGATCGACAGCACGGAAAACCGGTTGATTGTGCTGGGACAGACCGTGCAACTGCAGCCCTCCACCTTGTTGCGTACCGTCGACGATAAGCCCCTGCACCCTGCTGCGCTGGCCGTTGGCGATGTGGTGCGCATCAGTGGGCTCGACCAGGGAGCGGGGCGCTGGCAGGCGATGCGTCTGGTGCAACTTACTGGCAGCAAGGCGCGAGGAAAGGCCGACAACCGCTTCCTCCTGCGCGGCACGCTGGAGGCGACCCGCCCCGCAACCCGCCAGGTGCACATCGGTGGAGCCTGGCTTACCGTGGCCCCAGGCGCGTGGCCTGCACTGCCTGCGGTGGGGTCACGGGTGTTGGCGCGCGGCCTGCAGGGCGGCGGGGGTGACGTGATCACTGCAGTGGAGCGGGAGCACGCCGTCGAGGCGCCGGTCGGAACCAAGTTGGTGATGGTCGGCTATGTGCAATCTCAGGCGCTTGGCCTGGAGTCGCATGGCCTGCGAGTCCAAGGCGCGTCCGCCCTGCTCAATGCTCAACTCGAAAGCGCTGCCTCTGTGCCGACTGGCGGCCCCGCGCTGATCGAAGGCGTGCTGCTCGACGCGCGCACGGTCGTGGTGGAGAGGGTCATTGCCGGAGTCGACGCCATGCGGTGGGCCTTGCCGCCATTGGCGGGCGCGCAGTCCGAGGCCGCCAAGCCCAAAGCGGCCGAGACGAGTCAGGGTTCCGTGGGCATCTCGGGTGCCGATCTGGCCGGGCGCGTTCCTCAGGTGCCCACGGTCACAGCGCCTATGTCACCCAACGTGATGATGCCGAACATCACGCCGCCGGTCATGCCCGTCGTCCCCCAGGTGCCGCAAATGCCGAACCCGATCAGCCCACCGACCTTGCCGCAGCCGCCATCGGTCACGACTCCGTCGGTTTCCCCGCCGAATGTCGGCATGCCCACGATGCCCGGCATGCCACAGGTGCCCAGCCTGCCCAGGCCATGAAAATGGCCGACAGATGTCGGCCATTGCTGCGCGGGAAAGATCGGGTCGTCAGAACACGATCTGCCCACCGATGCCCACGCCGAAATTGGCGCTGCCGTTGCTCAGACCCTTGTCGAGATAGACCTGGAAGCCGCTTCCCTGGGGAGTGAGGTTGTAGTTCCAAGCCAGAATCACATCCGAGGGCGCCGAGCCTCCAGCCACCATGGCCTGCGAGCCCGAATACATCAACGTGACGATGTTCTTCTGGCTCAGCGCGTAGCTTGCGCCGAGTTGGTAAATGCCGATGTTGCGCAAGTTGTAGCCCGCCGGGTTGCCCACTACGCGGTACCCCAGGTTGGCGAACGGGAACCAGCTCGAGCCGATGATCTGCTGCAGCCCGACGCCGACTTCATAGTCGTTTTTGCCGGTGCCCAGTCCGCTCGATACCGAGGCGGTGCCGAATTTCACCTTGATGTAGGGCGTCACCGAAGGCGTCAGCCCGCTGCCCTGGAACACCTTGTAATGGCCCGCCAGCCAAACGTCGCCCAGGCCGCTGGCCAAGCGCGTCTGCGTGGAGCCGGTGCCGCCCACCACGCTGCCGCCCGTGAGGGTGGCCCCGGCAGGCAGACCCGTTGCCGAGATGTAGGGCACTGTCAGCTTCACCCGCCAATCGTTGTCACCGTACTGGATGTCCGTGGCGTCGTAGTAGTAGTGAATGGTGTCGTTCGTACCAAACTTGCCCTGAAAGTAGGACAAGGAGTTGCCGACGGTCAGCGCCGGATCAGCCTGGGCGGAGCAGACACCACCGGCGGCGAGCAGGGCGGCAAACAGGGTGGAACGAAGGACGGGGCGATGGGGCATGATGGTCTCTCGCTTGAGGAAAAAGGGCAGGGGGAAAGTCAAGCTGGCCGGTGACTGCAAAACCAGCGGCTACCGAGTTCAGCGAATACATGTGGGAAAATATCACACGCCTTTGAGGCCGATGTTGTCGAAACGCAATTCGTCGCTTCGTGCGATGCGAAACGGTTGTGACCGAGGCGGCTGGTATTCTGGTGGCCTTTGCCCGAGGGGCCTGCCCCTATCGGACTGCCTATCCTTCCTGACCACGACTTGCTCCGAACCCCGCCATGAGCGCATTGCCACCTGACTCCACTCCGCCGCGTACCGACGCGTCCGTTCAGCCGGGTTCCTGGGAAAAGCAGGTGCTGGAAAAACTCGTTCTGGAAGTGGTGAACGAAAAGCGCCGAGCGCGGCGCTGGTCGATTTTTTTCCGCTTTGTCATGCTAGGCATCGTGGCGCTGATCTTTCTGGGCGGCGTGGTCGCCGAGTACGGCAACACAGCCGCCACCGGCCCGCATACTGCGCTGATCGAACTCAACGGCGAGATTTCCATTGACTCGCAAGCCAGCGCCGACAACATCAATGCGGCCTTGCAGGACGCGTTCTCCAATCCGCAGACCCGCGGCATCATTCTGCGCATCAACAGCCCGGGGGGCAGTCCGGTGCAGGCCAGCCAGATCTTTGCCGAGATCGAGCGGCTGCGGGCCAAGTACGACAAGCCGGTCTATGCCGTGTGCGAGGAGGTCTGCGCTTCCGGCGCGTACTACGTGGCCGCGGCGGCCAATGACATCTACGTCAATCCTGCCAGTCTGGTGGGTTCCATCGGCGTGCTGATGGACGGCTTCGGCTTCTCGGGCCTGCTCGACAAGCTCGGCGTGACCCGCCGCCTGCTGACGGCGGGCGCGAACAAGGGCTTCATGGACCCTTTCACCCCCATGCCCGAAGACCAGAAGACCTACGCGCTGGGCATGCTGGAGCAGATCCACAAACAGTTCATCGCCGCCGTCGAAAAGGGGCGCGGAAGCCGCCTGAAGGTGAATGACGAAACCTTTTCCGGCCTGGTGTGGACGGGCGAATCCGCCGTGAAGCAGGGGCTGGCCGACGGCTACGGCACTGTGGATCAGATCGCCCGCGACAAGATCAAGGCGCCCGAGATCGTCGATTACACGCTGCAGGAAAACGTCGCCGAGCGTCTGGCCAAGCGCTTCGGCGCATCGCTGGGCATGGGCGCGGTGCGCGAACTCTCTAACCTGGGCTGGTCGTTGCGCTGAGGCCGTTCAGTCGGCGCTGGCCCGCGCCAGCACGTCGAAGCCGCTCTGGCGCAGCATGTCGCACAGATCGATCAGCGGCAGACCGATCAAGGCGGTGGGGTCGTCGCTGCGCATCTGCGTGAGCAGCGCGGGCCCGAGCGATTCCGATTTGGCGCTGCCCGCGCAGTCGTAGGGCGTATCCAGCCTCAGATAGCGCTCGATGTCGCCATCGCTCAAGGGCCTGAACGTCACCTCGGTCGGACAGTTGCGCACCTGGGTTCTGCTGTCTGGCGAAATCACGCACAAGGCCGTGTGAAACACAGCTTGCTGACCGCTGAGGCGCTGCAACTGCTCAAATGCGGTTCCAAACGAGCCTGGCTTGCCCAGTGCTTCGTCGCCGAGCATGCAGACCTGATCGGAGCCGATCACCCAGGCGCCAGGGGCGTTCCGTGCCACGGCAGCCGCCTTCTCGGCGGCCAGTCGCAACGCCAGATCGAGCGGCGATTCGCCGGGCTTTCTTGTCTCGTCGACCTCAGGCGCGCGCGCGGCGAACGGCACGCGCAGGCGCCGCAGCAACTCGGCGCGATAGCGTGAGGTCGAAGCCAGGATCAGCTCGGGTTCAGCGCGTGGTGGCATCAGTGCTTGCCGAAGAACCGGCCATGCAGCCAGGCGCCGATGAGAATGCCGACGATGCTCAGCAGCAGCGGCCAGTTGCCCACGCCCAGACCGGCGATGGCTGGACCGGGGCAGACGCCGCTCAGCCCCCAGCCCACGCCGAAGATCGCCGCGCCGATGAGGGTGCGCGCATCGAGATGCGAGGGATGTTTGCCGAAGACCACGCCAAACACGGGCCGCTTCATCAGCCTCGGCAGCAAGTGATAGGCGATGAAAGTCACACCGGCGGCACCGCCCATGACCAGCAGCAGCCCGAGATCCTTGAGCATCAGGAATTGCAGGATGCTTTCGGGCTTGACCATGGTGGACAAAGCCAGGCCGAAGCCAAACAGGCCACCGGCAAACAGTGCCGAAAGCATCACCGCGGCAGGAGGAACACGCTGCATGTCAGAACCCTCCCAGAGCACGAACCACATGGGCCGTGACGATGGCGGTACTCAAAAAGATGATGACGGCAAGGATGGAAGGCAGTTGCCCTGAGCCGATGCCACAGATGCCATGCCCGGACGTGCAGCCTCCACCCATGCGGGCGCCGAAGCCGCCGACGATGCCGCCCACGAACAACTGCCACAGCGGCACCTTGGTGACAAAACCGTGGCCGCCACCGAGGGTGTAGGTGAAGATCACCGCACCGACAATCAGACCGAGGCCATACATCAGCCGCCAGTTACGGGTCGAGACGAATTTTTCGTGCTGAAAGAAGGGATGGCGCGACACCAGCGACCACACGGCGGTGTAGGCCGTGCTGATACCGCCGATCAGACCCGTCAGCCAGAACAACACGCTCACACCCAAGCCGATGAAGATGCCTCCAAACAAAAACGGCTCCCAGCCCATCGGGAACCACTGCGCAATACTGTCCATTTATCTCGTCCTACCTATTTGTGAATTTGTCGAAGCGCTGCGGCCCGACGACATACTCCTCAGTGTAAGAGCTGGCTCGCCAGGTGTCTGCGGGAGTTGTTGCAGTCGGTAAACTGCGGCCATGCCTCAAACGCCACCTTCAATCTCATCGGAGGCCTCGTCACCGCCTCGCGCCCTGTCCCTGTTCGACTTCGCGCGCAATGGAGGAGTTCTGCAGGGTCATGCCGACTGGCGCACGATGCCGCGGCTGAAAGCCATGTTGTCGGGGCCGCAAGAGGACCTTCCACCTCCTGCCTGGTCCTTGCGGGGCTATTTGCGTGAGCGCATGGGCCTGCGCCCCCAGCCCATGGTCTGTCTGCAGGTCAAGGCGCAACTGCCGCTGGTCTGTCAGCGTTGTCTGCAAGACATGCTTCATCCCATCGAGGAGAAGGTCGACTTTCGTCTGGTTGCCGACGAGCCCGAACTGACCCAGGCCGAACTCGAGGCGGAAGACGAGGCGCTGGCCGCCACTGAACCGGTCGATGTGCTCGAACTGATCGAAGACCAGTTGCTGCTGGCCTTGCCGATCGTGCCGATGCACGACCATTGCCCGCAGGGAGCTGAGCCCGCAGCCATCGATGCGGCAGACGCGGGAGCCGATGATCGCCAGCACCCCTTCGCCGGGTTGCGCGAACTGATGGACAAGGCAAAAAAGTCCTGAGAGGTTTCGCTGCCGACGCTGGCGCTCGCATATAATGCTCTGCTTTTTCACAGGGGATTGCCATGGCCGTCCAGCAAAACAAGAAATCACCTTCGAAGCGTGGCATGCACCGTGCCCACCAGCACCTGAGTGCGCCGCCGCTGGCTGTTGAGCCCACGACGGGCGAAACGCATCTGCGTCACCACATCAGCCCGAACGGTTTTTACCGTGGGCGCAAAGTCGTCAAATCCAAGTCTGACGAGTAAGCGCTTGCCCTGGGCTTTCGAGCATCGCCAGCGACGGTCAGGCGGTGAAATGCCTATCCCGCGTCAGGTGGCATGTCAGGCGTTGGTACGGGCCGCGTCATGAGCTCCACCCTGGCGGTCGATCTGATGGGCGGGGATCATGGTCCGAAAGTGACCTTGCCGGCTTGCGTGCAATTTTTGCAGGAGCACCCCGAGGGTCGGGTCATTCTGGTGGGGCAGCCGGAGGTCGTGTCGCCGCTGCTCGAATCGCATCGTCTGAAAGACCACCCGCGTGTGGAATTCGTGCCCGCCAGCGAGGTGGTGACCTCGGACGACCCGGTTGAAATTGCGCTGCGTCGCAAGCGCGACTCCTCGATGCGGCGAGCCATCGAGCTCGTGCGGGATGGTCGCGCCCAGGCTTGTGTGTCGGCGGGCAACACCGGTGCCTTGATGGCGCTTGCGCGCTATCTGCTCAAGACCCTGCTGGACATCGAGCGCCCGGCCATCGCCACCTACCTGCCCAACCAGAAGGGCAAGGGCACGTTGATGCTCGATCTGGGGGCCAACGTCGATTGCGAGCCCCTGCATCTGCTGCAGTTCGCCGTCATGGGCACGGCCTATGCGGCCACGGCCGGGCAGGCCCAGCCCACGGTAGGCCTGCTCAACATCGGCGAAGAGGTCATCAAGGGCAACGACACCATCAAGCGCGCGGCCGAGCTGCTGCGCGAGGCCGACGCCCTCGGACGCCTGCGGTTTCACGGCAATGTCGAGGGTGACGACATCTTCAAGGGCACGACCGACATCGTGGTGTGCGACGGCTTTGTGGGCAATGTCGCGCTCAAGACCTCCGAAGGCCTGGCGCAGATGCTGTCGGGGATGATCCGCGAGGAATTCACCCGTACGCCCTTGAGCAAGCTGATGGCACTGGTGGCCCTGCCGGTGCTCAAGCGCTTTCGCAGGCGCGTCGATCATCGCCGCTACAACGGTGCAGCCCTGCTGGGCTTGCGCGGACTGGTGGTCAAGAGTCACGGCTCGGCCGATGCCTTCGGCTTCGAGCAGGCGCTGCTGCGCGCGCACGAGGCGGTGCAGGGTGATGTCGTGCGGCATACCGAACGCATTCTCGAAGCGATGCACGAGTCGTCGCCCCAAGGCACCGAGTCGGCTCCGGCAAGCTGAGCATCTCG
The DNA here is from genome assembly GCF_001418255.1 of Thiomonas bhubaneswarensis. GTDB lineage: Bacteria > Pseudomonadota > Gammaproteobacteria > Burkholderiales > Burkholderiaceae_C > Thiomonas > Thiomonas bhubaneswarensis. The sequence goes on from NZ_LIPV01000006.1 coordinate 48,544, forward strand.
CCTCGTACCTTTCTGAACGATTCTTTCCATGCCTTCCTTTTCCCGCATTTCCGGCACCGGCAGCGCCCTGCCAACGCGCAGAATCAGCAACGACGAGCTGGCTGCCGATCTGGCCAAGCGCGGCGTCGAGACCAGCGATGAGTGGATCGTCGCGCGCACCGGCATTCGCTTCCGCCACTTCGCCGACCCCGGAACCACCAGCGTCGATCTGGGCGAACAGGCCGCGCGCCGCGCGCTCGATGCGGCCGGGCTGAGCGCCAGCGACATCGGCTTGATCATCGTGGCGACATCGACGCCCGACATGATCTTCCCGTCGAATGCGGCGCTGATCCAGGGTCGGCTGGGCGCGGCTGGAGGCGCGGCTTTCGATGTCCAGGCCGTATGCGCCGGATTCGTCTATGCCCTCACGGTGGCCGATCAGTTCGTGCGCAGCGGCATGGCACGGCATGCCCTGGTCATCGGCGCGGAAGTGTTTTCCCACATCCTCGATTTCAACGATCGCACCACCTGCGTGCTGTTCGGCGACGGTGCGGGCGCCGTGGTGCTCAGCGCCAGCGAGACACCCGGTCTGCTGGCCAGTGCCCTGCACGCGGACGGGCGGCAGTCGTCCATCCTCTGCACGCCGGGCCGCGTGTCGGGCGGCGCCATCACCGGCAGCCCCTTCCTCAAGATGGACGGGCAGGCGGTGTTCAAGCAGGCCGTGCACGTGCTCGAAGATGTCGCCCGCGAGGCTTTGGCCAAGGCGGGCCGCGAGCCTGCAGACGTCGATTGGATGGTGCCGCATCAGGCCAACATCCGCATCATGACGCACACGGCCAGGAAGCTGGGCATTCCGACCGACAAGATCGTGGTCACCGTCGACCAGCACGGCAACACCTCGGCAGCCTCGATACCGCTGGCACTCGACGTCGCCGTCAGGGCCGGCCAGATCCGGCGCGGCGACACCCTGCTGTTCGAGGCGGTCGGCGGTGGACTGACCTGGGGCGCTTCCGTCGTCGACTATTGACCATGGCGCGGCCTGCTGCATCCTGATCTGATTCCCTACGACCATGACATTCGCTTTCGTCTTCCCCGGCCAGGGCTCCCAGTCTGTCGGCATGCTCGACAAGGTGGCCGACCATCCCGTTGTGCGTGAAACCCTGCAGGAGGCCAGTGCCGCCCTGTCGCAGGATCTCGCCACCCTGATGGCGCAGGGGCCTGCCGAGCAGCTCAATCTCACCACCAACACCCAGCCGGTCATGCTCACCGCCGGTGTTGCGCTTTATCGCCTCTGGCTTGCCGAAGGTGGGCGCAAACCCGATTTCGTTGCCGGGCACAGCCTGGGCGAATACACCGCCTTGGTGGCAGCCGAGAGCCTGACCTTGTCCGACGCCTTGCCGCTGGTGCGCTTCCGTGCCCAGGCCATGCAGGACGCCGTGCCCGTCGGCGCCGGAGGCATGGCGGCCGTGCTCGGCCTGGATGATGCTGCAGTGCGGGCCGGATGCGAACAGGCCGCGCGCGAAACCGGAGAAGCCGTCGAGGCCGTCAATTTCAACTCCCCGGGACAGGTCGTGATCGCCGGCACGCAGGCCGCCGTGACTCGCGCCTGCGAAGTCTTGAAGGCCGCTGGCGCCAAGCGTGCGCTGCCCCTGGCGGTATCGGCCCCGTTTCACAGCAGCTTGCTGCAGGGTGCGGCCGAGCAGCTGCGCGGCTACCTGCAGAATGTCGCGCTGAAACCGCCGCAAATCACCCTGATCAACAATGTCGACGTGGCCCAGCCCACCGACCCCGACGCCATCCGTGATGCGCTGGCCCGCCAGGCCTGCCATGCGGTGCGTTGGGTCGAGTGCGTGCAGGCCATGGCAAGGGCCGGATGCACCACCCTGGTCGAGTGCGGACCGGGTAAAGTGCTGCATGGCCTGACGCGCCGGATCGACCCCACCCTGCAATCCTTTGCCCTGGACGATCTGTCAGCGATTCCCTCCATTCAGACTGCACTGGCATGAGCAACACCAATTCTGACGCACCTTCCCGGCCGCTTGCCGGCCAAATCGCCCTGGTCACCGGGGCATCGCGCGGCATCGGCGCGGCCATTGCCGCCGATCTGGCGGCTGCGGGCGCTCGCGTCGTCGGCACGGCGACCTCGGAGTCCGGGGCGAAAGCCATCACCGAGACCCTGCAGGCCTTCGGCGGGAGAGGTGCGGTGCTCGATGTGAACGACGCGGAAGCCGGTGCCCGCCTGGTCGACGAGATCGTCAAGGCCGAAGGCGGGTTGCAGATCCTGGTGAACAATGCCGGCATCACCCGCGACATGCTGGCCATGCGTATGAGCGACGCCGACTGGGACGCGGTGATCTCGACCAATCTGAGCAGCGTGTTCCGCATGTCGCGCGCCGTCATGCGAACCATGATGAAGCAGCGCTATGGCCGCATCGTCAACATCACCTCGGTCGTTGGCGCGTCCGGTAATCCGGGGCAGGCCAACTACGCTGCGGCCAAGGCCGGCGTCGCCGGCATGACCCGGGCATTGGCGCAGGAGCTGGGCAGCCGCAACATCACCGTCAATTGCGTCGCTCCGGGCTTTATCGATACCGACATGACCCGGGCACTGACCGAGGCGCAAACCCAGCCCATGCTGGCGCGCATTCCGCTGGGACGCCTGGGCAAGCCCGAAGAGATCGCGCATGCGGTGTCTTTCCTGGCTTCGCCCTTGGCCGCCTACATCACGGGCGCCGTTCTGCATGTGAACGGCGGCATGTACATGCAATGAACGTTTGCCGAAACGCACGACGTTGTCGCCGGGCGGGGTTATGCTCTCGGCCTGTCGCCAAGTCAGCCTCGGCGCTTGCTAAAATTTTTCACATTTCCACTGGAGGTTTCAATGAGTGACATCGAACAGCGCGTCAAGAAGATCATCGCCGAGCAACTGGGCGTTGCCGAAGATCAGGTGACCAACGAAAAATCCTTCGTGGATGATCTGGGCGCCGATTCGCTGGACACCGTCGAACTGGTCATGGCGCTGGAAGACGAGTTCCACATCGAAATTCCTGACGAAGACGCCGAAAAGATCACCACCGTGCAACTGGCCGTCGACTATGCCAAAGAGCACTACAAGGCCTGATGGGTCGCGCTTAGGTGGGCTTGGTGGACAGGCCTGGAGAGCCAGCCTGACCGCAGGGCGTGGATGCCGGTGACCACATCTGCCTCCTCTCCCGTGCCCGTCGCTCCCCTGTTTCAAACTCTTTTTTGCTTCCTTTCCGTTCGTGGCGATACGTCTGTACCGACACGAACTGCCTGATTTCACATGACCCTTCGTCGACGAATTGCGATTACTGGCCTTGGCGCGGTTTCCCCGCTGGGCAACACGCTGGATGACAACTGGCGCCATCTGGTCGCGGGCCAATCGGGCATCGGACGGATCACCAAGTTCGATGCTTCGGCCTATTCCGTACAGATCGCAGGCGAAGTGCGTGATTTCGACGTGACACAGTACATTGCCGCCAAGGAAGCGCGGCACATGGACACCTTCATCCACTACGGCATCGCCGCATCGATGCAGGCCGTGCGTGATAGCGGCATCGATCAGGCCGGGCTCGATCCCGAACGCGTGGGCGTCCTGGTCGGCTCCGGTATCGGCGGCCTGCCGCTGATCGAGAACACCTACAAGGAACTGCTCGATCGTGGCCCGCGCCGGGTCACGCCGTTCTTCGTGCCGGCATCGATCATCAACATGATCTCGGGCCACGTGTCCATCGAATACGGCTTCCAGGGGCCGAACATCTCGGTCGTCACCGCCTGTACCACGGGCCTGCATGCCATCGGTCTGGCAGCGCGTCTGATCGAGTCTGGCGATGCCGACGTCATGGTGGCCGGTGGCGCCGAGGCCACGGTGTCTCCCCTGGGCATAGGCGGCTTCGCAGCGGCCCGCGCCCTGTCCACCCGCAACGACGATCCGACTACCGCCAGCCGTCCCTGGGACAAGGACCGTGACGGCTTCGTCCTCGGCGAGGGCGCTGGCGTGATGGTGCTCGAAGACTATGACCTCGCCGTCAAGCGCGGCGCGAAAATCTATGCCGAACTCGTCGGCTTCGGCATGAGCGGCGACGCCGGCCACATCACCGCGCCGAACACTGACGGCCCCCGCCGCAGCATGCTGCTGGCGCTGAAGAACGCTGGCGTGGCAGCCGATCAGGTGCAGATGGTCAATGCGCACGGCACGTCCACGCCGCTAGGCGACAAAAACGAGTCCGATGCCGTCAAGCTAGCCTTCGGTGATCACGCCTACAAGCTCGTGGTCAACTCCACCAAGTCCATGACCGGGCATCTGCTCGGCGGCGCCGGTGGCGTGGAGTCGGTCTTCACGGTGTTGTCGGTGCACCACCAGGTGTGCCCGCCGACCATCAATCTGCAGACCCCCGACCCCGAGTGCGACCTCGACTACTGCGCTAACACAGCGCGCGACATGCGCATCGACTATGCGCTAAAGAACAACTTCGGATTCGGTGGCACCAACGGATCGTTGCTGTTCAAGCGCGTTTGAGCACACCTTATTTCGGCTTCGTCATCGCCGTCGTCGCGCAGCAGCATGAAGACCCTCGCGCCCTTGCAGATCCGGGTCGAGCGCTTCGGCCGCTGGCACCTCTTGCTCGGACTCTTCAGTGGCGCAGCCCTGCTGGCCGCTGGCTGGACCGTCTGGATCTGGCGCGATACCGATTCGCTCAGTCTGATGGCCGCATTTGCGGTAGCCATATTCTTGGCCATTCTGTCGGCGCAATATCCCTACTGGACTATTCGAGCCTTCACGCTTTTCCATGATGAACGCGGCTGGAAGCTGCAGCGAGGCGACGGACTCGAAGATGTTCTCCAGGTTCGCGGCATGGTGCTGCCCGGACTGCTGCTGGTGTTGGGGCTGACGGCCAAGGGGCGCGTGGTTCTGCCCGTTCCCAGCGATATCCAGCCGGGCATTTTTCGCGAATTGCGACTGCGCCTGGGCGCGCTGTCTCACTGATACCGGTGCAGCAAGACATTCCGAGCGATGCCGTACTGGTCCAGCAGGTCCAGGCGGGGCAGCAGAAAGCCTTCGACCTCCTCGTGGCCAAGTACCAGCGCAGGATCTACCGGCTGGTGCTGCGCTTCATCCGCGACCCGGCGCTGGCGGAGGATGTGGCGCAGGAAACCTTTCTGCGGGCCTACCGCGCCATCGGCCAGTTTCGTGGTGAAAGCCAGTTCTATACCTGGCTGTATCGCATCGCAGTCAATACGGCGAAAAAAGCCATTTCCGACGACATTCGCGACCCCACGGTGTCGGAAGGCGATGCGTCGGGACATGATGAAGAAACTTTTAGCCCGACGGAACTACTAAGCAACCACGAAACGCCGGAATCCATTCTGGTCTCGAAAGAAATCGTGCAAACGGTGAACGCTGCCATGGAATCGTTGCCGGAAGATCTGCGTATGGCCATTACCCTGCGTGAAATAGAGGGTTTGAGTTATGAGGATATTGCCGAAGCCATGCAATGCCCGATCGGCACGGTGCGTTCACGCATCTTTCGGGCCCGGGAGGCCATCGCGGAGCGGTTGCGCCCTGTGATCGAGCACAAGGGCGGCAAGCGCTGGTAAGCGCTAGTCGAATGGTTCCTATCGAGGTTTGAGTTTCGGTACCGTATTCCTGGAGACAGACATGAATCAAGACAAGACGCGCGAGCAACTCTCAGCCCTGATGGACGGCGAAGGGGAATTCAGCGGGCGATCGCCGCAGACCAGCGGCGGTGGCCGCGGTGTTGGCGACGATTTGGTCCGCGGTTTTGTCCATGATTTTGTCCAATCCGTGGCTTCAGACGAAGCATCGCGTCGCGACTGGATGATCTACGCCCAGATCGGCGACGTCTTGCGCTCCTCCGATCTCATGCCCTTGCCGAACGACGCCGACTTTCTTCAAAGGGTCAGCGCGGCCATTGCGCGCGAGCCCATCGTGCTTCAACCGCAGCCTCTCGTCGCCTCGGTTCCGGGTCAGCCCGGGCAAGTTGCGCGGCACAGACGCCCCCACTGGAGCACGAGGATGGCTGCGGGCATGGCCGCGGTTGCTGGGGTCGCGGTCATGGCTTGGGTGGCTTTGCCCGGACTTCAAAGTTCGGGACAGCTGGGCTCGGGACAGCTCGCAGAGACCGGGCGCCCCGTTGTCTCTTCGGTCGACGCGGGTTCCATGGGTGGGCAATTGCCCGTGATCGACCGCCAGGGCGGGGCGGCCTTGGGGCCGACGGCCCGCACCGAGTTGATTCAGGCCGGTCTCCAGACTCGTAATGCGCCAGGCGCGGGGCAGATCGTGCCAGTGTCGGATCAAATGCCTATGGTCGAATACCTCCTGGCGCATCAGCAAATGGCCGGTGGCATGATGCCGGTGGCTCCGGCCACGCTGAAGATGGCTGAGAGTCGTCAGGCGCTGCCTGCCGCGTCGCATTGATGGCAGGCGCGCTGTCGTTGGGTTCTGCGCGATCGAAGGCCATCGCGGCGCGGGGCGGCGTGATGCTGCGCATGCACAGGGCCGTGATCATCGGCGCGATGGTGGCGGTACTTCCCATGACTTCGGCCGTCGCAGGGGCGATGGGCAATCCGCCGCAGCCGCAAGGGCATGCGCAGGTTTCGCCGCAGGCCGATGCGTCATCCAAGGAGGGGCTCGAGCAGTGGCTGCAGACCGTCAGTGCTGCGGCTCGTTCACTGAATTACAGCGGTGTCTTCATCACCCAGCGTGGAGAAGAGATCAGTACCTCCAGCCTGATTCACTATGTGTTGCCACAAGGGCATTTCGAGCGCATCGAAACGCTGGACGGTCAGCGCCGCATCATGGTGTCGTTCAATGACCAAGTGCGCACGAGCTGGCCCGACTATCGTCTGACGCTGATCGACAATCAGGTCGGGCAAGCCAGCTTTCCACGTCTGCTGAAGACGACAAACGGCGAAGTCGATCGCAACTACAGGCTCGAGCGGGGCGGTCTGGAGCGGTGCGCGGGCTACGAATGCCGTATGTCGACCTTGTTGCCCAGAGATGATCTGCGCTGGGGCTACCGGCTCTGGTCTCTCCCCGATTCACGCCTGCTGGTGAAGGCCCAGACTCTCGATGCCGAGGGCCATGTCATCGACCAGGTGGCGTTCACCGAGCTCAAGATCAACGTGCATCCGCGGCAGGATCTGGTGCGCGAGAGTCTGCACCAGCCGCCTGGCTACACGGTGGAAAAGATGAAGGTCGTGCCCGTGAGCCTGAGTTCACAGGGCTGGGCCTTGTCGTCTCAGGTGCCGGGATTCAAGACGGTTGGCGTGTTCCGCCGCAGCATGTCGGTGGGGGGTAAATCATCGGAAGTGCTGCAGTGGCTGCTCAGTGATGGTCTGGCGTCGGTTTCGATTTTCGTGCAGCCCGCCGCCGATCTGACCGAGCCGGTGCCCTCCGAGCAGCGCATCGGCGGCACATTGGCTTTGTCGCGTCGCATCGGCGAGTCCTGGTTGACCGTGATGGGCGCGGTGCCCGAACGCACGCTCAGACGCATCAGCGAGGCGGTGGTGCGCGTGCAATAGCCTTGAGATGCGGTAGTGAGTCTTGTGCAGCGCAGCAAGGGCGCCGCGTTTTTCGTATGCTGAATGAATAAGCGATGAAGCATCGGTCATCGCTATGCCTTGCCTGAAATCAGGCGCTATGTATCAGGGAGAAATCGGTGAAAAAAATCATCAAGGCCTGTCTGGGTGCGGGTCTGTTGGTCATGGCGGGCGTGACGGCGCCGGTGCAGGCGGCGGGCACGGTGCCACAAGCGGGTCAGCAGGCTTGTGTGGCTTGTGGACTGCCGGATTTCACCGGGCTGGTGGAGAAGGCCGGCCCGTCCGTGGTCAATATCCGCACTTTCAAGAAGGTGCCCGTGGGCAGCGGCGACCAGATGGACGAACAGACCCGCGAATTGCTGCGGCGGTTTTTCGGTGTTCCCATTCCATCGCCCGACAACCCGAAGGGCGGCAAGAACGGCCCGAAGGATGACGAGGAAGAACGTCCGACGGGCGTGGGTTCCGGCTTCATCATCAGCCCGGACGGCTACATCATGACCAACGCCCATGTCGTGGATGGCGCCGATGAAATCATGGTCACGCTGACCGACAAGCGCGAGTTCACCGCCAAGCTCGTCGGCGCCGACAAGCGCACGGATGTGGCGTTGGTGAAGATCGACGCCAAGGCGCCGCTGCCTGCGGTTCGCATCGGCGATTCCTCCAAGGTGAAAGTGGGTGAATGGGTGGTGGCGATCGGTTCGCCGTTCGGCCTGGAAAACACCGTCACAGCGGGCATCGTCAGCGCCAAGGGCCGGGATACAGGCGACTACACCCCGTTCATCCAGACCGATGTGGCGGTGAATCCGGGCAACTCGGGCGGGCCGCTCATCGACATGCGCGGCAACGTCATCGGCATCAATTCCCAGATCTACAGCCGTACCGGCGGGTTCATGGGCATCTCGTTTGCCATCCCCATCGACGAAGCCATGCGCGTGGTCGAGCAGCTCAAGAAGCAGGGCTATGTGGTACGCGGCAAGATCGGCGTGCAGATCGACAGCGTGAGCCGTGAGCTGGCGGAGTCGCTCGGCTTGGGGCAGGTTCGTGGCGCGCTGGTGCGCGTCGTTGAAAAGGGCGGGGCGGCGGACAAGGCCGGTGTGCAGGTGGGTGACATCGTCACCAGCTTCAATGGCAAGCCCGTGGAACGCGCCAACGATCTACCGCGGCTGGTGGGCGAAACCAAACCCGGCACCACCGTGCCCATGCAGGTGCTGCGCATGGGTAAGACACAGACCCTCAATGTAAAGGTGGGCGAGTGGGTGATGGACAAGAAGCCCGGCGCCAAACAGGAAGAGGAGCCCAAGCCCGAAACCGTCAGCAAGGCCAATGCGCTGGGGGTCAAGGTCATCGATCTCAACGATGCCCAAAAGCGACAGCTCGGGGTGAGCGGCGGGGTGCTGGTGGAGGCCGTGCGCGAAAGCGCGCAGCGCGATGGCTTGCGTGTGGGCGATGTCGTGTTGGCGGTGGGCAATACCGCAGTCAACAGCGCAGCCCATTTCAACGCCATCAGCGCGCAGTTGCCAGCCGGTAAACAGGTGGCTGTGCTGGTGCGCCGAGGCGATGCCGGGCTCTACATCCTGCTGCGGCCGCAGAATTGAGCTTGACCGCGGGCACGAGCCCTTGCCGGGCAGGGGAGTGCCCCCGGGTTAGAATGTCGGTCCAACAAGCATCATCAGCAGTTGCCAAATCGATTTGTTGGAAGGCGCGTCACGCTTGTCGCGCCTTTTTTCTTGTTCGTCCCCAAGTTCCCCGTTCTACCCGCAGGGAGTGGCAGCGGGGCTCGAGCCGGTTGTCCTGGTTCGCCATTGCATGAATCATATTCGTAATTTTTCGATTATTGCCCATATTGATCACGGCAAATCGACGCTTGCAGATCGCATTATTCAGCGATGTGGCGGTTTGTCCGATCGCGAGATGGAGGCGCAGGTGCTTGATTCGATGGACATCGAACGCGAGCGCGGCATCACCATCAAGGCACAGACGGCGGCGCTGCAATACACCGCCCGGGACGGCAAGACCTACAACCTCAATCTGATCGACACGCCGGGGCATGTCGATTTCAGCTATGAAGTGAGTCGCTCGCTTTCGGCTTGCGAGGGGGCGCTGCTGGTGGTGGACGCCAGTCAGGGTGTGGAAGCGCAGACGGTGGCGAACTGCTACACCGCGCTCGATCTGGGCGTGGAAGTCGTGCCTGTGCTCAACAAAATGGATCTGCCGCAGGCCGACCCGGAGCGCGCCAAGGAAGAAATCGAGGAAGTCATCGGCATCGACGCAAGCGACGCCATCCCCTGCAGCGCCAAGACCGGCATGGGCATCGACGATATCCTCGAAGCCGTCATCACTCGCATGCCACCGCCCAAGGGCAAGGCCGAAGCGCCGCTGCGCGCGATGATCATCGACTCCTGGTTCGATACCTATGTCGGCGTGGTCATGCTGGTGCGGGTGGTCGATGGCAGCCTGAAAAAAGGCGAGCGTTTCAAGATGATGGCCACCCATGCGGCCTACAACGTCGAACAACTGGGCGTGTTCACGCCCAAGTCGGTGCAGCGCGAGGTGCTGCAGGCGGGTGAAGTGGGCTTCATCATCGCGGGCATCAAAGAGTTGCAGGCGGCCAAGGTGGGCGACACCATCACCCTCGAAAAAAAGCTGCCCAACAATCTCGGCCCGGCGAGCGAGCCGCTGCCGGGCTTCAAGGAGATTCAGCCCCAGGTTTTCGCCGGTCTTTACCCCACCGAGGCCAGCGAGTACGACCAGCTGCGCGACGCGCTGGAAAAACTCAAGCTCAACGACGCTGCCTTGCGCTACGAGCCTGAAGTGAGTCAGGCGCTGGGCTTCGGTTTCCGCTGCGGCTTTCTGGGCCTGCTGCACATGGAGATCGTGCAGGAGCGCCTGGAGCGCGAGTTCGACCAGGACCTCATCACCACGGCACCCTCGGTGGTCTATCAGGTCGTGCTGGCCAACGGCGAGGTGATCGAAGTCGAAAACCCCTCGAAAATGCCCGATCAGGGGCGCATCGCCGAAATCCGCGAGCCCATCGTCACGGTGCATCTCTACATGCCGCAAGACTATGTGGGCCCGGTGATGACCCTGGCCAACCAGAAGCGCGGCGTGCAGCTCAACATGGCCTACCACGGACGGCAGGTGATGCTCACCTACGACATGCCGCTGGCCGAAATCGTGCTCGATTTTTTCGACAAGCTCAAAAGCGTGTCGCGCGGCTATGCCTCGATGGATTACGAGTTCAAGGAATATCGCGCGGCCGATGTGGTGAAGGTCGACATGCTCATCAACGGCGACCGGGTGGACGCGCTGTCGCTCATCGTGCACCGCAGCCAGAGCCAGTACCGAGGGCGGCAGGTGGCGGCCAAGATGCGCGAGATCATTCCGCGCCAGATGTACGACGTCGCCATCCAGGCGGCCATCGGGGCCAACATCATTGCGCGTGAGACAATCAAGGCGCTGCGCAAGAACGTTCTTGCGAAGTGCTACGGGGGGGACATTTCCCGCAAACGCAAGCTGCTGGAAAAGCAGAAAGCGGGCAAAAAGCGCATGAAGCAGATCGGCTCGGTCGAAGTGCCCCAGGAGGCCTTCCTCGCGATTCTGCAAGTCGAAGACTGATTCACACACTCCCCAACGCACCGTATGGAAACCGCGCCCAGCGTCAATTTCACTCTCCTGCTGTTCATCCTTCTGGTTGTCACCGGCGCGTTCTGGTTCGCTGAGCGCTGGTATTTCGCCCCACGGCGGCGCCAAGCCGCCAAAGCGGCGGTCCAACAGTTGCAGGAGCGCCGCAGCGCGCTCGAAAAGCAGGGACTGGCCACCGATGGCGCCGTGGCCACCGACGCCGACATCGAAGCCGCGCGCGAGCGGGTGCAGAGCCAGCCGTGGTGGCTGGAGTGGACCGCCGGGCTGTTTCCGGTCATTCTGGTGGTGTTCCTGCTGCGCTCCTTCGTGGCCGAGCCGTTCAAGATTCCGTCCGGCTCCATGGAGCCGACGCTGGTGCCCGGCGATCTGATTCTGGTGAACAAGTTCGAGTACGGCCTGCGCCTGCCGCTGCTCGATACCCGTCTCACCCCGGGTGAACTGCCCCAACGCGGCGACGTGATCGTGTTCCGTCTGCCGAAAGACCCGCGGATCGATTACATCAAGCGCATCGTCGGCCTGCCCGGCGACACGGTGTCGTATGAGAACAAGCAACTGGTGATCAATGGCAAGCCCGTGCAGGAGACGCCTCTGCCCGACTATTTCGACCCGGGCACCATGACCTACTACAAGCAGTACATGGAAAAGCTCGGCACGCACGAGCACCGCATCATGATCAACCCGATGGCGCCGCCTTACGTCATCGGCGGGCCGGACAATTTTCCTCACCGCGACATGTGTCACTACAACGCCGAAGGCTTCGTCTGCAAGGTGCCCAAGGGCAACTATTTCGTGATGGGCGACAACCGTGACAACTCGCTCGACTCACGATATTGGGGCTTCGTGCCCGAGCGCAATATCATCGGCAAGGCCTTTGTGGTGTGGATGAATTTCAGCGCACCGAAAAACATCGGGCTGATTCATTGATCAACAATCGGAGGATCGGGGCCAAAATGACGCAGCAGTACAGACAGCGCGGCATCACCCTCATCGGGTTGATTTTCTGGGGCGCGATTCTCGCGTTCATCGTGGTCATCGGCGCGCAGGCCGTGCCGACGGCGACCGAATACTTCGCCATCCAGAAGGCGGTCGATCAGGCCGCCAAGGCGGGGCCGACCGTGGCCGACATTCGCTCGGCCTATTCCAAGATGGCCGACGTGGACTACATCTCCTCCGTCACGGCGCAGGATCTCGACATCACCAAAGTCAACGACAAGGTGGTGATCTCCTTCGCCTACAACAAGGAGATTCACATCGCCGGGCCGGTGTATCTGCTGATCAAGTACGCCGGGCATTCACACTGATTCACGGGTGGGCACGACTTTAGAAAAGCGGCTGGGTTACGCCTTTCAGGACCGCAAACTCTTCGAGCGTGCGCTCACGCACCGCAGCTTCGGTGCCGATCACAACGAGCGCCTGGAGTTTCTCGGCGATTCGGTGCTCAACCTTTCCGCCGCCGCGTGGCTGTACAACCAGGCGGCAAGGCAGGACGAAGGCCAGCTCTCGCGCCTTCGGGCTGCGCTGGTGCGTGCAGAGACCCTGGCCGAAGTCGCCCGCAGGGTGGAACTGGGCAAGTTCCTGCGCCTGGGTGAAGGCGAATTGCAAAGCGGCGGCGCCCAACGCGAATCCATCCTCGCCGACGCTCTGGAAGCCTTGCTCGGCGCGATCTATCTCGAAGCCGGGTTCGACGCGGCGCAGGCGGTGATGCAACGCCTGTTCGCGCCCTTGCTCGAATCGCTGGACGCCGATGTCGTGCGTAAGGATGCGAAGACGCAGCTGCAGGAATTTCTTCAGGGGCAGCGCCTGCCCTTGCCGAGCTATGCGGTGCTGGACGTGCGCGGAGCGGCGCATCAGCAGCAGTTCAAGGTGGAATGCGTGGTGGCCGCTCTGGGCCTGAAGGTGGAGGGCGAGGGCGACAGCCGCCGCCGCGCCGAACAGGACGCGGCCATGCGCATGATCGAGCGCATCGGCCGCGGTGGCACCAGGCCACAACGGGGGAGCAACCGGCCCGTGCTGGTCGACGAGCGGGCGCAGCCGACAGAGGGTCTGGAAACACCCGGTGCGGCAAATGCCCCCGACCAGGCGCACAATCGCCGTCACCCGGCCGCGCGGCGGCCCTCGAAACCGTCCCGATTGCCATGACTTCCCCGTCTTCGGATACCCCGCGTCGCTTCGGCACCGTGGCCATCGTCGGCCGCCCCAATGTCGGCAAGTCCACGCTGCTCAATGCGCTGGTCGGGGCCAAGGTGAGCATCACCTCGCACAAGGCGCAGACCACGCGTCATCGCATCCTCGGCGTCACCACGCGCGGGGCTTCGCAGTTCGCCTTCGTCGATACGCCGGGCTTCCAGACCCAGCACATGCACGCGCTCAACCGGGCGATGAACCGCACCGTCACCGGCGCCCTGGGCGAGGTGGATCTGGTGCTCTGGGTGCTGGAGGCGGGAAAGATCCTGCCGCAGGACCGCACCGTGCTCGAAGTCCTGCCCGACGACCGGCCGGTGATCGTGGTGGTCAACAAGCTCGATCGCATTACCCCGCGCGAAAAGCTGCTGCCCTGGCTGGCCGAGCTGGGCCAGCTGCGGACGTTCGCCGAGATCGTGCCGATGTCGGCGCAAAAGAAGGCTGACGCGTCCCGATTGCTCGCCATCATGGAGCCCTATCTGCGCGAAGGCGAGTGGGGCTATGAAGAAGATGCCCTCACCGACCGCAGCGAGCGTTTTCTCGCGGCCGAGATCCTGCGCGAGAAGCTGTTTCGCCTGACCGGCGACGAACTGCCCTACACCAGCACCGTGGTCATCGAACAGTTTGCTCAGGAGGGCCAACTGCGCCGCATCTCCGCGGCCATCATCGTCGATCGGGACGGCCACAAGGCCATGGTGATCGGCGCAGGCGGCGAGCGCCTCAAGCGCATCTCGACCGAAGCACGGCAGGACATGCAGGCCTTGTTCGACGGCCCGGTGTTTCTGGAGGTCTGGGTCAAGACCCGCTCGGGCTGGGCCGACGACCAGGCCGCGGTGCGCGCCTTCGGCTATGAGGACTGATATCGGCGTCGAGCCGGAGGCCGTGCGAACCCCGCCCCGTGCAGCCCGGCGCGGCGTTTCGGTGGAGCGCGTGCAGGACGAACCGATCTACGTTCTGCACAGCTACCCCTGGAAGGAGACCAGTCTTCTGCTCGATGTCTTCAGCCGCAGGCATGGCCGCGTGGCCCTGGTGGCCAAGGGCGCCAAGCGGCCGACTTCCGCGCTGCGCGCCGTGTTGCTGGGCTTCCAGCCCTGCCATGCCAGTTGGAGCGGTCGCGGCGAGGTTCGCACCCTCACCCGCGCCGATTGGACGGGCGGGCTGGCGCCGCTGTCGGGTCTGCCCCTGCTGTGCGGCTTCTATTTCAACGAACTGCTCGTGCGCCTGCTGGCCCGCGAAGATGCTCACGAGGGCCTGTTCGATGCGTATCACGCGGGCATTGCGGCGCTGGCTCAGCGTCCCCAGGCTTCGTCGGCCGAACTCGAGCCGGTGCTGCGCAGCTTCGAGTTCGCGCTGCTGCGCGAACTCGGCTTCATGCCCGACCTGCATCTCGAGGGCTCGACCAGCGAGCCGGTACTGCCCGATGCCCATTACCGCGTCGATCCCGACCATGGCGTATCGGTCTGCGCCGCGTCCGACGCGCAGGCGGTGCGCGGCGAGGTGTTGCTGGCGCTGCGCGAAGGTCCGCCCGCCGAGGGCGACATCGCCCTGGCGCGCGCCGCCAAGACCCTGATGCGCAACCTGCTTCACTATCATCTTTCAGGCCAGACGCTGCGCACCCGCCAGCTTCTCATCGATCTCCACAAGTTATGAACCCTATGGCTACCGCCTCCGACAGCGCGCCGCTGCTCGGGGTGAACATCGACCATGTCGCCACGCTGCGCAACGCCCGCGGCGGCCGTTTCCCCGACCCTGTGCTGGCGGCCCAGCAGGCGGTGGAGGCGGGCGCGGACATCATCACCTTCCATCTGCGCGAAGACCGCCGCCACATCCGCGACGCCGATGTCGATCGGCTCAAGGCGGCCATCAAGGCACCGCTGAATTTCGAGTCCGCGCTTGCCCCGGAGATGCTCGACATCATTTGCCGGGTGCGTCCGCAGATGGTCTGCCTCGTGCCCGAGCGTCGGCAGGAAGTGACCACCGAAGGCGGGCTCGACGTGGTCGGTCAGTTCGAACGGGTGCGCGAGGCCTGCGCCCGTCTGGCCGATTGTGGCTGCATCGTTTCCCTGTTCATCGAGCCCAGCGCCCAGCAGATCGAGGCGAGCGCGCGGGCCGGGGCTCCCTGTATCGAGTTGCACACCGGCGCCTACGCCAACGCCTTCGACGCGGGCGACGAAGCCGCGCGGCAGCGCGAGTTCGACCGCATCGCCGCAGGCCTGAAGCTGGGCCGCAGCCTGGGTCTGCAAACGCATGCCGGTCACGGCCTGAGTCTGCAGAGCACCCCGGCGATTGCGGCGCTGCCCGAAGTCAGCGAGTTGCACATCGGCCATGCGCTCATCGGTCATGCGGTGTTTGTCGGGCTGAAGCAATCGGTGCGCGACTTTCAGGCGGCGATCGCCCGCGCGGCGGCAGACGCCCGCGCGTGAGGCAGGGCGAGGCCCGCATGATCTACGGCATCGGCACCGATGTCTGCTCCATCTCCCGCATGGACGCTGCCGAGCGCCGCCACGGTGACCGTTTCGCCGAGCGCGTGCTCGGAGCCGGGGAAATCGTCGAATACCACCGGCGCCTGGCCAAGGTGAGGCAACACGGCATCCACTACCTCGCGACGCGGTTTGCGGCGAAGGAAGCGTTCTCCAAGGCCATCGGCCTGGGCATCCACAGCCCCATGCGCTGGCGAGACTGCGAGATTCTCAAGCTGCGCAGCGGCCAGCCGATCATCACGCTCCACGAAGCGCTCAAGGACTGGTGCGACGCACGTTCGCTGCGCTTTCACGTTTCCGTCTCCGACGAGGCCGACACCGCCCTGGCCATGGTCGTTGCCGAAGTAAACCCTTCTCGCTAAAGCTGATGCCATGACGCCGATGATGCACGCCCCGCTGATCCTCGACGTGGCCGGACTCGAACTGACCGCCGCCGACCGCAAGCGCCTGCGCAACCCGCTGGTGGGCGGCGTGGTCCTGTTTGCGCGCAACTGGCAGCGCCGCGAGCAGCTTGCCGCCCTGTGTGCGCAGATCAAGGCGTTGCGCCCCGATCTATTGATTGCGGTCGATCACGAAGGCGGCCGGGTGCAGCGATTTCGCACCGACGGGTTCACGCCGCTTCCGGCCATGCGCGAGCTTGGCACGAACTGGATGGTCGATGCGCCGGGCTCGATGCGGCGTGCCGCCGCCTGCGGCTTCGTCCTGGCCACCGAGCTGCGCGCCTGCGGCGTCGATTTCAGCTTTACCCCGGTGCTCGACCTCGACTGGGGGGGCTCGACCGTCATCGGCGACCGCGCCTTTCACGCCGACGCCCGGGTGGTGACGGTGCTGGCGCAAAGCCTGATGCTGGGCATGGCGCGCGCGGGCATGGCGCATTGCGCCAAGCATTTCCCCGGCCACGGTTTCGTGCGCGCCGACACCCATCTCGACGTGGCCCGTGATCCACGCAGCCTCGATGCCATCTGGGCCGCCGATGCCGCGCCCTACCAGTGGCTGGCGCCCGGCCTGCGCGCGGTCATGCCCGCGCATGTGATCTACCCCGAGGTCGATGCCCAGCCCGCAGGTTTCAGCAAGGTCTGGCTGCAAGAGGTGCTGCGCGAACGCATCGGTTTCACCGGCGCCATTCTGAGCGACGATCTGGGCATGGCCGCCGCGCGGGCCAACGGGCAGAGTCTCAGCCAGGCCGCGCTTGCAGGGCTGGAGGCGGGATGCGACGCGATGCTGGTGTGCAATCAGAGCGTGATCGAGGGCGGAAGACCGCTCGACGATCTCCTGCGCGAACTCGGTCAGGCGATGCGCCAGGGACGATGGACGCCCGATGCGCGCAGCGCGCAGCGCCGCCTCGATCTGCTGCCCACACAGCCCGCGCTGCCCTGGGACGAACTGATGGTGAGCGACACCTATCTGGCGGCGCTCGACGCTATGCACGGTACAGAGGCTCAGGGGTAGAACAGGAGCAGTTTGTACCCCGAGGGAAGGGTGCCGCTCACCGTGAGGTGCAGCGAGAGTCGCACCTGTTGTCCAGGTGCCAGACCCGCGCGCAAGGCCTGGTCGGTCGCCTGCGTGGCTGCGAGATATTGCGTCGGCTGCACCACCTTGCGTTGCTCGATGCCGCCCTGCGCATCGTTGAGCGTCAGCTCCAGCGCGGGCCAGGCCACGGCGCGGTCGATGCGATTGCGCAGCAGAACCGTGAGCTCCAGGCCCTGGGCGGCCGGGCTCAGGCTGGAGTTGTCGATCACCAGGGCATCGAGATCGCGCGGGGCGGCCAGCTCGCAGCCAGTGGTCATGGCGCAGAGCTGTTGCAGCCAGGGGCGACTGCCCGGCCATTGTTGCGCGAGCGTGTCGCGCCAATGCAGCGCGGCCTGCACCGCGAGCAGGCCCAGCAACACCACGCTGAAGACTGAGAGCGAGACCCGCGCCGGGGTGCTGTTCCAGAAGGCTTGACGCCGGGCGCTGCGCAAAAATTCCGGCTCCGGTGCTTGGGCCTCCGTTTCGGGCTCGGGCCCGGGCTCGGTGATGGGAGCAGGTTCGCGTTCTTCTTCGTTGTCGAAGCGGTAGTTCAGCGCCTCGTTCAGGCTGAACGCCGAAAGCGGCTCGGATTCGGCTTCGTCGGGGTCGGCAGATGGTTTGGCCTGGGTGGCGTCGATGGTCTCATCGAAGCTGGGCTCGGTCTCGGCAGTGGGGCCGACAAACGCAGATGCCTCGGTCGTCTCGGCCTGGTCGACCGCTTCATCGAACGGCCCCTTGTGCGATATTGGCGCGATGTCGTAGGGCTGGGTGGTCAATGGCATGAGTTCCGGATAGGCCGGAGACTCCAGCGTCATCGAGCTCCAGCGCATACCGGCGGCTTGGGGCACGGTGCCGGATGACGTGGGGGGCTCGGGCGCTTCCGTCTGCGGCGCCGCTGGCGGGGAAACGACCTCGGTGTCCGGCACAGACGTGGGCTCGGAGCGCGGCTGCGGCTGTGCGGGTGGGGCGAGGTCGATCAGATGATCGAGGGCGTTGAAGGCTTCGCCGCAATGGCCGCATCGCACCCAGCCCTCGCGCAGCAAGAGCTGGTCGCGCACCACCTTGAAGGCGGTCTGGCAGTGCGGGCAACGGGTGGCCTGGGCCATGCCTGGGTCAGGAGGAATGCGTTCGACCGGCCAGGCAGACCCAGCCGTCCAGCGAGTTGTCGATCTGCAGCGAGGCGTGGGGGGCGTAGGCCGCGATCAGTTCATCGGCCTGGCGGTCGAGAATGCCGCTGAGGACGAGCCAGCCGCCGGGGTGGACATGGGCCGCGATCGCTGGCGCGAGCAGCTTGAGCGGCGCGGACAGAATGTTGGCGACGACGATGTCGAATCGGGCGTTGCGCACGGCATCGGGCAGGTCAGCCTGCACTACGACACCGTTGGCCGCAGCGTTCGCCTGCGTGGCGGCGACGGCGTCGGGGTCGATGTCCACGCCAACCACGGTCTCGGCACCGAATTGGGCCGCAGCAATGGCCAGGATGCCCGAGCCGCAGCCATAGTCGAGCACGCTCTGGCCCCGGAGCGACTGCCGTGCCAGCCATTCCAGGCACAGCCGCGTGGTCGGATGCGTGCCGGTGCCGAAAGCCAGCCCAGGGTCGAGGCGGATGATCGGCACGTCGGTGGCCGGCGGTTCGTGCCAGCTCGGCACGATCCACAGCGCGTCCGCGATCGATACCGGCTGGAATTGCGATTGCGTCAGCCGCACCCAGTCCTGGTCTTCGACCGTGCTTTGCTGCACATCGTGAAGGTCGGGCAGGATGTCTTCGGCCAGCAGGGCGGCCAGCGCGGCATCGGCCTGGGCCTCGTCGGCGAAAAGCGCGCGTACCAGCGATTGCGCCCATGCGCCCTTCGGTGGCGGCATGCCCGGCTCGCCGTAAAGCGCCTGCTCCTGCGCCGTGTCGCCGTATCGGTCTTCGACGCTCACACTCAAGGCCCCCAGCTCCATCAAGGCGTCGGAGAGCAGTTCGGCCTGTTCTTCGCTGACGGGAAGGGTGACTTCGCGATAGCTCATGGGCATCTTAGGCAGGATGCCGCGCCGCGAGGTATTCCTCGAGGTAGTGGATGCTGGTGCCGCCTTCAATGAAGCGGGCGTCCACCATGAGCTCACGGTGCAGCGGAATATTGGTCAGAATGCCGTCCACCACCATTTCCGACAGGGCGATGCGCATGCGGGCAATGGCCTGCTCGCGCGTGGCGCCGTGCACGATGATCTTGCCGATCATCGAGTCGTAATTGGGCGGGACGAAATAGTTGGCATAGGCATGCGAATCGACGCGCACCCCCGGGCCGCCCGGGACGTGCCACACGGTGATGCGGCCCGGCGAAGGCGTGAACTTGTAGGGGTCTTCGGCGTTGATGCGGCATTCGATCGCATGGCCGTTGAACTGCACGCCGCGTTGCCGCACGCTGAGCTTTTCGCCTGCGGCGATGCGGATCTGCTCGACCACGATATCGACGCCGGTGATGAACTCGGTGACGGGGTGCTCCACCTGCACCCGGGTGTTCATTTCGATGAAGTAAAACTCACCGTTCTCGTAGAGGAACTCGAACGTGCCGGCGCCGCGATAGCCGATCTTCTTGCAGGCGTCGGCACAACGCGCGCCGATGCGTTCGATGAGCCGACGCGGAATGCCGGGGGCCGGCGCCTCCTCCAGCACCTTCTGATGACGTCGTTGCATCGAGCAATCGCGCTCGCCCAGCCATACCGCGCCGCCGTGCGTGTCGGCCAGAACCTGAATTTCGATGTGCCGTGGCTGGAGCAGGAATTTCTCCATATAGACCGCCGGGTTGCCGAAGGCTGCGGCCGCTTCACTGCGCGTCATGGTGACCGCGTTGATCAGCGCCGCCTCGGTATGCACTACCCGCATGCCACGACCGCCGCCGCCGCCAGCGGCCTTGATGATGACGGGATAGCCGATCGACCGGGCGATGCGCGTGATCTCGCGCGGGTCTTCCGGCAGCGCGCCTTCCGAGCCGGGCACGCAGGGCACGCCCGAGCGGATCATGGCCTGCTTGGCGCTGACCTTGTCGCCCATCATGCGGATCGAATCGGGCCGTGGCCCGATGAAGGCAAAGCCGGATTTTTCCACCCGCTCGGCGAAGTCGGCGTTTTCCGAGAGAAAACCGTAGCCGGGGTGAATGGCCTCGGCATCGGTCACTTCCGCAGCCGAAATGATCGCCGGCATGTGCAGATAGCTCTGCGCCGAGGGGGCAGGGCCGATGCAGACCGCCTCGTCGGCGAGCTTCACATACTTGGCCTCGCGGTCGGCTTCCGAATAAACCACCACGGTCTGAATGCCCAGCTCGCGGCAGGCACGCTGCACCCGCAGGGCAATTTCGCCGCGGTTGGCTATGAGGATTTTCTTGAACATGCGCGTTGTCCGTTCAGGTGCTGATAAAGGCGAAATCACCCGCGTGGCGCAGGGGGGTGGGTCAGCGACCGGCGCTCATCCGGCCGCGCGGCGTGCCGTTGCACGCGCCCAGCCCGTTTTGCAGGGGGATCGAGGAAACCCGAGAGGGCCCGGTGCTTTCCTGCGGGGACATTACTCGATTACGAACAGGGGTTGACCGAATTCCACCGCCTGGCCGTTTTCGACCAGCACGGCCTTCACCACGCCGTCCTTGTCGCACTCGATCTCGTTGAGGATTTTCATGGCCTCGATGATGCACAGCGTCTGTCCGCTCTTGACCGCATCGCCGACATCGACAAAGGGTGCGGCACCGGGGGACGACGAGCGATAGAACGTACCCACCATCGGCGACTTAAGCACATGGCCCTGTGCGGCGGCGGGCGCGGGCTGCGCCGCAGGCTCGCCAGTCGGGATGACCGCAGGCGCGGCCTGGGCCTGCGCGTAATACGTCGGCGGCATCGGCGCCTGGGCAGGCATCGGCGCGTATTGCACGATGGGTTGGGGCTGCGCCTTGACGATGCGGACCGTGCCTTCCGCCTCCGTGATCTCCAGCTCCGAGACATTGGAATCGGAGACCAGATCGATCAAAGTCTTGAGTTTGCGTAAATCCATGATCTGTCGTTAAGTCGCTGATAAGTGTCGCATTAGACCATCAATTTTTACGATTCCCAAGATCGACCACGGCGTGGCGCAGCGCCAGGAGATAGCCATGCGCGCCACAGCCGCTGATGACGGCGGTGGCCAGATCGGAAAAGTAGGAGTGGTGGCGGAAGGGTTCGCGTCGGTACACATTGCTCAGATGCACCTCGATGAACGGCAGATCGGTCGCGCCGATGGCGTCTCGCAGCGCGACGCTGGTGTGGGTGTAGGCCGCAGGGTTGATCACGATGTAGCGCGTGCCGTCGAGGCGGGCCGCATGCAGGCGGTCGATCAGCGCGCCCTCGTGATTGCTCTGGAAGGTCAGCACCTCCACGTCCAGTTCCGCGGCAAGACCTTGCAGGGACTGATTGATGTCGTCCAGCGTGGTTGCGCCGTAGATGTGCGGCTCGCGCTGCCCCAACAGGTTGAGGTTGGGGCCGTGGAGGACGAGGATGCGTGGCTGGCTCATGGACATAAGGTGCTTGGGCTGGGTCGGTGAAGGAGCGGCAGGGGGCCGTTCAGTGCGCTGTGGGCACGGCTTCTTTCAGTTCGTCCAGAGAGGTTTTTCCCAGCTTCTGGAAGACGACATCGCCCTTGCCGTCGAGGACGACGGTGAAGGGCAATCCCCCCTGCTTGTTGCCCAGGCTGGTGCTCAGCGCGATGCCATTCATGCCGCCGAGCAGAATGGGGTAACTCACCGGATGCTCTTTCAGAAATTCGCGCACGGCGGTCGGGTTGTCGAGTGCAATACCCACCATTTCGATGCCTTTGTCTTTGTTCTGCTTGTAAAACTCCGAAAAATCGGGCATCTCGGCGATGCAGGGCGGGCACCAGCTCGCCCAGAAGTTGACCACCAGGGGCTTGCCCCGATATTGCGAAAGATCGACCTCTTTTCCCTGGAGATCGACAAGTTTGTCGGCAAAAAACGACTGAACGGCATTGTTCTCGACGGCGACGGGCACACTGCGCTCGCGCTGAAACCAGGCATTGCCCAGCACGACGGCGATCAGCAGGATGATGGCGGCGGAAATCCAGATGTTGACTTTGTTCATGGTCTCATATGGGGTGATCAATCGGCATTGTGCATGCAGGCCAAACCGGCTCATGGAGACGGGTTATCAGCGGGCGCCTCGGGTTGTTGCAGGATATGTCGCACCGCCGCAAGGCTGCCACGCGGCGTGCGGCCCTGCGCGTCCGGCAGCAGCGCGCCCCGGATGTCTTTCTCCGGGTACAGGCTGAGGTGGGCAACAAAGGCTTCGCGGCGGTGTGGGGGCCAGTCCAGGGTCAACTGCTCGACGCGCCCACGACCGGCATAGTGCGGCGCTTCGCCGACCTGAACGTCAAAGCCACGGTCGATGCAGTGGATCTCCACCCCCTTGGTGTCGTCGGTGAACAGCAGGACGTGCAGATCGGAGTGTTCGTTAGCCGTGCCATGCCACACGGCACCCGCCAGATGAGGATTGAACGCGGCAAACTCCTCCATCAGTGTCAGCGCCGCGCGTCGCAGTTGTTGCAGTTGCAGCGGCTGCGTCTCGGCATGAAAGAGTGCTAGCTCTTCGCGCACCTGCTGCTCGATTTCGTCGTTGCTCGGCAGCAGGTCGTGGGCAACCCGCTGACCCAACAGCCGTTTGGCGGCCTTGCGTTTGGCCGTGCCGTAATCCAGACCGTCTTCGACGATGAGGCGGGCGGCGAGCACGGCAAGTTCAGCGCGCAGGGTGTCCATCGATACATGGTAGCGCCGCGCCACTGGCACAATGAGCGCCCCTCCTTTCGCAAGAAGCGCTACGCATGGCCGTTCTCTCCGTCTCGGATTTGTCGCTCGCCTTCGGCCATGTGGCCCTGCTCGATCATGCCGCCATGGCCCTGGAAACCGGGGAGCGCGTGGGCCTGATCGGTCGCAACGGCACGGGCAAGTCGTCTCTGCTGCGCATTCTGGCCGGTCTGGAGCCGCCCGACGACGGTCTGGTGCAGGTGCAGCAGGGCCTGCGACGGGTGTATGTGCCGCAGGAAGCGACCTTCGCCGCCGGGGCCACGGTTTTCAACGTGGTCAGCGAGGGCGTGGCCGAGGCACGCGCCCTGCGCGACCGCTTCGAGCAACACGCACCGGACGATGATCTCGACGCCCTGCAGACCCGCATCGAACTGCTGGACGGTTGGAACTGGGAAACGCGGGTCGATCAAACCCTGCAGCGGCTGCAGCTCGACGGAGCCGTCCGCGTGGACAGCCTTTCCGGCGGCATGCAAAAGCGCGTGGCGCTGGCGCAGGCGCTGGTGGCCGCGCCCGACGTGCTGCTGCTCGATGAGCCGACCAATCACCTCGACCTCGACGCCATCGCCTGGCTGGAGGAATTGCTCACCGGGTTTCGCGGCAGCCTGATTCTGATCACGCACGACCGCGCCTTTCTCGACGACGTCGCCACCCGCATTGTCGAGCTCGATCGCGGCACGCTGCGGAGTTATCCGGGCAATTTCGCCGCCTATGAAGCGCGCAAGGAACAGGAGCTGGCCGACGAAGCGGTGATGAATGCGCGCGCAGACAAGCTGCTGGCGCAGGAGGAGGTGTGGATTCGCAAGGGTGTGGAGGCGCGGCGTACCCGAAGCGTCAGCCGCATCAAGCGGCTGGAGGCGCTGCGCAGTCAGCGCGCGGCCCGGCGTGAGTCGCTCGGGCGGGTCAAGCTCGAAGTGGACGGCGGGCAGTCCAGCGGCAAGATCGTGGCTGAGTTGCAGCATGTCGACAAGGCCTACGGCGATCGCGTGATCGTGCGCGATTTCTCCGCCACCCTTCTGCGCGGTGACAAGGTGGGCCTGATCGGCCCCAACGGCGCCGGCAAGACCACCCTGCTCAAGCTCATTCTGGGCGAGGTCGCGTCCGACCGCGGCACCGTGCGCCAGGGCACGCGGCTACAGGTGGCGTATTTCGACCAGATGCGCACCGTGCTCAACCCCGACGCCACTCTGGCCGACACCATCAGCCCGGGCAGCGAATGGGTGGAAGTGACCGGGCAGCGCAAGCATGTGATGAGTTATCTGGGCGATTTTCTGTTTTCGCCGGCGCGGGCCAACTCGCCGGTCAAGTCGCTCTCCGGCGGCGAGCGCAACCGGCTGTTGCTCGCCCGCCTGTTCGCCCGCCCGGCCAATGTGCTGGTGCTCGACGAGCCCACCAACGATCTCGACATCGACACGCTCGAACTGCTGGAGCAGTTGTTGCAGGATTTTCCCGGCACCGTCTTCCTGGTCAGTCACGACCGGCGTTTCCTCGACAACGTTGTGACCAGCACCATCGTGAGCGAGGCCACGCCCGACGCCCCGGGCCGCTGGCGCGAGTACGAGGGCGGCGTGACCGACTGGCTCACCCAGTCCCAGCGCGCCCGCGCCTTGCAGGCGCAGTTGACCAAGTCGGTGATCGGCGCTTCTGACAAGCGCGGCGCGGCGCAGAGCAAGCCCACGCCGACCGAGTCCGCCATCCCCACGGCACCGGCCAGACGCAAGCTAAGCTACAAGGAGCAGCGCGAACTGCAGGAACTGCCAGGCCGCATCGCCGCCCTGGAAGCGGAGCAGAAGTCGCTCTCCGACCAACTGGCCGATCCGGCCAGCTATACCTCGGGTAGCGCGCGTATCCGCGAAATGCAGGAACGCTACGCCCAGATCGACGAAGAACTGCTCCACGCCCTGGAGCGCTGGGAAGTACTCGATGGCAAGTGAGAAGGTTCACATGGCGCACGAGGATGCGCCACCTCTGCTGCGCGATGTGGATCTGCGCAACGATCCTCAGGCGGCCAGCTTCGTCAAGCACGAGACCGTGCAGGTGGTTTTCGCCACGACGGCGGGTGAGTTGAGCAGCCGCGAAGGGCCGAACCGTTACGCCGCAGGCGACGCCATCATCACCGGCGCCACCGGCGACCGCTGGAGCGTGTCGCGCGAGCGTTTCGAGGCGCGCTACCAGCCGCTGGGTGCCGCCGCGATGGGGCGGGACGGGCCCTACGTCAACCGCCCGATTCCCGTGCTGGCCCGGCGCATGGCCCATGCCTTCCGCATGGCGCGCAGCGCGGGCGGCGACCTGTTGCAAGGCAAGCCCGGCGACTGGCTGCTGCAATACGCGCCGGGCGACTACGGCGTGGTCGAACAGGGGCGGTTCGCTCAGGTCTATCGCAAGCTAGGAGCCTGTCGGACTTGAGGATCAAGGGCGGCAAAACGGGCCCGCAGCGCCCTGCGGCAGCGGCTTTTTGCCCCATAACTTGGGCTATGGGGCTGCAAATCCGTCGC
The DNA here is from genome assembly GCF_001418255.1 of Thiomonas bhubaneswarensis. Lineage (GTDB taxonomy): Bacteria > Pseudomonadota > Gammaproteobacteria > Burkholderiales > Burkholderiaceae_C > Thiomonas > Thiomonas bhubaneswarensis. Next base: position 74,233 of record NZ_LIPV01000006.1, read on the forward strand.
CGCATGGCATCCGCATGCCCATTTTTCGCCATCCTCGCCCCAAGCCCGACAGGCTCCTAGACGGGGCGACGCGAGACTGAGCCGCTGGCTCAGCGCGTCGCAGTGCCTGCGGTTGCCTTCGATGTCAGAGAGGCAGCCGCAGCCCAGCCCGAAAGTTGCTCTGCAAACGACAATGGCTTATGGCTTTGCCGCGCCGCCCGGGCCCATACCACCACCGCCCGGCCCCATGCCACCTCCACCGGGGCCCATGCCACCACCGCCCGGGCCCATGCCGCCGCCGGGCCTGCCCTGATGCATGCCTTGCGCAGGGGGCGAGTCGGGCAGTTTCACGCCGCGTTCCTTGGCGCGTTCCTGCATCTGTTTGTGATGTTCGGCGCGAATCTGTTCGCGTTGTTCCGCCGTCTTTGCCTCGCGCATCTTGAGCCGGTATTCACGACGCTCTTTTTGCGTCATCAACTGGCTACCGTAAATAGTCTCCTGTTTTTGCGTCTGGGCATACGCTGCGGTCGCGGTCAGCCCCCCTCCAGCAAGGATGAGGCTGAAGGCAAGGGCGCTCAAAAGCGGTTTGGTCGACATCATGGCAATCTCCTTGGCTGTTCATGCGTGCAGGATCGGGGTGATCCCGACCGTTTCAGGTTAGGCCTTTGGGATACATCTCATTTGATTCATATCAAACAACCTTCATGGCTGGCATAGGGTGCTTTCGGAGCAGCGCGCTCATGCGTCAAATCGTGAACGGCCCACCCTTGGCGTAGGCCTGCCGCTCGAAGCGATTGGCCAGGTAAGGGTCGCGACCGCGCAGTCCCTGCCACAGACTCTCCAGCAGATAGGCCGGGCCGAAGAATGGACCCCAGATCTCGTATTGCTGTACATGCACCCTTTCGTGCGTGCCCAGCCTTTGCAGCGCCGCAGCGTCCACCCCGAGGATGACATGGCCCAGGGTGAGCGCAACGAGGCGATGGCGATTGGGCAGGCGCAGCATCCAACCCCCCAGCGCACCGCCTGAGCATTCCAGGGTGTGATCGACCCGTCGCAGCCGAGCGCCGAGCGCCCAGGCCGGTACGGCGACGAGCAGGCCCAGCAGGGAATAGGGCGCAGCCCAGAGCAGGCCTGCGGCCAGGTTCAGGCGGGGGCGGCGGAGGCGGATCGTGCGCATGGACAGAGACAGGTCAGTCGGCACAGCATAGCCGCGCTGCGAAGCCGTCGCGGGGCGCAGCGGGGACGTTGCCCTGCCTACAATCCACACAACGCCGCAATTCCGCGGCGCAACGCTAGGGGTGCGGGCTGCGCGTTTGCAGCATCGCTGAGACAGTCCCTCCGAACCTGATTGAGGTCATCCTCGCGCAGGGAAGCAAGGTTGGCGGGTGCCCATGGGGCGCACGCCCCGCCGGGTTTCTGCGCGAGCACGCTGGAATCCCGTCATGGCAGCATCTACTCATTCCGCCGACGCGGCTCATGCGTCCCAGGCCAGCGTGCCCGCGCACGAGCGGGCGTTCGGCTTCGGCGATTCGCTGGCGCTCTGGTTCAGTCTGGGCGTGGGGCTGCTGGTCATGCAGGTGGGCGCCTATCTGCGGCCGGGCCTGAGTCTGCCGCAGGCGGCGGGGGCGATTGCCTTGGGCTCGGTCCTGGGCGCGGGATTGCTGGCGTGGGTGGCCGGCATTGGCAGTCGGCACGGGCTGTCGAGTTCGGCGCTGATCGGCCACACTCTGGGGCAACGCTTTGCCATGCTGCCGGTGGCGCTCAACGTGGTGCAACTGCTGGGTTGGACCGCGTTCGAGCTGGTGGTCATGCGCGACGGCACACGCACCATCGTCGATCATGTGTTCGGTGTGCGTGGCGCATGGGTGCCCGTGGTCGCCACCCTGGCCTGGGGCGCGCTGCTGCTGGTGCTGGCCAGCGGGCGGATGATCGGTCTGGTGCGGCGTTTCGTCAGCCGCGCGGCCATGCCGCTGATCGTCGCATCGCTGATGTGGCTGACCTACCAGTTCGGCCTGAAGGCCTGGCACCTGGGTTTCGACGCGCTCTGGGCGCGGCCGGGCGACGGCTCCATGAGTCTGCTCGCGGCGGTGGATCTGGTCGTGGCCATGCCGGTGTCGTGGCTGCCGCTGGTGGCCGACTATGCCCGCTACGGCCGCCACGCCGGGGCGACGGCGCGCGGCACCTGGATCGGCTATGCCGCGGCGAACATCTGGTGTTATGCGCTGGGGGTGCTGGTCATCAGCGTCTCGCCGGGTGATACCGACATGCTCAGCACCCTGCTGCTGGCCCAGGGCGGGCTGATCGCGCTGGGCTTCATTCTGGTGGACGAGGTGGACAACGCCTTCGGCGACGTGCACTCGGGCGCGGTCTCGACCAATTTTCTGCGCGCCAACTGGACCATCCGTCGCACGGGCATGACGCTGGTGGTCCTGGCTACCGTGGCCGCGCTGGCGCTGCCGATGCACGCGCTGGAGCCCTTCCTGCTCACCCTCAGCTCGGTGTTCGTGCCCTTGTTCGGCGTGGTGATCGCGCAGCTTGCGCCGGGCTTGCCGCCCAAGGGCAACTGGCGCTGGGGGCCGATGGCGGTCTGGCTGCTGGGCATCGGGGTGTTTCAGTTGGGCACCGTCTGGTGGCCCAGTTGGGGATCGGCCCTGCCCAGTCTGGCTTTTACGCTCTTCGCGGCTGGGCTGTTGCGTTGGCGCGAAGCGCGGGTGCCGCAAAGCCGCTGACAGCTTCCTACAGCGGCAACCGCCTGGTCGCTTGCGGCGCGTGGCCGTGATTGAGCGGGCCGTGCCCATGACCGAGCTGCATGTCGGCCCCGGCCAGCAGCGCGCCGCGCACGAAATCGCGGCCCTGTGCGACGGCCTCGACCAAGTGCGCGCCCAGCGCCAGATGACAGGCAATGGCCGAAGACAGGCTGCAGCCGGTGCCGTGGGTGTTGCGGGTGGGAATGCGCGGCGCTTCCCAACGCTCGATTCGGCTGTCGGGAAGCAGCAACAGGTCGGTGAGCTGGGGGCCGGGCAGATGCCCACCCTTGAGCAGCACGGCGGGCGCGCCGAGCGCCTGCAAGCGTTCAGCGGCCTGATCCAGCTCGTCGATGCCGATGGCATCCAGCCGCAGCAGCCAGGCGGCTTCGTCGAGGTTGGGGGTGATGAGGGTGGCGAGGGGAAAGAGCTCGCTCACCAGGCAGTCCACCGTGGATTCGGTAATCAGCTTGTCGCCGCTGGTGGCGACCATCACCGGGTCGAGCACCACATGGGCGAAGCGGTGGCGGCGGATGGCGTCGGCCACCACCCGCACCACGCCGACGTCGTGCAGCATGCCGATCTTCACCGCATCGACGCCGATGTCTTCGACCACCGCGTCGATCTGTTGCGCCAGCAATTCGGGCGGCAGAGCCTGAATGGTCCGCACGCCTTGCGTGTTCTGCGCCGTGATAGCGGTGATGGCCGTCATGCCATAGCAGCCCAGCGCCGCCATGGTCTTGAGATCGGCCTGGATGCCCGCGCCGCCGCCGCTGTCGGAACCGGCGATGCTGAGCACGCGAGCGTAGCGCGCCACGGGGGGAATGTCGGTCTGGGGGGTAGGGGAGGTCATCGCGGGGCAGGTGAATCGGTGAACTGGCGCAGCGTGCGCGCGGCCTCGGCCGGGTTGGGCGCGGCACACAGGGCCCGCACCACGGCGAGGCCGTCGGCCCCGGCGGCCATGACTTGCGCCGCGTTGTCGAGATCGATGCCGCCGATGGCGATCAGCGGCAGATCGGTGAGGGCGCGCAGCGCGCGCAGGCCGTCGAGCCCAAGCGCCGGGGCGGTGTCTTGCTTGCTCGGCGTGGCGAACACGGGGCTGACGCCCAGGTAGTCCACCGGCAGGCCATGCGCCGCGCGCACCTGCTCGGCGTTTTCCACGGACAGACCGATCAGCGCGTGGGGCATCAGCCGACGCGCGTCTTCGAGGGGCATGTCGCTCTGGCCGACATGCACGCCATCGGCGCCCGCAGCCAGCGCCACATCGACGCGGTCGTTGACGATCAAGGGCACGCCCAGCGGCTCGAGCAGGGCCTTGAGCGCGCGGGCACGTTCGACGAAAGATCGCGTGTCGAGATGCTTCTCGCGCAGTTGCACGCAGCTCGCCCCGCCCCGCACGGCGTCGGCCACGACGGCCTCGACCCCGCGCGGGCCACACAGCGCGGCATCGGTGACGAGGTGCAGCCTCAGCATGGCCAAGGGCCAGCGGCGCGGCGCGTTCATGGCTCAGTCACCGTCTCAGTTACCGGTCTGCAAACGCAGCCGGGCGAGGAAGGTGGCAGCGTCGAGGAGCTGCAGGCCGTCGAGCAGGGCGATCTGCAACTGGCCGACGCCACGGCCTGCGGCCTGGACCTGCTCGGCGGCGACTTCACCGACCACGCCCAAATAGGCCATGGCGGCGGTCGTGGCGTGAAACGCATCGGGCTGCACCGCGCTGAAAGCGCCGATCAGGGCGCTGGCCGAGCAGCCCACGCCGGTGACGCGCGTCATCCAGACGTGGCCGTTGGACAGGCGTGCATGTCGGCCATCGGGTGCGAGCACATGGTCGGTTGCGCCGCTGACGCAGACCACGGCATCCAGTCTGGACGCCAGCTCGCGCGCGGCCCGCACCGCGTCGTCCGACGCTGCCGAGCTGTCCACCCCGCGGGTGGCGGCCGCGACGCCAGCCACGCTCAGAATCTCCGAGGCATTGCCGCGCAGCACCGTGGGGTTGCCCGCTTCCAGCAGTTCGGCCACGGCCTGATTGCGGTAAGGCGTGGCCCCGGCACCGACCGGGTCGAGCACCACGGGAATGCCGCGCTCGCGCGCCTTTTGCAGCGCCAGGCGCATGGACTCGATCCAGCGGGGTTCGAGCGTGCCGATGTTGAGCACCAGCGCCTGGGCGATGCCGGCCATGTCGACGACCTCTTCGCGGGCATGCGCCATCACCGGCGCGGCACCCAGCGCCAGCAGCGCATTGGCGTTGTAGTTCATCACCACGAAATTGGTGATGTTGTGCACCAGCGGTTGCTGCTGGCGCACGGCGAGCACATCGGCCCAAAGGGAGTCGGGGGTGGGTTGCATGACGAGTCCGGCAGGAAGAATCATCCCAGATTGTTCATTAGGGCATGGGATAATGGCGAAGCGCGGGGGCAAAGATGCCCCAAGCCGACCGCCAGCACCCATGCAGGCGCGAAGCGCCGCCTAATGGACAATCTGGGATCATCATTATCGCCGCGGCATGGACGGCGAAAAGCGCTCAGGCGCGGTGATAGGGATGCCCGGTCAGCAGGCTGTGGGCGCGGTAGAGCTGCTCGGCCAGCAGCACCCTCACCAAGCCGTGGGGCAGGGTGAGATCAGAGAGCCGCAGCAAGGTGTCGGCCTTCTGCTTGAGGCGCGGGGCCAGCCCGTCGGCCCCGCCGATCACCAGAGCGACATCGCGGCCCTCCTGCCGCCATTGCTGCAGGACTTGGGCAAGCGCCTCGGTGGTGAGGCGTTGGCCGCGCTCATCGAGGGTGACGAGGCGCGCGCCCACGGGTACGGCCGCCTCGATGCGCTGGGCCTCGCGCTCCATCACCGCTTCGGCGCTGATGCTGGAGCTGCGCGCCTCGGCGCGGATTTCCTTGAGCAGCAGCGGCGTCTCGGGCGGGAGGCGCTTGGCGTAATCGGCATAGGCCTCGTCCACCCAGCGCGGCATGCGCTGGCCCACGGCGAGCAGCCAGAGTTTCATGCGGGCCGGTCAGGAGGCCCGTGTTTTGGCGGCAACGCGCTTGGCCGCAGCGCGTTTGGCGGGAGCCTTGGCTGCAGGCCGCTTGGCTGCGGCGACTTGGGTGGATGCCGTCTTGCTCGCAGCCGGGCGCTTGGCGGCCGTGGGAGCTTCCACCGCTTGTGCGCGTTTGCGGGCCGGAGCCGCAGGCGCGGAACGCGCACCGGCTGCGGTGCCGACCACACGGGTCACGCGCTTTTTCTCGGCGCTGGTTTCGCCATACGGCGAGGTGCGGGTGGGGGCAGGGCTCGCCGCAGCCTTCTTGGCGGCTGGGCGCTTGCGCGCCGGAGCCTTGCTGGCAACCGACTTGCTGGCAGCCGTCTTGCGCGCAGGAGCCTTGGTTTCGGCGTCGGGTTTGTCGGGGCGGCTGTCCGGGCCCTTGGCGGCCACTTTCGCGCCCACACGCTTGGCACCGCCGAGTTTGAGGTGCACCGGCTTGGCGCCCCACAGTTCTTCGAGCTTGTAGTAGGCGCGGATCGCGGGCTGCATGATGTGCACCACGGCCGCGCCGCAGTCCACCAGCACCCATTCGCCGGTTTCCTCACCCTCGGGGTTGCGCACCTCGAATCCAGCGGCTTTCACGCTGTCGCGCACGCTGCTGGCCAGGGCGCGCGTCTGGCGGTTGGACGTACCACTGGCGACGATGACCCGGTCGAACAGGCTGGTGAGTTCTTCGGTGTTGAACACCTCAATGTCCTGGGCCTTGACGTCTTCGAGGGCGTCGACGATGGTGCGTTGCAGTTTGCGGATGTCCATGCTGATGAGTGGGTTAGGCGTGGGTGTAAAGGCGATGTTGCTCAATGTAGTGTGCCACAGCGGTCGGCGCCAGCCCGGCCAGCGACTCGCCCTGGGCGATGCTGTGGCGGATGCGGGTGGCCGAAAGGTCGATCTCGGGCATGGCCAGCCGGTGCAGCCGGTGCCCGTGCGCGGCCAGGGCGTGGAGCAATTCGGGCGGCGCCTCATCGGCATAGCCCGGACGCCGCGCCGCGGCCAGATCGACCTGCGCCACGATGTCTTCCCAGCCGTTCCAGGTCGGGAGGTTGCGCAGCTGGTCGGCACCGAGGATGAAGGTGAACGCCGTGTAGGGATGCGCGGCGCGCAGCGCCCGCACCGTATCGATGGTGTAGCTCGGCCCCTGGCGCTTGAGCTCGATGTCGCAGGCGAGCAGGCCGGGGTGTCCGGCGATGGCCAGGTTCACCATGTCCCAGCGCTGCTGCGGACTTGCCGCCAGCGGATCGCGCTGCCACGGCTGCCCCGCGGGGATGAACCAGACCGCGTCGAGAGACAGCTCGCTGCAGGCGCTTTCGGCGAGTTGCAGGTGCGCGTTGTGGATGGGATCGAAACTGCCGCCCAGCAAGCCGATGCGCCGGGGCGTCGTTGCGGTATCGCTCATTCAGCCGCCCAGTCCCTCGGCTTGAGAAAGACGTCGTAGAGCTGCGCCTCGGGCGACCCGGCTTCGGGGTGCCAGTCGTAGCGCCATTTCACGATGGGCGGCATGGACATGAGGATGGATTCGGTGCGTCCGCCCGACTGCAGGCCGAAGTGGGTGCCCCGATCCCACACCAAATTGAACTCGACGTAACGGCCGCGGCGGTAGGCCTGGAAGTCGCGTTCGCGCTCGCCATAAGGCAGGTCACGGCGGCGTTCCACGATGGGCAGATAAGCGGGCAGAAAGGCGTCGCCCACGGCTCGCATCAGCGCGAACCCCTGCTCGAATCCGCCCTCGTTGTAATCGTCGAAAAACACCCCGCCAATGCCGCGCGGCTCGTTGCGGTGCTTGAGAAAGAAATACTCGTCGCACCAGGCCTTGAAGCGCGGGTAGTGGTCATCGCCAAAGGGCGCGAGCGCGGTCTGGCAGGTGCGGTGAAAGTGGCGGGCGTCTTCCTCGAAGCCGTAATAGGGCGTGAGGTCCATGCCGCCACCGAACCACGCCACCGGCGACTGTCCGTCGGGGTTGGCCATGAGCATGCGCACGTTCATATGCACCGTCGGCACATAGGGGTTGGTCGGGTGGAACACCAGCGAAATGCCCAGAGCCTCGAAAGGCGCCCCAGCCAGCTCGGGCCGGTGCTGGGTGGCCGAAGGCGGCAGCCTGGGGCCGCGCACATGCGAAAAATTGCAGCCGCCGCGTTCGAGCAGGCCGCCAAACTCGATCAGACTACTGACGCCCTCGCCCTGCAGAGGCGAGTCGGCGGGACGTGTCCACGCATCGCGGCGGAAGGACTGACCGTCCGCCGCCTGTAGGGCGTCGAGAATGCGGCTCTGGAGATCGAGAAGGTAGATGCGGACCTGATCGGTTTGCATGAGAGCGAACCCGGGCCGAGCCCAGGGTGTATGGCGAAAGCTCGCCATTCTTTCATGTTCGCAGCATGAGCAACCCACAAAACAAAAGCCCAGGCCAGGGCCTGGGCTTGGATGTTTGGTGGACCGAAGGAGGATCGAACTCCCGACCTCTGCATTGCGAACGCAGCGCTCTCCCAGCTGAGCTATCGGCCCCAAAGCGAAATCATAACCGACGCCGCGAATGCGGCCGAATGGTGTGGTGCAAGCGCACTGGTAACGAACGGTATCTTCGATGGTGAGGTGCGACATCTCGTCCTACCATCGCGCGGTGACAAATCCGTAGGCGGACCCGATGGGGTGGGATGATGCGTTACGACGCTGCGGTGCTCGACCGCGAATTCAATAATCGTGAGCTGGTGCCCGATTGGGCCGATTATCTCGCCCGCTGGAAGCGCGATTCGCAGGAAGCGAGGCTGAACTGGCCTTGTCTTCTCGACCTGCCGTATGGCGATGCGATCACGCAGACCCTCGACTGGTTTGCGCCGGCGGCGACCGGGACGGCCCCTTGTCTGGTGTTCATTCACGGCGGATGGTGGCGTTCGCTCGACAAGGCCGATCACAGTTTTCTGGCGCCGCCCTTCGTGGCGCGCGGGGTGCATGTGGTCGTCGTGAACTACGCGCTCGCGCCTGGGGCGTCCTTGCAGGAGATCGTGCGCGACGTGGTGCAGGCCTTGGTCTGGGTGTGGCGTCGCGCGGAGGACTTCGGCGTGGAGCGTTCGCGCATCGTCCTGGCCGGTCATTCGGCTGGAGCGCATCTGGCGGCCATGATGCTGACTTGCCGCTTCGACTGGTTGGGCGATGATCTACCTGCACAGATTCCCGCGGGCGCATTGGCCCTGTCGGGCGTTTATGACCTCGAAGCGGTGCGAAAGACGGCTTTCCTGCAGCGCGATCTGCGGTTGACGCAACACAGCGCGCGGGCCATGTCGCCAGCCTGGCTGCCACCTTCGGGCCCGGCACCGCTGGCCCTGGCGGTGGGCGCGGAGGAGTCGGAGGCGTTTCACGTCCAGGCCAGGCTGATGCATCGCCACTGGCCGGGTTCGGGCAAGACCCTGGTCGTGCCCGGCGCCCATCATTTCTCGGTGCTCGATGCGCTGGCGCAGCCGGGCTCTGCCCTGCACAACCGACTGTGGGATCTGATCGGAGAGCGCAATCAGTCAAGCGCAAGGCACGACGAGGCGCAGGGTCTCACACTGGAGGGTTGAGTTCACCCTGCTGCTCCTCGAGCACGCGCAGCAGGCTGGAGGTGTCGTCGCGGCCCCAGCCTGACTGCATCAGCACTTCGAGCTGGCGCTGCACCTGCTCCAGCGCGGGCAGACGCAAGCCGGCGGCCTGGGCGGAGGCCGCGATCAGGCCGAAGTCCTTGGCATGCAGGCGGGCTTCGATGCCGGCGGCGAAATCGCGCCGGGCCATCTTCGGCCCCATCAGGTCGAGCATGCGGCTGCTGGCGAAGCCGGTGCCGATGGCATCCAGCACGGCCTGAGTGTCCACACCCTGCCTCGCCGCATAGAGCAGGGCTTCGGCGATGGCCTCGATGGTGACGACCTGGATGAGTTGATTGCAGGCCTTGGCCACCTGCCCGCTGCCGCTGGGGCCGACGTGTTTCACATTCGGACCCAGGGCTTGCAGCAACGGCAGCGCGCGCGCGAAGGTCTCGGCGTCACCGCCCACCATAATGCTCAGGCTGGCGTCGCGCGCGCCGCGCACGCCGCCCGAGACGGGGGCGTCGAGAAAGTGCAGGCCTGCCGTGCGCAATGTTTGCCCGATGTCGCGCGCGCCCTCGGCTGCGATGGTGCTGTGGTCGATGCACACCGCACCGGGGTGGGCGCCGTGCATGGCGCCATCGGGGCCGCAAAGCACGGCTCGCACGTCATCGGTCGAGGTGACGTTGGTGAAGATGAAATCCGCGTCACGCGCCGCTTCTGCGGGCGTCGCGCACACCTCCACGCCGAGTTCTGCAGCGGCGGCACGGCTGCTCTCGCTGCGGGCATAGACCCTGGCGGAGCAGCCCAGTCGCAGCAGATGGCCCAGCATGGGCGTTCCCATGGCGCCCAGGCCGATGTAGGTGATCGAGGTCGTTGCAGGGTTCATGGCAGCACACCGAAGCGGCAGGAGAAAGGGGTTGCAGCGGCCATGTTGCATCGCGCAACGCGTGGCCTGACTCTGCAACATAGGGGAGGACTATGGGCGAAATTGAAAGAGTCCATTGGACGGATGTGGGGGCAAACCCTAGAGTGTGCACTGCAACATAAACGAAGGTAAAACCTTCTCAGTCGCCCTCTCTCAATGGGCCGTCAACAGCAACCTCAAGGAGTTTCACATGTCTTTGATCAACACCGCAGTCAAACCTTTCAAAGCCACCGCGTTCCAGAACGGCAAGTTCTTCGAAGTGACCGAGGCCAGCCTCAAGGGCAAATGGTCGGCCCTGGTGTTCTACCCCGCCGACTTCACCTTCGTCTGCCCGACCGAGCTCGAAGACCTGGCCGACAACTACGACACTTTCAAATCCCTCGGGGTGGAAGTGTATGGCGCGTCCACCGACACCCATTTCGCCCACAAGGCTTGGCACGACACCTCCGAAGCGATCAAGAAGGTCAAGTTCCCGCTGATCGGCGACCCGACCGGCGCCCTGACCCGCAATTTCGATGTCATGATCGAAGAGGAAGGCCTGGCGCTGCGCGGCACCTTCCTGATCAACCCTGAAGGCGTGATCAAGCTGTGCGAAATCCACGACAACGGCATCGGCCGCGACGCCAAGGAGCTGCTGCGCAAGGTGCAGGCCGCGCAGTACGTGGCTGCCCACCCCGGCGAAGTCTGCCCGGCGAAGTGGAAGCAGGGCGACGCCACCCTCAAGCCTTCGCTCGATCTGGTCGGCAAGATCTGATCGTTTCGCCCGCAGTTCGGTTTCGCACCCTCGGTTTCGCACCATAAGGGCGCAGTGAGGCGCGCGCCCGGCTGATCGCCGGGCGGGAATGCGCCTGTCCGTTTCCTTTTCTCATCGCATCTCAGAGGATTGCGCCATGCTCGACGACGCTCTGCTTTCCCAACTCAAGGCCTATTTGGAGCGCGTGAACCAGCCGTTCGTGGTCACGGCGTCGCTCGACGACAGCGAGCAGGCGGCGCAGATGCGCACTCTGCTTGAACAGATCGCGGGCCTGTCGGACAAGATTTCGGTACGGTTCGACGGCACCGATGCGCGGCGTCCTTCGTTCGCGCTGGAGCGCGTCGGCGGCCCGGCGCAGCATCTGCGGTTCGCCGCCATTCCGCTGGGGCATGAATTCACCTCGCTGGTGCTGGCGCTGCTGTGGACGGGCGGACACCCGCCCAAGGTCGAGCCTGAAACCATCGAGGCGATTCGCCAGCTCGACAGCGACTATCGCTTCGAGGTGTACATGTCGCTGAGCTGCCATAACTGCCCCGACGTGGTGCAGGCGCTGTCGCTCATGGCCGTGCTCAACCCCCGGGTGCAGACAGTGGTCATCGACGGTGCCCTGTACCAGGACGAAGTCGAGTCGCGGCAGATCATGGCCGTGCCCACGGTGTATCTGAACGGCGAGTTGTTCGGCAGCGGCCGCATGGATGTGGCAGAAATCGTGGCCAGGCTCGACAGCGGCTCTGCCGAGCGCGATGCCGCACGGCTCAATGCTCAGGAGCCCTACGACGTGCTCATCGTCGGCGGCGGCCCTGCTGGTGCCGCCGCCGCGGTGTATGCGGCGCGCAAGGGCATACGCGTGGGTCTGGCGGCCGAGCGCTTCGGCGGTCAGGTCAACGACACCCTGGCCATCGAGAACTACATCTCGGTGCTCGCCACCGACGGCCCTAAGTTTGCTGCGGCGCTGGAGTCGCATGTCCGGGAATACGGCGTCGATCTGCTCAATCAACAGCGCGCCGAAAAGCTCGTTCCGGCCGAGCAGGAGGGCGGCCTGATCGCCGTCGAATTCGCCCATGGAGGACGGTTGCAGGCTCGCAGCGTCATTCTCTCCACGGGGGCGCGCTGGCGCACGGTGAATGTGCCGGGCGAGGCCGAGTACCGCAACAAGGGCGTGGCCTACTGCCCGCACTGCGACGGCCCGCTGTTCAAGGGCAAGCGCGTGAGCGTGATCGGCGGGGGCAATTCGGGTGTGGAAGCCGCCATTGATCTGGCCGGTCTGGTCGCGCATGTGACCCTGCTGGAATTCGCCCCCGAACTGCGCGCCGATGCCGTGCTGGTGAGCAGGCTGCGCAGCCTGCCCAACGTCACCATCCTGACGAACGCGCAAACCACCGAAATCACCGGCGACGGCAGCAAGGTGAATGGCCTGACCTACACCGATCGCGCCACCGGCGAAAGCCATCACCTGGCGCTCGAAGGCGTGTTCGTGCAGATCGGGCTGGTGCCCAATACCGAGTGGCTCAAGGGCGTGGTCGAACTGAGCCGCTTCGGCGAGATCGTGGTCGATGCCAAGGGGCAGACTTCGGTGCCCGGCGTCATGGCCGCGGGCGATGCGACGACCGTGCCGTACAAGCAGATCGTCATCGCCGCGGGTGACGGTGCCAAGGCGGCGCTCGCTGCCTTCGACTACTTGATCCGCACGCCGCTGCCGCGTCTTGCCAGCGTGGAAACGGTCTGACGGGCAGGCGACCGATACACTGAACGGCAACCCCTGTTCTCGCGGAGATGCTATGTTGCTGATGGTTTTATCCCCTGCCAAATCGCTCGACTACACCACCCCGCCGACGACATCCATCGCCACCCAGCCGCAGTTCGTCAAGCAGGCCACAGCGCTGGTGGAGGGCCTGCGCAAGCAGAGCCCGCAGCAGCTCGGCGCGCTCATGGGCATCTCCGACAAGCTGGCCGCGCTCAATGCCGCCCGCTTCGCCGAGTGGAAGCCACGGTTCACGCCCGAGGACAGCAAGCAGGCCGTGCTGGCCTTCAACGGCGATGTCTATGAGGGACTCGATGCCGGAAGTCTGAGCGAAAAGGATCTGCAATGGGCGCAGCAGCACCTGCGCATCCTCAGTGGCCTCTACGGGGTGTTGCGCCCGCTTGATCTGATGCGGCCCTATCGCCTGGAGATGGGCACGGCCTGGCCCAATGCCCTGGGCAAGGATCTGTATGCCTACTGGGGCTCGCAGATCGCCGAGAGCCTCAACGCCGATCTGGCCGAGGGCAAGGGCGAGCCGGTGCTGGTGAACCTGGCTTCCGACGAATACTTCCGCAGCGTCGATCGCGGTGTGCTCAAGGCGCGTGTGGTGCAGCCTGTGTTTCAGGACGGCACGCCGCAAAAGGGCTACAAGGTGGTCAGCTTCTACGCCAAGCGCGCCCGCGGTCTGATGGCCCGTTACATCGTCCTGCACCGGATCTCCACGGTGGAAAAGATCAAGGCCTTCGACAGCGAAGGCTACCGCTTCGTGCCCGAGGTCTCCAAGGAAGATCAATGGATTTTCCGGCGGGACAAGGTGTGAACATGAGCACTGCGTCCGCACTCAAGGTTTACGGCATTGCCAACTGCGACACCGTCAAGCGGGCGCGGCAGTGGCTGCAGGAGCAGGGCTTGGGTTACGAGTTCGTTGATTTCAAGAAAACCCCGCCCGATGCCCGTCAGATCGGGGTCTGGGCCAATGCCGCGGGCTGGGAGGTCTTGCTCAACCGGCGCGGCACCACCTGGCGCAAGCTCGATGCGGCCACGCAGTCTGCCGTGCGCGATGCCGCCAGCGCGGTGGACGTGCTGGTTCAACATCCCAGCGCCATCAAGCGCCCCGTGGTCGAAATGGGCGATGTGTTGCTGGTCGGGTTCGGCGAGTCGGCTTGGCGCGAAGCGTTTTCAGTGCTGCGATAGGCGGTCTGCCAGATAGTTGCCCAGCGCCAGCAGGGTGAGGGTAGGCGGCAGCCCCCATGGTTCGGGAATGACCGAGGCGTCGCACACATGCAGGTTAGGGCTGTGGCAGCACAGACTATCGTCGAGCAGTTCGCCCAGCCGCACCGAGCCGCCCGGGTGCGCTGCTACCCAAGGCGAGACATAAGGCCGTCTCGCTCCTGCGGCTTTCAACACCGCGCGCGCCTGTTCCACGCCTGCGCGCATCTTCTGTTTGTCACCCGGCCCGAAGCGTCGCCAGGGACGGCCGTGCGCATCGATGCGGCCTTCGATGTCGTCACGGATTTTCACCATGATCATCGCGGTATGGCCGTAGCCGAGCAACTGATCGGGGCGGCCCGCAGCCCAGGCGAAGGCGCGGAAAAAATTCGCCGGAATGGTGATGTCCGACAGCATGTAGCCGGCCTCGGTGTCGAAGTAGCCCGCTGACATCGAGATGTCGTGGGTCTGTCTTGCGGCGGGAGCTTGCGCCATGACGATGCGCAGCGGGTCGCAGAAAAAGCCCTGGCCCGCCGCCTCCACCCCGCTGCGCTGCAGGATGGCCGGGCTGGCGATGCCGCCCGCGCTCAAGATCACACGCCCGGCGCGGAACACCCGGGTCGAGCCCTGGTCGCGCGCCTCGACGCCGATGGCTCGCCCATGCTCGAACAGGACTCGGGTGGCCTGCACGCCGGTGCGCAGATCGGCGCCGTGTGCGACCGCCTGCTGCAACAGCGGGTGAGTCGACCAGAACGCCTCGGGCGGACATTGTCCGCTTTCACAGCGGGACTGGTCGATCATTTTCGGCAGCGGCTGCCAGGGCAGCCCGAGCGTGCGCCCGGCCTGCATCAACAGCGAAGGAATGGGCGCGAGCAGATCGTCGCGCAAAGGCTCATGCGGAGATTCGGCCAACACGCGCTGCAACGCGGCTTCGAGGTCGATGCCGTGCCGGGCGAACATCGCCAGCGGCGGGCGCGCGGCCGTGTGGTAGAAGGTGACCGAGCCGCCCCCCACGCGCAGGCTGCGCAGCAGCACCACGCCGGGCGCGATGTGCATGGCCTCTTTTCGGCGCAGCAATCCGAGCAAGCGCGTGCCCGGCGGCGGGCCGGAACCCTGTTCCAGAATGCGCACCCGCGCACCCGAGCGTGCCAGATCGCGCGCCACCATGGCCCCGGCCGGACCGGAGCCGACCACGAGAACGTCGGGTATAGGCTCGGTATCGGCCATGCGTCAACGTGCTGCGCGGGTCGGGCGGAGAACAGGGCTGCCCGCGCGAACTCAGGCCGCCAGCAGTTGGCGCAGCACGAAGGGCAGAATGCCGCCGTGCTGGTAATAGTCGACCTCGATCGGCGTGTCGATGCGCAGCTTGAGTTTGACCTCCTGCTTGCTGCCGTCGGCGCGGGTGATGACGAGCATGGCGTCCTGTTGCGGGCGCAGGCTGTCGCCCAGTTCGATGGCGAAGGTCTCGTCGCCCTTGATGCCCAGCGACTCCCAGGAATCGTTGCCGAGGAACTGCAGCGGCAGCACGCCCATGCCCACCAGGTTGGAGCGGTGGATGCGCTCGAAGCTGCGCGCCACCACGGCCTTTACCCCCAGAAGCTGCGTGCCCTTGGCCGCCCAGTCGCGGCTGGAGCCGGTGCCGTATTCCTCACCGGCGAAGATCACGGTGGGCGTGCCGTCGGCGATGTATTGCATCGCCGCGTCGTAGATGAACATCTTCTTGCCCGAGGGCTGGAAAAGGGTGACGCCGCCTTCCTCGCGCGAGCCGTCGGCGGAAGCCGGGATCATCAGGTTCTTGATGCGCACGTTGGCGAAGGTGCCACGCATCATGACCTCATGATTGCCGCGGCGCGAACCGTAGGAGTTGAAGTCGGCCTTGAGCACGCCGTTGGCCTGCAGCCATTGACCCGCGGGTGAGGAGTCCTTGATCGAGCCCGCGGGCGAAATGTGGTCGGTGGTGATGGAGTCACCGAACAGCGCCAGCGCACGCGCCCCGCGCACATGCAGCGAGGTTGCCGCCGGCTGCATGCCGAAACCGGCGAAGAACGGCGGCTCGGCGATGTACGTGCTCTTGGGCCAGTCGTAAATCTGGCCCTTGACGCCTTCGATCTTCTTCCAGAGCTTGCCCGGATGGGTGGCTACCTGCGCGTAGTTCTCCTTGAACACCTTGGGGTTCATCGCAAACTTCATCAGCTTGGCCACTTCTTCACCCGAGGGCCAGATGTCGCCCAGATAAACGGGTTTGCCGCCCTTGCCGTAGCCCACAGGCTCGGTCATCAGATCGCGGCGCACCGTGCCTGCGATGGCACAGGCCACGACCAGCGGCGGGCTGGCGAGGAAGTTGCCCTTGATGTTCGGGTGAATGCGCGCCTCGAAGTTGCGGTTGCCCGACAGCACGGCGGTGCACACCAGATTGTTGTCCACCACGGTCTTCTCGATCTCGGGCGCCAGCGGACCGGCATTGCCGATGCAGGTGGTGCAGCCGTAGGCGGCGACGTTGAAACCCAGCTTCTCCAGGTAGGGCAGCAGACCGGCCTTCTCCAGGTACTCGGTGACCACGCGCGAGCCCGGAGCCAGCGAGGTCTTGATGTGTTTCTTCACCTTGAGCCCGGCTTCGACGGCTTTCTTTGCCAGAAGACCGGCAGCCAGCAGCACACTGGGGTTGGAGGTGTTGGTGCAAGAGGTGATGGCGGCAATCAGCACGTCGCCATCGGCCAGTTCGATGCCGTCGCTGGTCTTGAAAGTCTTTTGCAGACGGTCAGCAGGCTGGTTGAAGCCGTTTTCGGCGACGGGCTTGGAAAACAGCGATTCGAACTGCGACTTGACGCTGCCGAGTTCGATGCGGTCTTGCGGGCGCTTCGGCCCGGCCAGCGACGGGGCGACGGTGCCCAGATCGAGCGTGAGGGTTTGCGAATAGTCGATCTGCCCGGCCTTGGGCACGCCGAACAGCTTCTGCGCTTTGAAGTAACCCTCGAACAGCTCGATCTCGGCCTTGGTGCGGCCGGTGCCCTTGAAGTAGTCGATGGTTTTGTCGTCCACCGGGAAGAAGCCCATGGTGGCGCCATATTCGGGCGCCATATTGCCGATGGTCGCGCGGTCGGTGACCGACAGGCTGGCGGTGCCTTCGCCGAAGAACTCGACGAACTTGCCCACGACCTTGGCCTTGCGCAGCATTTCGGTGATGGTGAGCACCAGGTCGGTGGCGGTCACGCCGCCGCGCAGCTTGCCCTTGAGCTCCACGCCGACGACGTCGGGGGTGAGGAAGTACACCGGCTGGCCGAGCATGGCGGCTTCCGCCTCGATGCCGCCCACGCCCCAGGCCACCACGCCGATGCCATTGATCATGGTGGTGTGGCTGTCGGTGCCTACCAGGGTGTCGGGATAGGCCACGCCGTCCTTGGTCTTGTGTACGCCACGGGCGAGGTATTCGAGGTTGACCTGGTGCACGATGCCGAAGCCTGGAGGCACGACGCCGAAGGTGTCGAAGGCCTGCATGCCCCATTTCATGAACTGGTAGCGCTCCTGGTTGCGCTTGAACTCGATCTGCATGTTGAGATCGAGCGATTTTTTGCTGCCGTAGTCGTCGATCATGACCGAATGGTCGACCACCAGATCGACCGGCACCAGCGGCTCGATGGCCTTGGGATTCTTGTGCATCTGCCCGGCCGTGCTGCGCATGGCGGCGAGGTCGGCCAGCAGGGGCACGCCGGTGAAGTCTTGCAACACCACGCGGGCGACGACGAAGGGAATCTCCTCGGTGCGGGCGGCGCCGGGCTTCCAGGCGGCGAGCTGCCTGACGTGCTCAGCCGTGACCTTCTTGCCGTCACAGTTGCGCAGCACCGACTCGAGCACGATGCGGATGGACACCGGCAGGCGCGACAGATCGGTGCCCAGCTCTTTCGCGAGTTGGGGCAGGGAGTAGAACTGGGCGGATTTGCCCGAGGCGGTCTTGAAGGTTTTGCGCGTCTTGGCAAAGGCGTGCGCGGGCTTGGCGCTGGCGGCTTGGGCTGGCATGGTGTGCTCCGTGGCTCAGATGACGTAGAGATCGACGTATTCGTTGACCGGCATGGATTCAAGCAAGTTCTGATCCAGTGAGACGTCGAGAATGGCTTTTTGTTGCTTGGCCGGAAAGCGCCGCGCCAGGTTGGTGCGGAACTTGGCTTCGAGCAGCGGAATGCCGTCGGCGCGGCGGCGCTTGTGGCCGATGGGATACTCCACGGCGACCTCGGGCAGCACCGAACCGTCTTTCAGGGTGACGGTCAGGGCGTTGGCGATCGAGCGCTTTTCAGGGTCGTGGTAATCGCGGGTGTACTGCGGGTCTTCGACGCAGGTGATCTTGTCGCGCAGGGCGTCGATGCGCGGGTCGGCGGCGACGGCATCTTCGTAATCGGCGGCCGTCAGGCGGCCGAAGATCAGCGGCACCGCCACCATGTACTGAATACAGTGGTCGCGGTCGGCCGGGTTGTTCAGCGGGCCCTTCTTGTCGATGATGCGGATGCACGCCTCATGGGTGCGGATGGTGATGGAGGCGATGTCTTCGGCGGTCTTGCCCGCCGCCCCCAGTTGCTGGTGCAGGGTCATGGCCGCTTCCACCGCGGTCTGGCTGTGGAACTCGGCCGGGAAGCTGATCTTGAACAGCACGTTTTCCATCACGTAGCTGCCGTAGGGGCGCTGGAACTTGAACGGCTGACCGCGGAAACTCACGTCGTAGAAGCCCCAGGTCTTGGCGCTTAGCACGCTGGGGTAGCCCATTTCGCCGGTCTTGGCGATGAGCGCCAGACGCACGCCGCGGCTGGTGGCGTCGCCGGCGGCCCAGCTCTTGCGGCTGCCCGTGTTGGGGGCGTGACGGTAGGTGCGAAGGCTCTGGCCGTCCACCCACGCCAGCGAGACGGCGTTGATGATCTCGTCGCGCGACAGGCCCAGCATGCGCGCGACCACCGCCGTGGTGGCGACCTTGACCAGCACCACATGATCGAGTCCGACTTTGTTGAAGCTGTTCTCCAGTGCGATCACGCCCTGGATCTCATGCGCCTGAATCATGGCGGTGAGCACGTCGCGCATGGTCAGTGGCGGCTTGCCCGCGGCCACGGCGTTGCGGCTGAGCCAGTCGGCCACGGCGAGGATGCCGCCCAGGTTGTCCGAGGGGTGACCCCATTCGGCGGCCAGCCAGGTGTCGTTGAAGTCCAGCCAGCGGATCATCGCGCCGATGTTGAACGCGGCCTGCACCGGGTCGAGCTGGAACTGCGTGCCCGGCACCTTGGCGCCGTGGGGTACCACGGTGCCCGGCACGATGGGGCCGAGCAGCTTGGTGCAGGCGGGGTACTCCAGCGCTTCCAGTCCGCACCCTAGGGTGTCGATCAGGCAGTTGCGGGCCGTTTGGTAGGCCAGCGAGCTGTCGATATCGGTCTTGAGGACGTAGTCGACGATGTCGACCAGAACCTGGTCAGGGGCGGGGCGGACGTTGGAAATCGCTGAGGACATGGATGGACTATTGGATGGGAACGCAGTCGTCGGCCAATCGCGTCATGTTCTTTTTGTCGAACAGCATGCTCTTGGTCGGAATCTGAATGAGGACGAAGCCAGCCTTGGCGTCGTCGAAGTGGTAGGCGCCGGTGGAGGTGGGTTTGCGCTTGAGGACGTAATGTTTTTTGTTCCAGGTCAGCAGCACGGCTTTGTCATTGGCGCCTTCGACCTTCACGTCCATCGGGATACGGCGATTGCCGCACACCATGCGCCCCTCTTTCAACGCGAAGACCGGATTCACGTCGGGATAGCCGTTTTCGGTGCCCTCAGGGGCGGCAGACGGTTTCAGCAGGGCGGGCGTGGCGGTGGCCGCAGTGGCGACCACGGTGGGCGCGGCGGTAGGCTCAGTGTTTTTTGCCGATGCCGCCGAGCCGGGCTGCTGCGACTTGTCGGCAGAGCTTTGGGCATGAGCCGGAAGGCTCAACATGCAGGACAGGCCCACGAGCCCGGAAAGGACGGACAAGCCGAGAGAGACATTGCGCTTCATATCAGACACTCCACAAACGACGGAACACGGAAAATCCGCTCCGGGCCGGCGAGAGCGAGGTGTCTGGCGCGTGGGCATGATGTGGCTTGCGCGTGACGGGGCTCAGGAACGCTGGGAGAGCGGCACGAACTGCAAATTTTCCGGGCCAGTGTAATTCGCGCTGGGCCGAATGATCTTGTTGTCCTGTCGCTGTTCCACCACATGCGCGCTCCAGCCGCTGGTACGGGAAATCACGAACAGCGGGGTGAACATGGCGGTGGGCACGCCCATGTTCGAATAGCTCACGGCGCTGAACCAGTCGAGATTGGGGAACATCTTTTTCACGTCCCACATCACCGTCTCCAGCCGCTCGGCGATGTCGAACAGGCGCATGTCCTTCTGATCGGCGGACAGCCGCCGGGCGACTTCCTTGATGACCTTGTTGCGCGGATCGGCGATGGTGTAGACCGGATGGCCGAAACCGATCACCACTTCCTTGTTGGCAACCCTGCAGCGGATGTCGGCCTCGGCTTCGTCGGGGCTGGCGTAGCGCCGCTGAATATCGAGCGCCACTTCGTTGGCGCCGCCATGCTTGGGGCCGCGAAGGGCGCCGATGGCCCCGGTGATGGCGCTGAACATATCGCTGCCGGTACCAGCGATGACGCGGGCGGTGAAGGTGGAGGCGTTGAACTCATGCTCGGCATAGAGGATGAGCGAGGTGTGCATCGCCCGCTCCCACAAGGCGCTGGGCTTGTGGCCGTGCAGCAGATGCAGGAAGTGAGCGCCGATGGAGTCGTCATCGGTCTCGACCTCGATGCGGCGCCCGTTGGCGGCGTAGTGCCACCAGTACAGCAGCATCGAGCCCTGGCAGGCCATGAGCTTGTCGGCGATGTCGCGCGCACCGGCCACGTTGTGGTCGTCCTTCTCGGGCATGACGCAGCCCAGCACGGACACGCCGGTGCGCAGCACGTCCATCGGGTGCGCCGAGGGCGGCAGTTGCTCCAGCGCGGTCTTGACGGCCGCAGGCAGGCCGCGCAGGCGGCGCAGCTTGGTCTTGTAGGCCGCGAGCTCGGCGGTGTTGGGCAGCTTGCCGTGGACCAGCAGGTGGGCGACCTCCTCGAACTCGCAGGCCTCGGCCAGGTCGAGGATGTCATAGCCGCGGTAGTGCAGGTCGTTGCCGGTGCGTCCCACCGTGCACAGGGCCGTATTGCCGGCGGTGACGCCGGAGAGGGCCACCGATTTTTTCGGCTTGAAGGTCATGCCGGCGGGCGCTGCGTCATCACTCATGGTCGGTCTCCTCGGTAGGACGTTCGGTTCAGGATGGCTTCTTGCCGGAAAAGATGGCGTCCAGCCGCTGTTCGTAGGCGTGGTAGCCGATGCTCTCGTAAAGTTCGGCGCGGGTCTGCATCAGCGGCACCACCGCCTTTTGTGTGCCCTCGCGCCGCAGGGTTTCATACACTGTCTGCGCTGCCTTGTTCATGGCGCGAAACGCTGAAAGCGGGTAGAGCGCCATGGCCACGCCTGCGCTGCGAAGTTCATCCACGGTGAACAGCGGCGTGGCGCCGAACTCGGTGATGTTGGCCAGCAGCGGCACGCCCACCGCGGCGCCGAATTGGCGGTAGGTGTCGAGATCGAGCGCGGCCTCGGCGAAGATGGCGTCGGCACCGGCTTCAGCACAGGCGCGGGCGCGGGCGATGGCCGCGTCCAGCCCCTCGACGGCGATGGCGTCGGTGCGGGCGATGAGGTAGAAGTCAGGGTCGGTGCGGGCATCGACCGCAGCCTTGATGCGATCGACCATTTCGTCACTGCTGACGATTTCCTTGCCGGGGCGGTGGCCGCAACGCTTGGCGCCGACCTGGTCTTCGATGTGCAGGCCCGCGGCGCCGAATTTGATCAGGCTCTTGACCGTGCGCGCGATGTTGAAGGCGCTCGGGCCGAAGCCGGTATCCACGTCCACCAGCAGGGGCAGGTCGCAGACATCGGTGATGCGGCGCACGTCGGTGAGCACGTCATCGAGGGTGTTGATGCCCAGATCGGGCATGCCCAGCGAGCCAGCGGCCACGCCGCCGCCGGAAAGGTAGATGGCCCTGAAGCCCGCCCGCTGCGCCAGCAGCGCATGGTTGGCGTTGATCGCGCCCACGATCTGCAGCGGGCTCTCCTGCGTCAGGGCAAGGCGCAGCCGCGCGCCAGCGGTCGGGTGGGTCATGGCCGGTCAGAGCAGATGCTGGACGCCGGCCTTCTCTTCTTCGAGTTCGGCCAGGGTCTTGTTGATGCGCTCTTGCGAGAAGGCGTCGATCGGCAGATCGCGCACGAGCTGGTATTCGCCGCCCGCACAGGTGACCGGGAAGCCGAACATGGTCTCGGCCGGAATGCCGTAAGAGCCGTCGGACGGAATGCCCATGCTGACCCAGCGGCCGTTGGTGCCCAGGGCCCAATCGCGCATGTGGTCGATGGCGGCATTGGCTGCCGAAGCTGCGGAACTCAGGCCGCGCGCCTCGATGATGGCCGCACCGCGCTTGCCGACGGTGGGCAGAAATACGTCGCGGTTCCAGACGTCGTCGTTGATGAGATCTTTGACAGATTGGCCGCCGACCGTGGCGAAGCGATAGTCGGCATACATGGTCGGGGAGTGATTGCCCCAAACGCAGACCTTTTCGATCTCGCCCACGGGCTTGCCGGTCTTGGCGGCCAGCTGGCTCAGCGCGCGGTTGTGATCCAAGCGCAGCATGGCGGTGAAGTTTTTCGCGGGAAGATCGGGGGCCGATTTCATCGCGATATAGGCATTGGTGTTGGCCGGATTGCCGACGACCAGGGTCTTGACCGCGCGGCTGGCCACGGCGTTCAGCGCCTTGCCCTGCGCGGTGAAAATCTGCGCGTTGGCCGACAGCAGGTCGCGGCGCTCCATGCCCGGGCCGCGCGGGCGGGCGCCGACCAGCAGGGCGTAGTCCACGTCTTTGAAGGCGGTCATCGGGTCGCCATGCGCGCTCATGTCGGCCAGCAGCGGAAAGGCGCAGTCTTCCAGCTCCATCATCACGCCCTTGAGCGCCTTCTGCGCCTTTTCGTCGGGAATTTCCAGGAGTTGAAGAATCACGGGCTGGTCGGCACCCAGCATCTGGCCGGAGGCGATGCGAAACAGCAGCGCGTAGCCGATCTGGCCTGCGGCGCCGCTGACGGTGACGCGAACGGGGGCTTTGGACATGGGGAAACTCCTGGGTCGATGTTCGGTGGGTGGATGCGCTTTTTGCGAGGCGCCGCTGCTTGTAGGATGAACGGAGGGTGATCGGTCGGGCCGCTCTCGCCGGGGCCAGGATCTTTGCCGTCGGCGGGGTCGGCGGCCTTTGTGCGCCGCAATATGCGAGAAGAGTTTAGGACGGGGTCTCTCTCGCGTCAATCACTCATCTATCTTATATAAGATGTTTTTTATCAAACGCTGGACAAGGCGGTGTGGCCTATGCTGCAATGCACGACATGATGGCTACGCGAGCATCCCCCGATACAGCGTCAGAATTGCAGGCCGCAGGCGCGGCCCATGCGTCGGCCAACCCTTCCGCGAGTCCTTCCGCAAACCCCTCCTTCAGCCCGCTGTATCGGCAGATCAAGGGGCTGATCACCCGCAGTCTTCAGCAGGGCGACTGGAAGCCCGGCGAGCTCATCCCCAGCGAAGCCGATCTGGCGCGGCGCTTCGGGGTCAGCCAGGGCACGGTGCGCAAGGCGGTGGACGAGCTGGCGGCAGAGGGTCTGCTGCTGCGGCGGCAGGGGCGTGGCACCTTCGTCTCCACGCACCATGAAGAGCGGGTGAAATTCCGCTTCCTGCGTCTGGTGCCCGATGCCACCGCTGAGGGCGGGCGCCCCTTGCCGCAGCCCATGGACCGGCAGTTTCTGGAGTGTCGGCGTGTGCGCGCCTCGCAGGAGGTGGCGCGCATGCTGGGGATCAAGACCGGAGAGAGCGTGACGCAGATTCGCCGTCTGCTGCTGCTGGCAGGCGAGCCGGTGGTGTACGAGGACATCTATCTTCCCGGGCCTGCCTTCCGCGCCCTGACGGCCGAGCGCCTCGAGAGCTACCGCGGCCCGCTTTACGCGCTGTTCGAATCCGAATTTGCCACCCGCATGGTGCGGGCCGAGGAGAAGCTTCGCGCGGTGAATGCCGACGCCCAGGAGGCGCAGCTGCTGCGCGTGCGCGAGGGCGAAGCCCTGCTGCTCGTGGAGCGGCTCTCATTCAGTTATGGTGAACTCCCGGCGGAGTACCGCCGCGGGCTTTACAACACCCGACATCATCACTATCGCAACGAGTTGAATTAGCGACGAACGGAAGGGCTGTGATCAGGTAGGAATTTCCGCAGCGACGACCGGAGTGTCGTTTTGCTGCAATGCAATAAACTCAAAATGATTTAAGAATCGTTCAGCTTCCGAGGTCGCCGCCGCAAGAGCGCCCGGGGGTGGCAGAACGACGTTCACAACGAGGACAGCGTCATGACAAAACCTGCTTCGCCACCGGCACGGCCGGTGTTTCGCAATATCCACATCACCCAGATCGTGGGCTACCGCCTGCCGTTGGCGGGTTTCGTGTCCATCCTGCACCGCGTCAGCGGTGCGGTGATGTTCCTGGCGCTGCCGCTCGTGCTCTGGGCGTTCGACGACAGTCTGCGCAGTGCAGACAGCCACGCCGCCATCGCGCAGTTCCTGTCGCACTGGTTCGTCAAGCTCATTCTGCTCGGCCTGTTCTGGGCGCTGATGCATCACCTTGTCGCCGGGCTGAGGCACCTGTGGATGGATGCGTTTCATGCCGTGAGCAAGGCGCAGGGGCTGCAACTGGCCATCATCACCTTCGTGGTGTCGCTCGGTCTGACGGGGCTGTTCGGGCTCAAGCTGCTGGGGGTGTACTGAAATGAACTCCAACAACATCGGCAACAAGCGGCTGGTGGTCGGCGCGCACTACGGTCTGCGCGACTGGATGGCGCAGCGCGTGACCGCCGCGATCATCGCGGTGTTCACCCTGGTGCTGCTGGTCTATTTCCTCGCTCCGGGTCCGCTCGACTATGCCCGCTGGCACGGCCTGTTCGCACAGCAGTGGATGAAGCTGCTGACCTTCGTGACCGTGCTGGCGCTGATCTATCACGTCTGGGTGGGCATGCGCGACATCTGGATGGATTACGTCAAACCGGTGAGCGTGCGCCTGCTGCTGCAGATCGGCACCATTGTGTGGCTATTGGCTTGCGCAGGCTGGGCTTTGCAAGTTTTGTGGAGGGCCTGAAATGCAGGTCGCAAAAAGAAAATTCGATGTGGTGATCGTCGGGGCAGGTGGCTCGGGTATGCGCTGCGCGCTGCAACTGGCGCGAGCCGGGCTGGACGTGGCGGTGCTCTCCAAGGTGTTCCCGACGCGCTCGCACACCGTGGCGGCGCAGGGTGGGGTGGCCGCCTCGCTGGGCAATATGAGCGAGGACGACTGGTACTGGCATATGTTCGACACGGTTAAAGGGTCGGACTATCTCGGCGACCAGGACGCCATCGAGTTCATGTGCCGCGAAGCCAAGAGTGCGGTGTACGAGCTCGAACATTTCGGCATGCCCTTCGACCGCAACCCTGACGGCACCATCTACCAGCGGCCCTTCGGCGGCCATACCGCCAATTTCGGCGAAAAGGCGGTGCAGCGCGCCTGCGCCTCGGCGGACCGCACCGGCCACGCCATGCTGCACACCCTCTATCAACAGAACGTGCAGGCCCGCACCCATTTCTTCGTCGAATGGATGGCGCTCGATCTGATTCGCGATGCCGAGGGCGACGTGCTCGGCGTGGTCGCGCTCGAAATGGAAACGGGCGACGTGACCATCTTCGAGGGCAAGGCCACGGTGCTGGCCACCGGCGGGGCAGGGCGCATCTTCGCCGCATCGACCAATGCCTTCATCAATACCGGCGACGGCCTGGGTATGGCGGCGCGCGCAGGCCTGCCGCTGCAGGACATGGAGTTCTGGCAATTTCACCCCACCGGCGTGGCCGGTGCCGGCGTGCTCATCACCGAGGGCGTGCGCGGCGAGGGCGGCATTCTGCTCAACGCCAATGGCGAGCGCTTCATGGAGCGTTATGCCCCGACTTATAAAGACCTGGCGCCGCGCGATTTCGTCTCGCGTTCGATGGATCAGGAAATCAAGGAAGGACGAGGCGCCGGGCCACGTAAGGACCATGTCCTGCTCAAGCTCGATCACCTGGGCGCCGAGACCATCATGAAGCGCCTGCCGTCGATCCGCGAGATCGCCATTCGCTTCGCCAACGTCGATCCGATCAAGGAGCCCATTCCCGTGGTGCCCACCATTCACTACCAGATGGGCGGCATCCCGGCGAACATCCACAGCCAGGTCGTCATGCCGCAGGGAGACAACCCCGCAGCGGTGGTGGGCGGGCTCTACGCCATTGGCGAGTGCTCCTGCGTGAGCGTGCATGGTGCCAACCGCCTGGGCACCAACTCCCTGCTCGACCTGCTGGTGTTCGGACGCTCGGCGGGTAACCATATCGTGAACAGCGGCGTCCATCAGCGCAGCCACAAACCCCTGCCCAAGGACGCCGCCGACCGCTCGCTGGCGCGTCTGGCCCAGCTCGATGCTTCCACGAGCGGGGAAGGCAGCCATGTGGTGGCCGACGCCATCCGCGCGACCATGCAGACGCATTGCGGCGTGTTCCGCACCGACAAGCTCATGGCCGAAGGCGTGCGGGCCATTGCCGATCTTGCCGGGCAGGTCGATCGCATCCATCTCAAGGACAAGTCCAAGGTGTTCAACACCGCCCGCATCGAGGCGCTGGAGGTCGACAACCTCATCGAGGTCGCCAAGGCCACCATGGTGTCGGCCGAAGCCCGAAAGGAAAGCCGTGGCGCCCACTATCACAATGACCACACCGAGCGCGACGACCAGAACTGGCTCCAGCACACCCTCTGGTGGCGCGATGGCAGCCGCCTGAGCTACAAGCCGGTGCAGCTCAAGCCCCTGACCGTCGAGGCGTTCAAACCCAAGGCACGGACTTTCTGAACTCGTTTCAAACACCCAGCGCCTGGCGACTGCCGGGCAAGAGGAGCGCACATGAGCGATACGCGCAAGATGAAGTTTTCGATTTACCGCTACGACCCTGACAAGGACGCCAAGCCCTACATGCAGGACTACGAGGTGACGCTGCAGCACACCGACAAGATGCTGCTCGACGCCATTCAGCGCATCAAGTGGGAGCTCGATGACTCGCTCTCCATCCGCCGTTCCTGCCGCGAAGGGGTGTGCGGTTCGGATGCGATGAACATCAACGGCAAGAACGGCCTGGCCTGCATCACCAACCTGCTCACTCTCAAGGAGCCGGTGGTGCTCAAACCCTTGCCGGGCCTGCCGGTGATCCGCGACCTGATCGTGGACATGACCCAGTTCTTCAATCAATACCACTCGATCAAGCCTTACCTCGTCAACAACACCCCGCCGCCCGAAAAGGAACGTCTGCAAAGCCCGGCCGAGCGCGACGAGCTCAACGGCCTGTACGAGTGCATTCTGTGCGCGAGCTGTTCCACCTCGTGCCCGAGCTTCTGGTGGAATCCCGACAAGTTTGTCGGCCCTGCGGGTCTGTTGCAGGCCTACCGATTCATCGCCGACAGCCGCGACGAAGCCACCGGCGAGCGGCTGGACAATCTGGAAGACCCTTACCGCCTGTTCCGCTGCCACACCATCATGAACTGCGTGGACGTCTGCCCCAAAGAGCTGAACCCGACGATGGCGATCAGCAAGATCAAGGAGATGATGGTGCGCCGCGCCGTCTGATGCCGCCATGCAGCCCGCGACCGACGCCGCCTCCGCCGCCGAGCTCTCCCGGCTGCGCTGGCGCGCGCGTCGCGGCATGCTGGAGAACGACCTGATCCTGCAGCGCTACTTCGCACAGCGCGAAAAGCCGCTCGACAAGACCGAGGTGGGCGCGCTCAATGCCCTGCTGGCCCTGGACGACAACGCGCTCTTTGACCTGCTCATGCGCCATGATCCCCTTCCCCCGGAGCTTGATCTGCCGCAGGCGCGGGAATTGCTTGCAACCTTGAGGCGCCTGTGAGCCCGGCGCGCTCGTGGTTCGCGTCATTCCGTCCCCGGAGTACGGCTTCGGGAGCCCTACTACACAGTCCCCGGAGAAATGAAAATGACCCAATCCACTGACAAAGCCACCCTGTCGTTCAGCGACGGCACGCCCAGCATCGATCTGCCGATCCACAAGGGCAGCATCGGCCCGGACGTCATCGACATCCGCAAGCTGTATGGCCAGACGGGCAAGTTCACCTATGACCCGGGCTTTCTTTCCACCGCCTCGTGCAGCTCGGCCATCACCTACATCGACGGCGACAAGGGCGAGCTGCTCTATCGCGGCTACCCCATCGAGCAGATTGCGGTGCAGTGCGACTACATGGAGACCTGCTACCTCATTCTGTACGGTGAGCTGCCCAACCAGGAGCAGAAGGCCGCGTTCAAGAAGCGCATCACCCAGCACACCATGGTGCACGAGCAGATGCAGTTCTTCCTGCGTGGCTTCCGCCGCGATGCCCACCCCATGGCCGTGCTCACCGGGCTGGTCGGCGCGATGTCGGCGTTCTACCCCGATTCCATCAACGTCAACGATCCAGCGCAGCGCGACATCTCGGCCATCCGCCTCATCGCCAAGATGCCCACCCTCGTGGCGATGGCCTACAAGTACAACGAAGGCCAGCCCTACATGTACCCGCGCAACGAGTTGAGCTATGCGGGCAACTTCATGCGCATGATGTGGGCCACCCCCTGCGACGACTATGTGCCCAACCCGGTCATCGAGCGCGCGCTCGACCGCATTTTCATCTTGCACGCCGACCACGAGCAGAACGCCTCCACCTCCACGGTGCGGCTGTGCGCCTCCAGCGGCACCAACCCCTTCGCGGCGATTGCCGCCGGCGTGGCCTGCCTGTGGGGGCCGGCGCATGGCGGCGCCAACGAGGCCTGCCTGAACATGCTCGACGACATCCAGGCCCGAGGCGGCGTGGCCAAGATCGGCGAGTTCATCAGCGAGGTGAAGGACAAGAACTCCTCGGTGCGGCTGATGGGCTTCGGCCACCGCGTCTACAAGAACTACGACCCCCGCGCCAAGCTCATGCGGGAAACCTGCCACGAAGTGCTCGATGCCCTCGGCCTGCACGACGACCCGCTGTTCAAGCTGGCGATGACCCTGGAAAAGATCGCCCTGGAAGACGACTACTTCATCCAGCGCAAGCTCTACCCCAACGTCGACTTCTATTCGGGCATCGTGCAGAAGGCCATCGGCGTGCCGGTGTCGCTGTTCACCGCCAACTTCGCGCTGGCGCGCACCGTGGGCTGGATCGCCCAGCTCAACGAAATGCTCACCGACCCCGAGTACAAGATCGGCCGACCGCGCCAGCTCTTCACCGGCTCGGTGCGCCGCGACGTCAAACCCATCGCAGAACGGGGCTGAACCGGAGTTGATTGATCACGACACCGCCATCGATCTGTCTAGACCGCGCACGGCGCGGTCTTTTTTCGACGGTCTCGGCCATCACGCCGTCGTGATCGGCAGCAGCATCACCAGCTTGTAGTCCGGGTGCAGCGCCGCGCGCAGCGTCAGCTGCTCATAGACCAGGCGGCCGTGGCGGGGATGGAGAAAGCCTCTTTCGCCGCCTTCGCGCTCCTGCACGTCGTTGAGTTTCCAGAGCGCGTCGAACTCGGGGCTGCGTGCGCACATCTCGTCGATCAAAGCGCGCAGGGGTGGCGAGTGCAGACGACCGCCGCAATCCGCCCGGAATTCCGCAACCAGGCGCTTGGACCGAACGGGCCAGTTCTCGATCAGCGCCCGGGCCTGGCGATTGAAGAACAGAAAGCGAAACAGATTCGGGGGCTCCGCTGAATCGGCCTCGGTGCCGTCGGCCTGCCAGTCGAGAAACAGATCGGCGGCGGGGGCATTGCCGGCCACCACGTCCCACCGCTGATTCAGCACATAGGCGGGATGCCCCACGGCATGCACGCTGCGCAGCACGACATCGACCGCCTTGGGAGGCGCCATGGGCTCACTGGGGTCGCGCCGCCGGGCCAGCTCGAAGAGGTAGGCGCGTTCGGCCGCGCTGAGTTGCAGCGCCTGGGCCAGTCGTTCCAGCGTCTTGGCCGACGCGGCGACGGAGCGGCCCTGCTCCAGCCAGGTGATCCATGTGGCGCTCACGCCGCAAAGCGAGGCGAGTTCTTCGCGCCGCAAGCCCGGTGCGCGTCGCCTGCCTGTCGATGGCAGCCTGGCGGCGGCAGGCGACAGACGATTGCGATGCAGGCGGATGAACTCGCCGAGAAGGCGCCTGCCCTCGTGCGGGTCGGTGGACGGGGCGGGAGAAGGTGGTGCCGGGGCGGGTTTCACGGTGACAGACTTCAAGGCTGGTGGGTTTTTATACCAGGATATTTATTCATCTTGTACCAGGAAAATAGCCGGGCTATCTTGCGCTCCATCGTCTCAGCATCCGTTCGGATCACTCCATGAAACAGCACGCTTTAGCGGCCCAGCAGTTCGGTACCACCGCCGCCGCCTACCTCACCAGCGCAGTGCATGCCCAGGGGCAGGACCTGCAACGTTTGGGCGCGATGGTGCGCAAGACACCCACCTGCCGTGCGCTCGATGTTGGCTGCGGGGCAGGGCATGCCAGCTTCGCCCTCGCTGCGGCTGGTGCGCAGGTCACCGCACTCGACCTGTCGCCCGACATGCTCGCCATCGTGGCGCAGGAGGCTCAGGCCCGCGGCCTGCAAGGTCTGCAGACGTGCCAGGGGCAGGCCGACGAGCTGCCGTTTGCCGATGCCAGATTCGATCTGGTGGTCACCCGGTTCTCTGCCCACCACTGGCCCGACGTGTCCGCAGCCCTGCGCGAAATGCGCCGGGTCGTCCGCCCCGATGGCGCGCTGATCGTCATCGACGCCGTGGCCCCCGAATCGCCCCTGTGCGACACCCTGCTGCAGACGGTGGAACTGTTGCGCGACGCCTCCCATGTGCGCGACTACCGTGTGTCGGAATGGGTGGCGCTGCTGGAGCAGGCCGGGTTTGCTGCGCCCGATACCGACGTCTGGACGCTGACCATGGACTTCGCCTCATGGGTGGCGCGCATGCGGACACCGGAGCTGCGCGTGCAGGCCATCCGCGACGTGCTGGCCAAGGCGCCGCAGGAGGCGCGGTACGCCATGAATATTCAGGCAGATGGGTCGTTCGATCTGCCTGTGGCGTGGATGCAGACTCACGCAGGCTCGAAGCGCGCCAACTAAAATCAACCTTTCACGACAAGTTCTGCGCGCCCGATGCGCCAGACGCAGGAGATATCAATGGGCCGTTCGCTGTACGACAAATTATGGGACGAGCATGTGGTGCGAACCGAGGATGACGGTACCGCGCTGCTCTACATCGACCGCCATCTGGTGCACGAAGTCACCAGCCCGCAGGCCTTCGAGGGTCTGCAACTCGCGGGCCGCAAGGTCTGGCGGGTGAGCGCCAATCTGGCCGTGGCCGATCACAACGTGCCCACGACCGACCGGGCCGAGGGCATTGCCGATCCGATATCAAAGCTGCAGGTCGATACGCTCGACGCCAACTGCGCCGCCAACGGCATCACCGAATTCCGCATGAACGACCGCCGCCAGGGCATCGTCCATGTCATCGGCCCCGAACAGGGCGCCACCCTGCCGGGCATGACGGTGGTTTGCGGCGATTCGCACACCAGCACGCACGGCGCCTTCGGGGCGCTGGCCTTCGGCATCGGCACCAGTGAAGTCGAGCATGTGCTGGCCACCCAAACCCTGCTGGCGCCCAAGATGAAGAACATGCTGGTGCGTGTGGACGGTGCCCTGCCCGTGGGCTGCCGCGCGAAGGACATCGCGCTGGCCGTCATCGGCAAGATCGGCACCGCAGGCGGCACGGGCTACACCATCGAGTTCGCGGGCAGCACCATCGCCGCCCTCAGCATGGAAGGCCGCATGACCCTGTGCAATATGGCCATCGAAGCCGGGGCGCGTGCGGGGCTTGTGGCGGTGGATGACACCACGATCAACTATGTGCGAGGTCGCCCCTTCGCGCCCACCGGCGTGGCCTGGGACATGGCGGTGCAATACTGGCGCGGCCTGCACTCCGACGCCGATGCGACCTTCGACCGCGTGGTCACCCTCGACGCCCGCGAACTGGTGCCGCAGGTCACCTGGGGCACGTCGCCGGAAATGGTGCTGCCCATCGACGGCCGCGTGCCCGATCCCGACAAGGAAAAAGACGCCAACAAACGCTCGGCGATGGAGCGTGCGCTCACCTACATGGGCCTGGAGCCGAACAAGGCGGTGACCGACATCCGCATCGACAAGGTGTTCATCGGCTCCTGCACCAATTCGCGCATCGAAGACCTGCGCGATGCCGCCCAGGTGGTCGCGGGGCGACAAATCGCGGCGAATGTGCGGCAGGCGCTGGTGGTGCCCGGCTCAGGATTGGTCAAGGCGCAGGCCGAAGCCGAGGGGCTGGACAAGATTTTCAAGGCCGCGGGCTTTGAGTGGCGCGAGCCCGGCTGCTCCATGTGTCTGGCGATGAACGCCGACCGGCTGGAGCCCGGCGAACGCTGCGCCTCCACCTCCAACCGCAACTTCGAAGGGCGGCAGGGGGCGGGCGGGCGTACCCATCTGGTCAGCCCGGCCATGGCAGCGGCCGCGGCCATCGCCGGGCATTTTGTCGACGTGCGCAAACTCTGACGAATCATCCCGTCCCTTTTTCAGGAGATCACCATGAAACCTCTGCTGTCCCTTCTTCTGCTTGCCGCCACACTGCTCTCCCTGACCGCCTGCAATACCGTGGCGGGAATGGGCCAGGACCTCAAGGCGGGCGGCCAGGCCATCACCAACGCGGCCGACAAGTCGAAATAACAACCCCGCGGTTGCGCGGCAACACACCATGGAAAAATTCGTCGTCCACAAGGGACTGGTCGCGCCGATGGATCGCGACAACGTCGACACAGACGCCATCATCCCGAAGCAGTTCCTCAAGTCGATCCGCCGCAGCGGCTTTGGCCCCAATCTGTTCGACGAGTGGCGCTACCTCGACCACGGCGAGCCGGGGCAGGATCCGGCCACGCGCCGGCCCAACCCCGACTTCGCGCTCAACCAGCCGCGCTACGCGGGCGCCAGCATCCTGCTTGCGCGCGACAACTTCGGCTGCGGTTCGTCCCGCGAGCACGCGCCCTGGGCCTTGCAGCAATACGGCTTTCGCGCCCTGATCGCCAGCAGCTACGCCGACATCTTCTACAACAACTGCTTCAAGAACGGCCTGTTGCCTATTGTTCTGCCCAAGTCGCAGGTGGCCCGGCTGTTCGACGAGCTTTACGGCTTCGTCGGCTACTCGCTCACCATCGACCTGCCGCGGCAGGTGGTGGTCAAGCCCGATGGCAGCGAGCTGGCCTTCGAGGTCGGCGAGTTCCGCAAGCATTGTCTGATCAACGGCCTCGACGACATCGGCCTGACCCTCGGCCACGCGCAGGAGATACGCGCCTATGAAGCCGAGCGTCTGGCGCGCATGCCCTGGCTCGACAATCGCATCCTTTGAACCTCATCCTTAGCTCATGAACATTGCCGTATTGCCCGGAGACGGAATCGGGCCCGAAATCATTGCCGAAGCCGTCAAGGTGCTCCAGCGCATTGCGCAGGACGGGTTCGACTTCACCTTCGAAACCGCTCCGGTAGGCGGCGCGGCCTATGCCGCCAGCGGCCACCCGCTGCCCGAGGCCACGCTCAACCTGGCCAAGGCGGCCGACGCCGTGCTGTTCGGCGCCGTGGGCGACTGGAAGTACGACACGCTCGAACGGCACCTTCGCCCCGAGCAGGCCATTCTGGGCCTGCGCAAGAACCTGGGGCTGTTCGCCAATCTGCGCCCGGCCATCCTCTACGCCGAACTGGCCGATGCTTCCAGCCTGAAGCCCGAAGTGGTGTCCGGCCTGGACATTCTCATCGTGCGCGAACTGACCGGCGACATCTACTTCGGCCAGCCCCGCGGCCGACGCACCGCGCCTGACGGCGCCTTCGCCGGCCAGCCCGAGGCCTTCGACACCATGCGCTACAGCCGCCCGGAGATCGAGCGCATCGCCCATGTCGCCTTCAAGGCGGCGCAGGGCCGCAACAAGCGCCTGACCAGCGTGGACAAGGCCAATGTGCTGGAGACCTTCCAGTTCTGGAAAGACGTCGTCACCGAAGTGGGCCAGCAATACCCTGATGTGCAGCTCGACCACATGTATGTGGACAACGCCGCGATGCAGCTCGTCAAGGCGCCGAAGAAATTCGACGTCATCGTCACCGGCAATATGTTCGGCGACATCCTCAGCGACGAGGCGTCGATGCTCACCGGCTCCATCGGCATGCTGCCTTCGGCCTCTCTGAACGAAAAAGGGCAGGGGCTGTACGAGCCCAGCCACGGCAGCGCGCCCGACATCGCCGGGCAGGGCATCGCCAATCCGCTAGCGACGATTCTCAGCGCGGCCATGATGTTGCGGCATTCGCTCGGCCTGCCCGAACAGGCCGACCGCATCGAGGCCGCCGTGCAGAAGGCGCTGGCGCAGGGCTTGCGCACGCCCGACATCCATGCCCCCGGCACGCAGAAGGTCAGCACGGCGCAGATGGGCGATGCGGTGGTGGCCGCGCTAGGCTGAAGGCATATTTAAAAGACAACGATCAACGGAACGGATGATGGCAACGACTTTGGTGGGTTTGGTGGGCTGGCGCGGCATGGTGGGCTCGGTGCTCATGCAACGCATGCGCGAAGAGGGCGATTTCGACCTGATCGAGCCGGTTTTTTTCAGCACCAGCAACGCCGGCGGCAAGGCCCCGGCTGAGGCCAAAAGCGAAACCGTGCTGCGCGACGCGCACGATCTGGAACAGCTTCGCCGCTGCGACATCATCATCACCGCGCAGGGGGGCGACTACACCACGGCGGTCTTCGACAAGCTGCGCGCCTCCGGCTGGAAGGGTCACTGGATCGATGCCGCCTCCACCCTGCGCATGCGCGACGACTGCGTCATCATCCTCGATCCGGTCAACCGTCCCGTGATCGACGCCGCTCTGGACAAAGGCGGCACCAACTGGATCGGCGGCAACTGCACGGTGAGCTGCATGCTCATGGGCGTGGGCGCGCTCTTCAAGGCAGGCCTGGTGGAGTGGATGACCAGCATGACCTACCAGGCCGCATCGGGTGGCGGCGCTCAGCACATGCGCGAATTGCTCACCCAGTTCGGCACCCTCAACGCCGCCGTCAAGCCGCTGCTCGACGATCCGGCATCCGCCATCCTGGCGATCGACCGCGACGTGCTGACCACGCAAAAGGAGCTCGATGCCGCGCAGACCCAGCACTTCGGCGTGCCGCTGGCCGGCAGCCTGATTCCCTGGATCGACAAGGACCTGGGCAACGGCGTCTCGCGCGAGGAGTGGAAGGGCGGGGCGGAAACCAACAAGATTCTCGGCCAGGGCGCGGGCTTCGGCTCGCCCGCTGTGCCGGTGGACGGCTTCTGCGTGCGCATCGGCGCCATGCGCTGCCACAGTCAGGCGCTGACCTTCAAGCTGAAGAAAGACGTGCCGCTCGACGAGGTCGAAGACATGATCGCCGCCGACAACGCCTGGGTGCGGGTGGTGCCGAACGAGCGCGAGGCGACGATGCAGCAACTCACCCCCGTGGCCGTAACCGGCACCCTGCAGATTCCGGTGGGGCGGCTGCGCAAAATGGGCATGGGGCCGGAGTATCTGGGCGCGTTCACCGTGGGCGATCAACTGCTCTGGGGTGCGGCCGAGCCGCTGCGCCGCATGTTGCGCATCTTGCTCGAGCGTCGTTGAGCCCGGGCCTTCCGGCGCCGCGGAAATCGCCGGAATGCCACAGTTACGAGGCTTGCGACGGCATGTCTGCGCGCCTCAACTTGTCAGCCTAATTTGTTGATGATATGGTGAAATTTGACGCGATTCATCTCTGCAAGCGCAGGAGAATGGCGCATCCGACATCATCAAAAATTGGGGGGCAGCCCACATGCTGCGACAGAACACTCGACGTCTGGCCCTGGCCATCGCCTTGGGCGCCACTGCCGGCCAGGCTTACGCTTTCGGCCTTGGGGGGATCAAGGTGCAATCGGCCTTGGGCCAACCCCTGCGCGCGGAAATCGACATCACCCAGATCAGCGCGGATGAAGCGTCCTCGCTGAAAGTCGGCGTCGCGTCGCCCGATGCCTTTCAGGCCGCGAAGCTCCACTACAGCGCCGCAGTGGCCGGCGTGCAGGTCAAGCTCGAGCGCAGTCCCGATGGGCGCGCCTATCTGCGACTGACCTCCAGCAGTCCGATCAACGAGCCTTTTCTCGACCTGCTGATTCGCGCCCAGTGGGCCAACGGCCAGTTGAGCCGCGATTACACCCTGCTGCTCGATCCACCCAATTTCCGGGCAGCGCCCAGCCCGGCCCAGGTGCCGGTCCAGACCGCAACCCCGGCGTCGGCCATGCCTGCGCCGTCGGCGGCGGCCACCCCGCCCGCCATGACGGCGCCCGCCTTGCAAGCCGCGCCCACGCCGTCGCAAAAGACGCCCGCGCAGGCTGCGACGAAGAAGCCCGAAGCCAGGCCTGCGGCGACCTCGGGTGAGTATGTGGTCAAGCGCGGCGACACGCTGAGCAAGATTGCCAACGCTTCTGGCGTGCAGACCGTCTCGCTCGATCAGATGCTCACGGCGATCTATCGGGCCAATCAATCGGCCTTCATCGATGGCAACATCAATCTGCTGAAGTCGGGCGCGGTGCTGCAAATGCCCACGGCCGAGCAGGCCCAGAGCATCGCCCAGCCCGAAGCGCGTCGCTTCGTTCTGGCGCAGAGCCAGAGTTTCAACGCCTACCGTCGCCGCCTGGCCGAGATGAGCGGCCAGGCCAAGCCCCAGACCGCCCAATCGCAGCGAGAGGCCACGGGCAAGGTGCAGGCACAGGTTCAAGAGCCTGCATCGGCCGGCGCGCAACCCGAGAGCAAGCTCAAGCTGAGCAAGGCCGAAGTTGCCGGACAGAAAACAACCGACAAGGCGCAGCAGATCGCCGACGCCAAGCAGGCCGCGCTGGACGAACAGAAGATCAAGCAGCTGCAAAAGAATGTCGACGAGCTCAAGGCCTTGTCCCAGCAGGCGCAAACGGTCGCCGCAGCCAAGCCCCAGGCTGCAGCACCTGCGACCCCCGCAGCTACCGTCGCCAGCAAGGCCGCCGAGGCCGTGACCGTGCCGGTCAAGAGTCCTCTGCCCGCTTCAACGCCGAAACCAGCGGTGGCCCCGAGCGCGGCTGCGGCGACCGCTTCGGCCGCCAAACCGGCAGGTTCGACGCCCCACACCGCTTCCGAGCCCCACGCCGCATCGGCTGCCACAACGGCATCCGCACCCGCTCCAGTGATGAAGCTCGCAGCGCCCAAGGTCAGCAAGCCCACGGCCCCGCCGGAGCAAGAGGGCTTCCTCAGCAGTCTCCTGGCCAACCCTCTGCTCCTGCCTGCCGGGGGTGGGCTGGTGGTGCTGTTGTTGCTGCTGGCCTGGCTGGCGCAGCGCAAGAAGGCTGCGAAGTCCCAGCGTGACGTTTCGGTGTTCGACAGCCGCATGAGCGTGGCCGACAGCTTCTTCGGCGGCACCGGTGGCGAACGGGTAGATACCCGCAACGGCAACATGAGTTCCACCTTCTCTTCCAGCCAGCTCGACACCAACGATGTCGATCCGGTGGCCGAGGCCGACGTGTATCTGGCCTACGGCCGCGATTTGCAGGCCGAGGAGATTCTCAAGGAAGCCGTCAAGGCCAACCCGGATCGTCTGGCCGCGCGTCTCAAATTGCTCGAGATCTACGCCAAGCGCAAGGATTCGCGTTCCTTCGAGGTCGGCGCCGCCGAGTTGTTCGCGCTGACCCAGGGTGTGGGCGAAGACTGGAAGCGCGCGCAGGATCTGGGCCGCAGCCTCGACCCCGTCAACCCGCTCTATCACAACACGGTGCTGCCGAGCACGCTGGGCCAGCCCTCGACCATGCCGCAGACCGAATTTCCCGTGGCTACGCCGACGGCGCTGGCGGCATTGACGCCGCAGACCCTGCCCAGCACCGAGATGCTGTCCGCCGTGGAAACGTCCGCGTCCAAGACTGCCCTGCCCGAGCATCTGGATCTCGATCTGAGTCTGCCCATGGGCGAGCCCGCACCGGCTGGTGCACCGGCAAGCGCACCGGCGCCGCAGGCCACGGCCCCTCTGCCCGAGATCGAGATTCCCGCTGCACCCACTTCGGTTACGTCCAAATCCGCCGAGCCGACCAAGTCGGCGGACGCCGACTTTCTGATGTCGGGCGGTCTCGATTTCAATGTGCCGTCCGACTTTGGTGCGCCCGCTTCGACCCTGGCGGCGGCAGAAGAGGCCAAGCCGACGCCGTCTTCCGGTCACGACGGCGGCCTCGATTTCGACCTCAGCAGCATTTCCCTGCAGGACAACGAGGCCAAGGCCTACGCCGAGCCACAAACCGAACCGCCCAAGCTGGAGCCGCAATTCAGCGAGTCCAGGCCCTCGCTTGACCTGCGCCTGGAACTGGCGGCCGAGAGCATGGCCATCGGGGATACCGAGTCGGCGCGCAATCTCTTGAGCGAAGTCATCGCCGAAGGTGACCCGCAACTCAAGCAGCGCGCGCAGGACATGCTGGACAAGATTGGCCGCTGAAGTTGCGAGGTCTCAGACCCAGAGCCGCGTGGCGCTGGGCCTGAGCTACAGCGGGACGTCGTATTGCGGCTGGCAGAGCCAGCCCGGCGGTTGCGGCGTGCAGGATCACCTCGAGCGAGCGCTCGGCCAGTTTCTCGGCAGCGCGCCGCCGCGCACGGCCTGCGCCGGACGCACCGATGCACGGGTGCATGCGCTCGGGCAGGTGGTGCATTTCGACTCGCCCCTGCAACGCGAGGCGCAATCGTGGGTGCGCGGTGTCAACGCCTTCCTGCCCAGGGACATGGCCGTGCAATGGGCCAGAACGGGTCTTTCACCGGCCTTCGATGCGCGTCGCAGCGCTTTTCAGCGGCGTTACCGCTACGTCTTGCGCCACCACCCCGTGCGCCCTGCGCTCGATGAAGGGCGCGTCGGCTGGACGCACCGGCCGCTGGATCTCGACCGCCTGCGAGCCGCCGCACAGACGCTGCTGGGCGAACATGATTTCAGCGCTTTCCGTTCCAGCGAATGTCAGGCGCGCAGCCCAGTCAAGACCCTGCATGCGATCGACATCGAGCGTCATGGCGACTATGTGGTGTTCGATCTGCGCGCCAACGCCTTTTTGCACCACATGGTGCGCAACATCGTGGGCAGCCTGCTGGCCGTGGGCAATGGCTCCAAGTCGCTGAGCTGGCTTGCCGATGTGCTCGCCAGCCGCGACCGGCGGCTGGCCGCGCCGACCTTCATGCCCGATGGCCTCTATTTCCTCGGGCCGGATTACCCGGCAGAATTTGGCCTTCCATCGCCGCCTGACCACATTGGTCTGCTCTTCTGATCGCCCATGTCCGACACGCCTTCTTCGTCACCCGCGCATGCGCGGACTCGCATCAAGATCTGCGGCATCACTCGGGTTCAGGACGCCCAGGACGCTGCGCGCTTTGGCGCCGATGCCATCGGCCTGGTGTTCTATCCGCCCAGCGCGCGTCATGTCAGCGTGGCGCAGGCGCGGGAGATCGCGCTTACCGTGCCTCCCTTCGTGTCGGTCGTCACGCTGTTCGTGAATGCCGCACCGGACTTTGTCGAACAAGTGATCGATCAGGTGCGGCCCGCGCTGCTGCAGTTCCACGGCGATGAAACGCCCGAAGACTGTACCCGCTATGGCCATCCCTACATTCGCGCTGCGCGCATGCGCGAGGGGCTGGATTTGTTAGACTTCGCCTCTCGTTTTTCCACATCCCAGGCCCTCGTTATGGACGCCGATCAGCCCGGATACGGGGGTGGGGGAGAGGTCTTCGATTGGTCACGCATTCCTGCAAACGTCGCGCATCCCCTCGTTTTGTCTGGTGGGTTGCATGCTGCAAATGTGACGCATGCCATCCGGCAACTGCGTCCTTGGGCCGTTGACGTCAGTTCCGGCGTCGAGGCGTCCAAGGGCATCAAAAGCGCGCAGCGCATCGCCGAATTCATCGCCGCGGTTCGCGCTGCAGACCAGTAGATCCCAGCCGGTGCGCAGCGCCCGTCTGGTGCCAGACGAGACCCCATCATGTTCGAATACGCCTACCCCGATGCCCAGGGCCATTTCGGTCCCTACGGCGGCAGCTTCATCGCCGAAACCTTAAGCCATGCCCTGGAAGAGCTCCGGGCCGCTTACGACCATTACAAGAACGACCCGGAATTCCTCGCCGAATTCCGCTACGAACTCAAGCACTTCGTCGGTCGCCCCTCGCCCATCTACCACGCCGCCCGTCTGAGCGACAAGCTCGGCGGTGCGCGCATCTATCTGAAGCGCGAAGACCTCAACCACACCGGCGCGCACAAGATCAACAACACCATCGGCCAGGCCATGCTGGCGCGGCGCATGGGCAAGCCCCGCGTGATCGCCGAAACCGGCGCGGGTCAGCACGGTGTGGCCACCGCCACCATTGCCGCGCGCTACGGCATGGAATGCGTGGTCTACATGGGCAGCGAGGACGTCAAGCGCCAGTCGCCCAATGTCTACCGCATGAATCTGCTGGGCGCGCGCGTGGTGCCCGTCGAGTCGGGCAGCAAAACGCTCAAGGATGCGCTCAACGAAGCGCTGCGCGACTGGGTGACGAATGTGGAAAACACCTTCTACATCATCGGCACCGTGGCCGGGCCGCATCCTTACCCGCAGATGGTGCGCGACTTCCAGCGGGTCATCGGCGACGAATGTCTGCAGCAGATGCCCGAGATGACCGGCCGCCAGCCCGACGCGGTGATCGCCGCCGTGGGCGGAGGCAGCAATGCGATGGGAATTTTCTACCCCTACATTCCGCATGAAAACGTGCGTCTGATCGGTGTGGAGGCCGCCGGTCACGGCCTCGACACGGGCAAGCACGCCGCATCGATTTCCGCGGGCAGCCCCGGCGTGCTGCATGGCAACCGCACCTATCTGCTGCAGGACGTCAACGGCCAGATCATCGAGACGCATTCGGTCTCTGCCGGGCTCGACTATCCCGGCGTCGGCCCCGAGCATGCCTGGCTCCATGACCTCGGGCGCGCCGAATATGTGGGCATCACTGACGACGAGGCGCTGGCCGCTTTCCACGAGCTGTGCCGCGTCGAGGGCATCATCCCGGCGCTGGAATCCAGCCACGCCCTGGCGCATGCCATCAAGCTGGCGCCGCAAATGCGCCGCGACCAGATCATCCTGGTCAACCTGTCGGGGCGCGGGGACAAGGACATCAACACCGTGGCCGAGCGCGAGGGCGTGAACTTCGACACTCTTTTCGCCGCCAACCGGAGCGCACGATGAATCGCATCGACCAACGCTTTGCCCAGCTTCGCGCCCAGGGCCGCAAGGCGCTCATACCCTACATCGCCGCGGGCGATCCCGCCCCGTCGGCGACGGTGGAGATCATGCACGCTTTGGTGCAGGGCGGCGCCGACGTGATCGAACTCGGCGTGCCGTTTTCCGACCCCATGGCCGACGGGCCGGTGATCCAGCGTGCCACCGAGCGCGCCATTGCCCGTGGCATCGGCCTGCCCCAAGCGCTCGACTTCGTGCGCGAATTTCGCCAGACCGATGATGTCACCCCCGTCGTGCTGATGGGCTATGCCAATCCGGTGGAGCGCTTCGGCGTCGAGGCCTTCGTGGCCGCTGCCAAGGCGGCCGGTGTCGACGGTGTGCTCATCGTCGACTATCCGCCGCAGGAAAGCGAGGCCTTTGCCGCGGCGCTCAAGGCGGTCGACATCGCCCCGATCTTTCTGCTCGCACCCACCA
This sequence comes from Thiomonas bhubaneswarensis, assembly GCF_001418255.1. GTDB lineage: Bacteria > Pseudomonadota > Gammaproteobacteria > Burkholderiales > Burkholderiaceae_C > Thiomonas > Thiomonas bhubaneswarensis. Next base: position 116,072 of record NZ_LIPV01000006.1, read on the forward strand.
GCACTGACGCCCGCATGGCCGATGTCGGCCGCATCGCCAGCGGGTATGTGTACTACGTCTCGCTCAAGGGTGTGACGGGCGCGGGCCATCTCGACACCTCCGCCGTGGCCGCCATGCTGCCCCGCATCCGCGCCCAGGTGAGCGTGCCCGTGGGAGTAGGATTCGGCATCCGCGACGCGCAGACCGCGCGAGCGATCGGCCAGTTGGCCGATGCCGTGGTCATCGGTTCACGTCTGATCGAACTGATGGAGGCGCAGCCCGCCGAGCAGGCGGCGGTCGTTGCGCGCGGCTTCATTCAAGACATTCGCCAGGCCCTCGACGCCTGAGGAGAGACGCACATGAGTTGGCTTGAGAAACTCCTTCCTCCGAAGATTCAACAGACCAGCCCGCAAGACCGGCGCCAGGTGCCCGAAGGTCTATGGGTCAAGTGTCCGTCTTGCGAAACCGTGCTGTACAAGTCGGATCTGGAGCTCAACCAGAATGTCTGCCCGAAGTGCAGTCACCACATGCGCATCGGCGCGCGCGCCCGGCTCGACGCCCTGCTCGACCCCGAAGGCCGGTATGAGATCGGCCAGGAAGTCCTGCCGATCGACCCGCTCAAATTCAAGGACAGCCGCAAATATCCCGACCGTCTCAAGGAAGCGCTGGAAAACACCCAGGAGACTGATGCCCTGGTCGTCATGGGCGGCGCCATTCAAACGCTGCCCGTGGTGGTGGCCTGCTTCGAGTTCGAGTTCATGGGCGGCTCCATGGGCTCGGTCGTCGGCGAGCGTTTTGTGCGCGGGGTGCAGGCGGCCATCGAGCAGAAGGTGCCGTTCATCTGCTTTACCGCCACGGGCGGTGCGCGCATGCAGGAGGGGCTGCTCAGCCTGATGCAGATGGCCAAGACCAACGCCGCACTGACTCAGCTCAGCGCGGCAGGGTTGCCGTTCATCAGCGTGCTGACCGACCCGACCATGGGCGGCGTCTCGGCCAGCTTTGCCTTCATTGGTGACGTGGTTCTGGCCGAGCCCAAGGCTCTGATCGGTTTCGCCGGCCCGCGGGTGATCGAGAACACCGTGCGCGAAAAACTCCCCGAGGGCTTCCAGCGCGCTGAATTCCTGCTGCAAAAAGGCGCGGTCGATCGCATCGTTGATCGCCGCGAACTGCGCCGGGAACTGGCGCAGATGCTGGCCATGCTGCTGCGGCAACCTGCCGATTCGATCGCTTCCTGATTCTCAAGACTTCCCGCCGCGCGTTGTTGCGCGCGGCGGTTGTTCCGTATGGCCCCCACACCCCACACTCTGGACGGCTGGCTGTCCCATGCCGAGTCGATCCACGCTCGCGCCATCGACATGGGGCTGGAGCGGGTGCAGCGGGTGCGCGAGATCATGCAGCTTCAGTTCGTCTGCCCGGTCATCACCGTGGCGGGGACCAACGGCAAGGGCTCGACCTGCGCGATGCTCGAGGCCATCCTGCTGGCCGCAGGCTATCGCGTCGGGGTCTATACCTCGCCGCATCTGGTGCATTTCGAGGAACGCTGCCGCATCGACGGCCAGGCGGTGCAGGCTCAGGATCTGTTGCCGCATTTCGCCGCGGTCGAGCGCGCTCGCCTGACGGCTGGCCCGGGCGCAACGGCGGTGAGCCTGAGCTATTTCGAGTTCACCACCCTGGCGATTCTGTCGCTGCTGGCGAGTGAGCGCCCCGAGGGCAGGGCTGCGCCCAGCCCGCCCCCCGAGGGGGTCAAGGAAACTTGGGACGGCCTGGCGTTTCCTTGCGAGCGTCTCGATGCGGTCATCCTCGAAGTCGGTCTGGGCGGTCGCCTCGATGCGGTGAACGTCATCGACACCGATTGCGCCATACTCACCAGCATCGATCTCGATCATATGGAATACCTCGGGCCCGACCGGGAGGCGATCGGACGGGAGAAGGCCGGCATCATGCGCTCCGGCAAACCGGCCATCGTCAGCGATCCGCAGGCGCCGGCCTCGGTGCTGGCCCACGCCAAAGCCATCGGCGCCGACCTCTGGCTGGCAGGACGCGATTTCCACTACACCCACCTGCCGCAGCAATGGAGCTGGCAGGGACGCGCGCAGCGTCGGCACAGCCTGGCGTTTCCGGCGCTGCGTGGTGCCAATCAGTTGCTCAACGCCAGCGGCGTGCTTGCGGCGCTGGAGGCGATGCAGGCCTCGCTGCCCGTGGCCGCGCAGGCGGTGCGCGAGGGTTTTGCCCGGGCGGAGCTGCCCGGACGGTTTCAGGTGCTCGCAGGCCAGCCCACGCTGGTGCTCGATGTCGGTCACAATCCGCACGCCATCGCGGTGCTGGCGGAAAACCTCGACAGCATGGGCTACTTCCCCGTCACCCATGCCGTGTTCGGCGCCATGGCCGACAAGGATATTGCGGGCATGCTGAGGCGCATGCTGCCGCTGATCGACGTCTGGCATCTCTGCGACCTGCCCACGCCGCGTGCCGCCACAGCGCAACAGATCGCCGAGAGCCTGATCGCCCTCAAGCCGCAGGCTCGCATCGTGTTGCACGCCGACCCGATTCAGGCACTGGAGGCAGCGGCTGCCGAGGCGGAGCTGGCCGATAGAATCGTGGTTTTCGGTTCCTTCTACACCGTCGGTGGTGTGATGCAGAAGGGGCTGCCCCGACTTCACGGCAAGCATCTCGAATCCTCCCCGCAATGACTCTCGGCGCTCCCCGCAATTCCGCCCGTCGCACCTCCCGGGGCGATAACTCAGACTCGCAAAGCCAGGACACCCTGCGCACGCGCGCGCGCAGGAGGCTCATCGGCGCCGTGGCGCTGGTTCTGCTGGGGGTGATCGTGTTTCCGCTGGTGTTCGACTCCAAGCCCAAACCGGTGCCGTCGAACATCGCGCTCGACATTCCCTCGCAGACCAAGGCGCCCGGCCTGGCGGTACCCGCTTCGGCGCCCGTGCTGCCTGCGGCGTCCAGCGTCGCGGTGCCAGCGGGGGAGCACTCAGCCGCGGCGCACACCGCAAGCGCGGCTTCCACGCCTGCGCAGACGGCTGCGCCCTCGACGACGCCCGCTCCGGCAGCCGCGCCCAAGCCCGCCGCAGTCGAGCCGGTTGTGCCTAAACCTGCGGCGCCGCCGCCTAAGCCTGAGGCTGTCGCGCCCGCCCAGCCTGTGACCAAGCCGACGAGTCCATCGCCTGATCAGGCTCGTCAACTGGCCAGCGCACGCCAGGCGCTCGCTGCGCTGGAGGGCAAGTCACCCGACCAGATTTCCACGGCGCAGGCTGAAGCGGCGCTTGCGAGCAAGAAGACTTCGGCGCCGGAAGACGCAGCCCCATCCAAGGCGCGGTTCGTGGTGCAGGCCGGGGCGTTCGCCGATGCGCATGCCGCCCAGTCGGTCCGGGCCAAGATCGAGAAAGCCGGCTTCAAGACCTACACCCAGGTGGTCGATACGCCGCAAGGCAAGCGGGTGCGGGTGCGAGTAGGGCCCTTTGCTTCGCGCGACGAGGCCGAGCGGGCTTTGCACAAACTCAAGGCGCTCGGACTGAGCGGCGCGGTGTTGACGTTGTGAGCCCGCTGGACGGTTTCCTGCTGGTCGTGGTGGGCTTGAGCGTGCTGATCAGCCTGCTGCGAGGCGCGGTCTATGAAATCGTCACCCTGCTGGGCTGGATCGGCGGCGTCTGGTTTGCCGCGCATTTCGCGCCCAGCCTGGGTGCAAGGTATTTGCAGGCCATCGACAATGCCGAGATGCGAATGCTTGCGGCCTATGCGATGTGCTTCGTCGTGGTGGTGCTGAGCGCGGGCATCCTCGCGTCGGCGTTGCGTCTGCTGTTGCGTGCGACGGGTTTTGGCATTCTGGACCGCAGCATGGGCGCGCTGATCGGTCTGGCCAAGGGCGTTGCGCTGTGCCTGCTGCTCGTCGCGCTGGCGGCTCAGACGGCGCTGGCGCAGAGCACCATGTGGAAAACCGCCGTGCTTATTCCGCCGGCGCAGTCTTTGCTGCTGGCGATCCGGCCCTGGCTGCCGATGGCTCTCGTGACCCGTTTGCCGCAAGGCTGACGGGCCGGCTCTCTCCTCGTTTCCTGAAAGATCAACTCCATGTGCGGCATCGTCGGTGTCATCTCGCAACAACCCGTGAACCAGCTGCTCTACGACGCGCTGCTGCTGCTGCAGCACCGCGGCCAGGACGCTGCGGGCATCGTCACGGGCTCGGGCTCCAAGCTCTATATGCACAAGGCGCGGGGCATGGTGCGCGATGTGTTCCGCACTCGCAATATGCGCGCGCTGCCGGGCGATTACGGCATTGGGCAGGTGCGCTATCCGACGGCGGGCAATGCCGAAAGCGAGGAGGAGGCGCAGCCCTTCTACGTCAACGCGCCGTTCGGTCTGGTGCTGGCGCACAACGGCAACCTGATCAACGCGGTGGCGCTCAAGCGTGAGCTGTTCGATGTCGATCACCGCCATATCAACACCGAGTCGGACACGGAGGTGCTGATCAACGTGCTCGCGCATGAGCTCGAGCGCCGCACCCACGGCCTGACGCTGGCGATCGACGACATCTTCGCCGCGGTGCGCGCGGTGCATCAACGCTTGCGCGGCTCGTATGCCGTGGTGGCGCTGATCGCGGGGCACGGGCTGCTGGCGTTTCGCGATACGTTCGGCATTCGTCCGCTGTGCTTCGGCACCGCAGGCGAGGGTGGCGAGGTGATGGTGGCGAGCGAGTCGGTCGCGCTGGAAGGCACGGGCTACAAGTTCGAGCGCGACATCGCGCCGGGCGAGGCGATTTTCGTCGACCTGCAAGGCCGGGTGCACAGCGAGCAATGCGCCAGCGCAGCGCAGCGCAATCCCTGCATCTTCGAGTACGTCTATCTTGCCCGCCCCGACTCCGTGCTCGACGGCGTGTCGGTCTACCGCGCCCGCCTGCGCATGGGCGAAACGCTGGCGCAGCGGGTCATCTCGGTGCTGCCGCCCAGCGAGATCGACGTGGTCATACCCATTCCCGAGTCGAGCCGACCGTCGGCCATGCAACTGGCGCACAAGCTGGGTCGCCCCTACCGCGAGGGTTTTGTGAAGAACCGCTATGTGGGGCGAACCTTCATCATGCCTGGACAGGCGGTGCGCAAGAAGTCGGTGCGGCAGAAGCTCAACGCCATCGGCCAGGAGTTCGCTGGGCGCAATGTGCTGCTGGTGGACGACTCGATCGTGCGCGGTACCACCTCGCGCGAGATCGTGCAGATGGCGCGTGAGGCCGGGGCGCGCAAGGTCTATCTGGCGTCGGCGGCGCCGCCGGTGCGCTATCCCAACATTTACGGCATCGACATGCCCACGGCGTCTGAACTCGTGGCGCACAACCGCAGTGTCGAAGAAATCCGGCAGATCATCGGCGCCGATGTGCTCATCTACCAGGATCTCGACGCGATGAAGCGGGTGATCCGCGAGGTCAACCCCGACATCACCGAGTTCGAGGCCTCGTGCTTCGATGGCAACTACATCGCGGGCACCCTGCCGCCCGAGGAGGGCCATAACCGGGGTGCCGTCGTTGCGCCCAACACGGGGAGGCTCAGCCTGCAAGGCAGCGAGGAGCAGGGGCAGCCGTCATGACGGTGGACGATCAAAACGGCGCTCCGCTGGCGCTCGACACCCTCGCGGTGCGCGAGGCCTTGCCGCGCACACCCTACGGTGAAAACAGCGAGGCGCTGTTTCTGACCAGCAGCTTCGTCCATCCCGACGCCGCCACTGCGGCCGCACGGTTTGCTGGCGAGCAGGAAGGCTTCGTCTATTCGCGTTTTTCCAATCCCACCGTATCGAGTTACGAGCGGCGGCTCGCCGCGCTCGAAGGCGCTGAGGCCTGCATGGCCACGGGCAGCGGCATGGCGGCCATCCTGCTGCTGGCCATGGCGATGCTCAAGGCTGGCGATCATGTGATCTGCTCGCAGGGCGTGTTCGGCTCCACGATCAATCTGTTCGGCCGCGAACTCGCGCGATTCGGCGTGGAAACGACGTTCGTCTCGCAGACCGATGTGAGTCAGTGGGCGGCGGCCCTGCGTCCCAACACCCGTCTTCTGTTTGCCGAAACACCGTCCAATCCGCTGACCGAGGTCTGCGACATTGCCGCGCTGGCCGATCTGGCCCACGGCGCAGGCGCCGAGCTGGTGGTGGACAACTGTTTCTGCTCCCCGGCCTTGCAGCGGCCCCTCGATTTCGGCGCCGACTGGGTGATTCATTCGGGCACCAAGTATCTGGATGGACAGGGACGGGTGATCGCCGGCGCGGTGTGCGGCAAGGCCGCGCCGATCCACGACAAGCTGCTGCCGGTGCAGCGCACCGTAGGGCTTTCGCTCTCGCCGTTCAACGCCTGGGTGGTGCTCAAGGGCATGGAAACCCTCGGCGTGCGCATGCAGGCGCACAGCGCGGCGGCCCTTGCGATGGCGCAGTGGCTGCAGACGCAACCCGCTGTCGGCCGGGTGTTCTATCCCGGCCTGGAGTCGCATCCGCAGCACGCGCTGGCCATGCGTCAGCAGAAGACCGGGGGCGCGGTGCTGTCTTTCGAGCTCAAGGCCGCCGATGCGCAACAGGCGAAGGCGCGGGCGTTCCACGTCATCGACCAGACGCGCATCTGCTCCATCACCGCCAATCTGGGCGACACCAAAACCACCATCACCCACCCGGCGACGACCACGCATGGGCGCCTCAGCGAAGCGCAGCGCCAGGCTGCGGGCATCGGCCAGGGGTTGATTCGTCTGGCCGTGGGGCTGGAGGATGTGAGCGACCTTCAGCGCGATCTGAGCCGGGGGCTGCAGACCCTGGTTTGACCGTACCCCATCGCTTTATTGGCCTCACATGACTTTGCCAACCTGACCATGACCACCGAGCCGCACCGCGTCCGCACCCGATTTGCTCCCAGCCCTACCGGATTCATCCACCTCGGCAACATCCGTTCGGCGCTCTATCCCTGGGCGTTCGCTCGCCACCACGGCGGTGATTTCATCCTGCGTATCGAGGACACCGATACCGAGCGCTCGTCCGAGGAGGCCGTGCAGGTCATCCTTCAGGCGATGGACTGGCTTGGCCTCGATTATGACGAAGGCCCGTTCTATCAGATGCAGCGCATGCCGCGTTACCGCGAGGTGCTCGATCAGCTTCGCGCGGCGGGTTGGGTCTATCCCTGCTATATGTCCACCGCCGAGCTCGATGCCCTGCGCGAGCGCCAGACCGCGGCCAAACAGAAGCCGCGCTACGACGGCACCTGGCGCCCAGAGCCGGGCAAGGTGCTGCCGCCGATTCCCAAGGGTGTCCAGCCGGTATGGCGCTTCAAGACGCCAACGACGGGCGTCGTGGGCTGGCACGATTTTGTCAAGGGCAGGGTGGATATCCGCAACGAGGAGCTCGACGACCTCGTGGTGGCCCGACCCGACGGCACGCCGACCTACAACTTCTGCGTCGTGGTGGACGACATGGACATGCGCATCACCGACGTGATTCGTGGCGACGATCACGTCAACAACACCCCGCGGCAACTGCACATCTTCCATGCGCTTGGCGCCCAACCTCCGCGTTATGCACACCTGCCCACCGTGCTCAACGAGCAGGGTGAAAAGCTCTCCAAGCGCAATGGCGCCAAGAGCGTGCTGCAGTATCGCGACGAAGGCTATCTGCCCGATGCCGTGGTCAACTATCTGGCGCGTCTGGGCTGGTCTCACGGCGACGCGGAGATTTTCTCCAGGGCGCAGTTTCTGGAGTGGTTCGACCTCGATCATCTGGGCAGTTCGCCCGCGCAGTTCGACGAGGCCAAGCTGCGTTGGGTCAACGCGCACTACATCAAACACACGCCTCCGGATCAGTTGGCCGCGCTCGTCCGCCCGCTGCTGGAGCGCGACGGGATCACCGCGCAGTCCCCCGATCTGCAAGCCGTCTGCGCGCTGCTGCATGACCGCGCCCAGACGTTGCCTGAATTGGCACAACAGACCCTGTTGTTCTACCGGCCGACCCAGCCCGATGCGTCTGCGCTCGAACAGCATCTGAGTGCGCAAGCAAAACCGGCCCTGATCGATCTGCGCCAGCAACTGGCCGACCTGCCGGAATGGACACGCGAGGCGATTGCCGCCGCGTTCAAGGCCGTGCTCAAGCAGCATGGCTTGAAGATGCCACAACTGGCCATGCCCGTGCGTCTCATGCTGACGGGGCGTGAGCAGACGCCAGCTGTCGACGCGGTTCTGGCCCTGCTGGGTCGCGAGGTCGTGCTGCAGCGGCTTGCCCCATTCCTCGACTGATAGACAGCGGTTTTTGCTCGGACCGACTGGGCGCTGGAGCATACTTCCGGTTATAATTTGACGGTGTTTAACGGGGCAATTTTTCTGTTGCATGTGGTATGCGGCAGACAGTGCGTCCCACAGTTCCATCAGAGGGGTAAACGTGGCAAAAGCGACGACCACAGGCAAAACCAACGGTGTTGAACTCGAAGAGTCAAACTCCTCCACCTCCGCAAAATCGGCAGATCCCTGGGATTTGATGATGCAGAACGCGGAAGAAGTGGCTTCCACTTTCCGCAAGCGCCCGCAGGTGAAAGTGTCTTCGCCTTGGCGCGAAGGTTTCGGTAGGCCGCTTTCCCAGCGATCCCGCGAAATCTATGAGCACATCACGGCCAACAAGACCCGGCTGAAGCAAAAATAACCGACCCGCCGGCCGCTCCGGCCCTTTGGATTCACTCAGAAAAAGCGCCTGCAAACACAATTTGCAGGCGCTTTTCTTTGGGCGGTTTTTCGGGCGGATCACTCCGCTCTATCGTTGTCCACCTTGATTGGCCTCCAGCGCCAAAGCCCTGGCGCATTCGCTCACCAGTTCCGGGCCGCGATAAATCAGGCCGGTGTAGAGCTGCACCAGATCGGCACCGGCGCGCAGCTTTTCAACGGCATCAGCCCCCGTCAGAATGCCGCCGACGCCGATGATGGGCACCTGCCTACCCAGACGCTGCCGCAGCCGCGCGATCACGCGCACCGAAGCCTCGCGCACGGGCGGGCCACTCAGGCCGCCCGCCTCTTGCGCATGCGCCATGCCCGACACCGCCTCGCGGGAAAGGGTCGTGTTCGTTGCAATCACGCCGTCCATTCCATGCGCGAGCAGTTGGTCGGCAATGACGTCGATGTCGGCGTCGTCCAGGTCGGGCGCGATTTTCAGCAGCATGGGCACGCGGCGGCCGTGCTGTTGGCTCAGGCGCTCCCGGGTTTCGGCGAGTCCGCTGAGCAGGCCCTGCAAGGCCGCATCGCTTTGCAACTGTCGCAGATTTCGGGTGTTGGGCGAAGAGATGTTGATGCTGACATAGTCAGCCTGGGTGTACACCCCTTCCAGACCGATGCGATAGTCGTCGAGGGCCTGCTCGACCGGGGTGCTGGCATTCTTGCCGATGTTCAGGCCGATGGGTACGGGCCGGTGGCTGCGCCGCACATGCCGCAAAAAGGCTTCGAGCCCGGCATTGTTGAACCCCATGCGATTGATCAGGGCCTGAGCCTGCGGTATCCGGAACATGCGCGGTTTGGGGTTGCCGGGCTGCGGCCGTGGCGTGACGGTGCCAACCTCGACAAAACCAAAACCCATGGCCGCGAGCGCGTCGATGGCCTCGCCGTTCTTGTCGAGCCCGGCAGCCAGGCCGACGCGGTTGGCGAAGCGCAGGCCGAGCAGTTCCACGGGATCGCGCACCATCGGGTGGGCATACAGAATCGACAGCCCGGCAGAATGCGCCAGGCGAATGCCGTTCAGCGTGAGCTGATGCGCCCATTCGGGATTGAGGCGGAACAAAATCGGGCGAATCAGGCGATAGGAGATCGGCATGGAGGACAGGGAAGGTCGCCGCGGCCCGGATGGCGCAGCGATAATGAAGACTGACATTTTTCGTGAAGACCCGACATGACGCAAGACGAACTCAAACAGCAGGTCGCCGCGGCCGCGCTCACCCATGTGCCACACGGCGAAATCATTGGCGTCGGCACAGGTTCGACGGTGAATTTCTTCATCGATGCGCTGGCGGGCATCAAGGACCGAATCAAGGGCGCCGTGTCGAGCTCCGAGCGCTCGACCGAGCGCATGCGTGCGCATGGCATCACCGTGGTCGATCTCAACGAGGTCGAGAAGCTCTCGGTTTATGTCGATGGTGCCGACGAGATCGACCCCAGCGGCGCGATGATCAAGGGCGGCGGCGGTGCTCTGACCCGCGAGAAAATCATCGCCGAAGCCGCTGAGCGCTTCATCTGCATCGTCGATCAGAGCAAGCTGGTCCCGGTGCTGGGCAAATTTCCTTTGCCGGTCGAAGTGGTGCCGATGGCGCGCGAGCTGGTGACCCGTCGTTTGCGCGCTCTTGGGGGCGACCCGCGCGAGCGCTCAGGCTACATCACCGATAACGGCAATCTGATTCTCGACGTGCATGGGCTACAAATCGCGCAGCCGCGCGACTTCGAAGCCCGGGTGAACCAGATTCCCGGCGTCGTGACCGTCGGTCTGTTCGCGCTGCGTGGCGCCAATGTGGCCCTGATCGGTACCGCAGAGGGTGTGCAGCGTAAAGATTTTGTTTGACCTAAGCTTGGCTGAACCGCGACTCGTTGCCCGTCAGAACTGAAAGCCCTTCGGGGCGTTCGGATTCGGCGGAGGCAGGACCGGCGGCGACGCCGGGGTGCTTGCGGGTTTGCTGGCGGCCTGTTGCGGCGCGGCCGGCGGAACGAGCGGGGTAGGCTGAGGGCGAACAAAATCGCGCGGCAACTCGTTCTTCTTGGGATAGCCCGCCGCGTCGAGCGCGATATCCCAGTTGCTCGAACTGAATCCCTCGGTGAGTTTGGTGCTCCCGATGATGACCAAGGGCAGCTTGTCGCTGCCGCCCGAAAGGGCCTTGTAGGCTTGGATGTCGGCGTTGGTGGTGATGGTCTTTTCCGAAAACGGAATGCCGCGCTGCTTCAGGTAATCGCGTGCCGCGTCGCAGGCACTGCACTGTGGGGCGGTGTAGAGCGTGACCGGATATTTTCGTGCCGCTTCACGCAGGCCCGCGGGCAAACGGTCGATCGAGCTCGGGGCGGGCGCGCCAGTGGCCGACAGTGACTGCACCTTTTGACCCTGCGCATCGGTGGGCGGAACGTCGCTGAAGGTGATGGAACCATCGGGGCCGACGATCTTGTAAATGGCCCAGGCCGGAGTCGTGGCCGCCAGGCTCAGCGCGAAGGCGGCGGACAACAGGGACGCACTGCGTAAGGTAGGTTTCATCACTCTGGACAGATGGTGAAGGCGCAAGCCGCAAGTTTGCCACGAGTGCACCGCGCCGGGGACGCGGCGCGGTGTTTTCGCCACAGACGGGGCGGTCGGGATGTCTCAGGCGGCCTGGGCTGTCATGCCGCCATGGCGCAGCAGGGCGTCGATGCGCGGTTCGCGGCCACGGAAGGCCTTGAAGGAGTCGATCGCGTCGCGGCTGCCGCCGACTGCGAGTATGGTTTGCTGGTAGCTCTGGCCGACTGCGGGGCTGAGCGGGCCTTCCTCCTCGAAGCGCTCGTAGGCATCTGCGGAGAGCACCTCGGCCCATTTGTAGCTGTAGTACCCGGCGGCATAGCCACCGGCGAAGATGTGGGAGAAGCTGCAGACGAAGCGGTTGAACGCGGGGGGCTGGAGCACGGCCACTTCGCGGCGGTTTTCTTCGACCAGGGCCTCGATGGCGGCTGGCGTGAAGGCCGACAGGTCGTGATGCAGGCGCATGTCGAGCAGCGAAAACTCGACTTGGCGCAGGGTCTGCATGCCCGACTGGAAGTTCTTGGCCGCGAGCATTTTGTCGAACAGCGCGCGCGGCATGGGCTCGCCGGAATCGACGTGGCGGGTGAGAAAACGCAGTACCTCCCATTCCCAGCAGAAGTTTTCCATGAGCTGGCTGGGCAGTTCCACGGCATCCCATTCCACGCCCGAGATGCCCGACACGGCGATGTCGTCCACCTGGGTCAGCATGTGATGCAGGCCGTGCCCGAATTCGTGGAACAGGGTCTGCACGTCGTCATGGCTGAGCAGCGCGGGCTTGCCGCCGACGGGTGAGGGGAAGTTGCAGGTCAGCGTGGCGACCGGCGTTTGCAGCGCACCGTCGCTTCGCAGCCAGCGCGAACGCACATGATCCATCCATGCGCCGGAGCGCTTGCCGTCCCGGGCATAGAGATCGAGATAGAACAGGCCGACGCTCTGACCCCCGGCGCCCTCAATCTCGTACAGATCGACATCGGCGTGCCAGGCGCGGATGTCACCCTCGACCTTGCGTAGCTTCACGCCGAACAGGGTTTCGATGACGCGGAAGAGCCCGGCAATCACGGTCGGCAGGGTGAAGTACTGGCGGACTTCCTGCTCGGACAGGGCGTAATGCGACTGGCGCAGTTTCTCCGACGCCCAGGCGATGTCCCAGGCTTCGAGCTCGGGCATGCCCAGCTCGTCCTTGGCGAAGGCGCGCAGGGTGTCGAGGTCGCGCTGAGCGAAGGGCCGGGCGCGGCTGGCGAGGTCGCGCAAAAAGTGCATGACCTGCTCGGGGGTGTCGGCCATCTTCGGCACCAGCGAGACTTCCGCGTAGTTCTTGTAGCCCAGAAGCTTCGCTTCTTCGTCCCGCAGAGCGAGGATTTCGGCCATGACCGCAGAATTGTCGAACTGCGGATTGCCCAGCTCGCTTGCGCGGGTGACATAGGCACGGTACAGCCGCTCGCGCAGCGGTCGGTGTTCGCCATGCTGCAACACCGGCATGTACGACGGATAGTGCAGGGTGAACTTGTAGCCGGGTTTGCCGTCGCGTTCGGCGGCTTCGCGCGCGGCCTGCAGCACGTCGGGGGGAATGCCCGCGATCTCGCTTTCGCCGACATACTCCGCATGCGCTGCCGTGGCGTCGAGCACATGCTCTGAGAAGGTTTGGCTGAGCGCGGCTAGGCGCTCCTGGATTTCGGCATAGCGGGTGCGTGCGGGGCCTTCGAGCAGTGCACCGCTGAGGCGGAAATCGCGCAGGGCATGGTCGATGATGCGTTGGCGCGTTGCGCTCAGATGGCGGAAGTCGGCGCCGTCATGCAGGGCCTGGTACTTGCGCAGCAGACCTTCGTTCTGGCCCAGGCGGGTCCAGAACTCGGTGACTCGGGGCAGCATGGCGTTGTAGGCCGCACGCAGGGCGGGGGTGTCGGCCACGGCGTTGAGATGCCCCACGACACCCCAGGCGCGTCCGAGTTGTTCGGTGGCGCGTTCCAGAGGTTCGATCACGTCCGGCCAGGTGGCCGGTGTGGATTCGGCGGTGACCTGATCCAGAGTCTGCTCGGCCGCGCGCATCAGCGCGTCGATGGCGGGCTCGATGTGCTCGGGCTTGACGGCGGCGTAGTTGGGAAGCCCGCTGAAATCACACAGTGGGTTGTCGGTGGGCAGTGCAGGCGTCATGGTGTCGATCGGGGCTGTGCGGCGGGTGAAGGAAGATGAGTCGATTATGGGCGGGCGTGGGCTCGCTCGCACGACTCCAGGGTATTGACCAGCAGCATCGCAATGGTCATCGGCCCCACGCCGCCGGGCACCGGGGTGATCCAGCCCGCGACTTCGCTCACGCCCTCGAAATCCACATCACCGCAGAGCTTGCCAGCGGCGTTGCGGTTCATGCCCACGTCGATGACGACGGCGCCTGGCTTGACCATCTCGGCCGTGATGAGGTTCTCGCGGCCGACGGCGGCCACCAGGATGTCGGCCTGGCGACAGACGGCGCTCAGATCGCTGGTGCCGCTGTGCGCGATGGTGACGGTGGCATTGGCCGCCAGCAGCATCAGCGCCATGGGCTTGCCGACGATGTTCGAACGCCCGACCACCACGGCGGACTTGCCACGCAAATCGTGCAGGCCGATGGATTCGAGCATTTTCATGCAGCCATAGGGCGTACAGGGCTTGAAGCCCGGCTGGCCCACCATCAACGCGCCAGCGCTGGCGACGTGAAAGCCGTCGACATCCTTGGTCGGATCAATCGCCTCGATCACCTTGTGCGCGTCGATGTGCCGTGGCAGCGGCAGTTGAACCAGGATGCCGTGGATGCCAGGGTCGGCATTGAGCGCGGCGATGCGCTGCAGCAGCGCGTCCTCCTCGAGGTCGGCGCCGTATTGCTCGAGCACCGAGCGGATGCCGGTTTGCTCGCAGGCCTTGATCTTGTTGCGCACGTAGACCTGGCTGGCCGGGTTGTCGCCGACCAGAATGACGGCGAGACCGGGCGGATGTCCGGCTGCGGCGCAGGCCTGGGCGCGCTGGGCGACCTGTTGGCGGATCTGGGCGGAGAGGGCAAGGCCGTCGATGCGTTGGGCTGTCATGGGAGGGGGCTTGTGGAAGGGGTCAAGGCCCGCCACACAGACCCCGAACCGACCCGGGATCTCTTCAGCCCCTGGACGCGGGCCGGATGTGGGGACGCTGCCCGGATTTACTTGGGGGCGCCGAGTGCGATCTTCAGCAGGTCGGCCACGGTACTGACGTTGAGCTTTTCCATGATGTTGGCACGGTGCGCCTCGACCGTCTTGATGCTGATGTTGAGATCGTCGGCGATCTGTTTGTTGAGGCGGCCTGCCACGATGCGTTCGAGCACCTGCGATTCGCGCGCGGTGAGCCGCCCCAGCAAGGCGCCTCGGCTGGCTTCGGCCTGCTGCTGATCGGCGGTCAGACGCGCCTTTTGCAGCATGCGATCGACCAGGTCGCGCAGCACCACTTCGTTGAACGGTTTTTCGATGAAGTCGATCGCGCCCTTTTTCATGGTGTCCACCGCCATGGGCACATCGCCGTGGCCGGTGATGAAGACCAGCGGCATGGTGCAGCCACGTCGCAGAAGCTCGTCCTGCAGTTCGAGGCCATTCATGCCGGGCATGCGCACATCGACGATGAGGCAGGCAATTTCTCGCGGATCGAAACGGGTCAGAAAGCTCTCGGCAGAATCGAAGCACCGCACGCGGTAGTCGTTGCCTTCGAGCAGCCACTGCAGCGAATCGCGTACGGCCTCGTCGTCATCCACGACATAGACGGTACCCTTGTTGGCAGTTTTCATAAGCGATCGATAGGTGTGGGAAGCAGAACGTCAGAACCGTGACGGAAGGAAATCAGGGGGCGCCGAATCGCCCGCAGGGGCGGGTGGCCGAGGCCGCTCCCGGGGGGCTCCGAGTGGCAGGGTGAAGCTGAAAATGCACCCTGCGATGACGCCCTGATTGTAGTAATTCTCGGCCCAGAGACGCCCCTGGTGATACTCGATGATCGAGCGGCAGATGTTCAGGCCGATGCCCAGACCCTCGGCCTTGGTGGTGTAGAAGGCCTCGAACAGCCGCTCCATCACGGCTTCGTCGATGCCGGTGCCGTGATCTTTGACGGTGAAGGTCACGCGCTCGGTGTCGTGCATGATCTTGAGCTCGATGCTGCGCAGATTGCCCTGCCGCCCGGCCTTGTCCACCGACTCGGCGGCATTGCGCAACAGGTTGAGCAGCACCTGCTCGATCAGAATGGGGTCGGCATACAGCGTGGGAATGCCCGGCGCAACGAAGTTGAGCAGCCTCACGTTGCGACGTGTGAGTTCGATCTCGGCCAGCTCCAGGGTGTTGCGCACGATGTCCTGCACGCGGCAGGACACGCGCGCGGGCTCGCTCTTTTTCACGAAGTCGCGCACGCGCTTGATGACCCCGGCGGCGCGCTGCGCCTGCCTGCCGGTCTTTTCCAGCGCATCCACCAGTTCATGCTGCGCCATGCCGTGCGTCTTGACGCGGGCGATCATGCCCGAGGTATAGTTGCTGATGGCGGTGAGTGGCTGATTGAGTTCGTGCGCAAGCGACGAGGCCATCTCGCCCATGGTGATGAGGCGGCTGGTGATCTGGGCCTTCTCTTCCTGCTTGCGCGCGGTTTCTTCGGCGCGTTTGCGCGGGGTGATGTCGGTGGCGATGAGCAACTGGGCCACGCGGCCGTCCACCCACTGCATGTAGCGTTGACGCACGTCGAACCAGCGATCGAGCGCTTCGACGTAGGTTTCGTGGGCATTCGCGTGCCCTTCGAGAATTTCGTCGGCGGGCAGGCCGGCGAAGGAATCGACGGTGTCGGCGTGATCGTCGTCACCCACCGAGGTCATCTGACCCCCGTTGAGCATCAGGTGGCCATGCACCGAGGCGCCGAACCACTGACGGTAGAGCTTGTTGGCGAACAGCGGCTCTTCGGTACCCAGCGAGATCACGGAGACGGCAGCGTCCAGCCCTTCGAGCACGGCGACGAAGCGTTCGTGCGACGCGGCGAGTTCCTGGCGGATGCGGGTGGGTTCGGTGATGTCGGTGACCGACATGATCCAGCCGGTCTGCTTCTCGCGCACATCGATCAACGGCGAGACGTACACGCGCGCGTCGAACTCGCTGCCGTTCTTGCGGCGGATCTTGAGCGCAAAGCCCGAAGGCGGCGCCAGACCGTCGAGGCTTTGCTGGATGGCCAGGGCCATTTCGGCGCCCTGCTGCGCCGGCCAGTAGGGGTAGGGCGGCTGGCTGCCGATGAGATCGCTGTCCTCAAAGCCGGTCATGCGGCAGAACGACAGATTCACATATTGAATGCGTCCTTGCATGTCCACCGCCTGCATGCCGGTGGATAGCGAATTTTCGATGGCGCGGCGGAACGCGGTTTCGCGGGTGAGCGCCTCCTGGGCGCTGAGGCGCTGGCGCAGCTGGTTCCAGCTTGTCAGCAGCGTCCAGAGCGTGAGGGCAGACAGGAGAAAGACGCTCCAGTAGAGCCCCTTGGTCGTCCAGCTCGGGCTGCTGCGGTAGCTGCTGACCTGCAGCACCAGGCCGGGCTCGAAGGGCGGCAACGGCGCCCGGTATTGAAGGGCCTTGTCGCGTATGGGCTGGCTCGAGGCGCTGGCGATCAACTGGTTGTCGGGGCCGAGCAGCGAAACGGCATAGCTGGCGTTGAGGTCTTCAGGAACCGAGTTGCGCAGAATGCCCTCGACGGAGTAAACCACCCCTACGACACCGGCGAGCTGATCGTTGCGCATGACGGGGGTGGCGGTTTCCAGCAGCCAGCCGTTGTCTGCGCTCTTGAAAGGTGTCGAGTAGGCGGTTTTCTGGCTAACCAAAGCCTGTTGCACCAATTGCAGGCTGTTGGCCCGCTTGAGGGTCTTGCCGACCAGGGAGTTGATCTGCTCGGTGGCGAGATTGGGACTGCCCTTCTTGAAGACCACGGTGCCATCGGCATGGGCGTAATAGACGAGGAAGATCTGCGGGTAGCGCCGCAACAGCCGCAGGGACTGGACGTCGAAGGGGCCAGGACGGTCTTCGTGCAGGGACAGGCTGTTGGCAATGGCCTGCACCTGATCCTGGGCGAGGGTGAGGTCGAGGCTGATGCGTTGCTGCGCCCATTCGCTGTCGCGCTGGAGATTGTCCTTGTCGCGTTGCAGATCGGCTTGCTGGGAGTAACTCACCAACGCGGCCATGGCCGCCAGAAACAGAATGAACACGACCAAGGGCAATACCAGCAGCACGCGGTCGGACTGCATGCGCCGCAGCAGCGCGCGCGCGCGCAGCACACCCAGACGCTGGGACCATTTGCGGCGACGCAGGGGGGTGAGGGGCTTGGGATGATCCACGGTCACAGTCTAGGGCTTGTAACGAGACGGTCGGACTGCCGGATCTGCGGGTCGGAAATTGCGTTGGCGCAGCTCCGTGCACGAGGCTGCCCGGAGAGATGGATATGCCGCAAAAAAGACGGCGCTGAATTTCGCATTGCGGAATTCATTATTGTGATTTGAAAATTTGTTTGCGATACTGCGGAACACTTACGAGGAGAACATCATGGCTGCCTTACCCGAAATGCAACCCAGCTCATTGTCCGCTGCGACGGGAGATACCGATCCGCAGGAAACCCGCGAGTGGCTGGACGCGCTGGATGCGCTGATCGCCGCCGAAGGCCCGCAGCGGGCGCATTTCGTGCTGGAGTCGCTGATTTCCGAGGCACGCCAGAGCGGGGTGGACATGCCCTTTTCGGCCAACACCGCCTACGTCAACACCATCGCCACCGATGAAGAGGTGCGCAGCCCTGGCAACGTCGAGATCGAGGAACGTCTGCGGGCGTACATGCGCTGGAACGCGATGGCCATGGTGGTGCGCGCCAATCGCCTGCATCCGGCGGATGGGGGCGATCTGGGCGGGCACATGGCGTCGTTCGCCTCGCTGGCCACCATGTACGGCACGGGCTTCAACCACTTCTGGCACGCGCCCACGGCCGAGCATGGCGGCGACCTGATCTACTTCCAGGGTCACAGTTCGCCAGGCATTTACGCCCGCGCCTACATGGAAGGGCGGCTGAGCGAAGAGCAACTGGCGCATTTCCGGCAGGAAGCCGGAGGCAAGGGCCTGTCGAGTTATCCGCATCCCAAGCTGATGCCCGATTTCTGGCAGTTTTCCACGGTGAGCATGGGCCTGGGACCGATCATGTCCATCTATCAGGCGCGCTTTCTCAAGTATCTGCATGCCCGTGGCATCGCCGATACAAGCAAGCGCAAGGTCTGGGTGTTCTGCGGCGACGGTGAGATGGACGAACCCGAGTCGCTCGGCGCCATCGGCCTGGCGGCGCGTGAAAAGCTCGACAACCTGGTGTTCGTCGTCAACTGCAACCTGCAGCGGCTCGACGGCCCGGTGCGCGGCAACGGCAAGATCATCCAGGAACTCGAAGCCGAGTTCCGTGGCTCGGGCTGGAACGTCATCAAGCTGATCTGGGGCTCGTACTGGGACCCGCTGCTGGCGCGCGACAAGGACGGCATCCTGCGCCAGGTGATGATGGACGTGCTCGACGGCGACTATCAGGCGATGAAGGCCAACGATGGCGCCTTCGTGCGCAAGCATTTCTTCGGCCGCGATCCGCGCCTGCTGAAAATGGTCGAGCACATGAGCGACGAGGACATCTGGCGCCTGAACCGCGGCGGCCACGATCCGCAAAAGGTCTATGCCGCCTTCCACGCTGCGGCCCACCATCAGGGCGGGCCCACGGTGCTGCTGGTCAAGACCATCAAGGGCTACGGCATGGGCCGCGCGGCCGAGGCGCGCAACGTCGCCCACCAGGTGAAAAAGCTCACCGACGACGACATCCGCGAGTTTCGTGACCGCTTCAACATTCCCATCTCCGACGGCGACCTGCCCAAACTGCCCTTCTTCAAGCCGGCCGACGATACCCCGGAAATGAAGTATCTGCTCGAGCGCCGCAAGGCGCTGGGCGGCCCGCTGCCGCAGCGCCGCGAGAAGGCCGACGAGCACCTGCCGGTGCCCGATCTGAAGGAGATCTTCCAGCCCATGCTTGAGGCCACGGCCGAAGGTCGCGAGATTTCCACCACCCAGGCCTACGTGCGCTGCCTCAACCAGTTGCTGCGCGACAAGACGCTGGGCCCGCGCGTGGTGCCCATCCTGGTGGACGAAACCCGCACGTTCGGCATGGAGGGTCTTTACCGCCAGATCGGCATCTACGCCCCGGAAGGGCAGAAATACACCCCGGTCGACCGCGGCGAGGTGATGTATTACCGCGAGGACAAGCAGGGCCAGATCCTGCAGGAAGGCATCAACGAGGCCGGTGGCATGAGTTCGTGGATTGCCGCGGCCACCAGCTACTCGCACAGCAACCGCATCACCATTCCCTTCTACATTTTCTATTCGATGTTCGGCTTCCAGCGCATCGGCGACCTGATCTGGGCCGCTGGTGACATGCTGGCGCGTGGCTTCCTGCTGGGCGGCACTTCCGGGCGCACCACGCTCAATGGCGAAGGTTTGCAGCACGAAGACGGCCACAGCCAGATCATGGCGGCCAACGTGCCCAACTGCATCAGCTACGACCCAACTTTCGCGCACGAGGTGGCGGTCATCCTGCACGCGGGTCTCAAGCGCATGGTCGAGAACCAGGAAGACGTCTTCTATTACCTCACCCTGCTCAACGAGAACTACGCCCAGCCCGGGCTGCAGAAGGGCACGGAGGAGCAGATTCTCAAGGGCATGTATCTGTGCAAGCCGGGCAAGGCCCGCGTCAAGCAGCGCGTGCAGTTGCTCGGCTCGGGTTCCATCCTGCGCGAGAGTCTCGCTGCCCAGGAATTGCTGGAACAGGACTGGGGCGTGGCCGCAGACGTCTGGAGCTGCCCCAGCTTCAACGAACTGGCGCGCGACGGCAAGGCCGCCGAGCGCTGGAACCTGCTCCATCCTGGCGAGACGCCTCGCGTGCCTTTTGTCGCGCAGCAGCTGGAAAAACATGCGGGCCCCGTGGTGGCCAGCACCGACTATGTGCGCCTGTTCGCCGAGCAGATCCGTCCCTTCCTACCCAAGGGGCGCGGCTACCGCGTGCTCGGCACCGATGGCTTCGGCCGTTCGGACACCCGCACCGAACTGCGCCGTCACTTCGAGGTCGATCGCCACTACATCGTGCTGGCCGCCCTGCGAGGTCTGGTCGATGACGGCACGCTGCCAGCGGCCAAGCTCGCCGAGGCCATTGCCAAGTACGGCATCGACACGGAAAAGATGTTCTCGCTCTACGCCTGAGCGACGGCCGCACGCACACACAACAGGAGACACGCAAGATGGCTGTCGTCGAAGTCAAGGTTCCCGACATCGGGGATTTCAAGGATGTGGAGGTGATCGAGGTTCTGGTGAAAGCCGGGGACACGATCACGGTGGATCAGTCGCTGGTCACGGTGGAGAGTGACAAGGCGAGCATGGAGATTCCCAGCAGCACGGCGGGGCTGGTCAAGGCCGTGCGGGTGAAGCTGGGCGACAAGGTCAGCGAAGGCTCGGTGCTGCTCGAAGTTGAATCCGA
Source organism: Thiomonas bhubaneswarensis (assembly GCF_001418255.1). Classification (GTDB taxonomy): domain Bacteria; phylum Pseudomonadota; class Gammaproteobacteria; order Burkholderiales; family Burkholderiaceae_C; genus Thiomonas; species Thiomonas bhubaneswarensis. The sequence continues at coordinate 136,823 of NZ_LIPV01000006.1, forward strand.
AGGCGATGCTGCGGCCGCGACGCCCGTTGCCTCAGCTGCCGTAGAACCTGCGGCGGCCGAAGCCACGCCCGAGCCCGAGGTGACGACGCCTGCCGTGGCACCCGCTGCCGTCGGCGTGGGTTTTGCCTCCGAGCCGCGTCAGCACACGCCGCCTACTGCCGCTCTGCCACCGCCAGTCCCCGCGGCTTCTGCGGCGCAGTTGCCGCACGCCTCGCCCAGCGTGCGCAAGCTGGCGCGCGAGCTGGGCGTGCCGCTGGCCGAAGTGAAGGGCAGCGGCCCGAAAGGTCGCATCAACGCTGAGGATGTGCAGTCCTTCGTCAAGGCGGTGATGGCTGGCCAGGCGGTCACCCAGGCTGCGGCATCGGCAGGTGTGGGCGCAGCGGGTTCGGCGGGCAAGGGCGGAACGCTTGGCGGGCTCAACCTGTTGCCCTGGCCCAAGGTCGACTTCGCCAAGTTCGGCCCGGTTCGCACCGAGCCGCTGTCGCGCATCAAAAAGCTCTCCGGCCCCAATCTGGCGCGCAACTGGGCCATGATTCCGCATGTCACTCAGTTCGACGAGGCCGACATCACCGAGCTTGAGGAATTCCGCAAGGCCAGCAACGAGCGCATGGCCAAGCAGGGCGTGAAACTCACCATGCTGGCCTTCGTGATGAAGGCATGCGTGACGGCATTGAAGACCATGCCGGCGTTCAACAGTTCGCTCGACGAAACCGGCGAGAACCTCATCCTGAAGGACTACATCCACCTCGGTTTCGCCGCCGACACGCCGCAGGGCCTCGTGGTGCCGGTGCTCAAGGATGTGGACAAGAAGGGCCTGGCGCAGATCGCCAAGGAAATGGGCGAACTCGCCGCCACGGCGCGCGAAGGCAAGCTCAAGCCTTCGGACATGCAGGGCGCGACCTTCACCATCTCCAGCCTTGGCGGGGTGGGGGGCACGGCCTTCACGCCCATCATCAATGCGCCGGAAGTGGCCATTCTCGGCTTGTCCAAGTCGCAGATCAGACCGGTCTGGGATGGCGCTGCGTTCCAGCCGCGGCTGATGCTGCCGCTTTCGCTGTCGTACGACCACCGCGTCATCGACGGCGCGATGGCGGCGCGTTTCACCACCCTGCTCGGCGATCTGCTCGCCGATCTGCGGCGTGTGCTGATCTGATCGGGGGCGAGGCATGGCGACAGTCGAAGTTAAGGTTCCCGACATCGGGGATTTCAAGGATGTGGAGGTGATCGAGGTTCTGGTGAAAGCCGGGGACACGATCACGGTGGATCAGTCGCTGGTCACGGTGGAGAGTGACAAGGCGAGCATGGAGATTCCCAGCAGCACGGCGGGGCTGGTCAAGGCCGTGCGGGTGAAGCTGGGCGACAAGGTCAGCGAGGGCTCGGTGCTGCTCGAAGTCGAGGCGCAGGGCGCTGGCGCTCAGACTGACGCAAAACCTGACGCATCCCCTGCCGCGTCGGCTGCGCCCGCGCAGCAGGCGTCGGTCGCAGTCTCCGCGACTCCTGCGGCGGCATCCGAAACCCCGCCGACACCACGGACGACCGCCGCCTACGACGGCAAGGTCGATCTGAGCTGCGATGTGCTCGTGCTGGGTGCCGGTCCGGGCGGCTATTCAGCCGCGTTCCGTGCCGCCGATCTCGGTCTGAACGTGGTGCTGGTCGAGCGCTACGCCACGCTGGGCGGGGTCTGCCTCAACGTGGGGTGCATCCCCAGCAAGGCGCTGCTTCACGTCGCTTCGGTCATCGACGAAACCGCGCATTTCGCCGAGCTTGGCGTGACGTTCGAGCCGCCCAAGGTCGACCGGGTCAAGCTCGCCGCGCACAAGGGCAAGGTGGTGGGCAAGCTCACCAGTGGCCTTGCCGCCATGGCCAAAATGCGCAAGGTCACGGTGGTGCGCGGCTACGGCGCTTTTGTCGATGCGCATCATGTGCAGGTGGAACTGACCGAGGGCGAAGGCCAGAACAAGACCGGCGCCACGCAGACGGTGCAGTTCAAACGGGCCATCGTCGCCGCAGGCTCGCAGGCCGTGCGCCTGCCTTTCCTGCCCGAAGACCCGCGCATCGTCGATTCCACCGGCGCTCTCCTGCTCGACCATGCGCCGAAGAATATGCTCATCGTCGGCGGCGGCATCATCGGGCTGGAGATGGGCACGGTCTATTCCACCCTCGGGGCGCGCCTCGACGTGGTGGAAATGCTCGAAGGTCTGATGCCGGGCGCCGACCGCGATCTGGTGAAGGTCTGGCAGAAGATCAATGCCAGGCGCTTCGACCGCATCATGCTGGGCACCAAGACTGTTGCGGCCGAAGCCAGACCCGACGGCATCTGGGTGACCTTCGAGGGCGATGGCGCACCGACAGAGCCGCAGCGCTACGACCTCGTTCTGCAAGCCGTCGGGCGCTCGCCCAATGGCCGCAAGATCGCCGCCGACAAGGCGGGGGTGGCGGTGAACGAGCGCGGGTTCATTCCCGTCGATGTGCAGCAGCGCACCAACGTGCCGCACATCTTCGCCATCGGCGATATCGTCGGTCAGCCCATGCTGGCGCACAAGGCGGTGCACGAGGGCCATGTCGCCGCCGAGGTCTGCGCGGGCGAACTCAAGGATGACGAGGCGCTGGCCAAGACGGCCTTCGATGCGCGGGTGATTCCCAGCGTGGCCTATACCGACCCGGAGATTGCCTGGGTCGGCCTGACCGAAGACGCGGCCAAGGCGCAGGGCATCGCCGTGACCAAGGGGCTGTTTCCCTGGTCGGCATCGGGCAGGGCCATCGCCAACGGGCGTGACGAGGGTTTCACCAAGCTGCTGTTCGACAAGGCCACGCACCGCATCGTCGGCGGCGGCATCGTCGGCACCCATGCGGGCGATCTGATCGGTGAGATCGCGCTGGCGATCGAGATGGGGGCGGACGCGGTGGACATCGGTCGCACCGTGCATCCTCACCCCACCTTGGGTGAGTCGATCGGTCTGGCCGCCGAGGCGGCCGAGGGAAGTTGTACCGACCTGCCGCCGCCCAGGCGATAAAAATCGAGGCGTGGCGGCAGCTGCGCTCGCGGCCTGCCGGGGGCAGGCGCGACCTACTGACCGCTCGGCACCGGCACGTTTCCAGAAGCGCTGGTGGCGTCGTCCTGCGCCACTTCCGTCTGCTGCCCCGTCAAGATGCGGCGTGCGCCATCGAAGCGCTTCGCCCAGTAGGGCGAGTCCAGATTTTCCACCCGGACGGTCTGGCCCGGGCGAGGCGAATGAACGAACTGGCCGTTGCCGATATAGATGCCCACATGCGAGAACGCCCGGCGCAAGGTGTTGAAAAACACCAGATCACCGGGCTTGAGCTGATTCTCCGAAATCTTCTCGCCTTCCCGGGCCTGCTGCGCGGCATTGTGGGGCAAGACCGTGCCCAGCGTTTCTTCATAGACGTAGCGCACGAAACCCGAACAGTCGAAGCCGCTGCGCGCCGAATCGCCCCCGTAGCGATACTTCACGCCAAGAAAGCTCAGCGCATTGACCACCAGATCGGAGGCGCGGGTCGAGACCTGATGCACGAATCCGTTCTGCGTCAGCCACTGGCGCAGGGAGGCATCATCGCGCTGGGCGTTCTGCACGTCGCGCACCGCCTGCTCCGAGGGCTGGGCAGGGTCGACCCGAGGCAGCGCCGTCGGATCGGCCCGTGCCGACGTGCCGCTCATCAGGCAGCAGGCCAAGGCAATCTGGACGAACAGGGGATTGACGCGCATAAGCGCGCGAATTTAGGTAAATTGGCCTTTTGTGTCAAACATTGTGCGGCGCAACACGGGCGCCCGTGAGGAGACCGAATCATGTTTACCGCTTGGCGACTCGAACAAACCGATCAGGGCTTCAAGGCCGCTCTGGTTCCATGCGAGGACAGCGAACTGCCCGACGGGGATGTGGCGGTGGCGGTGGAGTATTCCACCCTGAATTACAAGGACGCCCTGGCGCTGACCAACCGTGGGCCGGTCGTGCGGCGATGGCCGATGGTGCCCGGGATCGATGGAGCCGGAACCGTCATCGAGAGCAAGCACCCGGATTGGCGAGCGGGCGACCGCTGGCTGCTCAACGGCTGGGGCGTGGGTGAGACGCACTGGGGTTGCCTGAGCCAGCGGGCGAGACTGCGGGCCGACTGGCTGATCCCGTTGCCCAAGGCGTTCACGGCGCGCCAGGCCATGGCCTTGGGGACGGCGGGCTACACCGCGGCGCTGTGCGTGCTGGCGCTCGAACGTCAGGGCGCCCAGCCCTCGCAGGGTACAGTGCTCGTCACCGGCGCGACGGGCGGCGTGGGCAGTGTGGCGGTGGCGTTGCTGGCTGCATCGGGCTGGACGGTTGCGGCTTCCACCGGCAAGTTGCAGGAGGAGGCGTACTTGCGCGCACTCGGTGCCTCCGAGATCGTCGACCGCAACACCCTGTCGTCTCCGGGCAAGCCGCTGCAGAAAGAGCGCTGGGCCGCCGTGGTGGATACGGTGGGCAGCCACACCCTGGCCAATGCCTGCGCCCAGACCCGCTGGGGCGGGGTGGTAGCCGCCTGCGGGCTGGCCGCAGGCATGGATTTTCCGACCACGGTGGCGCCGTTCATTCTCCGCGGCATCACGCTGGCGGGCATCGACAGCGTGATGCAACCCCGGGACGCCCGGCTCAAGGCCTGGCAGAGGCTGAGCGAACAGATCGACGCGGCCGTGCTCGACCGCATCATGCAGGAAATTCCGCTCGATCAGGCCGCGACGGCGGCGCAGAACCTGCTCGATGGTCAGGTGCGCGGGCGCATCGTCGTGAAAATCTGAAGTCGGAGTCGCGTCAGTCCGGCGTCAGCGCCCGTTCCTAGGCTGGTTCGCGCAAACAACATCAGAGGAGATCACGCCATGGCCGACGGGACTTACGCCGATTTTTATCGCCGCAGCATCGATGCGCCGGAGTCGTTCTGGGCCGAGCAGGCCCAGGCCATCGACTGGCATCGGCCCTGGGATACGGTGCTCGATCGCAGCCATCCGCCGTTTTCTGCCTGGTTTGTGGGTGGGCAGACCAATCTCTGTCACAACGCGGTTGATCGGCATCTGGCAGAACGAGCCGATCAAGCGGCCCTGGTCTATGTCTCGACCGAAACCGGCCAGGAGCGCACTTACAGCTATGCCGACCTGCACCGCGAAGTGCAGATCATGGCGGCGAGTCTGCAGAGTCTGGGCGTGGGCCGCGGCGATCGCGTGCTGATCTATATGCCGATGATTCCCGAAGCCGTCTTCGCCATGCTGTCCTGCGTGCGTCTGGGCGCAGTGCATTCGGTGGTGTTCGGCGGCTTCGCCTCGGTGAGCCTGGCCGCGCGGATCGACGACGCGCGTCCCAAGGCCATCATCAGCGCCGATGCCGGTTCGCGCGGGGGCAAGGTCATTCCGTACAAGCCCCTGCTCGACGAGGCGCTGCGTCTGTCGCAACATCCGCCCAAGCAAGTTGTCGTGGTCGATCGCGGTCTGGTCGGCTGGGCGCGCGAGGCCTTGCGCGACATCAGCTATGCCGATCTGCGGGCGCAGCACCACGATGCCGAGGTGCCTTGCGTCTGGGTCGAGTCCACCCATCCGAGCTACATCCTCTACACCTCGGGCACGACGGGCAAACCCAAGGGCGTACAGCGCGATACCGGGGGGTATGCCGTGGCCCTGCAACTTTCAATGCGAGCGGTGTTCGGCGGCAAGGCGGCAGAGACCTTTTTCTGCACCAGCGACATCGGCTGGGTCGTCGGGCACAGCTACATCGTCTATGCGCCCCTGCTGTGCGGGATGACCACCATTCTGTACGAGGGCACGCCACTGCGCCCCGATGCTGCCGTGTTCTGGCGGGTGGCGGAACAGTACCGCGCCAATTTGATGTTTTCCGCGCCCACGGCGATGCGGGTGCTCAAACGCCACGACCCGTCCCTGTTGCATCGGCACGATCTCTCCAGCTTGCGGGCGATCTTTTTGGCCGGTGAGCCGCTGGACGAGCCCACCGGGCGCTGGGTGGCCGAGTCTCTGGGCAAGCCGGTGATCGACAACTACTGGCAGACCGAGACCGGGTGGCCCATTCTGGCGACCCCCCAAGCCTTTCCGGAGGTTTCATCTCGCATGGGCTCGCCGGGCGTGGCGATGCCGGGGTACAAGGTCTGTCTGCGCAACGAGACCGACGGCGCTCCGGTCGGGGTCGGCGAGAAGGGCGTCCTGGCCATCGACTGGCCGCTGCCTCCCGGGTGTCTGCAAACCATCTGGGGCGATGACACGCGGTATGTGAATACCTACTGGAGTACATACCCCAACAGGCAGGTGTATTCGACCTTCGACTGGGGGCGCCAGGATGCGGACGGCTACATCTACATCCTCGGACGTACCGACGACGTCATCAACGTGGCCGGCCACCGCCTCGGCACCCGCGAAATCGAAGAGAGCATCAGCGCGCATCCGGCGGTGGCTGAAGTGGCAGTGGTCGGCGTGCAGGATGCGCTCAAGGGGCAGTCGGCCTGGGCCTTCGTGGTGCCACGCCCGGGACAAGAGAGTGTTTCCGAGGCGTCGTTGCAAGCCGCCATCGCCGCTCATGTCGATGCCCAGCTCGGCGCCGTGGCCCGTCCGCAGCGCATCTGCCTGGTCACGGCCTTGCCCAAGACCCGCTCCGGCAAAATGCTGCGGCGTGCCATTCAGGCGATCTGTGAAGGCCGTGACCCCGGCGACCTCACTACACTGGAAGACCCGCTTGCCCTCCAGCAAATTCCAGATGCAATTGCGCGTCCCTGACTAGGGAAACTCCTAGCCGACAAGGGTGGACAAGCCTGGGGATGGTTTGAAAAATATCAGTGCTTGCTTATAAGCAAATCCATATGCCGCAAAACGACACGCTCCCGGAACTGGTGACGCCGCCCGCAGATGATCTCTCGGTCGACGCGGAACGGGTGTTCGATTCAGCCGCCGAACTCTTCGGTGTCCTCGCCACCCCCCTGCGCTTGCGCATCCTCAATTCCATCTGTACAGGCGAAAAAAGCGTGACAGAAATCATGGACTCGGTCGATTCGACCCAGCCCAACGTGTCCCAGCATCTCAAGGTGTTGTATCAAGCCGGTGTCGTCGCCAAGCGCCGCGTCGGCAATCTGGTTTATTACCGTGTGCAGAGCGAGAAGGCAGTGCAGTTGTGCCGGACCGTGTGTACTCAAATTGCCATCGAGCTCGATGATCCCGAATCGGTTTCGCAGACGGATCGACTGGCCCGACGTGCTTACTAAGAGCGAGAAAGAGGATGAGTGACTACACAAAGAAGCTAGGCCGGCTGCGTAAAGCACCGGAAAACTTCCTGAGCGCTGAGCAGATTGCCCAGGTTCAGGGAGGCCGCCGCGATTTTTTGCGTAAGGCATTTCTGACCGCCAGCGCCACCATGGCCGCTGGAGGTGCAGCGAATGTCTATGCCGCGGATCGCAAGGACTGGGAGGGTGACAAGGGCAGCAAGTTCATCCTCAAGGAACAGGAGTGGCGCACCACTCTAGGCGCCCCGGTCAACGAGCCGCCCTACGGCATGCCGTCCAAGTACGAAAAGGACCTGGTCCGCCGCATCAGCCCCGGTCTGGCCGCGGTGAATCAGGCCAACGTGGCCTTCGCGCCGCTGCAGGGCATGTTCGGCATCGTCACTCCCGCGGGTCTGCACTTCAACCGCTCGCACCAGGGCTGGTACGACATCAACCCTGAAGATTTCCGCTTCATGGTGATGGGTGAGAAGAACCTCATCAAGAATCCCAAGGTCTACACCGTGGGCGACATCATGCGCATGCAGCCGGTGTCGCGTTTCCACTTCATCGAGTGCGGCGCCAACTCCGCGATGGAATGGGGTAACGTGGCCCTGCCAACCGTGCAATACACGCACGGCATGGTGTCCTGCTCCGAGTTCACCGGCGTGCCGCTGATCGACATCCTCGAAGACTGCGGCGCCGACCTCAAGGGTGTGCGCTTCATCATGGCCGAAGGCGCGGACGGTTCCACCGAAAACCGCACCATCCCGATGTCGCTCGTGCTGTCCGGCGAGGTGCTCGTGGCCTACGGTCAGAACGGCGAAATGCTGCGCCCTGAAAACGGCTACCCGCTGCGCTTGGTGGTGCCGGGTGTCGAAGGTGTGTCCAACATCAAGTACCTGCGTCGCATCAAGCTCGGCACCCAGCCTTTCGCCACCAAGGACGAAACCGTGGGCTACGTCGATCTGATGCCGGACGGCCGTCTGCGCCAGTACACCTCGGTGATGGAAGTCAAGTCGGTGATCACATCGCCTTCCGGTGGCCAGGTGCTGCTCGACAAAGGTCTGTACAACGTCTCGGGCCTGGCTTGGTCGGGCCGTGGCAAGATCAAGCGCGTCGATGTGTCGTTCGATGGTGGCGTGAACTGGCAGCCTGCCCGCCTTGAAGGCCCCATCCAGAGCAAAGCTTTCACCCGATTCAATGTTCCCTGGGTCTGGAAAGGCCAAGTCGCCTTCATGCAGAGTCGTGCGATCGACGAAACCGGCATGGTGCAACCCACCTACGAAGAGTTGCGCAAAGTGCGCGGCACCCGGTCTGTCTATCACAACAACGCAATCCAAACCTGGCAAGTTGAAGAAAATGGAGATGTTCGCAATGTCCAACTCGCGAATTCGTAAAGCCGCGCTGGCGGTCATTCTGGGTGGCGTGTTCACCGCCGGTGCCACGCTGGCGCAGGCCGCAGGTGTGCCGATCCATCCCCAAGTTCCTGCAAAGGATGTCAAGCTCGACGGCAGCCTGGGCCGTGCTGCCACGCCGGATGAAATCAAGGCGTGGAACATCGACGTGCGTCCCGACTTCCAGGGCTTGCCCGCTGGCTCCGGCAGTGTCGCCACGGGCACCAAGCTGTGGGAAGCCAAGTGCGCGTCCTGCCACGGTGATTTCGCCGACTCCAACGCGGTGTTCCCTCCCCTGGTTGGCGCTTACCAGGCCACCAAGCAGGACATCAAGACGGGTCGTGTCGCCAAGCTGGCGGACATCAACGATGGGGCAACCACCATCGAGAAGCTGTCCACGGTGTCCACGCTGTTCGACTACATCCACCGTGCCATGCCCTGGAACGAGCCTGGCTCGCTCACCTGGGACGACACCTACGCGCTGGTCGCCTATCTGCTGAACCTGGCGAACGTGGTGCCCAGCAACTTCGTGCTGACCCGCGACAACGTGCAACAGGTTCAAGACATGCTGCCCAACCGCAATGGCATGATCTGGAACCACGGCATGTGGCCCGGCAAGGAGATCGGGAATGGGGGTATCCCGGATACCCACAACAAGGATTGCATGAAAAACTGCGCTCCAGCTCCCAAAATCACCAGCTTCATTCCTGAGTTTGCGCTGAACAACAACGGTAACCTCGCGGATCAATACCGTACCTGGGGTCCGATCCGCGGCATGGTGACCGAGTCGGCCGCAGAGCAGGAAAAGAAAGCCAAGGAAAAAGCCGCGGCTGCCGATAATCCCGGTGCCAAGGTGGTTGCTCTTTTGAAGGACAAGTCCTGCCTGGCTTGCCACAGCCTGGGTGACACCAAGCTGGTCGGGCCTGGTTACAAGGAAGTCGCGGCCAAATACGGCGGCAAGAAGGACATGGTCGCCGAGCTGACCACACGCATCATCAAGGGCGGTTCAGGTGTCTGGGGTTCCATCCCCATGCCGCCGCAGACCATCAGCGAAGCCGATGCCAAGATGATTGCGCAGTGGATTGTCGACGGCGCGAAGCAGTAATACGTTATCAAGATGCAGGACCCGTCCTGTTCACTTTAAGGAGAAGACTGATGAATCAAACTCGTCGCCAGGTCATGCAGATCGGTGCAGGCGCTGCTGCCATGGGCGTTGCTGCAACCGCTGGTCTCATGCCCAATATCGCCCTGGCCGCTGACGCCCCGGGCTGGAATGCTCCGCTGTTCGAAGCCAAGTCGTTCGCCGACGTGGCCAAGATCTGGGGTGCCACGCCCACGGAAAGCACCGATGTCTCCATCATCGGTCCGGACATCGCCGAAAACGGTGCCGTGGTTCCGGTGGGTGTGAAGAGCAACGCAGCCGGCACCACGGCGCTGGGCATTGTGGTCGAGAAAAACCCGACTTCGCTGGTTGCCCAGTTCAACATGACCGATGCGTCTGTGCCCAATGTGGCCACCCGCATCAAAATGGCGCAAACCTCCAACGTTTACGCTGTCGCGAAAGTGGGTGACAAGCTGCTGTACACCAAGAAAGAGATCAAGGTCACCCTCGGTGGCTGCGGCGGCTGATCGCACCTCAACGCGTTTTCATCGAAATTTTGGGTGCTGACAACACGGCACTCACTCAGATAAAGGAGTAAGACTATGGCTTTCCCGATGCGTATGCGGGCAAACGTCGAAGGCGACGCAGTTGTGGTGCGCGTGCTGATGACCCACCCCGAAGAAACTGGCCTTCTGAAAGACAAAGAGGGCAAGATCATTCCCGCCCACTTCATCCAGACCGTGACCTGCAAAAGCGGTGACAAGACGGTGCTGACCTGCGACTGGGGTACGGCCATCTCCAAGAACCCATTCCTGGAGTTCCGTTTCAAGGGCGGCAAGTCCGGCGACAAGGTGACCGTGTCCTGGATCGACAACAAGGGCGATACGTCCACTGCAGACACCACGGTGTCCTGATGCATCTTGTGCGCGAGGCTGAGACCTTCGGTCTCGCGCATTCTGATTTATTCACCGCTGCGAGGAGACTATGAGAAACCGTACAAAAAAAGCTGCAATGCTGGCCGGTGTTGCTCTGCCTGCCATGATGTGGGCGGGTGCACTGACCCATCAGGCGCAGGCCGCCGAATCCGTTACCCAGGAAGGCAACGCCTATCTTGCCTTGATGAACGAAATGGGTGGCAACCCCGCTGACTTCAATATCGATGACGGCAAGAAACTCTGGAAAGAGAAGCGCGGCCCCAAGAACGCCACGATGGAGCAATGCAACCTGGGCCTCGGCCCCGGCGTGCTCAAGGGCGCTTACGCTCAACTTCCCCGTTACTTTGCCGATACCGGCAAAGTGCAGGATCTCGAATCCCGTCTGATCACCTGCATGGAAACACTGCAGGGCTTCACCGAACAACAGGCCGAGCATGACGCCTTTGCCAAGGAAAGCGGAAACGCCACGCCACTGGTCAACATGGCCATGTACGTCGCGCACGAGTCCGATGGCATGAAGATCGACATTCCGCAGAACACGCCTGAAGAAAAGCTGGCCTATGAAAACGGCAAGAAGCTGTTCTTCTACCGTGGCGGCCCGTTCAGCTTCTCCTGCGCCACCTGCCACTCGGAAAAGGGTAAGCGCATCAAGATCTCGGCCCTGCCGGATCTGGTTGACAGCGGCCCGAACGGTGCTCGTGTGTCGTATGCTACTTGGCCGGCTTATCCGAACTCGCAGGGCGTCGCCCGTACGCTCGAATGGCGTATGTTGGCCTGCTTCCGCCAGCAACGCTTCCCCATGCCGAAGATGACGTCCAATGCCGTTATCGACCTGATTACCTACATGGGTGTGAATTCGAACGGCGCCACGCTGCACACGCCGTCGTTCAAGCGCTGAGACCTGAGGAGACAACATGAAAAGAACCACTTTGTTCGTGCTCATGACGGCAGCGGCCGGCGTGCTGGGCGGCTGTGCTGGCATGAACCAATCCGCCTCCAGCGGTGGCGACCCCTTTGCGACCGCCTCTTTTCAGAGCATTCTGAAAAACGACTTCCAAGCGAAAGGTCAGGCCGGTCTGGATCGCCTGGTGCAGACCAAGCAGCAATACGAGTGCTCGAAGTACGAGTATCTGGGCAAGCCCATGCCTGAAGACATGCGCAAGAAGCTTGAATCCGAAGCGCTCGCGGGCATCGTCTATCCGAAAGACAACCAATATCTGGGCGACTGGAAGGCTGGTCTGAAGATTGCCCAGGACGGTAAGGGCAAGCAGTGGAGTGACAATCCCGACAAGCCCAGCGGTGGCAACTGCCTGGCTTGCCATGAGATGGTCAAAAACGATCCGTCGCAAGGCAATATCGGCCCTTCGCTGGTCGATTACGGCAAGCTGCGTGGCAACAGTGAGGCGATCCTCAAATACACCTGGGGCCGCATCTATGACTCTGCCGCCTTCAACGCCTGCAGCTGGATGCCCTCTTTCGGCGCGCACAAGATCCTCACCGAGCAACAGATGAAGGATGTCATGGCGCTGCTGATGGATCCGAAGTCGCCCGTCAACGCAAACTAACAATAAAAAAGCTCCAATTTGAGTGGCGCCCGCCTGATCGCTATGGATTTGGCGGGCTTTTTATTTTTTGATGAGGATATTTGAATGAGCCTGACCCGTCGTGAATTTATGGGTGTGCTTGCAGCTGCAGCAGCCACTGGTTTCCCCATGACCCGTGAAGCGACCGCTGCCGAGGTCAAGAATCTGTACAACCCGCCGAAGACCGGCAATGTGCACTTCCTGCACATGACGGATAGTCATGCTCATTTGCGCCCCGTGTATTTCCGTGAGCCCAATGTCAACATCGGCATCGGCACCATGGAGGGGCATCTGCCTCACCTCGTCGGTACCAACTATCTGAAGCGTGTCGGGTTCAAGCCCAATACTCGCGAGTCTTACGGCTTCACCTATCTCGATTTCGTGCGTGCGGCCAAGCAGTACGGCAAGATGGGCGGCTACGCTCACATCGCCACGCTGGTCAAGCAGCTCAAGGCCTCGCGCCCTGGTGCCCTGCTGCTCGATGGCGGCGATACCTGGCAGGGCACAGCGCTGTCGCTGTGGACCAAGGGCCAGGACATGGTCGACGCCCAGCTCAAGCTCGGGGTCGATGTGATGACCGCGCACTGGGAGTTCACCTACGGCCAGGACCGCGTCAAGGAAATCGTCAACAAGGACTTCAAGGGCAAGATCGACTTCGTCGCCCAGAACGTCAAGACTGCCGATTTCGGCGATCCGGTGTTCCCCAACTATGTGATGAAGCAGATGAACGGCGTGCAGGTCGCCATCATCGGCCAGGCCTTCCCCTACACCCCGATAGCCAACCCCGGTTATCTGATTCCCGACTGGACTTTCGGCATTGACACCGATCACATGCAGAAGGTGGTCAAGGAAGTCAAGCAGAAGGGTGCGCAGCTGGTCGTGGTCATCTCGCACAACGGCATGGACGTCGACCGCAAGATGGCCAGCCTGGTCGAAGGCATCGACTGCATCTTCGGCGGCCACACGCATGACGGCGAGGCCGTCGCTGTCGAAATCCGCCGTCCTTCGGGCGGCATGACGCTGGTGACGAACGCCGGTTCACATGGCAAGTTCATGGGCGTGATGGACTTCGATGTCCAAGGCGGCAAGATGGTGGGCTACAAGTACCGCCTGCTGCCGGTGTTCTCCGAACTGCTGCCCGCCGATCCGGAAATGGAGGCGCTGATCAACAAACTGCGCGCCCCCTATGAGAGCAAGCTCACTGAAGTGCTGGCGCACACTGAAGGCTTGCTCTACCGCCGCGGCAACTTCAACGGCACCTGGGATCAACTCGTCGTCGATGCGATGCTGGCTGTGCGCGGAGGCGACTTGGCCTTCTCGCCGGGCTTCCGCTGGGGCGGCAGCCTGTTGCCGAACTCGCCGATCACCCGCGAGGACATGATGACCCAACTCGCCATCACCTATCCGTACTGCACCCTCTCCGAAATGACTGGCGAGACGGTCAAGAACGTGATGGAAGACGTGTGCGACAACCTGTTCAACCCTGATCCTTACTACCAGCAGGGCGGCGACATGGTGCGCCTTGGCGCGCTCGAGTACAGTTGCGCGCCCAAGGAGAAGATCGGCAACCGCATTCAAGACATGCGTCTGGGCGGCAAGCCCATCGATCCGAAAAAGACCTACAAGGTCGCGGGTTGGGCACCTGTGCAGCAGGCCAGCGCCACGCCCGAAAATCCACCGATCTGGGATATCGTCGAGGAGTATCTGAAGCACCAGAAGGTCATCAAGCCCTTGAAGGTCAATGAGCCCAAGCTCATCGGCGTGAAGGGCAACCCGGGTCTTGCGAACTACAACAAGATGTTCTGATCGCTGACCTGCTTCAGCTACGCGGCCCACATTCCGAATGTGGGCCGTTTGCTTTGTTCCTGCCGTATGCGCAGGCCCTCTAGCTGTTTTTCAACGAGTCTTGACAAGACCCCAGCTTCTCGATTCAATCATTTGAGTTCAAAAACTCTATCCAAGTTTTTGATCTTGCTTGTTTTTAAGGCCTTTGTTAGGCTAGTCACATTCTTTTCATCTTGCCCCGCTGGTGCCATGCAGTTGCCTCATTCTCGCGTTGTGTCGTTCCGGTCGGGTCTGCTGCTCGCTGCGCTGTTTGCATTCCTGATGTCGGCGCTGCCCACGATGGCGGCAACGAATACCGAGGCGGCGCGTTCGGTGAAGAGCATCGATGCGAAGAAGCAGTCGGCGCAGCAGTCCCGTCAAAGTCAGCGCGCTCGCATCAACTCCGAGGCGAGTGTCGAGCGCAAGACGGTCGACAAGCAGGCCCGCCCACAGCGCAGGGCCATGCAGCAGGCCAAGCGCCGAGGCGTCGCAACAAAGGTCGCGGCCGAGAAGCGAACCTCCACGGTGCGGCGCGACAAGACTCCCCGAGTGGTGCGGCGAGTGGAGGCGACCCGGACCGCGGCAAGGCGTCCGGATCCGCAAATGCTGAAGACGGCACTCGTCTCTGGTGCCGCTTCTTCAGTGGTGCGCGCAACGGATAAGCTGCAGGTTTCTGCCGCGTCGACGGCAAGCAACGATGATCCGCTGGCACTTCGATCGGGTTCCGCCCTTGTCGTCGACGAGGGAACGGATCGGGTGCTCCTCAGCAAAAATGCCGATACCGCCCGTCCGATCGCCTCGCTGACCAAGTTGATGACGGCCGCGGTCATTCTCGACGCGCATCAGCCCATGGATCAGGTCATCGAAATCACGGATGCCGATATCGACACCCTGAAATGGAGTTCCTCGCGTTTGCGCCCCGGCACCAAGCTCACGCGCGAAGAGTTGCTCAAACTGGCGCTCATGTCCTCCGAGAATCGCGCCGCGCATGCACTGGCCCGCAATTATCCGGGCGGTCTGGCGGCCTTCATTCCGGCGATGAACGCCAAGGCGCGTGCGCTTGGGATGAACTCCACGCGCTATGTGGAACCAACGGGCCTGTCACCGGAAAACGAGTCGACCGCGCATGACCTCGCTTTGCTGGTCAAGGCGGCTTATCACTACCCCCTGATCCGCGAGTTCTCCACGCATCCCGAGAGCGAGGTCGATGTGGGGCAGCGAACCTTGCAGTTCCGCAACACGGATCATCTGGTGTTCAATCGCGGATGGGACATCCTGATGCAGAAGACCGGTTACATCAACGAGGCCGGCCATTGCCTCGTGCTTCAGACCAAGTTCGAAGGACGGCGCGTGATCGTGGTGTTGCTCGATGCCTGGGGCAAGTACTCGCACTTCGGCGATGCCCAGCGCATTCGCAACTGGCTCGAGGCCAAGGGCTTTGACGGCCTGCGCGATCCATTGGCCAGCGCCGGTGTGGATCGCGGTGTGGGCCATCCGACTCTGGTGCGTACCGCCTACATTGAGAAGGTCTCGCCTGCCCGTATGGGTGAGTGAGCCTGATGCGGTAGGTTCAGCCCAGATTGTTCATTAGGCGCGAGCAGGGCGACGCACCGTTCAACGACGAAAGCCCACCTGGCCTCATTTGCGCCGCGCTCCCTTGTAGCCCAGCGATGCGGAAATGCGTTGCGCGGTCAGTTGAACTTTCTCCAGCCAGTCTTCCATCAGACGGTCGGCAGGGGCGGAAAGTGAAAGACCCGCCACCAGATCGCCCGCGTCGTCGTAGATGCCGGCGGCCATGCATCGCACCCCCAGTTCGAGTTCTTCGTTGTCGCGTGCAAACCCGTCGACGCGGACTTTTCCCAGCTCGCGCTCCAACTGCTGCGGTTGCGTGATGCTGTTGCGCGTCTGACCAGCAAGTCCGGTGCGCAGAACGTAGGCCTTGACGCGAGCCGCGTCGTCCGCCGCCAGGAAGAGCTTACCCACGGAGGTCAGGTGCAAGGGCGCGCGGCCACCGACGGAGCGGATCACCTGCATGCCCGACTGCTCGCTGAACGTGCGCTCGATATAGACGATTTCGTCGCCTTGCCGCACACTCAGGTTGACGGGTTGATGCGTCAGCCGGTGAAGTTCGCGCATGGGCCCGAGCGCCGCATCGCGCACGCTCAGGCGGGCCTTGACCAGATTGCCGTACTCGAGCAGGCGCATGCCCAGGCGGTAGGTGCCGGCATCGACCCGCTCGACCATGCGGCCGACGACCAGATCGTTGAGGATGCGATGCGCGGTGGAGGGGTGCAGGCCGGTTGCGGCGCCGATGTCCTTGAGCTGCATCGGATCGGGGTTCTGCGCCAGCACATCCAGCAGCGCAAAAGCGCGTCCCAGCACCTGAATGGCGGGCTCTGCGGTCGATGCGGGCGGATCTGGCTTGCGGGAGTGGGAAGAATGCTGCATTGCAAAAATTTTATATCTTGGAATGAGCTTTTGTATATCGGAATGACGGGGATGGCAATGGCTTCTTCTGCCCCCCTCGGAGCCTGTCGGGCTTGAGGATCACGACCCAAGCACGACTGGCTCCTAACAGAGTGTCAACCCGCCGAAAGTTCGTCGATCGATAATGCGCCCATGAAAAAACGTGTGGGTCTGTTCATTACCTGTCTTGCCGATGTCATGCGACCCGGCATTCCCATGGCGGCCGTGGAACTGTTGGAGGCGACACACTTCGAAGTGCACGTGCCCATGTCGCAGACCTGCTGCGGCCAACCGGCCTACAACTCGGGTGATCGTCGCACCACCCTGGCGCTGGCCGAAAAGTTTCTCGATGAATTCGAGGCCTTCGACTACGTGGTCGCGCCATCGGGCTCGTGCATGGGCACCATCAAGACTCACTATCCCGATGTGCTCAAGGATCAGCCCGATCTGCTGCGCCGTTTCGCGGCCCTGCAGCCCCGGCTGTTCGAGCTGACCGATTTTCTGGTTCGTGTGGCCAAGGTGGCCGAGGTGCCCGGTCGCTTCGAAGGCGAAGTGACCTATCACGACTCTTGCTCGGGTCTGCGCGAGTTGGGCATCAAGCAGCAGCCGCGGCAGCTGTTGGCGCTCGTGCCCGGCCTGAGCCTGAAGGAAATGGAGCAATGCGAACAATGCTGCGGGTTCGGCGGCACCTTCGCGGTCAAATACGGCAATATTTCAGCGGCCATCGCAGATGACAAGTGCGCCAACATCAAGGCCACCGGGGCGCAAGCCGTGGTTCTGGGCGATCTGGGCTGCATGATGCAGATCGAGGGGCGCTTGCGTCGGCAGGGAGACAACACGACGCAGGTGCTGCACATCGCCGAAGTCCTCACGGGAAAGCGCTGACCATGGAATCACAGACTCTGCACTTCAAAGCGCGCGCAGGCCAGAAACTGGCCGATCAGCGTCTGCAGCAAAATCTCAAGAAGCTCTCGACCAAGTTCGTGACCGGCCGGGCGGCTGCGATCGCCGCGCTCGACGGCTTCGAGCAGATACGGGACGCCGCGGTCAAACGCCGCAATGTCGCCCTGAACACCCTAGATGTCTGGCTGGAGCGTTTCGAAGCCGAGGCCAAGCGCCGGGGTACCACCGTGCTCTGGGCGCAGACTCCGCAGGAGGCCGCCGATCTGGTGGTGAGAATCGCGCGCAACCACGGTTGCACACAGGCGATCAAGACCAAGTCCATGGTGTCGGAAGAAATGGGCCTGAACGCAGCGCTCGAGACGGCCGGGGTGCAGGTGACGGAGACCGATCTGGGCGAATACATCCTGCAGATCAACGGCAACGAGCCGCCGTCCCACATCATCGCGCCCGTGGTGCACAAGGACAAAGAGGAAATCGCCGATCTGTTCGCGCGCACCCACCACACGGCGCGCAAGACCGATATTCCCGAGATGACGCGTGAGGCGCGCGAGGTGCTGCGGGCGAAGTTTTTGTCGGCCGACATGGGCATCACCGGCGGCAATTTCGTCGTGGCCGAGACCGGCTCCGTCGCCCTCGTGACGAATGAAGGCAACGAAGGTATGTGCACCATCTTGCCCCGGGTGCATGTGGCGGTGACGGGTGTGGAGAAGGTGTTGCCCACACTTGAAGATCTGGCCGCGG
Source organism: Thiomonas bhubaneswarensis (assembly GCF_001418255.1). Classification (GTDB taxonomy): domain Bacteria; phylum Pseudomonadota; class Gammaproteobacteria; order Burkholderiales; family Burkholderiaceae_C; genus Thiomonas; species Thiomonas bhubaneswarensis. The sequence goes on from NZ_LIPV01000006.1 coordinate 155,004, forward strand.
TGATGCGTCTGCTGCCCCGTTCGGCCACGGGCCAGACCATCAGCAACTACTTTTCCGTCCTGACCGGGCCGCGCCGCGAGGGCGACCGCGACGGCCCGGAGCATATGTACGTGGTGCTGCTCGATGGCGGGCGTACCAGTCTGGTGGGCGGCGCATTTGCCGAGATGCTGCGCTGTATTCGATGCGGCGCCTGCATGAACCATTGCCCCGTGTATCAGAAGATCGGCGGCCATACCTACGGCTGGGTCTACCCGGGCCCGATGGGTTCGGTGCTGACGCCGAGTTACCAAGGCATCGAGAGCACGCAGGACTTGCCGCAGGCCGCCACGCTATGCGGGCAGTGCCAGGTCGTGTGCCCGATGAAAATTCCCCTGCCCGATCTGCTGCGCAAAATGCGCGAGCAACAGTTCGAACGCGACCTGCGCCCGGGCATGGAACGCTGGGCCTTGCGCCTGTGGAGCTATGCCGCCCGCCATCCCTGGCTTTACCGGCCGGGAGCGAGGCTGGCCTCGCGGTTTCTGCGCTTGCTGGGTGGGGAGCGCGGGCGCGTGCATCATCTCGCGGGTGCCGCGGGCTGGACGTCTTATCGCGATCTGCCCACGCCGTCTCAGGCGACGTTCAAGCAGCAATTCGCGCAACGTGCCAAGGACAGAAATCCGGTGTAATCGCCGGGTGCATCAGGCACTGTTTTCGAGCGGATCGAACCAGCGACCTTCCTTGTGAATTTCAAACGGCGTGAAGTTCGACTTGTACGCCATTTTGCGGCTGTGGGCGATCCAGTAGCCGAGGTAGACGTGGGGCAACTGCATGGCCCGCGCCTGTTCGATCTGCCAGAGGATGTTGTAGGTGCCGTAGCTGCTGTGCTCGTCTGCGGTCTCGAAAAAGGTATAGACCGCCGACAGACCGTCCGAGAGCACATCGACCACGGAAACCATCTTGAGCGCACCGAGCGTCTCGCCGTCCGGCGCGGGGGCGCGGAACTCCACCAAGCGGGTGTTCACCCGGCTTTGCAGCAGGAACTGGGCGTATTGATCGATGCTGTCGTGATCCATGCCGCCGCCCGAGTGGCGGGCGGCCTGGTAGCGCAGATAAAGCTGGTAGTGCTCGGGAATGAAGCCGAGCTTGAGCACGCGTACCGTCAGGTCGCCATGCCGCTTCCACACGCGCTGCTGGGTGCGGTTGGGCGAGAACCGCGAGGCGAGGATGCGAATGGGTAGGCAGGCCTGGCAGTCCTCGCACTGCGGCCGATAGGTGAACAGGCCGCTGCGTCGAAACCCGGCACGCACCAGGTCGGAATAGACATCGGCATTGATGAGGTGACTGGGCGTGGCGACCTGCGAACGCGCCATGCGACCCGGCAGATAGCTGCATGGATAGCTCGCCGTGGCGTAGAACTGCAGGGTCGTGAGCGGAAGCTCTTTGGGGTAGGTCACAGCCAGCGTGCGCAGTCGGTGAGAAAGGTCAAATCATCATACTGCCAGCTCGGTACCGGCGGCAGGCGGGTGGACTTGGCGACATGGTCCAAAAATTCGTCGCGCGCAATCGGCGCTGCACCCATTTGCGCCAGATACTCGGTCTGCTGCTGACAGTCGATCAGCTCGATGCCCTGGCGCAGGCAGAAACCGCAAAGCGCCATCAGCAGTGTTTTCGAGCCATCGGAAACCTGGGTGAACATCGACTCGCCGTAAAACATGCGGCCGATGCAAACGCCATAGAGCCCGGCGCGCAGCTTATCGTTTTCCCACAGTTCGAAGCTGTGCGCCAGACCGCGAGCATGCAGTGCGCCGTAGGCCTGCAGCATGTCGGGGGTGATCCAGGTGCCCTCGGCGGCGCGCACGGCGCCGCACTGCTGCATGACGAGCTCGAACGCGGAGTCGATCCGAACATGCCAGTCCTGCGCACGGGCGAATCGCCGCGCTGATTGCTTGAGCGAGCGGGTGACGTGCAGTCGTTCGGGCTGCAGCACCATGCGCGGATCGGTGCTCCACCACAGCACGGGCTCACCCGGGCTGAACCACGGGAAGATCCCCCGGCGATAGGCGCGCTCCAGCGTGTCGGCATCGAGCCGGCCGCCAACGGCAAGCAGGCCGGGGAAAGGCGACAATGCGGGTAGAGCCTGCGATGCGGGCGGAAAATCCTCACCCGGCGCCAGTCGGGCAATTTGCCAGTTCATGAACCATGTCTGGAGTGTTTCATCATGTCAATTTACCAATACGGTGCCTGGCGGCCCGAAATCGCGGCCGATGCCTATGTGGCGCCAGGGGCTCATGTCATGGGCAAGGTGCGCCTGCATGCCCGAGCCAGTGTCTGGTTTTCGGCGGTGCTGCGCGGTGACAACGAGTTCATCGACATCGGCGAGGAGGCCAATGTGCAGGACGGCGCGGTACTGCATACCGATCCGGGTTTTCCGCTGACCGTGGGCGCGCGCGTGACCATCGGGCATCAAGCCATGCTGCATGGATGCACTGTGGGCGAGAGCAGCCTCATCGGCATCGGCGCAGTGGTCTTGAATGGTGCCGAGATCGGCCGCAATTGTCTGGTGGGCGCGGGCGCGCTGGTGACCGAAGGCAAGGTGTTTCCCGACGGTGTGCTGATTCTGGGCACGCCCGCGCGCGTGGCGCGCGAACTCAGCCCGGAGGCCATTGCAGCCATGCAAGCCAACGCCCAGCACTATGTCGAACGCGCCCGGCGCTTCGCTCAGGAACTTCAACCGATTCATCCATGAACGATCAACTCGTCAAATTCATGCTGGGCACTGGCCATGTTCGCGGCGTTCTCGTTCGCCTCGAGGCCACCTGGGCCGAACTGCAGAAGCGCCGCACCTACCCCAAACCCATCGCTGCGCTGGTCGGGCAGATGGCAGCGGCCAGCGCCTTGCTCTCGGGGAGCCTGAAGTTCGACGGCGCGTTGATTCTGCAGATTCAGGGCGACGGCCCGCTGAAGCTCGCGGTCGCCGAGTGCCAGCCTGATTTCGGCCTGCGGGCGACGGCCAAGATGGCCGACGAGGGCCAGGACGATGCACCGTTGCCGAAAGACCTCGCCGCATGGGTCAACGCGCATGGGAAGGGGCGGTGCGCCATCACCCTGGATCCGCGCAACCCCGAGTCGGGTTTGCAGCCGTATCAAGGCATCGTGGCGCTGACCGACGCGAAGGGGCAGACCTTGCCTTCGCTGGCGGCCATGCTCGAGCAATATCTGGCGCAGTCGGAACAGATCGATTCACTGCTCCTGCTGGCCAGCAACGACCAGGCCGTGTGCGGCCTGCTGCTGCAGCGCATGCCCGGCACGTCGCAGAGCCCCGACGACGCCGAGCAGGCCGATGAGAACTTCGGCCGGGCCCGCCATTTGGCCGCCACCCTGTCTGACGATGAGTTGCTGCAGCTTGCGCCCGAGGAGATTCTCAGACGCCTGTTCTGGGAAGAGAACGCCCGGGTTTTCGAACCGCAGACCCCGCGCTTTCATTGCACCTGCTCGCGCGACCGGGTGGCCGGCATGCTGCGGATGCTGGGCCGAGAAGAGGTTGAAGCGATTTTGGCAGAACAGGGCGAGGTGGACGTGCGCTGCGAGTTCTGCGGTCAGGGCTACGCCTTCGATGCCATCGACGCAGCGCAGGTGTTCGTCAACACCCTCGCGCAGCCGCCGGTGACCTCAAACCGTCATTGATGGGCCGACGCCGACGTTCCAGTCGGCGATGATGCCGCCGCCGTGCTGGGCATGGCGGGTGCGGCCCCCTTGGGCGGCACGATCTGCACGAAGATTTCATCGGGCTTGACCATGCCCATCTCGCGCCGGGCCTGATCCTGCACGCCGCCCAGGCCCTCCTTCAGATCATGCACCTCGGCGGCTAGGCGGTCGTTGCTCTGCTGCGCCAGCGCGTTGGCCTGATTTTGCTGGCTGAGCTGGTTTTCCAGGCGCTGCACCGCAAACCAGCCCCGCTCGCCGAACCACAGCGGCCACTGCAACAGCACCAGCAGGCTGACGAGCAGGATGGTGACCCAGCGCATGGTGCGATCGGCCTCACGTGGCGTGGTCAGCGCAGGTTGTAGAACACGTCACGGCCGAGGAAGCGGGCGGTCTCGCCCAGGTTTTCCTCGATGCGCAGCAACTGGTTGTACTTGGCGATGCGATCGCTGCGCGACAGCGAGCCGGTCTTGATCTGCCCGGCGTTGGTGGCCACGGCGATGTCGGCGATGATGCTGTCTTCGGTTTCTCCCGAGCGATGCGACACGACCGCAGTCCAGCCCGCGCGCTTGGCCATCTCGATGGCGGCAAAGGTCTCGGTCAGGGTGCCGATCTGGTTCACCTTGATGAGGATGGAGTTGGCCAGCTTGTCGGAAATGCCGTTTTTCAGAATGGAGGTGTTGGTGACGAAAATGTCGTCGCCCACCAGCTGCACCTTCTTGCCCAGGCGCTCATTGAGCAGTTTCCAGCCGTCCCAGTCCTGCTCGGCCAGACCGTCTTCGATCGACACGATGGGATACTTGCCCAGCCAGTTGTCGTAGAAATCGACCATCTCCTCGGTGGAGAGCACCAGGCCTTCGCCTTCGAGGTGGTACCTGCCGTCCTTGTAGAACTCGCTCGAAGCCGGGTCGAGGGCAATGGCGATCTGTTCGCCGGGACGATAGCCCGCCTTTTCGATGGCCTCGACGATGAGTTGCAGCGCCGCTTCGTGGTTGGCCACGTTGGGGGCGAAGCCACCTTCGTCGCCCACGGTCGTGGGCATGCCGCGATCGTTCAGAATGCCCTTGAGCGCGTGGAACACCTCGGCACCATAGCGCAGGGCTTCGTGGAAGCTGGGCGCGCCCACGGGCATGATCATGAATTCCTGCATGTCCAGGCTGTTGTTGGCGTGGGCCCCGCCGTTGATCACGTTCATCATCGGCACCGGCAGCTCGCGCGCGGCAAAACCGCCCAGGTACTGGTAGATCGGCATGCCGGCCTCTTCGGCCGCGGCCTTGGCCACCGCCATGCTGACGGCGAGGATGGCGTTGGCGCCCAGGCGCGACTTGTTGTGCGTGCCGTCGAGGTCGATCAGGGTCTGGTCGAGGAAGGTCTGCTCGGTGGCGTCCAGGCCCATCACCGCTTCGGTGATTTCGGTGTTGATGTGCTCGACCGCACGCAGCACGCCTTTGCCGCCATAGCGCGACTTGTCGCCGTCGCGCAGCTCCATGGCTTCACGCGTGCCGGTGGAAGCCCCGGACGGCACCGCGGCGCGGCCGATGAACCCGGTCTCCAGCACCACGTCGCATTCGACGGTGGGGTTGCCGCGGCTGTCGAGAATCTCGCGTGCGGTGAGGTCAACGATGGCACTCATGAAAACTCCTGTTCGGGGAAATGTGAAAAGGGAAGATAAAAGGCATTCGCAACGGGAAGCGCGTGGCCGTGGCCTACAGACCCTCGACGGCAATCATGCGCATGGTGGCCGCTCCCGCACGCGCCTGCTTTGCCAAGTGGTATTCGGCACTGTCGTAGAAGGCGCGCGCAGCAGCCATGTCGGGAAACTTCAGCAGCACGATGCGGCTGGGCGACCAGCCGCCTTCGAGCACCTCGACCGCGCCGCCACGGATACAGATTTCCGCGCCATGCGCAGCGATGGCCCTGGACGACAGCACCTTGTACTGCTCGTACTGCAGCGGGTCGGTCACGTCGACGTCGGCGATGATGTAGGCGCTCATGGCGAAGTGTTCTTCAGTTGAAGTGGGTTTCGAGAAAGCCGCGGCGCTTGACGGCGGCGTCGATCTCTTTGAGGCTTTCGAGCAGGGCGCGCATGTGGTGCAGCGGCACGGCGTTGGGCCCGTCGCTCAGAGCCTTGGCCGGGTCGGGGTGGGTTTCCATGAACACCCCACTGACGCCAGCGGCCACCGCGGCGCGGGCCAGCACGGGCACGAACTCCCGTTGCCCGCCTGAACTCGTGCCCTGCCCACCGGGCAACTGCACCGAATGGGTGGCATCGAACACCACCGGGCTGCCGGTTTCGCGCATGATGGCTAGCGCACGCATGTCGGAGACCAGATTGTTGTAGCCAAAGCTCACACCGCGTTCGCACGCCATGAACAGGGTGTCGGGATGCCCTGCCTGCGCTGCGGCGGCGCGCGCCTTGGCGATGACGTTTTTCATGTCACCCGGCGCGAGAAACTGCCCCTTCTTGATGTTCACCGGCTTGCCCAAGCTGCTGACCGCATGGATGAAATCGGTCTGGCGGCAGAGAAAGGCCGGGGTCTGCAGCACGTCAACCACTTCGGCCACACGCGGCGCTTCCTCGGCGGTATGCACATCGGTGATCACCGGCACGCCGATGTCGCGCCGAACCTTGGCCAGGATCTCCAGCCCTTGCTCCATGCCTGGCCCGCGAAAGGAGGTGCCACTGGAGCGGTTGGCCTTGTCGTAGCTGGATTTGAAAATCAGCGGAATGTCGAGCGAGCGGCAGATGTCGCGCAGTTGCCCTGCCACGTCCATCTGCAACTGCTCGGACTCGACCACGCAGGGGCCGCTGATGAGGAAAAAAGGCTGGTCGAGACCGACCGGAAATCCGCAGAGCTTCTGAGTGTTGGACATGGCGTGAGGTCGGTTCAGGCCCGGGCCGCGTGGCGCTGCAGCGCGGCCTGAACGAAGGCGGTGAACAGCGGGTGGCCGCCCCAGGGGGTGGATTTGAACTCCGGGTGAAACTGCACGCCGACGAACCACGGGTGCACCGCCTGGGGCAGTTCGACCATTTCGGTGAGGTGCTCGCGCTGGGTGATGGCCGAGATGACCAGCCCGGCCTTTTGCAGCGCAGCCAGATAGTGCTCATTGGCCTCGTAGCGGTGGCGATGGCGTTCGGTGACCACATTGCCGTAGATGCTGTGCGCGATGGTGCCGGGCTTCACATCGGAGCTTTGGGCGCCCAGGCGCATGGTGCCGCCGAGGTCGGACCCGGCGTGGCGCTTCTGCACGCTGCCGTCGCGGTCGAGCCATTCGTCGATCAGCGCGATGACGGGCTGCGGTGTGTCGGGATCGAACTCGGTGCTGTTGGCCTGCGGCAGCCCGGCCACATGACGGGCGAACTCGATGGTGGCCACCTGCATGCCGAGGCAGATGCCGAGGTAGGGAATGCGGTGTTCGCGAGCGTACTGGGCGGCGAGAATCTTGCCCTCGATGCCGCGCTTGCCGAATCCGCCCGGCACCAGCACGGCGTCATAAGCCTCGAGCTGGGCGATGTTGGCGGGTTCCAGGGTTTCGGAATCGAGGTAGGTGATCTCGACGCGCGAACCGGTCTTGATGCCGGCGTGTCGCAGAGCTTCGTTGAGCGATTTGTACGAGTCCGACAGATCGACATACTTGCCCACCATGGCGATGCGCACGGTGTGCGTGGGATGTTCGAGCGCCTGCACCAGATCGTCCCAGACCTTGAGGTTGGCGGGCGGCGCGGTGATGCCGAGCTTGTCGCAGAGAATGTCGTCGAGATGCTGCTGGTGCAGCATCTGCGGAATCTTGTAGATGGTGTCCACGTCCCACACCGAGATCACCGCGTCTTCGCGCACGTTCGAGAACATGGAGATCTTGGCGCGTTCGTCATCCGGAATCGGGCGGTCGGCACGGCAGAGCAGGGCGTCGGGCGAGATGCCGATCTCGCGCAGCTTCTGCACGCTGTGCTGGGTGGGCTTGGTCTTGAGTTCACCGGCCGCCGGAATGTAGGGCACCAGGGTGAGATGAACGAAGGCGCAGTCGCCCCGTTTCATGCGCAGGCTCATCTGCCGCGCGGCTTCGAGGAAAGGCAGCGATTCAATGTCGCCCACCGTGCCGCCGATCTCGACCATGGCGACATCCACCGCGTCGGCGGTGCCTTCGCCCGCGCCGCGACGGATGAAATCCTGGATTTCGTTGGTGATGTGAGGAATCACCTGCACCGTCTTGCCCAGATATTCGCCGCGGCGCTCCTTGCGCAGCACGCTGTCGTAGATCTGGCCGGTGGTGAAGTTGTTCACCCGACGCATGCGGGTGGTGATGAAACGCTCGTAGTGGCCCAGGTCGAGATCGGTTTCCGCGCCGTCTTCGGTGACGAACACCTCGCCGTGCTGGAATGGGCTCATGGTCCCCGGATCGACGTTGATGTAGGGATCGAGCTTGATGAGGGTGACTTTGAGGCCGCGCGATTCGAGAATCGCAGCCAGAGATGCGGATGAGATGCCTTTGCCTAGGCTGGACACCACTCCGCCGGTGACGAACACATATTTGGTCATAGCCGCGACGAATGCCGGTAAAAGCGCATTATAGGGAGCAGGTTTTGAGACTTGGATGACACGGCCCTGCGGCCACTTCTTCGTAGGCTCGCTCGATGAGCCGGGCGGTTTCAAGTGGCGACTCGAACGGGAACAGATGCGAGCCGTCGATCCAGTGCACGCGATGGCGTGCCAGTCGCAAGGTCGCCCCCAGACCGGCCATGCGGATTTCGCGTGACGAGCGCCCGCCGATGAAGCTCACCGGCACCGGAAATGGTCGGCGTGCAAGGGCGCCAAGCTGGTGAGGCAGGGTCTTGTAGATGCGGTATTCGATATCGCGCCGGAAGGCCAGCGACCGGCCTTGCGCAGCCGCCGTGGTGCCAAAAGCCGAGTAGTCGTCGAGCATGTCGGGGTCCCACTGCCGAAAGGCCGCCTTCGAGGCGAAATGCGCGCGCACGGCCTCTAGATCGGGCCACTGCGTGCGCCGCCGCTTGGCTGCCGCAGCGGGCGAGAAACGCTCGCCCAGCCCCGTGCGTTTGGACAGCCACAGCAGCCGCGCACGCCAACCGGCCACCACGGGAGAGTCGAGCAGAATGACCTGCCGGGCCAGTTCGGGGTGCGCTAGCGCCGCCATGAGGCTGAGGTAGCCGCCGAGCGAGTGCCCCACCAGCACGGCGGGCTCGCCGTGGCAGTCGTTCCTGAGGTAATCGGCGAGCTGTTGCGCCAGCGCCTTCCAGCCGTCGCGCACGGGATAGCGGGGGTCGTGTCCGTAGAGCGGTACGGCCCGAACCCGAAAGGCAGGGTCCAGCGCCTGGAACAGTTTGCGATAGACCGGGGCTGCAAAGCCGTTGGCGTGGGAGAACACCAACAAGGGTCGGGGCATGACGTCGGAAGATGGGTTCACGGCGCCTCACGCGCGCTCAAGTACCGCTGAGCAGGGCTTTGGCGCGTGCTGCTGCAAGCGCCATGTCGGCACGGCCTGCGAGCTGCGCCTTGAGCGGCCCCATGAGTTTGCCCAAATCCTGAGGGCCTTTCGCGCCGGTCTGGGCCATCAAGGTGCGAATTTCGGCATCGATCGCATCGGCATCCAGACGCTGCGGCAGGTAGCGCTCGAGCACGCCGATCTCGGCGGTCTCCTTGTCCACCAGATCCTGCCGACCGGCCGTGGTGAACTGGGCGATGGCGTCGCGCCGCTGCTTGATCATCTTGTCGATGATCGCCACGATGGCCGCATCGTCGAGGTCGATGCGCTCGTCCACCTCTTTTTGCTTCATCGCCGCCATCAGCAGGCGGATGGTGCCGAGCAGGGGCGCGTCTTTGGCGCGCATGGCGGCCTTCATGTCATCTTGAATACGGTCTTTGATTGTCATGGCAGGTCCAATGCAAAAAGCCCGCGGCGAAGGCGGGCTGTTTGATGCGTGTTCCGCTGAGCGCCGAATGGATGGGCGCGCATCGGATCGCTCGAATTCAGTATTTGCGCTCGGGCAGCATCTGGCTGCGGATGCGCTTGTAATGGCGCTTGACCGCAGCGGCCTTCTTGCGCTTGCGCTCGGCGGTGGGCTTCTCATAGAACTCGCGTGCGCGCAGTTCGGTCAGCAGGCCGAGTTTTTCAATGGTGCGCTTGAAGCGGCGCAGAGCGACGTCGAAAGGCTCGTTTTCTTTAACGCGAATGGTGGTCATCGATGTATTTCAGACTGGAAGAGGCAGGCTGAAAAAGCCAGCCGCGTCGGGTGTTGAAAATAAAAGCTGAAGATGATACCTGCAAAATGCTGACAGGACAACCGCTTCGCTTCGGTGGCGCTCACCGCGAAACGCAGGGCCGCCCCGAGCTTCACGGGGGGCGCTCATAGAGCCTGCGCACAGGCCGCCGCAGAGCTCCAGGCCCACTGAAAGTTGTATCCGCCCAGCCAGCCGGTCACGTCGACCACTTCGCCGATGAAGTGCAAGCCTGGGACGTTCAGCGCCATCATGCTGGTGGAGGAGAGGGCGCGGGTATCCACGCCGCCCGCGGTGACTTCGGCCTTGCGCCAACCCAAAGTGCCGCTGGGGCGCACCGGCCAGGCGTGCCAGTGCTGCAAGAGCGCGCGCAGGGCTTTGTCGCTGAAATCGGCCATGCGGCGATCGGCTTCACCGGTCTGCGCGCACAAGGCATGCGCGAGGCGTTGCGGCAGGTGCTGGCCGAGTTCTCCCACAAGGGTGCGGCGATTGCCGTGTTTGGATTGGATCCATGCCATCTCGGACAGGCCCGGCATGAGGTCGATGCGCAGGGCTTGGCCCGGCTGCCAGTAGCTCGACGCTTGCAGAATCGCCGGGCCGCTGAGCCCGCGGTGCGTGAACAGCAGGTCTTCGCGAAAGCGCACCACGCGGTGTGCATGATCCGTCTCGATATCGACTTCGAGCGAAACGCCGCTGAGGTCGGCAAACGGCGCCCACTGTGCCGGATCGAACGCCAGGGGTACCAGGGCGGGACGCGGAGGCACGATGGGCAGGCCGAACTGTTCGGCGAGCCGGTAACCGAACGGGCTGGCGCCGATTTGCGGGATCGACAGTCCTCCGGTGGCGACGACCAGCGCTTGCGCACTCACCCAACCCTTGGCCGTTCGCACGCGAAAGCCGGGATGAGTGGCCTCGACGGCTTCGACGGCGCAGGGTTGCCAGTGTGTCACCTGACCCGCGGCGCATTCGTCGAGCAGGGCGGTGATGAGCTGCTCTGCCGAGTCGTCGCAAAACAACTGTCCTTTGTGTTTTTCGTGAAAGGCGATGCGGTGCTTGCGCAGCAGCGCGATGATGTCCTGCGGCTTGAAGCGCGACAGGGCCGATTTGCAGAAGTGAGGGTTGTCGGAGAGAAAGTTCTCAGGCTGCGTGTGCAGATTGGTGAAGTTGCAGCGGCCTCCGCCCGAGATGCGGATTTTTTCGGCCACCTTGGGCCAGTGATCGAGCAGGAGCACCCGCCGCCCGCGCTGACCGGCGATCGCCGCGCAGAGCAGGCCGGCAGCCCCGGCGCCGATGACAATGGCATCGAAGCGTGGCGACGGCGACGAACTCGCGGGGCGGGAAGGGGATGGGAAGGCTAGACTGCCGGTCATGCTGGTTCTTGGAATGGAAACCTCGTGCGACGAAACCGCCGCCGCACTGTACGACACCGAAGCGGGGCTGCTGGGTCACGCGCTGCATTCGCAGGTCGACATGCACCAAGCCTATGGTGGCGTGGTGCCCGAGCTCGCCTCGCGCGATCACATCCGCCGACTCCTGCCCCTGACCGACCTCGCGCTCAAACAGGCGGGCGTGAGCTTGAAGCAGATCGATGCGATTGCCTATACCCGCGGGCCGGGGCTGGCCGGGGCGCTGCTGGTCGGGGCCGGAGTGGCCTCGGCGCTGGGCATGGCGCTGGGCATACCCTTGATCGGCGTGCATCATCTGGAGGGGCATTTGTTGTCGCCGCTGCTGTCGAAACAGCCGCCCGACTTTCCGTTTCTGGCGCTGTTGGTGTCCGGCGGGCACACCATGCTGCTCGATGTTCAGGCCTTCGGCAGGTACACCCTGCTGGGCGAGACGGTGGACGATGCGGCTGGCGAGGCGTTCGACAAGTCTGCCAAGTTGCTGGGACTCGGCTATCCCGGCGGGCCGGAGCTTGCCCGGCTGGCCGCTTTTGGCCAGCCGGCCTCTTTCGATCTTCCGCGCCCCAAGATGCACAGCCCCGATCTGGATTTTTCGTTCGCGGGCCTGAAGACGGCCGTGCTGACCCAGGTGAGCAAACTGGGCTCGAGTCTGTGCGAGCAGGCCAGGGCCGACCTGGCCGCAGCAGCGCAGGAGGCGATCACCGACGTGCTGGCGCACAAGACGGCGCGCGCGCAGCAGGTGACGGGAAGGCGCACTGTGGTGGTGGCGGGCGGCGTCGGGGCCAACCGGCGTTTGCGCGAGAAACTCGGCGCCGTCTTTTCGGCGCGCGGCGTGGCCTTGTTCTTCCCCGAGTTGGAATGGTGCACCGACAACGGCGCAATGATCGCGCTGGCCGGTGCCATGCGCCTGGCGGCAAATCCGCAAGCGGCTCGCCCCGCCGGGGCGTTCGACGTTTTGCCGAGATGGGATCTGACGCAGGCCGGTTCGGTCTGAACCGTCAGGAAGAGCAACCCGTTACGGTAGCCGGGTGGATCAGATTTCCCAAACCCCTTGCGGCTGGAAATCACTGTCTTCGCCCTTGCTTGCCAGGCCGCGGGAATTGCATACCACGCGGGTCTGGCCCACGCGGTAGTCGTGGCGGCAGTGCAAGTGCCCGTGCATCCAGAGGGTGCAATGGGGAATCAGGTCGTCGTAGGCGTTGCAGAAGCTCGCGGTCGAGGCGTTGACGGGATAGCGGGCATCGTTGCTGCGCAGGCTGGGGGCGAAGTGGGTGATGACCAGGGTCGCATCGTCCTGGTCTGAACGATGCGCGGGATTGGTCAACTGGTCTCGCAGCCAGTCGCGGCAGAGCACGCCCTCCTCGCGCAGTTCGGCCACGCCCATGGGGCGGCCGTGGCGCGTGGCGCATTGCACCTGTTCGGCGAAGTAGCGAGCCGCGCGCATGCTGCGCTCGACGCCCTCCGGGCCAAACAGTTCGAAGTCGTTCCAGAGCGTGGTGCCGAGCACCCGGATCTTTCTTCCCTCGTGAACGAGCCGAGTCTGCTCACGATGCAGCATGGTGAACCCCAGGCGATGGCACCTCTCCCGCAAGGCGTCGATGGTTTGATCGAAATCCTTGCGGTCGTGCTCGTGATTGCCGACGATGTAGATGACCGGAACCGGCCAGTCGCGAAACAGGTCGATCTTGGTGTGTTGGGCGTCGATGTCGCCCGCGAGAACAAGCAGATCCGCGCCCGGCGCGGGTCGCGGCGCGAAAGTTTCGGTTTCCAGATGCAGGTCGGACAGGAGCTGAATGCGCATGGCGCGAGGGGCGGTGCGTGATCGATGTTTGTTAACGCACTGTAAACCCGTTCGCTCTGTCGGCTCTGGTTTTGCGGATAACAAATGGGCCGGGATGTGAACAAATCCGCATCCCGGCCCATCACAGTCGCCCCGGGGCGGCGGCAGAGTCCTGCCGTCCGCCACTGGCGCTTACTTCACCGTGATCTGCTGCGTGGTGGCTTGCGCCTTGCGCGGCAGGTTCAGGGTTAGCACACCGTTCTCCAGTTTCGCTTCGGCCGCGGTGGCGTCGATCTCGGCAGGCAGCTCGAAAGAGCGGTAGAACTGGCTGCTGCTGCGCTCGCGGTAGATCACCTTGCCGCCTTCCGATTTTTCATCGGTCTTGCGCGTTTCGGCCGAGATGGTGACGCGAGGTCCATCGATCTGGATTTTCACTGCGTCTTTTTCGATGCCGGGCAGATCGGCGTGGACGAGATAGCCTTTGTCGGTCTCGCTCACGTCCATGGTCAGTTTCCGCAAAGACTGTTCCGGACTGTCGCCTGCGGCGAAAAAATCACGGAACGCCTGGTCGAACAGGCGGCCAAAAACGGGCTCCAGCCCGCTGCTGTAGAGAGAAACACGGTTGGATGGGGTGGTGACAGAATAAGCCATGATGATTCTCCTTGACGTATAGGGGATCACGTCCCCGATGGCCAGGATATGCCGCCATTGTGACGGTTTTCAAGTCTGCGAGCACAAGGCTTTTTCGATCAGATCGGCGAGACGATGCAAGGTGCGATTCGCGCGAGCCTCTTCCCGGTTCTGGTTCAGGCTACAATAATCGGCTTTTCACCGTCACGGCGCGGAATGGTTTCTTCCGCGTTCGCGAGTTCAACTTAGGAAACTGACATGTCTGTTGCTGATATCAACAAGGCGCAAATCGTCGCCGACAATGCCCGCAGTACGGGCGATACCGGATCTCCCGAGGTGCAGGTCGCGTTGCTGACCGCGCGCATCAACGAGTTGACGGACCACTTCAAGACGCACGCCAAGGACCACCACGGTCGCCGCGGCCTGCTCAAGATGGTGAGCCGTCGCCGGAAGTTGCTGGATTACTTGAAGGACAAGGACGCCGATCGCTATCGCGCCCTGATCTCCAAGCTCAGTCTGCGTAAGTAAATGCCCGCTTTGCAAGAACGCCTGTGTGAGTTTGTCGGCACAGGCGTTTTTTGTATTGGCGCGGTCGAAAGAGCGCAGCACCGTTGATGCGGTGAGGCGTGTGGTTCAAGGGGGCGGTGTGACCCGTGTCATTCCACCGACGTGTCGGTCTGCCGGGCGTCGCTGGAATGGCATCACTCCGCCAGGTTTTCAACAGGCGCCGCGAGTCGTGTCTTCGACCCTGCGGAAGAGGCTCGCCGCTGCGCTCAGGTCAAGGAGTAAGCCATGTTCAACAAGGTAGTCAAATCATTTCAATGGGGCCGCCATCAAGTCACGATGGAAACGGGCGAGATCGCGCGTCAGGCCAGCGGCGCGGTGCTGCTCAATATGGACGATACCGTGGTGCTGGCCACCGTGGTGGGTGCCCGCTCGGCCAAGGCGGGGCAGGATTTTTTCCCGCTGACCGTCGATTACATCGAGAAGACCTACGCCGCGGGCCGCATTCCCGGCGGGTTCTTCAAGCGTGAGGGTCGTCCCAGCGAGAACGAGACGCTGACCTCGCGACTGATCGACCGTCCCATCCGTCCGCTATTCCCCGAAGGCTTCTTCAATGAAGTCCAGGTGGTGGTGCATGTGCTGTCCATCAACCCGGAAGTCGAGCCGGACATTCCCGCCTTGCTCGCATCGAGCGCGGCGCTGGCGGTGTCGGGTCTGCCGTTCAACGGCCCTGTTGGCGCGGCCCGCGTGGGCTATGTCAACGGCGAGTATGTGCTCAACCCCAGCCGCGCCGAACTGGCCAACAGCCGCCTGGAGCTGGTGGTTGCCGGCACCGAAGCCGCGGTGCTGATGGTCGAGAGCGAAGCCGATCAGTTGTCCGAAGAGGTCATGCTGGAAGCCGTGATGTTCGGTCATGCGCAGTTCCAGACGGCGATCAACGCCATCCACGATCTGGTGCGCGATGGCGGCAAGCCGGCCTGGGAGTGGTCGGCTCCTGAAAAGGATCAGGCGCTGATCGACCGTATCCAGGCGCTGGTCGGCGAAGACATCCGTGCCGCCTACAAGATCACCCAAAAGCAGGCTCGTACCCAGGCGCTGCGCGAAGCATCGGCCAAGGCGCATGCCGGGCTGGCCGAGGCGGGCATCGAGGTCGATGGCCCGAAGGTGGACGGCATTCTGTTCGATATGGAGGCGCGTATCGTGCGCGACCAGATTCTCGCGGGCGAGCCGCGCATCGATGGCCGCGACACCCGCACCGTGCGTCCCCTGAGCATCCGCACCTCGGTGCTGCCGCGCACGCATGGCAGCGCGCTGTTCACCCGCGGCGAAACCCAGGCGCTGGCGGTGGCCACGCTGGGCACCGACCAGGACGCGCAGATCATCGATGCCTTGTCCGGTGAATACCGCGACCGTTTCCTGCTGCACTACAACATGCCGCCTTTCGCCACGGGCGAAACCGGCCGCGTGGGCAGCCCCAAGCGCCGCGAAATCGGCCACGGCCGCCTGGCCAAGCGGGCGCTGCTGGCGGTGTTGCCGAGCAAGGAAGATTTTGCCTACACCATGCGCGTGGTGTCGGAAGTGACCGAGTCCAACGGTTCGTCGTCAATGGCCTCGGTTTGCGGCGGCTGCCTAGCGCTGCTCGACGCCGGTGTGCCGCTGAAGGCGCATGTGGCGGGTATCGCCATGGGCCTGATCAAGGAAGGCAACCGTTTTGCCGTGCTGACCGACATCCTGGGTGACGAAGATCACCTCGGCGACATGGATTTCAAGGTGGCCGGCTCGGCCACCGGCGTGACTGCGCTGCAGATGGACATCAAGATTCAGGGCATTACCCGCGAGATCATGCAGGTGGCCCTGGCGCAGGCCCGCGAGGCGCGCATGCACATCCTGGGCGTGATGCAGCAGGAGGTCAGCGGTGCGCGCCAGGAGGTCTCGCTTTACGCGCCTCGCCTCTACACCCTGAAGATCAATCCCGAGCGCATCCGTGACGTCATCGGCAAGGGCGGTGCGACCATCCGCGCCCTGACCGAAGAAACCGGCACCCAGATCGACATTGGTGAAGACGGCACCATCACCATCGCCTCGACCGATGCGGCCAAGGCCGAGATCGCCAAGCAGCGCATCAAGGATCTCACCGCCGAAGTGGAAGTCGGTCAGGTGTACGACGGCAGCGTGGTCAAGATCCTCGATTTCGGCGCGCTAGTGAACGTTCTCCCGGGCAAGGACGGTCTGCTGCACATTTCGCAGATCGCCAACGAACGCATCAACAAGGTCAGCGATTACCTGCAAGAGGGCCAGAAGGTGCGGGTCAAGGTCATCGAAACGGATGACAAGGGCCGGTTCCGTCTGTCGATCAAGGCCTTGCTGGGTGAGGAGCCTGCCGCCGAGTCAGGGGTGTCGGCTGCGGCGCCGGTCGCGGCGGACGCCGATACCGAACCGGGCGTCTGATTCAAGCGGGTTCCATGCGCGCCATCGAGATCACCCGGCCCGGCGGGCCCGATGTCCTCAAGCTCTGCGAGCGGCCCATACCGCAGGCAGGGTCGGGGGAGGTTGTGCTGCGGGTCGAGGCCTTCGGCGTCAACCGGCCCGATGTGCTTCAGCGCATGGGCCTGTATCCACCTCCCGAGGGCGCTTCCGATATTCCCGGTCTGGAAGTCTGCGGGGAGATCGTGTCTGGCGATGTCTCGGGCTCCGATTGGCGTGTCGGCGATCGGGTCTGCGCTCTGGTGTCCGGCGGGGGGTATGCGGAGTACTGCGTCGCGCCCGTGGGCCAGTGTCTGCCGCTGCCCAAGGGCTTGAGCCCGGAAGAAGGGGCCGCTTTGCCCGAGACCGCGTTCACGGTCTGGCACAACGTGTTCGAGCGGGGGCGGCTGCAAGCGGACGAAACCTTGCTGGTGCAGGGCGGCAGCAGCGGCATTGGCACCATGGCGATTCAGCTCGCGGTGGCCAGCGGTGCGCACGTCCTGGTCACTGCGGGCTCGCAGGAGAAGTGTGCGGCCTGCGTCAAACTCGGCGCGGAGCTCGCCATCCACTACCCCTCGCAGGACTTCGTCGAAGCCGTCCAGGCCCACACCGGACAGCGCGGCGCCGACGTCATTCTGGACATGGTTGCCGGCAAGTATCTGGCGCGTGAGCAGCAGTGTCTCGCCGAAGAGGGGCGGCTGGTGGTCATCGCGGTTCAAGGCGGGGCACGGGGTGAAATCGACGCCGGCCTGCTGATGCGCAGGCGTCAGACGCTCACGGGCTCGACCCTGCGCGCGCGCAGCGTGGCGTTCAAGTCGTCCATCGCGCAGGCCTTGCGCAAGACTGTCTGGCCCTGGATCGAACAAGGCCGGGTGCGGCCTGTGCTCGACACGGTGCTCCCGGCTGAGGACATCGTGCTCGCACACCAGCGCATGGAGCAGGGGCAGCACATCGGCAAAATCGTACTGCGCTGGAGCTGAGCAGCGCGCTACATCACGACATCAAACAGGAGCAGAACATGCGTCAGCAATTCGTCGCCGGAAACTGGAAAATGAACGGCAGCCTGGCAGGCAATGCCGCGCTGCTGGCCGAGGTCATGGCTGGAGCCGCGCAGGCAAGGTGCGAGGTGGCCGTCTGTGTGCCCTTTCCCTATCTGGCCCAGGCGCAGCAGCTGTTGCAAGGCAGCAAGATCGCCTTCGGGGCACAGGATTGCTCGGTGCACCTGAGCGGTGCCCATACCGGTGAAGTCGCCGTGGGCATGTTGCAGGAGTTCGGCTGCCGGTACGTCATCGTCGGACATTCCGAACGCCGCGCCGATCATCACGAGTCTGACGAACAGGTGGCGGAAAAGGCGCAGCGGGTGATCGAGGCGGGCATGACGCCCATCGTCTGCGTCGGCGAAACTCTGGAGGAGCGTGAGTCCGGGCAGACCGATGCGGTCGTCCTGCGCCAGTTGCGGGCCGTCACCCAGCGACTCGGCGAGCAGACCTCACGCATCGTCCTCGCTTACGAACCCGTCTGGGCCATCGGTACGGGCCGCACCGCAACGCCGGAACAGGCCCAGGCCGTTCACGCCGTGTTGCGTGACCATCTGAAGACCTTGGGCGAGGCCGCCGGTGGCGTGCAGATTCTGTACGGCGGCAGTGTGAAGCCGGACAATGCGCAGGTTCTGTTCGCTCAGAAAGACATCGACGGCGGGCTCATCGGTGGCGCCTCCCTCAAGGCGGCCGATTTTCTGGCCATCATTGCCGCGACACGCTGAAAACCGATTGAGACTTGCGCAGGCTGGGCCTGCCTTTGGAAGTGAAGTTGTAAAGCGCCCTGGCGCGATTGAGTGCACAAATGCAAATTCTGATGACATTGACTCTGGTGGTGCAAATTCTCTCTGCACTGGTCATGATCGTGCTGGTCTTGATGCAGCACGGCAAAGGCGCCGACATGGGAGCCTCTTTCGGCTCCGGCGCTTCGGGCAGTCTGTTCGGTGCAACCGGATCGGCCAACTTTCTGAGCCGCAGCACCGCAGTGGCTGCAACGCTTTTCTTCGTCGCGACGTTGATGATGGCCTATTTCGGCAATCGCGCCAATTCGGGCGATGGTGGGCTGATGGAAAAGCTTGCCGCGCCCGCGCCGGTGGCTTCCGTTGCAGCGCCCTCCAAGCCTGCGGGGCCGATCAGCGAAATTCCTGGCGTCCCCGGTGCATCCGACAAGGCATCCAAGGCGGCGGCGCCTGCCACGAGTGCGGCTTCGGCAGTCGTGCCCGCGAAGCCGTAAATTCGCATGCAATGCACCATCGATCAGGGTAGATGGTGCATTGCAGCAAACACAAGCTCTGCGACTTGTCAATCTGATCCATGGTTGAGCATTGCGCCAGAGCAAAATCCGATGGTCACGTGTTGCTTCGTGGCATTGGAAGCATGTAAGATTCTTCTGTTTTGCGAATCCAGTAACAACCATTAACGCATGTCTTTTGTGAGACGGTTCTCGGGTTGTGGCGGGCGACCGTTGAGGCATGTGGTGAGCGGGCTGTAGCCGATTCTTGAGGGGTTGCCCCCTGATGCATCGGCACCCCGGCGAGTATCCTCCAGATCGCCATGGCCTGTTCTTGAATGATGTTTGTTGCGCTGGGCCGCCTTCGCCGCGTAGGTTGAGCGGTGCTTGTTCGGGCGGTATCCGGTTTTGAGCCGACGTGGTGGAATTGGTAGACACGCTATCTTGAGGGGGTAGTGGCGAAAGCTGTGCGAGTTCGAGTCTCGCCGTCGGCACCAAAAGATCGAAGGGCAGGGCGCCAGCCCGACCCAGACAACAACAGGAGATGGAGTGCGATGAACCTTGAGCAGTATCTGCCGGTCTTGTTGTTCATCCTGGTGGGCATTGGCGTTGGTGTTTTGCCCCAGCTGCTCGGTTATCTGATGGCTCCGCGTCGCCCTGACGCCGAGAAAAACTCCCCCTATGAGTGCGGCTTCGAGGCCTTCGAAGACGCCCGAATGAAATTCGATGTGCGCTATTACCTCGTCGCCATCCTGTTCATTCTTTTCGACCTCGAAATCGCCTTCCTGTTTCCATGGGCCGTCGCCCTCAAGGACATTGGCCAGATTGGCTTCTGGGCGATGATGATTTTCCTCGCCATTCTCACGATCGGCTTCATCTACGAGTGGAAAAAAGGGGCTCTCGATTGGGAGTGAGTCCGGGAATGAGCCCTTGCTGTATGAACTCGTGCGCCATGGCGCAGGTCTGACTGGGTGAAGAGGAGTGCATCATGAGTATTGAAGGCGTATTGCAAGAAGGCTTCATCACCACGTCCGCGGACAAGCTGATCAACTGGACGCGCACGGGTTCCCTCTGGCCCATGACTTTTGGTCTGGCCTGTTGTGCGGTGGAGATGATGCACGCCGGGGCCGCCCGTTACGACCTCGACCGATTCGGCATCGTGTTCCGCCCGAGTCCGCGTCAGTCCGATCTGATGATCGTGGCCGGCACGTTGTGCAACAAGATGGCGCCGGCCTTGCGCAAGGTCTACGACCAGATGGCCGAACCGCGCTGGGTGCTCTCCATGGGGTCATGCGCCAATGGCGGCGGTTACTACCACTACTCTTATTCGGTGGTGCGTGGCTGCGATCGCATCGTGCCGGTGGATGTTTATGTGCCTGGCTGCCCGCCGACGGCCGAGGCGCTGCTCTACGGGCTGATCCAGTTGCAGAACAAGATCCGCAGAACCGAGACGATCGCGCGCTGATCTTGGCTTGTTGCTACCCCGCTGCCCAGCCCTCACCAACTTCGCAATATCGACGTCATGACCAGCAAGCTCGAACAACTCGACAGCGCATTGCGTGCCACTCTCGGGGAGCGCATCCTGGCCTTGCAGGCCAGCGTGGGCGAACTGACCCTGGACGTCGCGCCGGCCTATTACCGCGACGCCTGCCTGGCTTTGCGCGACTCGGCCGAGCTGCATTTCGAGCAGCTGATCGATTTGTGCGGCGTCGATTACGCGCAGTACGGCAACACGGTGCGCGATGATGCAGGAGGGCGTTTCGTGGTGGTCGTGCATCTGCTGTCGATGCATCACAACTGGCGCCTGCGCCTGCGCGTACGTTGCGCCGACGACGATCTGCCGGTGGTGGACAGCATTCACGACATCTGGAACTCGGCCAACTGGTTCGAGCGCGAGGCCTTCGACCTCTACGGCATCATCTTCGAGGGCCATCCCGACCTGCGCCGCATCCTGACCGACTATGGTTTCATCGGACATCCCTTCCGCAAGGATTTTCCTCTTTCGGGCACCGTGGAAATGCGTTACGACCCCGACAGCAAACGCGTGATCTATCAGCCTGTCACCATCGAGCCGCGCGAGGTCACGCCGCGCATCATCCGCGAGTCGGGGTATGGTGGCCTCGGTCATTTCGACGCCGCCGCAGCGCGTGGCGGTCAGGGGCATTGAGATGGCCGACATCAAGAATTACACCCTCAACTTCGGGCCGCAGCACCCTGCGGCCCACGGCGTGCTGCGTCTGGTGCTCGAACTCGACGGCGAAGTGGTGCAGCGTGCCGATCCGCACATCGGGCTGCTGCACCGCGCCACCGAGAAGCTCGCGGAGCACAAGACCTACATCCAGGCGTTGCCCTACATGGACCGTCTCGACTATGTGTCGATGATGTGCAACGAGCACGCCTACTGCCTGGCGATCGAGAAGCTGCTGGGCGTCGAGGTGCCGATCCGCGCGCAGTACATCCGGGTCATGTTTGCCGAGATCACGCGCTTGCTCAACCACCTCATGTGGCTAGGCGCGCACGGTCTGGACTGCGGCGCGATGACCATCTTCCTCTACGCTTTCCGCGAGCGCGAAGACCTGTTCGACATGTACGAGGCCGTATCTGGCGCGCGCATGCACGCGGCCTATTTCCGGCCCGGCGGCGTATACCGCGATCTGCCCGACAGCATGGCGCAGTATGGCGAGTCCAGGATTCGCAATGCCCGTGCCGTCGAGGCCCGCAATGCCGGACGTCAGGGATCGCTGCTCGACTTCATCGATGATTTCACCAAGCGCTTTCCCGCCTATGTCGATGAATACGAGACCCTGCTGACCGACAACCGCATCTGGAAACAGCGTACCGTGGGGATTGGCGTGGTCACGCCCGAGCGCGCCATGAACCTGGGCATGACCGGGCCCATGTTGCGCGGTTCCGGCGTGGTGTGGGACCTGCGCAAGACCCAGCCCTACGACGTCTACGACCGCCTCGATTTCGACATCCCGGTCGGCAAGAACGGCGACTGCTACGACCGCTATCTGGTGCGTATGGAAGAGATGCGTCAGTCCAACCGCATCATCAAGCAGTGCGTGGACTGGTTGCGCGCCAACCCGGGGCCGGTGATTACCGACAACCACAAAGTCGCTGCCCCGCCGCGCGAAGAAATGAAGACCAGCATGGAAGCGCTGATCCATCATTTCAAGCTGTTCAGCGAAGGCATGCGCGTGCCCGAGGGGCAGGCTTACGCCGCCGTCGAACATCCCAAGGGCGAGTTCGGCATCTATCTGGTCTCCGACGGGGCCAACAAACCGTACCGCCTGAAGATTCGCGCACCGGGCTTCGCCCATCTGGCCGCGTTGGATGAAATGTCTCGCGGCCACATGATCGCCGACGTCGTGGCCATCATCGGCACGCTCGACATCGTTTTCGGGGAGATCGACCGCTGATGGATCGCTCGCCTGTCACTCGTGAAATGCAAAGCATGATGCTGTCCGAATCCACGCGTCAGCGTATCGACCAGGAGGTCGCCAAGTACCCGGCCGAACAGAAGCAGTCGGCCGTGATTGCCGCGCTGTCCATCGTGCAGCAGGAGCAGGGCTGGGTGTCGCCCGAGGCGGAACAAGCCGTCGCTGACTACCTGGGCATGCCGCCGATTGCGGTGCACGAGGTGGTGACTTTCTACAACATGTTCAACACTCGCCCGGTCGGACGGTTCAAGCTCAACGTCTGCACCAATCTACCCTGCGCCCTGAGTGGCGGCGGTGCCGCGGCGCAATACCTCAGCGAGAAGCTGGGCGTCGCGTTGGGTGAGACCACTGCGGACGGCTTGTTCACCCTGCAGGAATCGGAATGTCTGGGTGCTTGCGGTGACGCCCCGGCGATGCTGGTCAACGATCGCCGTCTTTGCAGCTTCATGCGCGCCGAGCGTCTGGACGCGCTGGTGGAAGAGCTGCGTGCCGAGGCAGCCAAGGGAGACAAGGCATGAATCGCCCCTTCGGACGAAGCACTGGCCAGGAAACCTGCTTCCACGGCCGACACATCCAGCCGCAAATTCTCGCTGGCCTGAATGGCGACAACTGGGCGCTGGAGGGTTATCTGCAGCGCGATGGCTACAAAGCCCTGCGCAAAATCCTGACCGAAGGCTGGACGCCCGAGCAGGTCATTGCCGAGGTGAAGGTGTCGGCGCTGCGCGGACGTGGCGGCGCGGGTTTTCCCACCGGGCTGAAGTGGAGTTTCATGCCGCGGCAGTTTCCGGGGCAGAAGTATCTGGTGTGCAACTCCGACGAAGGTGAGCCCGGCACCTTCAAGGATCGCGACATCCTGCGCTTCAACCCGCATGCCGTGATCGAAGGCATGGCCATCGCCGCCTTCGCCATGGGTATCTCGGTGGGTTACAACTACATCCACGGCGAAATCTTCGAAGACTATGAGCGCTTCGAGGAGGCGCTGCGCCAGGCCCGCGCTGCCGGGTATCTCGGCGACAATATTCTGGGCAGCAACTTCAGCTTTCAACTGCATGCCTCGCATGGCTTCGGCGCCTATATCTGCGGCGAGGAAACCGCGTTGCTCGAATCGCTCGAAGGCAAGAAGGGCCAGCCGCGCTTCAAGCCGCCTTTCCCGGCCAGCTTCGGGCTCTACGGCAAGCCCACCACGATCAACAACACCGAGACTTTTGCCGCAGTGCCCTGGATCATCCGCAACGGCGGTCAGGCCTTTCTCGAAGTGGGCAAGCCCAACAACGGCGGCACCAAGATCTACTCGGTCTCTGGCGATGTGGCCAAGCCCGGCAACTATGAAGTGCCGATGGGTACGCCGTTTGCCACCCTGCTTGAACTCGCCGGTGGCATGCGCGAAGGGCGCGCGCTCAAGGCGGTGATTCCCGGAGGATCATCCGCCCCCGTGCTGCCCGCCGACATCATGATGGACTGCACCATGGATTACGACTCCATCGCCAAGGCGGGGTCGATGCTCGGTTCGGGCGCGGTCATCGTGCTCAACGACACTCGCTGCATGGTCAAGTCGCTGATGCGCCTGTCCTACTTCTATCAGCATGAATCGTGCGGGCAATGCACGCCGTGCCGCGAAGGTACCGGCTGGCTCTACCGCGTCGTCCACCGCATCGAAAACGGCAAGGGGCGGATGGAAGACCTTGACCTGCTCAACTCGGTCTCGGACAACATCGCCGGTCGCACCATCTGTGCGCTCGGCGATGCCGCGGCGATGCCGGTCAAGTCGTTCGTCAAGCATTTCCGTCATGAGTTCGAACATCACATCACGCACAAGACCTGCCTCGTGCCGGCTTATGTCTGATTCACCGCACCGGATGCCTTCAGGACGCTTTCATCATGGTTGAACTCGAGATCGACGGTCAAAAAGTCCAGGTGCCCGATGGCGCCATGGTCATGGACGCGGCTACCCAGCTCGGCATTTACGTGCCGCATTTTTGCTACCACCACAAGCTGACCATTGCCGCCAATTGCCGCATGTGTCTGGTCGATGTGGAGAAGGCCCCCAAGCCCCTGCCGGCCTGCGCCACGCCGGTGGCTCAGGGCATGGTCGTGCGTACTCATTCCGAGCGTGCCCTCCAGGCGCAGAAAGGGGTGATGGAGTTCCTGCTTATCAACCATCCGCTCGATTGCCCCATCTGCGATCAGGGCGGTGAATGTCAGTTGCAGGATCTCGCCGTGGGCTACGGCAGTTCGGCCTCGCGCTATACCGAGGAAAAGCGCGTCATCTTCCACAAGGATGTCGGCCCGCTCATCGCCATGGAAGAAATGAGCCGCTGCATCCAGTGCACCCGCTGCGTGCGCTTCGGTCAGGAGGTGGCCGGCATCATGGAACTCGGCATGGCCAACCGCGGTGAGCATTCCGAGATCATGGCCTTCGTCGGCAGCACGGTGGACTCCGAACTCTCGGGCAATATGATCGATCTTTGCCCGGTCGGCGCCCTGACGAGCAAACCGTTCCGTTACAGCGCCCGCACCTGGGAGCTGTCTCGCCGCGCCTCCATCAGCCCGCACGACAGCGTCGGCGCCAACCTGATCGTGCAGGTCAAGGGCGACCGCGTCATGCGCGTGCTGCCGCAGGAGAACGAAGCGGTCAACGAATGCTGGCTGTCCGACCGCGATCGCTTCGCCTACGAAGGGCTCAACGGCGTCGAGCGGCTCACTTCTCCGCAGATCCGCGAGAACGGGCAGTGGAAGTCGGTCGATTGGCAAACGGCGCTCGACTTCACCGTGCAGGGCCTGCGGCGCGTGGTCTCCCAGCATGGCGGCGATGCCTTGGCGGCCCTCGCGGTGCCGACCAGCACGGTTGAAGAGTTGTATTTGCTGAAAAAACTGCTGGCCGGTCTGGGCAGCAAGAGTCTGGATACCCGCTTGCGTCAAAGCGATTTTTCTGCCGACGGTCAGGGCGCTGGTGTGCCTTGGCTGGGCATGCCGATCGCCGAGATGGGGCAGTTGCAGGCCGCCCTGTTCATCGGCAGTACCTTGCGTAAGGAGCAGCCGCTGCTGTCGGCGCGGGTGCGGCATGCGGCCAAGGCGGGCGCCAAGATTTCCACGCTGCATGCCGCCCTCGACGACTGGCTCATGCCCATGCATGCACGCATTGCCGTGGCACCGAGCCAATGGGTTGTCGAACTGGCCGGTGTGGCTGCGGCCGTGGCCCAAGCCAAGGGCATCGACATGCCGTCGGCCTTGCAGGGCGTCTCGGCGCCGAGCGAACAGGCCCAAGCCATCGCCAGAAGCCTGCTGGGCGCCGAGCGCAAGGCGGTGTTTCTGGGCGACGCCGCCGTGCAGCATGACCAGAGTGCCACCCTGCGCGCCCTGGCGCAATGGATCGCCCAAGAGGTCGGTGGGGTTTGCGGCGACCTGACCGAGGCGGCCAACACCGTCGGCGCGGCGCTCATCGGCGTGTCTCCCATGACGCCGGGTCACGACGTGGCCAGCATCGTGGCGAAATCGCCGCGCGCCATGATGCTGTTCGGGGTGGAACCTGAAGAAGACTGCGCCAACCCCGTGGCCATGGCTCACGCGCTGGAGCAGGCCGAGTTCGTCGTGTCATTCAGTCCCTATGTGAATGCGGCTGAAGGCTATGCGCACGTCATGCTGCCGATCAGTCCCTTCACCGAAACCGCAGGCAGCCTGGTGAACGCCGAGGGTCGGTTGCAGAGCTTCAACCCGGTCGTGCAGCCGCTGGGTGAAACCCGTCCCGGATGGAAAGTGCTTCGCGTCCTGGGCAACCTGCTCGAACTGCAAGGCTTCGATTACCAAAGCGCGGCTGAGATCCGCACCGAGGCCTTTGCCGCGCTGGGCGGCGCCGATCAGATCGGGGCGCGCCTGGCTGCGTCCGCTTCACTCGCGCTGCCGACGGTTCTGCCCACCCGCGCTGCGGCTGCGATCGAGCGTTTCGCACCGGTGCCGATCTATTCGAGCGACGCCATTGTGCGCCGCGCGCCCAGCCTGCAGCGCACCCGCGATGCCCGCGATGCGCGCATGGTCGGTGTGTCTGCCGCACTGTGGGAGCAACTGGGCTTGCAGAACGGAGACTCGGTGCGCGTGAAGGCCGACGCAGACGTCGTCGTGCTGCCAGCCCGCCGCGACGCCACGCTGGCGCCGACCGTGGTGAGCATTCCTGCGGCCTGGGCCGAGGCCGCCGAGCTGGGCCCGATGTTCGGCGCGGTTCAGGTCGAGCGGGTCGCTGCAACGTCAGCGGCCTCCGCGGTGGCCCATGCAAGTCCCGAGAAGGTCTGAGATGAAACATTCGCGGCTTTCACAACATTCGTCCCATTCGTCCATTTCGCTCCCTGCAAAAGGGGATGAGGCGCGTCTGGCGCTGCTCTACGCATCCTGCTGACCATGCTCGAATCCTTCAACCAAGGCGGACTTTCCCTGCTCGGGCCGATTGCCTGGCCGATCGTCTGGAATCTGATCAAGATCGTCGTCATCGTCGCGCCGTTGATGGGGGCCGTGGCCTACCTCACGCTGTGGGAACGCAAGCTGATCGGCTGGATTCAGATCCGCATCGGCCCCAACCGGGTAGGGCCCTTCGGCCTGCTGCAACCGGTGGCCGATGGCCTGAAGCTGCTGCTCAAGGAAATCGTCATTCCCTTCCGCTCGAACAAGCGCCTGTTCCTGCTGGGACCGGTGATGACCATCATGCCGGCACTGGCGGCCTGGGCGGTCATCCCGTTCGGCCCTGATGTGGCGCTGGCCAATGTGAACGCCGGGCTGCTCTTGCTGCTGGCACTCACCTCCCTGGAGGTATACGGCATCATCATCGCGGGTTGGGCTTCCAACTCCAAGTACGCCTTTCTCGGTGCGATGCGTGCGTCGGCGCAGATGGTGAGCTACGAAATCGCCATGGGTTTCGCCATGGTCGTCGTGCTCATGGTGTCCGGCAGTCTGAACCTGACCGAAATCGTGCTGGGGCAGACCAAGGGCACGTTTGCGTCGATGGGCCTGAACTTCCTTTCCTGGAACTGGCTGCCGCTGCTGCCCATCTTCGTGGTGTATTTCATCGCCGGGGTGGCCGAGACCAATCGCGCGCCATTCGACGTGGTCGAAGGCGAATCGGAAATCGTCGCCGGCCACATGGTCGAGTATTCGGGCATGGCGTTTGCCATGTTCTTCCTGGCCGAATACGCCAACATGATCCTGATTTCCATCCTGACCACCGTGCTGTTCCTCGGTGGGTGGGATGCACCGGTAGCCTTCCTCGGCTTCATTCCGGGCTGGATCTGGCTGGGTATCAAGACCTTTATCGTGGTCAGCATGTTTCTCTGGCTGCGGGCCACGTTCCCGCGCTATCGCTACGACCAGATCATGCGTCTGGGCTGGAAGATTTTCATTCCCGTCACCCTCGTCTGGCTGGTCGTGGTGGCCGCGTGGATGCAGACCCCCTGGAATATCTGGAAGTGAGGCAGACCCATGGCCGCTTTGCGTGACACCTTCAACAGCTTTTTCCTGGTCGAACTCTTCAAGGGTCTGGCGCTGACGGGCAAGTACGCCTTCAAGAGCAAGATCACGGTGCAGTATCCGGAAGAGAAGACGCCGCTGTCGCCGCGATTTCGCGGCCTGCATGCGCTGCGCCGCTATCCCAACGGCGAAGAGCGCTGCATCGCCTGCAAGCTCTGCGAGGCCGTCTGCCCTGCGGTGGCCATCACCATCGAATCGGAGCAACGCGAAGACGGCACGCGCCGCACCAGCCGCTACGACATCGACCTGACCAAATGCATTTTCTGCGGTCTGTGCGAGGAGAGTTGCCCGGTGGACTCGATCGTCGAGACCCCCATTTTCGAGTACCACGGTGAGAAACGTGGCGATCTCTACTTCACCAAGGAGATGCTGCTGGCCGTGGGTGACCGCTACGAGAAGGACATCGCCGCCACCAAGGAGGCCGACGCTCCATACCGCTGATCGCCGCCAGCCCGCCCGTATGAAAGGTGGGCCGTGGGCGGACTTTCCCAACGTTTCGATGCCAGCGGTTCTCGCCGCGGCAAAGCCTCTGCTGTGACCATGGACGTACAAACCATCCTGTTCTATGTGTTCTCCGCCGTGCTGCTGTTTGCGGCGCTGCGGGTGATCACGGCGCGCAACCCGGTGCATTCGGCGCTCTACCTTGTGCTGGCTTTTTTTCAGATGTCGGCCATCTGGCTGCTGCTGCGCGCGGAGTTTCTCGCCATCGTGCTCGTGCTCGTGTATGTCGGGGCGGTGATGGTGCTGTTCCTCTTCGTCGTGATGATGCTCGACATCAACCTCGACACCCTGCGCAAGGGTTTCTGGCGCTACTTCCCGGTTGCGGCGCTCGTCGGCGTGCTCATCGTGCTGGAAATGGCGGCCGTGCTGATGCAGGGCTTCCAGATCGGTGGGATGACGCGGGCCGCACAGGTCGGCGCGGCGGTGTCTGCCGACAACCCGCTCACCCATCTGTCCAACACCCGCGCGCTGGGCGTGGTGCTGTACTCGCAATATCTGTTCGCGGTTGAAATCGCGGCGGTCATCCTGCTGGTGGCCATCATCGCCGCCATCGCGCTGACGCTGCGCAAGCGCAAGGACGTGCGTCACATGCCGGCGTCGGAGCAGATCAAGGCCCGCCGCGCCGATCGCGTGCGCCTGGTCTCCATGCCCGCCCAACCCAAGGAGTAAGCCATGCTCGGATCATTGACCCTGGCGCATTACCTGGTGCTTGGCGCCATCCTGTTCGCGATTTCGGTCGTCGGCATTTTTCTCAACCGTCGCAACCTCATCGTCATTCTCATGGCGATCGAGTTGATGCTGCTGGCGGTGAACCTGAACTTCATCGCGTTCTCCCACTACCTGCAGGATTTTTCCGGGCAGGTGTTCGTGTTCTTCATCCTGACCGTCGCCGCGGCGGAGTCGGCCATCGGCCTGGCCATTCTGGTCGTGCTGTTCCGCAACCTCAACACCATCGACGTCGAAGAACTCGACCAACTCAAGGGCTGAGTCCATGCAAGCCACGCTGAACCCCACCCTGTTGCTGGTCATCGCACTGGCACCGCTGGTTTCCTCCACCATCGTCGGGCTTTTCGGGCGCACGATCGGGCGCTCGGCGTCGCACTGGCTGACCACGCTTTCAGTCGGGCTGTCGTTCGTACTGTCGCTCGTGGTGCTGAACGACGTGATCCACGGTGCCCGCTTCAACGCCACCATCTACGACTGGATGATGGTGGGCAAGCTGCATATGGAAATCGGCTTCATGATCGACGGCCTGTCGGCGCTGATGATGACCGTGGTGACGTTCGTCTCGTTCATGGTGCATATCTACACCGTGGGCTATATGGCCGACGACGACGGCTACCAGCGCTTCTTCAGCTATATCTCGCTGTTCACTTTCTCCATGCTGATGCTCGTGATGAGCAACAACATGCTGCAGTTGTTCTTCGGTTGGGAGGCCGTGGGTCTGGTGTCGTATCTGCTGATCGGCTTCTGGTTCACCAAGCCTACGGCGGTGTTCGCCAACATGAAGGCCTTCATCGTCAACCGCGTGGGCGATTTCGGTTTCATCCTCGGCATCGGCCTGCTCGCCGCCTACACCGGCAGCCTCAACTACACGGAGATCTTCTCCAAGGCGCCCGAGCTGGCGCTGCTGCACCTGCCGGGCACCGACTGGATGCTGATCACCGTGGCCTGCATCTCGCTGTTCATCGGCGCCATGGGCAAGAGCGCGCAGTTTCCGCTGCACGTCTGGCTGCCCGATTCGATGGAAGGCCCGACACCCATTTCCGCGCTGATTCACGCCGCGACCATGGTGACCGCTGGCATCTTCATGGTGGCGCGCATGTCGCCGCTCTTCGAGCTGTCGAACACGGCGCTGTCCTTCATTCTGGTGATCGGCGCCATCACGGCCCTGTTCATGGGCTTTCTCGGCGTCATCCAGAACGACATCAAGCGCGTCATCGCCTACTCCACGCTGTCGCAACTCGGCTACATGACGGTGGCGCTGGGAGCCTCGGCCTATTCGGTGGCGATCTTCCACCTGATGACCCATGCCTTTTTCAAGGCGCTGCTGTTCCTCGCAGCCGGTTCGGTGATTCTGGGCATGCATCACGACCAGGACATCCGTCACATGGGGGGGCTGCGCAAGTACATGCCCATCACCTGGATCACTTTCCTGATCGGCACCCTGGCGTTGACTGGCACCCCGTTCTTTTCAGGCTTCTATTCCAAGGACAGCATCATCGAGGCGGTGCATGCCAGCGATCTTCCGGGCTCTGGGTTCGCCTATTTCGCCGTGGTGGCCAGCGTGTTCGTGACCGCGCTCTACAGCTTCCGCCTGTATTTCCTGGTGTTCCACGGCAAGGAGCGCTTCCGCGAGGTGTCGCATGATCACGGCCACGACGCCCATGACCATGGACACGGCCACGGCGGCGAGCCGCACGAGTCGCCCTGGGTGGTGACCTTCCCGCTGATCATGTTGGCCATTCCGTCTGCGGTTTCGGGCTATTTCCTGATCCAGCCGCTGCTTTACGGCCAGTTCTTCCAGGGTTCCATCTTCGTCAATGCCGCGGCGCATCCGGCCATGACCGATTTGGCCGAGCATTTCCATGGCGCTCTGGCCATGACCCTGCACGGCTTCACCACCCTGCCGCTGTGGCTGGCGGTGGCCGGATTCGCCACGGCCTATTACGCCTACATGGTGAACCTGAATTTCCCGCGCACCGTGCAGCGCGCGCTGGGTCCGATCTACACCATCCTCGATCACAACTACTACTTCGACTGGTTCAACGAGCACGTGCTGTCGGCTGCTGCACGCCTGCTGGGCAAAGGGCTGTGGAAGGGGGGCGACGTGGGGCTGATCGACGGCCTGCTGGTCAATGGCACGGCGCGCGTGGTGGGCTGGACGGCGCGTCTGGTGCGTCTGGTCCAGACCGGCTACATCTACTACTACGCCCTGGCGATGATTGCCGGCGTGGTGGTGTTCATGGGCTACTTTGTTCCGGGCAAGCTGTTGTCCGGCTGGTTCATCCGATAACAGCGAAGCGCGACACAAGCATGCAATCTCTTCCTCTGCTCAGTCTGTCCATCTGGGTTCCCATCGTCTTCGGGGTGATCCTGCTGTTCGTCCAGGGCGAGCAGCGTGCGGCTGCCGCGCGCTGGCTGGCGCTGATCGGTTCGCTGATCGCCTTTGTCGTTACCCTGCCGCTGATCTCCGGCTTCGACAATGCCCAGGTCGGCATGCAGTTCGTCGAGTCGGTGCCCTGGATTCGGCCGTTCAACATCAACTATGCGCTGGGCATCGACGGTGTGTCGCTGTGGTTCGTGCCCCTGACTGCGCTGATGACGGTGATCGTGGTGATCAGCGCCTGGGAAGTCATTCAGGATCGGGTCAGCCTCTACCTCGGCGCATTCCTCATTCTGTCGGGTCTGATGATCGGGGTGTTCGCAGCCACCGATGCGCTGTTGTTCTACGTGTTTTTCGAGGCCACGCTGATTCCGATGTATCTGATCATCGGTATCTGGGGCGGGCCGCGGCGCGTTTACGCCGCGTTCAAGTTCTTCCTCTACACCCTGCTCGGCTCGCTGCTCATGCTGGTGGCGCTGATCTATCTGTACCTGCAGTCGGGCGGGAGCTTCGACATCGCCAACTGGTACCACGTCCCGCTGTCGATGACGGCGCAGATTTTCATTTTCATCGCCTTCTTCTTCGCCTTCGCCGTGAAGATCCCGATGTGGCCGGTGCACACCTGGCTGCCGGACGCCCACGTCGAGGCGCCCACCGGAGGCTCGGTGATCCTGGCCGCCATCATGCTCAAGCTGGGCGCGTACGGTTTCATCCGCTTTTCTCTGCCCATGCTGCCCGACGCGAGCCATGCCCTCGCACCGGTCATGATCACACTGTCGCTGATCGCGGTGATCTACATCGGCTTCGTTGCCCTGGTACAGGCCGACATGAAAAAGCTGGTGGCCTATTCCTCCATCGCGCACATGGGCTTCGTGACCCTGGGCTTCTTTCTGTTCTCCGACCTCGGCGTGCAGGGGGGGCTGGTGCAGATGATCTCGCACGGCTTCATCTCCGGCGCCATGTTCCTGACCATCGGCGTGCTGTATGACCGCATGCATACCCGGCAGATTGCCGATTACGGCGGTGTGACCAACACCATGCCCAAATTCGCCGCCCTGGCCGTGCTGTTCGGCATGGCCAATGCGGGCCTGCCGGGTACCAGCGGCTTCGTCGGCGAATGGATGGTCATCCTGGCCGCGGTGAAGTTCAACTTCTGGATCGGCCTGCTGGCCGCGACCACACTCATCCTCGCTGCGAGCTACACGCTGTGGATGGTCAAGCGGGTGTTTTTCGGCCCCGTTGCCAATGAGCATGTGGCCGCGCTGAAAGACATCAGTGCGCGTGAGTTCTTCATGCTGGCCGTACTGGTCGGCGCCGTGCTCTGGATGGGCGTGTATCCCAAATTCTTCACCGACCCGATGCAGGCCTCGGTGCAACATCTGCTGCAGTTTGCGGCGTCTTCCAAATTGCAGTGACTACGACAGCCATGAACTGGATCGCCATTTATCCGGAAATTCTTCTCCTCGTGCTGGCCTGCGTGGTCATGCTCGTCGACCTTTTCGTGAAGGACGCGCAGCACCGCGTGAGCTACTGGCTGACCCTGCTGGGCTTGGTCGGCCTTGGCGTGCTCTGCGGGCTTTACTACGCCTCGGGCATGCAGCAGTTCGCCATGGCGCGTGCGCTCATCGTCGATCCGATGGCCATGCTGCTCAAGCTGTTCACCGTCATCGCCACTGCTGTGACTCTGGTGTATTCACGGCGTTACGCCCAGGATCGCGGCATGTGGGGCGGTGAGCTGTTCAGCCTGGTGCTGCTGTCGCTGCTCGGGCAGTTCATCATGATCTCGGGCAACAACCTCCTCACCATCTATCTGGGGCTGGAGTTGCTCTCCTTGGCGCTTTATGCGCTGGTTGCGCTTCGCCGCGACCACACGCAGTCCACCGAGGCGGCGATGAAGTATTTCGTGCTCGGCGCGCTGGCGTCGGGCTTCCTGCTCTACGGCATGTCCATGCTGTACGGCGCCACCGGCACACTCGACCTCGTCACCATCTTCCGCATGATCGCGGTCGAGCCGATCAATCGCGCCGTGCTGGTGTTGGGCGTGGTGTTCATCGTCGCCGGGCTGGCGTTCAAGCTCGGCGCCGTGCCGTTCCACATGTGGATTCCCGACGTGTATCAGGGCGCACCGACCGCTGTGGTGCTCATGGTGGGGGCGGCGCCCAAGCTGGCGGCTTTCGCCATGGCCATCCGCCTGCTGGTCGAAGGCATGTTCCCGCTGGCGATGGACTGGCAGGGCATGCTGGTGGTGTTGGCGGTGCTTTCCATCGGCCTGGGCAACCTTGCGGCGATTGCGCAGACCAATTTCAAGCGCATGCTGGCCTATTCCACCATCGCGCAGATCGGCTTCGTGCTGCTGGCGCTGTTGTCGGGCATGCTCAACGGCAACGGCCTCTCGGCTTCCACCGCCTACAGCGGCGCGATGTTCTACATGGTGATCTACGTGCTGACCACCCTGGGCACCTTCGGCGTCATTCTGCTGCTGGCCCGTGAGGGCTTCGAGGCCGAAGACATCCGCGACTTCGCGGGTTTGGCCAAGACAGACCCCTGGATGGCAGGTGTCATGACCTTTCTTTTATTCTCACTTGCTGGTATTCCACCCTTCGCCGGGTTTTATGCCAAGCTCGAAGTGCTCACCATTCTGTTCAACACCGGACGCGTCTGGCTGGTGGTGTATGCGGTGATCCTGTCGGTCATCGGCGCCTACTACTACATCCGCATGGTCAAGGTCATGTATTTCGACTCGCCTACCACGCTTTCGGCCACGCGGGCCCGGGGAGCTGGTGGTGCCCGCGCTCTGCTCTCGCTCAACGGTCTGGCGGTGCTGTTTCTCGGCCTCATGCCCGGCGGTCTGATGACCTTGTGCTATCAGGCCATCGCCAACACCCTGCATTGAACCCAGATCGTCCATTAGACGGCGCTTCGCGCCTGCATGGGTGCTGGCGGTCGATTTGGGGCGTCTTTGCCCCCGTGCTTCGCGCCCATAGCTCGGCCTATGGGCTTGTCGCCCGGGGCCAAATCCATCCCCAAAGCGCCTCGCCATCATCCCATGCTCTAATGAACAATCTGGGTTGAAAGAATCGTCTCATGCAAAACTCCGCCATCTGGCTGGTCATCGTGCTGGCCTTCGTTGCCGCCAACCTGCCTTTCGTCTCCAATCGCTTCTTTCTGGTCATGCCGCTGAAGAAGACGCCCAAATCGATCTGGTTGCGGCTGCTTGAACTGCTGATCCTGTTTTTCGTCGTCGGCTTCATCGGCATGGCGCTCGAAGCGCGCATCGGCCAGAACTATCCCCAGCACTGGGAGTTTTACGCGGTGTCGGTGTCGATGTTCCTGGTGCTGGCGTTTCCCGGCTATGTGCTGCGCTACATGGTCAAGCGGCATCCGGCTCCGAATCGGACATGAGCCCACCCCAAAAGCCTTCGCTTCGCTCGGTTCTCCCCTCAGGGGGCAAGAAACTCTCGGGGCGGCCCGGCGAGTTTCTTGAGAGCAGCGTCGTTGACCCGGCACGCGCGCCGCAGGCTGCTGCCCTGCGCGAACACACCCTCGACAGCGAGATGGTGTTTCGCGGCAATTTTCTGAACGTCGCGCGTGATCTGGTGCGACTGCCCAACGGCGTGCAGGCCACGCGCGAGTACATCCGCCATTCCGGTGCGGTCATGGTGATCCCGCTGCTGGACAACGGCAATGTGCTGATGGAGCGCCAGTTCCGCACGCCGATGCAACGCGTCATGGTCGAATTTCCCGCGGGCAAGCTCGATGCGGGAGAGAGCTGGCTGGCCTGCGCCCAGCGTGAGCTGCGCGAAGAAACCGGCTACAGCGCGCGGCAGTGGGCGTATATCGGGCCGATCAACAACGCGATTTCCTATTCCGACGAGATCATCCATCTCGCGGTGGCGCGGGGCCTGGTCGCCGGAGAACAGGCGCTCGATGACAACGAAGTTCTCGACGTGTTCGAGGCCAGCCCGCAGGACGTACTGGAGTGGGTGCGGCAAGGCTTTATCACCGACGTCAAGACGGTGATCGGTGCCTTCTGGCTGGAAAAGCTGCTGCAAAACACTTGGAACGTCGATTGGAAGGATGTGGGCTGAACGTTCTCCATCCCTGCAGCGCGGTTCAGATCCGCCGCTGCACCAGCAGTCGATATGCCAGCAGATACAGCGTGACGAAGCCCACGCAGCACAGCATCAACATGGGGGTATTGCCCCACCACAGCATGGCCGGGCCCACGCTGAAGGCCGCAACGGCCCAGAGGTAGGGCGAGGTCGCGGCATTGCGGCGCAGTTTCGGGTCGGGGTGGTCGTCGTGATCGAGCAGGCGGGTAAGGCGCCAGTACACCAGATGGTGCAGATGCAGGGTGTCGGGCGCGGTGCCCGCGCGCTGGCGGAGCTTGCGTCGCCACAGCGAGTACAACAGTTCCAGCACCGGATAGGCCAACACCATGAGCGCGAACCAGGGCGAGACGATCGGGTTGTGCGCTACCAGCAGCACGCTGAGTAAGGCCATCCAGAAGCCCAGCAGATAGGCGCCGGTATCGCCTAGAAAGATCTGACCGCGCGGCCAGTTCCAGAACAGAAAGCCCAGCAGCGCGCCGATGGCGGCCAGACTCAGCGCCATGATCTGCACGTCGCTGACTTTGAAAGCCACATAGCCGATGGCACCGAAGATCATGAAACTCACCATGCCGGCCAGGCCGTTGTAGCCGTCGATCATGTTCACCGCATGAGGCAGGGCGCCAATGGCCACTAGGGCGATGATCCAGCCGAGCACGGGCCAGGCCTGCAGCCAGAGGTCGAGCGGCCAAAGCCCCAGGCGATGAACGCTGGCGCCCAGCAGCCAAACCGCCAGCGCCGCAGCCAGCACCGTGGCCAGCGCCCGCCAGATCGGCGCCACATGACGGCGCAGGTCCTCGATCATTCCGGCCAGCAGAACCGGGGCGACGGCGATCGCCGTGAAGGCCGTGGTCTGCTGCGTCAGGTAGGTGAGGTGCAGCAGCCACAGCATGGCCACGGCGATGCCCAAGGTCATGGCGAAGCCGCCGGTGCGTGGCGTGGGGTGTTTGTGCCACTTTTGCACGCCATGGGTCTCGTCCATGCCGAAGTGCCTGCGGCGGCCCAACACGATCAGCACGGCGCAGCCCAGCCAGCAGAGCAGGGCGGACAGAGCGGTGGCGTGGAGCATGCGGCAATGACAAGGGTGTGAAAGCGACATTGTGCCTTGCCGCACAGAGGGACTTCGCATGGCCCTGAGACCTTGGCGACGTCCGCAGTCGCCTACACTGCGCTTCCATGTCTGCATCCTTCTCATGGCCCTACGAGCTGCTCATCGGCTGGCGCTATACCCGCAGCGGGCGGCGCAGTCGGCGCAACGGTTTCATCTCTTTCATCTCGGCGGTTTCGGTCGGCGGCATTGCCCTGGGCGTGGCTGCGCTGATCGTGGTCATCTCGGTGATGAACGGCTTTCAGAAAGAGGTGCGCGACCGCATGCTCAATGTCATTCCGCACATTCAGATTTTCAACGTCAACGGTCAGGCGCTGCCCGACTGGCGCGGCGTGGCGCAGCAGGTGCAGCGCAACCCGGCGGTCACCGGGGTGGCGCCCTTCGTGCAGGGTCAGGCGCTGGTGGCGCAGGGCAGTCAGCTTCAGGGTGTGCTGGTGTGGGGGGTGGAACCGGGCGAGGAGACCCGCGTGTCGCAAATTCCCGAACACATGGTGGCGGGCAGTCTGGCCGCGCTCAAGCCCGGTGACTTTGGCGTGGTGCTGGGCAACGAATTGGCCAACGCGCTGGGCGTGACCCTGGGCGACCAGATCACCATGGTCGTGCCCAGCGGCTCCATCACCCCGGCGGGGATGATTCCGCGCCTTCGCACCCTGCGCGTGGTCGGCATTTTCAATGTGGGCCATTACGAGTACGACAGCACCCTGGCCCTGGTGAATCTGCAGGACGCCAGCGCGCTGTTCCGCACCGGCGGCCCCACGGGACTGCGGGTGCAGACGCGCAATATGAACGACGCCCCGCAGATTGCGCAGGAACTGCAGCGCGTGCTGCCGCCCGAACTGGTGGCGCAGCCCTGGACCGAGCAGAACCGCACCTGGTTCGAGGCCGTGGTGATCGAGAAGCGCATGATGTTCATCATCCTCACCATGATCGTCGCGGTGGCGGCGTTCAATCTGGTGTCCACCTTGGTGATGACCGTCACCGACAAGCTCGCCGACATCGCCATTCTGCGCACGCAAGGCGCCAGTCCGGGCTCGATCATGACCATCTTCTTGCTGCAAGGCGCCGTCACCGGCTTTCTCGGCACCTTCGCCGGGGTGGCGCTGGGCTGTCTGATCGCGTTCAACCTCGACCCCATCGTGTCGTTTCTCGAAGCCCTGCTGCACACCCAGTTTCTGCCGCGCAGCGTGTACCTGATCCACACCATGCCCAGCGATCCGCGCTTTTCCGACATCGCCACCATCACCGTGGCCTCGCTGGTGCTGTCTCTGCTGGCCACGCTTTACCCGAGCTGGAGCGCTTCACGGGTGCAGCCGGCGCAGGCATTGCGCTACGAATGAAGGGTGTGCAAGGAATTGAACCGATGCTCCACCTGTTGCTGGCCGATCTGCCCTTGTCCGCCCCGGCTTTCGCCCGGCTGCTGACAGAGCCGGGCCTGCCCGCCACCGCCGCGCTGTGCCGGCAGGCCGTGGTGCTGGAGCAGGAAGCGCCACGCGACGACGCCCAGGCGGCCTGGTTGACGCCTGCCGAGCGCTGGTTGCTGCACGCCCTGCGTCTGCCCGGCGACGAGGCCGAGCAGGCGCCTTGGGCCCGCCTGGCTGCGCTGGCCGACGGCGTGTCGGAGGTCTTCCCCGAGGACCAGCCGCTCGGTCTGCTCACCCCGGCGCATCTGCGGCTGGGGCGCGACAGTCTCTCGCTCACCGATCCCAACGCGCTCGACCTCACGGTGGATGAGGCCCAGCAACTGTTCGCCGCGATCGAGCCCTTGTTCGACGGCGCGGGGTGGCGGCTGCGCTGGGTCACGCCGTTGCGCTGGTATGCCGCGCACCCCAGTCTGCGCGAGGTCGTCACCGCGGGGGCGGCGCGGGCGCAGGGGCGAAACGTGGCCGCATGGATGCCCGGCGGCCCGGCCGCCCGGCCCTGGCGGCAACTGCTCACCGAAGTGCAGATGACCTGGCAACACCACCCCGTCAACGAAGCGCGCGAGCAGCGCGGCCTGCCAGACGTCAACACGCTTTGGCTGCACGGCTGTGGGCCTTTGCCGCCCGACTGGTGCAGTCCCATGCGTCTTGCCGAACCCGATCAACACTTGAGCGATCCGGCGCTGGAGGCGGCGCTGCGCGGCCTGGCCCTTAGGCCGGGAGCGGGTGCCCTAAGCCGTCTGCACTTCCTAGACGCCCAAGACATCCTGAGCGGCGATCCCGTTGCGGGCCTGCGCCAGCTCGATGCTCAACTCGCAGCGGCCCTGCAGCAAGAGCTTGAGCGAGATGCAGGCGCGCGTCTGACGCTCGCTGGCGAACACCGCTGGCGCACCCTGCAAATTCGCCGCCCGCATGGCTGGAAGTTCTGGCAGCGGACGGAGCTTCTTCAGTTGTGCAACGGCTTGTAGGGCGTCAGCCAAGCCGGGGCACAGCGCCGCGGAGACTCGTTCCCGCGCGCCCAGCCCATGTTCTCAGGGCAGGGTGGGTTCCCCGCCCTGAAGCCGTCAGAGCAGCACGGCCGCCTTCTGCAAGGCGATGTAAACGCCAATGAAGAACGGAATGCCCACGGCTGCCCAGGCCAGGATGCCGCCGAGGCCGAAGCTGCCGCGCGCCGCATGTTCGGCATCGCCCGGAATGCGGTCTTCGTGTTTCAGCGCGCGTTCGCGGGCGAGTTCTTCCGGGGTCATGCGGTACTTGGCCGCCACCGGGCGAACCAGCAGATTCAGGATGAAGCCCACCAGCAGCAGGCCTGCCAGGATGTAGAGC
Source organism: Thiomonas bhubaneswarensis (assembly GCF_001418255.1). Taxonomy (GTDB): domain Bacteria; phylum Pseudomonadota; class Gammaproteobacteria; order Burkholderiales; family Burkholderiaceae_C; genus Thiomonas; species Thiomonas bhubaneswarensis. The sequence continues at coordinate 194,485 of NZ_LIPV01000006.1, forward strand.
GTGCGGTCATAGACCAGGTTCTTCGCCACGCCGGCGTCGAGCTGGGTCTGCCGGATGGCGGCGATGAGGAAGGGCCCGGCGACGCCGGCGACCGACCACGCCGTGAGCAGGCGGCCGTGAATGGCACCGACCATCTGCGTACCGAACAAATCGGCCAGATAGGCGGGCACCGTGGCGAAGCCGCCGCCGTACATGGTCATGATGACGCAGACCGCCAGGATGAACAGACCCGCAGCGCCACTGTGTCCCAGCGTCGGCAGGCTGGCATAGAGCGCCACGCCGAGCGCGAAGAACAGCGCATAGGTCGCCTTGCGGCCGATGTAGTCGGACAGTGCGGCCCAGAACAGGCGGCCTCCGCTGTTGAACAGGCTGATCAGGCCGACCAGGCCACCGGCAGCGGCCACCAGCGCGGCCTTCTGCGTGGCGTCGAGGGTGACGCCAGCGTCCAGGCCGATGAGACGGCCGCCGAACACGTCCTGCAGCATGGGGCTGGCCATGGCGATGACCCCGATGCCCGCGGTGACGTTGAGGCACAGAATCCACCATACCAGCCAGAACTGCGGCGTTTTCATGGCCTTGTTCAAGTGCACTTCATGATCGGTGATCATCGCATTGCTGCCTTTGGCCTTGGGGGTCCAGCCCAGAGGCTTCCAGCCGCTCGGTGGCACGCGAAAGCCGAAGGCCCCGATGCTCATCACCACCAGATAGATCACACCCATGACGATCAGGGTCGGTGCCACGCCCTGCGGGCTGGAGGCACTGAAATACTTCATCAGCGCCACGGCCAGCGGGGCGCCGATCATCGCGCCGCCGCCAAAGCCCATGATGGCAAAGCCCGTGGCCAGGCCGCGACGGTCGGGGAACCACTTGATCAGCGTGGACACCGGCGTGATGTAGCCCAAGCCCAGGCCGATGCCGCCCAGCACCCCGGCGCCCAGAATCACCAGCCAGAGCTGGTGAATGGACACGCCGATGCCACCCAGAACCAGTCCGCCGCCCCAGCACAGCGCCGCAATGAACCCAGCCTTGCGCGGGCCCGCATGTTCCAGCCAGGCCCCCCAGATCGCGGCTGAAATGCCGAGAAAGGCGATGAATACCTCGAAGATGTGCGTCACCGCAGGAACGCTCCAGTTGCAGCTCGTCGTGGTGAGCTGCGCCCAGAAGCCCATCGAGCCACAGACGGCCGGATCGGTGCCTCCAAGCAGCTTGCTCATGGGCAGCCAGAACACGGAAAAGCCATACGCCATGCCAATACAAAGATGAATGGCCAGCGCCGCGGTGGGAACCAGCCAGCGGTTGAAACGCGGACCGGCCACCGTGCGCTCGCGATCGAGAAGACCCGGGCGGGGCGGGGATGCGGTGATGGATGCGGACATGCTTTCTCCAAGTGGTTGTTGTTTGGCCTTAACACGTACACGGGGGCGCCCACAAGACGCCGCCGCGATAAAAACACTATATCGTGAAAAAATGCAACTTTGATGGGCGGGTTTGTCAGGCTTGCAACATTGGGAGAATTCTGCGTGCGAGGCTTGGTGGCGCTGAACATCGACAAGCCACGCATGCGAGTGGAGGTTGCCGCCACGATGACGAGTCGGTCTTACCGAGAAAGAAAGCAGCAGAGACGCGCCGTCGCCCAATGAACTCTTATCTTGCGCGAACCTTGATGCGGGAAGGCGGTTGCCTCGGCTGGGCGCCTGAAAAAAGAAAGGGCCGACACGGCGTCGGCCCATCTTGCGGGGTCGAAGGGTGGCGATCAGCTTTCCGTCAACCTTCGACCTGCAACGATCTTTACTGGCTGAGCGCGTTCATCGTGGCCGGATCGAGCGCCCCGGTTGCAGGCAGGCCACGCGACTTCTGGAAGCGAACCAGTTCGCTGCGCGTCTTGGGGCCCATGAGACCGTCGGGGGTGCCCACCGGAAAGCCCAGGGTGTTGAGCCTTTCCTGCGCCTGTTTCAGCGTCATGGTCACCGGGGCGGCCTGAGTGGCTGCGACGGGCTGCGCAGCCGGCGTGGAGCCGCCCTGCACGCCGAGCTGACCGCCGGTGCCCAGGCCACCCTTGACCTCCTGCGCCGTGTAGTTCTGCACCGCTTTGACGATACCGTTGTAAGAGTCCATGAAAGCGGCCACGATCACTTTGCCCTGCGCCGTGTTGGCATAGCCGCCGCCGATGCCGCCGGCCGCGCCGCCAAAAAGACCGCCGATGGCGCCGAAATCCCAATTCTTGGCGCTGCCCTCAGCCGCGGCGAGTTGTACGCCCGAGCGGTTGTCCACGAGGGTCAGCAGGGTGCTGGCTTCCTTGGCACTCAGGCTGCCACCGACAATCGCGCCCACGGGGCCGAGAAGCCCGCCGACGAGGCCGCCCATGCCCCCGGCATTGTTGTTGGAGAAGGTGATGGTGGGCGTTATCGTGTAGTCGGCCGAAACCATCTGTCCCTTGCCGAAGTTGGAGTTCTGGCGCAGTTCACCACTCTGTGCCAGCGCCCGCTCCTGCATCATGTTGTTCATGGCGCGGCCACGGTCCACGACCACGAAGCAGTTCGACTGCTGGATCATCAGCTTGAGCACGGGCGTGGTCGGGCCGAGTTGATATTGGCTGGTGAGAATGCCGTACCAAGGGGCGTTGGTGTCTTCTTCGACGGCGATGGTGCCCAGCGGTGCGTTGCAGCGTGCCAGTTTGTCGTTGGCATTCTGGCTGTTGGCGCCCCCCGCAGAGCCGGTGGCCTCGGTCTTGGCCGCGGTGGAGCCCATGTCCATGCTGGAACAGGCCGATAGTGCCAAGACTGCGGCGATGGCGACGGATTGCTTGATACGGAAAAGTTTCATGTGGTGCTCCAAGTTTTATGTTCGGTATGAAAATCGACTCACCGACAACTATGCGGTCAGTTACGCCAGTCTTACAGAGCCCAGGTGACACTCCATTCCTTCGGCGCGGCAGGAGCCGTGAATTTGTGTTGATCTACGGCAATTTGTCACATGAGTGATTGCGAAACGGTCTGTGCAGCGGCGCAAGAGTCCATCGCGGCGGGTGGGCAGCATGCACTACGCGCACAATGGAGGTTTAGCCGTAGGCCAACATCATGACTTCCCAAGAACTTTCTCCCTTTGCCGAACTCGGCTTGCCCGAACCGCTGCTGCAAGCCCTGCGCGATGTGGGTTATGAAACCCCGTCGCCCATTCAGGCGGCCACCATTCCGCCGCTGCTGGTCGGACGCGACGTGCTGGGGCAGGCGCAGACCGGCACCGGCAAGACGGCAGCGTTTGCGCTGCCCATCCTGGCGAAAATCGATTGCAACGCCCGGCATACCCAGGCGCTGGTGCTGGCGCCGACGCGCGAGCTGGCCATCCAGGTGGCCGAGGCGTTTGCGCGCTATGCCACCCATCTGCCGGGCTTCAACGTGCTGCCGATCTATGGCGGGCAAAGCTACATTCCGCAGCTTGCCTCGCTCAAGCGCGGCGCGCATGTGGTGGTGGGCACGCCCGGGCGGGTGATCGACCATCTGGAGCGCGGCACGCTCAAGCTCGACCAGCTCTCGCACATGGTGCTCGACGAAGCCGATGAGATGTTGCGCATGGGCTTCATCGACGATGTCGAGTCCATCCTGCAGAAGACGCCCCCCGAGCGGCAGGTGGCGCTGTTCTCTGCCACCATGCCTTCGGCCATACGCCGGATTGCCCAGACCTACCTGCGCGATCCGGCGGAGATCACCATCAAGGCGGCCACGACCACCGCCACGCACATCCGGCAGCGCTACTGGATGGTCAGCGGCTTTCACAAGCTCGACGCGCTCACCCGCATCCTCGAAGTCGAGCCGTTCGACGGCATGATCATTTTCGCCCGTACCAAGCAGGCGACCGAGGAATTGGCCGAGAAGCTCGCCGCGCGCGGTTTCACCGCGGCGGCGCTCAATGGCGACGTGCCGCAGGCGCTGCGCGAGCGCATGGTGCAGCGGCTCAAGGACGGCCAGCTCGACATCCTCGTAGCCACCGACGTGGCGGCGCGCGGGCTGGATGTGGAGCGCATCAGCCATGTGGTGAACTACGACATTCCCACCGACACCGAGAGCTATGTGCACCGCATTGGCCGCACCGGTCGTGCCGGGCGCAGTGGCGATGCCATTCTGTTCGTCACCCCGCGCGAGCGGCACCTGCTGCGCGCCATCGAGCGCGCCACGCGCCAACCTATCACGCAGATGCAACTGCCCAGCACCGAAGCGGTCAACGACAGCCGCATCAACCGCTTCATGCAGCGCATCACCGAAGCGCGCGAGCAGGAAGGGCTGGAGGACTATCAGCGGCTGGTCGAGCGCTACGAGCAGGAGTTCGACATTCCGGCCATCGAGATCGCCGCCGCGCTCGCTCGCATGGTGCAGGGCAACAAGCCGCTGCTGATGCGCCCGGGGAGTGATCTGGCCTTCAGTGCAGAGGCTCAAACGCCGCGCCGCGAACGCGAGCCCCGCGAAAGCCGTTCCCCGCGGGCCGAGCGCGCGCCGCACGGCGAGAAGACGCCGGAACGCGCCCCCCGTGAGCGCGCCAAGCCGCGCGATCTGGAGGCGTTCACGCAGACCTTGATGCAGGTGCGTGAGGAATCCGGCGTGCCGCAGCGCCACGCCCACGCGCGCGACGAGCACGAGTCACGCCCGCCGCGTGCCGAACGCCAGCCGCGCTCCGGGCACGAGGCCGAAGGCCTGCGCTTCGAGACCTATCGGGTGGAAGTCGGCCGCGATCATGGCGTGGAGGTGCGCAATCTGGTAGGCGCCATCGCCAACGAGGCCGGACTGGAGAACAAGCACATCGGCAATATCGCCATTCGCGGCGACCACAGCTTCGTCGAACTGCCCGAAGGCATGCCCAAGGACGTGTTTCGCACCCTGCAGAAAACCTGGGTGAGCGGGCGGCAACTGCAACTGAGCAAGGCCGAGCCGGTGCGCGACACGGCGCGCGATCGCCCGGCCGCGCGTGGCGCTTCCAGACGCTTCGACGCCGGCGATGCGCCGCAGGCACCACGCCGCCGCGCCGCGCCGATGCCCGCGGGCGGCAAGTCGTTCAAGCGCAAGCCCTGAAGGCCCAGTCGAGAAACCTCTTCAGGCGATGCTGAACCGGCTCTGGCTCGGCTTCTTTCTGGTGGCCGCGGCCGCCGCGGTGGCGCGGTGGCTGGGCGGCGATGGCGCGGTGTTCGCCGCGGTCACCGACAGCCTGTTCGCCATGGCCAAGCTGTCGGTCGAGGTCATGGTGCTGCTGTTCGGCACGCTCACGCTGTGGCTGGGCCTGCTTCGCATCGCTGAGCGCGCGGGCTTGGTCGAACTGCTGGCGCGTGCGCTGGGGCCCTTGTTCCGGCGGCTGATGCCTGAAGTGCCGCAGGGCCATCCGGCCATCGGACTCATCACGCTGAATTTCGCCGCGAATGTGCTGGGCCTGGACAACGCCGCCACGCCCATCGGCCTGCGCGCCATGCGCGAACTGCAGACGCTCAACCCCAGCACGGACACGGCCAGCAACGCGCAGATCCTGTTCCTGGTGCTCAACGCCTCGTCGCTCACGCTGCTGCCGGTGAGCATTTTCATGTACCGCGCGCAGCAAGGCGCGCCCGACCCGACGCTGGTCTTCCTGCCCATCCTCATCGCCACCAGTGCGTCCACCCTCGTGGGCCTGCTCAGCGTGGCCTGGATGCAGCGCCTCAAGCTGTGGGATCCGGTGGCGCTGGCCTATCTGGGCGGCGGCGCGCTGCTTCTGGGCGTCCTGCTCGCGGGCTTGGCCACGCTGAGCACGGCGGCTCTGGCCAGCGTGTCGGCGCTGGTGGGCAATCTGGTCTTGTTCGGCGTCATCCTGGCCTTCCTGCTTGCCGGGGCGATCAGGAAAGTGCCGGTCTACGAGGCCTTCATCGAGGGCGCGAAGGACGGTTTCGGCGTGGCCCGCGACCTGCTGCCTTACCTCGTGGCGATGCTGTGCGCAGTGGGTGTGCTGCGCGCTTCGGGCGCGCTGGGCTATGCGCTCGAAGGCATACGTTGGGTAGTGCAGGGGCTGGGGCTGAACACCGACTTCGTCGCCGCACTGCCCACGGCCCTGGTCAAACCCTTCTCGGGCAGCGCCGCGCGCGCCATGCTGATCGAAACCATGCAGCACTACGGCGTGGACAGCTATCCCGCGCTGCTCGCCGCGACCATGCAGGGCAGCACCGAGACCACGTTCTACGTCGTCGCGGTGTACTTCGGCGCGGTGGGCATACGCCGGGTGCGCCACTCCGTGGGCTGCGCGCTGGCGGCCGATCTGGCAGGGGTGATCGCCTCGATCGCGGTGTGCGCGTGGTTTTTCGCGCCGCATTGAATTTGGCCTATTGCCCAAGCTCGCGCAACAGCTCAACGGCCCGTTTCTCGCCATGCCTGGCCGCCAGCGCGGCCTTGATCACGGGCAGCAGGGCGAGCAACTGCTCGGCGTTCTGGCATTGCTCGATCTTGAGCTGCATGCCGTAAGCCTTGATCATGCCCAGCTGGTCGCTGACCAGGGCGTTGATGCGTTGATAAAGAACGGAAAAGGCCTGCGCATCGGCTTCGTGCTCGAGGGCGCTGCGGGTATCGAGATGCAGCTCCGACGGCAGCTCGTCGTCGTCATGCAGGAAGCCCGAGGCGTCCGGCGGTGTCTCGGGGGCTTCGGAAGTCGGCGCGGTGGTGGGGACGGCCACCTCGGGTTCTTCCGGGGCGGCGATCAGGCCGAGCGCTAGCAGTTGCTCCAGCGCATCGTCAGGTGCCGAGATCGCCCGCATCATCGCCTGCAGGCTTTGCACATCGCGCTTGCCGTCCACCAGCAACAGCACATTGCGCAGAGGGCGGGACTTCAGCACCGATTGACGGGCCATTTCACGCTGTCCGAGCTCGGTCTTGAACAGCAAGGTCTCAGGTTTCATGTGTGGGCCATGTTGCGGGAGGTTCCTTGACAGGCCCAAGTTTAGGAGTCTGTCGGACTTGAGGATCGCGGGCTGCAAAATGGCCCTGAGGCGCCCTGCGGCAGCGGTTTTTTGCCCCATAGCTACGGCTATGGGGCTGCAAATCCGCCGCCACATGGCATCCGCAGGCCCATTTCTCGCTTTCCGCGCCTCAAGCCCGACAGACTCCTAGGGTCAGTTCGGAGGCGGGCCGAGCAGATCGAGCAGCGTGCGCGCCACGACTTGGGTTGCGCGGCGCAGGTCTTCGAGGACGATGTGTTCGTCGGCGCGCTTTGCGTTGCTCTCCAGCACGGTACGCGGGCCGGCGCCGTAGATGACGGCGGGAATGCCGTGTTCGGCGTAGAGGCGCACATCGGTGTAGAGCGGCGTGCCGACGATGGGGATGGGCTCGTGGAACAGGGCTTGCGCGTGGCGTTGCAGCGGTGCGGCGAGTTGTTCGTGACCGGGCAGTGGGGTCAGGGCGCGCGCGAGCAGCATGCGGCGGATGTCCACCGTAATGCCAGGCACGCTGGCGGCGGCCTGTAGGATGACGCTTCGCAGCTCGGCTTCGACCGCGGCCGGGTCTTCCTCGGGAATCATGCGGCGGTCGAGTTTGAGGATGACCTTGCCGGGCACGACGTTGGTGTTGGTGCCGCCCTCGATCAGCCCGACATTGAGGTAGGGATGGTCGATACCTGGCACCTTGGAGTGCCGCTGGCGATAGATCGCGTTCTGGGCGTAAAGGGCGTTGAGGATGCCGACCGCCCCTTGCAGCGCATCGACCCCGGTGTGCGGAATGGCGGCATGGGCCATGACGCCGTGCACTGTCACTTCGAGCTGCAGGCAGCCATTGTGGGCGTTGACCACCTGGTAGCTGAAGCCCGCGGCGATTTCCAGGTCGGGGCGGGTGAGACCGTGTTCGAGCAGCCAGCCGGGGCCGAGGGTGCCGCCGAACTCTTCGTCGTAGGTGAAGTGCAGTTCGATGCCGCCCTTGAGCGGCACGCTCAGTGCCTCAAGCGCACGCACGGCAAAGGTGAAGGTGGTGAAGTCGCATTTGCTCACGGCGGCGGCGCGGCCGTAGAGCTTGCCGTCCACAATGTCGCCGCCGTAGGGGTCGTGTGTCCAGCCTTCGCCTGGGGGCACGACGTCGCCATGGGCGTTGAGCGCAATGACCGGGCCGCCCGCGCCATACCGTCGGCGCACGATGAGATTGGTGATGGATTGCAGGCCCTGTTCGCGGCAAGCTGCCTCGGGAATGGCAATCTTCTCGGCGCTCATGCCGAACGCGGCAAGAAGCTCGGCGGTACGTTCGGCATGCGGCGCGTTGTTGCCCGGCGGGGTGTCGGTGGGCACGCGCACCAGTTCCTGCAGCATGCGGGTCTGCTCTTTGAAATGGGCGTCGATCCAGTGGTCGAGCGTCGCGTAGAGCGCTTCATGGGCGGCGGGGGCGAGGTGGGTGTCGGTCATGATGCGGTTGAATCGAGTAGATCGAGCAGTCGGGTGAAGGCGGCGCAGGCGAGGTCGAGGTCATCGGCGGTACTGGACTCCAGCGGGTTGTGGCTGATGCCGGCGTTTTCGCCGCGCACGAACAGCATGGCCTGGGGGAGGGCGGTGTGGAGTTTCATCGCGTCGTGGCCGGCGCCGCTGGGCAGGCGGTGCAAGGGCAGGCCCAGCGCGGTGACGGCCTGTTCCCAGCGGCGCTGCCAGGCGGGATCGCTCGGGGCGGCGGATTCGCGCATGGTTTCTTCGACCGTGTGGCGCAGGCCGCGCCGTGCGCAAAGCGCGGCGAGTTCGGCCAGTACGTCGTCGCGCAGGCGGTCGCGCTGGTCGTCGCTGGGCGCGCGCAGGTCGAGGCTGAAGCGGCAGCGTCCGGGCACGACGTTGATCGAGCCGCCGGGCACTTCGAGCATCCCGACCGTGCCTACGCTGTCGCCATCGGCCGCCGCGCGGCGCTCGACGAAGAGCGCCAGTTCGGCCGCGGCGCAGGCGGCGTCGCGGCGGGTGTTCATCGGCGTGGTGCCGGCGTGACTGGCCATGCCGACGATCTCGCCTTGATAGCGCACGCTGGCGTTGATCGAGGTGACGATGCCCAGGGGAAGATCGAGGGAACTCAGCACCGGCCCTTGTTCGATGTGGACTTCGACGAAGCCGAGGTAGCGGGCCGGGTCGCGTTCGAGCGCGGCAATGGCGGGGAGGCTGGCGGGGAGCCCGGCATGCTTCATGGCCTCTCGCATGGCGATGCCGTCGCGATCGCGCTGGTCGAGCCAGGCGGGGTCGAAGCCGCCCACCAGCGCGCCCGAGCCCAGGAAAGTGGCCTTGTAGCGCTGGCCTTCTTCTTCGGCGAAGGCCACGACTTCGAGGCCGAAGGAAAGACGTCGCCCGGCGCGATGCAGGGCGCGCACGCAGGCCATGGGCACGAAGTGGCCGATGCGGCCGTCGTACTTGCCGGCATTGCGCACGGTGTCGTAATGACTGCCGGTGAGCAGCCGCAGCGCTGCCGGATCGCGGCCATGGTAGATGCCGACCACGTTGCCCACGGCATCGACTTCTACCCGGTCGAAGCCGCAATCGCGCATGGTGGCGGTGATCTCGGCCGCTGCGGCTCGGTGGGCGTCGGTGAGATAGGTGGCGGTGAGTTCGCCGCGTTCGATCCACGGAGGTTCGCTGTGCGTGGCGAGCTGTTCGCACCAGTCCCAGACCCGGTTGCCTTGTTCAGGCATAAAGCCGAACTTGTCGTTCAGCCGCAGTTCGGCGATGCGGTGGATCTGGCGCAGCGCTTCGGCAAACTCGAACTCCGCCGGGTTGTCGAGGCGGCGTTCCAGGATGGCGACGATCTGGCTGCGGTTCAGCCCGGTGCCGCGCGGGCCTCGCACCGCGAGGATAAAAGGCCAGCCAAAGCGCGCGGTGTAGGCGGCGTTCAACGTGTTGATGCGCGCAAACTCCTCGGGCGTGCAGTGCGCGAGCCCGGCGCGGGACTGTTCATCAGTGGACTCGGCCGTGAGCTCGCCGCTCACCGCGGCCTTGCCCGCCAGCTCGGGGTGGGCGCGGATCAGCGCGAGCTGTTCGTCGCGGCTGGCCTGACGCACCGCCTGCACCATGGCCTGCTTGAGCGCGGCCAGCGTGGCAAAGGGGCGCGCCGACCATGCGCGCTCGGCTACCCAGGGGGAATGTTCATATACCCCCTGCAGCGCGGCGATGAAATCGGCCTGGGACGCGACATTGAGGGTGTCGAGATCGGCATGGGTGGACATGGTCACTCCCAGACAAAGGCCGTGGCGGCATCGAAGGGATGCTCGGCCTGCCAGTGACGCGCGATGTCGATGCGCCGGGCGATCCACACGCGGTCGTGTCGCTGCACATGATCGAGAAAGCGCTGCACCGCGCGGATGCGGCCGGGCCGCCCCAGCAGACGCGCGTGCATGCCGATGCTGAGCATCTTCGGCCGGTCTTCGCCCTCGGCGTAGAGCGCGTCGAAGCTGTCGCGCAGGTAGATGTAGAAGTCTTCGGCCTGCGCGAAACCCTGAGGCAGAGCGAAGCGCATGTCGTTGCTGTCGAGGGTGTAGGGCACGACGAGATGGGGGCTGAGGCTGCCGTCGGTCTTGCGCACCTGCAGCCAGAAAGGCAGGTCGTCGCCGTAATAGTCGCTGTCGTAGGCGAAGCCGCCGAAGTCGGCCACCAGGCGGCGGGTGTTGGGGCTGTCGCGGCCGGTATACCAGCCCAGCGGGCGCACGCCGCAGACGGCTTCGATCGCCTCCATGCCCAGGCGCATGTGCTCGCGCTCGGTGGCTTCGTCGAGAGCTTGATAATGAATCCAGCGCCATCCGTGGCAGGCGATTTCATGTCCGAGTTCGACGCAGGCGCGGGCGATGTCGGGCGTGCGTTGCAGCGCCATGCCCACGCCGAACACCGTCAGCGGCAGGCCGCGGCGCTCGAATTCGCCCAGGATGCGCCACACCCCGGCGCGGCTGCCGTATTCATAGATGCTTTCCATGCTCAGGTGTCGTGCCGGATAGGCGGCGGGATTGAACAGCTCGGAGAGGAACTGCTCGCTGCCCGCGTCGCCATGCAGCACGCAGTTCTCGCCGCCTTCTTCCACATTGAGCACGAACTGCAACGCCACGCGGGCCTGACCCGGCCAGTTGGCGTGCGGCGGATTGCGGCCGTAGCCGACGAGGTCGCGGGGGTAGGGTGGGGTCGGCATGATGAATTCGTTCACAATCGCTCAGGCCGGCGCTCAGGCCGCGTAGCTGCCCAGCGCCTGGGCGAGGTCGGCACTGCTGGTTCTGGGGTGATAGAGCAGACTGCTTTCGGTGGCCAGCAGATGGGCTTCCATCAGCGCCTTGGCCTTGGGCGCATCGCGAGCTTCCAGAGCCTTGAGGATGTCGACGTGTTCGTCGGACGAATGCTGCGCCGCGCGCGACGATTGATACATCAGCGTGATGAGGGCGCAGCGGGAGATCAGCTCCGACAGAATCTGCGCCAGCACATGGTTGCCGATGCGCTCGGCCATCAGTACATGGAAATCGCCCAGCAGCCGCGTGCGACCTGTGACGTCCACCCTGCCGACCACGGCTTGTTCTTGCTTGAGGTGGGCGCGCATGGCGCGGAAATCGCTGGCCGTGGCCTTGTCGCAAAACGCCTCGATCAGATGCTGTTCGAGCATGCGGCGTACCGCGAACACCTGCTGCGCCTCCTCCACCGAGGGCTGCGCGACAAACGCGCCCCGCGCCGGTTCGAGCGTGACCAGATGATCGCGCGCCAACTGAAACAGGGCTTGCCGCACGATGGTGCGCGACACACCGTAAATCGCCGCGATCTTCTGCTCCGTGAGCTTGGCACCGGGCGCGAGACGATGTTCGATGATGGCCCCAGTGATGGCGGCGACGATGGTCTGCGTCGAATCGCCAGTCGTGCTCTTGGCGGCGGCCACCGCGCTCAGCGCCTTGCCTGCTGGCATCTGTGCCTTCGCGTCGGGTTTGCTGCGCGCATTCATGGTCTCGCTCCTTGAGTGGTTTCCGGCATGGTGTTTGCTAGGTCCAGGGTGGGCAACAGACCGTGTCTTCCAGTAGTTGTGATTCTGCTTGGTTTGCCGTTAGCATACAACTTATCTTGCGATTGTATGCAATAAAGCCCCAATCGAAGCCTGCAAACCACAGTCAGTCAAAGGATGAAGACCGCCATGGGCGCCTTGACCACACACATTCTCGACACCGCGCATGGCCGGCCCGCCGTGGCAGTCCACATCGATCTGTTCGCGTATCAGGGGGCAGGCTGGGCGCTGCTGCGTTCCGCCCAGACCAACGCTGATGGACGCTGCGATGCGCCACTGCTGCAGGGGGCCGACTTCGTGCCCGGCCGCTATCGCCTGGTGTTTCAGATCGGCGCCTATTTCAAGGGTCTGGGTCTGGCCCTGCCGCAGCCGACCTTCCTCGATCAGATTCCCCTGGAGTTCGGGGTGGGTGACGCGCAGCAGCACTATCACGTGCCTCTGCTGGTGTCGCCCTGGAGTTATTCGACTTACCGCGGCAGCTGACAGGGCCGCCGTTTCAACGGGATCGCCGCAGTGCGGTGCGCCATGTCGATGGCACGCGATCCGACAGACTTTCGCAGGGCCTGCCGTGGCGAAAGTCGATTCATATGACTTCTGGAGCTGTCATGATGAGCGACTTGATGACCACCTTCCTGCCCTATGCCATGAACTGGGCCGACCTTCTGCTGCGCTGGCTGCATGTCATCGTGGCGATTGCCTGGATCGGCTCTTCCTTCTATTTCGTCTGGCTCGACAACAGCCTGGAAAAACCCACCGATCCGGCACTGCAGGCCAAGGGCGTGGACGGGGAGTTGTGGGCGGTTCACGGCGGGGGCTTTTACAACCCGCAGAAATACATGGTGGCACCGAAGAACCTGCCCCAGCATCTGCACTGGTTCTATTGGGAGAGTTATTCCACCTGGCTGTCGGGTTTCGCGCTGCTGTGCGTGCTTTACTTCTATCACGCTGGCATTTTCATCGTCGATCCGCGTGTGTTGGCCTGGAGCGCGCCGGGTTACGCTGTGGCGGCGATGCTGGGCTTTCTCGTGGTCGGCTGGCTGGTCTATGACGGCATCTGCCGTGTGTTCGGCCAGGGCAAGAACGGCGATCGAACCGTGGGCATTCTGGTGGCGCTGTATGTCGTGGTCGCGGCCTGGCTTGCCTGCCACCTGTTCGCCGGGCGCGCTGCGTTTCTGCTGACCGGCGCGATGCTGGCGACCATGATGAGCGCCAACGTGTTCTTCTGGATCATTCCCGGTCAGCGCCGCGTGGTCGCTGCCATGCGCACCGGACAGACCCCCGATCCGATGGATGGCAAGCGTGGCAAGCAACGCAGCGTGCACAACACTTACTTCACCCTGCCGGTGCTGTTCGCCATGCTGTCCAACCATTACAGCTTCGTCTACGACGCGCCGAACAACTGGCTGGTGCTGGTACTGATGATGCTGGCCGGCGCGCTGATTCGCCAGTTCTTCGTGCTCAAGCACAAGGGTGCCTGGAAGTGGCAGTACTGGATCATCGGCGCCGGCCTCATTCTGGCCGTGGTCGTGGCTCTGGCCCCCAAGCCGCAGCCCGCGCTGGCATCGAACCAGCCGGTGAGCTTCGCGCAGGTGCAGCACATCGTGCAGGAGCGCTGTCTGATGTGCCACGCCGGACCTGCGGCCAGCAAGGGCGTGCGGCTGGATTCGGCACAGGGCATCGTCAGCCACGCCCAGGCGATCTATCAGCAGGTCGTAGTGCTCAAGGCCATGCCGCTGAACAACGCCACGCAGATGACCGATGCCGAGCGCGCCCAGCTGGCATCCTGGATCACGGCCGGGGCAAAACCCTGAGGGCCTCCCCAGACCTGACGCAAGGCGTCGGCCCCCGAAGGGATGAGAAAACTTGGGGCGGCCCAGCGTTTTCTCATGAGGCATTCCGACCATTCCGGTTTTCACCAGCCCAGACCGAGGAGCAGCCATGGCGAATCAGATCGATGAGGTGCGTGCGGGGGCGCGGCCGGTGCACCCGGTCGATGAAGTGCTTTCACCGGGCAAACTGGTCGCGCTGGGCATCCAGCATGTGCTGGTGATGTACGCGGGGGCGGTGGCGGTGCCGCTGATCATCGGCACCGCGCTCAAACTGCCCTCGGAGCATATCGCCCTGCTGATTACGGCCGATCTGTTCATCTGTGGGGTCGCCAGCATCATTCAGTCTTTGGGAGTGACGCGGTGGTTCGGCATCCGCATGCCGGTGATGATGGGCATGACCTTTGCCTCGGTGACGCCGATGATCGCCATTGCCACCACGCCGGGGATGGGGCTGCAGGACATTTTCGGTGCCATCATCGCCGCAGGGCTGCTGGCCCTGCTCGTGGTGCCCTTCGCCTGCCGCCTGATGAGCCTGTTTCCTCCCGTGGTGACAGGCTCGGTCATCACCATCATCGGCATCTCCCTGATGCAGGTCGGCATTCAGTGGGCTGTGGGCGGGGCGTGGCTCAAGCCCATGATCGCCGACCCCTCGCCGCTGGCCAAGATGGGGCAGATGGTGCCCAACCCGGCCTATGCGTCGATGCAGAACCTGGGCATGGCGTTGTTCGTGCTGGTCGTCATTTTGCTCATCAGCAAATATGGGCGCAGCTTTCTCAAGAACATTTCGGTGCTGGCCGGACTTGTTCTCGGCAGCGCGGCGGCCGCGGCCTTGGGGATGATGCATTTCGATCAGGTTGCCAAGGCCGATATGTTTCGCCTGGTGCTGCCGTTTCAGTTCGGCATGCCGCGGTTCGCGGTCGGCCCCATCGCAACCCTGTTCGTGGCGCAACTCGTGGTGTTCGTCGAATCGGCCGGCATGTTTTTCGCCCTCGGCAACATCGTCGGCCGTAAGGTAGGGCGCATCGAACTGGCGCGAGGTTTGCGCGTGGATGCGCTGGGTACGGTACTGGCGGGTATTTTCAACACGTTTCCCACCACTTCGTTTTCGCAGAACATCGGCCTGGTCGGCATGACCGGGGTGCGCAGCCGCTGGGTGACAGTGACCGGCGGCGTCATCATGTTGCTGCTGGGACTCGTGCCCAAGCTTGGCACACTGGTCGCAGCCATTCCGCAGCCGGTGCTGGGCGGCACCGGCATCGCGATGTTTGGCATGGTGGCCGCCACGGGCATACGCATCCTGAGCGAGGTGGACTACAAGAGCAATCGCAACAACCTGCTCATCGTGGCGCTGGGTATAGGCTTTGGACTGATTCCGTTGGTGGCGCCGCAGTTTTTCATCCACTTCCCTGAGGTGCTGGCGCCCATGCTTCACAGCGGCATCCTGCTCACTGCGGTGGTGACGTTTGTGCTCAATGCATTCTTCAACGGGTTCGGCCGACTGGACGCCCAGGGGTTGCGCGACGCCGAACATGCCGCCGAGGACACCAGCGCCTTGCGCTGACCGCATCCGCACCCGCGCGCTTTCGCTGCGGGATCGCTCTGCTATGGTTCAGCCAACCTCAAGCCGCAACCTGCAGACCGCATGCACCTTCTCGTTCTCGACGTTGGCAACACCCGCCTGAAATGGGGCGTTTACGCGCAGGTCGAGCTTGGCGCGGCCTTGCTCGCGGGCGGTGCGATGGCGCTGGAAGACGTGGATCAGTTGCACCAGGTGCTGGCAGCCCAGCCGCGGCCGCACAAGGTCATCGGCTGTGCGGTGGCGGGCGCCGTGGTGACCGCACGCGTCTGCGCAGAGCTCGACGCGCTTGGCCTGCGCTGCAACTGGATCAGCGCGCAGGCGGAACAATGCGGCGTGCGCAACAGCTATGCCACGCCTTCCTTGCTGGGTGCCGACCGCTGGGCAGCGCAACTCGGCGCGCGTCAGCGCGTGCCCGACCAGGCGGCAATGGTCATCAGCGTAGGCACGGCGGTCACGGTGGACTGCCTCAGCCGCGAAGGGGTGTTCATCGGCGGCATCATCCTGCCCGGTTTCGGCCTGATGCTCAAGGCGCTGGAGATGGGCACCGCCGGGCTGCGCGTGCCTGAGGGCGGCATCACGGACTTCCCCACCAACACCAGCGATGCGCTGATGACCGGCGGCGCACTGGCCATTTCAGGCGCGGCGCGGCAGATGCATGCACGTTTGCTGGCCAGAGAGCCTGCGGGCGTCAGCGTGCTGCTGACCGGAGGCGCGGCGCCCAAGTTGCGCGATGCGCTAGGCCTGCCGCATCAGCATGTCGAGCACCTGGTGTTCGAGGGTCTGCTGTGCATCGCCGCCCGGCAGACGCGCGCTCATCTCAAGAAAACGCAGGGCCGCCCCAAGTTTTCTTGACCCCCGCGGGGGCGGGCTGGGCGCAGCCCGGCCCTGGGGGATGCTCACAGGACGTAGCGCGACAGGTCTTCGTCGCGGGCAATGTCGCCCAGACGCTGGTTGACCAGGGCTGCGTCCACCTGCACGGTGACGTGCTGCGAGCCATCGGCGTGAAACGACACGTCTTCGAGCAGTCGCTCCATGACGGTGTGCAGACGTCGCGCACCAATGTTTTCGGTCTTCTCGTTCACCTGAAAGGCCACTTCGGCCATGCGCCGGATGCCGTCGGCGGTGAACTCGAGAAGCACGCCGTCAGTGGCGAGCAGTGCCACGTATTGCTTGGTCAGGCTGGCGTCGGTGCTGGTGAGAATGGCCTCGAAATCCGCGACCGACAGCGATTCGAGCTCCACCCGGATGGGAAAGCGGCCCTGCAATTCGGGAATCAGGTCGGAGGGCTTGGCGACGTGAAACGCCCCGCTGGCGATGAACAGGATGTGATCGGTGCGCACCATGCCGTACTTGGTGCTCACGGTGGTGCCTTCCACCAGCGGCAGCAGATCGCGCTGCACGCCCTGGCGCGAGACGTCGGCGCCCTGGGTGTCGCTGCGCGAGGCGACCTTGTCGATCTCGTCGAGGAAGACGATGCCGTTCTGCTCCACCGCACGCAGCGCCCCGGCCTTGATCTCGTCTTCGTTGACCAGCTTCGAGGCCTCTTCGTCGATCAGCAGTTTCTGCGCTTCGCGCACGGTGAGCTTGCGCGTCTTGCTGCGGGTCTGGCCGAGGTTGGCGAACATGGCGCGGATCTGCTCGGTCATGTCTTCCATGCCGGGCGGGCCCATGATGTCCACGCTGGCCGGATGCACGGCGACGTCGATCTCGATTTCCTTGTCGTCGAGCTGACCCTCGCGCAGGCGCTTGCGCATGATCTGTCGCGTCAGGTTGTCGCCGCCTTCGCCCACCCCGGGCAGCAGCACGTCGAGGATGCGGTCTTCCGCGCGGTCTTCCGCGCGGCTGCGCTGCGACCGCATGGCGTCCTCGCGCGCCAGCTTCACGGCGGCTTCCATCAGATCGCGGATGATGGTGTCCACATCGCGGCCGACGTAACCCACCTCGGTGAACTTGGTGGCCTCCACCTTGATGAACGGCGCATTCGCCAGCTTGGCCAGGCGGCGTGCGATCTCCGTCTTGCCCACGCCGGTGGGGCCGATCATTAGGATGTTCTTCGGCGTGATTTCATGTCGAAGCGGCTCGGCCACCTGCTGGCGGCGCCAGCGGTTGCGCAGTGCAATGGCCACCGCCTGCTTGGCCCTGGCCTGGCCGATCACGAAGCGGTCGAGTTCGGAGACGATTTCGCGGGGAGTCATGTTCATGGGTTCATTCACCCAGGGTTTCAATGGTGTGCGACTGGTTGGTGTAGATGCAGATGTCGCCCGCGATCTGCAGCGATTTGGCGACGATCTCGCGCGGGCTCAGCGTGGTGTGTTCGAGCAGGGCGCGCGCGGCCGACTGCGCATAGGCGCCGCCCGAGCCGATGGCGACGATACCGTATTCGGGTTCGAGCACGTCGCCGTTGCCGGTGATGATGAGTGAGTGCTCGGCATCGGCCACCGACAGCATGGCCTCCAGGCGGCGCAACATGCGGTCGGTGCGCCAGTCCTTGGCGAGTTCGACGGCGCTGCGCAACAACTGCCCCTGGTGTTTCTCCAGCTTGGCTTCGAAGCGCTCGAACAGGGTGAAGGCGTCTGCCGTACCGCCGGCGAAACCGGCCAGGATCTGATCGTTGTAAAGCCTGCGCACCTTGCGCGCGGTGGACTTGACGACGATGTTGCCCAGCGTCACCTGGCCGTCGCCGCCCAGGGCAACGCGGGCGCCGCGGCGCACGCTGAGAATGGTGGTGCCGTGATATTGGTCCATGCGGGGATGTGAGGATGGGAAGGGAAAACTCAAGGGCAAGCAGGGCCGCCCCGGGCGCTCAGTCGCGGCGAAGCTGGATGAGCGCGTGTTCGTGCAAGCCGAGGATGCTGAACAGACCGGCGATGAGCCGGTGCACCCCGGTGAACTGCAGCGTCTTGCCCTGGTCGTGCTGCATCATGGCCCAGTTGAGCAGGGCGCCGGCACTGGAGAAATCGATTCGACGCAGCTGCCGCAGAGAAATGCTCAGTTGCTCATGCGCCTTGGCGGCCTGCTCCAGGGGACTGAGGAAGTCGCTGGAGCTGCCGACAATCTCGCCGCTGATGAGCAACTGCGCCGAGCGCGAGCCGCCCTGGCCGAGCATGGAGTGGGGATTCAGGCCGGAGCTTTTGAATTCGGTCGGCGGTGCCGAACCCTCTGCCGGGGAGACGGCACCCTCGGTTCCAGCCAGTTCGACGCTGGCGCGACTGGGCTCCCAGGTTGGGGGCGAGATCTCGTAGGTCACGCAGTAATCGAGCGCGATGGCGTCGAAATCGTCCTGCTGGTTGGCCAGGCGGAGCAGTTCGAGGCGCAAGGACCACCACTGCGGGTCGGCTTCGCGCTGCATGGCTGGCGCCTGCGCCTGACACAGCGACAGCAGCGACTCGGCTCCCGCGAGGGTGACGGTGCAGGCGCAGTGATTGAGCCGCTTCAAGGCATCGACCAGGACGGGCAGAGTGCCCGCCGAGAGCGCGCGAACCTCGGCGAAACTGATCTCGATGGCCGCCGGCGCGTTGGTCAGCAGCTTGCGCAGGCGCTCGGCCTGTGCGACATCGACGGTTGCGGAGAAGACCAATGAGGGCTTGAAGTTGCTCTGGGTCGGCTGGGTGCTCGCAGGCGCAGACGGCAGACCGTCGTCGGCCATCGGGGCCGAAGTCTGGAAGCGGCTGACAAAATCGACGACCAGCGCTTCGAACTTGTCGATCTGCCCCGAGGCGCGGAACAGGTCGAACAGCGCCAGCCAGAGTTCCTTCTCCGAGGACAGATCCTGGCAATTGGAGATGGCGTCTCGCAAGGCCGTTTCGGCAGCGGCGTCGTCACCGTTCGCGAAATCCATCACGGCCTGGTCGAACAGCGGGTTCGAGCTCAAGGCCTCGTGCACTTCCACCGCGAAGAAGGCGCTGGGCATGAAGTCGTTGCTCGAACGCAGCCAGCTGTCTCCCGAGGGCGCAGCCGTACGCGAGGGCAGGGCGTCGTCGCTGAGGCGGGTCGCTGCGGCAAGCGTGGGCTGTTCGTCGAACGGCACGGCCGCCGCAGCGCCGCCTGGGCGCGCAACCGGGGGCGGCGCACTGGGCACGAAGGGAACGGTCGGCGCATAGCCGGGCGGCTGCGTGGGCGGCCCGCCCGGGGCCGTCGTGGGGCTCGCCTGGGTGGACGGGCCGCTCGGGAGCTTGGTGGAGGCCGGCAGCGCCCCTGGCTTGGTGATCAGGGTCGTATCTGCGTAGGCCATGTCCGCCTTCCATTCCAGAGTGCGGCTGGTGGCAGAGTCGGGCGCGGCGGTGTTTGCTGCAAGAGGCGCTGGCGCAGCGGTCAGAGGAGGCAGGCTGGTGATCGGCGGTTTGGTCTGGAATTGCCGAGTCAGGGGGCCTGGGCTGCGCGACCGAGTCGGGGCGGGTGCGTGGTCGCCCGCCATCGATTTTTCGATTTCGTTGATCTTGCGCAGCGTCTCGTCCCGATCGTGAACCGGGGCCGGCTGGGAAGTCAGCTCGGGCACGTTGGTCTGCAGGCTGTCATCCATGCCCAGATCGGTGGCCTCGCGCTTGCGCAACTTGCGCAGGCCATCGAGTTCGCGCTTGCGGATGAAATCGTCCTGCCGCTTCTGGTCTTCGCGGGCCTTGACCTTGGCGAGGTTCTCGTGTTCCTGCAGCGCCTGTTCGTCGGTCAGCGACCAGTCGCGCGTCGGGTTCTTGACGAAAGAACCCACCCGCTTCCAGAAACCACCTGAATCAGAACGGCTCATGCCCCTGCGGCCTCTACGTTGTGCATCTCCGCCCTGGTTGCAGGCGCGGAGATGCCCCGGTGAATCAGTCGTTGAACATCTTCTGCTTGAGCTCGCGCCGTTGCTGGGCTTCGAGCGAAAGCGTCGCGGTCGGCCTGGCCAGCAGGCGGCCGATGCCGATGGGTTCGCCTGTCTCCTCGCACCAGCCGTAGTCGCCGCTGTCGATGCGCTGCAGCGATTGTTCGATCTTTTTCAGCAGCTTGCGTTCGCGGTCGCGGGTGCGCAGCTCCAGCGCATGCTCTTCCTCGATGGTGGCGCGGTCTGCCGGGTCGGGCACCAGCAGGGTGTCCTCGCGCAGGTGCTCGGTGGTTTCACCCGCGCTTTTGATCAGGTCTTCGCGCATGGTGCTGAGCAGGCGCTTGAAGTAATCGAGCTGAACCTCGTTCATGTACTCGCTCTCGGGCATGGCCAGCAGATCCTGCTCGGTCAGTTCGGAGGCCGATTTGTTCTTCCAGGCATTGGCATGCTTGGGGTCGGTTTTTCTGGGGGTGGGTTGAGTGATGGTGCTGCTCATGGAGCTTCTGTCGAGTCGGATAGGTTCAGGCGACTCCATGGCCGCCGACAAGGGTTTTGAGCCGTGGAGTTTACTGACGCCAGAAGAAGAGGAACGCCGAAGTGTCGGCGTGGGTGTGACTTTTTTAACGGTAGGGGCGGGAGTGAGGGGTGCTGCGGGCATGGTCGGCGCTGTCGCTGCCGTTTTGGGGGTTTTCGCGACGGAAGCTGTCGCGGTCTTCGCACGTACAGGCTGCGGCGCGGATGCCGCCGGTGCTGCTGCCTTGCTCTTGCCTGCAGCTGCTTTGACCGCGGGTTTTTTTGCCGCAGTCACTGCCTGGCCTTTGCCAGGCGTTGCGACCGCTTTCTGAGGCGACTTGACCACGAAAATCCTCCCGAACTGTTTCATCCGACGGCTTATTGCCGCCTGAACTGCCGCGTCGCTTGGCCAGGCTGGATCAACCCCGGCGGGGATCAACCCACGCGCTTTCACGGCAGACTCATGCACTGCCTTCGTGGCCCCCTTCGTCGCCCTTTTCGCGGCCTTGTCAGTGACGAGTCTCTGCCGAGCGTATCAAGGCGATCCTGAGCTTATCTCCTGCATGACCACCGTTGTCTGGCCTTGCCAAAACCGCCCGATTCTATTCATTTCGGGTGACGGGGCAAGCCGTCAGGCAACGAGGCATTGTTTCAGTCCTTGCTCCAGAATGTCGCGCGGCAGATCGATGCCGATGAACACCATCTTGCTCTGGCGCTGTTCCTGCGGACCCCAGGGCGCGGCAAGATCGCTGCCCATGAGCTGGTGCACGCCCTGGAACACGACCTTGCGGTCGATGCCCTGCATGTTGAGCACACCCTTGTAGCGCAGCATGCGCGGGCCGTAGACCTGCACGATGGCGCCGAGAAAGTCTTCGAGTTTGGCGGGGTCGAAGGGCTGGTCGGCGCGGTAAACGAAGGATTTCACGTCGTCGTCGTGATGGTGATGGTGCGGGTGGTTGCAGTGCTCGCCGTGCGCATGATCGTGGTGATCGTGATCGTGATCGTGATCGTGATCGTGATCGTGATCGTGATCGTGATCGTGATCGTGATCGTGATCGTCGGCCTTGAGGAAATCGGGGTCGATGTCGAGCTTGGCGTTGAGGTTGAAGCCTTTGAGGTCGAGCACTTGCGAAAGCGGCACCTCGCCGAAATGCACCACGCTTTGCTTGGCACGCGGGTTCATGTGGGCGAGCCGGTGCTGCAGCGCGGCGAGTTCGTCGGCGCTCACCAGATCGGCCTTGCTGATGAAAATCTGGTCGGCAAAACCCACCTGGCGGCGTGCTTCCTGGCGGGTATCGAGCTGCTGGTTGGCGTGCTTGGCATCGACCAGGGTGAGGATGGCGTCGAGCATGTACTGGCTGGCGACCTCGTCGTCCATGAAAAAGGTCTGCGCCACCGGGCCGGGGTCGGCCACGCCCGTGGTTTCGATGATCACGCGGTCGAACACCAGTTCGCCCTTGCGACGCTTGGCGGCCAGGTCGGCCAGCGTGGCCCGCAGGTCGTCGCGTATGGTGCAGCAGATGCAGCCGTTGGACATCTGCACGATCTGCTCGCCCGCTTCCTGCACCAGGATGTCGCTGTCGATGTTTTCCTCGCCGAACTCGTTTTCGATCACGGCGATCTTGGAGCCGTGCGCTTCGTGCAGCACGCGCTTGAGCAGGGTGGTTTTGCCGCTGCCGAGAAAGCCGGTGAGGATGGTGGCGGGGATGAGGGTGGCCATGGAGATTCGTCCTTGAAAGAAGCAGGGCAAAGAGATCGGGGCGATCGGCGAAAAATCAACCGGCAGATCAACAGCGACGCAGCAGCAGCCCCTTGAGGTACTCGCCTTCGGGGAAGTGCAGGCTCAAGGGGTGATCGAGCCCGGCGCCCGTACGGGCGACGATCTGGGCGTCTGCACCCGCGTCGAGCGCGGCACCGGCGACGATTTTCTGGAACAACTCGGCGCTGACGCCGCCCGAGCATGAAAACGTGAACAGCCAGCCGCCCGGCGGCAAGAGATGGAACGCGAGGCGATTGATGTCCTTGTACGCCCGGGAGGCACGCTCGACCTGCTGCGGGGTGGCGGCGAATTTGGGTGGGTCGAGCACGATGGCGTCGAACTGCGCGCCCTCGTCGCGCAGGCGGCGCAGTGTGGCGTTGACGTCAGCGTCGAGGAAGGTCGTGCGTGCGGCATTGAAGCCGTTCAGGGCCACATGCTCGGCCGCGAGGGCCAGCGCGGGCGCGGAGGAATCGACCGAGACGACCTGCTCTGCGCCACCGGCCAGGGCGGCGAGCGAGAAGCCGCCGGTGTAGCTGAAGCAGTTGAGCACGCGCTGCGCAGCTTGAGCGCGCACGAGTTCGGTGAAGCGGGCGCGGGCATCGCGCTGGTCGAGGTAGAAGCCGGTCTTGTGACCGGTGGCGACATCGACTTTCAGCCGCAGGCCGTTTTCGCGGATCTCGACTTGCGTGGGGCCGTCTCCGAGCAGCCATCCGGTCGACGCGGCCAGGCCTTCGCGCTCGCGCAGGGCGGCGTCCGAGCGCTCATAGATGCGTACCTCGGGCATCAACTCATGCAACGCTGCGACAAGCACCGATTTCCAGCGCTCGATGCCCGCGCTCCCCGCCTGCAGTACCACGATGTCGTCATAACGATCGACGATGCAGCCGGGCAGGCTATCGCTTTCGCCGTGCACCAGTCGGCAAGCGCCGAGGTCGATCCCCAGCGCTTGACGGCGGGCGATCGCGGCGCGCAGGCGCGAGGCGAAAAACCCCGCGTCGATGCGCTCGTTGGCGTCGAAACTCCAGGCGCGCAGCCGGATCTGCGAAGCCGGGCTGTACGCCGCCCAGGCCAGGAACTGTCCGTCGGAAGATTCCACCCGCACGGTCTCGCCCGAGTCGGCGCCGCCCTTGGCAATGGAACTGGCGAAGACCCAGGGATGGCGGCGCAGCAAGGAGCGGTCCTTGCCGGGATGCAGGCGTATGACTTTCATGGCTTTTTGCGGGCGCGCGGGTGTGCGGCGTCGTACACCTTGGCCAGATGCTGGAAGTCAAGGCGGGTATAGACCTGGGTGGTCGCGATGCTGGAATGGCCGAGCAATTCCTGCACCGCGCGCAGGTCGCCGCTGGACTGCAGCACGTGCGAGGCGAAGGAATGGCGCAGCATGTGCGGATGCACGCGCGCATCCAGCCCGGCGGCGCGGGCTTGCTCGCGCAATTCCAGCCAGACCCGCTGCGGCGTGATGCGGCCACCGCGTGCGCCCAGAAACAATGCGGCGTGGGCATCGGCATCAGCTTCGGGTCGCAGCAGCGAGGTTCTCACCGCAAGCCACTGCTGCAAGGCGAGCAGGGCGGGGCGACCGATGGGCACGCTGCGGCGCTTGTTGCCCTTGCCGGTAACGGTGGCTTCAGCGGCGTCCCAGTCGATCCAGCCGCGGGCGGTGGGGCTGGCATGCACGTCCAGCCCGGTGAGTTCGGACACGCGCAGGCCGCTTGAATACAGCAGCTCGGCCATGGCGTGGGCGCGTGCGCTGCGAGTCGCCAGCGGTTCGGCCTGAGGGGGACGTGCCGCGCGTAAGGCTTCGGGCGTCTGGGCCTGCGCGTCAAAGGCGGCCAGCGCTACGGCCTGATCGACCGACAAGGCCTTGGGCAGCGGCTTGGGCGCTTTGGGCGGGCGGATGTCCTGCACCGGGTTGGCGGCGACAAGGCCCAGCCGTCCCATCCAGCGAAAAAAGCTGCGCCACGCCGACAGCCGTGCGGCAATGGCGCGCGGGCTCATGCCGGCGGCATGGAGCTGCGCGGCCCAGCGGCGGATGTGCTGCGATTCGATCGGCGCGCCGCCCAGCGTCTGCGCACGCTGCAGTAGATCGTCGAGGTCGCGCCGGTAGTTGACTAGGGTGCCTTCGGCCAGACGACGCCCGGTCTGGGCGTGGACAAGGTAATCCGCCACCCGTTGCCGCAAATCCGGCAAGGTGGACGCCGACATGGACGAAGACGTGGAAGGCGGCTGAACGGGCGCGGTCATGCGAGGGCGGCGGAAGGCCAGCGCGCCTTTAGCGGGCGATCAGGCCCACAAGCGCGGCGCTGGCCAGCTGGCCGATGAGGGTGAGGAAATCGGTGCCCATGTCGGCGGTGAAGCGCTGGCTGTCAGGGGAGGCCAGCACCAGAAGCCCCATGCACATGCTGGTGTGCGGGTTCTGCAGCGGGATGAGCGCGAGCGACTGCGCCATCTGCGCGTCGGGCAGCCAGTGCGCGGCTTCGAAACCCGGATTGGGTCCGACGAAGGGCGCTGCCAGGCTGGCGGCGAAGGTCTTGGCGTCGTCGCTCACCCCGGTGGCGAAATCGAGCGCGGCGAACTGTTCGCGCACGGGCCAGAGCTTGAGCGCGGTCATCGGCAAATCGAAGCCGGTCTTGAGCGCGTCTTGCAGGGATTGCGGCAGTTGCGCCGGTTCGCCCTGCTGCGCCAGCATGACATCGCGCGCCCACAGCAGCAGCTTGCCCGCCAGGGTTTCGTTGTCCACGGCGTTGCGCATCATCGCGGCGAGGCGATGTTCCAGGGTGCGCATTTTGTCGCGCAGCATTTCCATCTGCCGCTCCTGCAGCGACACGGCACGGTTGCCATGCGGGCTTTGCAGTTGCACCGTGGTGAGCAGCTCGGCGTGGCGTTCGAAAAATTCGGGATTGGCGGCGAGATAGGCCGCCAGGTCGTGTTCGCTCAGTTCCATCAGGTTCTCCAGAGTCAGGGCAGGTCGGGCAGGGCTATAAGTCCGTCGAAGACGAAGGCGGCCGGGCCGGTCATGTGGACGGGCTGACCCGGCCCCGCCCAGGCGATGGTCAGCAGGCCGCCGCGGGTTTCCACATCGACCGAGTCGCGGAGCCAGCCATGGCGCAGACCCGCCACCACGGCAGCGCAGGCGCCGGTGCCGCAGGCGAGGGTTTCGCCGGCGCCGCGCTCCCACACCCGCAGGCGGATGTGGTGGGCATCGACGATCTGCATGAAGCCGGCGTTGACGCGCTTGGGAAAGCGCGGGTGATGTTCGATGCGCGGGCCGTCGCTATGCACCGGGGCGGCGTCCACGTCGTCCACCCGCTGCACCGCGTGCGGATTGCCCATCGACAGCACGCTGATCCAGGCGGTTGCGCCGTCGATGTCGAGCGGCCATTGTTCCCATGCGTCCACCTGCCGGGGCGACAGGCCGCTGGCGTCGAAAGGCACTTGCGGCAGGTTGAAAACCGGGGCGCCCATGTCCACGGTGACCCGGCCGTCGGCCTGCAGTTCGGGCTCGATGATCCCGGAGAGCGTCTGCACCCGGATGCGGCGCTTGTCGGTCAGCCCCTTGCCATGTACATAGGCGACGAAGCAGCGTGCGCCGTTGCCGCATTGCTCAACCTCGCCGCCGTCGGCGTTGAAAATGCGGTAGCGGAAATCCACCTCGGACGACGGCGGCGGCTCGACCATCAGGATCTGGTCGGCGCCTACGCCGAAATGCCGGTCGGCCAGCAGACGCAACTGCGCCGCGCTCAGCGCGATCGGCGCCCGGGTGGCGTCTAGCACGACAAAGTCGTTGCCGGCGCCGTGCATCTTGGTGAACGCGAGTTGCATGGTCAGTACAGAGAGGGCTCGCCCTCGGGGCGGTTTTTGAAGCGCTTGTGCACCCAATGGTATTGCGCCGGCATGGTGCGCACCTGGTCTTCGATGAAGCGGTTCATGCGGCGAAGATCGTTGTCGATATCGGCGGGTCTGCCCCGGGCGTCGAGCGCGGGGAAGTCGCTCCAGGCCGGATGCACGGTGATGGCGTAGCCGCGCGCGCCAGGCAGGATGCGCGTGACCACCGGATACACCCGCGCTTGTGCCGAGGCCGCCAGCCTAGGTGCGACGTCCAGCGTGGCGGCGGGGATGCCGAAAAAGTCGATGAAGCGCGAGCTGCGCAGGCCGAAATCCATGTCGGGCAGGGTGTAGAACGGCACCCCGGCCTTGAGCTGCCGCAGCATGGCCGCTGCGCCGTCGTGCCTGGAGACGATGGCCGCAGTGTGAAAGCGGCTGCGCCGCGCCACGACCCAGTCGTCGAGCGTCTTGTTTTTCTGTGGGGTGTACATGCCCGACACCGGACGTGGCGCCACCAGGCTCAGTGCAGTCCATCCGGCGTCCAGCCCCTCGAAGTGAAAGCCCAGCAGCAGGGTATTGCGGCTGCCGTCGAGCGCCTCAAGCACCGGGCCTTCAATGTGCAGCAGACGCTGCAGGCGCTTCGGGCTGGCGTACCAGAGCACGCCGCGTTCCAGAAAGGCGCGGGCGACATAGACGAAATGCCGCCGCCCCACGGCGCGCTGCTGCGCTGGCGTCCAGTCTGGAAAGCACAACTCCAGATTGCGCAGGGTGATGCGCCGCCGGGATCGCGCCAGCGGCCACAGCAGCCAGCCCACCGCCGTGCCCAACGCGGCCAGCAGCGGGTAGGGCAGCAGGTGCAGCAGCCAGATCAGGCCTATGCTCAGGCGGGCGGACAGCGACTTCACGCGGCAAGCTCCTCGCCGTGCTGCGCCGGAGGCGGCTCGGCGCCCGCGGGCCGCTTGTAGCGGTTGTACGCCCAGAGGTATTGCTCGGGAGCGCGGCGGATCAGGGCTTCGAGCGCATGATTGATCTGGGTGGCGGCGCGTTGCGGGTCGGCGTCCAGCGGCTCGGGGAAGGGTTCGAGCGTCAGGACATAACCACGACCGCTGGGCTGTCGCAGCGCCGAGGCCAGAATGATGCGGGCCTTGCCCAGTTGCACCAGGCGGGCGGGCAGGGTCATGGTGTAAGCCGGGCGGCCGAAAAAATCGGCCCAGACGCCTTCGCCGTTGCCTGGCGCCTGGTCTGGCAGCAGGCCGACGGCTTCACCGGCGCGCAGCGCGCGCAGCAACTGACGCACCCCGGCGAGATTGGCCGGAGCGGTGGCCAGGTTGTGCCGCTGCCGCGACGCCAGTGCCAGCGGCAGCAGGGCACGCTTGCGCGGCGGGCGAAACATCACCGTGATCGGCCCCCAGAGCGCGGCCATCTGCGCCGAAATCTCGAAGCACCCTAGGTGCGGCGTGAGGTACAGCACCCCCAACCCTTCGGCGCGCACCGCATCGACATGCTCCTTGCCGATCACCTCGACCCGATGCACCGGAGCCGCCGCGCCGCGCCGGAACCAGACCACGGGAAGCTCTCCGACCATGCGCCCGGCGTGAGCCGCGGCCTTGCGTGCCAGCCGCTGCGGGTCATAGCCTGCCTGTTGCAGATGGGCGCGCAGCCGCTGGCGATAGACGCCCGATAAGGCGTAAACCAGCAGGCCGAGCGCCGCCCCCAGCGCCTGAAGCAGGCCCAGGGGCAGAACAGACAGCCAGCGGAACACGCGGAGCAGCACGATGGGGAAATCCCTGTAGATCAAAGGGTGCCATGTTACGAAGCCCTGAAGGCGATGCGCAGACATAGAATGCATGACATTGCCACCGAGTTAATGACAACTTGCGGGGTGGCAGTGCGGCAGGCCCTCGTGATCTGTCGTTGGGAAATCCGCTAAAGCGTCGCCGTGCGAGACCCAGACGGTGGCGTAGGTCCAACCGTTTGAAGAAAGGTCCGTCATGGCAAACTCCTTCCTGTTTACTTCTGAGTCGGTCTCTGAAGGCCATCCTGACAAGGTGGCCGACCAGATTTCCGATGCCATCCTCGACGCCAATCTGGCGCAGGATCCGATGTCGCGCGTCGCCGCCGAAACCCTGGCCAACACCGGCCTCATCGTGCTGGCAGGCGAAATCACCACCAATGCCGTGGTCGATTACATCCAGGTGGCGCGCGATACGCTCAAGCGCATCGGCTACGACGACGCCGATTTCGGCATTGATCACAAGAGCTGCGCCGTGCTCGTCGCCTACGACAAGCAAAGCCCCGACATCGCCCAGGGCGTGAACAAGGCGCACGACGACGAGCTCGACATGGGCGCTGGCGACCAGGGGCTGATGTTTGGCTACGCCTGCGACGAAACCCCCGACCTCATGCCGGCGCCGATCTACTACGCGCACCGTCTGGTCGAGCGCCAGAGCCAGATTCGCCGCGACGGCCGCCTGTCCTGGCTGCGCCCGGATGCCAAGAGCCAGATCACCTTCCGCTACGAAAACGGCTATCCGGTGGCCATCGACACCGTGGTGCTGTCCACCCAGCACGCACCCGACATCGCGCTGGCCGATCTGCGCGAAGCCGTGATCGAGCACATCATCAAACCGGTGCTGCCCGCCGAATTCATGCGTGGCGAAGTGAAGTACCTGATCAACCCGACCGGGCGCTTCGTCGTCGGCGGCCCGCAGGGCGACTGCGGTCTAACCGGGCGCAAGATCATTGTGGACACCTATGGCGGCGCGGCACCGCATGGCGGCGGTGCGTTTTCCGGCAAAGACCCGACCAAGGTCGACCGCTCCGCCGCCTATGCCGCGCGCTATGTGGCCAAGAACATCGTCGCCGCCGGGCTGGCGAAGAAATGTCTGGTGCAGATTTCCTACGCCATCGGCGTGGCCCAGCCCACCAGCATCATGGTGACGACCCAGGGCACCGGCGTGATCGACGATGCCAAGCTCGAACAACTGGTGCGGCGGCACTTCGATCTGCGTCCGCGCGGCATCATCGAAATGCTCGATCTGCGCCGCCCGATCTACGCCAAGACCGCCGCCTACGGTCACTTCGGCAGGGATGAGCCCGAGTTCAGCTGGGAGGCCACCGATCGGGCCGCCAAGCTGCGCGACGATGCGGGGTTGGGTGCGCTGCAGGCCATGGCGGCGGCGTAAGGGCGATCGGGCGGAAGTTCCGCCCGCCTCATCCTGCCGCAAACCGGTCCGTCGCCTCGATCAGCCGCGACAGAATGCCCGGCTCGTTGTAGGCGTGACCGGCGTCGGGCACGAGCTGGAAATCGGCCTGCGGCCAGGCGCGATGCAGATCCCAGGCGGTGCGCACCGGGGTGCAGGCGTCGTAGCGGCCTTGCACGATGACGCCGGGGATGCCCGCCAGCTTGCCCGCATCGCGGATGAGCTGGCCCTCGTCCATCCAGCCCGCGTGCACGAAGTAATGGTTCTCGATGCGCGCGAACGCCAGCGAGAACGCATCCTGCGCATGTTGCGCGACGTTTTCCTCGCTCGGGAGCAGGCGGATGGTGCGCCCCTCCCACACGCTCCAGGCGCGGGCGCAGACCAGTTGTTCTGTCGGGTCGGCGCCGGTCAGACGCTTGCGATAGGCGCCGATCAGATCGCCGCGCTCGGCGGGCGGAATCGGTGCGACGAAATCCTCCCATAGGTCGGGGAACAGCCAGGACGCGCCTTCCTGATAGAACCAGAGCAGTTCCGCGCGCCTGAGGGTGAAAATCCCGCGCAGCACGAGTGCCGACACGCGCTCGGGGTGAGTCTGCGCATAGGCCAGCGCCAGGGTGCTGCCCCAGGAGCCGCCGAACACCAGCCAGCGCTCCACCCCCAGCAGAGCGCGCAGCCGCTCGATGTCGGCGACCAGATGCCAGGTGGTGTTGTTCTCCAGCGCGGCGTGCGGCGTCGATCGCCCGCAGCCGCGCTGGTCGAACAGCAGCACGCAATAGCGCTTCGGATCGAACAGACGGCGGTGATCCGGCGAGCAGCCCGAGCCCGGTCCGCCGTGCAGAAACACTGCGGGTTTGCCCTGCGGATTGCCGCAAAGCTCCCAATAGATCAGGTGGCCGTCGCCGGTGTCGAGCAGGCCGGTCTTGAAGGGTTCGATGGGCGGGTAGGGGGTGCGCAAGGTCATGGATGGAGCCAAATCGGGGGGCAAGGGCTGCCCGGCTCTCTAGAATAATTGCTTCCCTTTCCCCGCGTCCCCGCCCACCCATGAGCACCACCCAGATCGACGGCGCTGCCGTCAACCCCAAAGCCAATGTCTATTTCGATGGCAAGTGCGTCAGCCACAGCATCACCCTGGCCGACGGCCGCAAGGCGTCCGTCGGTGTGATTCTGCCTGCGACCCTCACTTTCGGCACCGGCGCGCCTGAAATCATGGAAGGCGTGGCCGGGGCGTGCGAGTATCGTCTGCCCGGCACCGACACCTGGCAGCGCGCTGGCGTGGGCGACAAGTTCAGTGTCCCCGGCAACACCCGGTTCGACATCCGCGTGGCCGAAGGCGAAACCGCCTATCACTACATCTGCTACTTCGGCTGACCGGGAAGCAACGCTTATGGCCACCATCCTGCAAAACCTGCCCACCGGGCAAAAAGTCGGCATCGCCTTCTCCGGCGGCCTTGACACCTCCGCAGCGCTGCTGTGGATGAAACAGAAGGGCGCCCAGCCCTACGCCTACACCGCCAACCTGGGCCAGCCCGACGAGAGCGACTACGACGAAATTCCGCGCAAGGCCATGGCCTACGGCGCTGAAAAAGCCCGCCTGGTGGACTGCCGCGAGCAGTTGGCGCACGAAGGCATCGCCGCCATCCAGTGCGGCGCCTTCCACATCAGCACCGGCGGCATCACCTACTTCAACACCACCCCGCTGGGCCGCGCCGTGACCGGCACCATGCTGGTGGCCGCCATGAAGGAAGACGATGTCAACATCTGGGGCGACGGTTCCACCTTCAAGGGCAACGACATCGAGCGCTTCTACCGCTACGGCCTGCTGACCAACCCCAGCCTCAAGATCTACAAGCCCTGGCTGGACCAGACCTTCATCGACGAACTCGGTGGCCGCAAGGAGATGAGCGAGTTCCTCATCGCGAACGGCTTCGACTACAAGATGTCGGTCGAGAAGGCCTACAGCACCGACAGCAATATGCTCGGCGCCACGCACGAAGCCAAGGATCTGGAACATCTGAATTCCGGCATCCGCATCGTCAACCCCATCATGGGCGTGGCGTTCTGGAAACCCGAGGTCGAGGTCAAGGCCGAGGAGGTGACCGTGCGTTTCGAGGAAGGCCGCCCGGTTGCCCTCAACGGCCAGACCTTCGCCTCGCCGGTCGAACTGTTCATGAAGGCCAACGAGATCGGCGGCCGCCACGGCCTGGGCATGAGCGACCAGATCGAGAACCGCATCATCGAAGCCAAGAGCCGCGGCATTTACGAAGCCCCCGGCATGGCGCTGCTGCACATCGCCTACGAGCGTCTGGTCACCGGCATCCACAACGAAGACACCATCGAGCAATACCGTATCAACGGCCTGCGCTTGGGCCGTCTGCTCTACCAGGGCCGCTGGTTCGACCCGCAGGCCATGATGCTGCGCGAAACCGCCCAGCGCTGGATCGCCCGCGCCGTGACCGGCGAAGTCACGCTGGAACTGCGCCGCGGCAACGACTACAGCATCCTCGACACCGAGAGCCCCAACCTGACCTACGCCCCCGAGCGTCTGAGCATGGAAAAGGTCGAAGATGCCCCGTTCAGCCCTGCCGACCGTATCGGCCAGCTCACCATGCGCAACCTCGACATCACCGACACCCGCGCCAAGCTGGGCATCTACGCCAAGACAGGGCTGATTGCGCTGGGCGAAGGCGCGAGCATGCTGCGGCTGGAGGGGGAGAGAGGGGAGTGATCGTGGGGATGCAACAAGGTTAGTCCCCTTTTTCATAGAGTCCCCGAGTGGGCCGACAGGCCTACGAGGGTCGATTTCGCCAGCTCTCGGTCAACATGCCCACCGCGGATACGCTGATGACGCAAGACGCCCAGACCTTCCGCGAGTTGGGCCAGCAAATCGCCGCTACCGATCTTCCCGCCTTTGGCGCGACCTTGGCGGAGATGTTCCGCGCCGTCGACGGGGACGACGTCTCGGTTCACCAGATGACCGAGATCATCCTGCGTGATCCGGCGCTCACCTCCATGGTGCTGCGGGCGGCCAACGCGGCGTACCTCGGCCTGTCCGGTCATGCTCGGGTGGCCACGGTCAGCCGTGCGGTGGTGCTCCTGGGCATCA
Source organism: Thiomonas bhubaneswarensis (assembly GCF_001418255.1). Taxonomy (GTDB): domain Bacteria; phylum Pseudomonadota; class Gammaproteobacteria; order Burkholderiales; family Burkholderiaceae_C; genus Thiomonas; species Thiomonas bhubaneswarensis. Next base: position 227,057 of record NZ_LIPV01000006.1, read on the forward strand.
ACACGCTGCGCTCGCTTTGCGTTTCGGCCATGGCCGTGGAGAGCATGGCCACAGCCAACTCGTTTCGCCACCGGGTGCAGGCGGCGCTGGGCCGTGCGCTGCATGCGGCGGTGCAGGCCCGCGACATCGGCACCGCGCGCGGACTGCGCCGCGACGCGGCCGAAAAGCAGTTTGTCTCGGCCATGCTGTCGAGCGTGGGCGAAATGGCCTTTTGGTGCCATGGCGCCCAATTCGCGACCGCACTCGACGCCGCGCTGCAATCGGGCATGGACGGTGAATCGGCCGAAAAGGCGGTGCTCGGCACCACGCTGCGGCAGTTCAGCCGCGAACTGCACCGAGCGTGGAAGCTCGACGGCGTGCTGGTCGATACGCAGGACGTCGATCAGGCCCTGCAGCTGAGTCGGTGCACGCAAAAGGGATGGGATACGCCCGAATCCGTCCGGACCATCAAGGACATTGCTGGCTACCTCGGGCAAGCGCACGAGGTGACATGCAAGCGTCTGCAAGCCAATGCCGAACAGGCGACCCTGCTTGCGGCCGCGCTGGGCGCTTGCGAAGCCGCGCAGTACATCCAGCTCCCAGCCGCCGATGCCGCCGAATCTGCCGCGCATCCGTTGATGGCGGCGGCCGAGGCCATGCCGCCCGCTGACGAGCCCCCGGCCTTTCCGGATCAAGACCCCGCGCTGCAGCTACGCATGCTGGCGGAAATGGGGCAAGTGGTCAGCAGCAGGCGCGAACTGCCCATGTTGTTCGAAGCCTGCCTGGAAGGCATGCACCGTGCGGTCGGTCTGGACCGCTGCGCGCTATGCCTGATCACGCCGAACCGCACCCACCTGGTTGCGCGGCTGACCGCGGGTCTCGATGCCAGCGAACTCCGCTCCCGCATGCAGTGGCCATGGACCCCGGAACTCGAGGCCATGCTGCCGCCGCAGTTGGTGCGCGCGTTCAGTGCGGCCAACCCGCCGCCGCGTGCACTGCACGAGTCCACCGGCACCGCGGATTGCCTGGTCGCCACGCTGACCGTCGACAAGAAAGTGATCGGTCTGTTTTATGCCGACCGCAAACCCTCGGGCCGACAGATCGCCGAATCCATCGTGGATGGTTTTCGCGGCTTCGTCGCGCAGACCGAACTGATCGTGCGCGGCCTGCCGCGGGGGTAGGCTCTTCAACGAGCACGCCGGGCGTATGGCGATCTTAGCCATCGCTTTGAGCGAGCTTTTTCACGCTGCGGAAAAGAACGCCAAGGTGACACAGAACCTGGCCGTGGTCGAAGAGTTCGCCAGCTTGCTGGAGGTGCTGCCCTACAGCGCGAAAGCATCGCAGCACTGCGGCACCATCCGCGCTGATCTCGAAAGGACGGTGCGTCCCGTCGGTGTGAACGACCTGAACATCGCAGCCCACGCCCGCAGCGAAGGGCTGACCCTGATCACCCATAATGTGAGCGAATTTGCGCGGGTACCGGGTTTGTTGCTTGAGAACTGGGTGGTAGGCAAATGGCAAGGGTTGCTGCTGCAAATGCTACGAAGCTAGACCTGACCTCGGTTGTGCGGTTGTGCGGACCCGGTTGTGCGAGTGACCCCGGTTGTGTGCGCGGCTGTTCATTCACGCTGCCGAAGCGGCGCAGGCGTTGTGGCTGGTCACGCGTGACGTCAACCTGCAGGAGGCGCATGCGTCCCCAATCGATTGCGCATCCTCACAACAGTTCAGGCCGTGCGGCATGCCGAGTTTCCGTTGCCTGCGTGGCGCCGCGAAGAACGCTGACGTGCGGTGGAAAAATAGCCCGCTGCTCTGATGATTTCAACCGATGAAAAACCATGCTTCCCACTGACACTCCCAGACCCGATAGTCCCGTCCGTGCCTGTGTGGCCTATGACCGAAGCGGCAAGCGGGTGGGTGACATCGACCTGGAGTCGATCAGTGACGTGCTGACTCAGCCCGATCGCTTCGTCTGGGTGGGGCTGTACGAACCCGATGCAGCCCTGCTGGCTCAGATGCAGCATGAGTTCGGCCTGCACCCGCTGGCGGTGGAAGACGCTGGCAAGGCGCACCAGCGGCCCAAGCTGGAGGCTTATGGCGAATCGCTTTTTGTCGTGGCTCGCACGGCCTCGCGCAGCGGTGTGCATGTGCGGTTCGGCGAGACGCATATTTTTATGGGCCGCAACTACATCCTCACCATCCGGCATAGCGATTCGTCCGGCTATACGACGGTGCGTCGCAATGCCGAGCAGACGCCGGCGCTGCTGGCGCTGGGGCCGGGGTATGCGCTCTACGGGGTGCTCGATGCCATCGTCGATGGTTATCTGCCCATCGTCGAGGCGTATCGGGCCGAACTGGAGGAACTGGAGGGCGAGATCTTCGCTCGCCAATGGCGTCGCGGCACGCTCAAGCGGCTGTACGCGATGCAGCGCGAACTCACCCGCCTGCGGCTGGCCGTGGCGCCCTTGCAGGACGTCTTGGCGCAGCTTCAGCGTCTGCCGGGCGACGTGATGCCCGAGGCCATGCGGCCTTACTTCCGAGATGTGAACGACCACGCCAACCGCGTCAACGACACGGTGGGCGCGCTGCGCGAAATGCTCTCGGCGGCCATGAACGTCTCGGTGTCTCTGGTGACGCTGGAGCAGAACGAGGTGGTCAAGAGGCTGGCCGGCTGGGCCGCGCTGCTGGCCGTGCCCACGCTGCTCACGGGCTGGTTCGGCATGAACTTCCATCACATGCCCGAACTGGACTGGCGCTGGGCCTACCCGTCGCTGATCGTGTTCACCCTGGCTTTGTGCGGCGGGCTGTACTACTGGCTCAAGCGGTCCCGCTGGCTGTAGCTGCGCCCGTCCTATGCTGCGCTGACGTCTTGCCCTAGCCCGACAGAATCCTAGGTTTCCCGCTCATGCCCGACATCCACCACTTCGCCTTGTTTCTGCTCTCGGGACTGCTGCTCAACATGACCCCGGGCGCGGACATGCTGTTCATCATGTCGCGCAGTGCCGGGCAGGGTGTGCGCGCCGGGGCTATGGCGGCGCTGGGTGTGGGGGCGGGTTGTCTGGTGCACGTCACCGCGACCGCCGTGGGGCTGTCGGCGCTGATTGCCGCGTCCGACGCCGCGTTCGGCGTGGTGAAGTGGCTGGGTGCGTTCTACCTGGTGTGGCTGGGCATCGGCCTGCTGCGCAGCCGCGCGGGCTCCAATCTGCCGGACGATACCCGGCGTTTTCCATCGCGCTCGGCCTCGCTTCGTGCGGTCTTCGGGCAAGGGGTGCTGACCAATGTCCTCAACCCCAAGGTGGTGTTGTTTTTTCTGGCCTTTCTGCCGCAGTTCGTCGGCCCCTCGACGCAGGGGCAGGGCTGGGCCTTTCTTTTGCTCGGCGTGGTGTTTACCGTGAACGGCACCTTGTTCAATCTGGGCGTGGCCTGGGCCACGGCGCGGGTGCGCCGGCGCATGGCGGACATGGGGCGCATGCAACGTCTGGCGCTGTGGGTGCGGCGGCTGACCGGACTGGTCTTCGTCGGCCTGGGGCTGCGTCTGGCTTTGGCGTCGCGGGTGTGACGCGGCTTTGGGCCCGACAGACGCTCGGCACGGGCCAACGATAGAATGCGGCCTTGCCCGAGGAGCGTTGCAACGCACGGCGCGCGAGCCCTTCGCCGCCCTGTGCCAGGCTCGGGACTTTGATCGCAGGCCGCTTCTTTCTCCTTGCTGGCGGCTTTCCTTCAACGGCGCTCACCCAACCCGTGCCGGGCGCGGGATGCGGTGTGCATCCGTTCCCGGCCACTTTGTTCGGAGTTTGTATGAACGCTGTGGTCGATTTGAAGAATTTTTCCGATTTCTGCATTGCCGACATCGGGCTGGCCGACTGGGGCCGCCGCGAGATCGCCATTGCCGAGAGCGAGATGCCCGCGCTCATGGCCATCCGCGAGGAATACGCCGCCCGCCAGCCGCTGCGTGGCGCGCGCATTACCGGCAGTCTGCACATGACCATCCAGACGGCCGTGCTGATTGAGACCCTGCAGGCGCTGGGCGCGCAGGTGCGCTGGGCGTCGTGCAACATCTTTTCCACCCAGGATCACGCCGCCGCTGCCATTGCCGCCAACGGCACGCCGGTGTTCGCGGTCAAGGGCGAGTCGCTGGAAGACTACTGGGACTACACCCACCGCATTTTCGAGTGGACGGATGGCGGCTACTCGAACATGATCCTGGATGACGGTGGCGATGCCACCCTGCTGCTGCACCTGGGCGCGCGTGCCGAGACCGACGCCGCCGTGCTCAATCACCCGACCAGCGAAGAAGAGCGCGTGCTGTTCGCCGCCATCAAGGCCAAGCTGGCAAAGGACGGCAAGTGGTATTCCACCCGCCTGGCGCATATCAAGGGCGTGACCGAGGAGACCACCACCGGCGTGCATCGCCTCTACCAGATGCACCAGCGCGGCGAGCTGAAGTTTCCCGCGATCAACGTCAACGACAGCGTGACCAAGAGCAAGTTCGACAACCTCTATGGCTGCCGCGAGAGCCTGGTGGACGGCATCAAGCGCGCCACCGACGTGATGATCGCGGGCAAGATCGCCGTGGTCGCGGGTTATGGCGATGTGGGCAAGGGCTCGGCGCAGGCGCTGCGCGCGCTGTCCGCGCAAGTGTGGGTGACCGAGATCGACCCGATCTGCGCCCTGCAAGCGGCGATGGAAGGCTACCGCGTGGTGACCATGGACTATGCCTGCGAACACGCCGACATTTTCGTGACCGCCACCGGCAACTATCACGTCATCACCCACGATCACATGGCCCGCATGAAAAACCAGGCCATTGTCTGCAACATCGGCCACTTCGATAACGAGATCGACGTCGCGGGCATCGAGAAGTACCAGTGGGAAGAGATTAAGCCGCAGGTCGATCACGTCATCTTCCCCGATGGCAAGCGCATCATCCTGCTGGCCAAGGGGCGGCTGGTGAACCTTGGCTGCGGCACCGGCCATCCGAGCTATGTGATGAGTTCGAGCTTCGCCAACCAGACCCTGGCGCAGATCGAGCTGTTCACCAAGACCTGCGAGTATCCGGTGGGTGTTTACACCCTGCCCAAGCACCTCGATGAGCATGTGGCTCGCCTGCAGCTCAGCACCCTCAATGTGCAGCTCACCACGCTGACCGACCAGCAGGCCGCCTACATCAACGTGCCCAAGGACGGCCCGTACAAACCGGCCCACTACCGGTACTGATGCGCATGGACTCCAAACCCCCGGTCAGCCTGAGCTTCGAGTTCTTTCCGCCCAAGACGCCCGAAGGTGCGGACAAGCTTTGTGCCGTGCGGCAGCGTCTGTATGCGCGTCGGCCCGAGTTCTGTTCCGTGACCTTCGGCGCCGGCGGCTCCACCCAGGAAGGCACGCTGCAGACGGTGCGCGAAATCCTCGCCGAAGGCGTGGACGCGGCGCCGCATCTGTCCTGCATCGGCGCCAGCCGCGACTCGGTGCGCGGGCATCTGCACGCCTTTCAGGCTGCGGGCGTCAAGCGCATCGTGGCGCTGCGCGGTGACCTGCCTTCGGGCTATGGCATCGGCGGCGAGTTCCACCACGCGCGCGATCTGGTGGCGTTCATCCGAGAAGAAACCGGCAGCGCGTTTCACATCGAAGTGGCCGCCTATCCCGAGATGCATCCGCAGGCCAGGAGCCCGCTCGACGATCTGCGGCATTTCGCCGACAAGGTGCGCGCCGGGGCGAACTCGGCCATCACGCAGTACTTCTTCAGCGCCGCGGCCTATCGCCGTTTCGTCGATGACGTCCGCGCGCTCGGCCTGGACGTGCCGGTGGTGCCGGGCATCATGCCCATCACCAATTCCAGCCAGCTTCTGCGCTTCTCGGAGGTCTGCGGTGCCGAGATTCCGCGCTGGATACGTCTGCGTCTGCAAAGCTACGGCGACGACCGCGAGAGCATCCGCGCTTTTGGCAGGGAAGTCGTGAGCAGCCTGTGCGAAGAGCTCATCGCCAGCGGCGCGCCGGGGCTGCATTTCTACACCCTGAATCAGGCCGAAGCCACGCTGGCGGTGCTCGACGATCTCGGGCGCTAAACCCTGTTGCGTGGCCCGCTGGCGGCGTGCAGCAGCAGCGCCGCCAGCGCGAAGCCCCCGCCCGCAGCGGTCACTGCGGGCCAGCCACCGGCCGTCCAGGCGTGGCTGGCGACGAACGATCCGATCGAGCCACCGATGAAATACAGCGTCATGTAGACGGCGTTGATGCGGCTGCGCGCGGCCGCGTCCAGAGCGTAGATGCGGGTCTGGTTGGCGATCTGCGCGCCCTGCACACCGGCGTCGAGCACCAGCACGCCGGCGATCAGCCACCACAGGCCATGCGTGCCGGGAGCGAACACCGCCCATGACAGCAGGGTCAGGGCCAGGGTCACGAACAGCACGCGGCGCGGGCCGCCCGGCTTGTCCGATTGCCGCCCGGAAATCGGCGCCACCGTCGCGCCCATGATGCCCAGAATGCCGAAGGCGCCGACCACCGCGGGCCCGAAGCCGTAGGCCGGGCTCTGCAGCAGCGGCGTCAGGCCGACCCAGAACACGCTGAAGCTGGCGAAGAAAAGCCCGCCGGTGAGCCCGGCAAAGCGCAGATCGCGGTGGCGACGAAACTGCTCCAACGTGGAGCCCAGCAGCGCCGCATAGCTGTGCCCCGCTGCCGAGGTGTCCACGGGCAGGCGCGGCAGCACGCGCCAGAGCATCAGCCACATGCCGACGTTCACCGCCGTGGCGAACACGAACACCGCCTGCCAGTCCAGCACATTGGCAATCGCCCCGGCCAGCACCCTGCCGCCCAGAATGCCCACGAGCAGGCCGCTCATCACCAGGCCGATGGCCTTGCCGCGAGCCTGCGGCGGCGCCAGATGCGCCACCATGGGAATGATCTGCTGCGCAATGCTCGAGAGCATGCCGATGGCGAACGAGGCGATCGCCAGGATGGCGACACTGGGCGCCAGCGCAGCGCCGATCAGCGCGGGGACGAGCAGCGCCGCCATGACCAGAATCACCCGGTGCCGCGGGTGGCGGTCACCCAGCGGGCCGAGCAGCATCAAGCCGGCGGCGTAGCCGATCTGCGTGGCCGAGGGCACCGCCGCCACACCCGCCACGGTGGTATGGAACTGCTGCGCGAACTGCTCCAGCAGGGGCTGCGCGTAGTAGATATTGGCCACGGAGATGCCGCAGGCCACCGCCATATAGCCGATGAAATGGCGGGATAGGGGCGCGTGCGCGTCGGCCTGCGAGGCTGTGGTGGAGGTGGTGGTTGAAGACATGGGAAAAACCGTGTGGAAGCTGCATTGTCGTGGCGCTTAGGCGCGGCTGCACGGCAGGGGTCATCGCGAAGCGGCCAGCGGCTCTACACTGCCAACACTTCGTGTTTTCTTCAGACGTTCGACCATGTCCCAAGTCATCGATCCCGCCATTCAGGCCGCCGTGCAATCACTGCAAGATCCGCAAACCGGTAAAACGCTGGCCTCCGAGAAGGCCATCAAGAATCTGCAGGTGGAGGGCGGCGACGTGTCGCTGGAGGTCGAACTGGGCTATCCCGCGCGCAGCCTGCATGCCGATCTGCAGAAACAGATCATCGACACGCTGCGCGCCGTGCCCGGCGTGCGCAACGTCTCGGTGACGGTGCGCAGCCGCGTGGTGCCGCACGCGGTGCAACGCGGCCTCAAACCGCTGCCCGAAGTGAAGAACATCATCGCCGTCGCCTCGGGCAAGGGCGGAGTGGGCAAGAGCACCACGGCGGCCAATCTGGCGCTGGCACTGGACAGCGAGGGCGCGCGCGTGGGTCTGCTCGATGCCGACATCTACGGCCCGTCGCAGCCCATGATGATGGGCGTGTCCGGCCAGCCGCAAAGCCGTGACGGACAGAGCATGGAGCCGTTGGAGAACTACGGCGTGCAGGTCATGTCCATCGGCCTGCTGATCGAGGCCGACAACCCCATGATCTGGCGCGGCCCCATGGCTACCCAGGCGCTGGAGCAGCTGCTGCGGCAGACGGCGTGGCAGGACCTCGACTACCTCATCGTCGACATGCCGCCAGGCACCGGCGACATTCAACTCACGCTCAGCCAGCGCGTGCCGCTGACCGGCGCCATCATCGTCACCACACCGCAGGACATCGCCCTGCTCGACGCGCGCAAGGGCCTGAAAATGTTCGAGAAGGTCGGCGTGCCGATTCTGGGCATCGTCGAGAACATGGCCATGCACGTGTGCTCCAACTGCGGCCATGTCGAGCACATTTTCGGCGCGGGCGGCGGCGAGAAAATGAGCCGCGATTTCGGTGTCGATTACCTCGGCGGCCTGCCGCTGGACATCCGCATCCGCGAACAGGCCGACAGCGGCCGTCCCACGGTGGTCGCCGATCCCGATGGCGCCATTGCCCAGAGCTACAAATCGATCGCCCGCGCAGTTGCGGTGAAGGTGGCGGAACAGGGCCGTGATTACACGGCCAAGTTTCCGACCATCAGCGTGCAGAACAGCTGAGACTGGTCGAAGCCATGTCCGCACCGCTTGCGCGCTGGCAATTCTGGATCGACCGAGGCGGCACCTTTACCGACATCGTCGCGCGTCGGCCGGACGGTGCACTGGTGACGCACAAGCTGCTGTCGGACAACCCGGGGCAGTACCGCGACGCAGCGGTCGCGGGCATACGGGCCTTGCTCGATTTGCCGCCCGGAGCGCCGATCACGCCCGACCGCGTGGAGAGCGTGCGCATGGGCACCACAGTGGCGACCAATGCGCTGCTCGAACGCAAGGGCGAGCCGCTGGTGCTGGTGACGACTCGGGGATTTAGTGACGCGCTGCGCATCGCCTATCAGAACCGGCCCAGGCTGTTCGAACGTCGCATCGTGCTGCCAGAGATGCTGTACAGCCAAGTAATCGAGGCGCAGGAGCGCGTGGGCGCGGACGGCACGGTGTTGCAGCCGCTGGACGTCGATGCCCTGCGGCGCGAATTGCAGCAGGCCTTCGACGCCGGGCTGCGCGCCGTGGCCATTGTGTTCATGCACGGCTGGCGGCACTCTGCACATGAGCAGGCAGCCGCGGCGCTGGCGCGCGACATCGGCTTCACCCAGGTGAGCACCTCGCACGAGACCAGCCCGCTGATGAAGTTCGTCTCGCGCGGCGACACCACGGTGGTCGACGCCTATCTGTCGCCCATCCTGCGCCGCTACGTCGATCAGGTGGCCGCCGAGATGCCCGGCGTGCGGCTGCTTTTCATGCAGTCCAGCGGCGGGCTGGCCGAGGCGCACGCTGGCGGACGATCCCTTGGGCTGGCAACTGCCCAGCCCGTCCCCCGCGGGGAGCAAGTCAACTTGGGGCGGCGCGGCGTTGCCTTGCGCGGCAAAGACGCCATACTGTCCGGCCCGGCGGGCGGCATCGTCGGCATGGCGCGCACGGCCGAGCAGGCGGGGCATGCGCGGGTCATCGGTTTCGACATGGGCGGCACCTCCACCGACGTGTCGCATTACGCGGGCGAGTTCGAGCGGGTGTTCGACACGCAGGTGGCGGGGGTCCGGGTGCGCGCGCCCATGCTGTCCATCCACACCGTCGCGGCGGGGGGGAGTTCCATCCTGCACTTCGACGGCGTCCGTATGCGCGTGGGGCCGGATTCGGCGGGCGCCAATCCGGGACCAGCTTGTTACCGGCGCGGCGGGCCGCTGACCATCACCGACGCGAACGTGATGCTCGGGCGCATCCGCCCCGAGCATTTTCCGGCGGTGTTCGGCCCCCACGCCGACCAGCCGCTGGACGATGCGGTCGTGCGGGAAGCGTTCACCGCGCTGGCGGCGCAGATCGCCAAAGACACCGGCCAGCCGCAGACGCCCGAAGGCGTGGCCGAGGGCTACCTCGACATTGCCGTGCAGGCCATGGCCGGGGCGATCAAGCGCATTTCGGTGGCTCGCGGCCATGACGTGACCCGCTACACCCTGCAGTGCTTCGGCGGTGCCGGTGGCCAGCATGCCTGCCGCGTGGCCGATGCGCTGGGCATGGAGCGGGTGTTCATCCACAGCTTCGCTGGCGTGCTGTCGGCCTACGGCATGGGGCTTGCCGAGCAGACCGCGATGCGACTGCACAGCGTGGAAGCGCCGCTGCAGGCGGACAGTCCGCACGCACTCGCTCCGCTGTTCGCCCAGCTCCAGCAAGACGCTGTGCGCGAACTCACCGACTTCGGCGTGGCGCAGGAGCATGTGCGGGTCAAGCGCCAGGTGCATCTGCGCTATGCCGGAACCGACACGGCGCTGGTGGTGGACGCGACTGATGCCGACGCGATGCGCGCCGCGTTCGAGCAGACCTACGCGCAGCGCTTCGCCCACATCCTGCCCGAGCGCGAATTGGTGGTCGAGGCTGTTGCCGTGCAGGCCAGCGGCGGCGGGCAGCGGGTGATGGAGCCCGCTGAGACGGCAGTGGCACTGGGCCCCGCGCCGGTCGCGCAGCGCGTGCCGGTGTTTTTGCGCGGCGCAAGGCACGATGCGGCGCTGGTGCAGCGTGAGCGCTGCACGGCGGGACAGCATGTGGACGGCCCGGCCATCGTGGCGGCGCCCAACACCACGGTGGTCGTCGAGCCCGGCTGGCAGGCGCGCATCACCGCGCAAGGGCACCTGGAACTGGCGCGCGTGGAACAGCGGGCCGAAGCGCGCAGCGGCACCGCGGTCGATCCGGTGCTGCTGGAGGTGTTCAACAACCTGTTCATGAACATCGCCGAGCAAATGGGCGCGCAGTTGCAGAACACCGCGGTGTCGGTGAACATCAAGGAGCGGCTCGACTTTTCCTGTGCGCTGTTCGACGGCCAGGGTCATCTCATCGCCAACGCGCCCCACATGCCCGTGCATCTGGGGTCGATGGGCGAGAGCATCCGCACCGTCATCGAGCGCAACGCCGGCCAGATGCAGCCCGGCGACGTGTTCATGCTCAACGACCCCTACCACGGCGGCACTCATCTGCCGGACGTCACGGTGGTCACGCCCGTGTTCGACGCGGCGGGACGCGAGGTGCTGTTCTTTGTGGGCTCGCGCGGGCACCATGCCGACATCGGCGGCATCACGCCCGGCTCGATGCCGCCGTTCTCGCGCCGCATCGAAGACGAAGGCGTGGTGATCGACAACTTCAAGCTGGTCGAAGCCGGACGGCTGCGCGAGGCCGAGGTGCTCGAGCTTCTGTCCAGCGGCGCATGGCCCGCGCGCAACCCACAGCAGAACCTCGCCGATCTGAAGGCGCAGATCGCGGCCAACGCCAAAGGTGCCCAGGAGCTGCACCGCATGGTGGCCGAACATGGGCTGGACGTGGTGCAGGCCTATATGCAGCATGTGCAGGACAACGCCGAGGCCGCAGTGCGCCGCGTGATCGGCGCGCTGCACGATGGCGCCTTCACTCTGGAACTCGATTCGGGCGCGCGCATCTGCGTGGCCATTCGCGTGGATCGCACCGCGCGCGGCGCCACCCTCGACTTCACCGGCACCTCGCCGCAGCAGCCCGACAACTTCAACGCGCCGCGCGCGGTCACCGTGGCCGCCGTGCTCTACGTCTTCCGCTGTCTGGTCGATGACGACATTCCCCTCAACGCGGGTTGCCTCAAGCCGCTGCGGCTCATCGTACCCGAGGGGTCGATGCTGGCCCCGCGCTGGCCTGCTGCGGTGGTCGCGGGCAATGTGGAGGTCAGCATGGCCGTGACCAACGCGCTGTTCGGTGCGCTGGGCGTGCAGGCGGCCAGCCAGTGCACCATGAACAACTTCACCTTCGGCAACACGCGGCACCAATATTACGAAACCCTCGCCGGGGGAGCGGGCGCGGGCGGCATGTTCGACGCGCTGGGCCAGCTCGTCGGGGGCTTCGACGGCGCCGATATGGTGCAGAACCACATGACCAACTCGCGCCTGACCGACCCCGAGGTGCTCGAGTGGCGCTACCCGGTTCGGCTGGAGAGCTTTGCGATCCGCGCGGGCTCGGGCGGGGCGGGGCGCTGGCGCGGCGGCCACGGCGGCGTGCGGCGCATTCGTTTTCTCGAGCCGATGACCGCAGGCATTCTCTCCAACGGTCGGCGCGTGGCGGCGTTCGGCCTGCAAGGCGGGCAGCCGGGCGCGGTGGGCGTCAATCGCGTGGAGCGCGCAGATGGTCGCATCGAAGTCCTGCCCGGCTGTGCCAGCGTGGACATGCAGCTGGGCGATGTGTTCGTCATCGAAACCCCGGGTGGCGGCGGTTTTGGCGCTTGATCCTTTCCTCATCATCCCATGATCTTCTCCGGCCAGACCCCCATCGTCACCCTGACCCTCAACCCCTGCGTGGACGTCAGCTACGACGTGCCGCAGTTGCTTGCCGACCAGAAGGCGCACGCCCTCGCCGCCCGTCTGGACCCCGGCGGCAACGGCATCAACGTGGCCCGCGCCTTGAGTCGGCTGCACGTGTCGGCGTGGGCCTGCGCCACGGTGGCGGGCGAGATCGGCATGCTGTTCGAGCGGCTGTTGCGCGGGCAGGTCGATCACCCGCATCTGGTGCGCCTGGACGGCGAGACCCGGATCAACGCCACCTTGCTGCAGCAGCAGCCGCGTGCGCAGTTCGAGGTTAGCGCACCGGGGCCGACCATCGACGCAGCCACGCTCAAACGCATCACCGCCGAAGTGCTGGCGCTGGCGGGCAGCGGCTACGCGGTGCTGACCGGCTCACGTACGCCTGGCGTCGCGGCCGATTACTACGCCGAACTCACGACCGCACTGCGCGCGCGCAACGCGCGGGCCGTGGTCGATTCGGCGGGCGAGGCACTGGCTCAAGCCGTCGCCGCAAAGCCCTTTCTCATCAAGCCCAACCGTTACGAGCTCGAACAGCTCATCGGCCATGCGTTGCCGACGCGAGAGGAGGTGATCGCCGCCGCTCGGGTGCTGCACGAACAGGGTGTGGAATGGGTCTGCGTGTCGCTGGGGGCGCAAGGCGCGGTGCTGGTCGGAGACGAGGTGTTCGTCGGTACATCTCCCGAAGTGGAGGTGGTGTCCACCGTGGGCGCGGGCGATTCGCTGGTGGGCGGTCTGGTCGCGGCCTTTGCGCGCGATGCCAACCCCGCTGATGCCCTGCGCCTCGGGCTGGCTTGCGGCGCGGGCACCTCGACTCAGCCCGGCACCGAGTTGTTCAACCCGGCGCAGTTGCCGGGTCTGATGGAACGCGCCGAGGTGAAACGACTCAGTTGAGAGCGTGCTTTGGAGCAGGCTCAGGGGCCTTTAACGCTTGATCGCGCGCCAGCCAATATCGCGGCGGTATTGCATGCCGTCGAAGTGAATGGTGTTGATCGCCTCGTAAGCGCGTTGCTGCGCAATGCGCGGCGAATCGCCCAGCGCGGTGACGGCCAGCACCCGCCCGCCCGAGGTGCGCAGCACGCCCTGGGCGTCGAGCGTGGTGCCGGCATGGAAGGTGATGCAGTCGTCCGCTTCGGGAGGAATGCCGGTGATCGCGTCACCCTTGCGCGGGCTCTCGGGGTAGCCGTGCGCGGCGAGCACCACACCCAGAGCGGTGCGGCGATCCCACTCCAGCTCCACCTGATCGAGCTGACCGGCGATGGCCTTCTCGAACACCACGGAAAGATCGCTCTTGAGGCGGGCCATGATGGGCTGGGTTTCGGGGTCGCCCATGCGGCAGTTGAATTCCAGCGTCTTGGCGCGGCCGGAGGCGTCGATCATCAGCCCGGCATAGAGAAAGCCGGTGAAGGGAATGCCGTCGGCGGCCATGCCCTTGACCGTGGGCAGGATGATCTCGCGCATTACCCGGGCGTGAACTTCGGGCGTGACCACGGGCGCGGGCGAATAGGCGCCCATGCCGCCGGTGTTCGGGCCTTGGTCGCCGTCGAGCAGGCGTTTGTGATCCTGGCTGGAGGCCAGCGCGAGCACATGCTGACCATCGACCATGACGATGAAGCTGGCTTCCTCGCCCTGTAAGAACTCTTCGATGACCACGCGCGCGCGGCCAGCGTTGTGCTGCACGCCGTAGCGGTTGGCCTGCAGCATGTCGTCGATGGCGGCGTGGGCCTCGTCTGCGGTCTGCGCCACGACCACGCCCTTGCCCGCGGCCAGGCCATCGGCCTTGACCACGATGGGGGCGCCGTGCTGATCGACGTAGGCATGGGCCTGCGCGGCATCTTCGAACGTGGCGAAGGCCGCAGTGGGGATGTGGTGCCGCGCCATGAAAGCCTTGGAGAAGGCCTTGGAGCTTTCGAGTTGGGCCGCGGCGCGCGTGGGGCCGAAAATTTTCAGCCCACGGGCGCGAAACCCATCGACGATGCCCGCAGCCAGCGGCGCTTCGGGCCCGACCACGGTGTAGGCGATCTTCTCGCGCACGCAGAACTCGGCCAGTTCTTCGGCGTTGGCGACCTGCAGGTTCTCCAGCCGGGAATCGAGCGCGGTGCCACCATTGCCCGGCGCGACATAAACGGTCTGCACTCGGGGCGACTGCGCCAGCTTCCAGGCAAGCGCGTGTTCACGTCCGCCGGAACCGATGACGAGGAGTTTCATGTGGGCGCCTTAACCGAAGACGGCGTTGTGATAGACCTCTTGCACATCGTCGAGGTCTTCCAATGCGTCGATGAGTTTTTGCATTTTTTCGGCGTCGTCGCCCGCGAGTTCGACCGTGTTGTCGGCACGCATGGTGATGACGGCCAGCTCTGGCTGCAGCCCGGCGGCCTGCAGCGCGGCGCGCACGGTCTCGAACTGGGCTGGCGGGGTGAGCACCTCGATGGCGCCGTCGTCATCGGTGATGACGTCGTCGGCACCGGCTTCGAGCGCAGACTCCATCACCTTGTCTTCCGAGGTGCCGGGCGCAAAGACCAACTGGCCGCAATGCCTGAACTGGAACGCCACCGAGCCTTCTGTGCCCAGATTGCCGCCGTGCTTGGAAAGCGCGTGGCGCACTTCGGCCACGGTGCGCACTCTGTTGTCGGTGAGGCAGTCGATGATGATGGCCGCGCCGCCCACGCCATAGCCTTCGTAGCGGATTTCTTCGTAATGCACGCCTTCGAGCGCGCCGGTGGCCTTGTCGATATTCTTCTTCACCGTGTCGGCCGGCATATTGGCCGCCTTGGCCTTGTCGATCGCCAGGCGCAGACGCGGGTTGGCGCTGGGGTCGCCGCCGCCCAGACGGGCTGCTGCGGAGATTTCACGGATGATCTTGGTCCAGACCTTGCCGCGCTTTTCGTCCTGGCGGCCTTTGCGGTGCTGGATATTGGCCCATTTGGAATGTCCGGCCATGGTGGTGCGATGCTCCTGAGGGAAGCCCTGCGGCAGGGCGAAAGCGCGCTGCATGGGCGTTGATAGACTGCGGATTCTACTTTCGCGCCGTTCGCCCGCCCCCCTCACAGCAAGGCTACAGCCATGTCCGACCCCATTCTCATCGCCCAGCATGGCAAGGTGCAATGCCACCTGCTGCCGCGCCTTTCCAACCGTCACGGACTGATTACCGGCGCCACGGGTACCGGCAAAACCGTGAGCCTGCAGGTGCTGGCCGAGGCGTTCTCACGCATCGGCACGCCGGTCTTCATGGCCGATGTGAAGGGCGATCTGACCGGGCTTTCCCAGGCCGGCGCGATGAGCCCCAAGCTGGCCGATCGGCTCAAGACCCTCGGCCTGCCCGAGCCGACCTTCGGCGCCTGTCCGGTGACGCTGTGGGACGTGTTCGGCGAGCAGGGGCACCCGGTGCGCGCCACCATCTCCGACATGGGGCCGCTGCTGCTGGCACGGCTGCTGCAACTCAACGAGACGCAGACCGGGGTGCTCAATCTGGTGTTCAAAATCGCCGATGACAACGGCCTACTGCTGCTCGACCTGAAAGACCTGCGCGCCATGCTGCAAGAGGTGGGCGACAACGCGGCGAGCTTCACCACCGAGTACGGCAACATCAGCGCGGCCAGCGTGGGCGCCATTCAGCGCGGGCTGCTGCAGCTCGAGTCGCAGGGCGCCGACAGGTTTTTCGGCGAGCCCATGCTCAACATCGTCGATCTGATGCAGACCGATGGGCAAGGGCGCGGCATGGTCAACATTCTTGCCGCCGACAAGCTCTACCAGGCGCCTCGCCTGTACGCGACCTTCCTGCTTTGGCTGCTGTCGGAGTTGTTCGAGCGTCTGCCCGAGATCGGCGACCCCGATCAGCCGAAGCTGGTGTTTTTCTTCGACGAGGCCCATCTGCTGTTCAACGATGCGCCCAAGCCCCTGCTGGAAAAGATCGAGCAGGTCGTGCGTCTGATCCGCTCCAAGGGCGTGGGGGTGTTCTTCGTCACGCAGAATCCGCTGGACATTCCCGACACCGTGCTCGGCCAACTGGGTAACCGCATCCAGCATGCGCTGCGCGCCTTCACGCCGCGCGATCAGAAGGCGGTCAAGACCGCAGCCGACACCATGCGCCCCAACCCCGGTCTGGACGTGGCGCAGGCCATCACCGAGCTTGCGGTGGGCGAGGCGCTGGTGTCGCTGCTCGACGAAAAAGGCCGCCCCACGCCGACCGAGCGCGTGTGGATGCTGGCGCCGGGCAGCCGCATCGGCCCCATCACGCCAGAAGAGCGCAAGGCGCTGCTGCAGGGTTCGCTGGTGGCTGGGGTGTACGAAAAGACGGTGGACCGCGAGTCCGCCTACGAACTGCTCAAAGGACGGGTCGAGGCGACGACGCCAAGTGCCGAACCCGGTACCGCCGCGCCGGCGGGCGCTCCATCCGGCGGCGGCCTGCTCGATTCACTGGGGCAGGGGCTGGGCGGTCTGGCGCGCGGATCGGGGCGCAAGGACTCGTTGCTCGAAACCCTGGCCAAGTCGGCTGCACGCACCATTGGGAGCACGGTGGGCCGCGAAATCATTCGCGGCGTGCTCGGCGGCCTGCTGGGGGGCAGCAAGCGGCGCTGACCAAGGCCCGCTCAGCGGTTGTCCCAGTCGCGGCGGTGGCCCCAGCCGTGGCCATGATCATGCCGCCAGTGATCGCGGTCCCAGCGGCGCACCGGAACACCGTAATAGCTGTAATACTGTGGTGCAGGGACGATTCCTGCCGGGGTGTAAACCTGACCGTAGCCGTAATACACCGGCCGCGGCGGAGGGGGCGGGGGCGGCGGCGCGAAATACACCGGGGGCAGGGCGGGTGGCGGCGCATACACCGGGTAGGCATTCGAGAACGAAGTGACCACGCCGGGCACGCCGACATTGACCGACCAGAACACCCGGTCGGCATGCGCCGCCGGTGCGGTCATGAGCGCTGCGCTGCCAGCGAGGGCGAGAACGAGTTGGCGGAACATGGCGGAAACCTCCTGATCTTCATGTCGTTAGTGTTGGAACAACGGCAGGAATTTCCTCTTGCCGACAGCAAGTGTGAATTTTTTCTGGGCTCGTTAGTGTTCAGCGTTTGTTTGCACTGCAACACGGCACCGACCTGTCGTTTGCAGACCTGTTCAAATAGCGGGGCTATGGAATCCGCTGACAAACCCTCCAATTTCCTGCGTCAGATCATCGAGCGCGATCTGGCGCAAGGCACTTATGCCAATCGGCGCTTTGCAGGTCATCCGGCGGATGCCGCCGGGCATGCCGCGGGGCAGCCCGATCCGGCGCGCATCCGCACCCGCTTTCCGCCCGAGCCCAACGGCTATCTGCACATCGGCCACGCCAAGAGTATCTGCCTGAATTTCGGCCTGGCGCAAGACTTTGGCGGCATCTGCCATCTGCGCTTCGACGACACCAATCCCGAAAAGGAAGATCAGGAATACGTCGATGCCATTCTGGACGCCGTGCGCTGGCTGGGCTTCGACTGGAACGTGGGCGGCGTCTCGCACCTGTTCTACGCCAGCGACTATTTCAACTTTATGTATCGCTGCGCCTGCGCGCTGATCGAAGACGACCTGGCCTATGTGGACGAGCAGAGCGCCGACGACATGCGCCGCAACCGCGGCACCCTCACCGAGCCGGGCGTGGAAAGCCCCTGGCGTGCGCGTTCGCCGCAAGAGAACCTGCGCCGTTTCGAAGAGATGCGCGCGGGCCAGCACCCCGAAGGCAGCATGGTGCTGCGGGCGAAGATCGACATGGCCTCGCCCAATATCAATCTGCGCGATCCGGCGATTTACCGCATCCGCTTCGCCCATCACCACCGCACCGGCGACCAGTGGTGCATCTATCCGATGTACACCTTCGCCCATCCGATCGAGGATGCGATGGAGTGCATCAGCCACAGCATCTGCACCCTCGAGTTCGAAGACCAGCGGCCGTTCTACGACTGGCTGCTCGATCATCTCGTGCGGCTGGGTCTGGTGGCCAGCCCGCGCCCGCACCAGTACGAGTTCGCCCGGCTCAACCTCACGTATGTGGTGACGAGCAAGCGCAAGCTGGCGCAGCTCGTGGCCGAGCGCCATGTAGATGGCTGGGACGACCCGCGCATGCCCACGCTGGTGGGCCTGCGTCGACGCGGCTACACGCCCGAGAGCCTGCGCCTGTTCACCGACCGCATCGGCGTAAGCAAGGCCGATTCCTGGATCGACTACAGCGTGCTCGAACAGGCGCTGCGCGACGATCTCGACGCCCGCGCCCCGCGCGCCATGGCCGTGCTCGACCCGCTCAGGCTCGAACTCACCAACTGGGCCGAGGTGTTCGGCAGCGCAGACCACGCCGAGCCCTGCAGCGCCCCCGTGCACCCGGCACACCCCGAGATGGGGCGGCGCAGTTTCGACCTCACCTCGCAGGTGTGGATCGAGCGCGAGGACTTCATGGAGGTGCCGCCCAAGGGCTATCACCGTCTCACCCCCGGCAGCATGGCGCGGCTGAAGTACGGCTATGTGATCCGCTGCACCGGCTGCGAAAAGGATGCCGAGGGCCGGGTCGTCAAGGTGCTGGCCGAACTGCTGCCCGACACCAAGAGCGGCACCCCCGGCGCCGACACGGTGAAGGTCAAGGGCGTGATTACCTGGGTGAGCGCCAGCCGTGGCGTGGCCGCGCAGGTGCGGTTGTTCGACCGCCTGTTCACCGACGCGCACCCCGACGTCGGCGGGCGCGACTTTCTGTCGGTGCTCAACCCGCAGAGCAAGCAGACGGTGCAGACCTATGTCGAACCTGCGGCGGCGGCCGCGCCTGCCGGGGCGTCGTTCCAGTTCGAGCGTCACGGCTACTTCGTCGCCGATCGTGTCGATCATGCTGTGGGGGCGCCGGTGTTCAATCGCACCACTACCCTCAAAGACAGTTGGGGCAAATGAGGGCCCCCAGACCTGCCGCATGGCGTCAGGCCCCCCGAGGGGGAGGAGAAACCTTGGGGCGGCCCGGCGTTGTTTTCTCATGAGCTTTGACACGCTGAGCTTCGGCGCGCCCCTGCCCAGCGGCAGCAGTGCACTGCAGCGACTGCGGCAGCAGGGCTTTTGCGTGCTCCGCGCCCGCGAGTTTGCCGACATGGCCGGGTTCGCGCTGCCTGACTGCGCAGCAGCGTTCGCCTCCTGGAACGACCTTCCCGCCGACGATTACCTCAAGGACGGTGGTCACTACCGCTTCCGTCGCCACGGCAGCTTCATCCAGACCTTGAGGCCTGAGGCAGGCCAGCCGCTGCTTTGGGCCGTGCCGCATCGCGCCCACTGGCAGCCCACGGTCTACAACGCGCTGCACGGCGGCATGTCGCGCTGGTTCGCGCCGCTCGGCGAGTCCTTGCTGCAGGCCGCTTTCTGGCAGCCTTTGCTCACGGGTCTGGGCCTGCTGTTCGATCAGGTCCGGTCGACGCCGCAGTGGTTCATCGAGGCGCATCAGTTCCGCATCGACACCCGTGAGGGCGTGGGCCGTCCCACGCCGGAAGGCGCACACCGCGACGGTGTCGATTTCGTCGCCGTGGTACTCATTGCCCGGCACGGCATTCGCGGCGGCGAAACCCGGGTGTTCGAGCTGGACGGTCATCGCGGTGTGCGCTTCACCCTGACCGAACCGTGCAGCGTGCTGCTGATGGATGACACCCGGGTGATTCACGAGAGCACGCCCGTTCTGCCCGAGGGCGAAGCGGCAGCAGGCTGGCGCGACACCCTGGTGCTGACCTACCGGGCCGGAGGTTTTCTCGATCCGCAGCCTCCGCAATGAGGCGGGTTGGCCCGCTCTGCGGCATGTTGCCGCGCTCCGACGGGTGTGCCCATTTGCATTGATTTCGATCAAACCACATTGCGCTAGTCTGCGATAGGCAGATCAAAAAACACGTTTTGTTACACAATGCGCCATGTCGTCCGGCAAGTTGTCGGGGCACCTTTTCTGGAGAGATCGACATGCGTCCCATGCCTTCCCTGCTGGCCGCCCTGGCCTTGGCTTCAACCCCCATGCTGGCTCAGGCCGAGTCTGCCGCCACGCCCGAGCAAATGCAGGCTACTCGCGCCGTCACCGGCGAGCTGCTCAAGACCCTCAGCGGCAAGCTGCAGGAGAGTATGAAGGCCAACGGCCCCGCCGAGTCCATTTCGGTGTGCAAGACCATCGCCCCGCAGATCGCCCTCGGCCTGGCCGACAAGACCGGCTGGAAGATCACCCGCGTGGGAACCCGCGTGCGCAACGTCGACATGGGCACCCCCAACGTCTGGCAGCACAAGGCGCTGGCCCATCTCAACGCCGACCTGAAGTCGGGCGCCAAGCCCGAAACCCTGGAGTGGAGCGAGGTGGTCACCGAAAACGGCATGCCCACCCTGCACTACGCCAAGGCCATCGTGTTGCAGACGCAATGCCTCGCCTGCCACGGCACCGCGGCCCAGCTCGCGCCGGGTGTGGCCGACAAACTCAAGGCTAACTACCCGCATGATCAAGCCACTGGCTACGCGCCTGGCCAGTTGCGCGGCGCGGTGGTCATCAGCCGTCCGCTGTAAGCGTCGCGCTCACTGCGTCCAGCGCAGATAGGCATTCTTGTTGCCCGTCTGCACCGTGATGCTTTGTTTTTGCTGCCGGTGCGTGCCCTCGATGGTGTAGCTCCCCGAGGGTACTTTCAGGTAACAGAGTGGGCCGTCTGCGGTGAATGCCGCAACGGTCTTGCCTTCGTGCTTGACCTGTATGGGCACATTGGCCAAGTAAGCACCTTGCGGGCCTTCGACCATCCAGAAGCCGAGGTTGAACCGGGGCGCCATGGCCTGCAATGCCTTGAGGTTGTCTTCTCCCACGCCGCCGCAGGCATATGACACATCCCCGCTGTGATGCACCTCGGCGGCCTGGCTTAAGCCGGGGCTGAGAAAACCGATGGCAAGCGCGCCGATCAAAGCGCCCCGGCGCAGGGCGTGATGCGTGGAAAACATGCTGATCTCCTTTCAGGACAAAGCCTGCGGGATCAGACCGGCCAGCTCGAGCGAGGTTCAGCGTGCGCGGGCGCCTTCAGCTTCGCTTCATCGAAACCCGCGGTTGATGCAGGTTGGGCAGAAACACCGCCAGCAGGCCGATCAGCGGCAGGAAGGAGCACAGCTTGTACACCGCGTCGATGCCCCACATGTCGGCCAGTTGGCCCAGCACCGCAGCGCCGATGCCGCCCAGGCCGAACGCCAGGCCGAAGAACAATCCCGCCACCGTCCCCACCTTGCCGGGGATGAGTTCCTGCGCATAAACCACCATCGACGGGAAGGCCGAAGCCAGCATGAAACCGATGATGGCGCTGAGAATGGCCGAGGTTTCCAGGCTGGCGTAAGGCAGCAGCAGGGTAAACGGCGCCACACCGAGGATGGACACCCAGATCACCGCCTTGCGCCCGATGCGATCACCGATCGGCCCGCCCAGCAGGGTGCCGGCCGCCACCGAAAACAGGAACACGAACAAGTGATACTGCCCCACCTCGGTGCTGACGTGAAATTTGTGCATGAGGTAAAAAATGAGATAGCTGTTGATGCTCGCCAGGTAGAAGAACTTGGAGAAGATCAACGCCAGCAGCACGGCCAGGGTGCGACGCACCAGATGCGGCGGGACGGGTGAATGCTTGACCGCAGCGGTCTTCTTCGGCTGACGATGCTGATGCCCGTACCAGCGCCCCACGCCCGCGAGCACGATGATGGCCAGCAGCGCGGCCAGCGAGAACCAGGCGATGCTCTTCTGCCCATGCGGCAGCACGATCCACGCGGCCAGCAGCGGACCGGTGGCCGTGCCGGCGTTGCCACCCACCTGGAAGATGGACTGCGCCAACCCATGCCGACCGCCAGAGGCCATGCGCGCCACGCGCGACGACTCGGGGTGGAAGATTGACGAGCCGGTGCCCACCATGGCCGCGGCCAGCAGCAGAATGGGGAAGCTCGGCGCCACCGACAGCGTCAGCAGCCCGGCCAGCGTGCACCCCATGCCCACCGCCAGCGAAAACGGCTTGGGATGCTTGTCGGTATAGGCGCCCACCAGCGGCTGCAGCAGCGAGGCGGTGAACTGATAGGTGAGGGTGATGAGCCCGATCTGGGCGAAGTTGAGGTGAAAATCAGTCTTGAACAACGGGTAGATCGCCAGCATCAACGACTGGATCATGTCGTTGAGAAAGTGCGAAAAACTGATGGCACCGAGGATGCGAAAGCGGGTCTGTTCCGCTGGGGCGTCGCCGACAGGGGCGAGCGTGGCGGTGGTTGGTGTGGAACTCACGGTCGGTTCTTGTGGAGAGTGCAGGGGCGCGCAAATTCCCGAATTTGCGCTCGCGCAAGAATAGTGCGTCGCGGACTTGTTTGCACAGGCAGGGATTTTTGCGGCAGAAGGCGCACCGCGCTTTCAACCGGCTTACCATTTGCTGCATGGCACAAAACGCAAATGCCCCCGCCGCGCTGCGTGCGCAGAGTCTGGGCGAGGAAATCGCCAACAGCATCAGCCACGGTCTCGGGCTGCTGTTGTCGGTCGCCGCGCTGCCCGTGCTGATCGTGCATGCCGTACAGCATCAACCGGCAGCCAGTGTCGTCGGCGCGAGCATTTTTGGCGCCTCGGCCATCCTGCTCTACCTGGCCTCCACGCTGTATCACGCCTTGCCGCAGCCGCGGGTGAAGGCCGTGATGCAGCGGCTCGATCACGCCGCGATCTTTCTGCTCATCGCCGGCACCTACACCCCGTTCACCCTGGGCGTGTTGCGCGGGGGCTGGGGGTGGACGCTGTTCGGGCTGGTTTGGAGCATGGCGGCGATGGGCCTGCTGCTCAAGGCGCTGGCCGGGGTGCGCTTTCCACGCCTGTCCACCGCGCTCTATCTGGGCATGGGCTGGGTGGTGCTCATCGCCATCGTGCCCCTGGCCGAGCGCATCGCGCCGATGGGCCTGTTCTGGCTGGTGGCCGGGGGTGTGGCCTACACCCTGGGCGTGGTGTTCTTCGTCTTTGACGAGCGCTGGCGCTACGCGCATTTCGTCTGGCATCTGTTCGTCCTCGCTGGCACCGTCTGTCATTTCTTCGCCGTGCTTTATTACGCTGTCTGAAACCCAGTCGCCATAAAATCGAACGACCGTTCTTTTTTGTGGCCGCCGTGGCTAGAATCCCGAGCCAGGCAGACAGACCGTGGAGATCGCGATGACCCCGCATCAACTCTTGGAACAATTCGGCCCGCGCGAGGCCATGGACTACGACGTCGTCGTCGTCGGCGCCGGCCCCGGCGGCTTGGCCACGGCCATCCATCTCAAACAACTGGCGCAGAAGGCTGGACGCGAGATTTCGGTCTGCGTGCTCGAAAAGGGCTCCGAGCCCGGCGCACACATCCTGTCCGGGGCCATCATGGACCCCGGCGCGCTGACCGAGCTGTTCCCGGACTGGAAAGCCATGGGCGCGCCGCTGAACCAGCCGGTGACGGCCGATCAGTTTCTGTTTCTGAGCGAGACCAACGCCAAGCCCGCGCCCGCCGCCTTCCTGCCCGACTGCTTCAAGAACCACGGCAACTACGTCATCAGCCTGGGCAATCTGGTGCGCTGGATGGCGCAACAGGCCGAGAGTCTTGGCGTCGAGATCTTCCCCGGCTTCGCCGCGGCCGAGGTGCTGTACGACGAGCAGGGACGGGTGCGCGGCGTGGCCACGGGCAATCAGGGCCTGGGCAAGAATGGCGAGCCGACCGATCACTTCGCGCTCGGCATGGAATTGCGGGCCAAGTACACCGTGTTCGCCGAGGGCTCGCGCGGGCAGTTGGGCCGCGAGCTGATCGGCCGTTTCAAGCTCGACGCGGGCCGCGATCCGCAGAGCTACGGCATCGGCATCAAGGAAGTCTGGGAAGTCGCTCCCGACAAACACCAGCCCGGGCTGGTGCTGCACACCGCAGGCTGGCCGCTCGACGCCAACACCTACGGCGGCGGCTTCCTCTACCACCTCGAAGACCGCAAGGTGGCCATCGGCTTTGTCGTCGGGCTGGACTACACCAATCCGTGGATGAGCCCGTTCGAGGAATTCCAGCGGCTGAAAACCCACCCGGCGATTCGCGGCCTGTTCGACGGCGCCAAGCGTCTGGGCTATGGCGCGCGCACCATCACCGCGGGCGGTCTGCTGTCGCTGCCCAAGCTGGTGTTTCCCGGCGGCTGCCTGGTGGGTTGCGAAGCCGGCTTTCTCAACGCCTCGCGCATCAAGGGCAGCCACGCCGCGATCAAGACCGGCATGCTGGCGGCACAGGCCATCGCCGACGCCCTGGCCGCAGGCCGCGCGCAGGATGAACTCGGCGCCTATCCCGAGGCCTTCGAGCAATCGTGGCTGCATGCCGAGCTCAAGACCGCGCGTAATTTCAAGCAATGGTTCAAGAAAGGCCGTCTGGTGGGTACGCTGATGACCGGCATCGAGCGCTGGCTGCTGCCGCGTCTGGGCATCAAGTCGCCGCCGTGGACGATCCACCACCATGTGCCCGATCACGCCATGCTCAAGTCGGCGGCAGACTGTCCGCGCATCGATTACCCCAAGCCCGACGGCGTGCTCACCTTCGACCGGCTCAGTTCGGTCTATCTCAGCAACACCAATCACGAGGAAAACCAGCCTGCGCACATCACCCTCAAGGATGTGTCGGTGCCGGTGCAGATCAATCTCAAGACCTACGCCGGGCCCGAGTCGCGCTATTGCCCGGCCGGGGTGTACGAGTTCGTCAAGGGCCCGGACGGCGGCGACAGGCTGCAGATCAATGCGCAGAACTGCGTGCATTGCAAGACCTGCGACATCAAGGACCCGACGCAGAACATCGTCTGGGTGGCGCCAGAGGGCGGGGGCGGGCCGAATTACGTCGGCATGTGATGTTGGGAAACCGCCGCCCGACACGCGCGTTCAGGGGGATGGGCCTGAAAGTGTGAACAAATTGACAAAGAGCGGGGCGGTTCGACCTTTACACTTCGCCCACTCGAATGCCGAGACCGCCGGGTTGACCACGGCGGCGGCCATCGGCCCCATCCTCCCTCTTTTTTTGCATGCCCGGTTCATCCCCGCTGTTGACCCCTGCCCAGTTCCGGGCGCCTGAGGGCCCTTCGTCCATGCGGCGCAGGCTTCGTCGCGGCTATTGGGGGCTGGTGGCGCTGACCGTGCTCTTCGGCGCGTGGCTGGCCTGGCTTAACTGGCAGCGCCAAGGCGAGATGCTGCACAGCACCTTGCGGGTGGAGACCGCCTTTCTGGCGGACGCCGCTACTTCCTACTTCGAGCGCTACGAATCGGTCATGTCGGCGCTGGGCAACGATCTGCTGAGTCGGCCCGAACTCCTTGCAACACCCGATCAGCTCACGCCGCTGTTGCAGCGCTACCGCGCGCTGCTCGGGCCGGAGCAGGCGCTGGCGATCAATCTCTCCCGCCCGGACGGGCAGATGTTCGCCTCGACCGTCGTCTCGAAGGAAAAGCTGCCGAACCTGGCAGCCCATCACGACATCTGGTCCGGCATCGAGCAGGCCACGCGGATGAAGAGCCTGGAAGTGGGCAAGGCAGTCTATGGGCCCATGCTGCACCGCTGGGTGATTCCGCTGCGCATGATGGTCAAGGACGCCGCGGGGCGGCCTGTCGTTTTGATCGCCGTGCCGGTCGAACTCAACGAGTTTCTCGACCGCTGGCGCCGTTCGGTGGCTGCTGCCCAGCACACCATGCCGGGCATGTCGATGGCGCTGATACGCAGCGATGGCTATTTGCTGGCACGCTGGCCGACTCCCCAGACGCCTGACCTGCAGCGGTTCTACGGCACGCGCCGACAGGGCGCGCTGGCGGCAGCCACGCGCGACGCGCCGCAGGCACCTTCGGGCCTGTTCGACGGGAAGGTGGACTCGGATGGCACGCCCCGCACCGGCGCCTGGGTACGGCTGCCGAAATACGGCGTGGTGGTGACCATGACGGTGCCAAAGGCCGTACTCTGGCGCGACTTTTGGCGTGCCTACTGGCCTGCGCTGAGCATTCTGGCGCTTTGGACCGGACTTCTCACCCTGACCTATCGCCTGGTGGCGCGGCAGACCGAGCGCGAGAGCGCACAACTGCGCGACCGTGCCGAAATCATGTACCGGCTGGCCAATCAGGACAGTCTGACCGGCCTGCTCAACCGCCGCGGCATGGGCGAGCACCTCCAGCGGGCCCACGACCGGGCGCAGCAGGACGGCATCGGCTACGCGCTGGTGCTGTTCGATCTCGATCACTTCAAGCTCATCAACGACGGCTTCGGCCATGCCGCGGGCGATGCCGTGCTGCAGCAGGTGGCGCATCTTCTGCAGACCCGCGTGCGCAAGGAAGATCATGTGGCGCGCTGGGGCGGCGAGGAATTTCTGGTGCTGCTGCCCGACTCCACGCTGGAGACGGCGCGTGCTGCGGCCGAGAAGATGCGCGACCTCATCGCCCATACCCGCATGTCGGTAGGGGGAGCGGAGTTGCGGCTGACGGCGAGCTTCGGCGTCTCGGCCTGGGAGCCCGCAGCCCGGCTGACCATCGCCGAGCTGCTGGGCCAGTGCGACTCGGCGCTCTACAACGCGAAGGCGGGCGGGCGCAACCGCGTCAGGCAGTTCGAGGGCAAATCGGCGCAGGACTATCTGCGGGGCTTCACCTTGAAGCGCGCCATCGAGTACGACCGTATCCGCGCGGCCTACCAGCCGCTGGTGTCGCTCGCCGATGGAAAGGTCGTCGGTTACGAGGCGCTGGCGCGGCTGGTCGGGGAAGATGGCGAAGTGATTCCCGCCGGTCAGTTCATCGACGTGGCCAATCGCCTGCGTCTGGAGCACCGCATCGACGCGCGCGTGTCCAAACAGGTCATGGCGCACTGCAGCCAGCGCATCGAGGCGACCGGCGCGCCGATGAAGTACATGATCAACTGCTCGGCCGACTTCCTCAGTCGCCCGGAGGATGTGCAGCAACTGCTCGACCGTGCCCAGCACTACTGCGAGAGTTGCGCCGTCGACATGACGGGGCGCGAAAAGCCCATGGTCATCGAGATCACCGAGCGCCAGCTCATCGGCGACGCCGAGGCGGTGCGCAAGCTGGTGCAGCCGCTGATCGACTTCGGCTTCCAGCTCGCGGTGGACGATTTCGGCAGCGGCTATTCGTCTTACCTTTACGTGCTCAAGTTGCCGGTGAAGTATCTCAAGATCGAGGCCGAACTGGTGCGAGAAGCCGCCCACAGCCCGCGCGCGCAGGCGATGGTGCGCTCGATCAACAGCATGGCGCACGAGCTCGGCATTCTCACCATTGCCGAGGGCATCGAAGACCAGGCCACCGCCGAGGCCATGCGCCACATCGGCGTCGACTGGGGGCAGGGCTACTACTGGGGGCGGCCGGAGATTTCAGACTGAGAGATGGTGTTTCTGACATGCGCCGCCAGAAACCGGCTGACCCGGTCGATCACGCTCAGAAACGCTTCCATCGAGTCGTGTCCGCCGGGGCCGATGTGCAGTTGCACCCGGCTTGAATCCGCAACTGCCATCAGCCGGTGGGCGTCGGTCACCGGAACCACGGTGTCGTCCTCGCCGTGCATCAGCAGCACGGGGCAGCGCAGTTGCGGCAGGGTGTTGATGGGGGCGATGGCGTCGAAGCGGTAGCCGATGGTGCGCTGCACGTAGCGCAGCACGAGTGGGCCGATCACCTCGCTGGGCAGGTTCTGCTCGGCCATCCAGCGCTGCATCATCTCGGCCGGGTGGGCAAAGGCGGCCAGGCTCACCACGGCGGCGATCTGCGTCCGCCAGCTCGCCGCAAGCAGCACCGCGCCGGCACCGACCGAGTGGCCGAGCAGGGCGATGCGGCGCGGGTCGATGTCGGGCCGCGCCGCCAGCCAATCCACCGCGTGCACCGTGTCTTCGGCAAAACGTGGCAACGAGGCGAAGGTGTCGCCGTCGCTGGCGCCGTGGCAGCGGGCATCGATGAACAGCAGAGCCAGTCCAGCCTGATGCAGCGCCGGGGCCAGGGGCAGCATCAGATCAGCGTTGCTGCCCCAGCCATGCACGACCACCATGGCAGGCGCAGGCCGCGCCGCGGACGCAGGCGGTGGAATCAGCCAGGCATGCAGGGTTTTGCCATTGGCGGTTGCGATGCGCGCTGTCGTGAAGGCCAGCCCTAGATCCGCCGGACTGCGGGTGTGCGCCAGACGCGGTGCGCGTAGGCTGCGGCGCAGCCCCCAGTGCAGCAAAGGGCGCAGCGGCGGCGTGGCCATCCACGGCAGCACCGTGGGCAGCACAGAGGACACGAGTCTGGAGCGCGGCATGGGGCGCACAGTTTACAGGCGCATGGATGCGGTGGCAGATCGGTTCCAATGGTGGTTTTTGATGCTTGGAGTCTGTCGGACTTGAGGATCGCGGGCTGCAAAATGGCCCTGTGGCGCCCTGCGGCAGCGGCTTTTTGCCCCATAGCTCGGGCTATGGGGAGCCTGTCAGGAATTTTGTGTTTGGGGCATAGCATGACGACCAGGAGCATGTATGCCACGCAAGACGAAGACAGCGGCTGCGGCCGCGACGGCGCGTTGCCGTCGATTCCGAAGGAATTGATTGACCAGTTTGTCAGCGGCCCGATGAGCGCCGAGGCGGTGAACGCTGCCTCGATGGCGTTCAAGAAGGCGCTGATTGAGCGCGCGTTGGGCGCCGAGCTCAGCCACCATCTTGGCTACGCGCCGGGGGCCACGAAGCCCGATCAAACGAACAACCAGCGCAATGGACGAAGCGGCAAGACGGTCTTGACGGAAGACGGTCCGCTGCGCATCGAGGTGCCGCGCGACCGCGAGGGCAGTTTTGAGCCTGTGCTCATCCCGAAGCACGAGCGACGTTTTACGGGCTTCGACGACAAGATCGTGGCCATGTATGCGCGCGGGATGGCGGTGCGCGAGATCCAAGGCTTTCTCACCGAGCAGTACGGCACGGAGGTCTCGCCGGAGTTCATCAGCTCGGTCACGGACGCGGTCATGGCCGAGGTCACCGCCTGGCAGGCGCGGCCTCTGGAGCCGATGTATCCGGTGGTGTTTTTCGACGCGCTGCGGGTCAAGATCCGCGAGGACGCGGTGGTGCGCAACAAGGCGGTGTACCTGGCGCTGGGCGTCTTGCCTGACGGCACCCGCGATATTCTGGGGCTGTGGATCGAGACCACCGAGGGCGCGAAGTTCTGGATGAAGGTGTTCAACGACCTGAAGACGCGCGGCGTGGGCGACATCCTGATCGCCGTCACCGATGGCCTCAAGGGTATGGGCGAAGCGCTGGGCGCGGTCTTCCCAGCCACCACGTTGCAGACGTGCATCGTGCACCTGATCCGCAACAGCCTGGACTATGCCAGCTGGAAGGATCGCAAGGCGCTGGCCGCGGCGATCAAGCCGATCTACAGCGCGCCCAGCGCCGAAGCCGCCCTGGCCGAGCTCGAGGCCTTCGAGCAAGGCCCCTGGGGCGCCAAGTTCCCCACGGTGGCCATGGCCTGGCGCCGGGCCTGGGACAAGGTGATTCCGTTTTTCGCATTTCCCCCAGCCGTGCGCAAAGTGATCTACACGACCAACGCCATCGAGAGCATCAACTCGCGGCTACGCAAAATCATCAAGACCCGCGGGCACTTTCCCAGCGACGACGCGGCCACGAAGCTGATCTGGCTGGCGCTGCGCAACATCACGGCCGACTGGGGCCGTGCCGCGCATGACTGGAAGGTGGCGATGAACCAATTCGCGATCCTGTACGCCGACCGATTCACGCAAA